>NZ_JAGXJN010000239.1 GCF_019091455.1 Chitinophaga sp. GbtcB8
TTTCCAACTAGTGGTTCTAAATCATTATAATATAATCAGTAACAGAATAATCACTAATCTACCTACATTTCAATGGTAAATTTCATTTCTCTAGCCATTGGATTGTGTTTTTCATTAGTAGGACTTGCATGCCAGATTCATCCGCAGAAACATTATGATCCAGAAATTCTATGACCTATGCCACTGCTGCCGCAAGAATCACTTTTTCTGGCATTTTATTTCATATTCTTTTGTCAGTGAAAAGTGAAAACATTC
>NZ_JAGXJN010000240.1 GCF_019091455.1 Chitinophaga sp. GbtcB8
TCCGCTGTGCTCCCCGTTCAGCGTGCTGGAACATGTTCAAAGCCAGTATGTGACCGTGCGGGAAATGGCCACAAGGCTGGAAGAAACCGTGCGGGTGCTAGGCTACCTGGTAACTACCAAACACATTAATACCTCCCAGGGTGCGCCTATGTGTGTTGGAACCTTTTTAGACCGGGAACAGGCCTTCCTCGATACCGTGCATTTCCCCGGAAGCTTCCGGCAATATCCCTTGCAGAAGAGCGGTTTTTATATCCT
>NZ_JAGXJN010000241.1 GCF_019091455.1 Chitinophaga sp. GbtcB8
CCCCTTTTGCCGGGGGATGGGCTCGTGGTGGTTAATTATGTTACCCGAGAGCGGTTCCCCCTCATCCCCCGGGAAAACAAAACCATTGCGCTCCTTCAGGTAATCCAACTCCAGGCGGGCGGAGAAGATATATTCTTTTTCCGCCATCTGTTTTTCTACAAACTCCTCTACACCATGCTCATCCTTGTTCCCCCGCGAAATCTCTTCCCACACACCTTCTAAAGTAAACATTCCGCCAGTCCCCCCAAACCCTCT
>NZ_JAGXJN010000242.1 GCF_019091455.1 Chitinophaga sp. GbtcB8
AAAGAAAAAAAAAACAACCTCTCTCTCATTCTCCTTGCGTCTTCCATTGTGTGCTTTCAAACATGTTTAGTTTCCTCCTACTCTTATTCATCAAGCCTCTAATGCTGGAGATCGGATCAAAGAGTTTTGTGTTTGTGGCGCCCTCGCTATCTTGTTCGAGAAGATGCGTAGAGACAAATAATGTGATGTAGTTGAAGTATGAGCAAGGATTCGAAGTCCCCATGAGGACTTGACAACCACTATAATTAATGCATA
>NZ_JAGXJN010000243.1 GCF_019091455.1 Chitinophaga sp. GbtcB8
GTAACACAGGATAAGCTTCGAACATGAAGAGAAAATTAAACTAGGAAGAATTAATGTTAGGCCAGAGTGGAACATGTTAAAAGATTGAATGTCGAGCTAGAGGATTGGTACGTATCGGCAAAAGGCTTCATGTCAGAAGTTTGGGCATCGGGCCTAGAAGAATGGACATTACGCCAAGGATTTACCGAGGTCAATATACCGATTGGGCAAAAGGTCGCAAAAGAGGACAATGTGCCAAAGGATTGTATGAAGTGC
>NZ_JAGXJN010000244.1 GCF_019091455.1 Chitinophaga sp. GbtcB8
ATTAATAGAAGGACAGTCCGAAATATATCACAAAGCTACTTCTCAAAATCCGGAAAAGATATATGTTAATATTCTTTCCTAATTTAGATCATTTTTGTTAAAATTATACTAAATTTATATTTATTTTCAACTTAAAAATCCTAATCTATTTTCTTTTTCTAGTTTTCAGGAATTTTGGAGTTATTTTTGGTCATTTTTTTGTGGCATCACTAGGGCTCTCCACACCGGGAACGTAATTTTCACCCCACCATCGCA
>NZ_JAGXJN010000245.1 GCF_019091455.1 Chitinophaga sp. GbtcB8
GATCTTTATGGACAAACACGTAAAGGTACCGCACGACTTAAGCAAAACCAGCTAAGTGTGTGATACTATGTCTACTCCTGATTCCTCTTCCCTTGAGGCCATCGATTTTCATTATTAATCTTTTTTCCAACAAGTGAAGATTAACTACCCTTGTTATAGGTTTTCTCCTTTTAACAAGCTTAGGTAAGAACCTTCACACCCTTTCTTTTACAAGATCTCTCATCTTCTATAACTTAGATTCACCTCTAAACTCAA
>NZ_JAGXJN010000246.1 GCF_019091455.1 Chitinophaga sp. GbtcB8
CCTAACATAACCAAGGGCAGGGGATTACTGCCAGGATTGGCCCGTAGTGACCATAAATCGCTGGGAAACCTTTATTTGGAGGATTTTCCGGTGATCCTGAGAATGGTGCAGCAGGATAACGGGTCGGACGATGACGCCAAAGATCTTTTCCAGGGGGCAATGATCATATTATATGAAAAGGTGCAGCAGGGCGATTTTGACCTGAACAGCAAACTAAAAACCTCTTTATATGCCGTATGCCGGCGCCTGGGGCT
>NZ_JAGXJN010000247.1 GCF_019091455.1 Chitinophaga sp. GbtcB8
TACCGGATGAAATTCTATACATTAATTGCTTAAAAAATATTTTGAATATAGAAAATTATATCCATAACATTGGAATGCGTGTAAAGAATCTTAGAAATTTTAAAAGTTTTTAATAATGTAACATACATTTTGTATGGTGTTTATTATTGGACTGTACATTTTTTTAGTTGTCTCTACTAATATTGTTTGTGCATTAGAAGAATATCAATATGATAATACTTTAAATATGATAATAATGGCTATGAAATCAAAAT
>NZ_JAGXJN010000248.1 GCF_019091455.1 Chitinophaga sp. GbtcB8
TCTGCTTCCAAGTTGATTTATGATATATGTTAAGAAAAATTGCAAAAAGGATAATCAAAAGAAAGGCTATAATCATGTAAAAGAAGGAAAAAAAACTTATATCGATATATAGTCTTTTCTGTGCCATTAGTTCCCATGCTTCAAACATTCATTCTCTGCTTTTACAAGTAGCACAAAGCACGATTATCTAGAAAATGGTATATGAGATAAATAAAAGGTTTAGGCAAGATAAATAAATGAAAATATTTTTCTAG
>NZ_JAGXJN010000025.1 GCF_019091455.1 Chitinophaga sp. GbtcB8
CGTCGGCCATTTTCAGTACGCCCTCTACCTCACCGCCAAAGTCGGCGTGGCCCGGTGTATCAATTACATTGATCTTTACATCTTTGTACACCACAGATGCGTTTTTACTGAAGATGGTGATCCCACGTTCCCTTTCCAGGTCGTTACTGTCCATGATCAGGTCACCGGTTTCCTGGTTAGCCCGGAAAACGTTGGTCTGATGGAGGATCTTGTCTACCAGGGTGGTTTTACCGTGGTCTACGTGCGCAATAATAGCTATGTTACGGATGTTCATATAAGTCTTGTACTATAGAATTTTACAGGGGCATTAGGCCCATCTGTGTAAATGAAGGCGCAAAGGTACTAAAATATGTGGAAAGAATGGGGGAAAGTGTTTTAAATAAATGTGATCAAGATGTTAATGTTCATATAATAATTGAATACTATGATTCTGAAGGGGTTGCAGGGCAGCGGCCGGTAATAAATTTGATCTTTGCGCGGGCATTACATTTGTACTAATCAGCCAACGGTTAAAAAATATTCCCATGCACTTTAAAAAATACTACCTGCTGGTATACTTATTATGTTACTTTACCGGTATCATGCAAGCCCAAACCATTCCCCCGCAGGATGCTACCCTCTCCGGCTACAACTACCCCTACCCGGTTCATTATATTACCTTAAACATCCAGGGCCAGCACCTGAAAATGGCCTATATGGATGTGCAGCCTGCCCAGCCTAACGGCAAGGTGGTAATGCTGCTGCATGGCAAGAACTTTTGCGGCGCCTATTGGGGCAGTACCGCTGCCGACCTGCGTAAAAACGGCTACCGCGTTATTATCCCTGATCAAATAGGTTTCGGCAAATCTGCCAAACCAGCGCACCTGCAATATAGCTTTCAGCTGCTGGCACAAAATACCAAAGCCCTGCTGGATACCCTGCACATTGCCAAAACCGCGGTGCTGGGGCATTCCATGGGTGGCATGGTAGCCGTACGTTTTGCATTGATGTTCCCGGAAGTAACGGAAAAGCTGATCCTGGAAAACCCCATTGGGCTGGAAGACTGGAAAGTAAAAGTACCCTACCAGTCCGTGGATAAGTGGTACCAGTCTGAATTAAAACAGGATTATGAAAAGATCAAACAATACCAGCTGGATAATTACTATGCCGGGCAGTGGAAACCTGCATATGAAAAATGGGCGCGGCTGCAAGCCAGCTGGACCAAAGGACCCGATTACCCGCGTGTAGCCTGGAATGCAGCGCTCACCTATGATATGATCTTTACCCAACCGGTGTATTATGAATTTGAGCACATCCAGGCTCCTACCCTGCTGATCATTGGCCAACGCGACCGTACTGCCCTGGGTAAAGCCAGCGCGCCGGAGGAGGTTCGTAAAACTTTAGGTAATTACCCCGAGCTGGGTAAAAGCGCCGCTCAAAGAATACCGCATGCCCAATTGGTACCCATTGAAGGTGTTGGCCATTTGCCGCATGTGGAGGCCTATGAGCAGTTTATAAGCGCGTTGCTGGCGTTCCTGAAACAGTAAACACCAGCATATTAACACATCATTTCATCAGCTTCAGCACATAATCAAACGAGGCCTGGTTGGCAGTATTATCCAGGGCGCCGGCAATATCTATCTTTTCTCGGGAGGTAAGGTGCCAGCTAAGAGCCGCTGCTTTATCTTCCTTCTGCGGCACATACTGGAAAATGATGCGGTGGAATTTTTCGGGAAAATATCCTTCCATATAATTCACCTGGTTATCCTGTTCAAAATCCTGCATGGCGCTCCAGTGCTGCTGCATGGTGAACAACGGATCAAAAATGAGGTTGCTCAGCGTTTTTGTTTTTTCTATAGGGCGTATATCGTTCTTACGGGTATCGCGTACCTGTATGTACACTACCCCGCTGGTGTTTTCATTTATCCACTCCCGGAAAGTATATAAAAAACGCAGGTTGGTTTCCTGTCCAAAATTGTCGCGGATACCGGCATCCATTACATCCACAATGGGGTCACTGGGCAGGAATACATTGGGCAGCACATAAGGGAAAGTAGCGCACATGCGTATGGCGCTGGTAACACGCAGGTCCATGGCATGCTGGGCGGCAAAATACTGGGTAAAGTCCACCCCATCCACATCCCGTACTGCGCGGGTAGGATATTTATATTCCGGCGCGCATAAATAGCTAATGGGTTGCGGGGAAATTAACAGGCGGCGGCCATCTGCATTTATAGTGGCATTCCAGATCAGCATGGGTATAATGGCCCGCTGCTCCGGCAGCTGGTAATCCCGTATGGTTTTTTCCAGCACATGATCCGTATTATCATTCAGCTGCATTTCAAAAGCATAACCACGGTCTTTGGCGTAGCGGTTGGCGCCTATTTTAAAAGAGCGGAAAGGCGTAATAAAATCATTTACAGCCAGCGCTGAAAAAACAGAGTTCAGCAGATCGCGGGAGATGCGTTCCGTATAGGCAGTGTCCTGTATATTCATGGGTTTGCCCAATTGTTTCAGGTGGTAGAGCTCCCGGTAGTAAGAGGCGCCCATCATGCCACCAGATGCGCCGGTGAACAGCATGGTATGGTCCATAAGCGCGCCGTGGGTAAGCGTATCCAGGCGCTGCAGCACATTCATAGACCAGGCGGCCGCCCGTATGCCACCGCCGCTGAAGTTCATTACAACCAGCCGGGGCTTTGTACCGGGCGGAAATTTAGCCTTCCACTGTTCCAGTATTTTAAGGGTGCTGTCCTTATCCCGTTTGGCCCGCTCTTCTGAAAAGAACTGCTGCAGGCTGTTTACATCGTATGCCGGCCGTTCTTTAGGCTGCCGGTAGTTTAAGCCATAGGCTTTATTGCGGTTGTCCAGCAGGTTGTTCACTGTCATCCAGTTCAGCACAAACATCATTACCAGCAAAACCGGTATGGCCCAGGTTTGCAGCAGGTAGGCGTAAGCGCCGGCTATCCCTATCAAAAAAGCAAAAAACACCATTACACTGGCGCCGGCAGGGATCCGGCAAACATTGTAATCCATTAAAAAAGCCAGTATCACCAGGAATACCAGGGCGCAGCCTACAGTGATCATGGCGGCAAAGTGGTGCTGTTTTAAAATGCTGTCCAGGTAATGTTTGTTATAGTGATCCACATTACGGGCGCGGCGTATCCTGAAAGGGGAAGAAAAGTAGTTGTGTACGGGCAGCGCATTTTCATCATGCTCCTGCCCGGGTTTCAGCACGGTCCTTAAAAAATTACGGGGGTTGCCAAAGCGGCGCTCCAGGCGGCGGCTAATGTTCTTATCTGCATTAAAAAAGTAAAAGAAGGAGAAAAAGATCACGAATAATACCCCGCAAATAAAACCCTCTGCCAGCAGCAATATTTCCGGCACGGTGCTGAGCTGCTGGTAGCGCTGGTATTGCCAGCCCCGTACCAGCAGGCATATGAGGAACGTAAGCGGGATAATGGAATTATTTAAGCAATAGCGGAAAAATGGCTGGGAAGTAGTGGCCAGGAATTTAAAACGGCTGGTATGCAGTATAAAGGTGGTAATGTTCCAGCTCATAATAAAAAAGCCGGTAGCCAGGCCCAAAAGGGTAGTACTGTAAAAATTTACATTACCCAGGTATTCCGGCGCCAGGTACAATGCATCGCCTCCAAAAACCTTGGCAAAACCACCGTTAATGGTACTGAAAAAAATTGCCCAGAAAATAAGCAACACCTGGTACTTGCGAAAGTGCAGCAACAGCAGCTGTATAGGGAAGGAGTAGTAAGTTTTAACCAGCAGTAGTTTCAATTTCACTTGAAGTAGTTTGATGTCCTCATGGTCAAGTGAAACGTCCGTTTTGGTATTTAGCGGGTCCGTTTCTTCCCCAAACCAATTGCAGATAAACTTACGAAAAAATAGTGGTATGTTATTAGGAAACGGGCTTACCTGTAAGCGCCGGTTTTCCATTACTTAAGAACAGCGTCCATACCAATGCCAGTAATAATAACATGCCGGTGAACTGGTGCAGCACGGCCAGCAGCAGCGGTATTTTTACCACGCTGCCCATAACCGTTAATACCCCTAATAATACCTGTAACAATACCAGCAGCAAAGGCAGGTAACGGATGCGGTGCAAACGGCTGTAAACCGGTGTTTTAGCTGCATTCCACCACCAAACGGCTACGCCAATGGCTATGAGGTAAGCCAGGCCCCGGTGAATAAATTGCACGGTAATATGGTTCTGTGTTATACTTTCCAGGAAACCGCCCTGCTGCATACCTGCGGGCCACCACATACCGTTAATATCCGGCCAGGTGCTGGCAGCAAGTGCAGCGTGCAGGCCTGCCATAAATGCACCATATATCAGCTGCAGGGTTAATAACACGAGCAGCCAGCTATTTAACCGGCGCAGGGAAGGGGAATAAAGTATAGCCGTTGCCGGTGTGCTGATCTTCAGCGCAAACCACAGCACATAACATAACAGCAGCAGCGCTGCAATGAAATGTACGGCCAGGCGGATGTGGCTCACGTACAAATTTTCCTCATTCAAACCGCTCTTTACCATAATCCAGCCAATGGCGCCCTGCAGGGCCCCCAGCAGGAACAGGATGATCATGGGATTTACCATGCTCCTGTCTATCTTCTTTTTTATAAGGAAATAAATGAACGGCACTGCAAACACAAGGCCCATTAGCCGGGCCCAGTCGCGGTGCAGCCATTCCCAGAAGTAAATGGCCTTAAAGTCAGATAAGGTGAAATGGCTGTTCACATAGGTGAACTGCGCAATCTCCTTGTATTTATCAAAAGCAGCCTGCCAGGCTTGTTCATTCATCGGGGGCAGGGCGCCCAGGAGGGGCTTCCACTCTGTAATAGACAAGCCGGAACCGGTAAGGCGGGTAATGCCGCCCAGTAATACCTGGATAATGATCATGCCTACGCCTGTATATAACCAGATGGCTACAGGACGGTGCTGCTGCAATGTGCTTTTTTCCATAAACGCTGCAAAATTAGGTCAATTTGCAATTGGAAGTGAATAACTGTGTGCGGCTGTTCTGAAAAACAACCACTCCCGTTTTTAAAATTTGTTCCCTAATTTGAGCAGATCGAATAACTGATTGTCATATCCAAAGCCTTCAGGTATGTTACTATCACTTTACAGAACAGCCATACATTGCCTACGCCAGTTCACCGTTTACCTGCGCCTGTTCTCTGTGTTTGCAGCTGCTATTATATTGCTGATGCTGGCGGCCTGGTGCTTCTGGTGGCTTCCGCAGGGCATAGATATTATTGTAAAGGCTACAGAAACAAAGTGGAGCGGCATAGTGGTTTTACTCATGCTGTTCTTCTGGGCTTATGTGAACTGGTACTCCGGCCGTATAGTTGCTTACCGTAAAGATCTGCAGTATGGCTGTTTTACAGGCTGGCTGTCGCGGCAGCTTATTTCACACCTGCCGCGTATACTGGGTTATTTATGCTTTGCTGTTACTGCGCTGGCTATTTTGCAATGCCCCGTGGGCATAGGCCCGCTGGGAAGCTGGTTATGGGCACTGCTGGGCCTGCATTTGTTACTATATATTGGCATTAGCTATTGGATGATCCGCTGGGGTAATGCACTGCGCAAACGCAAAAAATTAATGCTTGTTTGCACCGTGCTGCTGGTATCTATTTTTGTGGCCATTGTATTATGCGGGTGGCTCAATACGGTAACTTCCCTGGTGGCAGGCATTACCTGGATGCAATATGCCGCCCTGTTCCTGGTAAATAACCGCAGCAAGCTGGTGCTGCGCAGCAACCGGTGGACGAACCCCCTGTTTGTGCGCGTGCTTAAAACCGTGTGGAACAACCATAAAAAAAACAACAACAGGTCCAGAACAGCAGAGGAAGCGCTGCTGTTCGTAATCTTCAATGTTATTTCCGTACTGGCCACCATCTGTTACCTTACCGCTATTTTTTACCTGCCCTTTGCCAATCATATTGGCAGCTTTCCCTTTGCATTGCTGGCTTTGGGCGTGCTGCTGGGTTTTTTCAATATCATCTCGCTGTCCTCTATGCTATCGGGCATTAATGTAACAGTGGTATATATTGTGCTGCTGGTGATCCTTGGTTTTATATTTGAGCCGCACTACGCACGTATTATAAAAGACCGTGAAAACAACACCCAGCTGTTTGATAACCGGCAGCACCTGGAAGAATATTTTATTCACTGGGTGCAGCAGCGGCAGGCCGTTATACAACGTGATAGTATTTACCCGGTATTTTTTGTGCTGGCAGATGGGGGCGCCTCCCGCTCCGGTTACTGGACGGCCGCAGTGCTCAGCCGACTGGAAGAAGGCTCCAACAGCCAGTTCTCAAAACACCTGCTTTGCCTCTCCGGTGCATCCGGCGGCAGTGTTGGTAACAGCACCTTCTTTACTTTATTACAAAAACGCGACAGCATTTACCGCAGGCATCATACTCTGTTACGGGAAGCGCAGGATTACCTGAAATCCGACTTCTTAACGTATACCCTTGCGCGTATGATGGGGCCTGACCTGTTCCGTCCTGTGTTTCCCTTTCCTTTTGTGTATGACCGTGCAGCAGCGCTGGAATATGCTATTGAAAACGCTGCACCGGATTCTGTGATCATGCGCAAGGCATTTGAGCAAAGAATGTCGGCGCTTGTAACCCGGCAGCAGGATAGCGCTTACACCTTACCCATATTATGTATTAACACTACGCGCATGCAGGATGGCGCGCCCGGTGTAGTAAGCAACATTAATATTGATTCTACCATCTTTGGTAAACGGATAGATGTGCTAAGCCTGTTAAAACCCGGGGAAGATATGCGCCTGAGCACTGCGGTAGTATTAGGTGCGCGCTTTCCATACATAAGCCCTGCCGGCCGCATACACGACAGCTATTTTGTAGATGGCGGTTATTTTGATAATTCAGGCGCCGGTGTAGTGCATGAGATGATATTAAAGCTGAACCAGTGGGTGCATGACAGCAGCAGCTATTACCCGCAGCTGAAAAACCTGCAGCTGCCTAAAAAGCTGCGCTGGTATGTAATACACATCACCAACTCCAGCCGGGAGCCTGTGCAGCTGCACAAAGTACATCCCCTGGTAAATGATCTGCTGGCGCCGGTGCAAACACTCATTGGTTCTTACGGCACACAAACCATTGTAAATAACCTGCGCCTCATTAATTATTTGCGTGAGATCAATAAGGATACCACTTACTTTCCCATCTCCCTTTATGAAAAAAGTGACAGCAATACCTATGCTATGAACTGGGCCATATCTGATACGACCATACAAAAGATGAATGACCGTTTATATCGTTATCCGCGACTGGATTCGCTCATCAGATGGATCCGTTACAATTTTAACCTGCCCGCCGGAGAAGTGTCAGAGTTACGTCAAGAAATTTAAAGGCCCTAAAAAATTTCTATAACGGCAACAGCTATATGAACGTTTGATTTTCAGTCGTTCATGCGCCGGTTGTATGGTTTGCGGACATTTATGTACAAACAATCCATCATAAATTTTTAATGGGTGCATAACGTTCTGTTAACATATGATGTACTATCTTTGCGGCGACAAAAACAAAAAAACAAAAAAGGCATTAAGTATTAGCTAATACTGCCCCCGAAAAATTTAAACATTTAAACAACTTAATGTCATGAAACACATGTCCAAAACCGCTACTATGGCTATTGCTGCCATGCTATTAACTGCAACCGGTGTTGCTGCTCAGGAACATACTTTTGCTCTGAACACAGCCCGCGCTACTGCTACGCATTTTTCATCTGATGTGCCTAGCAATTTTAAAGTGAACATTTCCCAGCCCAGGAAAGATTCCCTGGTATTTCGTGTAAGCGTTGAAAATCCCGGTGCCGACAAAGTAATACTGCTGATAAAAGATCAGAACCACAACGTATTACACCGCGAAATTATCCCCGCTACGCCTGTATTCATGGGCCGTTACAACCTGCAGGGCTTAGAAGACGGTAACTATACCTTTGAAGTAAGGAATGGTAAAAATGGTGTGATCCAACGTTCAGTAGAGATCAAAACCCAGCTGTCTGTAAACAGGTTGGTATCTGTAGAAAGCAAATAGTATGCTGTGAATGGTGCAGTGCCTGCACTTCATTATTCACCCTACTTCATTGCTTTGTATAATGTTTCTAAAATTTGTTCTCGAACGTGCAATGTGCTTAGTTTGAGATTGGCGCCGCCCAAAGGGCATACCCGGTTACTAAGGAATACAAACACCAGTTTATACTGTGGGTCTACCCATATACAGGTTCCTGTGAACCCGGTATGCCCGAAAGTAAGGGGGGAGGCGCTAGCCGCCGGATAAGGATCTTTGCGATGTGCATTATCTCTTTCCGGTTTGTCGAAACCCAGGCCACGCCTGCTTTGCGGCGTACCATAGGCACTGAACATTTGAATTGTTTCCGGTTTAATAAACTGCACATCATTATACCGGCCCCCGTTCAGTAACATTTGTAACAACACCCCGAGATCATTCGCGTTAGAAAACAATCCTGCATGACCGGCAACGCCGCCAAACATGGCTGCACCAGGGTCGTGTACATCACCACGTATCAGCTGCATGCGGAATGTATGTTCAAATTCCGTGGGCGCTATACGTTGTAGTGGAAAACGTTCTCTTGGGCGGAAACCAGTGGTTTCCAGCCCCAGGGGATCGTAAAAGGTTTCTTTTACATATTCATTCAGCTTTTTACCGGTAAGCTGCTCTACGATCTTGCCCAGGAAAATAAAATCCATATCGCTGTACACATAACCCTGGCGCGGATTCAGCTTGCTATCCAGCATGGTCTTATACATCACTCCCACGTAATTGCTGTCCATATACATATGATCTGCTACCCGTACGGTATGCAGTGAATCCGCATCTTTATGGTACAGCACAGAATCCGGTATGCCATTATTATACAATGTTGCCTTATAAAAAGGAATATACGCCGCCAGGCCGGCCTGGTGCAGCAGAATATCGCGGATGCGCATGTTGGCTTTATCCGTACCTTTTACAATAGGTAAATAATCGCCCAGCTTAGCATCCAGCTTTACCTTGCCTTCATCATACAGGCGCATAATGGAAATGGTGGTAGCGCAGATCTTTGTTACGGATGCCAGGTCATAAATAGAGGACGGCGTTACCTCTTCCCAGCGGTTGTATTCATAAAAGCCAAAACATTTATCGTACACTACACGCCCATCTTTCAGCGCCAGCACCTGGCAGCCCGGGGCTGCCCCCTGGTCTATCATGTTTTTGGCAATACCGTCTATTTCGTTTAGCACGGCTGATCTCATGCCCACTTCTTCCGGCGTAATTTTAGGCAGGGTAATAAATTTAGGCAGCTCATAGGTGATGCCACTGCCGGAGGGAATGTTGCACACGGTCACCGGCAATTTTCCCTTAGGTGCTATTTTGCCAAACAGGATGTTGGCAGCTGCTTTCTGCGTAATATCATCATCTTCATAAGCAGCCATAATGGTAGGCGCTTCGCAAAAATATTGCAACGCATAGGGGTTGCCAAAGGCTACCAGTACAGAAGGCATTTCCTGCTGCAGCTGCCGTACCAGCACTTTTTCTGCTACGGTAATACCAAAGCTATTAGCCGGGCGGCGGTTATAATTATGCAGGCTAATGATCACCTGCTTATAATCCCGCTGCAGCTTGTTCATCAGCACCGCTACTTCCTGTAAGCTCTGGCGGTTGGTAAATACAAACACATCCGCATCCGGGCGGTAGCTTTTAACCGTTTCCAAAAAGGTATTGGGCCCATCTGCACCTACGGCTACCACGGCCATCTTTTCTTTCTTAACAGGAAATATCTTGAAAGGCACCAGGCGGTTATCATTCTTTACCAATGTAATGGCCTGTTCTGCAATCTGTTTCTTTAAAGTATCTGTTTTAGCATTCAGGTCATCGGTAAGGTGATCCGTATCTATAACCTGCGGCTGATTAAGCCCCAGGTTATATTTGGCTACGAGCACTTTTTTTACACGTTTGTTCACCTCCGCCCAGCTGATCTGCCCGCGTTTTATACCGCGCATAATGGCGGTCACACTGCCTTCTGCCGTGGAGGGCAGCACCAGCAGGTCGTTACCGGCCAGCAGGGATTGGAATGCTTCTTCCCCTTTGGAGTAAAACTTGGCAATGCCCTTCATTTCCAGCGCATCGGTTACTACCAGCCCTTTAAAGTTCAGCTCATTTTTAAGCAGCCTGGTGGTAGCATTATAAGAGATAGAGGTAGGTGTATTAGGCCGCTTATCAATAGCTGGTACATACAGGTGCGCCACCATAATGGAACCTACGCCGGCTGCAATAGCCTGCCGGAAAGGGTATAGCTCCAGTGAATCCAGCTCCGCGCGGCTTTTGCCTATCACCGGCAGGTCCAGGTGAGAGTCTACATCCGTATCCCCGTGGCCGGGAAAATGTTTGGAGCAGGCCATAATGCCTGCGGCCTGCATACCCTGTATGGTAGCCACACCCATGCGGGCTACCTGGTATTTATTTTCCCCGAAGGAGCGGTCGTTAATTACCGGGTTGTTGGGATTGTTGTTCACATCCATGTCCGGCGCAAAATCAATATGAATACCCATGCGGCGGCACTGTTCTCCCAGCAGGTGCCCGTATTGCCAGGCCAGCGTGCTGTCCTGCAGGGCGCCCAGCATCAGGTTGCGGGGCAGGCTTATAACACTGTCCAGCCGCATGCCCAGGCCCCACTCGCCATCAATAGATACCAGCAGGGGCACTTTGGAAATGGATTGATAATAGTTCGTTAGCCGGGCCTGCCGCACCGGGCCGCCCTGGAAAAAGATAACGCCGCCTACTTTATTGCTGCGGATGTCATTCACCACTTTATCAATATGATCCTGCCCCAGGTTGGAATGTGCGCGGATCATAATAAGCTGGGCTATACGCTCCTCCGGCGTAAGCGTGTTAAAAACGCTGTCGGCCCATTGGGCTGCCGGATCATCCTGTCCGAGCGTATCCTTTTGTTGCTGCAGGGGCGCCGGTGAAAGTGCTACCTCCTGTGAAAATGTCTTGTCCTGCAATGTGGGCCCCTGCTGAACCGCCTGTCCTGTCATGAAAAACCCTGTGAGGCCCAGTACCATAAATTGCTTCCTCATCATGCCTATAAACATACAAATATTTATATGAGGTTCAACGGATTAATAAAATAAATTATGTATCTGTTTAACGTGCATAAAATAAATGCTTTATACTAAAATCATATTTCAAAAATTTTTATCTTTTTAGCTAATTTTTTAAATGTTGTTAATTATTCCGATAAATTGTTTTATATTATTTAAGCAACGGTAATTTTAGTTACCAGAACATTCAATAGTTTGTTATATTTGCAATCTTGCTTAATTAAGTTTTTTAAAGAACATGGTCAATATTATTTTATTTGGCCCTCCCGGTAGCGGCAAGGGTACACAAAGTGCTAACCTGATCCAGAAATATGGCCTCATTCACCTGAGCACCGGCGATCTGCTGCGGAGCGAAATAGGCGCCCAGACCCCTCTGGGAATGGAAGCTAAAAAAGTGATGGACCAGGGCCAGCTGGTTCCGGATGAAGTAGTAATAGGCATGATCAGTTCCAAACTGGATGCCAACCCGGAAGCCAGAGGTTTTATATTTGATGGTTTTCCCCGCACCTCTGCCCAGGCAGAAGCGCTGGACAAGCTGCTGGCTTTAAAGAAAACCAGCATAGCCGCTGTACTGAGCCTGGAAGTACCGGAAGATGAGCTGATCAAACGCCTGCTGAACCGGGGCCTTACCTCCGGCCGCAGCGATGATGCCAGCGAGGAAATTGTGAAGGCACGTATTGTGGAATATCATAATAAAACTGCCCCGGTGGCTGATCACTATGCCAAATATGGCAAGTTTAAAAAGATCAAAGGCAACGGCAGCATTGAGGAAATATTCAGCCTGCTGAGTAAAGAGATCGATGAGCTGGTGAGCGAGAAGGTGTAGTTAGCAGTTGGCTCTTAGCAGTTAGCGGTTACAGAGCGGAATATACAAGCAGTTTGCAGGCCCTGCCTGCGTAAAAATATCATAACGCAAAGATCGTAAGTAGCGTGATTGTTTCTTTTCACGCAAACTTCCCGATCTTTGCGTTTTTATTTAAGGCAGGGCGGCCCCTGCCACCCGTAAATTGAAGGTTTTGGAAAATTTTGTAGACTATATACGTGTTTTTTGTAAATCCGGCAAAGGCGGCGCCGGCAGCGCCCATTTTATGCGCACCAAGTTTAACCCGCAGGCCGGGCCTGACGGGGGCGATGGTGGCCGCGGCGGGCACATTATCCTGAAAGGGAATTCCCAGTTATGGACCCTGCTGCACCTGCGCTGGTACAAGAACGTAGTAGCAAAGGATGGCGGCAATGGCAGCCGCAATAACTGTACGGGAGCCGATGGGGAAGATATTATTATTGAGGTGCCACCCGGCACCCAGGTGCGGGATGAAGAAACCGGGGAGCTGGAAGCAGAGATCCTGAACGACGGGCAGGAAGTGATCTTAATGCCAGGCGGCATTGGCGGCCGGGGTAATGCCTATTTTAAAACATCCACTAACCAAACGCCGGAATATTCCCAACCTGGTGAGTCCGGCCGAGAAGGCTGGAAGGTGCTGGAGCTGAAAGTACTGGCGGATGTAGGGCTGGTAGGTTTTCCCAACGCCGGCAAGTCTACCCTGCTTTCTACCATCACCGCTGCCAAACCTAAAATTGCCGATTACGCATTTACTACCCTTACCCCTAACCTGGGCATGGTAGCTTACCACAATAACCAATCATTCTGCATTGCCGTCCTGCCGGGTATTATTGAAGGCGCCCACGAAGGCCGTGGCCTGGGGCACCGTTTCCTGCGCCATATAGAACGTAACGCCGTACTGTTATTCCTGATACCGGCGGATAGTAAAGACCACCGCGAGGAGTTTGACATTCTGTTAAATGAGCTGGAACAATACAATCCTGAGCTGCTGGATAAACAATTTCTGCTGGCCATCAGTAAAAGCGATATGCTGGACGAGGAGCTGAAAGCCGCCATAGCTGCGGAGCTGCCGGCAGATGTACCGCATGTGTTCATATCCTCCGTTACCCAACAGGGGTTGAATGAGCTGAAGGATCTTTTGTGGAAGGCATTAAATAATTAATAGACGGCGCCTATACCTGCATAAATAATATCACTTAAAAAATTCTGGTTTATTGTGGACCTTTGCACTGTCATTCAATGCGAGCAGCCCCTCCCTATTCCAATACTTCTCTTAAAAAAGGATTTTTTATGCAAACACAAGGACCCGAATTAAAATTCCGCACCCGCAGGTGGGTGAAACCGGAAGATCTGAACCCCAACCACACCTTATTTGGCGGCAGCTTACTGAAATGGATAGACGAAGAAGCTGTGATCTACGCCATTCTGCAGCTTAACAACCCGCATGTGGTTACCAAATTTATTTCAGAGATCAATTTCATAAGCGCACCCCGCTTAGGCGATATTATTGAGCTGGGCATAGTAGCTACCCACTTTGGTACTACTTCTATTACGCTGAAATGTGAGGTCAGGAACAAGATCACCCAGGAACCGGTACTGGCTATTGAAAAGATGGTGTTTGTAAATGTGGATGAAAGCGGAAAGCCCGCCCCACACGGTAAAACCGCCATTACTTTTGCCAAAGACCGGTTAAAGGACAATCCTGATCCTGCAAGGCTGAATTAAGCTCAGGCGGAAAGATCGCAGAGCACCGTTTTACGGGCATCTCTAATCCGGATCACCCGGGTGCCGGCTAGTAAAATGCCCATTGCCAGCAGGGAACAGCCAGCCATTACCCCCGTCATAGGAAAAGTAGTATGATCTATTTTGCTTAACAGGCTCACTGCTACAGAGGCCAGCGCACCTAACCCCATTTGTAAAGCGCCCATGAGCGCAGATGCACTCCCTGCATTTTTAGAGAATGGCGCCATGGAAAGGGCCGATGCATTGGGGAAAATAAACCCTGCGCATGACAGGTACATGAAAATAAGCACCAGCGTACCGCTAAATCCTATCCAGCCATTTGTACTGGCAGTTACCAATACCAGGGCTATAATAGTTTGAGTGATCAATGCGGTTACGATCAGCTGCTCACTCTTATACTTTCTGAGCATTACACTATTCACCTGCCCCGCACCTATCAAACCCGCTGCCAGCAAAGCAAATATGAGACTGTATTGCGTGCCGGACACTTTAAAGATCTCCAGGAACACATTGGGCGACCCTGCTACATACGTCAGCAATCCCGCAAAGGAAATAGCGCCGGTTAAAGCGTAGGTGGTAAACCGCGGCTCCCGTACTACGGAAAGAAAGCTGCGTGTAATAGGTCCGGGCTTTAAAGAATAGTTGGGATCCGGTGCGCTGCTTTCCGGCAAGCCCCAGAAAGCGGCGGCCAGTATTACTGCGGCCAGCGCTGTAAGAATTATAAAAATGTAATGCCAGCCCAGGAACTCACTTACATACCCGCCAATGGCCGGCGCCAGCATAGGCGATGCGCCCACTACCAGCAGCAGCATGGAAAATACTTTAGCATTATCCTCTACCGGGAACAGGTCGCGCACCATAGCGGTAGAAGCTACCGTTGCTGCACAGCAGCCTAATGCCTGCAAAAAGCGCAGTATGATCAATGCCTCTACAGACGTGGCCAGCACGCAGCCCAATGATGCCAGCAGGTATACCAGCAAGCCTATATGTAAAGGACGTTTTCTGCCAAAACGGTCCAGCAGCGGGCCATACAGCAGCTGCCCTGCAGACACGCCAATAAAAAAGCTGGATAAAGAAAGTGCTACTGCTGCAATATCGCTATGCAGATCTTTGGCAATTGCCGGGAAACCCGGCAGGTACATATCAATAGAAAAAGGCGCCAATGCTGTCAAGGCGCCTAATATGATGATGAGGAAAAAATATTTGCTCTTGGTCATACTGCCCGGGTCTTGGTTATACTTCACAAAAGTACACAACGTGTATTTGAGAGGTATGTACCAAACCCCGGTATTAGTTGTACTTATACCGGATAGGTTTCCCTAGTTTTCCGATTGATATTCCGGCGCCGGTATAGGCACTTTATTTCCTGCAGGTTGGTTCAGCTTGTTACTCTCCTTCACTTTCACCGGTACGCCGCGTATATCCCATACAATACCCAGCGCGCCTAAGGTGCGGATGATATAGTAAGTGATATCAATTTCCCACCAGTAAAAACCCTGCTGTGCAGCGCTTTGATAATAGTGGTGGTTGTTGTGCCAGCCTTCACCCAGCGTAACCAGCGCCAGCACCAGGCTGTTGCGGGATTGATCGCCGGTTTTATAACGCTGCTTACCGATCTTATGCATCAGGGAGTTAATGGTAAAGGTCCCGTGAAACAGTATGATGGTGCTCAGGAAAAACCCGATCAGCAGGGTAGAAACACCTGCACCCCAGTCAAAGAAGCCGGTACCGTTCACTTTGTTGCCTACCAGGTATACTGCCAGGGCTAAAACTACCGGTGGTACAAAATGATATTTGTTGAGCCAATACAGCTCTTTATGTTTCATATCCTTGATGAGCTCATAACGGGTAGGTTTGTATTCCGGCCCCATGATCCAGCCAATATGCGCATACCAGAAACCATACAGGTTTGCAGAGTGCGGATCATCCGGTGTATCGCTGTGTTTATGGTGAACACGGTGATTAGCAGCCCACCACAATACCCCTTTCTGAAAGCTGCTTTGCGCGCCGCCTGCCAGTATAAACTGGAAAAAACGTGATGTTTTAAAAGCGCGGTGAGAGAAATACCGGTGATAACCGCCGGTTACAAAAAACATGCGTACTACATACAGCGCCGCACACAAGATCCAGTCAAACGCCGTTACGTGTGTAAAGAAAGCCAGTAAAGGTATCAGGTGCATGCCCATGAAGTCCATCTCATGCAGCCATTTAGGCCGCTCCCTGTGTTGTTTTGTGATGTTCATTATTCAAAAGTAGGATGATAGTTTGTTTTATCCAATGATTTAAATCATATGGTAACGTACTGTTAAGATATGGTTCATTTATAAAATTAATACATATCCGGATTATAATAAGAGATTAATACACTTTGATGTAAATAAATTACCATAGAATTACTTTATTTTACGTCAAATCCTGAATACCTGTGAAATACATCACCGCTACCCTTGTGTGCGCCGTAATCCTGGGCGCATGTTCCGCACCGGCTTCTGCACCCGCTATTGCTACAGACAGTACTGCTGTTGCAACCAAACCACCGGAAGAAAATGCCGAAGGCATTTATAAAGGCGATTTTGGCGGAGCGCCCATTTTCATCACCATCAACTATACCAGCCAGAATCACCTGGCAGGTTATAATGTACATAAGGGTTTGCGGCGCAACCTTAGCGGAGCGCTGAAACAGGAAGGGGATAGCTGGGTGGTTACCCTGAATGAACCTGGCGATCATCCTTTTGACGGGCATTTTAAACTGGTGTTTGATAAAGAGTTCACTACTGCTAAGGGGCATTGGGAGCCGTTGGATAAGAAAACGTTGCAGGAAAAAAGCTTTACGCTGAGCCGGGTGAAATTAGCTGATGAAAATAGGGATGCCAGTGTACTGAACTATCCCTTTACCAGTGAGCAGGGCGAGATGTACTTTAATGAAGATGGCAGCTGCCTGTTCGACTATTATTCAAAAGTAACTGACAGCTCTTATGCCGAACAATCCATTACATTGAAAGGCACCTGGGAGCAGAAAGGGGACACCGTGCATGTGAACTGGCAGCCCAATGAACAATTCCCTAAACGTAACAGCATTTTTATCTTACAATTTAACGAGGACAAAACATATTCCACCGGCTTAGAAGGAGAAAATATTACATTCAATAAGATGATAGCCGGATGATGCTGCAATACATAAAACGCGGTTTCCTTTTTGTATTTACTGCGCTTATACTTTACGGTACCTGGTTAATGCTGCGCCTTAGCTGGCCCTATACATCCCTTAACCGGTACACGGATTTTCTGATGACCAAACAATGGGTATACCATATCCGCCACTGGCGGCTAAGCTTTTATACACATGTGTTCATTAGCAGTGTGGTATTGATCACCGGGCTGTTGCAGTGCAGCTGGTACTTGCTGAAAAAATATCCCCGCCTGCACCGTACTTCCGGTAAAATATATGTGTTAACAGTGCTTTGCCTGAGCGGGCCCAGTGGGCTCATCATGTCTTTTTATGCAAATGGCGGAATAGCAGCCCGTATTAGTTTCGTGCTGTTATCCTGCTTATGGCTGGGCAGTACGTATATGGGATGGCGTTATGCCCTGCAAAGGCGCTGGCAGCTACATGGCCATATGCTGCTGCGTAGTTATGCCTTAACGCTTTCAGCACTTACATTAAGGCTGTATGCTTACCTGATAGATGTGTTCAATATTCCCCTGCATCCTAAAGATGCATATATCCTTATTTCCTGGTTAAGCTGGACGCTGAACCTGTTGTTCATGGAAGCCAGGATCCGTTTTTTTCTTAAAAAGAGAATTGCCCTGCTGTTAACGCATACCCAGTAAGGCCGGCTGTTTGGCAAAATGGCCGCCCGCTTCCAGCACATAGTATTCCTTATCCAGCTCTTTCATTTCTATGATCTTGTTATCTTCAAATCCTGCCCGGTACGGATCTTTTTCATATTGCATCTTAAACTGGGTTACCTGCACATCGCCATTGGGTTGTATGGTGGGTATCCGGTAAGGCTCCTCCAGTTTTTCGCGTCCGCCTATTAACATTTTTTGTATCAGATTACCCGTAGTGGTATAGCTGCATATGTAGTACAGGGGATCGGCCTCTGAATCGCCCAGCTCTTCCCGCGATGCATAAATGAGGGTACGCACGCTATCCGTACTTTTTACTAATCCAACGTAATAAAATTCATTCCCTACCTCGCGTGAAAATTTTTCATCGCGCATTTCAGGTATATAACGTTCAAAGTCGTACGCAATGTAGCGGTCTTTCAGGTTGTGTGCATATTCCTTATCCAGCACTACAGGCAGATCCAGCACCTCAAATTCTCTGCAAAAGAGGTTCCACTGTAGCTTTTCCGGGTCCGTAGCGCCACCAAATGCGTTAATAATAATGTGCCGGAAATCCCATCCTTCATGGTCTCTTATGTTCTTCAGATCCGGATCATTGAATATATTTTTCAGATTGCTATACCCAAATTCAATAGCAGATACCAGGTAGTATTTGGCTTTTTCGTTATGTCCTAACCGGGAGTACGCGCAGGCCTGGTTGTATAACACTTTGTGCAGAGGGGTATAGTCCAGCAGCTCCGCGATGGTATAGGCATTGGTGGCTTCCAGCGGCTCATTGCTATCCAGCAGGGCATTGCCTAATTCATAATAGGCTTTGGCCTGCGGCTGCAGCAGAATGGAGTTTTTAAACAGCGTAATGCTGGCGGCCGGGTTCTTTTTATTGCGGTAAGTATCAATGGCTTGCAGAAAGATCTTGTCGGCCTCCTTATGTTTAACGGCGCTTTCTTTTAATACCAGCTTCACCGTATCCCGGTTATAGAGGGATGAAAGCTGTAAATGAATAGCGCTGTTGTTTGCAGCAGTATGGATGGCAGTTTGGTGGCATGCAGTAAAAACTGCGCTCAGCAACAATAGGGATAAATAACGCATAACCGGAAATGATTAGGGTATAAATATAAATAGAATTTGTTTAATATGTGGGGGATATAAAAAAGCGGATGGCAGTTTGAATTACCATCCGCTTTTCACTGAGCCAACCATGGGATTCGAACCCACGACCTACAATTTACGAAACTGTTGCTCTACCAGCTGAGCTAGGTTGGCAGCTGGCTACAAATTTAGTGAACACTTGCGGATTAATAACAGCAGTCCGGAAATTTATAATTATTGCAGGCAGGGGATCAATAACATAGCCGTACACAGGCAGTGCTTATTTTCCTTAGCCATTTATTGAGGATTGATCTGTGTATGCCCGCTTAGCTGCTGTTGTATAAACTGGTTATACAGGGAAGCGGGTATCAGTGAATATAATCTTATGCGGTTCACCGCATCTGTAACAGGTATGGCAGATAATGCCGGTAAAAAATGCGCTTCAATAGCGCTTTTCACCACTGCATTACCCCGCTCATACAGGCGGCCAGCCAGCTGCAAACAAGGTATGGCCCGGCTGTAATGCCGCTCCTGTAATTGCTGCAGGGTATAATTGCTAAGGCAGGTAACTGTTTCGTATATATGAAAAACAGCCGGGAACTGGTGCAGCGCTTTGCGTAGTACCGGTACGGTATCTTCTATCAATGCAGGTACTTCATATTGATTGATCATAACATACTTTTTAATGCTTCAGGATCTGCACCAGTAACTGTGCCAGTAAACTAACGGCTACCGCACACACCAATAGATAATACATGGTTTTGGGGGCTGCTACAGGAACTTTTTTTTGCGGATGCATATAAAGTGTTTCCCCCTGGTATGCCAACCTTGTTCCAATTTGTAACGCGGCTGCACCAATATGACCCCAAACCTTCTACAGCACATCATTACAGCCGCTCTGCCGTAAACAGCGTATAAGCCCTGCCTGCTCCTGACCCTTCCGTTTCTGCAAACAGTTTTCCATTTCTGAAAACAGGCATCCATGTTGTATGGGTTTTAAAAAGATTGTTATGAGAAAGTCGCGCATCCCCGCCTGCCACATTGGTACCTCCGGCTGGAGCTATAAACACTGGAAGGGGGTGTATTACCCGGAGAAGCTGAAACCCGTGGATTACCTGCACTTTTATAGCCAGGAGTTTGATTGTACAGAAATTAATACCAGCTTTTACCATCTGCCCAAAGAACAAACCGTGCTGAACTGGGCGGCTAAAGTGCCGCCCGGCTTTTTATTCTGTCCCAAGCTAAGCCGCTACATTACCCACTTTAAAAAACTGCATGACCCCGCAGAAGGAATGGAAGTATTCTTTAAGGTTTTTGATCCGGTTGCAGAACGGCTGGGACCTGTTTTAATCCAGCTGCCGGCCCAGGCAAGCTTTAATGCAGGTGTAACAGAAGAGTTTTACCAGCTGCTGTCCACCACCTATAAACAATATGATTTTTCCATTGAAGTGCGGGACAAAAGCTGGTTCAGCAAGCAAAGCCTGGATTTAATGGAGCATTATGGAGTGGGATTGGTAATAGCTAATTCCGGTAAACGGTTCCCTTATAAAGAGGCCGTCACTGCCCGGCATATTTACCTGCGCTTTCATGGCCCCGCGGAATTATATGCCTCTGGTTATGCGGGCCTTACGCTGCGGGCCTACGCACGTAAATGCGCCAAATGGCTGCAGGAAAAACACACCCTATGGATCTTTTTTAACAATGATGTGCATATGCACGCCATAGAGAATGCGCGTACACTTAAAACCATGCTGGCGGAAGAACGGGATAAATTGTGAGGTAATTCCTTTATAAATGTTTGGTAGCTGCAAGTAAAAATATGGATGAAAGGCCGTACCCTTCAGTTGCCAATTGGTAACTGCTGCTGCAAAACAATGCTTTTTACAGGTGAACGGCTTTCGAAAACGGGAATTTGATTTACGTGATCGGGAATTTAATGGCTGCGCTATTGCAGTCCAATTGGTATCCTTCCCTCCTAAAACAGCCCTTTTATTGCTATGCAACCCTAGTGACATCCCTCCCCCCTACATAAAACCCTACCCGTTTTACCACCCGGTTTATTCCTGTAAGGTTTAACCCAAAACCCTGACCCGAATTGCGCACGGGTTGCACCCGAATATCACCCGAATTACCGGGCCATTTCATACTCCGGGCCTCCTGCCACACAATGGCCATCATCCTACCTTTTCCCTCATCATTTCCTTACATCCCCAGCCCGCCCAGCATACCACCGGCCAAACCTTTCATCTCGCTTTCCCAGAGGTTTTCCGCATTTTTCAGGGCCCGGTTCAGGGCGGTTATCAGCAGGTCTTCCAGCTCCTCCTTGTTACCAGGGGTCAGCAAATGGTCGGCAATAGTAATATTCTTTACCTCGCGGTTACCGGTTACAGCTACCTTAACAGCGCCGTCGCCGGCTTCCCCGTCCACTGTTACATGGGCCAGTCTTTCCTTGCCTTCTTCCATTTTTTGCTGGGCTTCCTGCAGCTTGCCAAAGAGATCTCCAAACATAAACTACTATTTAAGGTTACAAAGATAGCATATGGCGTGTTACAAGGTTTATGCCCCAATTCCTTATCTTTCAGGCCAAATTTATAAGAGGAAAAATGATCGAAACCAAAGTTTGTATCATCGGTGCGGGGCCGGGTGGCGCTACAGCCGCCCTGCAGCTGGCGCAATTGGGTATTGAATGTGTGGTGGTGGATAAGGCTGTATTTCCCCGCGACAAGGTATGCGGCGATGGTTTAAGCGGTAAGGTACTAACAGCGCTGGAACAGATTGACCCTGCTATTGCCCGGCGCCTGCAGGAATTTGCCCCCAAACAGGATAGCTGGGGCGTTACATTCGTATCCCCCGGACGCACCAGCATGGAGGTAGCCTATAAACCCAATTACAACCTGCAAACAGATGAACCAGCGGGTTTTGTATGCAAACGCATTCACTTTGATAATTTTATGGTGGATGAGGTAAAACGCCGCCCGGAGATCCGGCTTTTTGAAGGCGTAACCATTGATAAATATGTGCTGCAGGATGATGGTTACCTGGTAACCGATACTACCGGCAACTTTTCCGTAAAAGCCCCCCTGCTCATTATTGCCAACGGCGCCCATTCCTCGTTCACAAAAGATGTAGCTAACATCCGTATGGAGCCCGCCTATTATGCTGCCGGCGTACGGGCCTATTATAAGAATGTAAAAGGCATGCATGCCGATAGCTTTATTGAGCTGCACTTTTTAAAACCCCTGCTGCCGGGTTATTTATGGATCTTCCCCCTGCCTAACGGGGATGCCAATGTAGGTATGGATATGATCAGCGAAGCCGTGCGCAGTAAAAAAATAAACCTCAAAAAATTATTAACAGATACCCTGGAACAGGATCCTGTGTTCAAAGAGCGTTTCCGGGAGGCTGAAATAGACAGTCCCATAGAAGGTTATGGACTTCCGCTGGGCAGTAAGAAAAGAAAATTGTCCGGGAACCGTTATATGTTGGTAGGCGATGCTGCTTACCTGGTAGATCCGTTCACCGGGGAAGGTATTGGCAATGCCCTGTATGCCGGCCGTATAGCCGCACAGCAGGCTGCCGCCGCGCTGGCAGCAGGTGATTTTTCGGAAAGCCGGCTGGCCGCTTATGATGAGCGGGTGTACCAGGTACTGGGGCCGGAGCTGCAGCTAAGCCACCGCCTGCAAAAGCTGGTAAAATATCCAAGGCTCTTTAACTTATTAATGAAAATGGGGACGCGCAACAAACAGCTGAAAGAGTTAATATCCTGTATGTTCTATGAAGTGGACCTCCGTAAAAAGCTGGCTAAACCCTCTTTTTACGTACGATTGTTGTTAAACAAATAATCTGACCTGTGAAAAAAATCTTATTGGCAACGCTGTGTAACATCAGCATGTTAACCGGTTACGCACAAGAAACATTGTACAACCAAAACGCTGCCGGCCATTTACAGCTTACGCCCGCCGGCGCTTCCCACCTGGCCGGGTTACCGCTGCGCTGCATGCAAAAAGAGTTTCCCTATAAAACAGGCGTTACCTTTTCCGATAGCTCGCTGGTTACAGATCCTAAAGTATACCACCCTGCCTTTTACGGCTGTTACGACTGGCATAGCAGCGTGCACGGGCACTGGATGCTGGTACGGTTGTTAAAATCATTTCCCGGCCTGCCGGAAGCCACCACCATCCGCACCAAGCTGGCAGAGAACCTTACAGCCAGCAATATTCATGTTGAACAACGTATTTATTTCAATAAAGAAAATAAAGGTTTTGAACGTATCTATGGCTGGAGCTGGCTGCTGCAGTTACAGCGGGAGCTGCTTACCTGGAAAGATCCTTTGGGCCAAACCCTGAGCCATAACGTACAACCGCTGGCACAGCAGTTTTCCAGCGCCTACATTGCTTTCCTGGATAAGCTGGTGTATCCCATACGGGTGGGCGAGCATACCAACCTGGCCTTTGGCCTGCGCCTGGCCTGGGATTACGCGGTAACCGCACAGGATACGGCCCTGCAAACGGCCATCCGCAAAGCAGCCATGCGTTTTTATGCACAGGACAAAGGCTGCCCCATTAGCTGGGAGCCCGGCGGGTACGATTTCCTGTCGCCCTGCCTGGAAGAGGCAGACCTGATGTGGCGCATTATGCCGGCAGATCAATATAAAACCTGGGTAAAGGAATTTTTACCGGGCCTGTTCGCCACGCCCATTACCATATTAAGCACCGCACAGGTAAAAGACCGTACAGATGGTAAGCTGGTGCACCTGGATGGCCTGAACCTGAGCCGCGCCTGGTGCCTGTATGGTATTGCCCGACATGTGGATCAGAACCAGGATGTTATTAAACAGCTGGCGCACCACCACCTGGAAGCCGCGCTGCCCCATGTGGCCAGCGGCGACTATGCAGGCGAGCACTGGCTGGGATCTTTTGCTGTATATAGTTTAACGATAGAGAATAATGACCGCTGAGATTTGCTTGTTTATTTAAAATTCATTCATGTACCGATCCTCCTATCCTTATACAATCCCGTGGCTGTTGATGTTACTGTGCCTGCCCTTACTGCTGCATGCACAGCGTAACAATTTTACCATTACACCCGGCCCTAAATGGCTGGCCCCCTATACGCCGGACCTTAATAAAAAGCCCAACCTGCACGATATCAGCAGCGGGTACTGCCTGCTGCTGCTGGAAGAGCAGCACCATGCAGAAAAGAAAAGCGTTTACCAGCACATCATACGCCAGATAGTTTCAGAAGCCGGGGTACAAAATGGCGCAGAGGTATCTGTAGACTATGATCCCGCTTATGAGCAGCTGCAATTTCACCAGCTTATTATACGCCGCGATGGTAAAATACTGAACAAGCTGAGTGCAGGCCAGTTCCGCATTCTGCAGCAGGAAAAAGAGCTTTCGCGTTTTATATACAGCGGCGTGTACACCGCCTATTGTATTATTGAAGATGTGCGCAAAGGCGACCAGATAGAATATGCCTATACCATTACCGGCCGCAATCCCATTTTTGAGGACAAATACTTCCGCACCTTTTACTTTGCAGCCTCTGAGCCTATTTTAAATTATTACAAATGCCTGATAGCCTCCACCGCCCGTAACATACAGTTCAGGTCATTTAACGATGCACCTATGCCGGTAAAGAGAACCTGGCAGGGCATGAACCTGTATGAGTGGCAACCCAAACATATTGCAGAACCGGAAAGGGTGGATTACAGAACGCCCTCCTGGTACGATAATTATGCTTATGTAGAGGCCAGTGAATACAGCGGCTGGGAACCCATTGTGAACTGGGCCCTGCAGGTAAATGCCACGCATGACCTAAGCCCCGCTTTACAGCAGAAAATAGCAGCCTGGCAAAAAGAAACCGGCGATAACAAGGCGCTGTACATGCAAAAGGCCATCCGTTTTGTGCAGGACGATATCCGTTATATGGGCATTGAAATGGGCGAATACTCCCACCGCCCCAGCCAGCCCGGGAAAATATTAAACCAGCGCTTTGGCGATTGTAAAGATAAATCCCTGCTGCTTTGCACCCTGTTACAGGCCAATGGTATTGATGCCAGCATGGCTTATGTAAATACATTTGCAAAAGCCTCGCTGCGGGAATCGCTGCCCTCGCCGGTACTGTTCAATCACGTAATTGTATCTGCCAACTTAAGCGGCAATCATTACTGGATAGATCCTACCATTAATTACCAGCGCGGCACCATTGATAACCTTACGGTGCCCGACTATCAACTAGCGCTGATCATAAAAAAGGGCACCAATGCATTAAGCAGTATAGACCAGCGCTATAATGGTACAGTACGCATTTCAGAAACCTTTGTGCTGCCGGAAAGCAATAAAAAGCCCGCCCACCTGCAGGTGCTTTCCAACTACAGCCTGCAGTTTGCAGATGATCAGCGGGAGAATTTTGCAGAGAACAGTATGAAAGACCAGGAGCGCGCCTTCCTGGATTATTATAAAGGATTGTATGGTGATGTGCGGGCAGACAGCGGCCTGCAGATTGAAGATGCAGAACCCGAAGACCGCTTTGAAGTAGGCGAGTATTATACCATTCACAATCCCTGGAAAGCCGATACCACAGCGGCTAACCACCAGCAGTTCCATGTGCAGGCCCGCATATTAACAGATATGCTGCCCCGGGTACCGGACGATAATCATACACAGCCACTGGCGCTGAAATATCCTTACTCGCTGGACTATACCATTACGCTGCAAATGCCTAATGACTGGGCCATGGATAATGCCAGCATGCACGTAAAGAATAAATACTACCGTATTGATTTCACCTCTGCCGTGAATGGCCGCACCGTTACGCTGCATTACCAGTATAACTCCTACCAGGATCATGTGCCGGTTGACTACCTGACCAATTACGTGGACGACCGTAACCAGCTGGCTGAAATAGGCGGCTTTTACCTGTACTGGGATCCCACTGCCGGCAGCAGCACCTCCCCTGACGGGCATAAAGGTATTAGCTGGGTAATGCTGGTTTTATGCCTGCTGTTTGCAGGCATCTTCAGCTACATGGCCATACGTTTTTATCATCGCTCTGTATTCCCGCTGCAGTACAACCCGGAGTCCTGGGCTATTGGCGGCTGGCTGTTACTGCTGGGTTTTAGCATTACATTTTCCCCGCTGGGCATATTAGTGGATATAGTACGGAGCGGCTTTTTCAGCAATGCCACCTGGGAGGCGGTAGTGCATGCGCAGGATGCGCAGGTAAGGCTGCTGGTGTTTATAGCGGAGCTGGCCTGTAATGTATTCCTGTGCGTATATGCTATATTGTTAGTGCTGCTGTTTTTCAGAAAGCGGGATACTTTCCCTGCAGCCTGTATTGTTTTTTTTGCGGCCGTATTAAGTGTACAGGTGCTGGATTATGTAGCGGTAAGCGCTTTAAATAACAATTATGCATGGAGCAAGGACCAGATCAGCAGTATAACCAGGGGCATTATAGGAGCCGCCATCTGGATCCCTTATTTACTGCGGTCGGAAAGGGTGCGTAAAACCTTTGTAGTGCCGCATCCGTCTGCAGTGCAGCGGAATTGGTGATGAAATGTAAAATCTTAAATGTAAAAGTGGAATGCTACAGATCGCTGCATTCCACTTTTACATTTATCATTTAAAATTTTACATTCTCCCTAATAATCTATCGTCTCAGAATCAAAGATCACCACCTTCTCCCACAGGTGTTTGCATTCTTCTACAAACTTCACGTGAATGGGATGTTCCTGGTAAATATCATGATCGGCCTGGCTGTTAAACACCGTTAGCTCGCAATAGCTGTAGCTGCGGTCTATTACCGGGCGGTCTGTGCTGGCGGGTTTGCCCAGGTTAAATACCTGTACGGCTTCTATTTTTCCCAGCTCGCTCACCCCATCTTCAAACTTTTTAACATCCGCGGCAGAAAGGCCTGGTTTCAGGTAAAAGTTCACTACGTGTACAAACTTTTTATCAGTTGCTTTTAACATATCAGTCGTTTTTAACGGTTGGCAAGTTAGCCGTTGTGTTTTTAAAAACCAACCCATCTTTCATTACAAAACTTACTTTGCCCATGGTTTGTATGTCCTGCAGGGGATCCCCGTCCACCGCAACAATATCCGCCAGCTTGCCAACAGTAATGCTGCCCAGCTTATCTTTCATGCCCAGCAGGTCAGCCGCCTGTATGGTAGCGGCTTTAATGGCTTCCATGGCAGGCATGCCGCTTTCTACCATATAAGTAAATTCCAGCCAGTTTTTCCCGTGCGCATACACGCCGGCATCTGTACCAAAAGCTATTTTAACCCCGGTTTTATAAGCCTTTGCAAAGGTGGCCTGCAATTTAGGCCCAATGGATAAGGCTTTGGGAGTTATAACGGCCGGATAAAAACCAGGAATTTTAGCGGAATCTGCTACAGAACGGCCGGCTATAATAGTAGGCACATACCAGGTGCCGTATTTTTTGGCCAGCCCCATGCCTTCATCGTCCATAAAAGTGCCATGCTCTATTGAGGTAACGCCGGCGCGTATAGCGCGTTTAATACCTTCAGCGCCATGTGCATGGGCAGCTACGCGCATACCGTAGTCTTTGGCGGTTTCCACAATGGCTTTAAGCTCTTCTTCCGTAAACTGGGCGCCGCTGCCATCCTTAGCTAAGTCCAGCACGCCGCCGGTGGCCATGATCTTTATCAGGTCCGATCCGTTCTTATACGCCTGACGTATTGCTTTACGGCATTCATCCGGGCCGTTCACTACTCCTACATCCGGACCAGGATCGCCCATCAGGTCGCGGCGGTAACCATTGGTAGGGTCTGCATGGCCGCCGGTAGTGGAAATGGCCTTGCCGGCCGTAAACACACGCGGGCCTTTTACCAGGCCTTTGTTAATGGCATTACGCAGGGAAATATTCACGCCATAGCCGCCACCCAGGTCACGCACGGTGGTAAAACCAGCCATCAGCGTACGTTCTGAGAAGGCAACACTCTGAAAGGCATAATCCGCCGGGTTCATGGTAAATTCTTCCATGAATGATTCCTTTGTAAGCTCCCCGTCCAGGTGAACATGCATATCCATCCAGCCCGGGGTAACGGTTTGTTTGCTGAGGTCTATGATCTTGTCCTGCGGGGCGCCTTCTACAAATCCTTCTTTTATAGCGGAGATCTGGTTGCCGGTAATAATTACCGATACATTTTTACGGGAGCTATTGGCAATACCGTCAATAAGGGTACCGCAATGTAAAATAGTGCTTTGGGCATAAGCAGCGCTCATGCATAACAATAAGAGGGCTGTCAGTACATGGGATCTCATGGGATTGTAGATTTATGATTTTAGATTTGGTTGAACCTGGGATTTACCATCCTGGATTTTAGATTTACGATTTTCACTATACTACTTCCCCAAAATCGTAAATCTAAAATCAATCCAGGTATTTCCTGATAGTACGGTTGTTAACAAAATACACCAGCAGCAATACCACTGCGGCGGCTATCCACATGCCTATACCCGGCCAGGGGCTTACCACCATTTCATGCGCTGCCAGCGCACGGGCAGCCACCCATTGCAGCACCGCTACCAGCAATACAGCCACTATGCCGGTTACTACATACAGCGGCACAAACTGCCGCAGCAAGTAACGCCGCAGCTGTGCCGGCGCAGTACCCAGCATTACCAGTAACTGGATCTCTTTTTTACAGGATGCAATGATCAGCTGTATGAACATGCTGAACACCAGCAGGGCAAACAGCAACAGCACTATACCAAAGAAACCGATCACAGATACAATAGTTTGTACAATCAGTTTTGTTTTGCTGTACTTGATCTTATCCTGGTTGGTGGTATAACCATGATCGTCCAGAAACTTTACCAGTGTGGGATTGGCAGGGTCGCTGGTTTTAATAACTATGCGGGATGGCGCTGCCGCTTTACCATTGCCATAGCGGTTATTGGCCCAATCCATAAAAGCGGCCGGCACTAAAAACGAAGAGATGCGGTCTGAAAACCCTACGATATGCCCGGTGAACTGGGAAGAGAGCAGTCCCCTGGATACCGTGATCTTTACCGGCAGGTTCTTTACTGTTTCCTGTGAAACCTGCGGCAGATCCTGGCTGAGGGCAAATCCAAAATTATACAGGTTTAAAAAATCATTGGGTAATATAATGGGTATAACACCATCCCCCTCCTGCCATTTCCATTCCTCATTCTTTACATCAATAAAAGAATCCGGTACGGATTCAAAGAACATATCGGTATAGAATTGCAGCTCGCCGGGGGCAGCCGCCGTTACCTTAAACTGGCTGGAGGTTATGTATCCCGCTGCTTCTACAAAACTTTGCTGTTTGATGGTTTGCAGCTCTTCTGCGGTGAACATGCTTTTATCTGACTGCCCCATCATAGCATTAGTGATCTTTTTATTCACTACCAGGAAATCCGCACTCTCATTCTGGTTCTGCCGCCCGTATAACAGCTGGTAAAAGTTGGTATGGGCCTGTATAGCTATCAGCAGCAATACCATGGCAATGCCCAGGCCTGCGGTAGCCATTAGCAGGCGGCTTTTGCCAATACCGGTTTGTATGATCTTTTTTAGGAGTTGAAAGAACGGGTGCATGTTTGAGTAGCTTTTAGCTTTAGCTATTAACCTTTAGCTAAACGCTAAAAGCCAATGGCTAAGAGCTGTTTATAATTGGTATTGCACATCGTAATTAAAATGCACATCATCATCCAGGTCAGTAAGCACAAAACCGGCCTGCTGCGTTTTACAGGTTTCCGCTATCAGCGCAGCGGCGCGGCGGGTATTCTCCTCATCCAGGTGGCTGAAGGGCTCATCCATTAACAGCCATTTAAAAGGCTGCACTAACGCACGTATAATGGCTATACGCTGCCGCTCCCCGTAAGAGAGGGTGCGGGCGCTTTGCTGCAGCACATGTGTTACCTGCAGGCGGGCGGCCATTTCCTGCACCTGCTCTGCTGTGCAGGCCGGCGCAGGGCCCATCACTCTTTTCAGCTCTATATTTTCCCAGGCGGTCAGCTGATCAAACAGGCGCAGGTCCTGGAAAATAATGCTCACCTGCTGCTGGCGTATGGCGGCCAGCGCGGACTTATTATAATCCTGCCAGGGTTTCCCGTTCACCATTACCTTACCGGCATAATCATATCTTATATGGTACAGGTAGTGCACCAGGGTAGTTTTACCGGTGCCGGAAGGCGCTTTTATCTTTACAAAACTGCCCGGGCTAAAGGTCACGTCCTTGTTCCAGATATCAGATGCCCGCTGCAATAGCTTGTCGCGCAGGGGCAATGGTACCAGGTGGCTCAGTTGGATCTGCATAAAAAATCTATAAATGCAGAATGTACAAACTATTTTTATAGCAGCAAACTTAATTTAACAATAATCCGTATATAAAGGCGCATCTGAATTTATTTGTCTGCTTTTGAAAGCCGTACCAACATACACGGAGCAAGAATTGGTTAGATCGCTGAAATTGCGGGAGCAAGCTGCATTCAGCTATCTGTACGATCACTACTCGTCCGCCTTACATGGCGTGATCCAGCAAATTGTGCCGGATCCGGATGTATCTGTGGATGTGTTACAGGAGGTTTTTGTGAAGATCTGGCGGCAAATAGAGCAGTATGATCCTGTTAGGGGACGGCTGTTCACCTGGATGTTTAATATTGCCCGTACCACTTCCATAGATACGGTACGCGGTAAGGACTGGCGGAACAGTCAGAAGAATAATTCATTAACCGACGACCTTATACCGCTGGCGGGCTCCACTCAGCCCAATCCCATTGATGATATAGGGTTGCGTAAAATGGTGCACAGCTTAAAAGAAGAACATAAGGTGTTAGTAGAACTATCTTATTTCCAGGGGTATAAGCAGGATGAAATAGCACAAATGCTGAACATCCCGTTAGGTACCGTAAAAACAAGGCTTAGAGCAGCTTTATTACTATTAAGGCAACAGGTTAAATTATAAAGTGGATATACAGGCATACATACAAAGCGGTGTGATTGAAAGTTACGTATTAGGCGTAGCGGACGCACAGGATGTAGCAGAGCTGCAAAGGCTGCGCTTTGAGTATCCTGAGGTGGAAGCCGCTATAGCTGCATGCGAAGCATGGCTGGCTGAAACAGCCAATGCCGGCGCTGTACCTGTATCAGATAATGTGAAGGAACAATTACAGCATACCTTACAAAATGAATTTGCGCCAGCTGCCGGTACCACTGCCACCAGTCAAACATCGCTGTTAAAGCGTATGAACCGGGTGCGGTATTTTGCAGCCGCTTCCATCATATTGCTGGTGGCCAGCGCTACCATCAACGTATATCTTTACCAGAAATACCACCAGGCTAATAAAGATTATATAGCGCTCATGAATGAACGCAATACCGTGGTGGCAGATAATGGCCTGTACCAAACCAAACTACGGCAAATGCAGGACCGTATGCAGCTGATGGCAGCCCCTGGTATGTTAAAAGTATCCATGCCTGGTACACCGGGTAAAGAAGGCAACCTGGTAACCCTGTTCTGGGATACCAATACCAAAGATGTATATGTGCTGGCTAACAAGCTGCCCAAAGCCCCTGCCGGTAAGCAATACCAGCTATGGGCCCTGGTAGATGGCAAACCCGTTGATGCGGGTATGTTAGGTGATTGTACAGATCTTTGCCAGCTGAAACCAGTGCTGAAAGCACAGGCCTTTGCCATTACACTGGAAAATACCGGTGGCAGCCCTGCCCCGCATTTAGACCAGCTGTACGTAATGGGTAATGTAAAATCATAAGTTACTAACATACTCAATAGCAGGCTTCAGATGCCTTATTGACTCAGATGCACGGCCGCCTTAACGGGCGGCCATTTTTTTGCAGTACCCCGTCTCCGGCGTGCTGCCTGCAGATCTGTTTGGTGAAAATGAAAAAGCCTACCCTTATGGGCAGGCCTTTTCTTTATAACAATCTGTTACAATCAATTACCAGGAGCGGCAGCAGTATCTACTTCCACTGCTTCAGCTTTCTCTTTCGCCTGCTGCTCTTTGTAATACTTGGCAGCAGCGGTACCCAGGTTCACCAGCTGTACCAGGCTGTTCTCTTTCTCATTTTTAAAAGTAACCACCACCTGTGATTCCTGCACCTTACCGTTAAACGGCTGGCTTACTGCGCGCAGGTCCTTTAACAGGTCTTTTGCCTGCAGGGCTACCGTACGGCCTTCTGCCGGAATTTCACTATCCGGTATATTCTGCGCCAGCTTTTCAAAATTTACATAGGCGCCCATTGGGTTGCCTTTTATTTTGTTTACAATGTCATTATCCAGCTTGGCTTTACCCTTACCGGCCAGGTAAGCCTCCAGCAATACGCTGTCAGAGGCTGCTGTTACCAGCTTATCTGTAATATCAACAGCCGGCATATTAGGTAGCTGCTGCGCCATTACATAATGATCGCCTTGTTTAACGAAAAAGTTTTTAACCATGGGTGAGTTCATCAGCTTTTCAAAAGCGGCTTTATCGCCCACTTTCATGGCAAATACCCATTTGCTGTCAGCGCTCACAGTGCTGTCTTCCGGGAAATAAGGCAGCGGTTTTTTCTTCATGGAAAAGTCAGAAGAAACAAATACCAGCTGTCCCTTAAATGCGTTCAGCACATCATCCAGTGTAAGCCCGCTCTGTCCCATCATCATATTCACAATACCATCCGTACCGGTGCTTTTTACAATGTCGCCTATAATGCGCATGTCAAAGCCATAGGCGAAAAAGCCGGTAATATTATCAGAAGGATATTTTTCCAGCATCTCCAGATCCAGTGTATTGTTGCCGTATTTCTTATAAATATCAGCCATTTCCTTGCCCACATAAGAGTGGCCGTTCATTACCACCTTACCTTCATCAAAGCTTACGGTAGCTGCATAATAACAACCTTCCAGCAGTTTTTTGAAGTTAGCAGGCAGCATGGTCATCTGGCTGGTGGAGATCACTTCCGGGTGCACAAAAAAGCTCATGTCGCCGCTTTCTTTCAGCAGGTTTTTGAAAGGTTCCAGGGAACCGGCGGTTTCTGCATCTTTCAGGTGAAACAGGTTATCCAGCACAGGCAGCCAGGTGCTTTCCGCATCATCCGGTGTGGTAAGCACGGTGGGCAGCGCAGCGGCAGAATCTATAACAGCTGATTCGTCTTCCTCAGAGCTGTCCGGCTCGCCGGCGCCGGGCATACCCGGTACTCCGCCATGTTTCTTAATATCATTCAGGTCAAAGGGGCGCACATAGATCACCACGCTTTTGTTCCAGCCTACCAGGGAATTATCATCCTGCAGCCAGGCATAGGTAAAGTCGCCTTTTGTTTTGGAGGCAAAGTTGGGAGCGTTCTTTTTCAGGAAATCCTCAAACTTGGCGGCGTCTTTTAAGCTGCCTGTCAGTGACAGGTAGGAGTTCTTGTCATTGCCAAAAACCATAGAGGCAAAAAAGTTGCTGTTCAGATCTACCCCGGAATTTTCCACATCCCGTACGGCTTTGGCCGCTTCGCTGGAAGTGTCTTTATTCTGCAGCGCCGCAAAAAGTTTGTCTACGGTAATCCCGTTGGTTACCAGTTTTTGTACAATTTGTTTACTGTTGATCCCAATTACAACCCCTGCATTTTTGGGGATATGCTTGCTTTCTTCGGGTATCTTGGAGCAAGCGCTCAGCAAGACCGCTGTGGTGATAGCGGTTAACAAAACCCGGTACATGTTACTTAGCGATAAGTGCATAAGAAGTGTTCAAAGATTTAAAAAATAATAATACCTGTGAAATTACACAAAAATCAACCCTTCCGCACTTTTTATATAAAGTAAATCCTCCAATTGTTTCATACCTTTATGGCACGGTTTTTCACTACTTTTTGTTGTAACTATTCCTATTCATTAGAACCAGCGCCAACATGTACTTGATTTTATTACAATACATCCGGCCGCTAACGGCCATAGAGCACTATCTGGACGCCCACAAAGCCTTTCTGGATAAGTATTACCAAAGCGGAAAGTTTATCCTTTCCGGCCGCAGAAAGCCCAGGTCCGGCGGGCTGATCCTGTGTAAAGCCTCCAGCCGCAAGGAAGTGGAGCAGATCATTGCAGAAGATCCTTTTGATAAGTTTCAGCTGGCTCTGTATGAGATCATTGAATTTGAGCCTACTACCTATGTAAATGAGCTGCAGACCTATTTTAACTGAGCAGCCAGCAGCATGAGCACTATGTAGCCTTATACCTCCGAGCACGTTTCCCCCGCTGATTTATTAACCTGCAAAAATTAGTTCCCTCCCGGGAGCCAGGAATTTCTTTTGTCTTTTTTAAGTAGTGCTATTGCAATCGTTTGGAAAAGGTTGTAACTTAATTTTTATCCGGGTAAAACCGGGCATATTTCACGTTATAAAACAAGTTAACTATGATGCCTTGTGATGGTATTCTGTAGTACGTCAGCCAATGTAGATAGTTCCGTTAATTCCACTAGTTAACTGTAGCAGTAACAAAAACAAATATGGATGTCTTCCACGTACGCTTTGGGGCCGGGAGAGGTATTGCCTTTACTATGCCATAAGCCGCCGCATTGCCTGCCGGGAGCCTGACATAGATGCCTATAATTTCCATTCCACAACCTAAAATCAGCATCGTATGAATGTTCCCGTTAACGTTAAACTACGTCTCACCCGTTGCAGCAGCCTTCTGTGGCTGTTCCTGTTACTGGGCGCAGCACCTGCTGCTGCCCAGCAAAAGATCACCGGTAAAGTGGCCGATGAAAAAAGTAAAACCGCACTACCCGGAGTTACGGTAGTAGTAAAAGGTACCAACCGGGGTACCGCCACCAGCCCTTCCGGCACCTTTGCTATTGAGGCTAAGTCCGGAGAGGTGCTGTTATTTTCTTTTATTGGTTATAACACAAAAGAAGTAACCGTAGGCGGCAGTACCGACCTGAATGTGACCCTCGCAGAAAACATCGGTAACCTGAATGAGGTGGTGGTAACCGGTTACGGCAGCCAGTCCAAGAAAGATATTACCGGCGCCGTAGCCACAGTAGATGTGAAGAAGCTGCTGTCCACCCCTGCCGCCAACGTAGGCCAGGCCCTGCAGGGCCGCGTAGCAGGCGTTACCATTGGCACGGATAACAGCCCCGGTGGTAATGTAATGGTGCGCATACGCGGGTTTGGTACCATTAACGACAACTCGCCCCTGTATGTAATTGACGGGGTGCCCACCAAAGGCAACCTGAACACGCTGAACCTGGGCGATATTGAATCTACCCAGGTGCTGAAAGATGCCTCTGCCTCCTCCATTTACGGCTCCCGCGCAGGGAACGGGGTGGTGATCATTACCACCCTCAAAGGCAAGCCCGGCAAGCCTAAGCTGAGCTACGACTTTTATTATGGCACCCAGCGTCCCGGTAAGTTCCTGGACCTGCTGAACACCCAGGAGTATGCCGACCTGTTATGGGAATCGCGCATTAATGCAGGCAACGTATCCAACGGCAACCCCAAACATGCGCAGTTCGGTAACGGGCCCAAACCCGTAATACCGGATTACATTTTCCCGGAAGGCGCTATGGAAGGCGATCCGCGGGTGGACCCCGCTAACTACACTTCCAATATTGAAAGCCCGGATTTCCGCAAAACCAAATGGCTTATTACCAAAGCCAATAAACAAGGCACCAACTGGATGGATGAGATCTTTGATCCTGCACCTATCCAGAACCACCAGCTGAAAGTATCCGGCGGCAGCGAAACCGGGCGTTATGCCATGTCTGTAAACTACTTTAACCAGCAGGGCATTATGATCCACACCGGTTACAAACGTTACTCCGTACGTGCCAATACGGAATTTAACGTGAGTAAAGCCATCCGCGTAGGTGAGAATTTCCAGGTAGCCTACGGCGAGCGTATAGGCCAGCCCGCAGGTAACCAGAATGAGGGCAACCCGGTTTCCTTTGCCTACCGCATGCAGCCCATTATACCGGTGTATGATATTATGGGCAACTTTGCCGGTACCAAAGGCGGCGACCTGGATAACGCCAAAAATCCTGTAGCTGCGCTGTACCGCAATAAAGACAACATCAGCAAAGAGCTGCGCCTGTTTGGTAATGGCTGGGCAGAGGTGGATATCTTAAAGAACCTCACCGCCCGCACCAGCATTGGGATAGATTATAACTGGAATAATTACAGGAACTACACCCTCCGTGATATAGAATCCAGTGAATCTGCCAGCGTGAACAGCCTGGCTATTTCCACTGCCTATGGCAATACCTGGACCTGGTACAACACGCTCACCTACCGGCTGGACCTCAGCTCCATGCACCACTTTAACTTCCTGTTAGGTACAGAGGCCATCAGCAGCATGAACGACCCGCTGACCACCGGCCGCTCCCGCTTCTTTTTAGATGACCTGGACAACCGTTATATAGATGCCGGCAACGGCAGCACTGCCAACAACACCGGTGTGTACTCAGACTGGCGCCTGGCATCAGAATTTGGTAAGATCAACTATGGGTATAATGATAAATACCTGGTGGACTTTACCCTGAGAAGGGACCGCTCCTCCCGCTTTTCCCAGCAGCATAACGTAGCCTACTTCCCCGCGGTAAGTGCCGGCTGGCGTGTATCTGAAGAGCCTTTTATGAAAAGCATCAGCGCTATTAACGACCTGAAGCTGCGCGTAGGCTGGGGCCAGACCGGTAACCAGGAAATTGGTAACTACAACCGTTTTACCACGTTTGGTACCAACCCTACCAACTCCTTTTATGACCTGAACGGCTCCCGGTCCTCTTCTCTGCAGGGTTATGAGCTGAGCCAGTTCGGTAACCCGGATGCCAAGTGGGAAACCACTACCAGCACCAATATTGGTTTGGATGCCACCATGTTTAAAGGCAAGCTGAGTGTAGGTATAGATGTGTACCAGCGTAAAACCAGCGACATGCTGTTCCCGGTAGAGATCCAGTATACCCAGGGCCAGGCCACCAACCCTTTCCGCAACATTGCTACCATGATGAACCGCGGTATTGAGCTGGGCATCAACTTCAGTAATGATGTTATGAAAGGCGATCTTACCTATGACCTGGGCATTAACTTCAGCACCTATAAAAATGAAGTGCAGAAAACAGACGGTAATGCCAATACCCGTTACTTTGGCTTTACTACCCGCCTGCCGGCCATGACGGTAACCCAGGCCGGGCAGCCCATTTCCTCTTTCTTTGGTTATGTGATCGATGGTATTTTCCAGTCGGATGATGAGGCGCTGAAAGCACCCCCTCAATTTGGCGGCGGCGCTAATAACAAAGCCGGCCAGTTCCACTTCCATGATGTAAATGGTGATAATAAGATAGATGCCAACGACCGTACCGTTATCGGTAACCCGCACCCGGACTTTACCTACGGCTTTAATGCACAGGTAAACTATAAGAACTTTGGCCTTACCGTGTTTGCGCAAGGCGTGCAGGGTAACCAGATCTTTAACTATGTGCGCTACTGGACAGACTTTCCCACCTTTGGCGGTAACCGCAGCCGGGAAATGCTGGAAGACTCCTGGCGCCCGGGAAAAACAGATGCCAAGCTGCCGCAGCTCCGCTCCAATGATGTGATCAGCAGCAACCCATCCACCTACTACGTAGAAAATGGTTCTTACCTGCGCTTTAAGAACATACAGCTTTCCTACAACCTGCCGGAAAGCCTGTTAAAACGCTTTGGCATCAGCACATTCCGCATTTATATACAAGGGCAGAACCTTTGGACCATTACCCCCTACACCGGGCTTGATCCGGAAATTAACCTGCGTAACTACGATCCTAATAATGACCGCCATATGGGTGTGGACGAAGGCTCTTACCCCATGGCAAAAGTGTATCTCGTGGGCGCAAACATAAGCTTCTAACAACCATAAAATGATTACCATGATCACACGTAAAACCATATATACCGCCATTTTAGTGCTGTTATGCACGGCTTGCAGCAACAGTTTCCTGGACCTGAAACCCAAAGGCGTGCTGCTGCCGGAACAATTGTATACCAATAGCGGTGTGAACGCAGTATTGATAGGCGCTTACTCATTGCTGGACGGCGTAGGCGCAGGCAACACCACCTACCAAAGCTCCGGCGATAACTGGGTATACGGCAGCGTAGCCGCTGACGATGCGTATAAAGGCACTACTTCCGGTGACCAGCCGGCCATTAGCCTGATCGAGACTTACCAGATCCTGGCAGATAATGATTACTTCCGCGGTAAGTGGCGCGCCGTATACGATGGTATTGCCCGCAGTAACGACGTGATACAGGCCCTGGCCAAAACACCTGCCACGGAAATTGATGATGCAGAGCGCACCCGCATTACGGCAGAAGCCCGTTTCCTGCGCGGCCACTATCATTTTGAGGCAAAAAAGATGTGGAACCATGTGCCTTATATTGATGAGAACATATACAACCCGGAAGATGCCAACAGCACCAAAGTGCCCAATGATAAAGACATATGGCCCAACATTGAGGCCGACTTCCAGTTTGCCTACGAAAACCTGCCCCACCGCCAAACCCAGCCCGGCCGCGCCTCCAAATGGGCCGCTGCCGCCATGCTGGCCAAAGCCAAACTGTTCCAGCAAAAGTATGCGGATGCTAAAACCCTGCTGGATCTTATTGTAAGCCAGGGCGGTTATGTGCTGGTAGACCGTTATGCCGATAACTTCCGTGCCCAGGCCAACAACAACGCTGAATCTGTTTTTGAAGTAGAGCACTCTGTAAATGATGGTGCACCCGGCGGCGAAAATGGTAACCAGGGCGCTACGCTGAACTATCCCTATGGCGGGCCTACTACCTGCTGCGGCTTTTTTCAGCCTTCGCAAAACCTGGTAAATGCATTTAAAACAGATGCCAATGGCCTGCCCCTGCTGGATAATTTTAATGCAGATGATGTAACCAATGATCAGGGCATAGAATCCAAAGACCCCTTCACTCCCTATGCAGGCACCCTGGATTCCCGCCTGGACTGGACCGTAGGCCGCCGCGGCATTCCCTATCTGGATCATGGCCTGCATCCCGGCAAAGCCTGGGTGCGTGACCAGGCGTATGCAGGTCCGTACTCACCTAAAAAGAATATGTTCTATAAAGTGGATATTGGCAGCGCCACCTTTGCCAATAACCCGCGGCAGAATGCCAATAACTACCGCATACTGCGTTACTCACATGTGCTGCTGTGGTTAGCGGAATGTGAAATTGAAATAGGCTCCCTGGAACGTGCCCGTGAGCTGGTGAACATGATACGCACCCGCGCCGCCAACCCTGTAGGTTTTGTGAAACTGCCGGATGGCACTAATGCTGCCAACTACAAAGTAGGCCTGTACAATACTACGTGGACGGATAAGGTGCTGGCCCGTAAAGCCGTTCGTTTTGAGGAACGCATGGAGTTTGCTGTGGGAGGCCAACGCTTTTTTGACCTGGTACGCTGGGGCATTGCACCGGATGTGCTGAACACTTATATAACCCAGGAAAAAGGCAAACGCACTTATCTGAATAATGCTACGTTCAAGGCTACTAATATTTATTATCCTATTCCGCTGCAGGAGATTGTGAATAGCTCCATAAGTGGAACGGCTACCCTGAAGCAGAATGATGGCTACTAGGGTTAATTACGAATTGGGTAGTGCAATAGTGAAGTGTAAGTACAGTTAAAGAAAATGATTTAAGAAGTTTTATGAATACGAATAGATAAAAGCAAACGCCCGTAATGTTTCTACATTATGGGCGGTTTTTTATTGGAAACCTATCACTACGGAGTTCCCCATTCGTAATTCGTAATTGACAATTCGTAATTCATAATTAACAGTCAGGTTCCGCCTGACTGTTAATTACTGTTAACCCTATTCAACCCGCAATCCGCCGCAGCCGCCGATAGTAAACGCCCGTTGACCGACACCCCCCAAACCACCCTTACCTTATCTCTAGTTTTGTCAAATGGCAAAATTGATTACCGGAATATTGGGCATCACTGTGCTCATAGCCGGGTGTAAAGGAAAAGCAGCTACACCCAGTGCCCGTGAAAAGGGCAACAACCAGGCTACTATTGTAGATGTAATGATAGCCGGCACCAGCACCATTAACAACACTATTGAAGCCAATGGTACGGTGGTAGCCAATGAATATGCAGAGCTGCACCCGGAAATAAGCGGGCGCATTACCTACCTGGATGTGCCGGAAGGCGCAATGGTACAGCAAGGCACCCTCATTGCCCGCATTAACGATGCAGACCTGCAGGCGCAGCTGCAGAAATCAAAAGTGCTGCTGGACCTGTATCAGAAAACTGAAGAGCGCGACCTCAAGCTGCTGGACATTAACGGTATTAACCAGGCCGACTATGACCTGGCCCTTAACAATGTGAACAGTACAAAGGCAGATATTGCCTACACCCAGGCGCTGATAGATAAAACCGTGATCCGCGCCCCCTTTACCGGCATTGTAGGTTTGCGCCAGGTAAGCATTGGCGCATATGTAGCGCCCACCAATGTAATTGCCACCATTCAGCAGCTGGATAAAATAAAAGTGGATTTCACTTTACCGGAACAATACGGCGCAGTGATTAAAAAAGGCGCAGTAGTAGACGTAACGGTAGATGCCAGCACCAATGCGCAGCGCAAAGCAGTAGTGATTGCCTATGAGCCGCAGATAACGCCTACCAGCCGTAACATACGGGTGCGCGCTGTGCTGGAGGAAGGTAAAGGCCATCCCGGCGCTTTTGTAAAAGTGTACCTGAATGCAGCGGCCGATAAAAAAGCCATCCTGGTACCCACCAACGCCATCATCCCCAACGATAAAAATAACCAGGTTATCCTGGTAAAAAATGGCAAAGCCTCTTTTGCAGATGTTGTAACCGGCTTACGTGAAGCCAGTAATATAGAGATCACCAGCGGCATTAACCCTGGCGATACCGTAGTAGTAACCGGGGTGCTGTTTGCACGGCCGGATGCGCCATTGAAAGTACGGGGCGTAAAAACAACCGCACCGGCAGTTGCGCAGCAGTAAAAGATTTGAACGGAAACATAAGATAAGACAGTACACATGAACATTTCTGAACTGTCACTGAAGCGGCCCGTGCTGGCAACAGTGATGAACCTGTTGATCATTTTATTCGGCGTGATCGGGTATACCTTCCTGGCCGTACGTGATTACCCGGCCATTGATCCGCCGGTGATCACCGTTACCACCGCCTATACCGGCGCTAACCCGGATGTAATAGAAAGCCAGATCTCCGAACCGCTGGAAAAACAGATCAACGGTATTCCCGGTATCCGCACTATCAGCTCTACCAGCTCATTAGGCAGCAGCTCCATTACCGTGGAGTTTAATTTAGGGATCGACCTGGAAGCTGCGGCCAGTGATGTGCGCGACAAAGTAAGCCAGGCCACCCGCAGCCTGCCCCTGGATATTGATGCCCCGCCCGTAGTAACCAAGGCCGATGCCAACAGTGATCCAATACTGATACTGGCCGTGCAAAGCCGCACCAAAAGCCTTATGGAGCTGAGCGACTATACGGAGAATGTGCTGCAGCAACAGCTCCAAACCATTGACCAGGTAAGCGCCGTAAACGTGTTCGGTTCCAAAAACTACGCCATGCGTATTTGGCTGGACCGTGATAAAATGAACGCCTACGGCATTGCCTATAATGATATAAGTACTTCGCTGAATAATGAGAATGTGCAGCTGCCCGCCGGTAAAGTGTATGGCAACAATACAGAGCTTACCATTAATACCCTGGGCCGCCTTACTACTGAAAAAGATTTCCGTGATCTTATTTTAAAGGAAGACAGCACCGGCATAGTACGCCTCAGCGATATAGCCCGTGTGGAGCTGGGCCCGCAGGTGGAGGAGCAAAGCTGGAAATACAACGGCGTAAATGCAATTGGCCTGGCCATTATTCCTCAACCTGGCGCCAACAATATTGCCATTGCCGATGAATTTGATAAACGCCTGGCAGCCATTAAAAAAGCCAACAAGGCGGATATTGAATTTAGTGTGCTGGTAGATAATACCCGCATCATCCGCCAGTCGCTGGCAGAGGTGCAGGAAACCCTCATCATTGCTTTTGCGCTGGTGGTGCTGGTGATCTTTTTCTTTTTCCGTAACTGGCTCATCGCACTGCGCCCCTTAATAGATATTCCCATCTCGCTGATAGCTACCTTTTTTGTGGTGTATGTAGCCGGGTTCACCATCAACATACTTACCCTGCTGGGTATTGTGCTGGCCACGGGTTTGGTGGTGGATGACGGTATTGTGGTAACGGAAAACATTTTCCGCAAAATGGAGCAGGGTCTCAGCATCCGCAAAGCCGCGCTGGAAGGCAGTAAGGAAATATTCTTTGCCGTTATCTCCACCTCCATTACACTGGCAGTTGTATTTATGCCCGTGCTTTTCCTGCAGGGGTTTGTAGGCCGCCTGTTCCGCGAGTTTGGCGTGGTGCTGGCAGCAGCCGTGCTGATCTCCGCCTTTGTATCCCTTACCATTACGCCGGTGCTGAATGTGTACCTCACGCGTAAAAAAGCCGGCCATGGCTGGTTATACGATAAAACAGAACCCTTTTTCCAGGGCATGGAAAACGGTTATCACAAACTGTTAAAAGGTTTTATGCAGGTACGCTGGCTTGCCTGGGTTATGATCGGGGTATGCGGCATTATTATCTGGTTAATATTACGCAGCATACAAAGTGAGATAGCGCCGCTGGAAGACCGTAGCAGCATCCGTTTTAGCGTAACCCTGCCGGAGGGCGCCAGCTTTAACTATACACAGGATGTAACGGATAAGATTGCTAACTACCTGCTGGACTCTATTCCGGAACGTGATTTTGTTTTTGCCCGCACACCGGGTGGCAACGGCACGGTTATGAACACCTCCCAGCCCCGTATTGGCCTGGTACCCCCGCATGAAAGAAGCCGCAGCCAGAACGATATTACTATGGACCTTCAGCAAAAGCTCCGCCGCTTTAATGATGCCCGCATTTTTGCCATCCAGGAACAAACCATTGCCGTAGGCTCCGGCTCCAAAACCAGCCTGCCCATACAGTTTGTGCTGCAGAACCAGGACCTGAACAAGCTGAAAACAGTGATCCCGGAATTTTTGGAAGCGGCCCGTAAGGATAAAACATTCTCCAATGTGGATGTGGACCTGAAGTTTAATAAACCGGGTGTGGAGATCAGCTTTGACCGTATGAAAATAAAAGACCTGGGCCTTTCCACCAATGATGTGGTATCTGCCATGCAGGCCGCCTTTAGTGGCGGCCGTATGGCCTACTTCATTATGAACGGCTACCAGTATTATGTAATAGCGCAAATGGAAAGGGGCCAGCGTAATACGCCGCTGGATATCAGCAATATTTATGTGCGTAATAAGTATGGCGATAATATTCCGCTGGAATCGGTAGTGCATGTAGTGCCCAACACCAGCCCCTCTACCCTGTATCACTTTAACCGCTATAAGGATGCTACTATTTCCGCATCCCTGGCCCCGGGCCGTACTATTGGAGATGGTATCAAGGCCATGCAGGGCATTGCCAATAAGCTGCTGGATCCCAGCTTCCATACCTCGCTGGCAGGCTCCTCCCGCGACTATGCGGAAAGCTCTTCCAACATCGTATTTGCTTTTTCACTGGCGCTGGTGCTCATATACCTGGTGCTGTCCGCGCAGTTTGAAAGTTTTATAGATCCGCTCACCATTATGCTTACCGTGCCGCTGGCCTTAGCCGGTGCATTACTGAGCCTGTGGGTGTTCCATCAAACCCTCAATATATTTTCTGAAATAGGGATGATCATGCTCATAGGGCTGGTAACCAAGAATGGTATATTGATCGTAGAGTTCACCAACCAGAAACGGGAGCTGGGCATGTCTAAGATGGATGCGGTAATAGAAGCAGCCTCCCAGCGTTTACGTCCCATTTTAATGACCAGCCTTGCTACCTCCTTAGGTGCGCTGCCCATTGCCATGAGCCTGGGCGCCGCCTCTACCAGCCGCATTCCGCTGGGTATAGTAGTGGTGGGCGGTATTTTATTTTCACTGATACTTACGCTGTTTGTGATACCAGCCGTATACACCTTTGTATCCGGCAAGCACAAAGCGCATGTAACAGTTATCAATGATTAATGTATTAAGCATGAAGCAGTTTTTTTTATACGGCTGTATGGTATTGCTCCCGGGTTTATTACAGGCGCAAACCCTCACCCTGCACGATGCTGTGGCTATAGCGCTGCAGAACAGCTTAGGCATACAGATAGCAAAGAACAATGTAGCCGCCGCAGACATTTATAACAGCTATGGTATAGCCGGCGGCCTGCCGCTGGTAACCGCCAGCGGATCGGACCAGGAGCAAAGCACCAGCATTAAACAGGAGTATGCCAACCCGGCTAATAATAAAAGCAGCAGCAATGCCTCTTCCAACAGCCTGTCGGCCTCATTAAACGCCTCCATGTTATTGTACAATGGTAGCCGGGTACAGAACGCGCGTAAAAGGTTAGGTACCATAGAAGCGCAGAACCAGCAGGTACTTAGCTCCCGCGGGTTGATGGTAGCCTATAATGTAATGTTGCGGTATTATGATATTATCCGTCAGCAAAGTTATGCCGGCACGCTGGCCACCTCCATTACCGTAAGCCGGCAGAAGCTGGATATTGTAAAGGCGCAGCAAAGCGCAGGCGTAGCAAATAATGCAGATCTTTTCCAGGCCCAGGTAGACCTGAACACACAAATACAAAACTTACAGGCGCAGCAGCTGGTAATAGACCAGGCTAAAACAGACCTGCTAACCTTACTCACTTTAAAACCTGATTCCACCGTTACCATACAGGATACTATCCTGGTGGATAAAAATATGGAGCTGGGTACAGTGCTCAATGCCATTTCATCTAACCCGGATATTACGGCGGCCGATGAGCAGGTGGCTATTAATGAATACCTGGAAAAGGAAACAGCTGCGCAACGTTACCCCTCCCTCAGCGCAAATGCAGGTTATAACTTCAGCCATACCAAAAATGCCGCAGGCTTTTCCCTGCTGAACCAGAGCTATGGCCCCTTTGCAGGTGTTGGGGTAAGCATTCCTATTTTTAATGGCAGCATTTACAAAAAGCAGCAGCAGGTGGCAGACATTAACATAAAAAATGCCCGCCTGCAAAAAGATACGCTTACGCTTAACTATACTTCCAATACCATTAAGAACTGGCAGGCATATAATAATAACCTGCAGCAGCTGGAAACAGCCAAGGATAATTACGACCTGTCCGGCAAATTACTGGCCCTGGTGCTGCAGCGTTTTCAGCTGAAACAGGCTACTATTGTGGATGTAAAAAATGCGCAGGAAAGTTTTGAGAATGCAGGTTACCTGCTGGTGAATGTAAGCTTCTCTGCCAAGGCAGCAGAGCTGCGGTTAAAATGGTATGCGCATAATTTGCAGTATTAAAAGCATCCGCTAATTGTCAATACTGCATTGTATCTGCCTCCGCCTGTTTTTTAAGGGCGGCCAGCCCGGCATCGTAATCCCTTTCCAGGGAACCTCTTAGTAACAAACTGATTACATTCAGCGGACGGGGAAATTCACTGTCCACCCCCCAGATAACAACGGTCTGGCCTTTATCTTCCTTCAGGTGAAAGAACACATCTGCAGTAGATTTGGAAGGGCCGGCAAAGCTCAGTTTTTGCCGCACCTTTTTATAGGGTTCCAGCTGCAGGTGTTCCAGCTTTCCTTCACCTACTTTTTCACCCTGCCAGCTATCCACCGCACCCACAGTACCATCCTGCCCGGTAATAGTATACTGCGCAGCGCTATCCAGCTTACCCCAGGCATTCCATTGGTTAAAGTTTTTGAACAGCACAATGTGCTGCCATACAGTGGCTTGCGGGGCATGAATGGTAATGGTACGTTCCATATGCAGGTGGGTAGGCGCTGCAAATAAAATGATGACGGCCGCCAGCAGCGCCACACCGGCGATCCCTAACAGTACTTTAATAACTTTCATTACGGCAAGGGTTTGGTGATGCCGGTAAGATACACTTTTTCCCTTGCTACCTTACTGCCGCCGGCACAGGTGTTTCCGTTGCAGCAATTTGCTTATTGAATTTACGTTTGTACTTGTTTATAGTAAGCGTGATCAGCGTAACGCCTATGATCACGGGCACTGTCCACACCATAAGGCCCGGCAAAAAATGTACATTCACCACCATAAAGGCTGTTACCGCTGCCACATAGGCCCCGCACATACCGCCAATATGCGTGTACAGCCATTGCTGTTTGTCTTTAGGCGGAATAATAAAATGCTTTATATCACCCCCGGCTATCCAGATACCCAGCAGGCCAAAAAATACAGCTACCGTGTGGATGTAAGTACTGTGGGTAACTAAATGGCTGGCGCCCCAGGTAAGCAGGCCGGTATTAAAAATTACACCTACCCCGTTAATCAAATAATCCGGCCAGGCCATGCGCCGCCCTTTATATAACTCCTTCAGATACAGGGCCCGGTAACCGCGCAGCAGCAGGTGATAGCTGAAAAAGGCTACCATCAGCAAAAAGGTAAGCCCTTTCATGAGCGACATAACCAGGGCCGTAATAAATACCAATGTCATGGCTGCAAAAAAGGCTTTGCCGCCTGCCCGGTGCCTGCTTTTTCCCTTGGCTGCCAGTATGGCTGCCAGGCCGGTAATAAGGGAAAGGGTGCCGCCAATAATGTGTAATACCAGTGTAACAGTGAAGATTTTTTCCATGATCGTATGCTTTGATGCAAAGTTGTAACAAAGCCTTACGGCCATAAAATGCAAGGGGTCAATGGGAAGGTAAATGGGGCCAATGGGAGCGGGTGGGGTGAATGGGAAGGGTAAATGGGCAGATGGGAAAGCGCGCAGGGGCTTACAACCGCTCCCGTATTTCCTGGTGCAGGCTGCGGGATACCGGTACCCAATCGCCCGTATGGGCCAGCTGCAATTTATACCCCTGGGCATTGCCACTTACTTCTGTTACATGATCCAGGTTTACCAGAAAGGTGCGGTGGCAGCGGAAGAATTGCGGATACCCCTCCAACCCGGTGGCAGCCCTTTTCAGAGAGCTGCGCAGCATGGTTTGTTTTACAATACCTTTTTCAAGATGGTACACTTTTATATAATTATCCGCAGCAGCTATGTATAATAACTGCTCAGGGTTCAGCTGCAAACCATCGCCACCCTGTTCTGCCATTAGCTGCACGGTAGCTTCCATAGGCGTGCCCGGCGCGGGCGCGGGTGTTTCAGGATGTTTTCTTTCTTGCACCTGCGCGTCCAGGGTGCTGGCTTCTGCGGCATATTTCTTTTGCAGCTTTAGCTGGGTGTACATGGTCCACAGGGACACGGGCAGCACGCCTACTACCAGGGTCACTACCTGGAACCAGATCACGGAGGATACGGTAAAAGAAGTATGCAGGTACCAGGCGGAAAATACCAGGTTGCCCAGGCCGATCAGGAAAACATCCGTAATTATTACAAATATTTCCCGCCCTACCGTCCAGGAAGCTTCCCGGAAATAAGCCGGCATCAGCAATGGGCTGATCCATATTTCCAGGAATATAACCCCAAAGGTTACCAGCCCAAAACCGCCGGCTGCCCGCAACATACGGCCCTGCTCCAGCTCCCCCAGCCCAAATGGGCGGAAAATGTACAGGAACAGAGCTATAAATACCCCATAAACCAGTGGGGTAATTATTTTGCTCCCGGCAGTGGCTAACGGGTACGGCTGTTGTAAAAATTTAAACATGGGCGGCTGCTATGCAGCAAAAATAGTATTTCCGTTGGGGCAGGTAGCAAAAATGAGGGTAAATAACATGGCGATGGCAGTAAAGCCGCTTACGGAGGTTTAGCTTATGCACAGCAGTAATGCAACTGGCAGCGGCAGAGCGGTATGCACCGGTAGCTCAGCTGCTAAACCAATGGTTATTAATGATCGTTGTAAAAAAAGAAAGCCGGCCTTTTAAGACCAGCTTCCCATTTATTTATTCCGGTGCTGATGCCTCAGCGCTGCCGGTTATTCTTTTTTGTCCTTATAATTTTTATCCGCTTCCTGCGCTTTGTCAAAATCCAGTATCACGGAGTTTATGCAGTACCGCAGGCCGGTAGGCGGCGGGCCATCATCAAACACATGCCCCAGGTGGGCTTTACAGCGGCCGCACATTACCTCTGTGCGCTGCATGCCGTGGGTATTGTCCGGCGCATAGATCACACTGGTTTTTGTAAGCGGCTGAAAAAAGCTGGGCCATCCGCAGCTGCTTTCAAACTTGGCGTCTGATACAAACAGCGGATTACCGCAGGCCGCGCAGTAATAGGTGCCCTTTTCCTTGCTGTTCCAGTACTTACCGGAAAAAGCCCATTCCGTGCCTTTTTCACGCGCAATATTATATACCTCAGAGGGTAGCATCTTTTTCCACTCGTCGTTGCTGATGTTCACCTTCGACGAATCTGTACGGGAGTACACTTCATTCTTTTTATCTTCCATAGCTGATTTTTTTTCGGGTTGCTGTGAGTAGGAACAATGGCTGAACAGAATGGCTAAACCCAATATCATCAAACTTCGTACGCTCATTATTATGTTGGTTTAGATATATTTTTTTGGACACTGAAGTTACACACATTTTATGTTATAATCCTGTTATAAAATGCCCGCTGGGGCTTGGCATTATAATTCCTAACTTTACGGCAAAAGGGATTTACGCGTGGCCGATATCATTAACTTACTACCAGACAATATAGCCAATCAGATAGCCGCCGGGGAAGTGATACAACGCCCTGCCTCTGCCGTAAAGGAGCTGCTGGAAAATGCGGTGGATGCCGGTGCAACTGAAATACAGCTCATTGTGCGTGATGCAGGTAAAGAGCTGGTGCAGGTAATTGACAATGGTAAAGGCATGAGCGAAACAGATGCCCGCATGTGTTTTGAGCGTCATGCCACCTCCAAAATAAAAACTATTAACGATCTGTTCGAGATCCGCACCATGGGTTTCCGGGGCGAAGCCCTCGCTTCCATTGCCGCCGTAGCGCAGGTGGAGATGAAAACCCGCCAGCCCGATTCGCCCATTGGCACCTGTATAGAAATAGATAACAGCGTGGTGCGCAAACAGGAGCCCTGCCAAACAGCCGCAGGTACTTCCATTTGCATGAAGAACCTGTTCTTTAACGTGCCCGCCCGCCGCAACTTCCTGAAAAGCAATGCCGCAGAAATGCGCCACATAGTAGATGAGTTCATCCGCGTGGCCATGGCCTACCCACAGCTGCAGTTCACCTTTACCAGCAATAACCAGCAGGTATTTTACCTGGAAAAAGGCTCGCTTAAACAACGCATTATTGCCATTTTAGGGCAGCATTATAACGCAAAGCTGGTAACAGTAAAAGAAACTACGGATTATGTGAACATACACGGTTTTGTAGGTAAGCCGGAAACGGCTAAAAAAACCCGGGGCGATCAGTTCTTTTTCGTAAACAACCGCTTTATTAAAAGCCCCTACCTGCACCATGCCATTATGAATGCATTCTCTGAAATGCTGCCGGCCGACAGCTTTCCGCTGTATGTGCTGTACATAGACCTGGACCCGGCTCATGTGGATATTAACGTGCACCCAACCAAACAGGAAATAAAGTTCGACGACGAAAAGATCCTGTACGCCTTTGTACAATCTGCCGTAAAACATGCGCTGGCCCAGTTTAACGTTACCCCCACCCTGGATTTTGACCTGGACCCGGGTATTCAGCAGCTGGATGCGGTGAACAAACCATTCACAGAACAGCAGCAGGAACGTTCCACCGGCAGCTCCCTGTACAAAACTTTTACCCAGGCCCACCAGGCCCATGTAATTGATAAAAGCAGCAACAGTAATCTTAAACACTGGAAAGACCTGTACGAGATAGGCAAAACAGATATGCCGGCCCAAAATACCGGCCTGGCGCCCATACCGGACACGCCTGCTTTTGTGAACCGCCCCTCCACGGCCACCATGATAGATGACCGCTGGCAGGATACTACTATTGATCAGAAAGTACCGGTACAGGTGCACCAGCAATACATTCTTTCACAAATAAAATCCGGGTTTATTCTTATAGACCAGCATGCCGCACATGAGCGTATCTTATATGAACGCTACCTGCGCGCCCTGCAGGATAAACCAATGCCCACCCAGCAAAGCCTTTTCCCGCAAACACTGCAGCTGCTACCGGCCGATGCTGCGCTGATCGCAGAAATGCTGCCTGACCTGCAGGTATTGGGGTATGATATGGAACCTTTTGGCAACCATACCTTTGTGGTACGTGGCACACCGGCAGATATACAAAGCGGTAATGAGCAGGCCAGCATTGAAGGGCTGCTGGAACAGTTCAAACATTTCAGCGCTGAGCTGAAGGTGAACAAACGAGAGCAGCTGGTGCGCTCCATGGCCCGCAACAGCGCTATACCCGCCGGCAAAAGCCTGGGCGCCCGCGAAATGCAGAATATTATTGATGAACTGTTTGCATGCAGCATGCCCAATATATCACCGGGTGGTAAATACACTTATGTATCATTTAAGCTGGCCGACCTGGTGAGAATGTTTGAGAGAGGGAATTAACTATGTGTGCCAGACCTTAAAGGGTTGGCACACATTGAACTACAGCTGGTGCATTATATCTTTTAACCGCTCATACACCAGCCCATATAGCTGGTAATGTTTTTTATAAATATCAGCACCTTCCGTCCGCGGCATAAACACCTGTGCTTCTGTTTCCGGCAATCCTTTAAAGGGTATATCTAAAGCCTCATACCCCATCATACCTGCACCAATAGCCGATGCATCATTCTGCTGCCCCAGGTGCATAGGCTGCTGAAAAATATCTGCTATCAATTGTATCCATCCCGGTGAAGCTGTAAACCCGCCGCTCACTGCTATCTGCTGTATAGGTCCCGCAGCTTCCTGCAGCGCGTTGAAAATACTTAACAACCCAAATGCAACACCTTCCATGGCCGCACGCATAAAATGCATGGCCGTATGCTGCGGCTGCACGCCAATAAAAGCGCCGCGTGCATGCCCGTCCCACACCGGCGCACGTTCGCCTAACAAATAAGGCAAACAAATTAATCCGCCCACGCCAGGTTCCAGCTGCAATGCCTGCGTTATATAAGTATCCAGGTCAGCCTGCGGCTGCTGCAAAAAATCGCGGGTAAACCATTGCAATACATTACCGCCATTATTCAATGGTCCGCCGGTGATATAATGATCTGCATCCAGCACATAATTAAAGATCCGCTGCTGCTCATCCCTTACCGGTTTTGCTGTAGCAATGCGGAACGCACCGCTGGTAGCTATGGTAAGCGTAGCGTGGCCCGGCGCTAAGGCCCCGCTGCCCAGCTGTGCCAGGCAGCCATCGCTGGCGCCAATAACAAAAGGTGTATCAGCCGGTATACCCAATTCTTGTTTTAAGCCGCGTAATATATAATGGGCAGGCACGGGCTGCGGTAGCTGCGCCGCTGTAATACCCGCTATCTCTAAGGCCTGCGGACTCCATTGCAGGGCATGTATATCAAACAGCCCCGTAGCAGATGCAATGGAATGATCCACTACATACACACCAAACAAATGGTATAGTACATACTCCTTAATACCTACCCACCACTTTGTTTGTGCAAATAAGTCTGGTGCATGCTGGCGCAGCCAGGTTATTTTGCACAGGGGCGTCATGGGATGCACCGGTACGCCGGTTTGATGATATAATGCTTTACCTTGTGTAGTAGGCGCCAGCACATCTGCAACCGATTGACTTCTGTTATCGGCCCATATGATCAAAGGCGTTAAAGAGCTGCCATCCGCATCCAGCGCCATTATGCTGTGCATAGCGCTGCTGAAACAAATTCCTGATGGCGGTTGTTTCATTTGCTGTGTTACCTGGCGTATACCCTGGGTTACCGCCCGTAAAATATCATCCGGGTGTTGCTCACTATGCCCTGGTTCCGGTTGTTGTGTTGTATATGCTTGCTGGTAAAGGGCCTGCACACGGCCATCTGGCAGCAAAGCTATTACTTTGGTGCTACTGGTGCCAATATCCACACCGATCATGTATTTTAATCCGCTATTCATACCGTAAATGGTTCTCAAAATAAAAAACACCTTTCATTTCCTAGCTTTAATTTATAGATTTAAAGCCTTTAAAAGTTAAATCACACCACGTATATGGCATTGGAGATCAAGCAAAAAGGAAAGGTCTATGACGTATGTATCGTAGGTTCCGGAGCCGGGGGCGGCATGGCCGCTAAAGTACTATCAGAGGCTGGCCTCAAGGTAGCGCTGCTGGAAGCCGGGCCTAAATATGATCCGGCAGACCCGGAGCAGGCCACTCAGCTCAAATGGCCCTGGCAGTCCCCCCGCAGGGGCGCCTCTACTACCCGTCCCTTCGGCGATTTTGATGCAGCCTATGGCGGATGGGAAATAGATGGTGAGCCGTATACTACTAAAGACGGTACTTCATTTGACTGGTTCCGCTCCCGTATGGTGGGCGGACGTACCAATCACTGGGGCCGCATTTCACTGCGCTTTGGCCCGCGCGATTTCAAACACAAAAGTGTGGATGGCCACGGCGACGACTGGCCCATCTCTTACGATGATGTAAAACCCTTTTATGACAGGGTAGATAAAATGATCGGTGTGTTTGGCTCTAAAGAGGGCATTCTTAATGAGCCGGATGGCTACTTTCTGCCTCCGCCAAAACCACGCCTGCATGAGCTCATGATCAAACAGGCCGGCGATCGTTTAAACATTCCCGTAATACCTGCACGCTTATCCATATTAACACGCTCTGTAAATAAGGATCGCGCCCCTTGTTTTTTCTGCAGCCAGTGTAACCGCGGTTGTACCGTGTATGGGGATTTTTCTTCCTCATCCTGTCTGGTAAAACCAGCCATGAAATCCGGGCATGTAGACCTGTACACCGGCGCCATGGTGCGTGAAGTGCTTACAGACGATAGCGGTAAAGCTACCGGCGTTTCTTATGTTGATAAATCGGATCTGCAGGAATATGAAGTAAAGGCCCGCGTAGTAGTGCTGGCAGCCAGCGCCTGCGAATCAGCCCGTTTGCTGCTCAACTCTAAATCTGCCCGTTTCTCCAATGGCCTGGCCAATGGCAGCGGCGTGGTAGGTAAATATTTACATGACAGCACCGGCGCCTCCCGCGGCGGTTTTATACCCAAGCTGATGGACCGCAAACGCTATAATGAAGATGGCGTAGGCGGCATGCACGTGTATATACCCTGGTGGCTCGATAATAAAAAGCTGGATTTTGCCCGCGGTTACCATGTGGAATTAGGCGGTGGTATGCACATGCCTATGTATGGTTTTGGTTTTGGTATGGAACGCCTCAATGGCAAGTACGGCGGCGCTGATGGTAAAATGAAGGATGCCGGTGGTTACGGCGCCGGGCTTAAAAATGACTACCGCCGCTTCTTTGGTGCTACCATTGGTTTTGCCGGCCGTGGCGAATGTATTGCCCGTGAAGATAACTACTGTGAAATAGATCCCAGCGTAGTGGATAAATTTGGTATTCCTGTGCTGCGCTTCAATTACACCTGGAGCGAGCATGAGATCAACCAGGCCAAACACATGCAGGATACTTTTGAACAGCTGATCCATGAAATGGGAGGTATAGCCCTGGGCCAGAAAGCCGGTGCAGATACTATGTACGGGCTGGAAACACCAGGCCGTATTATTCACGAAGTAGGTACCACCCGCATGGGCGATGATCCTAAACGCTCTGTGGTGAACAAGTTCAACCAGGCGCACGAGGTAAAGAACCTGTTTGTGGTAGATGGCGGACCTTTTGTGTCACAGGCAGATAAAAATCCTACCTGGACCATCCTGGCCCTGTCACTGCGTGCCTCTGAATACATTGTATCTGAATTAAAGAAACAAAACATTTAACGGTGAAGTACCAACGTTGATCACAAAGCGTTGCACGTTTCACAAATAAAATTCAAACGTATGGATAGAAGAGAGTCCCTGAAAGCATTAGCCGTTGGGTCCTTATCTGTAGGCGCCATTCTTACCGGCTGTGATGATAAAAAGGTAAAGGAAGATAATAAGAAGCCGGGCGGCGAGGATGCGGACGTGTATGGCCGCACGCCGGAAGAAAAAGAACGCGATAAAAAACTGAAGGCAGACAAATATTTCACCGATGCGGAAATGAAAACCATTACCGTGCTCACGGCCCTCATTATCCCGGCGGATGAACATTCCGGCAGCGCTGCTGATGCCGGCGTACCCGCCTTCATAGAATTTACGGTAAAAGATCAGCCCCGCCACCAGCTGCCCTTACGCGGCGGCCTGCGCTGGCTGGATGTATATTGTCTGAAACACTATAACAAATCCTTTGTGGATTGCAGTAAAGAACAGCAAACCGCTTTGCTGGATCATATTGCCTATCCCGAAAAAGCCACGCCGGAATTTAGCCAGGGCGTAGCGTTCTTTACCCTGATGCGCAACCTTACCGCCACCGGTTTTTATACCAGTGAGCTGGGTGTTAAAGACCTGGGGTATGTAGGCAACCGCCCCAATGAATGGGATGGCGTGCCGGAAGATGTATTGAAACAATACGGGCTGGCATACGAAGAAAAAATGTTACCCGTTTATCTGAAAATTGAAGACCGGGGCAAACTTATGACCTGGGAAGATTAATATTATCCAATACAAGTGAGCCTCCTCACACGCCATGCACGTCATTGACATTTGACTATATTTCTTTTATCTTGTTTTAAAACTTTTCTTACTCATGGTCCAGGAAAAAAATAACCAGGGAGACAGTGTTTCCCGCAGATCTTTTCTGAAGAACGGGGCGCTTACCGCCGCCGGTTTTATGATCGTTCCACGTCATGTACTCGGCGGTAAAGGATATACCGCCCCCAGTGATCGCCTGCGTATAGCCGGTATAGGTGTAGGTGGTAAAGGAGAAAGCGATATCAATGAATTCTCCAAAGGCCCTGCTGACATTGCCTTCCTTTGCGATGTGGATGAGCGCCGTGCTGCCAATTCCGTTAAACGTTTCCCGAAAGCCAAATTCTATAAGGATTTCCGGAAAATGCTGGAAAAAGAGCACAAGAATATTGATGCCGTATCCGTATCCACCCCGGATCACACGCATGCCGTAGCCGCTATGGCCGCCATGCAGCTGGGCAAGCACGTATATGTGCAAAAACCGCTTACGCATGATATTTATGAAGCCCGTATGCTTACCCAGGCAGCCAACCGCTATAAAGTGGTAACGCAAATGGGTAACCAGGGTTCCTCCGGCGATGGTGTACGCCAGCTGATGGAATGGCACCAGGCCGGCCTGGTAGGCGATGTGCATACCGTATATTGCTGGACAGACCGCCCCGTATGGCCCCAGGGTATTCCCTGGCCTGCTGCCAAAGCAGAAGTGCCTAAGGAGCTGGATTGGGACCTGTGGTTAGGTACCGCCCCCGCTAAAGATTATATAGATAAGCTGGTGCCCTTTAACTGGCGCGGCTGGTGGGATTATGGTACCGGCGCTATCGGCGATATGGGTTGCCATATTATTGAACCGCCTTTCCGCGTGCTGGACCTGGGCTACCCTACCGCAGTAGAGTGTAGCGTAGGCAGCGTGTATGTAGATGAGTTCAAACGCGGCTATTTCCCGGAAAGCTGCCCGCCCTCTTCCCACGTAACGCTCAAGTTTGCCGGTAAGAACGGTAAAGAAGTTACTATGCACTGGATGGACGGCGGCATACAGCCGGAACGTCCGGAAGAGCTGGGCCCTAACGAAAGAATGGGCGACGGTGGTAACGGCGCCCTGTTCATAGGCACCAAGGGTAAAATGATGTGCGGCACCTATGGCATGTTCCCAAGCCTGCTGCCCACCTCCAAAAATACCCAGGTAAATATTCCGCAAACCATTGCCCGCGTACCGGAAGGTCACTACCAGCAGTGGGTAAATGCGGCTATTGCCGGTTATAACAGCCCTAAGGCAAAAGCCCTCAGCTCCCCCTTCTCCATAGCAGGTCCCTTAACAGAAACCGTGCTGATGAGCAACCTGGCCATCCGCAGCTATGACCTGAAGAAGGAAATTGAAGGCAAAACCACCTTCCCGGGCCGCTACATTAAGCTGCTGTGGGACGGTCAGAACATGAAGGTCACCAACTTTGACGATGCCAACCAGTTTGTGAAGCGTACTTACCGCGGCAACTGGAGCCTGGGCGTTTAAGTCCGGAGTTTACATTTATATAAATGTGCGGATGTACAAGGGCTTTCCCTGTATAATCCGCACATTTTCTTTTATTTATGCCCAACCTTTACCCCGCCTTCGCCTGTCATATTAAAATAATAGTACCAGAGTTTTCGTTTAAGTACCGTAGGTTAGCTATTTTTATACTATCAATCCATATCCTAGCATTCTATGGCGCAAAAATACTTTTGGTTATTAGCCGTGTCAGGCGCTTTACTTTTATGGGCCTGTAAAAAGGAAGTGAGCCGCGAGAGCGCAGCTCCCCCGCCCGTAGCAAGCACCTGTAGTTATGCGCCTTACACCGCAGGCTCCACTTACGATTTTGTTAATACGAATAGCCGCAACGTGCTGGATAGCAACTTCTTTACCGTAACCGTTACCGGGGATAGCACCATTAACGGGCTAACTTTCAGAAAGCTCAGCTCCGATACCGCCACCACCTACGACCGCTGCGATGGGAATGGTAATTACTACCAGATGGTAAAGGGTATTTCCTTTGAAGGCTATAGCGCAGACAGCGTGGTAACGCTTTACCTGAAAGATAATGTGAATGCCGGCGCCAGCTGGAATGATACGGCTACCGTTAAAAAAGGAACAGATGAACAAAAGGTGATGCTTACCTACACCGTTACTCAAAAAGGTGTGCAAAAAACCGTTGCCGGCCTGGATTTTACAAACGTGATCACCGTAACGCTCAGCGCTTCTGTTAAGTTCCTGGGCACTACCATTCCATTAGGTACGGTAGCTACCAACTATTATGCGGAGGGTATTGGCCTCATAGAAATAGACCAGCAGGATGATACTACCCGCCTGCTTAAATACAACATTAACCGTTAATTATTATTCCTTACTTCCGTTAAAAAGCGCTCAACTGCACGCCGCACAGCCGTGCTGGTGCCGTTATGGTTATTTACCAGCACGCTGAATACCAGTGTTTTCCCTTTCTTTGTTACCAGGTATCCGCTTAAAGCTACACACCCGCTAAGGGTACCGGTTTTGGCATGCACAAACTGCTCTTTATAATAATTACGCAGCGTGCCTTTGCCCCCGGTTGGGAAAATGGCCCACAGCCTTTCTTCCGGGTATTGTTTGTGCATAATGGTCAATACGCTCACAAAATCCCGCGGGCTAAACAGGTTGTAGCGGGAAAGCCCGGAACCATCTACCCATTCCGGCTTATCCGGCAGGTTTTGCAGGTATTGCTGCTTTACATAGTCAATTACTTTTGGGGTGCTGATGGTATCCCATTTTCTGGCGCTGCTCATCATCAGCGTTTGTTCTGCAAAAAAGTTATCGCTGCGGTGCATCATGGGCGTAAAAAGGGAATCTACGGGGCGGCTGTACAGCGTAGTAAATGCTTTGGCATTTACTGCAGGCATTTGTTCCGCCACGGTTACGGGCTTGTGCAGGGTATCCTGCAGGCGCTGGGCCAGGTCCTGCAGCGTGCCGGTAATATAGGGCACTTCTGCCAGCAGCAGGGCCGTATCCCGTTTTGCATATTGCAGGGAAAAGGTGTTGCTGCGTTCGTCCCTCTCCGTTAGGGCTTCGCTGAGCGTATCATTTACCCGCCAGGAAAAATGCCCGCCATAGGAAAAGGCTGGTGGCGTAATGCTAATGGTATCCCGGTGGTGTTTAATACGGGCCACGTTGCCATACACGGGCCACTCATTCAGCTCCGGCTGGTAATAATCCGCATAGTCGCTCCAGCTCCAGCCCGGCCCAAAACGTTTATTGACAATCACGCCTGGTACCAGCACAATGCGTTTATCCGTGCGGGTAAGCAGGTCCATAGCCGGTTGTGAAATATAGTCCGGGTGCAAAAAAGAGGGATCGCCCATACCTTTTACATACAGCACACTGTCTGTTTCCAGGTACTTTAGCGCAGGCAGGCTATCGCCCAGCATTTGCAGGCCGGTAAATAAGGTGAATATTTTGGTGTTGGAGGCAGGGGTAAAATATTTATTATCCTGGTACCGGTACCAGTACTCCTGTTTGGCAGGGTCGTAAATGCAAATACCTACATGTGCCTGGTTCAGCGGCTGGCTGCTTAGTAATTCCTGCGCCCCTTTACGGAGGTTGCTGTGCTGCGCCCACAGGGGTTGTGCGCAAAAGAGGGTAAGGCACAGGAGAGCGGTACATTTTAGCGGATGCTTGATCTTCATAACGGTAAAATAATAGTTCGTGAGGGTTAGCGCAAAAAAAAGATGGCGGACGGTAGCCCATCGTCTGTACTTCCCCAAAAACCAATGGTCCACCGCCTTCACCCGTTTTCCTTTAACAGCAATGAAAGCAATGGACCATCAGCCATGGACTATGAACCTCTTTAACTAAAATACTTCGTTTGCCCCGGTTTGGCATACGCGTAAAATCCTTCAGCATCCGGCATTACCGGCGGCTTGGCATCAAACGCATAGGTTTCCGGCTGCAGGTTTAAATTAGAATGCAGCGCTTTATCCCAGGGAATAATTTGCCCGGAGTAAGTGGCCAGGCGGCCTATAATGGCAGTTAAGGTGGTTTGCGCACCGCGTTCTGCATCCCAGAATTTATACTCTCCTTTGGCTACGGCTGCAAACAGCTCATCGTGCTCTGTTTGATAGGGGTTGTTTTCCTGTTTTTTATCAAACTGGTACAATGTTTTGCCTTTGTAATCCTGTATCAGGCCTTTATCGCAAATAATACGGCCCTTGGTGCCAATGATCTCTTCATCTACCCGGCTGGCACTGTCTTTCCAGTGTCGGCACTGGCTGTTCATTACAATACCATCATCATAGCGGTATTCCACATAATGGTGGTCATAGATCTCACCGGTATCCTTACCCGTACGTACGGCCCGGCCGCCCATACCCACCGCTGTGGCGGGGGTAGCGCCTTTAAACCAGTTGCCTACGTCAATGTTGTGAATATGCTGCTCCACAATATGATCGCCGCACAGCCAGTTAAAGTAATACCAGTTGCGCATCTGGTACTCCATTTCCGTGTATTCCGGTTTGCGGGGGCGTATCCATAAAGCACCCTGGTTCCACCATACCTGCATGGAAAGAATATCGCCTATCATGCCGTCCTGCACGCGTTTGTACAGCTCCCGGTAAGAGTTCTGGTACCGGCGTTGCAGGCCTACTACTACGTTCAGCTTTTTTGCTTTTGCCTTTTCCGCAGCTGCCAGCACCCGCTGTATGCCAGCAGGGTCGGTAGCTACCGGTTTTTCCATAAAAATATGTTTGCCCTGGTTCACCGCTTCTTCAAAATGTATGGGGCGGAAACCCGGCGGCGTAGCCAGTATCACTACATCGGCCAGGGGAATGGCTTTTTTGTAGGCATCAAACCCGGTGAATTTATTTGCGTCCGGCACTTTCAGGCGGTCACCCTTCCCTTTTTCTTCCAGGGCTTCCTTAATATTATTGTAGCTGTCGTTCAGGCGGTCGGGGAAAGCATCCGCCATGGCTATCAGCTCTACATTTTCTTTGGTGCTCAGCGCCTGGGTGGCGGCACCGGTACCACGGCCACCACAGCCTATCAGCACTATTTTGATGGTGTCTTTAGCGCCGGAAAAATAATTGGCGTGAGAGAGCATGGGCATAGCCAGCAGGCCGCCAGCCAATAGGGTGGATTGTTTCATAAAATCCCGGCGGTTCTGTGCGTGGAATGTTTGTTTTTTTTCGTTTTCCATAAATCTTTGACGGTTTTTTAGTTGGGAGTAAGAAATAGGAAGTCAGAGGTGCTTCATTTACTTATCTCGCTCCAATATATTTATCTAATACCTCTGCAAAAAATTGCGCTGCTTCTTCTTTGGTAGGCTGCTTAACGGGGCGCACTATACGAAAACCAATAAACGGCGCATCTGCATTCCACCATTTGCTTTTAGGGATCTGCGGGTCACGGCGGTTCCAGTCCGGGTCGGACTTCAGGCGTGCTGCGCTGCGTACATGCGCTGCATCATCCTGGTAGTTGCCGCCTTTAATAGTGCGCGGTGTTTTGGCAGTGGGCTTGGTCCAGGGGTCTGTAGCGGCGGCATGTTCCAGGTACTGCGGATCATATTGGTCCAGTGTCCATTCAGCCACATTGCCCAGCATATCATACAGGCCAAAACCATTAGGCTGCAGCTCTCCTACTTTATGATATTTTCCTTCGCTGTTATCTGCATACCAGGCAAATCTTTTCAGCTCTCCGGCATCATCCCCAAAGGGATAGGCTGTGGCTGCGCCGGCGCGGCAGGCATATTCCCATTCTGCTTCTGTAGGCAGGCGGTAAAATACCCCGGTTTTTATATACAGCCAGCGGCAGTACATCAAGGCGCCATACTGGCTCATACTGTTGGCCGGAAAACCGCCGCCTTTGCCCATGCCCAGGGTAAGATCAATGTAGGGCGGGCTGGGACGTGTCATTCCATCAGGTATGGGCGTTTTATCTTTCTCCGCATCGGCATATACATCATATTCATCAAAGGTAACCTCATGCGCGCCCATCCAGAACGGGGCAATGGTTACTTTCTTTTGCGGGCCCTCATCTGCTGCACGGCCTTTTTCTGCAGCCGGGCTGCCCAGTGTAACGGTGCCACCGGGTATGGGTACCATTTTAAAGGAAACATCAGTGCCGGGAAGCTTTTCTTCGTACGTTTTAAAATTAGCATCGCCGGGCGTTTGCGCCAGTACAGGTTGTGCTAACAATGCTATCAGAGCCAGTGCGGTCAATTTTTTTTCCATGGAATTTTAGCGTGGTTGGGTGAATTTATTAAATCCGTTAGTGGAATCCAATACTAATTTTTCAGCAGGTTAGTATTTCCATCTAAAACCTATTAAATTTAATACCTCATAAAAGCATCACCCTTAACCCTCCTAAACGTTATGGAAAGAAGAACCTTCCTGCAACAAGGTACCCTGGCCGGTATATCGGCCCTGGCTTTTGGCGGCGCACAGGCAGCCGGTAAAACCGCTAATGGCATAACAGCGCCGGCAGCAGAAAAAACTTTTAACATGAACTATGCGCCGCATGATGGTATGTTCAAGAACAGCGCCGGCGACGATTTCCTGGACCAGATCCGGTTCATGCATGACCAGGGTTTCCGTTCCATTGAAGATAATGGCATGTTGAAAAGAGAGCCTGCCATGCAGGAAAAGATCGGCAACCTGCTGGCTAAGCTGGGTATGCAGATGGGCGTATTTGTAATTGACAGTGGCGATAACTGGAAAATATCCCTCACCACCGGCAAGCAGGAATTTGTGGATACCTTTTTAAAAACCTGCAAAGCCTCCCTGGATACGGCCAAACGCTGTAATGCCAAATGGGCTACCGTAGTACCCGGCTTTTTTGAACGCAAGCTGCCTATTGGCGTGCAAACCGGCCACGTGATAGATGCCCTGCGCCGCGGTGCAGAAATACTGGAGCCACAGGGCCTGGTAATGGTGCTGGAACCGCTGAGCGATACGCCGGAGCTGTTCCTGCGCACCGCCGATCAAACCTACGAGATCTGCCGGGCGGTGAACAGCCCCTCCTGCAAAATACTCTATGATATTTACCATATGCAGCGCAATACCGGCCACCTGATACCCATGATGGATATGTGCTGGGACGAAATTGCCTACATACAGATCGGCGATAACCCCGGCCGTAAAGAGCCCGGCACCGGTGAGATCAACTATAAGAACATTTTTAAACACCTGCACGAAAAGGGCTACAAAGGCGTGCTGGGTATGGAGCACGGTAATTCCGGGCAGGGTAAGGAAGGAGAGCTGGCTGTAATAAAAGCCTACCGCGATAGCGATAACTTTCTCTGATCTTAGATTTGGAGGAACACTCCGCTCCGGGCAAATCTGAAATCGTAAATCTAAAATAGAAAAGGATGGGCTTGCGCTCCATCCTTTTTTCATTTTTACTATAGAAAACTTGGCAGTTTACTTTTTTAAATAGAAGTATTCCTTACTGTAGTTACCATTCCCAAAATCCGTATCCGTAGAGGAAAGTACCAGCTGCGTACTGTTTAAGGTCACAATATTCACCTGCTGCGGCACGCTGCCATTGTTGCTCAGCTCCAGCGTTTGGGCATTCACCAGCATATAGGTGCCGGTAACCGTAGTATCATTCAGGTTGGAAGAGAATTTCCCCTCCTGCTGAAAAGTAATATAAGTGTTAGCTGGATTTTCCACATCCAGGGTGTCTACAGATATCAGCTGGTTTTGCTTGTTAAACAGGGAATCAATGCCTACCTCAAATCGCCAGGTACCCGCAATTACGGAGTTATCCGGCCCCTCTTTATCATCATCTTTACTACAGGCCGCAAAAGCAATTGTGATTGTACCGGCCATTGCCAGTAACCAGGTAAATGGTTTTCGCATACACATATGGTTTATTAAATACAAAAATAATATGTTTGCCTGGAAGTTCGCCTTTCCGGCTGTTACGTTTACGTCATGTTTTATAACGCTATTTTCTTAACTTTCTGTATAAATATCTGTTTATGAACTTTTTGATCCGCCTGCTGGTAAGTGCACTAGCCGCCATGGTCACCGCTTACCTGCTGCCCGGGGTTAAGATAGATAATTTCTTAACGGCGCTCATACTGGCCTTTGTGCTGGCTATCCTGAACCTGCTGGTACGCCCCGTGCTGGTGATCCTTACCCTGCCGGCCACGGTAGTTACCCTGGGCCTGTTCCTGCTGGTTATTAATGCTGTTATTATTTTACTGGCCGCACGCCTGGTATCCGGTTTCCGGGTAGAAGGTTTCTGGTGGGCTTTGCTGTTCAGTATTGTTATGACCGTGGTCAACAGCATTATGCACAGCCTGGCAAGCGGGGATAATGACCGGGATTGATTTTAATTACGAATTAGGAAGCGCGATTGGATAAGCAATCCGTGATTGGTAATTGATAATAAGAATTAAAAAGATGGTAGTTTGTAAGGCAAACCGTACCGGGCATTACTTCGACCACAGTTCATAATTTATGATCGTCAATCGATTTAGATACCTGTAATCATTAAACCCGCAATTAACATTCGCTTCGATCACAATTTGTAAATTGGCAATACGAATTAAGAAGTATAATCGTCAATACGGCAACCATTACTGACACTCAGTTTGTAATTGTTAGTACTAATAAACACGTACATTAACACACCCGCAATTGACAACCGCTTCAATCACATTCGTAATTAGTAATTGATAATTCGTAATTAAACCAGCCCGGCATGTACTTTAACAGGACATTGATCAGCGATGAGCAGTTGCTGGATTTTTACCACGCTATACTATACCCCAGATTGGTAGAGGAGAAAATGCTGCTCCTGCTGCGGCAGGGCAAGATCAGTAAATGGTTCTCCGGTATAGGCCAGGAAGCCAATGCCGTAGGCGCTACCCTGGCCCTGGCAGCGGATGAGTGGATCCTGCCCCTGCACCGCAACCTGGGCGTCTTTACTACCCGCAATATGCCGCTGCACAAACTCTTCCTGCAATGGCAGGGCAGCCGGCAGGGCTACAGCCAGGGACGGGAACGCAGCTTTCATTTTGGCAGCCGTGAGCACCATATCTGCAGTATGATCTCCCACCTGGGCCCACAGCTTTCTGTTGCAGATGGTATAGCCCTGGCCCATACCCTGGCCGGGCAGCAAAAAGTTACCCTGGTATTCACCGGCGAAGGCGGCACCAGCGAAGGTGAGTTTCATGAAGCGCTGAATGTAGCTGCCGTGTGGGACCTGCCGGTCATCTTCCTCATAGAAAACAACGGCTACGGTTTAAGCACCCCCGTTGCAGAGCAATACCGCTGCCAGCAGCTAACAGACAAGGCCATTGGTTACGGCATGCACAGCGTGCGTATGGATGGTAATAACCTGCTGGAAGTGTATAACACGGTAACAGAAGCCAAAGCCTATGCCCTGCGGGAGCAAAAACCGGTGCTCATAGAGGCGCTTACCTTCCGCATGCGCGGTCATGAGGAAGCCAGTGGTACCAAATATGTACCCCCTGCCCTGCTGGAAGAATGGGCGCAGAAAGATCCTATCCATCACTATGAAGCCTTTCTTCGTTTCATAGGCCTGCTGGATGATGAGAAGATCAGCGCTATTCACCAGCAACAGAAACAATATATTGATGCCGCGGTACACGACGCCTTAACAGATACCGTCCTTATAGCTGATACAGCACAGGAGCTGGCAGACATTTACGCTCCGGCTCCGGCTATTCACCACACATACGCCGCCGCCACCCGCGAGCTGCGCTTCATAGACGCTATTGCCGCTGGGTTAAAAACCGCCATGGAGCAGTTTCCCAACCTGGTGCTCATGGGGCAGGATATTGCCGAATATGGCGGCGCTTTCAAGATCACAGATGGCCTGCTGGCGCAGTTTGGCAAAACGCGCGTGCGCAATACCCCCCTGTGTGAAAGCGCCATCATTGGCGCTGGCCTGGGCCTTTCCATTATGGGCTATAAAAGCATGATAGAAATGCAGTTCGCTGATTTTGTGAGCTGCGGTTTTAACCAGATCGTAAATAACCTGGCTAAGATCCATTACCGCTGGGGGCAGCATGCCGATGTGGTTATCCGCCTGCCGGCCGGCGGCGGTGTGGGCGCAGGGCCCTTCCATTCCCAGAGTAATGAAGCCTGGTTTACCCATACACCCGGGTTAAAAGTGGTATACCCCTCTTCCCCGGCAGATGCCTATGGCTTGCTGCTGGCGGCCCTGGCAGATCCTAACCCGGTCTTATATTTTGAGCACAAAGCCCTGTACCGCAGCATTAGCGGCCCGGTGCCGGAAGGCTGGTTTCCCATAGAAATCGGTAAGGCCCACCTGGTGCAGGAAGGCACAGACATAAGCATTATCACCTACGGCAGCGGCGTGCACTGGGCGCTGGACTATGCACGGCAACATCCGGAGCTGTCCCTCCACATCCTGGACCTGCGCACATTGCTGCCGCTGGACTACGACGCCATCAGCCAGGCAGTAACCCAAACCGGTAAAGTATTAATACTGCATGAGGATACGCTTACCGGCGGCCTGGGGGGAGAGATCAGCGCCTGGATAGCGGAACACTGCTTTCAGCAGCTGGATGCGCCTATTATGCGCTGCGCCAGCCTGGATACCCCCGTACCTTTTGCCCTGGAGCTGGAAAAAAATTTTCTGGCAAAATCCCGGCTGGATCAATGTATTCAACAGCTGGCCGCATATTAAACAGCGGCTGCTATGGGATTTTTAAAGGGAATGCCCTAACTTGCAGGCACATTTAAATACTTTAATCATGTTACAGACATTCTTAACAGTACAAACCTCTGAGTTTTATAGAACCTTTGATAAAGTGGGTGGTACTATGATCTACGTTGTTATTGGCGTGTTTGCCCTGATGGTGCTGTATGCTACTATAAAGTATGTAAAGCGCTAATTGCTTACTTAGATAATATTAATCTTTTTATATACGGCCCCGGTATTCCCGGGGCTTTTTTTATTACTCCTCCTGCAGCGCTGCCTGAGCGTACTGCAAGTTCTCCCCGTCAAAACAAACCAGTATCACCTGCTCAATGTTATCCTCCTGTGCTAAAAAGTCCCGGATGGTTTTCACCGCAATCTTTGCCGCCTGTGCTTTGGGAAAATGATAAATGCCGGTGCTGATGTTTGGGAAAGCAATGGTCTTTACGCTATTGTCCACGGCCAGCTGCAGGGAGCTGCGGTAACAGCTGGCCAGCTTTTCTGCCTCCTTTTTATGACCGCCATTCCATACCGGGCCTACGGTATGTATCACGTACCTGGCCGGTAAGCGGCCGGCAGTGGTGATCACGGCTTCGCCGGTGGGGCAGCCTCCCTGCCGGGCTACTATCTTACGGCAATCCTCCAGTATGGCCGGGCCTCCGGCCCGGTGTATGGCCCCATCCACCCCGCCGCCGCCCATCAGGGAGGTATTGGCAGCATTCACAATGGCATCGGCTTCCACTTTGGTAATATCGCCCTGTATGGCAATGATCTTTGCCATATTATTTCACTTTTACGTATACCAGCTTACCCATTTTCTTACCGCTGTCGCGGATGTCTATCTCAAACCGGTCAATGCTTTTAATAAGCTGCACCAGCTTGTTAAAGCCATAGTTACGGGCATCAAAGTCCGGCTGTTTTTTCAACAGCAGGTTGCCCAGCTCTCCCAGGTAAGCCCAGCCATCTTCATCCGCAATATCATTAATGCTGGATGAAAGCAGCTTGATCACTTCCCGGCCAGCCTTGTTAATGGCTTTTGCCTTTGGTTTTGTTTTGCGCGTATTGCTTTTGGCTGCCGCGGTCTCCGTTTCGGTTTCGGTTTCTGCCTCGGCCTCCTGGTTTTGCCGTAATATTTCCAGGTAAATGAATTTATCACAGGCGGCCCGGAAGGCCGTTGGGGTTTTCATTTCGCCCAGGCCAAATACGCGCATACCGGCTTCCCGCAGGCGGGTGGCCAGCCGCGTAAAGTCGCTGTCGCTGCTTACCAGGCAAAACCCATCCACACGCCCGGTGTACAGGATGTCCATGGCATCAATGATCATGGCGGAATCCGTTGCATTTTTCCCTACCGTATAGCTGTATTGCTGTACAGGGTTAATGGCATTTTCCAGCAGTACGGTTTTCCAGCCCGTAAGGTGAGGTTTGGTCCAGTCGCCATAAATTCTTTTGAAGGTAGGATTGCCGTATTTGGCTATTTCCTCCAGCATGGCTTTTATGTTGGAATGGGGAATGTTGTCAGCGTCTATTAATACGGCAAGCCGCAGCTCTGTATTACTATCCATAAGCCTGGGGGTTTAGTTGCGTAATATTACAAAAGATCTGCGGCCTGCCGTTATTTTATAGTAGTGCATTATTTCAGGTAAGAGCGGATCATCCATGCGGTTTTTTCATGACTGGTCAGCAGGCCGGTCAGGAAATCGCTGGTGCCTTTGTCTTTGTATTTTTCGTCCAGCTCGTCTATTAAACGGCGCAGGTTACGGATAATGGTTTCATGATCGTCCAGCAGGTTGCCCAGCTGTACCTGCTGATCATTGGTGTACTCCTGTTCTACCAGGCTGGTAAGCTTCAGGAAGTCGCTCAGGCGGCCTTCTGCGTAATGGCCCAGGGCGCGTATGCGTTCTGCCATTTCATCGATCGCCTCTGCCAGCTCTTCATACTGGTTCTCGTAAAACTTATGCATCTCCATAAAGTTGGAACCTTCAATGTTCCAATGGTAGTTGCGGGTTTTGGTGTATAACACCATCAGGTCTGCCAGGCATTTATTTAACTCCAGGGCTATTGCCTGTAAGTTCTTTTCTGAAATGCCGATGTTTGCTTTCATCTCTTTGTGTTTTTCTGTTGTTGCTTTTGCGGTCATTGTTGTCATAGTTAATATTTTAGGTGGTTAAACAAGACGTGCCCTGAAAAATCCTACTAAAATAGTAGGCAGTGGTGTCGGTTACTTCGCTATTTTTGTGCCATACTTCCTAATTTTGTGGTATGGAACAGTCGTCGGGGAGAATGTACACTTTGCATTTCGTTCTACTTTGCCTCAGTAATGCAGTATTCTCCGCTAGTTACAATATGTTGATCCCTGAGCTGCCGGCCTATCTTACCAGTATGGGCGGCGCGGATTACAAAGGTTATATCCTGGCATTATTTACCTTAATGGCAGGTCTTTCCCGTCCTTTTAGCGGCAAATTGACAGATAAGATAGGCCGCGTTCCTGTAATGATCTTCGGCTCTGTTGTATGTGTAATTTGCAGCCTGTTATATCCGCTGATAAGTTCTGTAGGTGCGTTCCTGCTGTTACGTTTCTTTCATGGTTTCTCCACGGGTTTTAAACCTACCGGTACCTCCGCTTACATCTCCGACCTGGTGCCTAATAACCGGCGTGCAGAGGCAATGGGTATGGTAGGGCTGTTTAGCACCATTGGCCTGGCTTTAGGCCCTGCCATTGGCGGTTTTATTGCTGCCCGCTGGAATATTTATGTAATGTTCCAGGTGTCTGCCGTATTTGCGTTACTGTCTGTCGTAATACTGATCGGCGGTCTTAAAGAAACCCTGCCTAAAGCCAGCCGGCAACGTTTCAGCCCTTCACTGCTGAAAATATCCCGTAACGAAATATTTGAGCCGCTGGTGCTGGCGCCGGTGATCGTTACCTTTTTCTGTTTCCTAAGTTACGGTGCTTTACTCACAATTATTCCTGATTTTAGTCAATACCTGGGTATTCATAACAAAGGCTTGTTCTTTACCTTTTTTACCGGCGCATCTATCGGTATCCGTTTGCTGGCCGGTAAGGTATCGGATAAATACGGCCGCTTACCCGTGCTTAAAATATCTACGGCTACCATGGCCATAGCGCTGTTTATGCTGTCCATGGCCACCACGCCGTATTTGATGATGGTGGCGGCAATCATATACGGTGTTTCCGTAGGGTTAAACTCTCCCGCCGTTACTGCCTGGACGGTTGACCTGGGCGATCCCGCCTACCGAGGCCGCGCGCTGGCTACCATGTACATTGCCATGGAAGCCGGTATTGGTTTGGGCGCTTATTTATCTGCCTATATCTATCATAACAACGCGTCCTATTTTCCCCTGGCCTTTGGTATAATGGGCGTGGGCTGCCTGGTAGCGCTTGTGTACATGATGCTGATCTACGACAACCGCCGCCTGAAAGTTATGTGGAGACTGGTGCATATGAAAGCACCTTTCAGGAGATGGCTTTGAGAGCGGAAAGCATAAAGCAAACTACATTATCTGCTATAAAGTAAAACGCCTGACGAATGTTCGTCAGGCGTTTTGCTTATGTTATGTTTATCTTATCGCGTACAACAATCCTCCACTTTGCTTTCTGCTTTATGCTTTGCGCTTTATGCTCTTACAATCGCGCATACAAAGCCCTTAGCCTTTCCCTCGTCATCTGCTGCTGCCAATCCTTACCCAGCGCATTTTCCCACAAAGGCGCCAGGCCTAAGGATACATCTATCATCTTATCCACATCAGCAGCGCTCATGCCTTTGGTAATGTTTTGAGGAATAGTTACGTTATGGCGCTGCACCATCTCCTTAAACTCTTTTACCCCCTGCGGGTAAAACTCTTCCAGCTTATCAAACACAATACAGTTACCAACACCATGGTGGGTACCCAGCACGTAGCTAAGGCCGTAGCTTACCGCATGCGCCACACCTACCTGTGAGTAGGCAATGCTCATACCGCCGGCATAAGAGGCCATCATCAGCTTTTCATCTGCATCATCATCCCAGTGTGGTTTTTTCAGGAATATTTCCCGGCACAGCTCCAGCGCCTTTTCGCCATAGGAGCGGCTAAAGGCGTTCAGGTAAGTACCTTCCAGTGATTCTACGCAATGTATATAACAATCCATAGCAGTATAGAACCGCTGGTTAATGGGTGCATCTTTTATTAGCTCGGGGTCCAGTACAATCTGGTCAAATGGCGTATAGTCAGAGTTCATGCCCAGCTTGCGGGTAGGGCCGGTGAGCACCGTAGTACGGCTTACTTCTGCACCGGTGCCGGAAAGCGTGGGTATGCCGGCTTTGTACACACCGGGCTGTTTTACCAGGTCCCAACCCTGGTAGTCGGCAGAGGAGCCGGGGTTGGTCATCATCAGGCTTACTGCTTTGGCCATGTCCATGGTGGAGCCGCCGCCAATACCAATAATACCGGATACCTGCCCGAATGCTGCTTTCAGCTCATCGCGCAGCTGGTCCACATACTTCGTCTTAGGCTCATGCGTTACATCTATGAATACTATCTTATCCTTGCCCTGCAAAGGTATACGGCCGGTAAACGCCGGTTTATCCTTAAAGAACTGATCCACGAAAAAGATCATAGGAGCATCACCCTTGCGCTGCGGCGCCAGTATTTCATCTAACTGGTTAAACGCACCCCGGCCGAATATTACATAACCTACCAGCTTAAAATTTCTGAATTTCATACCTTACTTATTATTACGTACAAACCCCAACTCCACCAATCACTATTAATTATTCATTCTTCATTATTAATTACAACAGCTTCGCCGCTTTCTCCAGGTCCTCCGGTGTATCTATTTCCACACCCATATACTCCGTTACCACCATTTTCATGGGAATACCGTTTTCCAGGTAGCGCAGGCATTCTATTTTTTCTGCTGCTTCCAGCGGGCTTACCGGCAGCTGGGTAAATTCCAGCAGGGTTTGTTTACGGAAAGCGTAAATGCCAATATGCTCGTAATAAATGCTTTTCACCTGTTTATCGCGCGGGTAGGGTATTACAGAGCGGGAAAAGAACAGTGCATTGAATTGCTTGTCCACCGCCACTTTCACATAGTTAGGATCTTCAATGGAGCTCCAGTCTTTCAGCTCCTGCATCAGGGATGCTACCTGTACCTGTTTGCCGGCTTCACCTTCAAAAACCTTTAATAGTTTTTCCAGCGGCGCCTTTTGGGTAAAGGGTTCATCGCCCTGTACATTCACTACAATATCCACGTCCATGCCGGTTACGGCTTCGGCTATACGGTCTGTACCGCATTCATGCTCTTTTTTACTCATTACAGCTTTGCCGCCATTGCCGGTAATTTCCCGGTATATCACATCGCTGTCCGTTACCACCATTACCTCGTCAAACACACCGGTATTCACGGTAGATTCATAGGTGCGCAGTATTACAGACTTCTCTCCCAGCTTTGCCATTAGCTTACCGGGAAAACGGGTGGCCCCGTAACGCGCAGGTATTAAAGCAATACTTTTCATAGTTGAATTATAATGCGCTCCTTACAGCTTTCACCAGCTTATCTGCTCTTTCTTTTATTTCGCTTTCGCTCCAGCCCAGGTTAATGGGGGTGCAGATGCAGCGGCTGATAATAGCGTCAGATACCGGGAACTGTTTGATCTTATATAATTCCAGCGCCTGTTGCAGGCCCGGTGCAAAGTGATTTAAGGTAGCGCTTTGCTTAAAATGTTCCCAGTTGCGGATGTAGTGCCAGTTATTATCAAACCAGTAAAAAGCAGCCAGGCCAGCGGCTTTCATGGCAGCGGCAGCAGCGCGGGCCTGGTTTTCTTCCGGCAGGAAAAAGCCCAGGAAAGTAGCGCTGTCACCCGCTTCATCCGGCAGGCGGCGGAAGCTTACCTCCGGTATGCTTGCCAAAGCGTCTTTAAATATTTTCTTGGTGCTGCGTTGTATGGCCAGGAATTTATCCAGCTTGCGCACCTGCGCCAGCCCTACGGCTGCATGCAGCTCGGAGATACGGAAGTTCTGCCCCATATACGGATGCAGGTCTGCTCCGCGGTCCGCACCCAGGTGGTCATGCCCATGGTCGGAGTAGGCATCGCATTTCAGGTACAGATCTTTATCATTGGTTACCACGGCGCCGCCTTCGGCACAGGTAACGGTTTTTACAAAGTCGAAAGAAAAAATGCCGGCATGCCCTATAGATCCCAGGGCTTTGCCTTTATAGCTGGCGCCAAAGCTTTGGGCGGCATCTTCCAGCAGTATCAGGTTATTCTTTTCGCAAATGGCTTTGAGCGCATCCAGGTCGGCCATGGCGCCGCACATGTGCACGGGCATAATTACTTTGGTGCGCGGTGTAATGGCGGCTTCTACTGCACGGGGATCCAGGGTAAGGGTATCATCCACATCCACCAGCACCGGGGTAGCCCCTACAGAAAAGATACTTTCAAAGCTGGCTACAAAGGTGAAAGTAGGCATAATCACCTCATCACCGGCGCCTACTCCCAATGCTGCCAGCGCAGTAGTAAGGGCAGTGGTACCGCTGGAGGTAAGCTGCGTATAAGGTACATTCAGCTTGCTGCTGATTGCCTGTTCCAGTTCTTTCGCTTTCCAGATGCCTTTACGGGGACCATCAAACCCGTAACGCATAAAAATGCCGGTTTCCAAAACATCGTTTACCTCTTTCCTCTCCTCGGCGCCAAATAATTCAAATCCTGGCATAAGCTATTGATTTTAACGTGTTGATAAAGCTATTTTTGTTGATCGTGCTTGCAAAGGTAGCATAATCATACTTGCCTCCTAGCTAAAAACTGTTTATCTTTTATTAAAAATTCAACATGCGTTTCCTCCTGTATGCTACCCTTTTGACGGTGTGGGCCCTGCTGCCTTGCTCTCCTATTAACGCTCAAACACCGGAAGCCGCTATCCGGCAGCTGATGCAGCAGCAAACCGATGCCTGGAACAAGGGCAACATCCCGGTTTTTATGCAAACCTACTGGCAGTCAGATTCTTTGCTGTTCATTGGCAAAAATGGCATTACCAAAGGCTGGCAGGCTACCCTGGACCGTTATAAAAAATCGTACCCCGATACGGCCGCAATGGGCCAGCTGCACTTTAATTTACTGGAATTTAAACAATTAACGCCGGAGCTTTACTTCCTGGTAGGTCAGTGGCACCTGCAACGCAGTGTAAGTAACCTACAGGGGCATTTTACTCTGCTGATCCGGAAAATGAATGGCGCCTGGAAGATCATTGCAGATCATAGTAGTTAAGAACTTCCCTAAAAAAGAAAACCATCCCAGGAATGGGACGGCCTGCTATACACCACAACATTAAAGAAGAACTATGACTAAACACTGTTCCCTAAATAGTTAAAAATGTTGACGGGAGTTTCCAATTTTATTGATCGATATGGTGAGTCAAGTGTTATCTTTTCTTCTCTCCTCACTATCTCTCACCGCCTTATTCTCTTTAGTAGGTTTTTCCGACAATTCTGCCCGCAGCGGATTAGTGCGCGTATCAGCCTTGCTGGTTTTTAATATCTCTGCCGGCTTTTTAGAATGGTCTACTTTCGTATCCGTATTCTTTTTGTCCGATGTGTTTTTCTGTTGCGACATAGGCTCTACTGTTTTATGTCAGGTAAAGGAGTAAGTAACAAAGTTTATTCCATTCATGTAACCCCGCAGCCACAGGCACTTATAACCCTTAATATGATGAATGGATTCCACAACCTGTGCGGCAGCGTTCCCCAAGTAGTGGGTTCAAAATCGTTGGCCGTATGCTGTCACTCGATTGCAGTAGCCACTTTTGCCCTTGATAACCAGCTCTTAATGAGCAGGCACAGAAATTGAAAAGTCTTTTTTCTCATTCCCCTATTTATTTTTTAAAAATTTAAAGCTGTTGTTTATGAAGATCCAGTTGCACAACTGGTGGGAGCTGAAGAAGAGATTGCAAAAACGTTACTCCCACCTTTCAGAAGAAGACCTCACTTATGAGTATGGCAAAGAACAGGAACTGATTGTACGCCTGCAGAAAAAAACCGGCACCTCGCATGACGATATGGTGCGCATCATCAAAAGTTTTCAGGTAGCATATTTGCAGCATGAGCTATTGTAGATCGTGACAACATTTATGCACCTTTTAAAATGTGAGTTATGATAATGTACACAGATCTTGTTAGTACGCTGAACGACCTTGTACGGGTGAACAACGACCGATCGGCAGGTTATGCTACAGCGGCAGGGCAAACAGATGAACCGGGATTACAGCACATTTTTCAATCCATGGCCGACCAAAGCCGGGAATACGCTTTTGAGCTGAACCGGCTGCTGAAGGGCATGGGCGGTGAAGAAGAAGCGGACACCAGCCTGGGTGGCGATCTATACCGCACCTGGATGGATCTGAAGGCCGACTTCACTGCAAATAGTGATACCAGTATCCTGGCCTCCTGTGAATATGGGGAGGATGTTACGTTGCGGGTGTATAACATGGCGCTGACCAATGAAATTGAGATACCGCAGCATGTGCTGGATGTGATCACCCGCCAGTATGGCGAATTAAAACTGTCGCACGACAGGATTAAAAAACACCGTGATCTTAATAAAGCAATTAAATAATTTTAGCATCTGAGTTAACCCTTTGACAGCCAGTTGCTCCCGGTCCCAAGGGAACAACTGGTTTTGTTTTTTATATATGCCGTGCAAATAAATCTGTTTTCGTCCATTTTAGTTTCAAATCAGCCACTTATCTTTGATACCCAAGAGTCTGTTTTAACCCTTTCCTCTGAACAAAACCGGTATTTAATTTTAACCCAATTCTATCTCAAACCGGTAACTGATTATTCCTAACTTTTTTAACTGGTAATAATGACCGGCTTTTTACGATTTATAGCCCCCGTATTTGTTGCGCTATTATTTATTGATTGCGGAAAAGAAAATAATGTGAACCCGCCCGTTACTTCCATTACACCGGATAGCTCTGCACCGGTAACCGACAGCTTCCCGGAAAATGTGGTGAACAGAACCGCTTTACTACGCCTGGTAAATGGCCTGCGCAGCCGTGGCTGTAATTGCGGTACCGATAAAATGCCGCCCGTGCCCGCCCTTACCTGGAACATAACACTGGAAAAAGCGGCCTGGCTGCATAGCAAGGATATGTACACACAAAATTACTTTGACCATAACTCGCCGAATGGCACCAATCCCGGCCAGCGCCTGGATGCAGCCGGCTATCCCTGGTTATACTATGGTGAAAATATTGCCAAAGGCCGGATGGATGAACAGGCTGTGGTACTGGGCTGGCTTAACAGTCCTAAACATTGCCATAATATGATGGACGCAAACTTTAAGGAGCTGGCCGTAGGTAAGTTTGATATTTACTGGACTATGGAGCTGGGGAACAGGAAATAGCTGCGGGCTAAACGTTTATTTTTTTCCGCCACCACTTCCACACCATATACAAATAAGCGCCTAGTGTGATCACGGCAAAGGCATAAAAAAATATCATGCGGCCCGGTGTGGATTCCTCCGGTACGGCAAAACCCAGGAACAGCCCCAGGAAAACATTTATCATCATCCAGAAAAAACCCAGGAACAAGGTGCGTGTGATCTTTATAAAATACAGCACTATCTCCGACTTAAAGGGATCTCTCTGTTCTTCTGGTCCGGTGGGTTCCATTGGTGCAGGTATTTAGGTGAGCTATTGAACCACTTATCAGGGCAGGCACATTTTCATTAACGCCGCACTATCGCCCCGGAATACATTAAAGTCTACAATTGTTTTTATTCCATTTACCCTGCCAATATCGCTGTGCTGCCAGAACACCCATTCCCGGTCTACCCGGGGCCGTTCTTTCTGGTAGTAGTGCGCTATCCACAGCGGGTAATCATTAAATTCATCGCCCAGGTAGGTATTGTAGAATTTCAGGTTCGTATAAATTATGGGCTTTATGCCATATGCCTTTTCCAGCTCCTCCAGCCATATTTTAGCGGTGCTGCGTATCACGGCCGGCGGCTGGTTATTATGCGTTTCAATATCCAGTACCGGCGGCAGGTCGCCGGAAGTAAGCTGCACCACGTTCTTAAAGTTCACCGCCTGTTTCAGCGGATCGCGGGTAGAATAAAAAAAATGGTAGGCGCCCCTTACCAGGCCGGCCTCCCCGGCCTTTTGCCAGTTGCGCTTAAATGCAGCATCCTGGCGGGTAATACCTTCTGTTGCTTTGATAAACGCAAAGGATATACGTATTTTATCAACCTGCATCTGCTGCACGGCATCCCAGTTGATCTCTTTCTGGAATTTGGAAACATCTATGCCATGTATGGCATAATTCACCGGCATATCTATCCCAAACTCCTCGTAACGTACAAAGTTCAGCGCTTCCTGCCGCTGCCACCACCACCATGCTGCCACGGCAATGGCTGCTGTTATTACGCAAACTATTAATAAACGTCCCGCTTTGTTGATCCGCATGTAGCCTTTTTACAAATAATAAGTGGTTAGCAACAAGCCCCCTGAGAACTTATTATGCAGCTACAAGTATAGCGCAATATTTTATTACTGTTACATGTATAGTTGTGTTATTTTTACATACAAAGTACCCGGATCTATGCCTGAATTTAATCTGAATGATTCCTTAAACCTGGTTTCCAAGTTCACCCTTCGCCGGGCATGGAACGCAGGTAAGGTGCTGAGCAGCTTCTTCGTGAGTAAGTGGACCGGCAAGCCCGTACAGTGGGGATACCCCGTATCCATCTCTTTTGAGCCTACCCCTTCCTGTAACCTGCGCTGCCCGGAATGCCCCAGCGGCCTGCGGGCCTTTACCCGGCCTACCGGCATGCTGCAGCAGGACTTTTTCAGGAAAACTATCGACGAAATTTCCAAAGACCTCTTATACCTCATCTTTTATTTCCAGGGAGAGCCTTACCTGAATCCCGGTTTCCTGGATATGGTAAAGTATGCAGGCGATAAAGGTTTATACACCGCCACTTCTACCAATGCGCATTACCTTACAGAGGCCAATGCCAAAAAAACAGTGGAAAGCGGGTTGGACAGGCTTATTATTTCTATAGACGGTACTACCCAGGACGTATACACGCAATACCGGGTAGGCGGCCAGCTTGATAAAGTGATCCAGGGCGCCAGGAACATTGTAAAATGGAAAAAAGAGCTTAATTCCAAAAAGCCCTTCGTATTCTTCCAGTTCCTGGTAGTAAAACCCAATGAGCACCAGATAGAGGATATTAAACAGCTGGCAAAGGAGATAGGGGTTGATGAGGTGCGTTTTAAAACGGCCCAGGTATATGATTATGAAGAAGGTAACCGCCTGATACCTACTATTGATAAATACAGCCGCTACCGCCGTAAGGAAGATGGTACCTATGCCATCAAGAACAAGCTGGGTAACCAGTGCTGGCGCTTATGGCACTCCCCCGTTATTACCTGGGACGGGCTGGTAGCTCCCTGCTGTTTTGATAAAGATGCGCAGCACAAGCTGGGCGATCTGAAACAGCAGTCCTTCCGGGAGCTGTGGTTCAATGAACAATATGTGCGGTTCCGTACCCAGATCATGGAAGGTCGTAAGAATATTGATATTTGTGCTAACTGCAGTGAAGGCACTAAGGTTTGGGGCTAAGCGCACGCCGGAGCTTATTCATCATCATGCTCCGTTTCCCGCTCGCGGGCAGTGGCTTTTTTCCTGGATCTTTTCTTTCTCCTGTTTTGCTGGTACTTGCTGAACAGGTTTATACCTAAGCGCACGCCAATAAATTCTACAGCCGTCATAATGGCACTGGTAGCAAAGTTCTTGAACTTGCCGCTACCCATAGCTATACCGGCTAACCGCGCAGCCATACTTATAAAGCCTGTATGTTTGCCCACTCCCGGTATTACGGAGTTAATGGCCATTGTTTTGTAGTTCTCCTTAAAAAAATCAGCCCGTTCACCCAGATCCAGCTCCAGTTTGCGGGTACGTTTTTTAAGACGGGAAATCTCTCTCTCCAGGTGATCTGCGTTCGTGATTTTTGCGATTTTTGCCTTAGGCATGTGTAAACGCGTTTATTGATTTTAACGGGGATTCCTTTTTTGGCTGGTGTGGATTTACGCTACAGGTTCCTCTTCCTCAGATTCAAATTCAGCAGGTTCTTTTTCAGATTGCCGGTCATCATCCACCATCTCATTTACCAGTTCGGCAATCAGCATATTAGACAGGGGGCGCTGTATCAGGGCTTTACGGAAAACCAGTAATATAATCAGCAGCACTACAAATAAACCCGCCGCACAGGAAAAACCGATCGTATAACTACCGGCTAGCTCGCCAATCCAGAAACCTACTACCATTCCCAGGAACACCACCACAAAAAAGAACAGCAGGAAAGCCATAGTCAGGGAAAAAAATAACCCTAATGCTTTCGATAGCTTTCCTGCTGCCTGGAGCTTAATGAGGTCCAAACGGGTTTCCAAATAGTCTTTGGCAACCTTGCCTGTTTGGTTAAAATAATTGCTAAAGTTATCTTCCATGCAAATTAGTTTAGGGGATTATGCCAGCTCATTTTCTATGGCATCCTCAAATTGCTCCCTTTTTTTCTTAAAGCGGTCTTTCAGCTTATCTGTCTGATATTTCAGCTTATCCACCAACTCATCTTTTTTATCAGAGTTCAGGAAGTAACCAACAGCTACGCCTACAGCGGCGCCAACAATGAAAGATACAACGGCTTTTGAACTGTTACTCATAGTGATTATTTTTTTGATGAAACATTGAGTTTTAAACTTGGGTAAAGAACGGGATACAAACATTATTCCAACATTTTAGCACTGCCACAAACCGGGCGTTAAGTATCATTTAAATGTTAATGGTTTTTGTATTTATATAATTGCACATACAAAGTATGAACAAAACACGGGTTAAATGGTTCAATCTTTGAATGGCATCTCTTGTCCATTCATTCAACTATTGTATCTTTTACTATGAGCTATATTGACAATGACCGCCTCAAACAGATCTTTTTCCTGCTGATCATTATTTTATGGGGCGTGCTCCTGTTTTCCGAACTGTATGGGTTATTCCCCGGTTTGCTGGGCGCCTTATCCATGTATATACTATGCCGCCGCTGGATGCGGCATTTGGTAGAAACGCGCAAGTGGCGTAAAAGCCTGGCCGCCACCACGCTCATGTTCCTTTCATTTATTATTATACTGCTGCCCATTGGTTTGATGATCAATATGCTTACCGATAAAATAAGCTATGCCATCAACCATTCATCTGAGCTTATACAGGGTATTAAGGTGATAGATGGCCGGCTGCAGCAAAGCATGGGCTTTAGCCTGCTAACACCGGAGCGCCTGCAAAAGGTGCAGGAAGCGGTAACCGGCCTGCTCCCCATGTTATTAGGCGCTACCTTTAACACCGTAACCGCCATTGCCATCCTGTACTTTGTATTGTATTTTATGCTGGTATACTCCAGGGAAATGGAGGAAGGGCTGTATGAATATATTCCCCTGAAAGATGAAAATGTGATACGCCTGGGGAAAGAGCTGCACACCATGATCTTTGCAAATGCAGTTGGCATTCCCTTAATAGCTGTTATACAAGGGGTGGTAGCGCTGCTGGGCTACTTTATTTTTGGCGTGCCGCAGCCCGTTTTCTGGTTTGCAGTAACCTGCTTTTGCGCCATGTTGCCCATTATAGGAGCCGCCGCCGTATATGTGCCCATGGGCATATACCTGATTGCAGCAGGGCATACCTGGCAGGGCATTGCAATACTCATCTACGGGTTTGTAGTAGTGGGTGCCTCAGATAATATATTCCGTATGATGCTGGCTAAAAGAATAGGAGATGTGCACCCGCTGATAACGGTTTTTGGGGTGATCGTTGGCGTAAACCTGTTCGGATTCATTGGGCTGATCTTTGGGCCGCTGCTGATCTCTATGTTTATACTATTGCTGAAGATCTATTCTAATGAGTACCTGGTAAAAAAGCGCGAGGTAAAGGTGATAAAAACAGGTGCTGCCAAGGTAAAGCCTTAGCCGGCTGCTATTTGTAATAATTATTCTCCGCTATGTACGCTACCACATTATCCGGCACCAGGTAACGGATGGATTTTCCCTGCTGTATCCATTGCCGGATGTGGGTAGATGATATGTCCAGCATAGGCGCTTCCAGCACCTGCACATTAGCGCCAAAGGTTTCAGTTACTTCATGTCCCGGGCGTTTATAAACGTAAATGGGGTAATGCTTTATCAGCTGCTCATAATTCTTCCAGCGGCGAATGTTCTGAAAACTATCGCTGCCCATGATCACGGTAAATTCCTGCGTAGGGAATTTTTCTGCCAGGTAGGTAAGCGTATCAATGGTATAGGAAGGGCGTGGTAAGGAAAACTCTATGTTGCTGGCGCGCAAGCGGGGCTCGCCCTGTACCGCCAGCTCTGCCAGGTGAAAGCGGTGATGCTCATTCAATAAGGAAGAGGAAGGTTTTAACGGGTTCTGCGGGGATACTACCAGCCAAACTTTATCCAGATCTGTGTTATAGGCTATATAGTTAGCAATAATAAGGTGCCCGGTATGTATAGGATTAAAGGACCCGAAATACAAGCCAATCTTCATGCGCAGCTTTTATTTGGGCTGTAATATATAAATTCCCACCCACATGTGCTGCATTTACTCCACGGGTTTAAACTGCTCAAACACCATCCCGCAATCTTTACAGTAATGAATGGCGCGGCAAAGCGTGGAGCCAAAGGGGGAGCGCAGGTACGTGTTTTCACTATGGCAATGGGGGCAGGGTGTATTCAGCATAATTTCCGCACGCAGCTCACCCTCATGCACCTGCGGGGCGGCTATTCCAAAATGCTGCAGCTTTTCTTTAGCAGTGTCGGTAAGGCGGTTGCTTTGCCAGTGCACTTCCTTATCTACCGTTACCTGCACGGGCAGGCCGGTTAATTTATTTACAGTGGCCCGTATATTTTGCTGAATGTAGCTTACCGCAGGGCAGGCCGCAAACGTAGGGATCATTTTTATATGGGCTGTACCCTCATACAGCGTTACCCCGGTGATCATGCCCAGCTCCAGTACGTTCAATACCGGTATCTCCGGGTCCATTACCTGTTCCAGGGCAGTGTATATATCAGCGATGGTGGTGGTTGCGGTTGTCATATGTTTTGATTTTACCAGCCGGCCGTTGGGTCCAGCCTGAATACTTCTCCCATTTCCTGTAACAGCGCCTGCAAATGTGGGGTATGGTTTCCATAGCGCCCGCCATATTGTGGTGGTATGGCAGCGGGGTCCGGCAAGTTCAGGGAAGCATTTACCAGCAGGGGATAAATAGTGTTCAGCCATTTATCATACAGCGTCTGCTCACCGGGATAAATACCGGCATCTGCCAATAAGGCATCCTGCGGGCCGGGTTCAAAAATGCCGGCAGCCAGCGGAAAACAGCGGTCCAAAGCAGCCTGCATACGCTGCTGGCTTTCTTCTCCTCCCCTGCACAGCTGTAATACCCAGGCATCTGCATGCAGGGTATGATATTTTAATTCCCCTTTTACTTTTTTGCTCAGCTGCTGCAATGGTTCAAAGCTGCATTGCTGCAGGCTTTCATAGCGCACTGCCTCCGCATGGTCAAACAGGAAATGCCGCATCAGGCTAAAATCGTAGCTGCTAATAGGCAGCTCTGCCAGGTGGCAGCAGGTAAAATCCTTTGCAGCGCGTATAAAGGCAAACTGGTCAGGGTCTTCCCCACCCAGGTGTTCCTGCAGTATGCGGTATAAAGCCCAGGCATGGCCTATTTTATCCTGCGCCATGGAGGAAAAGGCAATGTCTTCTTCCATAATTGGTCCCAGCCCTGTCCATTCAGAGTTGCGGTGGCCTAAGATCAGCGCATCATCCGCCATACTGGTAATAAGTGTGGTAATAGCTTTTTGCAAGGCTGCATTCATAATATTATGCTTTGGGCGGCTTTACGGCCTCCCCTTTAAATTTGTTGATCTTATCCATTACTTTGAAACCACTGGCATCCCTATACGTTTTTTCCAGGTTGTTGGCAAACATATCCTCGTCCTCCAGGTCAAAGGCCAGTATATCCGCGCTGCGCACCACCCACAGGTTCACGCATTTTTTTCGGCGGCCAAATTGTTCCTTTGCAAATACCAGCGCCAGCTGCGGGTCCGGGGCATGTACACAGCCTACGTGCTCATGATGGGCGCCTCTTTTTTCCTGGTGAAATACTTCGTACACATTCCAGTTCTCCCCCTCTTCGACCTTAATGGGATCATCCGCATTCCCCAGCTTTAAGCGGTTCACACGTGGATCATATGATTGGTTGGACATGCATTTTCATTTTTTGTTGCTGAAAGTAGTACGTGGAACAGCCACCCCCGCTATGCTACCGGCAGGGCCCTTCTTTCTTTCGGGTTCATTAATGCCTTACGTACCCAGCGCCCTTCTTCCTCCGCCCATCTGCGTACCTGCAGCCGCTCCTGGTTACATGGGCCGCCGCCGTTGATCACTTTAAAGAACAGGTCCCAGTCAGGGTCAGTATACTCCCAGCGGCCGGTCTCGATATTTTTATGCAGCAGGGGATCCGGCAGGGTAAGCCCCAGCTCCCATAGCTTAGGTACATAAGTATCCAGGAACTGGTTCCGCATTTCATCATTACTGGCCATTTTCACCCGCCACTGCATCAGCTTTTCAGAATGCTGTGATACTTTATCCGGGGGGCCAAAGAAATGCATAATAGGCTGCCACCAGCGGTTCAGCGCATCCTGCAGCATAGCTTTTTGCATAGGCGTGCCCGTAGCCAGCGATATCAGTGCATCATGCCCCTGTTTCAGGTGAAAGCTTTCCTCATAACAAATACGCTCCAGCGCACGGCAGTAGGGGCCGTAGGAGCCTTTGGCGTTAGCCACCTGGTTCACAATGGCTGCCGCATCTATCAGGAAACCTATCACGGTCACATCCGCCCAGGTTTTGGCCGGGTAATTAAATACATTGGAATATTTGGATTTACCGCTCAGCAGGTCATTGATCATAGCCTCCCGGCTTTTGCCCAGGGTTTCTGCCGCATTATACAGCAGCTGCCCATGGCCTATTTCATCCTGTACTTTAGCTATCAGCGCCAGCTTGCGCTTAAAGCCCGGCGCACGGGTTATCCAGGTTCCTTCCGGCAAAGCGCCTATTATTTCAGAATGGGCATGCTGTTCTATCAGGCGGGTTAGCTGCCGCCGGTATTCTGCCGGCATCCAGTCGCCCGGTTCTATCTTTTCTCCTTTGGAAATACGAGCCTCAAAAATGGCCAGCTTTTCAGGGTCATCGTGCTGCTGCTCCTCGCGCAACTGTTTTTTGTTGGGCTCATCAAAGATGTATCCTCCGCCGTACATGGGACGATTGTTTTGGTCAATTGTAAATTACGATTTTTATACATTCCGCCGGAAAATCCTTTAAATTACAGCAGGCCGTTTTATGAGCTGCTAACCGAAATGTTACTGCCCTTCTGGAGCATATTAAACGCTTTGATACCCATTGCCGGTAGCACTGCAGGCCCGCCCGCCGTGCAGGATACACCTGTTATAAAAGTGGTGTTCACCATGGATAACCGCGCGGACGATCCCGATAGCGATACCCTCTTTTACCCTACCCGCCCGCTGCGCTGGTCCGATTTCCGGGGCATCCCTTCTCTTTCCGGCAATAGTGGCGCTATAGCTTTTACCAGCTTCTCTTACGAAGGCAGCAGCCGTTTGCAGAAAGATACTCTGCGCATTACCCTTAACCTGCAGGTGTTCTTTATCCGCAGCGCATCCTGGGCACGCGCCGGTGTTATGGACAGCTACTCCCTGGCCCATGAGCAGCTGCATTTTGATATTACCTGGCTGGTGGTGCAGCGGTTTAAACAAAAGATCCTGCACATGGAGCTTACCAGGGATGATTACGACAGCATGATCCAGTATGAATACCTGGAATCTTTCCGGGAAATGAACCGCGTACAGGATGAATATGATGAAGAAACCCGCCATAGCATAAACACAACAGCCCAGCGGGAATGGGCTGGCAGGGTAGCGCGTGAGCTGGAAGCGTTTGATACCGATAAATGACTGCGGTCTGGTCTGCCAAAATGCGCCCGGCGTATTGCTTTATAGATAATTTTAGCTTGCTGGCCGATGCATTCCCTTTACCGGATAACATTTAAAGGCAGGAAACGTTTATTTAATTAGCTTTAAGTAAATAATAAACCCATAAACTTATGTCATCTAACCGTTGGGGAGCCCTAGTAGGGAGCTGTGTTGCTTTACTATTCTTATTGAATGCCTGCAAAAAAGATCACGGAACTCCTGTTACGCCCATTACAGATACTACCGGCACCGGTGGTAATATTGCTACAGTGAAAGATTCTATGTACTTCATTTTCAAAGATGAATACCTGTGGAATGATGTGATCCCGGATTCTGCCACCTTTAAGCCCAATAGTTACTCCAGCCTGGATGACTTGTTCGCTGCCCTTATTTCCTATAAAAAGAATGCAGCCGGCAAAAACATGGATAAGTATGGTTTTCTGGATAATGGAACGGTGGCCGGTGAGATCAATGAAGGCATTGCCGGGGATTTTGGTTTGGATTTAGGCTATAATGATGAGAGCGATCTTCGGGTGCTTTATGTGTACCAGGGTTCTCCTGCCTACCAGGCGGGCATCCGCCGTACCTGGCAAATAACTGCGGTTAATGGCAATACCGATATGGAATCCACCAATGCCAACATCACACGGATCAGCAACGCCATCTACTACAGTAACAGTGTAACACTTACCCTTAAAAAGCCTGATGCTACCTCTGTTACCGTTACCCTTAATGTGGCTAACTACAATATTAACCCGGTGCTGTATAGCAGCGTGCTGAATGTAGGCGGCAAACGTGTAGGTTACCTGGTATTTAACCAGTTCATTTCCCTGGATAAAACCCAAACCCAGCTGGATGCTGCGTTCGATAACTTTGTTACCAACAATGTAACCGACCTGGTAATAGATCTCCGCTACAATGGCGGCGGGTCTGTTGAAACGGCAGAATACCTGGCCAACCTCATAGCGCCCACTTCCGTTGGTACCGGCAATACCTCGCTGATGTACAAGGAGTACTACAATACTAACCTTACTAACCACCAATACAGCAATTACCTGAAAACTAAAAAGGTGCCTGGCGCCAATTATTCCTGGGGCGATGTGTTTGACGATTGGGTAAGCAACCCCTCCTTCTTCTTCTCCAAAAAGAAAAGCGTAAATGTTCCTAATGTGGTGTTTATTGGTACCGGTTCCACGGCATCGGCCAGTGAGCTTACCATGAATGTGCTGAAACCATATATGAATGTGAAGCTGGTGGGCGATACTACTTACGGCAAACCGGTTGGTTTTGTAGGCATCACCATTGGCGGCAAGGATATGTATGCTGTATCCATCTGGTCAAAGAACTCCCAGAACCAGGGGGATTATTTCGACGGATTTTTCCCGGATGGTGGCACTGCTACCTATGAGGATTTCTCCATTGACTGGGGTAGCACCAGCGAGCTGCTGCTGCGCAAGGCGCTTATTACCCTGGGTGTGCCGGAAAGTGCCCTGGGGCGCATCAAACCGTCTACAGAAAGCCTGCGCACGTTCCGGGAAAACATCCACATGCCTGAGCATAAGTTTAAGGGTATGATTGAAACCCGGCGTAAGTTCAAATAGATTTTGAAAACCTTATCTATACACAAGTGGCCAACCGGATCGGTTGGCCACTTGTATTTTTATTGTGGTTTGATTGCTGTGCTATTGGTATGCTTCCCTCCTAAAAAGGCTCCGTAATTGCTGCGCAACCCTAGTGACATCCCTCCCCCCTACATAAAACCCTACATCTTTTTTAATAGATCACTTTAGACCGCGCTTTATTCCCCGTTAGCTCAGTATCCGCTGCGCTTAGCACCATCCTTATGGTTTGCACTGCACGGTAATAGAACGATGGATCAATATGCTCAAACTCATCTCCCACACGGTGGTAGTCCGCATGATCCTCTACCCCGAAGTACAGGAAGGGAATACCTTTTTTATGGAACTCGTAATGGTCGCTTTGTTTGGTCCAGTCCTGGGCGCCATCTTCCGGCCGGTCATGGCCGGTTAGCAGCTTAATGGCGCTGCTGTCGGCTGCCCGGGTTACAAACTTCTTCAGGTCGGGATTCTGGTAGGTACCGCAGGCGTACAGCTCCTGTTTTTCATTCCGGCTTACCATATCCATATTCAGGTTCATATGCACGCTGGCAGCAGGCACCGGCAGCTGCTGCACAAAGGCTTTGGCGCCTTGCAAGCCTTCCTCTTCCCCATCCAGCGCGGCAAATACCAGGGTATGCAGGGGCGGATGCTGCTGGTAATATTTAATGAGCGATAGTAGTGCGGCGCTGCCGGAGGCATTATCATCGGCCCCGTTAAAAATGCTGTCTGCGCTGTTAGCCTGGTGGCTGATGCCCAGGTGATCATAATGCGCTGTTATAATGATCACGTTATCCGTTTTACCGGGAATATAGCCGTACAGGTTAGTACCCATGATCTTCTTATCCCCCTGCGTAAAGTAAAACGGGTATTCGTATGTACCATGAAAAGGTTGCAGGTCGGCCTGTTTAAAGCGGTCCATAATGTAAAACTGCGCCAGCCGGTTCCCTTTGGTGCCGGTTTTACGGCCCTCAAACTTATCGGCGCTCAGGGTGCGTATGTCTTTCATTAATTGGAGGGAATCAATAGCCGGCCGTTGTGCCAGCGCCCCTAATACGGGCAACAGTGCAATGGTAACAAGCAGGAACTTTTTCATACGTGCAAGATACTTAATTACGCTAAACGCGGAATGCAGAATGCTTAACGCTAATGCATCAACAGGCACGCTGCGTTCAGCCTAAATCCTACTTCAGTATCTGGTAAGCTATAAAACTGCAGATGTACGCCAGCGCCGTCATATACACCAGCTGTATGGCCGGCATTTTCCAGGACTTGGTTTCCCTTTTTACAATGGCCAGGGTGCTCATACACTGCATGGCAAAGGCATAGAACAGCATCAGGGAAAAACCGGTAGCCATGGTGTATACCGGGCTGCCATCGGCCCGTACGGCGGCATGCATTTTTTCGCGGAGGGTGGCATCATTATCTTCCGGGCTTTCACCTACGCTGTACAGGGTAGCCATGGTGCCTACAAATACTTCGCGGGCGGCAAAAGAGGTAATAAGCGCAATGCCTATTTTCCAGTCAAAACCCAGGGGGCGTATAGCGGGTTCTATGGCATGGCCCAATATGCCGGCATAGGAATTGGCCAGCTTTTCTGATTGGTAGGCTTTATCCAGCGCATCTTTATCATTGGGGTTAGCGGCCATTAATTTCTCGTACTTGGCATGTACCGGCTGCATTTTGCTGCCAGGGCCATAAGAGGCCAGGAACCAGAGTATCACAGATATCACCATAATCACTTTACCTGCATCTGTAATAAATATACGGGCCTTTTCCAGCATGGTGGTACCTACGTTCTTCCAGCGGGGCGCCCGGTACACAGGCAGCTCCATAATAAAATAGCTCTTTTCCTTAATGGCCACAAACCATTTCATGATAGCAGCTATTACCAGGGCCATAAAAAAGCCCAGCAGGTAAAGCCCCATCATTACTAACCCCTGCAGGCTTAAAATGCCCAGCACCTTACGGTCCGGTACCACCAGCGCAATTATAACTGTATAAATGGGCAGGCGTGCGGAGCAGCTCATTAAAGGGGTTACCATAATGGTTATCAAACGCTCTTTCCGGTTCTCAATACTACGGGTAGCCATAATAGCCGGTACCGCGCAGGCTACACCGCTGATCAGGGGCATTACAGATTTACCGTTCAGCCCCACCTGCCGCATCAGGCGGTCGGTTAAAAAGCTGATGCGGGCCATGTAGCCCGTATCTTCCAGCAGGGTTATTAACCCAAACAGGATCATGATCTGTGGTATGAAAACGGCTATGCCGCTAATACCCGCTACCACACCATTGATCAGCAGGTCGCTGAACTGGTTGTCCGGCAGTATGCCGGAAAGGCTGCCGCCTAACCAGCCAAAGGCGGCCTCTATACCGTCCATAGGGTAAGAGGCCAGCCAGAATATGCTCTGGAACAGGAAGAACAGCACTACCAATAATATCACATACCCCCAGAAACGGTGCAGCAGTATATCATCCAGCTTTTCGGTTTGCAGCTGTTTCTGCAACGGATCGGCCTCCACTACGGAGGCTTTCATAATATGTTTTATGCGGCCATAGCGCTGCATAATTTCCTCTGCCTGTACCTTGGTTTTATTAAACTTGTGGGTTTGCAGGGCATTTTTAATGGCCAGCTTTTGCCCGCCATTCAGGAAATGCAGCTCATCGCTGTTCACTGCTATATGCAGGGCGGCATAATCGCTGCGCACCTGTACGTATTTTTTCACCTCGTCCACCACTTCAGGCGCCATAATATGGCTGTCCACAAAATCGCGCACCGGCACGGGGAAGTGCTCCCTGGCCAGCAGGTCTATATTCTTCTTCAGTTCAGGAATACCTTTGTTCTTGCGGGGGTTAATGGCCAGCACGGGCACGCCCAGCTCACGTTCCAGCCCGTTCAGATCTATTTCCACGCCTTTTTTGCGGGCAATATCCATCATGGTAAGGGCTATAATAACAGGGATCTTCAGGTCTATGATCTGGGAGCAAAAGAGCAGGTTGCGTTTCAGGTTAGAGGCGTCGGCAATAATAAGGATCATATCAGGCCGGTCTTTCCCCGCAGGGTTCACCAGCACATCATAGGTCACAAATTCATCGGCGCTTTTAGGATACAGGCTGTAGGTACCGGGTAGGTCAATGATGTTGGCATGCAAGGCATTGGATATGCTGCTGCTGCCGGTTTTCTTATCAACCGTAACCCCTGGAAAATTACTGACCTTCTGATTTAAACCCGTTAATGCATTAAAGAGTGAGCTTTTCCCGCTATTCGGATTTCCTACCAGCGCAATATTGATTGCTGCGTTTTTCGTTGCCTGCATTCCTTATCCTTGTCATCGAAAGTTTCAAATATGCAAAGCTAAATATTTAAAAGCGAGGGTAATGATCGAATCCGGAAAAAAAGAAGAAACCGGGGGTAATATCCTCCCGGGCATCCACTACCAATGCCGGTTCCTTGAGGCAAATGAAAAAGACAGATATGAACGAAAGAAACCACGGTGGATACCGTGGTTTTCATTTCTTCTCGTTAACTATTGAACTTATTGTGATGAATGAAAAACTTATTTCAGCATGTTATAAACGCTGTAAATGACCAGGGAAGCGCTTTCCACCGCCGGTACCTCCAAGCCTGCATTTATGCTGGCAGCGGTAGGGGTAACCGGCTTTTCCTTTGTTTTTTCTTCTTTCTGATCCTTCTCCTGCTTATCCTGCTTTTCTTCCGGCGACTGGTAACGGTAGTTATCCTGCAGGGAATCATCTCCATCCCTTTTTTCATGGTGGCGGGGTTTCTTCTCAATATGAATGTTATCCAGGCCGTCTATAGTCATTTTCAGCTCCACGGGGCCATCATGGTCGCGGTCCCAGTCATCCCAGTCATCCCACCAGTCATTATCATTCCACCCGTGTATGAAGTGGTAGTGATGGTAGGCATCCTTCTCCACTTCAATATCCTTACCTATAGGTACTTTTACCACTACGGTAATACGCTGTTCCCGGAAGTGGGAGTTACGTGGTATGCTGATGCCTGCAGGCAGGTACAGGATAGAATCCTGCTGGTTCATCTGGAACTGTATTTCGCGGGCCAGGGCTTTGGCCTGGGAAACGGTTCTGCCGCGGGAGCTGCGGAGCACTTCCACCTGGAAGCTGTCTGTAACACTCTTTTCGATCTTTACACGTATGTTGTCAATGATGGCGGTATCATCGGTTACCCGCAGGCCGCCTTCAAAAAAGTCCACATCATCCATCTCCACCAGGTCATCTGTCTTTTTAATGATCAGCTTTCCCTTGCTGGGCTGTACCAGGGGGTAAGTTTCCTTTTCCCGGAAGCTGGTACGGAAATCCTTTACAATAGATACTATCAGCCAGGTGCCGCACAGCAGGCCTAACACCCACAGGAAGCTTAAGGTATAACCCACGTACCGGTTCGTCTGTTTTACGCCGGTAAGCTTACGGGTCAGGAATATAATAAGACCTACTACGGGAATGCCTATCAGCAGGATCACCGCCGGCCAGAACAGCATATTCTGGAAGCCGGATGAAAGTAACAGGCTTTTAAGTGGGAAGAGGGCCGCGGAGGAAGCAGCGATAGCAATACCGGCTATTATAAGGCTAAACAGTATTACCACTGCCAGGAAGTAAAAGAACCCTTTGGTTACAAACAACAGCACTTTCCCCAGACCGGTAAAGAAACTGCGGAAGATCCGCTCAATATCGTTACCAACCTGCCTTCCGCGGCCCTGCGAAAAATTTTTGATGTCGTCGCCAACATTTTTGAACTGGCTTTTCATGGCGTTGATCTCATCCTGCACTGTAGCGCGGATGTTGTTCACATCCACCCGCTCACCGCGCATTTCCAGCTTTTCAGTCGCTGTATTGGCTTCGGGGGTGGCTATCCATAATATAAAGTATACCAGTATACCGCTGCCAAAACCGCCAATCGCCAGCAGGGCAAATATGATGCGGAATATCACGGGGTCTACATTCAGGTAAGCCCCCAGGCCGCTACATACGCCACCCAGTACTTTATTATCCGGGTCGCGGTACAGGCGTTTACGCGGGCGGATGTTGGGGATGGCCTGTTCCGCAGCGCCGGTTTGGGCGCTTTCTTTGGCAGCATCTTCCTCAAACTGCTCCGGCGTACCCATGGAGGTTTTGATGGCTTCCACGTCCTCATCGGTGATGCAATGAGCGCCTTTTTTCAGTTTATCCTGGAATAATTCCGCTATCCGGCTTTCAATGTCGCTGACAATCTCGTCGGCCCCTTCCTCCCTGGCAAAATAGCGCTTCAGGCTATCCAGGTACCGCCTCAATATCTCATAGGCGCTATCCTCTATGGGTATTAATCGGCTGGCGAGGTTTATGTTAATAATCTTTTTCATCTTTACAGTTTTGATTTTCAACAGCGGGAACTGTTTAACAGATTTTAGGTGATATAATGTTTAAAGGATGGTATTGCTTTGCGTGAGCTGATGGACCGCATTGGCCAGTTCATTCCACGTTGTTTCCAGCTCCCGGTAAAAGGCCTCTCCCTTTTCGGTCATGGAAAAATATTTTCGTGGGGGCCCTGAGCTGCTTTCTACCCAACGGTAGGTTAGTAGTTCTGCATTTTTCAAACGGGTCAGTAAGGGATACAGGGTGCCCTCCAGGATGTCTAGCTTCGCCTCTTTCATTTTTTCAATAATGTCTGAAGGATAAGCTTCTCCTTGCTTGATAACGGAAAGAATGCAGAACTCCAGCACTCCCTTCCGCATCTGCGACTGTGTGTTATCTATATTCATGGCAAGTGAGCTTTTTAACTTTACAATTCAAAGATAGGGAATATTTACTACTATGCAATACACAATACCATAGAAAGCAAAATAATTGGTTTAGACAATTACCTATCAAAACAGTTAGATCAGCCACTATGGCTCATCAGCTCAAATTTATACTCAAAACAGTAGCGGATTTTATGTGATGAATGGTTATATATTGGGATGAAAAAGGGACCAGGGGCTTTTAACATTTTTTTAATTGTCGTATTTTCAAAGTATAAACTTGGTTAATTACTTTTGTTCCAAGTGTATCTATAAAACATGAAGAAATTTATCAGCATATGCCTCCTGGTACTTATGGGTACCCAACTGCTCCCGATCAAGGAGATGGGCAAGCTGCTGTTTAATAACCAGATTGTTGAGGAACACCCCGTAGATGGTTGCACAGATATTGTGAAGCTGGCCAAAGAGGTTAAGTACTACGACCATTTTGATGATTCCCTGAAATTTGCTCCTGAGTTATACCTTAATATAGTGCAGTACCAACTCTTTGAAGATATTCCTTCTGGTCCTGCCCGCGAAATTCACGCTCCCCCACCCAATTGTTAAGCATACCTATGGTTTTTTTTACGCCTTACTATCCTGTAATGCGTGTCCTCTTGTATTTACATTTTCACATGCTGTTCCACTGCGCTGGTACGATTTAACATGGTATATACCTGTGTTAGATCGCACATAACGCCGTCGCAGCTCAGTCGTGTGAATAAAAGCTTAACAGTTAAATCCCCTTTGCGATTATGAGCAAGCAACCTTCTTTTTTCTCGAATGTAAAAAGCGACCTTTCATCAGGCCTGGTAGTATTTCTGATAGCTGTGCCGCTTTGCCTGGGTATAGCCCTGGCTTCAGGTGCGCCTTTGTTTTCCGGCTTAATATCCGGTATTATTGGCGGCCTGATTGTTGGTTCCCTGAGCGGTTCACAGCTAAGTGTGAGCGGCCCGGCTGCCGGCCTTACTGCCGTGGTATTAACGGCTATTACCAAGCTGGGAGCTTTTGATGTATTCTTATTATCCGTATTCATTGGCGGCGCCCTGCAGTTAGGGCTGGGCTTAATAAAAGCCGGCACCGTGGCCAATTACTTTCCCTCCAATGTTATTAAGGGTATGCTTACCGCCATTGGTCTTATCATTATCTTAAAACAAATACCGCATGCCTTTGGGTATGATAAAGATTCTGAAGGCGACTTCACCTTTATACAGGTTGATGGGGATAACAGCTTTACCGCGCTGCTGTCCGGTATAAATCATATTCACCTGGGCGCTACCCTTATCACCATCGTGTCTATATTGATCATCCTGTACTGGAGCAAAATACCCAAGCTGAATGTAATACCATCTGCCCTGGTAGCAGTAATAACCGGTGTGCTGCTGAATATGCTTTTCCTTAGCACTGGCAGCAGCCTGGCCCTTACGCCCAGCCACCTGGTAAATTTGCCGGTAGCCGATAGCTTCCAGCAGTTTGTAGGCCAGTTCACCCTGCCCAATTTTGGCGCTATTGCCAATAAAGAAGTGTGGATTGTGGGTATTACCATTGCCATAGTAGCTTCTGTAGAAACCTTGCTGAACGTGGAAGCCACCGATAAGCTGGATCCACTGAAACGCCATACCAATCCTAACCGTGAGCTGCGTGCACAGGGCATTGGTAATATGGTAAGCGGTTTAATTGGCGGCTTGCCTATTACCTCCGTAATTGTGCGTTCCTCCGCCAACATTAATGCCGGCGCCCGTACCAGAATGTCTGCCATTACCCACGGCCTGCTGCTGCTTACCTGTGCCGCTTTAATACCCATGGTGCTGAATAAAATACCGCTGGCCACCCTGGCAGCCGTGCTGCTGGTTACCGGTTACAAGCTGTGTAAGATCTCCATTTTCAAGGAAATGTTCAGCAAAGGCAAGTACCAATGGGTACCGTTTGTGGTAACACTGGTAGCCATTGTGTTCACCGATCTGCTGATAGGCATAGCCCTGGGTATGGCCGTGAGCGTGATTGCCATTTTAAGAGGCAACATGAAAAGCCCTTATTATTTCCGTAAAGAGCAATACCATACCGGCGATACCATTCGCCTGGAGCTGGCGCAGGAAGTATCCTTCCTAAATAAAGCCAGCATATTGCTTACGCTGGATCATTTACCGGAAAACAGTTCTGTGGTAATAGACGCCAGCAACACGGTGTATATAGATCATGATGTGCTGGAAACCATCCGTGAATTCAGGGATGTAAAAGCCGTACAAAAAAATATAAGTGTGGTGCTCACCGGCTTTAAAGAGGTATATAATATCTCCAACACGCCCAGCGAGGAGCTGGATGGCCATCATGCGGCCGCGCGGGCCGGGCATGTACAGGTAATATCCTCCGGTAATCATGAGCAGCTGTTAAAAGAGCTGGAGCTGAATTAACGGGGAAGCATGCCTTCCGTTTTTCAATTCTTTTATTCACAAACCATTAAAAAAATTAAAATGAAAACTTTAGATAAAATGTCCCAGGCAAACTTAACACCGGAACAAACTTTACAATTGCTTAAACAAGGCAATGGCCGTTTTGTAGATAACCTGCAGATAGACCGTAACCATTTACAGCAGGTAAATGAAACCTCTGATGGCCAATGGCCCATGGCTGCTATTGTAAGCTGTATGGATTCACGCACCTCTGCAGAGCTGATCTTTGACCAGGGACTGGGCGATATTTTCAGTATTCGTTTAGCCGGTGCAGTTATTTCTGATAATGTGCTGGGTAGTTTGGAATATGCCTGTAAAGTAGCAGGATCCAAGTTTATTGTAGTGCTGGGCCATACCAAATGCGGGGCTATAAAAGGCGCCTGCGACAAAATAGAAATGGGCAACCTTACAGGGCTGCTTAACAAGATCACTCCTGCCGTGTACGCGGAAAAAACCATCCGCGAAAACAGGAACTCGCATAATCATGCTTTTGTGGATGCTGTTACCAGATTGCATACAGAACGCTCTGTACAGGCTGTGCTGGAGCAAAGTATGATACTGCGGGAAATGATCCTGAATGGTGAGGTAGGAATAATAGGCGCATTATACGATGTTGAAACCGGTATTGTAACCTTCCTGGATCATACCCAGGTAGTGGGTGCAAACAGTTTGTACGAACAGGAGCTGGTAGCGGTAAGCTAACCGGGATTTAACTCATAAGCATTTCGTACTGCTCGTAATACAAAGGACAGCCGTCTCTTTTTTAAGAGATGGCCTTTTTTTTAAGTATGGATTAAACCTTTCTCAGTCTTTCCGCCGCTTGTTCCAGGGTGGTTTTCCTTTTGGCAAAACAGAACCGGATCACGTGATCATCCTGCCCATCCTGGTAAAAGGCAGATACGGGTATGCTGGCTACGCCAAATTCTTTGGTGATACGAATGGTGAGATCTTTATCCCCTTCATCGGAGATCCTGTCATAACGCATCAGCTGAAAATAGCTGCCGTAACAGGGCAGCGGCGTAAATTTAGTATCCGCCATCAGCTGCAGAAAGTAATCCCTTTTTTCCTGGTAAAAGGCCGGCAGGTCTAAGTAGTGCTCCGGGGTTTCCAGGAATTTGGCCAGCCCGTATTGCATGGGGGTATTTACAGAAAAGCAAAGGTACTGGTGCACCTTACGGTACTCCTTCATCAGGTGGGCCGGGGCTATGCAGTAGCCCATTTTCCAGCCGGTTACATGAAATACCTTGCCAAAAGAAAAAGTAACAAAGCTGTTCTTAAACAGGTTGGGGTATTTTAATATGCTGTGATGCTGCCCGCCGTCATAAATAAGGTGCTCATATACTTCATCACTTAACACCAGCAGGTTATGCGCTGCTACCAGCTGTTCCAGCTCCCGTATATCCGCCTCCGTTAGTATGCTGCCGGTAGGGTTGTGCGGGGTGTTCAGCATGATCATGCGGGTGCGGGATGTTATTTTGCTGCGTACCAGCTCCCAGTTTATACGGTATTCCGGAAAGGTAAGCGGTATTAGTACCGGTACGCCGCCATTCACCAGTACGTTGGGTATATAGCTATCGTAAGCCGGTTCAAAAATAATCACTTCATCGCCGGGTTGTATGCAGGTGGCAATGGCCGTAAATATAGCATAGGTGCCGCCGGGTGTAATAGTGATCTCTGTATCCGGGTTAATGGTTTGCGCGTAGGAATTGTATATCTTTTTTGCAATGGCTTCCCGCAGCGGCATAATACCCGGCATGGGCGCATACTGGTTATGGCCCTGCTGCATGGCAGCATTCACTACCTCTTTTAAGGTATCATCGCAATCAAAATCCGGAAACCCCTGTGAAAGATTAATGGCCTTGTGTTCTGCGGCCAGGGCAGACATGACGGTGAATATAGTGGTGCCTACGTTAGGGAGCTTAGAGATCATACTTTACAAATTAACAGCCGTGCAAAGTGATTTAAACCATTACTGTTGTTAAAAAACGGCCTACCCCGGGCGGGCAGGCTATGAACGCTTCGCGTTCCTACAAAAACTTATCTCCCTTATTCCGTTTAACCTCTGCCACGTATTCTTTGATCTGCTGTTCATTTTCTTTTTTGCAGATAAGCAGCACATCATTGGTATCTATCACTATAAATTCATCTAAACCCTGCAGCACTACCAGTTTTTCGGGTGCGGCTTTTACCATACATTTGGTGGCATCTATTACCACCACATTCTTGCCCTGCACGGCATTGCCCAGGTAATCCTTTTCAAGGTTCTCGTAGGCTGATGCCCAGGTACCCAGGTCGCTCCAGCCGAAGTTGGCGGGGATCACATACACATTATCCGCCTTTTCCATAATGCCATAGTCAATGGAAATGTTGGTGCATTGGGGGTAAATACTGTCCACCAGCTCCCGCTCTTTAGGCGTATTCAATGCATCGCGGCCCTGCACAAACAGCTCGTCTATTTCAGGCAGGTATTTTTTAAACGCGGCAATAATAGTTTTTACATTCCACACAAAAATGCCGGCGTTCCAGAGAAAATCGCCGCTTTGCAAAAAGGTTTTGGCCAGCTCCAGGTTAGGCTTTTCAGTGAATGTTTTTACCTCGTACACATTATCAGCCACCTGCTGGGTTTCATATTGAATGTAACCGTAGCCGGTATCCGGGCGGGTAGGTTTAATACCCAACGTTAATAATGCGGTGTTCTTTTGTACAAATGTAAGGGCGTTCAGGCAGGCTGCGGTAAAGGCCGGGCCATCTAATATCAGGTGGTCAGCAGGTGCGCAAACCACACAGGCCTGCGGGTCCTGCTGGTGTATTTTGTAGGAAATATACGCTACACAAGGTGCGGTATTTTTGCGGGAAGGTTCACACACCACGTTGGCAACCGGCAGCTCTCCAAGCTGCTCCTTTACCTTACTCTCATAATGCTGGTGGGTAACCACATATATGTTCTCTTTTGGCACAAACGCTGCAAAGCGCTCATAGGTCCACTGGAGGAGGGTTTTCCCGGTATTCAGTATATCCAGGAATTGTTTGGGGTAATCTGTACGGCTGTAAGGCCAGAAACGGCTACCTATTCCTCCGGCCATAATGGCCACATAAAAATGCCTGTTCATTTGTGTCGTCATCGCTTGTCAAATAATCCCTTCCCTGATAAGGTCATGTAAATGAATGATGCCAATATACCGCTTATCTTCCATAACCAGTAACTGGGTAATATCGTGCTGGCGCATTTTTTCCAGGGCATTGATCGCCAGCTCATCCTTTTGTATGTGCTTGGGATGGGCCGACATAATATCCCTGGCAATTACCGTTGCAGTATTAATATTTTTCTCCAGCATCCGGCGCAGATCACCGTCGGTAATAATGCCGCACAATTGCTCTTCCGGATCCAATACAGCGGTTACGCCCAGCATTTTGGAAGATATTTCCAGGATCACTTCCTGCAGGGGGCTGTCCAGGTGCACGCGGGGTGTTTGATGGTGCCGGCTCAGGTCCCCTACTTTCAGGTACAATTTTTTGCCCAAAGTGCCGCCGGGGTGGAATTTAGCAAAATCTGCAGCAGTAAAACCGTGCCATTCTATCAGGCATACGGCCAGCGCATCGCCCATTACCATTTGAGCGGTGGTGCTGGTGGTAGGCGCCAGGTTATTAGGGCAGGCCTCCTGGGTAACCGTGGTGTTAAGCACCAGGTCCGCTTCCTGCGCCAGGTAAGAGCTGGTATTGCCTACCATGGCAATAAGGGTATTGCCAAAACTCTTTACCAGTGGCAGTAATACCTTTATCTCAGGGGAGGAACCGCTTTTGGAAATGCACATCACCACATCGTGCTCCTGTATCATACCCAGGTCGCCATGAATGGCGTCTGCAGCATGCATAAATAAAGCAGGCGTACCGGTGGAATTTAGCGTGGCTACAATCTTTTGCCCAATAATGGCGCTCTTGCCAATACCGGTTACAACCAATCGTCCCGCACACTGTGCAATTATCTCCACAGCCCTTTCAAAGTCCCCGTCCACAAATTGCTGCAGATCTCTTATTGCCGCGGCCTCTAACTGAAGGGTCCGCAATGCGGTTTCACGGATGTTAATAGCTGTTGTTTTTTTCATCTTGGCGGCACAAATTTACCTCAGTTTATATAAATTCTGTTGTAATTCAGGGGTTTTTTAAGTAACTTCGTGTCCCCTAAAAATCATATAACCAATAAACGTAATTCGTTAGTTCTTTAGAGTTTTGAATGTATATCGTTAAATCTTGAATGCAATGGCTGTTGTAAAGGTAAGTTTGTTAGATGCATTACACGAACACTTTGGGTTCGATTCCTTTAAAGGGAACCAGGAGATTATTATAAAGAGCATACTTTCCGGGAAAGATACTTTTGTAATTATGCCAACCGGAGGAGGGAAATCCCTTTGCTACCAGTTACCCGCCCTGATCAGTCCCGGATGCGCGCTCATTGTTTCTCCTCTTATTGCGCTGATGAAAAACCAGGTAGACCTGGTTCGTTCCTACAGCAGCAAGGATAATGTTGCACACTTCCTCAATTCTACTTTATCTAAAGCACAAATAAAAAAAGTACGTACCGACCTGCTGAGCGGCAAAACCAAATTGCTGTACGTAGCGCCGGAAACACTTACCAAACAGGAAAACCTGGATTTCTTCAGGGACCTGGAGATCTCGTTCTTTGGCGTGGATGAGGCGCATTGTATCTCTGAATGGGGCCATGACTTCCGGCCGGAATACCGCCGCCTGAAGGAGATGATAGACCAGATCAACCCGAACCTGCCTATTATTGCCCTTACCGCTACTGCTACCCCTAAGGTGCAAAGCGATATTGTAAAGAACCTGGTATTACGCGAGCCGGAGATCTATATTTCATCCTTTAACAGACCTAACCTGTATTATGAAATAAGGCCCAAACGCAAGAAAGACCAGACCATCCGCGAAATAGTAAAGTTCATCCACTCACATAAAGGCAAAAGCGGTATTATTTATACCCTGAACCGTAAAACAACGGAGGAGCTGGCCGATATGCTGATGGCTAATAATATAAAAGCCGTAGCCTACCACGCCGGGCTGGATTCCAATACCCGCGCCCAGCGCCAGGATATGTTCCTGCTGGAAGAGGTGGAGGTGATCGTAGCTACCATTGCATTTGGAATGGGGATCGATAAGCCGGATGTGCGTTTTGTGATCCACTACAACATTCCCAAAAGCCTGGAGAACTATTACCAGGAAACCGGCCGTGCCGGCCGCGATGGACTGGAAGGCATCTGCCTTTGCTTTTACAGCCATAAAGATGTGCAGAAGCTGGAGCACCTTATGCGCGACAAGCCGCTGAGCGAACGCGAAATGGGCGCCCAGTTAATTAACGAAACGGTAGCATATGCAGAGAGCGCTGTATGCCGCCGTAAAGTAATTTTGCACTACTTCGGAGAACATCTTGAAAAAGACAATTGCGGCAACTGCGATAACTGCCGTAACCCGAAGGAAAAAATAGAAGTAAAGAACCGCGTGGTGATAGTGCTTAAAGCCATTAAGGCGCTGGATGGGCGTTTTGGTACAGAGTACGTAGTAAATATTATTACCGGTAAAAGCAATCCGCAGATCACCACCTACCGCCATGATCAGCTGGAGATATTTGGCGAAGGCAAAGAGTTTGATTCCCACTTCTGGAATTCCCTCATCCGGCAAATGATGCTGGAAGGGCTGATAGAAAAAGATATTGAGGAATACGGCGTACTGAAGGTAATGGACAAAGGCAACAAGTTCCTGAAAAAGCCTTACTCCATTATGGTATCCCTTAACCACCAGTTTGATGATGAAGGAGGCGGCGATGATGATGAAATGACCGCAGAAGCCCAGGCCTCCGCAGATCCGGTGCTGTTTGAAATGCTGAAGGACCTGCGTAAAAAAGTGTCTAAGGAAAAGAATCTGCCTCCCTTTGTAATATTCCTGGAAACCTCCCTGGAAGATATGGCCACCCAGTACCCTACTACCGTACAGGAGCTGGAAAAGATACAGGGTGTTAGCAAGGGTAAAGCCATCCGGTATGGTAAACAGTTTGTTGACATCATCGGCAAATATGTGCAGGAGAATGACATTGTAAAACCGGACGATTTTGTGATGAAAAGCGTGGTGAATAAAAGCGGTTTAAAAGTGTTCATTATCCAGAACATTGACAAAAAAATGCCGCTTGAAACCATTGCCAAAAATAAAGAGTTAAGCATAGCCCAGCTGCTGGATGAAATGGAAACCATTGTAGCCAGCGGTACAAAACTAAACCTGGATTACTGCATTGACGAAGAGCTGGATGATTATGCCCAGGATGAGATCATAGAGTACTTTAAAGGCTGCGAAACATCCAGCCTTGCGTTGGCCCGTGAGGAGTTGATCGAAAGCGACTACACCATTGAACAATTAAAGCTCATGCGCATTAAGTTCCTGGTGGAATACGGAAATTAAAAGCAGGAATGAATACACTGATCAAGGATGCGATAGCACCCTTAAGAGAAACCATTATCCAACATCCCCTATACCGCCGCATCCAACACATTGATGATATACGGCTATTCATGCAATACCATGTATTTGCAGTTTGGGATTTCATGTCATTATTAAAATCTTTACAAAACCGGCTCACCTGCACCACCATTCCCTGGATGCCTGCCGGCAATGCAGCCACCCGTTTTCTTATTAACGAAATTGTAACCGGGGAGGAAAGTGATCTGGCGCCGAATGGCGCCCGTACCAGCCATTTTGAGCTATACCTTCAAGCCATGCAGCAGGCAGGCGCTGATACGCAGCCTATATTGGTTTGCCTGCAGCAATTACAGGCCGGCGTTAACATAAAAGCAGTACTGCAAAATACTTCTATACCTGAAGCTGCCCGCTCTTTTATGCAATACACCTTTGACCTGATTGAGCAGGCGCCGGTACATATACAAGCCGCGGTATTCACTTTTGGCCGTGAAGACCTGATCCCCGATATGTTTTTAAATATGATCCAGGACCTGGACAAACAATTCCCCGGGCAGATCAGTATTCTCAAATATTACCTGGAACGGCATATTGAAGTAGATGGCGATCATCACAGCCAGCTAGGCATGCAAATGGTGGAGGAGCTATGTGGTACCAATTCCCTGAAATGGCTAGAAGCAGCCGGGGCTGTGAAAACAGCTTTGGAAAAGCGCCGGCAGTTATGGGATGGTATTTATCAGGAAATAACGGCTTCTGTAACAATTTGATCCAATAATATTTGGAAATTAAAATCGAAAACTATTATCTTTGCACTCCCTTCGCAAGAAGGATTAGGCGGTGCGGTAGCTCAGTCGGTAGAGCAAAGGACTGAAAATCCTTGTGTCGGCGGTTCGATCCCGCCCCACACCACTCTAAAAATCAAGCGATTATAACGAAAGTTGTGATCGCTTTTTTTATGCCACTACTACAATACTACTACATCTCTTTCCTATTCCAAATCACCCTGGCATCATGCCATCATTTGCCATGGAATAATAAGCATCTATATTCCACATTCCCGGCCATATGATTTACGCTCTTCCAGCAAAAGATTTAATGCCTCATAAATATCCTCAAAGTGTTTACCATATTTCGTTTCTATCTCTTCAATCTTTCGGGCCAATTCTTTATAGTTATAAGCATGTTGTCTTAGTAGTACAAACGTTCTTATGATTGCGATATTTACAGATATTGCTTTGGGGCTGGGAAGTACTGTGGATAACATTGCAACGCCCTGCTCTGTAAAAGCGTAAGGCATATAACGGGTCCCTCCTCTTTTTGAGGTCACAAATTGTGACCTCAAACTATCAAATTCATCCGCATTGAGTTCAAACATAAAATCTCCAGGGGACCTGTCAATATTCCTTTTTACCGCCTGTTTCAATGCTTTGGTCGGTACTTCATACATCTCTGCCAGATCAACATCCAACATTACCTTTTAATCTCTGATCTCAAAGATCTTACTTTGTATTGTTGTTAACTGCATACTCCATAGCGCTTCTTAGATCATAACATCTCCATACTTTATACTCAAACCTTAAATAATCGCTAATAAATCCACCATTCGCATTTTGTAGTCCCCATAGAGATACTTTCACATACTCACTCTTTTCTTTCTTCCATTAATGAATTTTGTCTTTTAATTTGCGAATGCCATGTTAAGGATCACGTTAGAATATCCGATACTAAGTGTTAGATAGCACAGATATGATGGCTATGAACTTAAAAACCCTAATAACTGGTTAATTATCAGGGCATTTAAAGTTCAAATGCTTTCTCGTTGTTTCCTACCGCTCCCGCACCTCCGTTCTCCCATCCTCATATCCCAATACCACCTTATGCGCCATTTGCACAAACAAACCTGTTTCCACCACACCCGGAATATTATGCAGCGCATCATTGATCAGCTGCGGCTCTTTAATATTTCCAAAAGAGCAATCAATAATATAGTTACCGTTGTCTGTAATAAAGATCTCCTCTCCTTTTGCACGCAGCAATGGCCTGCAACCCAGGCTTTGCAGCTTGCTGCCCGTGGCTTCCCAGCCAAATGGGATCACCTCTACCGCTAATGGAAAGCGGCCCAATGTGGGCACATATTTATGTTCATCCGCAATAATGATCAGCTGCTTACTATGGTAAGCCACTATTTTTTCCCGCAGCAACGCACCACCCCCACCTTTGATCACATCCAGGTTTTCGCTTACTTCGTCAGCCCCGTCAATATCAATATCTATACGCTGAGTTTCTGCAAAGGTGGTAAGCGGGATCTTTAGCTCGCGGGCCAATGCTGCAGAGGCTTCCGAGGTAGCAATGGCCAGTATATCCAGCCCATCTTTTACCAGGGCGCCTATTTTCTGAATAGCCCAGTAAGCGGTAGATCCGGTGCCCAGTCCTACTATCATACCCGGACGGATAAACTCTGCCGCTTTCTCGCCGGCAGCTCTTTTAGCATTTGTTATAGGATCTTGCATGTTATTCAGTTATGAGTGGTTGTTTACGAAGATACAAGAACAGCTTTAACTTATATAAAAAGCTGTTATTTTTGACCGCGTTCAAATACATTCCATGATTGATCAACACCCTACCCGCAACACCGCCTGGCGTCTGAAAGCAATTATCACCGGTTCTGCCGGCAACCTGGTGGAGTGGTACGACTGGTACGCCTATTCCACCTTTGCCCTGTATTTTGCGCCGGCCTTTTTCCCGGAAGGTAACCCTACCGTACAGCTGCTGAACACCGCGGCTATTTTTGCCGTGGGCTTTCTGATGCGGCCTATTGGGGGATGGCTGTTTGGCCGCATTGCAGACCGCACCGGCCGTAAAGCGGCCATGACCTTATCTGTGCTGTTAATGTCGCTGGGATCGTTGATGATCACGTTCATACCCTCCTACCGCAGCATTGGGCTGCTATCACCGGTATTTTTACTGCTGGCCCGTTTGCTGCAGGGCCTGAGCGTAGGCGGGGAGTACGGTACTTCCGCCACTTACCTGAGCGAGATTGCTACCAAGGAAAAACGCGGTTTCTTTTCCAGCTTTCAATATGTAACGCTCATTGGCGGGCAGCTGGTTTCATTAGGCATTCAGCTGCTGTTGCAAAAAGTTTTCCTCACGCCGGAGCAGCTGCATAGTTGGGGATGGCGCATTCCCTTTTTCATAGGGGCTTTGCTGGCATTGGTTGTATTATATATGCGCCGTAACATGGAAGAATCCGTAAAGCTGGATGATAAAAAAACAGAACGTGGTTCTGTTGCTGTGCTGCTTAAAAAACATCCACGGGCAGTGCTCACCGTTGTGGGGTTAACGTTAGGCGGTACGCTGGCTTTTTATACCTATACCACCTACATGCAAAAGTTCCTGGTAAATACGGTGCACTTATCCAAGGAGCAATCTACCCTTATTGTTTTTATACTCATGCTCATTTATGCAGGTATACAACCGCTGTTCGGGTGGATCTCTGATAAATACGGCCGCAAGCCTTTACTGATAGGGTTTGGCGTGTTAGGTACTTTATTCACCGTACCTATTTTAACTACGCTTAGCCATACTACATCTGCTGTTGCTGCATTTTTCCTGATACTGGCAGCACTTATTATTGTAAGCGGGTATACCGCTATTAATGCGGTGGTAAAAGCAGAACTTTTCCCCGCAGAGGTAAGGGCATTGGGTGTAGGCCTGCCCTATGCCTTAACTGTAGCACTTTTTGGAGGAACAGCAGAATACATTGCATTATACTTTAAAAACATTGGGCACGAGTCGTTGTATTACTGGTATATTACCGGCTGCATTTTTATTTCGCTTATTGTATATGTTGCTGTAAGGGATACCAGGCGCACTTCATACATTGACCGGGAAAATATGTAATTTCATATTGCTACTAAAACCTGCAACATGAGGCCTTACCCCGCTATGCCATACGAGTATCCTATTGGTATTTGTTACCCGCTTACAGAGTGTTGTATGTTCCTGTTATTCATACTTTGTTGCATACACGCATATAAAAAAGGCATTGGCAATATTATGTACCTGCTGGGCGGCCTGGGCTTCGGCTTATTGCTGGAGTATGTGAATGTAGCCACCAACGCGGGTTATAAGTATGGGCAGTTCTGGGTAATGCTGGGTATAGCGCCCAACAACATCCCGGTGTGTATTGGTACCGGCTGGGCTATTATTATTTACACCTCACGTCTGGTAACAGATGCATTGGGTATGAGCCTATGGACTGCAGCCGCGCTGGATGCCCTGCTGGCCGTGAATATAGACCTGAGCATGGATGTGGTAGCCTACCGTCTGCATATGTGGCATTGGGATTGGGAATCCCGCGGGCCGGAGTATAATGTGCTTACCAGTCAGTGGTTTGGCGTGCCTTATGGCAATTTTTACGGCTGGCTGTGTGTAGTGTTCTTTTATTCTTCTTTTGCACGTTTGCTGGAAAAGGTAAAGGCGGTGCCGGCTAAAATATGGCGCATTTTTACCCCAATCCTGTCCATCCTCATCTCGCAGGCGGCGCTGTGGTTATCCCTTTTTACCATTGCAGATTTTTTAAGATTAACTTTTGGCATTACCAGCGCACACAGGCTGGTGGCTTTGCTGGTACTGTTCAGCATTATGTCTGTATGGGGCTATGTTAAGCGAAAAAATAAAACCCTTGATCATACTACGCTTCCTGCTGTAACCTGGCTGGTGCCGGTATGGTTCCATCTCTACTTTTTCTGCTGGTTATTTATTGGCGGCTTCTCTACAGAAAATACCTGGATGACGGTTTTCGCTGTAATTAACCTTTTGGTAGGCGCTTTTATACATTGGGCCCTGTTTATAAAACCAACCGTTACTCCCTTGCCGGCTGTAGCCAAACAGTAAACCAATTTATTGGAAAACTTTTTGTTGATAACTATTCCGTTATCCGCGTGGGTAATGCATAAACTTTTATCTTTATCAACAATAATCGCTTCCTATTGTGTTTACCATCCTCCATTTATTATCAGAAACCAACTGGCACCTGGCTGTTAAAATATTCAGCTATCTATTGGTGCTCCTCACATTTGTAGGGGTGGTAGGCACTATTTTGCTGGAGAACCGCAACCCCATTAAGGCCATGGCCTACATACTGCTGCTGGTATTTTTACCCCTGGTTGGTTTGGTGGTATACTATTACCTGGGGCGCGATCTACGTAAGCGCAAACGCTTTACCTTCAAAGGTTCCAGGGATGAATCCCTTATGCTGCGGTACTGGGAAAATAAACGCCCTGAGATAGAACAAATGCAGCTGGAGCTACGCCACCTGGTAGCCAGCAAACAGGAAATAGCAGCTATGCTGCTGAATACTATGCACTCCCTGCTTACCCGCAATAACCGCGTAAAAATATTACTGAACGGGGAGCAAAAGTTTCCTGCCGTAATGGAAGCATTGCGCGGGGCGCAGCACCATATTCATATGGAGTATTACATTTTTGCAGTGGATAGTGTGGGAAATGCTGTAATAGATATTTTAATAGAACGCCTGCAGGCGGGGGTGGAAGTACGTTTTATTTATGACGACCTGGGATGTGATAACATGGGTGGGATAACCAGCCGTCTGAAAGAGCATGGTGCAGAGGTATATGCCTTTTCACCGGTGCTGTTGGACTTTTACCTCAATGCTAATTACCGTGATCACCGTAAGATCATTGTGGTAGATGGGAAAATCGGTTTTACCGGTGGTATAAATATGGATGAACGTTACCTTAATAATGGCAACAATGAAGTGTTTTGGCGGGATACCCACTTGCAGCTGGAAGGTGATGTGGTAAACCAGCTGCAGCTGCAGTTCATGATGAGCTATCGCTATTGCAGTAAAAAAGATTTTCCGTTTGCATCACCTTATTACCAGCGGGCCACTTTTACCGGCGAATGTTTTACGGATATTGTAGCCAGCGGTCCGGATTCACCCTGGCCCATGGCTATGCAAACCATCATCATGGCCATTAATGTAGCCCGCCGCCGCATACGTATCAGCAATCCATACTTTATTCCGAATGAACAATTATTAACAGCCCTGCAAATGGCAGCACAAGCCGGTAAGGATGTAGAGTTATTGTTACCCCAGCAGGGCGATTCATTTTTTGTGCAGCATGCCGCGCAATCCTTCATTAAACCCATGCTGGATGCAGGAGTGAAAGTATACTTTTATCAGAAAGGATTTATCCACGCCAAATCCATGATCGTTGATGATAACCTGGCAATAGTAGGTACCGTAAACCTGGACAACCGCAGCTTTTACCTGAACTTTGAAATTGCGGCTATAATGTATGACCGCGCTGTTGTAAAAGAATTAAACGCTGCTTTTGAAGATGACCTGGATAACGCTGTGCTTATTACACGCCGCAGCTGGAAGAACCGCTCTATGGGCGAAAAGTTTGTAGATGCGCTATGCCGGTTGTTAACACCGCTGTTATAGTTTATTCTTCATCATCCCGCTCTACTAACTGATCATCTTCCAGATCCTCATGCCGGTCGCCGCCTAAACTATAAAAGTTATTTTCTTCATCCTCCTCACCAATATCTTCTCCCTCATTATCCAGCTCTGCGCCTGGTATATCCAGCTTTCTTTCTTCTTCCGGTAAATCCTCTTTGCTTTTTGCTAATTCATTATTCAGCTGAACATTGCGGGTAACGTTTTCCACATCCAGGTCTTCCTGTTCACCCTGGTTCATAATATCCTCATTGGCGGGGTAAGTGGGGTAACCGGGAAATGTCTGATCTCTTTTCTCCTCCTGCTCTTTCATGCTGGGCGGTTGCGGCAGGTCCTTCTTTTCAGGTTTGTTTTGATTATTTTTCATAGCAGTACCTTTTTAGTTTTACTAAGTACCGAAAATGCTATGCCATAAATATTACTGCTTTTCCACGGCTATCATTTTTAAACATACAGGCATAGATATTTTTATTTGTTCACCGGTTGGTTTTATAGCACCGGTAGTGGGATTACGTTTAAACAAAACAATGTTATCACTATCCTGGTTAGCCACCAGCAGGAAGTTGCCGGAAGGATCTATCATAAAATTGCGGGGCGCTTTGCCACCGGCAGACTGTTGCCCTTTCCACACCAGCTTACCACTGCGTTGATCAATGGAATAATACACAATGTTATTCAGATCATAGCGGTTAGAGGCGTACAAAAATTTTCCATCCGGTGAAATGTGAATATCTGCACCCGAAATTTTTCCTTTATAGGCAGCCGGCAAAGTAGAAATTGTTTGTATGGGTGTAAGCTTGCCTGCATCATATTTAAATACTGTTACTTTTCCATCCAGCTCATGAATAAGGTAAGCCCATTTGCCATTGGCATGAAAAGTAATATGCCGCGGACCGGACCCTGGTGGCAACGGTGCATAAGATGGGTTGGCCTCCTGCAGCAGTAAAGGTGAATCAGGATCATACTTGTAAATACCTATTTTATCAATCCCCAGGTCTGGCACATACAGGTATTGATTGTCCCGCGAAAACTCTACGCAATGCACATGCGGTTTTTCCTGCCGGTTCTTATCCACGCTGGATCCGGTGTGTTGCACGGTTTGCAATGGGGCGCCCACCTTTCCGTCTGCCTGTACGGGTAGTACGGATAAGCTGCCACCAGCATAATTACCTACCAGCACATGCGTGCCGGCGCTGTCTGTATTAATATAACAGGGACCTTCACCACCGGAAGGCTGTTTATTCAGGAACTGCAGCTGGCCGGTGGCATTATCAAATGCAAAAGCGCTTACACTACCTGTTCTTTCCGCACCAACTTCGTTTACGGAGTATACATGTTTTTTATCCGGTGCAATAGCCAGGAAAGAGGGGTTGTCCACACCAGTGGCAATACTTACCGGTTTTACCGCTCCTGTTTGTGAGTTAAAGGAGTATACATAAATACCTTCACTTTGCTTTTTGGTATAGGTGCCAATCAGCAGATATTGGTCGTAGTCAGCTGGTGTTTGTGCATTTAGCAGCAAGGGGAAAATCATTGCGCCAGCAGTAAGAAGTAAACCATGCATAGGTCATAACGTTTCTTATACCTAATATAAGCAAAAAGAAACTACCGGCCTATTGCCTGCGCCTGAATTGATTAAAATTCAGCTGTACGGCTACCCCGGTGGAATATAATTTTACCTGCCCATATCCAATATCACCCAGGGGTACTTTTGCAAAGGGCTGTATACCTAATGACATATGGCTATTCAATGGCAACTGGTAAGTGAAAGCTAAGTTAAGCACCGACAGGTAATGCTGATTTTCATTGCTCAGGGATTTATTCCAGTCGGGCATATAATCCCTTTTATAAGTATAATTTTCTTTAAGCATTAAATAGCTGGACAAACCAACAGTAGCTGTTAAGTTATACTTAGGCCTGTCCATAAAAGTGTAGTTAATATTGATGGGCACATCCAGCACTTTACAGTTTGCATCTATACGCTTTACTGTATTCATTGGGTAGGACCATGTTTTTACTACACCATAATCTTTCCGGGTACCGCCATAAGGTTTGTCGCTATATATTGCGCCGGAGCTGAATGACCAACGATTGTTTATATGATAGTTAACCAGTATTCCGCCATCCAAACCAAACTTTCCATATTCCAGTGAAGGGGCTACGTTAAACACAGGTCCCAGCATTAACCCAACAGAAAATCCTTTACGTTTAGGAACGGTATTTTTCTTTTCCTCTGTTTTTTCCGCAATCTCTTTTATAGGTAAATAACCACTGCGGTTTAGTTTATCAGAAACTGCCGGATTAGTAAAGTAATGGGTATTGAGTAAACGCAGCACTTCATTTTCTTCTGCTAAGCCGGAAGTATTTTTATTAACCGGATTTGAAGCATTTGATACATCCGTTCCCGTTACATCATTTGACTTTGACAATGGTTGTTCTGACGGATCAGCTACCACTGAGGTATTTTTTGTTACCGGTTTATTTGCCAGCCGGTCAGCCGCAAAACCTTTACCTGTAGTATTATCCTTATTTTGCCCTGGCTTGTTTGCGGAGGCGCCTGCTGTTGTTGAATTATTATTTCGTGCAGGTGTTAACGTTGTGGCATCAGCTGGTGCTGAAGGTGTTTTTGCAACAGGCGGTACAACTGCACTGTTATTATCATTTGGTGCAACAACTTTTCCGTTGGAAGTCAAGGTGGAATCTGCAGGTGAAACAGTAGATCCCCGCTCAGTAGTTTTTGTTGTTTCAACAACCGGGCTGGTTGTTGTGGTAGTGCTGCTGCGCCACCAAATGAAAGCGCCTGTACCTAACAATATTAATACAAGCGGCGCCAGCCACCACCAGAAAGGTTTTCTGTTGGTGTCGTTGTCGAGAGCATCCAGTTTCTTTTCCATTTTTTTCCAGGCATCCGGATCAAATGGAAAATTTTCTTCGCTCAACCTCTCACGAAACTTATTATCAAACGCGTCACTCATTTTACGTAACCCTCGTGGGTTTTTATATTTTATCTTACGGTGTTATAGGATGTAGCCTTCTCTATTTTTTCTTTCAATATTTTTTTTGCCTTAAAAAGATTAGACTTGGAGGTCCCCTCTGAAATGCCTAATTGTTCTGCTATTTCCTGATGCTGGTATCCCTCCATTACATACAGGTTAAATACAGTGCGGTAAGCAGGTGGTAAAGACTGAACCAGCAACAACAACTCATCATACGAGAGCTTGTCCATTGCTTTATCATCCATACCCAGGTCATACACCTGTGTTATATCTTCTGTGAAAGAAATTCGTTTTTTACTGCGCAGATGATCAATGGCTGTATTTACCACTATTTTGGCCAGCCAGCTTTTGAAGGGACGTGTCGTATCAAATTCAGAGATGTGTTGAAATATTTTCAGAAACCCATCATTTAAAATTTCAATTGCTTCTTCCTTATTCTGTGCATACCGCAAAGCAATACTCATGGCATATCCATAGAATTGCCGATACAATAATTCCTGGCTGTTACGGTTTAAGTTCCGACAACCTTCAATAATGTCGTTCAGTTCGTGCACGAAATATCTGTTACCTTTTTTCTTAGTTACCCCTTAAAGTACACAACTTTTTTTCAGAGAGTATAAAGATATTCGTTTTACAATAATCACCTTAATATTTACGTCGGTTAAGTACAAAGCGTTGCTTTTATCCACAATTTTTAATGAAAAAATGTGTGTTTCTCAAAATATTCATTTTAAAGGCGCTAATTTCTTTATACCCCTGTTTTGATACTAATACCAGCGTTAGAGAGCGATCGTTAAAATTTGGGGAGATAATGAAGTCATAGTTTCACTACTTAATTATTTGATAATCAATTGGTTATCAGAAATGGGGATTTTTCTGATAAAAAAAAGGGAAATATCCACGTGGAACATTTCCCTTTCAATATTTTAAGCATATTTATTTTACCGCCCCATGTACACCATTAAAATTTGTACATCACTTGGATTCACGCCGCTGATCCGGCTGGCTTGTCCTAAAGTACGCGGACGAATTTTATTAAATTTCTGACGGGCTTCTGAACTGAGTGAAACCAGCTTGGCATAATCAAAAGCTTCCGGGATCACCAGGTCTTCCAATTGGCTCATTTTTTTCACCAGCTCATTTTCCTTTTCAATATATACTTCATACTTGATCTGTATCTCTGCCTGCTCCAAAATGTCTGTTGAAAAATTTTCCAGCGCATTTGCAATTTTCTGTACCCCGTTTTTCATTGACAAAATATCCATTTCCGGACGTAGTAAAATTTGCCAGGCACGTTGCCGTTGGGTGAGCAGTGCAGAATTTTTTTCTTCCAGGTGATGATTAATATCCTCCGGATCCAAGGGCAGCTCTTTCAAAATGGATTTTACTTTAGCAACACCTTCCTGTTTCTGCTGTACTTTTTCCATTCTTTCCTGGGAAGCCAAACCTAAGCGATAACTTTTTTCTGTTAACCGGAGGTCTGCATTATCCTGGCGGAGTAATGTTCTGAACTCTGCCCGGGAGGTAAACATGCGGTAAGGTTCTTCGGTACCCTTGTTTATAAGATCATCTATCAATACCCCAATGTATGCTTCACTCCTTTTTAATACAAACGGCGGCTGACCACTTGCTTTCAGGTGAGCATTCATACCAGCTATTAAACCCTGACAAGCTGCTTCCTCATACCCGGTGGTACCATTAATTTGTCCGGCAAAGAAAAGGTTTTGTACTTGTTTTGTTTCCAGGGAAAACTGTAATTGGGTAGGTGGAAAATAATCGTACTCGATGGCATACCCCGGGCGGAACATTCTGCAGTTCTCAAAACCGGGTACCATTTGCAAGGCTTTATATTGTACATCTTCCGGCAGGGAGGTAGAAAAACCATTCACATATATTTCTACAGTGTTCCAACCTTCCGGTTCTACGAACAGCTGATGTCTTTCTCTTTCTGCAAAACGGTTGATCTTGTCTTCAATACTTGGGCAATACCTTGGGCCTACACCCTGGATCCTTCCCTGGAACATGGGTGAACGATCGAACCCGGTCTTCAATGCTTCATGTACTTCAGCACTTGTATAGGTGATCCAACAACTGCGTTGCTGTTCGGGTTTTATTTTTTCTACGTCCAGGTATGAGAAACCGGTGATCTCTTCATCACCTTTTTGCTCTTCCATTTTGGAGTAGTCAAGGCTGCGGCCATCAATCCGGGGAGGGGTACCTGTTTTCAAACGGTCGCTTTCAAAACCCAGGGATACCAGTTGTTCGGTAATTCCGGTGGCAGCTTTTTCTGCTACCCGTCCCCCACCGAACTGTTTATCTCCAATATGCATTACTCCATTCAGGAAAGTACCATTGGTAAGTACTACTGATTTGGCTTTTATTTCATGTCCCAACCCGGTGATGACACCATAACATTTACCATCTTTTACCAATAAACCCTTTACCATGTCCTGGTAAAAATCTACGTTCGGGGTTTGCTCCAATGCTTCCCTCCACTTAGTGGCAAATAACATCCGGTCGTTTTGGGTACGGGGGCTCCACATGGCAGGTCCCTTGGAACGGTTCAGCATCCGGAACTGGATCATAGATTGATCTGTAACAATACCGGAGTATCCACCCAGCGCATCTATTTCACGTACTATTTGCCCTTTAGCTATACCACCCATGGCAGGGTTGCAGCACATTTGGGCAATAGTTTGCATGTTCATAGTTACCAGTAATACCCTGGATCCCATGTTAGCTGCAGCAGCTGCAGCTTCACAACCGGCATGTCCGGCGCCCACCACTATAACATCATAAGAAGGAAACATACTTCGTTTTATATTGTAGAAGATGCAAAATTACATATAAGCAGGGATAAGTGAGGTTTTTGTTTGGTGTTCCACGTGGAACATGAGGGATGGTTTTCATAAGGGTTACTGGTAGCCGACAACACTGTGTCTATATCAGTGATCATTGGTTCCGCCACTGTAGACACTACTTATATTAACGGTACTTGCATTAATACCTCATTGTGCCACTATACAATGCTGAATAGCCAAGCGGTACTTGCACTAATACCTATTGTTCCGTTATACAATGTGAGCGGCCAAATGGATCTGAACCGTGATAAGTTCAGACACTGATTGGCGGCGAGAGTTTACTTGTAAGGGTAAATAAGTAGTTGGGAAGAGTATCCAAAGGGGAGAGTAATAACTTAATGACAAGGCGCCTATACCTATCTGACATGTTGTGCTCTGATATATGATTATGTGAGTTCCTGATATTACCATTGGAATCACAGTTCATGGTTGCTTTAACTTCTAATAGGTATCTCCTGTACAGACTGGACACCCCCTCCTTTTCACGCCATTTTCTACCCTCTCTGTCTTCTGTTTATCACCGAATTAGCCCCCCCTCCCACGTAGATGTTGCTGTTTGCAGAGGTAGAATGGAGGTTTCAAGGCAATCTATTCCTGCAAATACTCTCAGTAATTGTCCCCCAATACCCGATGATGGAACCATTAAGGAACAAGGAGGGTAACACAAGGTTCCTCTATTCCTACAAATATCACAGCAATTATCCTCTATACCCGGTGATGAACCATGCAGAACAGGAAGGTGATACAAAGATTCTCAGTCCTTGTACACAGAGGAAGGTTCTATCCAGGCAGTATCTAACTGGCTGAAGACTATAATAACATATTGCAGTCCCATCTGTTGCTAGCCATTGTTATAAAATCTAGGGCAAAAGAAGTAATAGAGTAAGGCTTCAGGGCATATCAGATGCTTGCCCTTCTGACCCTACCTGTACTTTTCTTATAAGAATTTTCCCTCTGCATTGAATTAGTTTATTCCCATAAGACAGGGTAAGAGTCATAGAGTACGCTCTCCAGGATACCAATAATCTCCCTCCTAACTAAACATTCCCAGGGTTAGAGCTGCAATAAATGGTCGATACCTTCCGGTCAATGAAGAAGCAAAACACTATACAGGAATCCATAAAGGGTAAAAGAATCTCTAGTTATCTGGGGGGCAGGGTGTATTAAATGGAACAACTACAGGGGGAATAGTATTCATAAGGGTACCTTGACCCATCCAAATCCACCAGGTATTGATGTAGGGACTATTAAAGATGTGGGTAAAAGATCGGCCCTTTGCCTATATGCCTTGCCTCATTTATGATTAACCTTCCCTTTCAAGGGTCATGAGTCACCATGAACATTCCAGTATTGGCAAGGATGCTCTCCCATAGTATGGAACCTGTAGCCTCTATTTCAACCATGAATATGCCAGCGACAGTATCCTTTTAACACGAATAATCAACAACAGTTTAGGTGTGTACAAGGAGGAAAAGACTATTCTGCACCTGAGTCCCCCTCTTAGTGAAGGACCTTTGAAGCAGGCTTATAAGTAAAGGCCTACTGGTCCAATATGCTTTCTATAACAAGAGGTATTGCCTTCAGTTGGGCCATATACTCCTGGGTCTAGCCTATGTGATTACCTTAATCTAAAGAGTTGTGATCTGGGTTTGATATTAAAACAGCTTCATTACCGGGCATTATAATGAAGGGTTATTGAATTTATATAAGCCTTATTAAAAGGAAAAAGTGCCAGAGGCTGTAAATGGATGAACATACTTAACTATAAGCAGGGTCTCAAATCTACCCCTCCCATTAAAAACAGAGTATCCAAAAAGGAGAAATCTCTAGACTCCTTACTACTTTTTATACTTCAAATAGTATACAATCTTCCTTCTTTATCCCAGCATCAGGGGTAATTCCTTATTATCCTGTACACAAATATCCACCTAAACTGCGCTTTTTAGAAGAGAATTTCCGCCCAGATCCTTCCTCTTTACCCTATTCGTCACATGCTAAAAGGGGCCCCTTTCAGTAGACTCTTCTTTAAATTAATCCAAACTCATACTTTCAAGGTGGTCTAAGATTTCATAGATCTTGCTAATCTTTCAGATACCAATGTACTCCTCAACTGACCTCTACGGTCAATGAAATATCCTTCTTCTTATATTGAGGTCAATGAAAAACTAATAACGTATGAAGTGTTCCACGTGGAACATTCCTATTTCACGAAGTAGATTGTTCCATGTTAATGCAACCCTTTGCCTAAAAGACATCTCCACTTATGGTACCGTAAGAGTAAGATTTTAAAAGTACTTCCCTCCTCTCCTTAAGATCAGGTCAAAAGATAAATAGTAAAGATTACAGGTAATGGGTATCTGAGAGAGTAGTGAAAAATATAGAAAGGGTAATTCATGTCAGCTGAGATAAACTTCAGATCTCACTCACTACACCATATAAAAAAATCATACTTTCTATCCAATTTATTATGGAACTTATTGCTCCTTCATCCAGGTTTCGGTAGGCTGCCTGGCTTCATTATTTAGCAATGAACCAACCTAAGTCTCACCTACCTGTTCTATTTTAGGGTAGTCTCTTTAGAAAATACCTTTCACCATAAGTAAATCTGGAAAGAGCAATGATACGATATAAAGTTCCCTGTACCTATGCAATCAAATGTTTCTATTCCAAACTTGTGCGAGAGTTCGACGCATTAAACTCATGAAGAAAACACATCAATCAAAAAAACAAAAACCAGATCTTACACTCCAGGTTCTATGGAACAAAACAATGAGATTAACAACATTCACTTTTGGGGTTTACATTTTCAGGTTGTAGTAACTACCCTGCAGCAACAAACAAAAATCAGCTATCTTCTATTACCTAAACTCCCCATTTCAAAATCACTCATCCTACAAAATACAGTTGCAAACATTCATCCTCCTTTTCTCTCATCAGTGCCGCATCTTTTTTCGTCTTATCCTTATACCCACATAAATGTAAGGCACCATGAAAAATTACCCGGTGTAATTCCTGCTCTTCACTTACTTTAAACTTTGCCGCATTATCCCGCACCCGGTCAATGCTAATGTAGATCTCCCCCACTGTTTCACCAGGTACTTCACTCATCTCAAAAGTGATAATATCGGTATAGGTATCATGCTGCAAAAATTGCTGGTTCATTTCTAACAGGTAGGCATCACTGCAAAAAACATACTGCAGCTCCTTCAACTTTTGCCCCTCTCTTTCAAAAATACTTTTGAGAAAAGTTTTCAGTTTTGTTTTTTGTTTGATAGCAACGCTTACTTCATGCGCGTCAAAATGTATAGCCATAATTTCCTGTTGTAAATTCTCAAAAAAGCAGATGTAAAAATATGGTGAAATTTCTGATTCGCCGGATCCTGTTTTTTGCGGGTAACGTTTCACAAGGTACCTTTGCGTATTCATGAATAAATGATGATAGTGAAATGAGTAAGCTTCCCATAAAGTTATCAGCCCTGGCTATAGGTAAAAGTGCAGTGATCACTTCTTTTGAAAAAGACGATCTTCATATCAAATTAATGGAAATGGGTTGCGTACCCGGAGAAACGGTGAAGGTGGAAAAAATTGCACCGCTGGGAGATCCGATCTCCATTATGGTAGCCGGCTATAATTTATCGCTCCGCAAAACAGAAGCTGATTTTATTTGGGTAGAAGAAATCGGATAAGATCATTCTTATAAAATAAACTTGTTAACCCCTCCCTAAAATGCGCTGTATTTTACACTGATCAATTACGGTTATTTGAAAAATTCTTTTCAGATAGATGTAGATTGTTCGTACCCCCTAATTACGATGCTAAAATAATTCCCCGCTATTTTTTATTAGTAATAGGTCATTTTCTTATAAAATAAATATGTCCAGCTGCTATATTTCATATAACCGTTGGCGTTAGTAATATGAGTATTTACCACCCAAAAATTCCTCGTTTAGGGTTCAAAAAAGTGCAATTATTCCATGTTCATAACCCCGGAAAATAGAAACTTCTAAATGTGGATTATATGTGCGTAACCTGGGAGATATTCAGAGTTAAGGGAAGCGCTTTAGAATCACATATACAAGAGGAAGGCCCGGAGCTACGCCGTATAACGCATTCTCCGGGCCTTCATTTTTCGAAAACTATTATAAAATAGTTAATCGGTATATTTAATTGATAATCAAAAAATTATAATCCATATTGTGCACTGATCTCCAGCATACGGTCTATGGGTTTCTTAGCGGCTATACGCAGCTGCTCATCCATGGTAATTTCAGGTTCTTCATACTCCATACACAGGTACAGCTTTTCCAGCGTGTTTAATTTCATATGTGGACAATCATTGCAGGCACATGCATTATTTGGTGGCGCCGGTATAAACGTCTTGTTAGGATTGTTTTTTTCCATCTGGTGCAAAATACCTGTCTCGGTTACCACGATGTATTCCTGCGCATCGTCCCTTTCTGAGAATTTCAGCAGGCCGGTGGTAGAGCCGATATAATCTGCTATTGCCAGCACAGCTGCTTCACATTCCGGGTGCGCTATGATCTTGGCCTTAGGGTGCCTTACCTTGAGCCGGGTGATCTTTTCCAGGGAGAAAATCTCGTGTACCATGCAAGCGCCATTCCACAGCACCATGTCCCTACCCGTTTTTTTGATCAGATAGCTGCCTAAATTCCGGTCAGGGGCAAAAATGATGGGTTGGTCAGCTGGCACGCTTTCGATGATTTTTTGGGCATTAGAAGACGTACAAATGATATCGCTGAGCGCTTTGATACCTGCAGAACAGTTAATGTAGGAAATCACGATATGGTCCGGGTACTTTTCCCTGAACTTCTTAAACAGCTCCGGCGGGGCACTGTCGGCCAGGGAACACCCTGCCTTCAGGTCGGGCAGCAGCACCTTTTTCTGCGGGCTTAATATTTTCGCCGTTTCTGCCATGAAGTGCACGCCGGCAAAAACAATGATGTCGGCATCTGTTTTGGCAGCCTGCTGGCTCAGGCCCAGGCTGTCCCCGATGTAGTCTGCCACATCCTGGATATCCGGCTCCTGGTAATAGTGCGCCAGTACAATTGCATTCTTTTCCTTTTTCAATCTTTCAATCTCCGCAAACAGATCCAGGTTCACATTTACGGGCACATCCAAAAATCCATTACGTTGCAAATTTTTTTTCGCTTCCGTGAGCTCCCTAATCATAATTATATATTTAGTTATTTATTTAAAAAAGAAAAACCCACTACTATTAGGGGGGTGAATATGTGGAAATTAAATTTTCACATCGTATACAAAGGTAGTTGTTATTCTTTTTTACTCAGCTATCCACAGGAAATTAACAACGCATATTAGCCACCATACCGGATTTTACCTGTTTCATCCACACCCGTGGATATCATTTTCCGTGTACATCTTTTCACCCCTGTGTGTATTAAGAAAATGTTAACAGATGGGGTTAACTTTCCCCCTTTTTGCTGTTTTACCACCCAGACAACCAGCGGGCACAATAACAAAATTAGTTTTACCTGTGAGTAACCATGCTTTTTACCATCCTTTCACCGGGTTATACGGTGGTTGTACACAACAGCTGTGGATAAATTCCGGCCCGGAAAGTGAACCGGAACTCCCCCGTTCGTTTTATAACGCGTTAATGGTTATAAACAATTTTATGTGGATTGGCGGCGCCCGGTTTCCAAAATGTGAATAATCATAAAAATTTTTCCGGCCTGCATAGAACGGTATATCTATGTGCATGGCTAATTCCGTTATATGTACCGGACAGTGCCATAAATACATTAAAATTTACGAAAATGTGGATAACCTGTGTATGTACCGGCTGTAACGAAAGGGTGATATATGCCTGAAACCCTTAACTGTACTGCATTTGGACCTGGAAAATACTGTTTTGCAGTTACAGTTATTTTATTCTATTTTTGCTTTCCCTAAAATTTTATACTATATAATATTATGTCAGTTATTCAGAAGATCAGGGATAAATATGCAGTGGTGATCATAGTTGTGATCTGCGTTGCTATTGTTAGTTTCCTGCTGCAGGATGCCTTTTTTGGCAAGAATTCCCTATTCCGCCGTTCCACGAGTGTAGGTAAAGTTAATGGTGAAGAGCTGGAGATTGCCGATTATCAAAAGCGTATACAAGACGCTGAGAACGGTGCGCGCCAGCAAATGCCCAATGGCAGCATTGACGAGCAAACCCGCCAGTATATTCGTGAGCAGGTATGGAACCAGTTCCTGAACGAGCAGATCATGCAGGCACAGTATGATAAACTGGGCATAGGTGTTACAGAGGCTGAGGTAGTAGACCAGTTCAATGGTAAAAACCCCAGCCCGATCGTTGTACAGCAATTCACCAACCCGCAGACCGGCCAGTTTGACCGCGCAGAAATGCAACGGGCTTTACAGAATATCGGGCAGGACCAATCCGGCAGAATGCGCCAGGCCCTGCACCAGCTGGAAGAAATGATCTCCAAAACACAGCTGCAGCAGAAATATATGACCCTGGTAAAACAGGCAGTATACTATCCTAAATGGCTGGCCGCTGAACAACAGCAGGAGAATAGCCAGACAGCAAACATATCTTATGTGAACGTGCCTTATGCTACCATTGCAGATTCTACTATTAAAGTATCTGATGGTGAGCTTAATAATTATATAACTGCGCACAAATCTTTATTCAAAACAGAAGAAGCCCGCAAGGTTGAATATGTAGCTTTTGATGCATTGCCTTCCGGCGCAGACTCTGCTGCTGCCCTGCAACAGCTGGCAGCGCTGAAACAGGAAATGGATACTACCAAAGAGATCGAAAGTTTTATTAACAGTAATTCTGAAATTAAATACTTCGATGGGTATGTTTCCAAAACTGCGCTGATGGTACCTAATAAAGATACCATCCTCAACCTGCCGGTGGGCGCTATCTATGGTCCTTATGTAGATAATAACTATTTAGTGCTGGCGAAAATGCTGGACCGTAAGACTATGCCGGACAGTGTGAAAGTGCGTCATATATTAATAGGTACCCAGCAAGGCCTGGCTGATTCTATTGCACATAACCGTGCTGATAGTATTGAAAGAGCAATTAAAGGCGGCGCAGATTTCAAAGCCCTGGTTACACAGTACTCTGATGATCCGGGTAGCAAAAACACCGGTGGCGAATATGACATTACACCGGCTACACAATTCGTAAAAGAATTTAAAGATTTTGCGTTTGATGGCGCCAAAGGCCAGATAAAAGTGGTGAAGACCCAGTTCGGTTACCACGTAATAGAAATAATGGACCAGAAAAATTATGGTCCTGCTGTGAAAGTGGCTTACCTGAGCAAACCGGTGGATGTAAGTAAAGAAACCGACAGTAAAGCATATGCTGCTGCCAGCGAATTTGCCGGTCAGAACCGTGATCAGAAATCTTTCGAGAAAAACATCCAGGAAAAAGGATATAACAAACGCCTGGCAGACAATATCCGCCCTATGGATTTTGTAATTCCCGGTATTGGCCAGGCACGTGAACTGGTACGCTGGGCTTACGAAGCCAAGAAAGGCGACGCCAGCCAGGTTTTCACTTTTGAAAACAAATATGTAGTAGCGGTATTAACCGGTATCCGCCAGGAAGGTACTGCCTCCCTGGAAGAAGTAAGACCGCAGGTAGAAGCAGAAGTGAAAAAACATAAAAAAGCAGAACAGCTCATCGCTAAGCTGGGCGAACCGGCTTCTATTGATGCTGCTGCAAAAGCCAGCAGCCAGCCAGTACTGAAAGCAGATGGTATCAGCTTCAGCACACCGTTTGTACCCTCTTTAGGTTTTGAGCCTAAGGTAGTAGGTGCTGCCTTTAACAAAAGCTGGGGTACTGCCAAAGTATCTGCGCCTATTGAAGGTACTGCGGGTGTATATGTGCTGAAGGTAGACAGCTACCAGCCTGCTGCACAACCCGCACAGGATCTGAACACACAACGCGCTGCCTATGAGCAGGGTATTAAATCCATGCTGGATCAGCAGCTGTTTGAAGTGCTGAAAAAGCAGAGCGATGTACAGGATAACCGCGGTAAATTCTTCTAAGGTTCACGAACGACTTATATTATAGCAAAGGCCCGGAGCGTAAGTTCCGGGTTTTTTGTTGTGCGCCATGCATGGCGGTAAACTTGACGGTGTAAGTCCGTTATGGGGGTTTGTAATCACTAACCATTAGCCCAAAGCA
>NZ_JAGXJN010000249.1 GCF_019091455.1 Chitinophaga sp. GbtcB8
ACAAAGATGAAATGTTTTGTATAGAATACTTAAATTAATATCATTTTTATATCAAATCTGGGATCAAATTTTTATTAAGTGGGGAGCAATATAGTTTTATAATAATTTGAGATTGGTTCTTCCTAAGTGAATTGAGTTTAGTTTAAATTAATTGGACTATTCCAATTAGAGTTCTAACTGATTGAAGTTGAGAGATTGATATTTCATATCTTTATGATTTAATAAATTTAAGAATTTTATCTAAAAATATCATT
>NZ_JAGXJN010000250.1 GCF_019091455.1 Chitinophaga sp. GbtcB8
CCTTGATCCAATCCAAAACAAGATGTTTCTCAGGAGCAATGGCCCGGCGAATCTCAATTCCGTTGGCCGATAATTGCTTCCGCACCGGATCTGATTCCGGAAGCTGGTAGAGCTTTACAAGCATGTCTGGCATAAACCCATCTCCATTTCGTAAGGATTTCTTATGAAACTTCTTGCCTGCATATCGTAAATGAACTGAATAACCTTCGAGGATGTCGATATGAGCCGGCAACTTACCGGTTATCGTGCCCATG
>NZ_JAGXJN010000251.1 GCF_019091455.1 Chitinophaga sp. GbtcB8
CCCCCCGGAACCCCGAGGTGTTTTTTTTCCCTGGACGTTTAAACCCCAAGAGAGGCAAACATTTTTGTGCCGAATTCTATAAATTCCTTACCATTGGTTCCAAAATCCCCCCTTTTTTTGAAGAAGAGCCCCTTTCCTCGGGATGAGTTGGTGTTGGGGATACCAGGAAATACCTGAATAAGAATTGTACTCCAGACAGACGATTCAATTATAACCGGCAGCTTCCGATTTTTTCATATTCTGAGTATACCCTA
>NZ_JAGXJN010000252.1 GCF_019091455.1 Chitinophaga sp. GbtcB8
CGTGGTGTTTATGGGCCCGTTGCGGGGGGGACAGCCGCATGTTTCCCCCCTTAGCTGCTTTACTGGTGCTGCGCATTTTTTTATAGGCCCGCCATATCTTCTTTCCACCCGGTCCGAAATCCAGTGCGCCCTTGCGCCATTCATAGAGCCATTCCCCTAATTAAATAAAGATAAATATACTTTCGGCAATGTAACCAGCCCAGCCCAGTTCACCTAATGCAATGGCCCATGAGATAATGAAAACAGTTTCAATA
>NZ_JAGXJN010000253.1 GCF_019091455.1 Chitinophaga sp. GbtcB8
ACTCAAGGATATTTAAGTAATCTTAGCTATATTTACAAAATCGTATCAATTTTATTTAATTCGGTCGGTTCCTGCTAGGTATCTAAAAACTGGTTAGGTCAACTGCTTCAATTCTGTTTTTTATCATAACTGAGCAAAGAAGTGAATTAGAACCATTAATGGTCTAGTTCACAGTTTTCTTCCTTTCAACCAGACGGTCCGGTTCGGTTTTGATAAGTATGCTTGGAACCCTTTGAGTGGCATTAAATCGGATT
>NZ_JAGXJN010000254.1 GCF_019091455.1 Chitinophaga sp. GbtcB8
CATGGTCGGCACGCTGACCTTGACCCATATGGACCTGGATCCGTTGACGCTCAAGATCTCGTACCTCGCCAGCGTCATCGGAAGCGACATCGGGTCGCTGCTGCTGCCGATCGGCACGCTCGCGACGCTCATGTGGATGCACATCGTCAACAAGGGCGGCGTGAAAATCAGCTGGCTGCATTATTTGCGAGTCACGATCATCGCGATTCCGGTCACGGTCGTGTTTACCCTGATCGTGCTCGCGTATTGGGTG
>NZ_JAGXJN010000255.1 GCF_019091455.1 Chitinophaga sp. GbtcB8
CCATCAAGGAGGTCGTGTTCGCCTGGTCTGGTTGGAATCTCCTCGAAGTGGGCGCCGAGGCAGTTTCGAACGCGTTCCAGATCTTCCGTCGTGCGAACCTCAAGGCTGGCGAAGGACAATACTTCACTCCGGCCCGGGTGATCTCCGCCGCTGTAAAGATCATGGATATACAGCCAGAGGACAAGATCATAGATCCCGCCTGCGGAACTGGCGGCTTCCTGATCGAGGCGTTCCGTGACATGTCAGCTCGCAT
>NZ_JAGXJN010000256.1 GCF_019091455.1 Chitinophaga sp. GbtcB8
TAAGAGCACAACACTACTACATTAACTGAGGTGGAATTCGCATAGGGTGAAAGGAGGGTCCCGGAATCGGAGGAGAATCCATATACAGACTCGAATCCAGAAAAAGCCTACCCGGGTCTCTTTGTGCTTCAAAATCCAGAAAGAATAGGAAGATCATATAGTCCAAATAATCTTAATAAGTTCTAAGTAGGCGCATCCAACCGATACAGACTCTAAAGGCGTTTGTTTGGGGGATCAGAAGAGAAGCACAAGT
>NZ_JAGXJN010000257.1 GCF_019091455.1 Chitinophaga sp. GbtcB8
AAGAGCGGCAATATTATCGAGATACTGGAACACGAAAGGCCGGTCCAGACCGAGCTGTGCCCGTAACTGCGCCACCGCATTGGGGTCGACCGCCCCGCCGCTCTGCGACAGGAGAGCCAGTGCCGGGTCCCCCGGCACCAGCCGGAGTCCAAGGAACACAAGCGTCACGATCAGAAAGACAAGGAGGACCGAACTCCCCAGCCGTTTTAAAAACCACATCGAGAACCGGTCCTCCTTCTGCCTCAGCCTTCAA
>NZ_JAGXJN010000258.1 GCF_019091455.1 Chitinophaga sp. GbtcB8
AGATGCTTGATCGGGAGAGTAATTGAAGAAAATCTGTCTGAATTCTGCAGGTAACATCTATAAACTCTCTTTATTTGCCTGTAATAATAGCTGATTCCAAGAATACAAGTTAATATCCAATTAATAAAAATGCAAAGGTTAAAGGTTAGCAACAAAAGGAAAAGAAAATGTAAGTCATTCAAAGTTCAGATCACAAAGGCTATCACAACAAGAAACCATTAGCTCAAACTAATGTTCATATAGAACTAACAAT
>NZ_JAGXJN010000026.1:0-95936 GCF_019091455.1 Chitinophaga sp. GbtcB8
GTGGGTAAAGGCATCGGGCACTACCCTGCCCTGCGAGGCCTGCTGCAGCTTATCATCCCCTACTGCGCTGGCTGCGTTAAGGGCTTCTTCAATATCCCCGGCTTCCAGTATGGTATCCATCTTCTGTGCGTGGTTAGCCCATACACCGGCCAGGAAACCGGCCTGCAGCTCCAGCCTTACAGATAATTTATTGTATTCCTTTTCGCTCATACGCTGGCGCATAGCCTGCACTTTGGCGCTGATGCCCAGCAGGTTCTGTACATGGTGGCCTACTTCGTGTGCAATTACATAGGCCATGGCAAAATCGCCTACCACGTTAAAACGCTCCTGCATTTCGTTGAAGAAGGAAAGGTCCAGGTATACCTTATCATCTGCCGGGCAGTAAAAAGGCCCCATAGCAGATTGGGCGAAACCGCAGCCGCTTTCTGTGGCATCACTGAAAAGCACCATTTTAGGCGGGGTGTAGGATTTGTTCATCTGGCTGAATTGTTCGGTCCATACATCCTCCGTATAGGCAAGCACGGTAGATGCAAAACGGGAGGTTTCATCGCTACCCCTGGTTACCTGTTCTGCAGGCTGGCTGGCGCCACCACCGCCCTGCTGTTGTACCTGTTGCAGCACCTGCTGCGGATCTTTGTTAAATAAGAGCGCCAGCACTATAATAATAATGCCGCCAATACCGCCACCGATACCTACGGTACGCATACCGCCACCGCCACTGCCACGGCGGTCTTCCACATTATCGCTTAAACGTTTGTTTTGCCAACGCATATGATGTTTTTTAAGTAACAGATCTGCTGCCTGTAAGGTACTATTTTCCCTTGGCGGCGGAGTGAATTTAAATAAATTTATAAAGCGGTTACTTCCAAAATCGCGCCGTATTGTTTTCATGAAGTTTCGGTAAATAAAACCCCCGCACCTCTTAACCCTGCCAATCCCCCCTTTCACCGGTGTTTCTACTGCCGGTAACCGAAAGTGTATTTCCTTCCGCCTGCCTGCTGCCTAGTTTTGAGGCAGATAAAACCTCCGTTATATGGAACATATTGTGCTAACCAATGGATTGAAAAAGAGCTTTAAGGCGCAGGGAAAAACAGTAGAAGCGGTACGCGGCGTGGACCTGGCCGTGCGCACGGGCGAGGTCTTTGGTTTCCTGGGACCCAATGGCGCCGGAAAAACCACTACCCTGCGCATGCTTACCACCCTGCTTACCCCGGATGCCGGGGAAGCTACCCTGGCAGGCTGCGACCTGCTGAAACACCCGCAGCGGCTGCGTGAGCGCATTGGGTATGTAAGCCAGGCCGGTGGCAGCGACCGTGGCATGAGCGCCTGGGAAAACCTGGTGCTGCAGGGCCGTTTGTTTGGTATGAACCGTCATAATGCAGCCGCGCAAGCCAAAGCGCTGATCCTGGCCTTTGACCTGGAAGCTATTGCCGACCGTAAGGCCGCCACCTACTCCGGCGGGCAGCGCCGTCGCCTGGACGTAGCCCTGGGTATGATGCACCGCCCGCAGCTGCTGTTCCTGGATGAACCCACCACTGGCTTAGATCCGCAGAACAGGGCCCGCCTGTGGGGAGAAGTAAGGCGCCTGCGTGATAGCGGCGTTACCATTTTCCTAACCACCCATTATTTAGATGAAGCTGATGCGCTGGCAGACCGTATTGCAATTATGGACCAGGGAAAAATAGAAGCGGAAGGATCGCCCAGGGAGCTGAAAAAACAAATAGCCGGTGATGTAGTGCTGCTGGGCCTTTCCGCCGATGGTACGCATAATGAAAAAGCGCTGCAGCTGTTCACTGACCAGCCTTATGTGCGCGAAGCCAGCTATGAGCAGGGACACTTACGGTTATATGTACACGAAGGCGAGGTTACACTGCCGGAAATACTCCGTTTACTGGATCATGCGCAGATAGGTTTGAAAACCATCTCCCTCTCCCAGCCTACCCTGGACGATGTATTCCTGCGGCAAACAGGCCGCTCCCTGCAGGAAGCGTGAAAGGTCCATGGAATTTTACAAAAGAACAAATAGGTTACGAAATACAATTATAAAAAGCATATGCCATGGACCATTGACTATGGACCATGGACTATAAAAACACACACCATGTCATTCTTCTCCAATCTCCAGCTATATTATATACGCAAGGTAAAAGAGTCCCTGCATAACCCGGGATTCCTGTTCATGGCAGTAGGTACCCCTTTAATGTACCTGTTATTGTTTGCGCCTATGTTACAGCATTTTACGGGCATGCCGGGTTTTACCAGCGCCAGTGTGCTGAACGTATTCCTGCCCGGCGTGGTAGTGGTAATTGCCGTATATGGCGGTCTGTATGTGGGCTTTGGTTTGGTGGATGAGATAAGACAGGGAATTATTGAACGTTTCCGGGTAACGCCTACCAGCCGGCTGGCGCTGCTGCTGGGCAGCGTGCTGCGGGATGTAAGCGGAGTGCTGGTGCAAACGCTGCTGATCACTTTACTGGCTATACCTTTCGGGTTAAAGGTGTACTGGGGCGGGTTTATAATTGTGATGATATTGCTGGCTATCATTAGCGCTTTATTTGCCGCTTTCTCCTATGCGCTGGCATTACGCCTGAAAAGTGAGGATGCCATAGCGCCAATTATACAGGGTATTTCCTTACCCATTATGTTGCTGGCGGGTTTTCTGTTACCAATGGAAATGGCCCCGCACTGGCTGCAGGTAGCAGCGCACTTTAACCCGGTATATTATGCGGTAGAGGCTTCCCGGGCGCTGATGGGCGGGCAGGTGAACACTTCGGTGGTGTTCCAGGCCTTTGCGGTGCTGCTGCCGGTAATGGCGCTGGTTTTCTGGTGGGCTATCCGTTCTTATAAGACGGCCGTGGCATAGATTATGAGCATAAAGCGGAAAGCAGAAAGCATAAAGGGATTGGCGCGGATAAGGAAAAAAAGTAAAAGGTAAAAGGATCAGCACGAATAAAGCAAAACCATCCGCACCAATATCCGCTGCATTCAGCTTTATGCTTTTCGCTTTATGCTTTCAGCTAAAACCCAATCACATGTTAGTTAAACAGATCGTACTAGCGGCGCGGCCATCCGGTATGCCGGATGCTTCGGTTTTCAGAACAGAAAATGTTGAATTACCGTCTTTGCAGGCCGGCCAGGTACATATCAGGGGATTGTACTTTTCAGTAGATCCGTATATGCGTGGTCGTATGAATGATGTACCTTCCTATATTCCGCCCTTCCAGCTTAATGCCCCCATAGAAGGCGCTGTGGTAGCCGAGGTGCTGGAAAGCCAGGTAATGGGCTACAACCCCGGTGATCTTATAACAGGCGGTCTGCTGCCCTGGGCCACGGAAGCCATTGTGTCTGCAGAAGCCATCAAACCAATTGACACACAAAACATACCTCCTGGTTATTACCTGGGAGTGCTGGGATCAGCTGGGGTAACCGCCTATTGCGGGCTGGTGATCATTGGCCGGCCTAAAGCCGGGGAAACAGTGGTTGTATCCGGCGCAGCAGGGGCCGTAGGGTTGGTGGTGGGCCAGATCGCTAAAATAATGGGCTGCCGGGTAATAGGCATTGCAGGATCGGAGGAAAAGATACAGCGGCTGAAAACGGAGTTCGGTTTTGATGAAGCCATTAATTATAAAACCACCCCTGATATGGGCGCGGCGCTGGCTAAGGCTTGTCCTAAAGGCATAGATATTTACTTTGATAATGTAGGCGGCACTACTACGGATGCAGTATTTCCCCTGCTTAACTTCCAGGCCCGGGTACCGGTATGCGGGCAGATCTCCAGCTATAATGATACCGCCACCCCACCCGGTCCGCGCATACTGCCACAAGTGGTAAAACGCAGCATCCTGATACAGGGATTCCTGGTGCGTTATATGAAGGAATACCATGCGGAGGCAGCGCTGCACCTAACCCAATGGCTAAAGGAAAACAAGCTGAAGTTTGCAGAAACTATGGTGGAAGGTTTTGACCGATTGCCGGAAGCCTGGCTGGGATTGTTTTCCGGGCAAAATATGGGTAAAATGATTGTGAAAGCGTAAAGCTGAAAGCAGAAAGCAAAAAGGGATTGGCGGGGATAAGGAAAAAAGGTAAAAAGCCAAAAAGGATTAGCGCAAATAAGGCAAAATCATCCGTACCAATGATCCGCTGCATTCAGCTTTATGCTTTGTGCTTTTGGCTTTCCGCTTTTCCGTACCTTTAATGCATGCAGCAACACGCCTTATCATACACCCGGATCAAAAAGATCCATAACACAACCATTACGGATGAGGAAGATGTACTGGCCGCCGAAGAACCGCTGGAAATAAGGCTGGTACATGGTCCGGAGCATGAACGGCAGCAGCAGAATATTACAGTTACCATGCGTACACCGGGGCAGGACCAGGATCTGGCCACCGGTTTTTTATTTACAGAAGGCATTATTCAGTCGGCCGCTGACATTGCTAACCTGCAGCCCCATGGATCCGTTATCACCGTTACACTGCAACCGCATGTACAACCGGTACTGCAGCCCATGCAGCGCAATTTCTTTTCCAACTCCGGCTGCGGGGTATGCGGCAAACCAGATATTGATTCCATATTCACCAACGTACAAAACGATAATAACGGAACAGCACTAACGTTTCCGGCTGCACGTTTATTAGAGCTGCCGGACAGCATACGTGCGCAGCAAAAGTTGTTTGAAGATACAGGTGGCATACATGCTGCTGCTTTGTTCAATGCAAAGGGTGAATTATTATTGATCAAGGAAGATATTGGCCGGCATAATGCCGTGGATAAACTGATAGGCGCTGCTTTGCTGGCCGGTGATATTCAATTATCCCGCTGCCTGATGCTGTTAAGCGGGCGTGCTGGTTTTGAATTGATCCAGAAAGCCGCTATGGCTGCCATTCCCATTATTGCCGCTGTGGGCGCGCCATCCAGCATGGCTGTTAAAATGGCGGAAGAATGGAATATTACGTTAATTGGTTTTTTAAGACAGCAACGCTGCAATATTTATACAAGAGCGGAGAGAATTGTTTTATGAGCAGAAAGCTGAAAGGATAAAGCAGAAAGGGATTGACGCGGATGGATTGAGTGGTTGCAAATTAATTTTAACAACCAACAGCGGCGGCTTAAATAAATAGGAAAGCAGGTAGCAACCAAAAGCCATTCGCTCCAATGAACCGCTGCATTCAGCTTTATGCTTTCTGCTTTGCGCTTTATGCTTCAAACATGCTTTCCGCTAAACACAAGTACATGAGCTCTGAAAAAATACCCGCTGCAGAAGCCCCGGCGCATTTTACCGGGTTAAAATTGGGCAAGATTAAAACCGTGGCTGCCGGTATACCGGCGGTAATGATCAGCGCACAGCATATCTTAAAAGAAGCAGGTGCGCTGCGGGGCATGAAGGCCCTGCTGAAGCTGAACCAGAAAGATGGTTTTGATTGTCCCAGCTGCGCCTGGCCCGATCCTGACGATGACCGCTCCTCTATTGCCGAGTATTGTGAGAACGGCGCAAAGGCCGTTGCAGAAGAAGCTACGCTCAAAAAGCTAACGCCTGATTTTTTTGCCGCCAATGCGGTGGCCGACCTGGCCGATCTCTCTGACTATGAGATCGGGAAAAAAGGCCGTATTGCGCAGCCTATGTACCTGCCTTCCGGCGGCACGCATTACAAACCCATTTCCTGGGAAACAGCCTTTCAGAAAATAGCCAACCACCTCAATGTATTGTCATCGCCGGACGAAGCCATCTTTTATACCTCCGGGCGTACCAGCAATGAAGCGGCTTTCCTGTACCAGCTGATGGTGCGGGAATATGGCACCAACAACATGCCCGACAGTTCAAATATGTGCCATGAATCCAGCGGGGTGGCCCTGGGTGAATCGCTGGGTATTGGCAAAGGTTCTGTTACGCTGGAAGATATTTACAAGGCGGAGGTGATCATTATACTGGGGCAAAACTCCGGCACCAACCACCCGCGTATGCTGAGCGCTTTGCAAAAGGCAAAAGCCAACGGGGCTACCATTATAGCCGTGAACCCTTTACCGGAAGCAGGTTTAATGAACTTCCTGAACCCGCAAACGGTAAAAGGTTTCCTGAGCATTAAAGCCCACCTGGCCGATCTTTTCCTGCAGGTACGCATTAATGGGGATATGGCTTTAATAAAGGCCCTGGCCCTGTTGCTGCTGGAAGCGGAGGCTGAGCAGCCTGAAACAGTGCTGGACCATCACTTTATTGCCAAACATACCCATGGCTATGAGCATTACATACAAAACTTACAACAATATACCGTAGCGGAGCTGGCGGCAGATTGCGGCGTACCGGTAGCGCAGATCCAGGCGGCCGCAAAAGTGCTGGCGCAGAAAAAGAATATAGTGGCCTGCTGGGCCATGGGCCTTACCCAGCATAAAAATGCGGTAGATACTATTAAGGAGGTGGTGAACCTGCTGCTGATGAAAGGCAGTATTGGCAAACCCGGCGCAGGTACCTGTCCCGTACGCGGGCATAGCAATGTGCAGGGCGACCGTACCATGGGCATTTTTGAGCAACCCTCCCCTGCCCTGCTGCAGCGCCTGCAGGAGGTGTATGGGTTTATACCGCCCCAGCATCATGGGTTTGATACCGTACACTCCATACACGCCATGCTGGAAGGGCGCGCTAAAGTATTTATGGCCATGGGGGGCAACTTCCTTTCTGCCACACCGGATACCAACCTAACGGCGCAGGCCCTACGTAATTGCGCGCTTACCGTGCACGTATCTACGAAACTGAACCGCAGCCATTTAGTGCACGGCAAGGAAGCGCTGATACTGCCCTGCCTGGGCCGTACAGATATAGATATGATCAGCGGGGAACGGCAATTTGTGACCTGTGAAAATTCCATGGGCGTAATACAAATGTCCAAAGGGAACCTGGAACCGGTATCTGACGAGCTGCTGAGCGAACCGGTGATCATTTGCCGTTTGGCCCAAGCCCTGCTGGAAAATCGTTCTAAAGTGAGCTGGGATGTGTATGAACAGCACTACGATCATATCCGTAACGACATTGAAAAGGTGATCTCTGGCTTCGATAATTACAATGAACGCGTACGCCATCCCGGCGGATTCTATTTGCCCAATACAGCCCGGGAAGGCCGCTTTAATATCCTGGGCAGTGGTAAGGCGCATTTTAGCGTGGCTAACATCAGCCCCCTGTCGCTAGGGGCAGATGAATACGTGATGATGACCATCCGCAGCCATGACCAGTTTAATACCACCATTTAGGGCCTGGACGACCGCTACCGGGGCGTGTACAATGAACGCCGCGTGATCCTCATGAATGAGAAAGATATTCAGCGCGCCGGTTTAAAAGCCGGTGATGTAGTGGACCTTATTAATGAGGATGACGGGCAGCGCCGGGTAGCGCACCGCTTTATTGTAGTAGCCTATAATATCCCGGAAAGGAACACTGCCACTTATTTCCCGGAAACCAATGTGCTGGTGCCTTTGAGCAGTGTAGCGGAAAAGAGTAATACGCCGGTGTCCAAGATGGTTATTATTAAGTTGCAGAAGGCGGAAAGCTAGCGGAAAGATAAGAAGCTGGGAGCTCGCAGCACAGAAATATCAAACCTGAAATCTACAATGGTAGTGATCTCATAATAGAAAGATTTTACCGGCGCCGGTGCATCGGGCATATAATAGGCGGCCAGGCGGAAGGTGTTCAGGGACAGGTTTTCATTACGGATACGTACGCCCGCACCCACGGCGCTATGCAGCGGGTTCTTAAAGATGGCATTATTTTTCTCGGTGATCTGCGCCAGCTGCAGATAGGTAGAGAAATTAAACTTAAAGCCCAGCAATTTCAGCGGGCTGTAATACACGGTTTCAGAACGCACATTCAGGCGCTGGTAACCATTGATCCTGGAATTACGATAGCCCCAGATACCTACATCCAGGTTTACACTCAGCGGTTTATAGAAAAAGTTGTTGGGATTGGCCAGGAAATCCACCGTTACAAACTGGCGCAGCCTGCCCCATTTGAAGTTGAACAGGTTGCTGTAATACTCCATGTTGGCGTGTATAATAGCATCTTCAGAGGACCCTCTTTGCCAGAAGGAACCTACTGAAAAAGTGGTATTGAACAGCCCCTCATGTTTGGTAACCCAGAATTTATGCAACTCCAGCGCGGTGTAAAAACGCTTGCGGCTTTGCCAGCTTTCCCACCCGGATGATACGGATGCGTTATACCCCAGCGGAATATCCTCCGTTCTGCCAAATCCAAAGAAATAGTGCGCCTTAAAGAAATCCTGCCGGAATACGGCCAGCTGCCCCAGGTAATAACGGCGGTCGTTATACACCGGGTCAAACTTAAAGATCTCCTGTGCAGGATTCCGGTGAAAAAAGAGGTTGTAATGCCGTGCAAGCAGGGCCACATTCGGCTTTTTACCAGGGTCCTGCCCGTTCTTTCCCGGGTTAATAAAGTTGTACCCCACCCAGGCATCTATTACGCTGTAACGGTAGTCGCGGTACAGGGAATCCGGCAGGTTACGGTAGTTAATGGAATAACTGCGTGACAGGTATAACCCACCTATAAGGCTGGCGCTGGTGCGGTACAGGGGACGGTTCAGATTAACGAAATATGCACCTTCAAAAACCCCCGTATCAATAGCTGCCGGCGTATAGTCATTGAGGGTAGTATAACCTACAGAAGCATCCACAAACGAACCCGCTACGTTATACTTGGTATACGTGAGGGCTGCGCCCCAGGGCGGGGAGCGGTCGTTGCGCCACATGGTAGTAATATCCACTCCCTGCCCGGCGCCCAGCAGGTTGTTATTGGAAATGCCGCCCCGGAAAGCTGTTTGTGTTATTTCCCGCAGGTCGGCGCCATATTCAAAAAGGTCTTTTGTTACCACCAGCAGGTCCACAGAATCCGGCGAGGCGCCGGTATTAATGATGTACACCCGTGCATCCTGTATAAACGGGCGGTTACGCAGGTAACGTTCATTATCTGCCATGGTATACGGATCAATGGTATCATTTTCCCGGAAAAAGAGGGATTGCCGGATTACCCACTCGGCCGTATTAAGGTGCAGGCGGTTGGCAAAATTCAGCAGCTTCATACCGCTACGGAAAGCGGTATCGTTAATATTGCGGGGGCCAAATACATTTACCTGCCGGTAATAAATATCGCGCACTACCTTACCGCTGTAAGGATTAAAATATTTTTCACTTTTTATAAGGGTACTGTCGGAGCCTGCCGGTTCCGGCACATTTTGCCGGGTAATGCGGCGCACCAGTGAATCGCGGTAATTTTTATTACGGATGGAATCGCGGTATTGGGCAATACGTTTAAATATCGTATTCCGGCGGGGACGGGGCGTGGTATCGGCTTCCTGTGGAACTCCAAAAGCCGGCTTCATTCCCCCCTGCACTATATGTGGCTGCAGCAAATAGCAACAGCAGATTAACCAATATATTTTAATAAATCTTCCCAATCTTTTCAGACAGCTTAAAACGCGTGTAACAGTACTTATGTGTAATGTATTAAAAAAAGAAGAAACGGAAAAAAGGAAAATAATGAAAGGATGGTTATCCTTTGCTATCTGTTTTCCTTTAGTCCGTTCCGTCTAATTTTTTCGGTCCCCTTATTTATCTCCTCAGTAATCCTGATAACAGGGATACAAGGAATAATACCACAAAAATGAAGAAGAGTATTTTGGCTATGGATGCAGCACCGGCTGCTATTCCGCCAAATCCGAAAATTGCTGCGATAACGGCAACAATAAAGAAGATAAGTGCCCAGCGTAACATAAGCTAACAGTTTTTAGTTAATAATGGTACGAATACAATTATCATTCCAAGCGTGCCAAAACAGCTAGCAGATAAGGGGGGTAAACTGCCGTTATTTTACGATCACGGTTTCCCAGCCGTCGTAGCGGGCATTCATTTCGCGGGCCAGCTCCCACAGGTACATTACTACCTGGTCTATGCGCTGGTCAGTGGTTTTATCTTCGCGGGAAATATGTAGTACAAAAGGATAATCTTTTTCACTGCTGCGGCTGTTCTTCTCTATACGGAAGCCGTCTTTTTTTACATGTAACCAGTACCGGTCACGTTCTGCTTCCCGGCTAAAATAGATCCAGTGGTCAATGGGTCTTTCCATCTCCCCAATATCCCCGTGTTTCTGAAGCATACGCATCACTTTACGGTTCTGGATACGTTGAAATTCCTGCACATCCGGCAGTAAAAAATCAAAATACAGCTCCCAGGTCCGGTCTTCCTGCACCCCAAAATCGTAGCGGTAATTGGGGAAATTAATCATCACATCGGAAATGGCTTTGTCGTGCAGCAGGGTATTACCGGTATAAAAGTAAAAGTCGCGCACGCCATTGGAAATGGTGCGGCCCACAAAATAGGCGTTCAGCTTTTCTTCCAGCTGCTCTACCAGGCTGTCTTCTATTTCGCCCAGGGTAGCAAATTCATCCCCTTGCGGAAAACCGTCGGAACGGGGATGGTTCAGGTATACTGATATAAATACAGCATGCGGTTTTTCTTTCAGCGGGGCAAAACGGCGCAGGTCAAGGTCCAGCCCAATAATGGCCGGGCTATCTTCAATAGCGCAGGTATATATATCCCAGTCAGGTTGGTAATCGCGGTGCATATGGGTATTAGTTAGGCGTGTGGGTAAAGGTACGAAGTTTGAGAAATGATGCAGGATATAAGCGATTGGATGTGGAAAATTCCTACCGTTACCATTCATCATAAAACGGGGTTAACGCACTGGATTCCTATTACTTTTATGGGCGGAGATTAAAGCAAATCTTGAGGAAGAAAAAAATTTATATGCGGACTTTTGCCTTTTGGGGGTTGGTAATCATACTACTTGGATCTAATATTACTACACAGGCGCAACATGCTGGCGCAACACAGGGCGCTATTATAGGAAAGCTGGTGGATGCGCAGGGTAATAAACCTGTGGAATACGCTTCTGTAGCACTTTTACGGCCCTCCGATTCTACCGTTGTAACCGGTATGCTTTCTAAAGGTAATGGCGATTTTAACTTCGAGAACATAGCTGCAGGCAGGTACCTGCTGAAGATAAATTTCATTGGTTATACAACCGTTTATAAAGTTATTAACCTGAAGGCCGGCAGCCAGGTAGATGCGGGCAATATAAAATTGAGCGCTAATGTAAGATCACTGGCCGGCGTGGAAGTGGTAGGCAGCAAACCTACCTATACCATGGCTATTGACAAGAAAGTTTTTAATGTAGATAAAAGTCTTTCAACAGTGGGTGGCACTGCCGCCGATGTGCTGAAGCAGGTACCCTCTGTGAGCGTGGATATTGATGGCAACGTATCTGTACGTAACGGCAGCCCTACCATTTTTGTGGATGGCCGCCCTACTACCCTTACCATTGACCAGATACCGGCCGATGCTATTGACCGCATAGAGGTGGTTACCAACCCCTCCGCCAAATACGATGCAGAAGGCATGAGCGGTATACTGAACATTGTGTTGAAAAAGAACCGCAAAGCCGGTATTAACGGGCAGGTGACTGCAGGCATATCTACCCTTGGGGGCGCTAACGGCGGTGTGGACCTGAACCTGCGGCAAGAGAAATTCAACTTCTTTGCGACGTATAATGTACGCAGCCGTAAAGCCTGGACACGTACCCATCTTTTCCGAAAAAATATTGCATCTGATACCACTACTTACCTGGACCAATACCAGGATGGGAACCAGTTCCGCCGCTTCCAGTTTGGCCGTATGGGGGTAGATCTGTTCCTGGATAACCGTAATACACTAACCATTTCTCAATCTATAGTAAATGGTAAGTTTGAGAATAATAATGATCAAACGCTGTATGACCTGGATCTAAAACAGCAGCGGATACGCTATGGTACGGGTATAGATAATAATAACCACGGTTTTACCAACTATACCACCCAGCTGGGATACAAACACAACTTTGCCAAAGAAGGCCATGAGCTGACAGCAGATTTTAACTATAACCGCGCCAATGGTACGGATGGAACTGACTACTCGCTGCAGTATTATGATATGAGCGATGCGCCCATTTACTCGCCCAATGAGCCGGAAATGCGCTATGGCCGCGGCAGTGGCAATACCACCTATCTTACCGGGCAGATTGATTATGTAGATCCTGTTACGGCTACTTCCAAGCTGGAAGCCGGTTTGCGCACCACGGCCCGTACTTTCAATAATAACATCATTACCCAGGGTAAAGATTTTACCACCGGCCAGTATGTGGTGGACAGCGCCTTATCTAACCAGTATCATTATACGGAGCAGATCAATGCAGGGTATGTGAACTACAGCGGCACTATTAAGAATTTTGGGTACCAGGCCGGTTTACGTGCAGAGCAGTCTTATTATAAAGGCGATATGGAAAGTGTGAAAGCCAGCGCCTATAAGATCAATTACCCGGTAAGCCTGTTCCCCAGCGTTTTCCTGTCGCAGAAATTCACGGGCGATCATGAGCTGCAGATCAACTACAGCCGCCGTATACGCCGCCCCTGGTTCCGTGACCTGCTGCCCAACCTGGAGTATAGCGCACAAAGCGCCAGCCGTGGTAACCCAGCGCTGCGGCCGGAGTTTACCAATTCATTTGAGCTGTCTTACCTGAAAACTTTTTCAGAGAAACATAACGTGATGGTATCTACGTACTACCGGAATACCAATAATGCTATTACCGATTTTTATACAGATACCACGCTGAACCTGAACGGGCAAATGCAAAAGGTGGTGCTCTCCTACCCGGTGAATGCCGCTACCCGCAACTCTTTCGGCGCAGAGTTCACCGTACGTAACCAGGTGCTGCCTGGCTGGGATATTACCACCAACCTGAACCTGGCACAAACTAAAATTGATGCAGACAATGTTGGCACAAACCTGAACAACAGCGGTTTTACCTGGTTCGGGAAGGTGAACAGCAATACCAAGCTGCCCCTGGGCCTGTTGCTGCAGGTAACGGGTAACTATGAATCCAAACGGATATTACCACAGGGGGAAGCTGCTGCAGAATACCAGGTGGATCTGGCGCTGAAAAGGGAGTTCCTGAAGAACAAAGCCCTTTCTGTGACGATGGCTGTGAATGATATTTTTAATACGGACAGAGACCTCAATTATACCACTACTGCTTTTTCTGAGCAGGAAAGATACCGCAAACGCGCTTCCCGCGAATTCCGCATTAACGTAGCCTGGCGCTTTGGTAAAATGGACATGAACCTGTTTAAGAAGAAAAGCGAGAAAGGCGGAGAGAATGGTGGTGAGCAGCCGCAGCGGGAGGAGTTGTAGGCAGCCCATGGACCATTGACCATGGACCCGCGGACGAAGTCCGCGACTATTATTTTTAAATTACGATTTTTGATTATAGCTTTGACCCTGTCTTTGTGAGCGTTCTCATCAAATCTAAAAATCGTAAATCTAAGATCCTTCATGTCCAATAGCAGTATCTCTAACTCCATTACCCTCCGGTTCCTGGCTGAGCCTTCTGATGTAAACTTTGGCGGCAAAGTGCACGGTGGCGCGGTAATGAAATGGATTGACCAGGCTGGCTATACCTGTGCGGCCCAGTGGAGCGGGCAGTATTGTGTAACGGTGTATGTGGGCGGCATCCGTTTTTACCAGCCCATCAGCATTGGCAACCTGGTGGAGATCACCGCTACCGTGATCTATACCGGCAACAGCAGCATGCACATTGCCATAAACGTATTTGCCTCTAACCCGCGGAAAAGCGAGCGTATTAAAACTACGCACTGTATTATGGTGTTTGCCGCCGTGGATGATCATGGTAAAACAGTAGCCGTACCCAAATGGGAGCCTAAAACAGAAGAAGAGCTGCACATGCATGATTATGCGCAGCGCCTGATGGACCTGCGGAAAAATATTGAAGAAGAGATGAAGCCGTATTTGTAGCGGTCAGTGCGAAAACTGCATCTCGCTCAAATTCTTATACAAGCCGCCATCTACATCTATCAGCTCTTTGTGCGTACCTTCTTCTACAATGTGGCCCTTGTCCAGCACAATGATCTTATCTGCTTTGCGAACGGTAGAAAGGCGGTGTGCAATAACAATAGAGGCCCGGCCTTCCATCAGCTTTTCCAGGGCGTCCTGTACCAGCCTTTCCGATTCAGAATCCAGGGCCGATGTAGCCTCATCCAGTATTAAGATCCGGGGATCTTTGAGCACGGCGCGTGCAATGGCAATACGCTGGCGTTGTCCGCCGGACAGCTGTATGCCACGCTCTCCTACTATCGTATCCAGCCCGGCGGGAAAACGCTGGATGAACTCCCATGCATTGGCTTTACGGGCCGCTTCAATAATGGCTTCATCATCAGCACCGGGTTTACCATAGGCAATATTTTCCCGGATGGTACCGCCAAACAGGAACACATCCTGCGGCACCACTGCCATTTGCCCGCGCAGGGCAGATAGCGGCAGGTCCTGGCTATTGCGCCCATCATAGGTTATAAGCCCGCTCACCGGATCGTATAAACGAAGTAATAGGGATACAATGGTGCTTTTACCGGCTCCGCTGGGGCCTACCAATGCCACCTGCTGATCAGCGGCTACAGAGAACGACACATTCTGCAGCACCGGTATATCAGCGCGTGAGGGGTAGTGGAAAGATACATCCCTGAAGGTGATCTGCCCGCTCAGGTGGTGTTCCGGCGCTATCAGGCTGCTGTCGGTAATAGGTTCTGCCGGCTCGTCCAGTATTTCCAGCAGGTTCTCTGTGGCGCCCATGCTGCGTTGTATGCTGGTATACACCTCTGCCAGCCCGGTTACAGAACCGCCTATAAAACCGGAGTATATAATAAAAGAGAACAGCTCGCCGGTTGACCCCATTTCCCCGGTGGAGATGAGTATTGCGCCTCTCCAGATCACCGCTACCATGGCGCCAAAAATGCCCATGATCAGGAAGGAGGAGAAAGCGCCGCGGTACCTGCCGCTTTTTATGCCGGTAGCAGCAGCTTCCAGCGTTTTTTGTTTGTAACGGTTCATTTCAAAGAACTCGTTGGCAAATGCTTTTACGTTCAGGATGCCCTGCAGGGTTTCTTCTACAATGGTGTTGGCTTCTGCTACCTGGTTCTGTACCTGTTTGGAAAAACGGCGTATAAAACGCCCGAACACATAGGCTACCAGCATAATAAAGGGAAATATAGCCAGCATGAACAGGGTTAGCTTGGCCGATGTATGCAGCAGCAGGGCAATACCGCCAACAATGACTATGATCTGCCGTATAAACTCCGCAATGGTGGTGGTAAAGGTTTCCTGCAGCATGGAAATATCGGAAGAAATGCGGCTGCCCAGCTCCCCTACCCGCCGGTTCACAAAAAACTTCATAGGCAGCTTAATGAGGTGGTTATAAATGGTTTGCCGCAGGGTGGCCAGGGTTTTTTCCGTTACGTTCACAAACAGTATTATGCGAAAATAAGAGAACAGGGCCTGCCCGGCCAGTACGCCTACCAGCATAAATCCCAGGCGGTTCATATCGCGCATCAGGTGGCCGTGGGTGCTGGAATCTACCAGGTCGCCCAGCAGCTTGGGAAAAGCCAGTCCGGCCAGGCTGGAAATGAACAGGAATAACATACCCAGGCTAAACTGCGGCCAGTAAGGCTTTACGTATTTATAGAGGCGTAATGTCTTCTTTAAGGAGGTTAAACTAACACCTTTAACAAGGTTCTTTCTAAGATCTAATAATTGCATCTGGTCTTTAATTCAATAGTGGCTGATACGGGTAATTGAGCTACCGTAACTTTGGGACGGATCAGTGGGGCAATATATTTTAAATCCGGGATAAAAAAAAGGTTACAACCCTTTGCAGGTGTTGTAACCTCATATATAATCTCACAATTACAAGAGACGTTATTGATTTTTGCGGCGGTTCTTGGAAGAATCCTGTGTTCCGGTACCATACCGGGAGGAATCTTCGCCCGGGTTAATGGCCCCTGGCGGCTGTTCGGCTGCGGGAGCGGTGTCCCTTACAGAACTGGTGTCAGACATCATCATATTACTATCAGAAGATATGGTGCCGGTACTATCCGTGCTGGTATTCTGTCCGTTGCCACAGGAAGCCATAAAGAACATCCCGGCAAAGGCACCTGCTACCAAAAGGCAGGGCAAATTCAACTTTCTCATAAAAAATGGTTTTCCGCGTGTCGTGAAATATTAGCTACAAAGTGGGATCAAAACGCCACAATTTAATGTTGCGTTGTATCCGGTGGCATGGTGGCAGCTGTGTCGCGATTCATGGTCGAAGTGTCGCGCATAGCCCCTGAAGTATCCTGTATTACACTGGAAGTATCTGTTTCCGTACCGCTGCTGCTTTCCTTAGAACTGCCGCAGGCAAAGAGGAACAGGCTAATCATCATGGCCAGGCAAAGTGTTATGCACAATTTATAGATCGATGGTTTTTCAATTCTGATATTCATTACAGGAAATTTTTTTGAGTTAGCATTATCGTCATTCCGGGAGAATAGGGAAATAATTGTGCCAAGGGGGGAAAGAACTAATTACGAATTACTCAATTACGAATTACGAATTGGATGGAGCATGTAAGGAATATTACAGATTGCGATACAATTACTGGTCTGGTGGCTGTTGTTGGATTACCGGTTTGGAACGGAGAGATCTTAAATGTGCTCAACGCAATTCGTAATTGATACTTCGTAATTCGTAATTTTGTCCTGTGTCTTATGCTGATCTTCCGCTACATTATGGGCAAGTGCCACCCTGGCTGGCCCGCAGAATGGCCCTGTTAGGGGGCGCCATTGTAGAAGCGATTGTGCTGCAATACGGTAAGGGTGAAGTATTACGCCGCCTGAGCGATCCCTGCTGGTTCCAGGCGCTGGGTTGTGTAATGGGTATGGACTGGCATTCCTCCGGCATCACTACCAGCGTAATGGGCGCTTTGAAGAAATCCGTGAATCCCATGTCCGGCGAGCTGGGTATTTACATTTGCGGGGGTAAAGGCCGCCACTCACGGGAAACACCGGCGGAGCTGCAGGTGATCGCAGAACGCACAGGCCTGCCTGGCGATCTGCTGGTGCGCAGCAGCAGGCTCTCCGCCAAGGTAGATAATACTGCTGTACAGGATGGGTTCCAGATATACCTGCACTCCTTTGTAGTATCTGATACAGGAGAATGGGCTGTGATACAGCAAGGGATGAACGATGCCAGCGGCATGGCCCGGCGTTACCACTGGCACTCCGCTACCCTGCCCTCTTTTACAGAAACGCCGCATACCTTTATTTACGGGCAAAACCAGGGGCAGATCCTTAACCTTACTGATAAAGGCGCTACACCGGCCAAATCAGGCCTGCTGCAAATGGTGCAGGAAGGGCCTGACCGTATGCTGCCTGAAATACGCAAGCTGGTAATGCCCTCCCACCACGATGTACGTGCCATGGACGTAGACCTTAAACGCCTGGGCAGCGTGCTGGCAGTAGCGCACGAACGGGGGCTGCATGATTTTGAATCCCTGCTGCTGCTGGAAGGTGTGGGGCCCCGCACCATTCAATCCCTTACGCTGGTAAGCGAAGTAATATATGGTACCCCCTCCCGCTTTACGGATCCTGCAAGATTTTCGTTTGCCCATGGGGGTAAGGACGGGCATCCCTTCCCGGTACCCACTAAGGTATATGATGAAACCATCCAGGTGCTGCGCAGCGCTGTAGACAAATCAAAGCTGGGGCAAACGGATAAGCAGGAAGCCATCCGCAAGTTATCCGTACTGTCTGAAAAGCTGGAAAAGGACTTTATACCCAATGAAAACTTTCAGCAGGTAATTGAACGGGAAAGAAATACCTCCTGGATGTATGGCGGCCGTACCGTAATGGGCAAAGCCAAACCACCTGCTAAAAAAGATAAGGACGATCCCCAGCTGAAACTCTTCTAACCCTTTATTTCCAGGGAATTGATTTACGCGATATGAGGTAAGGTTTACACAAACCTGTAAGCCCGTAAAATGATGTAGGGTTTTATGTAGGGGGGACGGGTTGCGCACGGGTTGCATACGGGTTACGGGGCCTTTTTAGGAGGGAAGCATACCAATAACACCCGAATGGCGCCCCGGTTTTTCCGGTCAGGCATCTTAAAGGGATAAGGAACAGCTTTGTTTTGGTCTTTTTTTTGGACTGTTCACTAAAACATTGATATATGGCACGTTATTCAAAAAAATCACAGGACACCGTTGGTGATGCCCTTCACCGGGAAAAGAAAGGAACGCTGCGCAGCGGCCGTAGTGGTAAAAAAGTAACCAGCCGCAAACAGGCCATTGCTATCGGCTTATCTGAAGCCAGGGAAAAAGGCGCGAAAGTGCCGGATGCCCCGAAGGGTAAAAAGGCGGCAGCTAAAAAAGGAACGGCTACGCGTAAACGCGCTACCACCAAAAAGGCAGCAGCAAAGAAAGGTACCCGCAGCAGCACCGCTAAAACAGCTACCCGTAAACGGGCTACTACCAAAAAAGCAGCATCCGGACGGGCAAAGTCCAGGAAAACAGCCGGTAAAAAAGCAGCGGCTACCCGCCGTAAGAGCAGCACCAGCCGTAAACGGGCCAGCACAAAAAAGGCATCTTAATATGCTGATATGCACGACCCATTGAATTATGATACCCTCACCATACCGGAAGCCACCCGCCTGCAGCAAACGTTACGGGAACAATTACTGATACAGGAACGCGATTTTCCCATTAACATCATAGGCGGCGCCGACATCTCCTTTAATAAATACAGCACTACCGTGTATGCGGGTATTGTGTTGCTTAGCTTCCCGGCCTTACAACCGGTAGGTTACAGCCTGGTAAAAAAAGAAGTGTTATTCCCATACGTACCCGGCTACCTGGCCTTCCGGGAGGTACCTGCTTTGCTGGAAGCCTGGCAGCAGCTGCCCCTGAAACCGGATGTGCTGGTGGCAGACGGGCATGGGATTGCACACCCGCGGCGTATGGGCATTGCAGCGCACTTTGGCACAGTAAGCGGACAGGCAACTTTGGGATGCGCCAAGAAAAAGCTATTCGGCAAATATGTGGAGCCCGCATTGGAAAAGGGCGCCTATACGCCGCTGCTGGATAAAGAGGAAGTATTAGGCGTGGTATTACGTACCAAAACCGGTGTGCAGCCCGTGTTCATCTCCCCTGGTTATAAGCTGGATGTGCGCAGCAGCCTGGCTATCATCAGCCAGTGTACAGGGCGTTACCGTCTGCCGGAACCAACGAGGTATGCGCACAATGTCGTGAACAGGTTCAGGCTTGGGGAATTGGAGGAAGGGTATACGGAGGTGTAAGAAATAATAATTAAGCATTGAATGCAGCGGATGAATGATTTTGCCTGATGGTTATATGGTTTTTGTTGAAATTAGCTGCCAGAAAGGGTTTGGGCGATGAGGCGAATAGGTTTTGTTTGTGAAAAGGGTTGCTTAAACAAGCTATCAGGGGTTATAAGTATGGAGTAAAAAAGGCGGGCATATGTATGCTGGTTAAGGGAGAGTTAAAATTTAAATATTTTTTATATTAGAAGTTATTAGGAATCAATATATTTTATATCTTGTAGCAGCTTAGAGTACAAGCTCACACTATTCCTATTGATTTTAATAACTGACTATCTAATATGAAAGCGTCAACAATTAGCTTCCCAAGTGTTTTTGAAACTGCTTTTGGCAACACTGAAAATTCGTCACGCGATCTACTGAATGGTATTAAGGTAAAAAAGGATGATACCTGGTACATGGTAGGTAATCTTGCTAAACGTGGCGGCATTAACCCGGGCCGTATCACCAACGCGGCGCCGCTGGAAGTTGATTATGATATTTTGTTCAAAGCAGCTATGGTAAACATTGCTGATAAGGTGCAGCAGCCTATGTCCATTACAATGGGCTTCCCCTTCTCTACTTACAACATTTACAAACAGGTGGCAGAGCAGTACTTAAGCAAGCGCCATTTCCTGATAGAATACGATACACAAACCTTTAACACCAAAGGCGCGGTAAAAAAAGCCATGCTGGATGTGGAGAAGTATGAGATCATCCCGGAAATTGTGGGGGGCATTATTGGGTTAAAGAAAACCATTGGCGATCCTAACCTGGACAATTTCATTGCCGTGAGCTTTGGTTTTGGTACCATTGAAGGCGGTATGGCTACAGGTGATGGTTTGATAAACCGTACCTGCTTCAGCTCCCATGGTATTAAATATGCCATTAACAACCTTTCCCGCGAGCTGAATCAAAAGTACTACCTGGATATGAAGAATGAGCACCAGCTGGATGATGCGTTCATGAAAGGCTCCATCTTCACTAACCGTAAAAGAATTGACCTGAAAGAGGCACGTAAAGGCGTGCTGACCCAATATTACCGGGAAGTAGTATCCCCTTTGATGCGTCAGTATTTTACTGACCTTGATTTTGAGCAGTGCAGTAAAATTTACCTGATGGGTGGTGGTGCACATTACCGTGAATTAACGGATGCTTTTGTAGAGGAATTCCGGGATTTTATACCTGTGGAAGTTGCGCCTTCCCCGGAAAACCTGATGAGCATTGGCTACCTGTATAATTCACTCCGCATCTCTGACAATAAACCGCAGCGAAGCGTAGGGGTTGACCTGGGAAATGCTTCATCAATCATTTCTATTTTTGACGAGGAAAAAGTAAATTTATCAGGCAGCGCAACTGCAAGTGCAATTAACTAATGTCTACAATTACAGATCGTTTATGGAGCGCCTTCTCAAAAGGCCGATTTTTATTGCCACGGCAGGTGGTGGTACAGGGCTCTATTGAAGCCACTATCCCCGGCCGTATTGATGGCAACGTAAAAGGCGATGTGAAAACGGAAGGTATGCTGGTCATTGGCCCGGAAGGCAGCGTAAGAGGTAATGTGTATGCCACTGACCTGGTTACTTATGGTAAGATTTACGGTGATATTTATATCAGCAACAAAGCGGTGGTCAGCAACGAAGCTTATGTAAAAGGCGACGTGAATGCCGTGGTGCTGGAAGTAAAGGAAGGCGCCGTAATTGAAGGGGCCATACGCAAGAACATTTCCGCCAGGCATGAACCAGATCCGCTGAAACCTGCAGATGCAGAAGCAGATACCCCGGAAGTGGAAAAAGTGGTGAAACCACCGGAGGAAGAAAGAGCAAGCTGGTTTTAATTAATTACGAATTGGGTAGTGGAATTTGGAGAGTGTATGTGAGATAAAGAAGTAATTAGAGTGACATAAAATATTAGAAATGGATCAATCTTAGATTGGTCCATTTTGTTTTAGGGGTAGTTTGTCGTGATCTCCCCCTTTAATGTCGTGATCGGGTGCTGTTTATGTTGGTGCAGGAGATTAGTTTTGTGATATAATCACTGATAATGGCAAACACTATGAAAAACGCGCCGGCGGAAAGCATTGATGCATATATTGCTGCGTTCCCGGCTGATGTTCAGAAGGTGCTTGAAGAGATCCGTGTTACGGTGCAAAAGGCCGCGCCGGATGCGGAAGAAACTATAAAGTATGCGATGCCTACATTTACCCTGCATGGTAACCTGCTGCATTTTGCGGCGTTCAAAAAGCATATCGGGTTTTACCCGGTACCACAGGGGAATGCGGCTTTTGATGATGAGCTGTCAAAGTATAAACAGGGAAAAGGATCTGTGCAGTTTCCGCTGGATAAACCAATGCCCTTAGCCCTGATCACCCGGCTGGTAAAATTCCTGGTAAAAAGGAACCTGGAAAAAGCGAAGCAGAAATAAATGCGGCTACAGTGTAAAACAGCCCCTACGGATCTTACTTAAACCGCTCTATTAATGCAGCAGCCACTGCTTCCGGCGCTTCACGGGGCTGAAAGTGGCCTACTCCTTCCAACACTACACGGTGAAAGCTATTGGAGAAATATTCCTCTACATTGTCAAAACCTGCAGGATCATCGCAGTTATCTGCTGCGCCTATAATTACCAGCGCAGGCTGATCCAGCTTTTCAATGGATAACATTTTATGCTGCAGGTAATCATAACGGGGATCTGTAGCTTCCTTATTAGTAAAGCGGCTGCGGTAACCGTTCAGTGTAATGGCTGTCCAGTCGGGGTTTTTAAAGCTCTCTGCCGTTTGCTGGAACTCCTGCTCCTCATACCAGCCGGCGGGGCTCCAGGTATCCCACTGGATCTTTGCAAAGCCAATAGGATCCTTTTTCACTGCTGCGGCGCCGGCATCCACACACATAAACCATTGATACCAGAACTGGCGTGCCTGCGGGAACGGTGGTACGGCAAATTCTCCGTGCGGCTGAAAGGTTAATGCCATTACGGCCAGGCTTTTTACCCGTTGGGGAAACAATGCGGCCAGCAAATAAGCGGCACGTCCGCCCCAGTCGTGGCCGGCTACGTAAAACTCATTGATCTGTAATACATCTGCCAGGTCAATTACGTCCTGTGCCAGCGCAAAACCACGTCCATCGCGGGTGCTGCTGGCAGCCAGGAAATGGGTGGGGCCAAAACCGCGCAGGTAAGGCGTAATGGTACGCAGGCCTGCCTGGTGTAATATGGGGGCTACCTTTTGCCAGCCGCGCACGTCGTCCGGCCAGCCATGTAATAAAAATACAACGGGACCGTCAGGAGGTCCTTCATCCAGGTAAGCGATTTCCAGCAGTTCTGTTTTTGCAGTGAGCAGGCTCATAAACGTGTTTTACGTTCTGCAACAATTAACAGGCCACATTACTACTCCTTCAGCTCATCCACTCTCCGCATTACCTCCATACATGCGCGGCTGTTATGGTACGGGCATTTCCAGAACCCGGCTTTATCCTGGTGGGGCATCACCTGCAGGTTAGCCGTTACGCCCCAATACCACTCCCCTTCCTTTTTATCCAGGATGTATTTTTTTATAAACTCCCAGCTGTTCAGGGAATGCTGCAGATAGCTCTGCTGCCCGCTTTGCTCATAGGCCTGTAAAAAGCCAACCATGGCCTCTGCCTGCACCCACCAGTGTTTATCCGCATCGGTATGCTGTGTGGCCGGCTCATATTCATTCTTCAAACCGCCATTGGCATCCAGCCCTTCTGCGGCTGCATTGGCCAGGGCCATGCTTACGGCTTTTACCTGCTGGGTAAGCTCGCTGTCATTTAAAAGAGCTGCTGCTTCCGGCAGCAGCCAGGCAGCTTCTATATCGTGTCCATAGGAAAAAACGGTGGATGGGTGCTGCCAGTTCGCATCAAAGAACAGGATCTGATGATGCGTTTGTGCATTCACGATATGATCAATGAACACTTTTATAAGATAGTACAGCTGCGTGCGCAGGCCGGCATCCGGCCATACGCGGTATAAATTCGTGTAGGCTTCCAGCACGTGCAGATGGGTGTTCATGGTTTTATCTGCATTGGCATCCTTGTTACTGAGCCTTGTATCGGAAATGCGCTGCCACTCCTGCGAGAAAGCATCTATATATCCTTTACGCTGCGGGTCAAAGCTGTAACGTTCCAGCAGGCGGTAAATATCAATGGCCCAATCTAATGCTGCCTGCTCTTTTGTGTGATGGTAGTATTCACTGAGTGCGTAAATGCTGAAGGCCTGTCCGTACACCTGTTTGCGGGTATCCAGCGGTTTACCGTCAGCAGCTACGGACCAGTAGGTGCCGCCATGTGCTGTATCGCGAAAATGCTGCTGCAGGTAATCATAGGCGCGTTTGGCCAATGATAACCATTCTTTGTTCTGATCAAAACCATAGGCGGCTGAGAAGGTCCACAGGATGCGGCTATTCAGCACTGCACCTTTAGGTGCATTAGGCTGTACTTCGTTGGCATTATTGAGGGCGCCGTAAAAGCCGCCCTGCTGCTCATCTACAGTATGCTTTTGCCAGTAATGCAGAATGTTGTACAGCTCCTGTTTTACTTCCTCACGGTAACGAGTAAGCGGCGTTTGCATGTGCCAGGTATTGTTTATTGGTGTTAATGATCTGGTGAATGGTGTGTACGGTTTTTGCCGAACGGCCGCCATCAGCGGGCGTATGTACTACATAATCCAGCAGCTGTTCAATGGTGGTAACGGCGACGTGCATACGCGTATCGGATGATCCGTAATACATAAATACTTTTCCGTCATCATCAGCAATCCACCCGTTGGAGAATACTACGTTAGATACATCGCCTACGCGCTCCTCCCCTTCCGGCGCCAGGAAATAACCGGTGGGCTTGTGGGTGATGCGCGTCAGATCATGCAGGTCTGTGAGGAACATGTATAACACGTAACGCAGTCCTGCCGCAGTATTGCGCACCCCATGCGCCAGGTGCAGCCAGCCCTGTTTGGTTTTAATGGGCGCGGGCCCCAGGCCGTTCTTTACTTCATATACGGTGTGGTAGGCTTTTCCATCCAGGATGCTTTCTGCTGTTATTACGGCATGGGTAATATCCTTACACAATCCAAATCCAATGCCACCGCCGGTACCGGCGTTTATAAAACCATCCTGCGGGCGGGTGTAGAATGCGTACTGGCCCTGCACAAATTCAGGGTGCAGCACTACATTGCGCTGCTGGGGCGAGGGTGTTTCCAGGTCTGGCAGGCGCTCCCAGGTTTGCAGGTCTTTGGTGCGGGTTATACCGCATTTTGCCAATGCTGCAGACTGGTCGTAGGCGGGTGCTGCGGGATCGCGGCGCTCTGTGCAGAACAGGCCGTAAACATAACCATCTTCATGGGTGGTGAGGCGTATGTCGTAGATATTAATATCGGGATCGTCTGTTTCAGGGATCACTGCGGGGTATTCCCAGAAGCGGAAGTTATCCACGCCATTATCGCTTTCCGCTATAGCAAAAAATGATTTGCGGTCCACTCCTTCCACACGGGCCATCATCAGGTATTTATCCTTCCATTTAATAGCGCCGGCGTTAAAGGTGCCGTTGATGCCAAAACGTTCCATCAGGAATGGGTTGGTGGATGGGTTCAGATCGTACCGCCAGTACAGTGGTGCGTGGGCGCCGGTGAGCACGGGATAGCGGTAACGCTGGAAGATGCCGTTACCGGGTGTAAGCGGTTCATTTGGCCGGGCCAGCAGGGCCTCATGCTGTGTTTTAAGTTGAGAGAGTCTTTCAGAAAAAAAGTTCATAACGTAATAATTAAGTGAAGGGTGTGCTTCACGGTTAAATGTTTTGCTCATCCAGGTGCTTCCACCAGGTTTTTCTAAGCGTAATACATACAATAACAAGTATAATAACGGTTACGGCTAATGGAAGCCGCATAGAGAGTACTGCATAAATGGGTAATAGTGTAAGGCAGATCTGCGCGGTAATACCCAGCAGCACATTGAACATATCCGTACCAAAACGTTTGTTGGGCCTGAACCCGGGATCATCCGCCATTACCTGCGCCTGTACCGGGCCCCAGAACCCCCAGGGTTTTACGGTGCGGTAAAAATGTTTCAGGGTATCCATATCCGTTGCAGGGGCTGCGTAAGTACCCAGGATACAGCCTGCTACAGAAATGAGGAAGATAAGCGGAAAATAATACAGCCCCAGGGTATGGGGGAACAGCTGCGGAAAAATGAGCGCAGGCACAATACCGGCCAGCATGCCCCAGAAAAAACCGCTGCCGTTAAAGCGCCACCAATGCCACTTTAATACATTGGCTGCTACATAACCGCCATAAAGTGCAGATACGATCCATTGCAGAATGCTGTTCACATCCCGTGCAAACAATCCCAGCACAATACTTACCAGCGTTACCAGTATACCGGACAGGTAGTTCATAGCAGTGATGCTGCGGTTAGCTGCATTGGGCTGCAGGTATTTCAGGTAAATATCATTTACGATATAGGCCTGCGCTGCATTCAGCGTACCGGCAAAGGTACCCATAAAGGCTGCCAGCAAACCCGCCAGCAGCAAGCCGGTGAGGCCTACGGGCACAAAATTGGAAATAGCGGAAGGCAGGATCTTTTCAAAGTCAATGCCCTGGGGTGTGCTTAAATTCAGCTGGTTGTAATACAACAGGGCCAGCACGGCAAAACCAATGATCATGGCATAACGTACCGGTATCAGCACCACGGATACAATGCCGCTCATCATGGAGGCTTCTTTGGGCGAGCGGGTGGAAAGGATCTTCTGCATATCGTAATTAGGCGCAGGACCGGCCAGGCTGGCCAGGATACCTTTGAACACCATCATCATAAAGAAGATACCAAAGAGGGAGAAACCATCGCTTTTAATTTTTTCATTCACTTCTCTTATCTGTTGGCTCCAGTCCAGCTGCAGGCGCCAGTTAAAGAACGGTGTGTGCCAGCCGTCCGGTACGGGCAGCTGCCTGCCGGCCAGGTTGCGGTAAGCAATAATGGCAATGGTTACTGCTGCCACGCTCATGATCAGGTACTTCAGCACATCGGCCCATACTACGCTGGTCATGCCGCCCATTACGGCATAGAACACGGCAAAGAGCGTGAACACAATTCCATAAAAATGCGGTACGTACTGCGCGCTGACCGTAAAGGGTACATAAGGCTGCACTACCTGCCAGGGCACAAAGATCTCCACAAATTTGCCCAGGCCAATAAAACCATAGGCCAGGAATCCCAGGCAGCTGATGAGCGCAAAGATCACCACAATAGTATGTGACAGCGAGGTGCCCCTGCCCTTTCCAAAACGGGTGCTGATCCACTCTGCGCCGGTGGTAACATTAGAGCGGCGCAGCCAGGCAGAGAGGTACACCATCATAAATACCTGGTTAAAGGAGGGCCATAACCAGGGGAACCAGATGCTTTTTAAACCGTATACAAAGGCCAGGGTCACCATCCACATGGTGCCTGAAATGTCGAACATATCGGAGGCATTGGAGAGGCCCAGCAGGTACCAGGGCAGTGATTTGCCGCCCAGCATGTAGGCATCCTTGCTGGCTTTGGCGCGCTTTTTCAATATAACGCCAATGGCTATAGTGGCCAGCAGGTATACGAGGATGATGATCAGGTCAATAGTGGCGAGTTTCATTTGGTTTTTTTATGAGCGGAAAGCAGAAAGCATAAAGCAAAAAGGGATTGGCGCGAAGGAATGGCGTTTGCCGAACCCTAGCTTTTTGCTTTGGGCTTTATGCTTTCAGCTTTAAGTTCCGGGCTTTCTGCTTTATCCTTTATGCTTTTTGCTTCCTCCAGGAAAAGCGTATGTTCGTTTGCGTGAAATTTTTTAAAGTCTTCGGCGCTGGCCTGGCCGGGATAGGGCGCGTAGTAATGATCCGGGCGGCCGTTGCGCCATACCAGCACATAGGATAATTTATAATCTTGCAGTACCGGTAACAGGGTTTGCGTCCACCAGCTTGCTTCCGGGATCCTTTCCAGGCCGGTTTCCGTGAGGGCCGGGATCATGCCGTGTGCGGCCGCTACCTCCTGTAAAACGTGTAAGCGCTCCCGTAATAAATGCTGATAATCTGCTGCGCTGCTGCTTTGATACAGATCAAAGCCTATTATGTCCACAAAATCATCGCCGGGCCAGCGTTCCAGGTAATCCTTTTCATTATTGAAATCCGCTGCAGAATAGGCAAACAGCAGGTTATGCACATGCTTTTGAATTTGCAGGTAATTTATGGTGTATTGCCATAAGGTTCTGAACTCCATGGAGGTACACTGGTGCTGTCCCCACCAGAACCAGCTGCCGGTGTGCTCATGAAAAGGACGGAAGATCACGGGTATAAGCGTACCATCGCCGGCTTTCAGCGACAGCATAAAATCTGCCAGCTTATCCAGCCAGGCGGTGTAGGTAGCGCTGCTGCTGCCGCCTGGCAGTATAGCGGTAACGGCCAGCGAGGTATCCCAGGCAGAACCGCCGGTAGCAGGATTATTCCCATGCCAGCTTAATGTATTAATACCACCGCTTTCATATACCATGCGGATATAAGACCGCAGGCTATCAAAAGGTACGCTGTCCAGGTTATGGCTGCGGCCCAGCTCAAGATGGCCCAGGTCCCAGCCGTAAACGGCCGGGCCATCCCCGCAGACAGATCTTACATCTGAACGGCCAAACTCATATTTCCAGCCAACACCATAGGCCAGATCATCCTGGTGACCGAACATAATGCCACGCTGCATAAGCTTATACAGGCGCTGGTGCAGCTGTTTGGCTGCAGGCGTAGCCTGAGGGTCAGACTGGGAGTAAGACTGCGTATGGAAGAAAAGCGAGAACAGTAAGAGTGCGAGGAAACGGGAAGCCATGGATTATGAATTACAAATTGTCAATTACGGCCCACCCAAAGCGGGCCATGAATGCCATTGAAAAGACATTATGGTATGAATAATTACGAATTGAATGCAGCGGATATTTTAATTGCAAATTATTATGTAATGAATAATTACGCATTAGATACAGTGAACGTGGAAATAATTGTGAATTGGAAATTACGAATTACGAACGAAAGATAGTAGCCGTTTAAACTATAACCCTGTTCTACTGCATTCGTAATTGCCAATTCGTAATTAACTAATATCCCGGGTTATTCACCGGTATCAGCTTGTTCCCTGCTATTTCTTCCTGCGCAATGGGGTACAGCTTCTGGTATTCCAGGCGCGGGCGGCCGGCGGCGTTCATGGTTTGCAGCCAGGTGCCCCAGCGGGTAAGGTCCCAGCGGCGCTGAAATTCGCCGTAGAGCTCAAACCTTCTTTCATTGCGCACTTTTTGCCGGAAGGTATCTTTGGAAAGGCCGGATACCGGGGCCAGTCCGGCGCGGGCACGTACTGCATTAATAGCCGTATAGGCGAGGGCGGTAGGGCCGCTTACTTCGTTCTCTGCTTCGGCTAAGATCAGCAGTACATCTGCATACCGTAAGATGATCGGGTCGTTGCCATTTTCATCTTTAGCCTGTGCATTAGGATCAGTATACTTAAGGCTGTAGTAACGCGGAGAGCCATAGATGGTAGCACCATTGAGCGTGTAGGTATTTTGCCCGTAACCACCGCCGCCATCATACTCGCCGCCCCAGGTGCCGTTGCTTTGCAGCACTGCGCCTGCCGGCAGCTGGGAGATCTGGTAGTAGGTAGCATTACCCTGGTCTTTCCAGGTGGTCCACAGGGCGCTGCCAAAAGCTACACGTTTATCGCCGGCTTCAAACTGGTTGTAAAAATCTGTGCGCAGGCTTACCCAGCCACCGCTGCCGCCACCGCTGTAAAAACCGGGAGGTGAAAAATAACCGGGCAGCTCTGCACCCTGGTTGGGTGAGTGTGTAGCGGGAATGGCAAAGAGTATTTCGTTGCTGCGGGATTGGGTAGCTTCATCAAAGAGCTTCATGTATGATGTTTCCAGTGCAGGGTAGCCGTTGGCATCTGCCAGATCTTTTACCGCTTTGGCCATGGCTGCGGCTTGTGCAAAGTACTGGGTTTGTTTCAGCTCATCGCCGGCCATGTGCATATAGGCTTTTGCCAATAACCCCAGCGCCGCGGGTTTGGTAGGGCGTCCGCGGTCGTTGTCGCTATAACCTTCACCGCCATACGTAAGCGGCAAAAGGTCCGCTGCTTCTTTCAGATCTGTCTCTACCTGTTTGTACACATCTGCTACCGGGCTGCGGGCCAGGTCCATAGATTGTTCGGGCGTGTAGGCTTCTAAACGCAGGGGCACTGCGCCATACCGTTTTACCAGCTCAAAATAGCAGAACCCGCGCAGGAACAGGGCTTCACCACGTATGCGGCTTATCAGCGCAGCATCGCCGGTAACCTGTTTAGCATATTTCAGCACCAGGTTGGCGCGCTGCACTGCGTAGTAATAACCTGTCCAGGGGCGTTGTATGTACCACTGGCCGGCCTGGTTGCCGCTGTAACCGCCTGCCAGCCAGTTATCCAGCAGCAGGTCATCATCTTCCCCCAGCACGGATTGCCAGGCGGGCGAGATCCAGAGGTTCCAGGTCATCAGGTTCTTGTATACGCCGTTCACGCCCAGCAGCAGCTCCTGGTCTGTCTGGTAAAAGGTTTCCGGGTCTTTAAAATCATATACTTTTTCTTCCAGGGCTTTTTTGCAGGATACCGTGGCCCCTATGGCCAGCGCGGCAAAAGCTATGGTGAGTAACTTGTTCATGTGTGCATGTTTTTCTCTGTGGAATAATTTACAGGCCTACGTTTACGCCTACACTAATAGTTCTGGATTGCGGGTAGCTGCCCAGGTCTACCCCACGCATATTGGCATTTTCAAAGGCGCTTACTTCCGGATCATAACCTTTGTATTTGGTAAAGGTGGCCAGGTTCACAGCATTCAGATATACGCGCAGGCTGGAAATACCTTTGATGCGCGGGAAGTTGTAGCCCAGCTGCACATTCTTGATCCTTACATAGGAGCCATCTTCCAGGAACAGGCGGGAGAAGCGGCTGGCCGTGGTATTGGCCTGGTTAGCCTGTATCACGGTATTGCTGGTGCCCTCCCCTCTCCAAACCTGGTCATACACATATTTGGGTATGTTGCCGGAGCCGCTGAGGGTGTAAAAGTTCAGCAGGTTGCTGTTCAATACATCATTGCCCTGCACACCGGTGAGCAGGATGCTCAGGTCAAAATTTTTGAAGCTCAGGTTATTGGTAAAACCCCAGGTATAGTCCGGGTTAATATCGCCTATCACGGTGCGGTCCAGGTCATTAATGGCGCCGTCGTTGTTGCGGTCTTTAAAACGGGTTTGCCCAATTTTGGCATCGGATTGTACGCTTTTATAATCATCCACCTCTTTCTGGTTCTGGAAAATACCATCTGTTTCATAACCATATACAGCGCCAATGGGCAAGCCCACTTTTTGTATAAAGGGTTTTACATCCAGCCCGTAACCTGCGCCCAGCCTGTCTGCAAACTGTTCCTGCACATTACCCAGGTCTGTGATCTTATTGCGGTTTATGGAAAAGTTGGCGGCTACATTCCATTTAAAATCGCCATTAAAAATGGCGCTGCCCAATTCCAGCTCAATTCCTTTATTACGTACACTGCCTGAGTTAATGGCCAGGTTGGTATAACCGCTGGTGGGTGGTAAGGTGATCTGCTGCAGCAGGTCGCGGGTATTACGCTGGTATACGTTCACCGTAAAATTAAAGCGGTCTGCAAAGGCTGCATCTAACCCTATGTTGTATTGCCCGCTATGCTCCCAGCCCAGGTCTTTATTGGGCAACGTGGTTTCATCTACACCGGATATAACCTGGTTGGCCATGTTGGCAATTACGCCGGAAAGCACGCCCTTGGAGGCATAGGGGGAAATGGCCTGGTTGCCGGATTCGCCATAGCTCAGGCGCAGCTTCAGGTCAGAGAACACATTCATGTCTTTAATAAAAGCTTCTTCGCTCATACGCCAGGCCAGCGCTACGGAGTGGAAGTAATCCCATTTTTTACCTTCTGCCAAACGGGAAGAGCCGTCTGCACGGAAGGTGTAGGTAAACAGGTATTTATCTGCAAAGTTATAGTTGGCGCGGCCAATGAAAGAGGCCAGCTGCCATTGCTGCGTGCCGGAAGTGGTAGGCGCAGTGGAAAGGCCGTCCTGCAGGCGGTAATAGGCCAGCTTATCGTCCGGGAAGTTGCGGGATTCCGAGGTGCGGTAACGGCTCATGCTACGCTCATAGGAAAAACCGCCCAGGAAGTCGAAACGGTGTTTGTCTATCTCATGTTTATAGGTCAGTAAATTTTCCGTGAGTATGCTGGTATAACTGCTGTTACTTACAATGGCCTTACCATTGGTGGCGCGGCCTTCTGATACAGTGCGCGGGTAGTAGGTTTCATTCAGCTGCTCAAAATAGTTGGCGCCCAGGCGGGTCTGGAACATCAGGCCTTTGGCAAGATCCACATAAGCATTAAAACCGCCAAAACCGGAGGTAACGGTTTGTTTGGCCAGCACTTCATCCGTATACCGCAGCGGGTTGGCGCCAAAACGGTTAAAGATGTCCTGTGAAACGGTGCGGTCATTTTTATAATCTATTACGTGCACCTGGTTATTACTGTCAACGGTGTAGTACGGAATGGGCTGATAGTTTAACGCACCCCTTACAATACCGCCTTCCAAACCTGCGGTGGTAGCGGATGTGCGCACCAGTGCATTGGTAGAGCGGGTAAGCGACAGGTTGGTAGAAATTTTAACGCGGTCCAGCACCTGGTTATCGAGGTTAACACGCACGCCCCCACGTTTATACTGGGAGCCTTTGATCACGCCCTGCTGCACCAGGTAGTTGCCCATTACGGCATAGGTGTTTTTGTCATTACCGCCGGATACGCCCAGCTCATAGTTCTGGATATGCGCTGTGCGGTATATTTCATCCTGCCAGTTTATGCCTTCGCCAAAATTCTGTTTGATCTGATCCGGTGACAGCTTGCCGTTAGTGCCGCTATAAGGCAGGTCGTTATCAGAGAAGCCGGCATTCTTATAGGCTTCATTCACATACTCAGCATACTGGTAGGCATTCAGCATTTCCAGCTTTTTGGTAACGGTGGCAATGCCCTGAGAAGTATTAAAAGTAATGCGGCCCTTGCCTGCTTTCCCTTTTTTAGTGGTGATAAGCACTACACCGTTGGCGCCGCGGGAGCCGTAAATAGCGGTGGCAGAGGCATCTTTTAATACTTCAATGGATTCAATGTCGGCCGGTGAAATGGACGACAGCACATTGGTATTGGTAAGGATGTTGTGGTTAGGCTCCTGTGCGCCCATCTGGTTAATGGAGGCGCGCGCATTGGCTACAGGCACACCATCAATTACATACAGGGGCTCTGCGCTGCCTAATAAGGTGCTGGTGCCACGCACCTGTACGCTGATGCCGCCGCCGGGAGCTGCATCGTTCTGGGAAACGGCCACCCCTGCTATGCGGCCCTGGAGGCCCTGTTCCAGAGAGCTAACGGCAGATTTGGTGATCTCTGTGCCTTTAATAGATGCTACAGTACCGGTAAGGTCACGCTTTTTTACCTGGCCGTAACCTACCACTACTACATCCGTTAAATTAGTGTTGGAATATAACAGGCTAACGTTAATGGTACTACGCTGTTTAACAGGGATCTCCTGTGGTTCCATGCCTGTAAAAGTTACCAGCAGCGTTCCGGCTCCTTCGGGTAATTGTAATGTGTATTTTCCCTTGTTATCGGCCACAGTGGCTACCTGCGTGTTTTTCACGCGAATGGTGGCACCGGGAAGCGGGTTGTTTTTGTCGTCCGTAATAGCGCCGGTAACGGTTCTGCTTTGCGCAGCAAGGGATAGCCCATACAGCAACAGTACAATGCTGCAGGTGGAAACTTTTTGTAAGAGTTTCATAACGAAAGAATTTGATCCAAAACTAATCTTAATACACACTCCTTATTTGTACTTTTTTATCTTCTTATTATCAGATTGTATCGTTATTGAAAAGGCGATAAAAGTGAATACATGGTGAATGCCTGTAAACAGGGCGCTTGATAAATTTGCCCCGGGGAATATGGGGTGGTATTATTTTATCCATTATATTTGAGTATATAAGCTCCACTGTTATGAATCACGCAGCCATCACCAGCAACATTCTGCGGGAAATTACCCCGCTTACCCAGAGCGATTGTTTCATGATCTTTGCCCGCAGCAAGCATAAATTTGATTTTCCCTTACATTATCATGAAGAATTTGAGCTGAACCTGATCTTAAATGCAAAGGGTGCGCAGCGCATAGTAGGCGATCATATAGATACTATCGGAACAGAGGAGCTGGTGCTGGTAGGCCCTAACCTGAACCATGGCTGGTTTACGCATGAATGCCGCAGCAAGGAAATCACGGAGATCACCATCCAGTTTCACCGCGACCTGTTTGATGATAAGCTGCTGCGTAAGAACCAGCTAAGCTTTATGCGGGTGATGTTTGAAAAGGCGGCTAACGGCATCCTGTTTTCCCCGGACACCATCAAACAGCTCACTCCCCGCCTGCTGACGCTGAACCAGAAAGCGGGATTTGATTCGGTGCTGGAGCTGATGTCCATCCTGCACGACCTGTCTATTTCCCGCAACATGCGCACGTTGTCGGACACCACTTTTCATAAGGGTTTGTTTAACCATAACAGCCGGCGCATTGAGAAGGCCTTCGAGTACATGAATATTAATTACGACAAAGCCATCAGCCTTACAGATGTGGCAAAGCTGGTAAGTATGACGGAGGTTTCGTTCAGCCGTTTCATTAAGAAGTGCACCGGCAATACGTTTATTGACAGCCTGAATGAGATCCGGCTGGGGCATGCCTGCCGCCTGCTGGTGAATACTACACATGCGGTGGCTGAAATATCCTATAAGTGCGGGTTTAACAATATATCTAACTTTAACCGCCTGTTTAAAAAGAAGAAAGGTTGTACGCCTAAACAGTTCAGGGAAAGCTTGAGCGGAACAAGAACGTTTATTTGAGAGAGCGGAAAGCTGAAAGCTGATTGAGGCGATTTGCTTGCTTTTTACTTTTGACCTTCTTGTTTAGGTAACTCTCCCTGCTTTCTGCTTTATCCTTTCTCCTTTCCGCTTTCTTAATCTAGGTTAATGGTCATAACCCTTGCCTTTCGGAAATTTGTGTTATCAAATTACAATTATGGCAACACATACCTTACATACGGCAGCTACCCGCGGACATGCGGACCACGGCTGGTTAAGCAGCCACCAGACCTTTAGTTTTGCAGGTTATTATAACCCCGACCGGGTTCATTTTGGCGCTTTACGGGTCTTAAATGATGATGTGGTAGCTGGCGGCAAGGGCTTTGGCTCCCACCCGCATGATAACATGGAAATTATCAGCATTCCGCTGGAAGGCCAGCTGGAACATAAAGATAACATGGGGCATACCCAGGCCATTCACCAGGGCGATATCCAGATCATGAGCACGGGCAGCGGCGTATTCCACAGCGAGTATAACGGCCACCCGGCCAAACCGGTTAAGTTCCTGCAGATCTGGCTGTTTCCCAACAAGCTGAATGTAACGCCCCGGTACGACCAGATCACTCTGAACCCGGCAGACCGGCATAATACCTTACAGCAGATCATCTCCCCTAACCCGGACGATGCCGGTACCTGGCTGTACCAGGATGCCTGGTTTCACCTGGGCCACTTTGATGCTGGTTTTGCAACCACTTACAACCTGAAAAAACAGGGCAATGGTGTGTATGTTTTTGTGATCAAAGGCAGCTTTACCGTAGACGGGCAAGCCTTAGCGGAACGCGATGGACTGGGAATTACCGGTACGGATAACATTGCCATTACCGCCAACAGCGCTGATGCTGAATTACTGATCATGGAAGTGCCCATGCAAATTAACTAAACCGTTATGCAAGCTTTAAACATACTGGCAATAGGCCGCAACCCGGAGATCATGGCTGTAATAAACCGGTTGCTGAACACACCCGGAAACCGTACAGGCATCACCGTTACTACGGATGAGGAAGCCCTGGCAGCATTTCAAAAAACAGCTTTTGACCTGGTGCTGCTTTGCGCAGGCATCTCTGAACAGGAAGGCGCTGCATTAACCACCAAACTGTTACAGCTACAGCCCGGAGTGCCGGTAATACGCCACTATGGCGGTGGCAGCGGCCTGCTGGATAATGAGATACAAGCTGCATTAGCTAAATAAACCAAACAAAAGAACATCCACCCTTAAATTAAATATATGAGCCAGTTAATTACAGGCATTCACCACGTTACTGCAATAGCAGGTGATGCTCAAAAGAATATAGATTTTTATGCCGGTATCCTGGGCGTTCGTTTAGTGAAGAAGACCGTGAATTTTGATGCGCCGGATGTATACCATTTTTATTATGGCGATGAAGCCGGCCACCCCGGCAGCATTATGACCTTTTTCCCTTATGGTGCAAGCCTGGTACATGGCCGCCATGGTAAAGGCATGCTGAATACCACTACTTTTTCCGTACCTGCTGCTGCGCTTAGCTTCTGGCTGGAAAGGCTGAAACGTTTTGGTGTAAGCTACAAAGAGCCGCAGGAGCGTTTTGACGGTGAAGTAGTGATCTACTTTGAAGACCCGGATGGTTTAGGCCTGGAGCTGGTATTTAATGACCGTGATGAACGTAAGGGATTCACCTATGGCCCCATACCTATTGAATATGCCATCAAAGGTTTTTACAATGTAGAAATATGGGAAGACGGTTATGAACGTACCGCAGGTTTGCTTACCGAACAGCTGGATCATAAGCTGATAGCAGAAAAAGGCAACCGTTTCCGCTTTGCGGCTACAGATAAACCGGGTAATTATATTGACATCCTTTGCTCACCGGAAAGCCTGAAAGGCCTGGCAGGCAACGGTACCGTGCACCATATTGCCTTCAGTACACCTGATAGCGCCTCCCAGCTGGCAGTACGCCAGAAGATAGTGCAACGCATGATCAATACCACGCCGGTGCTGGACCGCAATTATTTTACTTCTATTTACTTCCGGGAGCCGGGCGGTGTGCTGTTTGAAGTAGCTACGGCAGGCCCTGGTTTTGCGGTAGATGAACCGATGGAACATTTGGGCGAAGGCCTGAAGCTGCCTGCCCAGTTTGAACCCAGCCGGGAGCAGATAGCAAAGGAATTGCCGCAGGTGAGCTTACACTTAGACCAATACAAATAAGATGCACACAAAAAATATTATAACCGCAGGATTACCTGTGAACGAAGCTCAAAAGGCTTTGGTGATGATACATGGACGGGGTGGCAGCGCTGAGGACATTCTCAGCCTGGCGCCTCACCTGGCGGTGCAAAATTTTGCGCTGCTGGCGCCGCAGGCCAGCGGTAACAGCTGGTACCCCAACTCATTCTTAGCAGCGCCGGAGCGCAATGAACCCTGGTTAACAGCTGCGCTAAATGTGTTAAAAGCAATAACAGAAGACCTGCAACAGCAGGGTATTACAGCGGAGCAAACCTATTTCCTGGGTTTTTCACAGGGCGCCTGCCTGATGCTGGAATTTATTACACGTAATGCCACTAAATATGGCGGCGCAGCTGCTTTTACCGGTGGGTTGATCGGCGATAAGATCTATCCTGAAAATTATAAGGGCGACTTTAATGGCACCCCCATCTTCATAGGCAGCAGCAACCCAGATATGCATGTGCCTGTTGAGCGCGTGTACGCTACTGCAAACATATTGCAGGATAAACATGCGCAGGTTATCCTTAAAGTATATGATAATATGGGCCATACCATTAACCAGGATGAGCTTGGCCAGGTAAATAAACATATTTTCGGCGCTATGGAGTAGCTGGTATTTGCAAAGGCTATTGTGTATATTTGGATAGTAGCCAACAGCTGTTATATGGAGCCTGCCGGGATCAAGCAAAGGGTTGTCTTTTACAACGGGGTTGCCAACCTCTTCTGGTCCGTATTGAACCTGCTGCCCATTTATATTTACTGTTACAGTTCAGTAGCGCCACTGTGGCTGTATGTGGCCGGCGCCATCAGCATCATTACACTGTTCCTTCCCCGGAGTGTTTTAAATAAATTGCAGCTGGGCACTACCACAGCCGTGTACCATAAGCTGGGCGTACATTATATAAACCAGGTTACGCAGAATGGTACTGTTATCAATAACCTGGTCCGCAGAAAATATCCGCACTATAAGGTGGTGGGCAATACGCGACAGGCCATTCAGCTGCATTACCGGAAAACGTATATGTTTGAACGTTTCCATTACGTGCTGCTTTGTTTTTTTATTTGCATCATGATCTATGCGCTGGTGCAAAAACAATATGCCTGGGCGGGAATTTTACTGCTTACCAATATCCTGTACAATATGTATCCTATTTTACTGCAGCAGTATGTGAGGATAAAGCTGGAGCCTTTTGTTTCCCATTCTTCCATAAAATAAGGCAACTGTTTTAAACAGCATGCTTTATTTTTTTTAATCCACCAGGTAAAACAATACTTACTCTTTTTATCCCATACATTTTACCTGGATCTGCAAAACCTTACGAACAATGAAAATGTGCTGACGCAGCAGTATAATACGGCTAAAAATGCGGTGGGTACGGCGTACCAGATCGGTTTTTTCCCGGATTTCCTGTACCGGCTGCGGTTTTAAGGCAAAAAAAAAAGGTCCCGGTGTTCACCAGGACCTTTTTTACAGGTATAAAAAAAGAGATTAGTCTTAGTCTATGCGTCTAACATTAACAGCATTCATACCTTTTCTGCCTTCCTGCAGCTCAAATTCAACGCGGTCGTCGGCTTGGATCTCGTGTACGAGACCATTTACGTGTACAAAAGTTTCTTTATTGGATTCATCATGTTTAATGAAGCCGAAGCCTTTTGTCTCGTTAAAGAACTTTACAGTTCCTTGGAATTTTGTGTTCATTTGTAAATTTTAAAAAACTAATAAAGGTGCAAGTTAGTCTTAAGCATTGAATAAACCAAATATATTCTGCTGGATTACAGCCTCTTCACTTTAAATAACATGCTCATAACATAGTTATGATTTTTTTAACATAGAAAAGACTATCTTAGTTGCAGATATAGGCATTTAACTTTAGCTGATTTGAGTTTACATTAAATATTTTCCTTCTCAGTGAATCTTCAATTGCCACACCTTATTGATTGTCCGAACTAAAAATTATCCATAATTCAACATGGCAAAAATCACTTTTAATAACAAGAATGCTTTCTTTTTTCAATCATTGAAAGCAGCCATTGAAGTGTATTTCAAAGAGAACAACATAAAAAAAACAGGTAACAGGCGCCTGTATATTAAAACGGCTGTATTGATCCCCGGCGCTATTGGAATGTACCTGTTGCTGCTGTTTGTGACGATGCCGGCCTTAGCGGGTATCTTAATAAGCGGTGTATTAGGTTTTGTGCTGGCTTGTATTGGTTTTAACGTGATGCACGATGCCTGCCACGGCAGCTATTCCCGTAAACCCTGGGTAAATGAGGTACTGGGCCTTACCTTAAATGCATTGGGCAGCAATGCCTTTATCTGGAAACAGAAACATAACATTATACACCATACCTATACGAATGTAGACGGTGTGGATGATGATATTGCCAAAAGCCCGGTGATCCGCCAGTGCAGCACCCAGCGCTGGGTACCCATGCACCGTGTGCAGCATATTTACCTGCCGCTTATTTACAGCCTTTCCTCCATCCTGTGGGTGTTCCTCACAGATTTTATCAAATACCTGGGCCGTAAAGTATATAAAACGCCGCTGCAGCCCATGAAGCTGAATGATCACATTATTTTCTGGGCCAGCAAAGTATTGTACCTGGTATTTTATATACTGATCCCCATTTTATTGGTGGGCACGCAGGCCTGGCTGGTAGGCTTTTTAGTGATGCATGCTGTAATGGGCTTTACCCTGTCTATTGTATTCCAGCTGGCGCATGTGGTAGAGGAAACTGAATTTGAGACCGTAGCGGATGAAGATAAAGTGATTGAGAACGAGTGGGCTATTCACCAGATAAAAACTACGGCTAATTTTGCACCCGGCAGCAAGGTAGTTTCCTGGTTTGCCGGCGGACTGAATTACCAGATAGAACACCATTTATTTCCCCGCATCAGCCATGTGCACTACCCTGCTATCAGTAAAATAGTAAAAGCTAAATGTGACGAATATGGCCTGCCTTATAACAGCATTCCTACTATGATGGAAGCTGTAAGATCGCATTTCCGTTTAATGAAAGCATTGGGCGAAAGGCCGGTATTAGTACAAGCATAAAGGATAAAGCAGAAAGCTGAAAGCATTGGAGCGGATTAGTTCCCTTGCTTTCAGCTTTCTGCTTTATATTTTTAGCCCTGCAATACGCATTAAGCTTTCAGCTTTCAGCTTTGCGCTTTCTGCTTCCCTCACCCCACTTCCACTCCCGCTGCTTTCAACGCCTGGTATACCTGCAGCAGCAGCTCACTTTTTACTTTATGTTCATTGGCAATATTGCTGATCCAGCATAATACGCGCAGCCCGCATTCCTTATCATTTACGTGGGTGAACAGGATATCAACGGGCATTTTATGCATTACCTGGGCATGTGCCTGGATGGTTTGCTGAATGGCTTCCTGCGCGGCAGGCAGCTTTTCCGTGGGGCTGATAGTAACCGGCAGCTCAATACGGATGTGATCATTGGTAAGCGTCCAGTTAGTGAGCTGGCCGGACAGCAGCTGCCCGTTGGGTACCACCACTTCTGCCCCATCGGTGGTAAGCAGGCGGCTGGCACGGATGCCAATATCTTTTACCCGTCCTTTTTTGTCGGATATTTCCACGTAATCACCCAGCTGCAGCGGCCGTTCAAAAATGAGAATGATACCGGAGATGAGGTTGTTCACAATGTCCTGCAAACCCAGGCCAATACCTACACCCAGGGCGCCCAGCACAATGGTGATCTTATCTATGGGCAGCCCGGTGGCGGCAATGGCCAGTAAAAAGCCACATACTATTACGCATAAACGGATCATTACCAGGCGGGGGCCTCTGCGGGTAATTTCCCCGCTGAAACCATCTTCCGTTTCCCCAAAGAAATAACCAATGTATTTCTGCAATACGTTGGCTACGTACAGGATAAACACCAGCATAACCATACTTGCAAAGGTAAAACGGGTGCTGCCTATCCTATGCGGCTCATTCAGCAGGTGCAAAATACCCTGCAGCAGAAAATCATATAAATTAAGATTGGTGGTAAAGATAATGAGCCAGCAAATAACCACCCCTATAGAAAGCAGCTTGCTAAGCTTACCCTGTATGCGCTCATAGTTCAGCAGGCTTTTGGTATCGGCTGTTACGCGGCTGCTCAGCATTTGCACATAAAACGCTTCGGTAATCATTTGTATGAACACCGCAAGGCCAATGATCTGTATAAGGCTGTAGATGGAGGCGGTTCCAAACACTTTGGCCATGCTGATGCGGCCAAACAGGTTACAGAAAGCTGCCAGCAGGTTCAGTCCTATGTAAATGAAAGACACAATGCGGATGAACTTTTTCATAGGCAGCTCCTCCCGGATGCGGGGCAGGAACAGCCACCCGAATAATACAGAGGTTATGTTCAGTACCAGCAAAGCAATACGGGTAGACAGCCTGGGCGTAATAATGGCATTGGTAAAGGAATACAGCAGGTAAAAGATCACAATGGCCACCCAGCAATAGAACAGGCGTTTAGGCCAGCGGCGCAGGAAAAGGATGGTGAGCGTAAGCAGCAGGAAGAACTGCATCATTTCCACGTAGGCGGAAGGCGGCCGCAGATCAAAGAACGGCGCCATGCTTAGCGCTACTACCAGCGCGGCCAGCACAGGTATGGGCTTAATATATTTAAATGCCGCTTCTGTTATTACCTGCTGCTGCCCGGCATGGCGTATTTTACGGAAGGCGTTAAACACCCAGCCGAAATACACCAGGGCTATCAATATTAACCAGAGCCAGTTATCCTTGTGCGCCCGGAAATAATACCCCAGCATTTTGCGCTGCCCGGCGTATGACTTACGCGCCAGGGCCATTACCTCCACACTGGTTTTGTTACTATCCGCTACCTCCCACAGGTAGTTATACTCCTTGCTGAATGACTGCATGCCGGACTGGCGGATACGGTCGCGCACATCATCCTGCAGCTCTATCAGCACAAAATAACTTTTGGATACATTGGCCTGCAGCTGCGCAATACGCGTTTGGTTGGCTTTGGCAGAGCGGCGCGCCAGCTTCCAGTTCTTTTTAATATCGGCCATTTCATCCAGGTAAAGCTTTTGCAGCAGGCTATCCTTACGTAGCTGCTGCATTACCTCATCTTTGGCAAAACCACGCATTTCCATTTGCATGGTCACTAACTGGCGGTTGTACTTAAACAGGGAAGTACGCCAGCCATCCAGGCGCTGCTGCATATCGCCCATAAGCACCTGGAAGGTGAGCAGGTTTTTGATATTGAGCACACTGCTGTATACTGACAGGTTTTCCTTAATGATCTGGATGTTGGATTGAATGTCCGGCAGGTCCTGCTCAATTTCGGTGGTGTTAAAACCATCTTCCGTAACGTTGTTGATACGGGTGAGGGTTTGCTGTACCTTTTCTATTTTCTGGAGAATGCTGTCTGCAAAACCGGGGCGTTCCCTGTTCTGGTTACCGGCAGAATCCCTTGGCGGGCGTGCGGTTTGTGCCCACAGGGCCATGGGCAGTAAGCACACAAAGGCGAGTAACAGCCCTTTGCGGCGGTTCAATGAGGTATATGGTTGCACTGCTAGCGTATAATATCGGAAGGGAATAGCCCCTTCTGAGGGGCAAGAGTAGTGATTTTTTAGGAGAAATGTAAATTAAAAATAAGCTGTTAGTGGTTAGTAGCTAGTTGTTAATAAGGAATAAGGCCGCTAACCACTAACAGCTTTTATTCGCCGCTACCCTTTTCGCCTGTAAACCAGTGTTCCTTATCCCGGAACAATACGTTAAAGGTGGTGAGGGAGCCGTAAATGCGGGTAATATACTGCTGCATGTTCACCTTATCGTCATCGCTGAGCAGCTTGTGGCTGTTGATCTGCTGTTCCAGCACCCGCAGGCGGTCGCGTACCATTACGATCTTGTGAAAGAACGCTTCCAGCGGTATTTCCTTGGGTTTTAAGGCAGCATCTGCAGGCTGCAGGATCAGGGTACCTTTAGACCAGCGGTCGCCAATGGGCACTATTTCAGAAAAGCCACCCCAGAGGCGCAGGATCTTTAACAGTGATTTTTCCACATCGGAGGTGGTTTCCAGCTCTGTGGTCTGGTTTTCGGCGTAGAGCACCTCAAACAGCGGATCGGTTTTGTCTATTTCTTCTATACCGCTGTTCATGAAGGTTACCACGTACTGGGCATACTTTACGCCGATAATTACCCCGGGGCCGTAACGGGCGTGTTGTACTCTGGAGCCCGGGCCTGCCGTTAATTCAACATCCATCAGGGATAAAATTTAGAAATGTAAAATGTAAAATTTCAAATCTTAAATGTAAAAGTATTAATGCATTACTAAGAAATGCAAAATTTTAAATTAGATTCCATCATCCTTCATGAGGTTTTGCGCCGGGCAGGCGGCCGGCTATCCACTTAATTTGCCCGTTATGATTAGATTCATGCTCGCACACATGAAACCATTTACAATAGTTATTGGTGGGGCCCCAGGGCCAGTCTTTATCTACGGTCAGCAGCCATTTATCATCGCGTTTTTTAAATTCATCCAGGGTATGCTGCCGTACTTCTTTCAGGGTATCCAGGTAATAGTTCAGGTCATGGCCTTTAATGGCTTCCCGGGCAGGCTCGCCCAGCTCCGAGGCAATTGCCCAGCGTTTTTTATCGGCCTCGCTCCAATCGCCCCATTTTTTACCTTCAAAGGTATGGATCTGGTAAAAACGTTCGGTGGCGGCCAGGTGTAATAACATGGCGCCAATGGTATTGGCCTTTGCATCATGCAGATAATCCAGGTCGGTGGTTTGCATTTTATTTACGGACATCAGTACTACAAAACGCATCCAGTCCATCATAGATACCAGGGTACCTACCTGGGGGGAATAACCGGCTTTGGGGCCAATAATGTTTATATCATTTTCCACATTGGATACGGGGATACCGGCAGCCCAGCCGCCCAGGGGCAGCATACTGAGGCCGGTGGCAATGGTGGCGGTGCTCCTGAGGAAATTCCTCCTGTTAAGGAGCTGCTTTTCTGTTCGCATGGTGGGGAGATTTGGTTGAACAGGGAAATTAATAATTAATGATTAATAATTAATGATGGTGGAGGAGGATGAAGAGAGGTATTTCTGTTCTGCTTTTCATGTGCTATATGATTACAAATGAATATTCTGAATGATCATGAAGTTTTCGGTATAACCGGTATTTGAAGTATTGGTGCTCATGATTATTAATTGTTCATTCTTAATTATTAATTAGTTTTATAGGATGCAAACTTTTGCGGATCATGTGATCAAGTTTAACCGCTCACTGGAATTTAAAGGGGCCTTACCGCCCGGCATACAGATCATGAATCCCTTCCGGGAGGCTGCTATTGCGGATGTAATGCAGCAGTTCTATAAAAAGTTCTACGATGATACGCACACGCGCCGCCTGATCCTGGGCATTAACCCGGGCAGGCTGGGCTCCGGCGCTACCGGCGTGCCTTTCAGCGATACTAAACGTTTGGCGGAGGAATGTGGTATCCCGGTTAAAGGGTTTAAAACGCATGAGCCATCCTCTGTTTTTGTGTATGATATGATACATGCCTATGGTGGTGTGCAGGCGTTTTACCAGGACTTTTACATCAGCTCCGTATGTCCGTTGGGGTTTACTGCCGGCAATGGGAAGGATAAGGTGGTAAACTATAACTATTACGACAGCAAAGCATTAACCAATGCGGTGCATGATCTTATTGTGAGCAGCCTGCGCAAGCAGCTTGGTTTCGGTATCAGCACCAAAGTGTGTTATTGTATGGGCACGGGAAAAAATGCCGCATTCCTGCAGGCGCTGAATGAAAAGGAGCAATTTTTTGAGAAAATAGTTCCCCTGGAACATCCGCGGTTTGTGATGCAGTACAAAGTTAAAACCAAACAAGCCTATATTGATAAATACCTGGAGGCTTTTGAAGCCTATTCACAATAACAGAACAGCCAGGGAGGCTGTTAATCTTCCGCTTCATGCGGAACAGCTTCGGGCTTTTTGCCCAGCATACGCCTTATTTCATTGGCTTTTTCGTAGATGCTCACTGATTCTTCCAGCTCAATAGCACCGGTATTGGCAAGAAAATCCTGCATTTTCCTTCTGCCATTCACACATACCACCGTAATGGTGCCATCATCAAGAGCGTAAATAAACCGGCATTTCCGGATGCCATGCACCAGCGGGGATATCTGGTAATGGGTGATCATAAATTCCATAGTATATGGCTTTACTTGCAGGAAGTTAACAGTAATAAATTAAATAAAAAGTTAACTCGTTGTAAACGCCCAAAATTCCTGCCCCTCCTGCTATATTTTAATAATGCTGAAAACCGTATCAATAATGAGGTTGAGCATACTCATGCGGAATGCATCTATACGGGCCAGGGCCAGGCCACTTTGTTTAAGCGCCTCCATCCGGGCCAGGTCTTTCTGGCTCATTACCAGCCATTCAAAATCTTCGGTGGTCAGCTGCTTGCTGGCCAGCAGCAGGGTCCAGCGTTTAAGCTTTTCTTCAGATTCCTGCATGAACTGCTTCCCATCCTTAACCGCCGCTTCAGAATAGTTCTTAACAGTAGATTTAGCCAGTGTAGTAATGTCTTTTATAAGTTTATCGAATATTTCGTCAAAGTTCATCTCTGTGTAATTAACAATTAAGAATGAATATTAATAGGTTGTGCGTGGAGGCAGTTTTAATTAAGAATGAATAAGACTGCGTGAAGGAAGTTCTGTTATTCAAGGACAGATGGCCTTGATTATTCATTCTTAATTTTTCCGCTCTCCAGCTCTGCGATCTTGTCAAAGGCTGCGCCTACCTGTATCTTGGCTTCTTCAATAAAGGGTTTACTGAGCACAGCATGATCCTGCCAGTATTTGAAATAACCGCCCAACAGGTGTTTGCCGGGGTCTTTCATGGCATTCCACATTTCCAGGGTGATCTTATTATTGGGCCGGTGCACCTCGTATTCATAGACCTTGTCAATTTTGGTCTGCAGTTCGGAAAGTGTTTCCTTATGCAGGGAAAAGCTGTCTGTTCCCAGGTCCATGGCCTTCAGCACATCTACTTTCAGCGCGGTGGTTTGCTGGTAGGCATATTCATTGTAACGGGAAATAAGCGGTGAGCAGAAGGAAAAACAACTCAGCAAAACAAGCAATACAACATAGGATGGTTTAACGGCTTTCATATATAAGCGGACGTTTTATTTGCAAATTGTTGGCAAATATATAATTTTAGCCCCATCACTTCAAACCGCTATCAATGAACAGGCTTTTCGGGATTTTTGTTTGCTGTTGTATATCTCTACTGGCAAGGGCACAGTCAACCACACCCTCACGGGCACCCTTACACGATTTACAGCAACAATTTGTGGACCTGCGCTTTGGCATGTTCATTCACTTTAACATTCCTACGTTCATGGACCAGGACTGGGCCGACCCGGAGGCCTCCCCTGCCCTGTTTGATCCTAAAAAGCTGGATTGCAACCAGTGGGCCGCCGCCGCAAAATCGGCCAATATGAGCTATGGCTGCTTAACCACCAAGCATCATAGCGGCTTTTGCATCTGGGATACCAAAACCACCGATTATAATGTAATGCACAGCCCTTTGAAAAAGGATGTGGTACGGGAATATGTGAATGCTTTCCGTGCAAAGGGGTTAAAAACATTCCTGTATTATTCCATCCTTGATACACATCATAAGATACGCCCGGGTTTTATTACCCGCCAGCAGGTTGAGATGATCAAGGCGCAGCTTACAGAGCTGCTTAGCAACTACGGGGAAATTACGGCTTTGATCATAGACGGCTGGGATGCGCCCTGGTCAAGGATCTCGTATGATGCAGTACCGTTTGAAGAGATCTATACCCTTATTAAAACCCTGCAGCCCAATTGCCTGGTGATGGACCTGAACTCAGCCAAATACCCGGCAGAAGCGCTGATGTATACCGACATTAAATCTTATGAGCAGGGCGCAGGCCAGCATATATCCAAGGAAAACAACCGCCTGCCGGCCCTTTCCTGCCTGCCTATTAATAAAGCATGGTTCTGGAAAACCACTTTCCCGAAAGACCCGGTAAAAGATCCGAAGATGCTGGTGAATGACGACATTGTGCCTTTTAACAATGCCTGGTGCAACTTTATTTTAAACGTAGCGCCTAACCGGGATGGGCTGATAGATGATAACGCTTTACAGGCCTTGCAGGCCATTGGCAAACAATGGAAAAATGAAGGCCCGGTGGCTAAGCTGCCGGAAGGCGAAGCGCCTGTTATATCCTCTAATATAGCCAAACACCAACCTGCCAATTCCAGCTGGAGCGATGATATGAACATTATGGACTTTGCCAATGACGATGATTTCACCACATCCTGGACCTCCAATACCACGGTAAAACAGCCCTGGTGGGAAGTGGTGCTGGACCGCGATAAGCCCTTTAATGCCATTACCATTACGGAAGCCGGGCCCTCCATTACTAAATACCATGCAGAATATTTCCAGAATGGTGTCTGGAAACCGCTGTTCACCGGCGACAACAAAAGCCGGGTGAAGATCCACCGTTTTGACCGCGTATGGGGCGGAAAGGTGCGCATTACAATAGACCAGTTTAACAAAGCTCCCCGTATTGCGGAAGTGGGCGTGTATGATGAAAGAAGGTAATTATGAGCTTTTTAACGGTATCAAATCTCCGTAAACAACAACAGGGTGCGCTGGTAGTAAACGATGTCAGCTTTACATTACAACCTTTTCATAAAATAGCTATTGCCGGGGAAACCGGCTCCGGTAAAAGCACCCTGCTGAAAATGATAGCAGGCCTGGTGCCGGTAGATGAAGGCCTGGTGCTGTTTGAGGATCAGCGGGTAAAGGGGCCGCATGAGGTATTGCTGCCCGGGCACCCGCATATTGCCTACCTTTCCCAGCATTTTGAGCTGCGGAATAACTACAGCGTGGCAGAAGTGCTGGAACGGGTGAACCTGCTGGAGCCCGAAGCAGCCAAAGAGATCTACGATATTTGCCGTATTACGCATTTGCTGCAGCGCCGTACAGACCAGCTCTCCGGCGGGGAAAAGCAGCGTATTGCCCTGGCGCGCTTACTGGGCACGGCCCCGCCGCTGCTGCTGCTGTATGAGCCCTACTCCAACCTGGACATGATCCATAAGAACCTGCTGAAAACCGTGATCCGGGATATTGGGGAGCAGATGAACATTACCTGCATGCTCATTTCCCATGATCCGCAGGATATACTTTCCTGGGCAGATGAGGTGATGCTCATGAAAGATGGGGTAATAATACAGCGGGGCGCCCCGCAACAGGTATATTACCAGCCGCTGAATACCTATGCGGCGGGTTTGCTGGGTAAGTATAACCTGCTGGAAAGCGCCACCGCCAAGGCTTGGCTGGCCGGCCCGCCGCCCAAAGGAAAACTGCTTTTTGTACGCCCGGAGGACCTTGTGCTCAATACCCGGAATGATGATAAAACCATTAAAGGGAAAGTAGATACCGTTACCTTTTACGGCGGTTATTATGAGCTGGAAGTGGCTTTACCTAAAGATAACATTACCCTTAAAACCATGCATTCCACCGCTAAATCCGGCGATACAGTGTATATATCCCTGAAAAATGCAGATATATGGTATATTTAATCTGTATTATGAGGTAATTAGCATAATTTTCAGTATCTTCATCGCCTATTTATAAAACTCTTCATTTGTATCGGATCTTTAGCTGTTCAAAACACCCCATAGTAATTCAAATCATTTATAAACTTCCACTTTTATGAATCTGCGTGTTTCCAATTTAATGTCACATACCACTGCTGCTGTGCTGCAAAAGATCTTCTCCACTTATGGCAGGGTTATTTCCTGTAAGGTGATCTTTAACAATGTTACCGGCCATTCCTGCGGATACGGGTTTGTAGAAATGTTGCAGGAAGCGGAAGCCAGCAGGGCTATGCAGGAGCTGGAAGGCATGAACATTAACGGCCGTTATATTGCGGTTTCTGTAGCAAGGTAATAACCGCAAGATCCGGGTTTTCATAGATAACAGGCAGGGGTACTTTTACAGGAAAGTACTACCATATGCAAACGATCATTGAGCGCCTGCAGGCAAAAGACTGGACCCGGACTGCCACCCATTTACATGAGCAGGGTTACGCCCTGGTACCGGGTGTGCTGAACAAAAAAGAATGCGACACTTTAATAGAGGCTTACGAAGCGGATAACACCTACCGCAAAACTATTACCATGGAGCGTTACCGCTTTGGTAAAGGAGAATATAAATATTTCCGCTATCCCCTGCCCGATCTGATCACCACCATCCGCCAAACCGTATATCCGTACCTGGTACCCATTGCCAATAAATGGATGGAAGTACTGAACATTCCACAAACCTTTCCTGCTGCCCATACCGTCTTACAGGCACTTTGTAAGGAGCACGGCCAAACACAACCCACCATCCTTATCCTTAAATATGGCGAAGGCGGTTTTAATACCCTGCACCAGGACCTGTATGGGGATGTATATTTTCCTATGCAGGCCGTATTATTTCTGAATGAACCCGGAGAAGATTATACGGGCGGTGAGTTTGTGCTTACGGAGCAAATACCCAGGGCGCAGTCCAAAGCCAATGTGCTGCAGCCCCGGCGGGGTGATATGCTGCTGTTCACCACCAACTTCAGGCCGGTAAAAGGCAGTAAGGGATATTACCGGGTAAATATGAAACATGGCGTAAGCCCCCTGCATAACGGGCAGCGCTATACGCTGGGAATTATATTTCATGATGCGCAAACCTGATGGGTATGATAGCGCATGTACAGTTAAGTGATAAAAAGGTCCGGTCGCTGATACGCAGCGGAAATATCAGGTTTGGCGGAAATAAAAAGCTGCGTATTTACAGACTGCTTTCCTGTGTTTCCGGCAAACAAATGAAAGCAGCCAACCGGACCTTTTTTGCTACGGAACAGGAGGCTATTGCTGCGGGTTACCGCCCCTGCGGGCATTGTATGCCGGCATTATACCGTGCCTGGAAAGCCGGAGTTATTCCAGCACATGGCAGGTAAAACCATATGCAGCTACCAGTGTTTGTATTTTTTCAGCGGCAAAGGATCCTCCTTCCACGCGCAGTATGCGGTCACAATCTTCCAGGTCAAAATTTACTTTACTGCCGGGGAAATGCCGGTGTAGTAAGGATACCAGCTTTTCTGCATGCGCGGCCTGCTGTACATTGGTCTTAAACACTTCTACCATATTGAATACAGGAGTATACATCGGGTAAACTTTTTGTGTGGTTACTATGCCATTACCTTCAGCAGGGCTGCTTTTTGTTTTTTGTGATGGTAAATGTAGGAAAGGGCAATGAGGCCAAAACCTATCAGGAACACCAGCACACCCGGTCCGGCGCCATCTACGCAAATGCCGGAGTACATAGCACCTGCCAGGTCAAAAGTTAAACCGGCATAAGCCCATTCCTTTAACCGCGGGAAACCCGGTACAAGAATGGTAATAACGCCTAATATCTTAGCTACACCTAAAAAGGGTAATAAATACACGGGGTACCCTAAATGCTGGAACAGGGCAACGGCTTCAGGTTGTTTCAGCACATTGGAAATGGAGCCTACTCCCATCAGTAAGGCGAGCAAGCCAGTGGAGATCCAGAAGATAATGTTGATCTTTTTCATTTTGCTGTAGGTTTAATGTTTACAGGTACAAATATAGATGCAAGCAGTTATTGATACAGGTTGTGAACACGACATAAAAAGGGGGGTATCCGACATTTTACGCCTCTTTCCAGGTAATAACAAGAGAGCCAGGCAATGGTTGGCAGCATGCATAAAAATACCGGTACCCGCCCATTAGGGGCAGGCACCGGCTGGTTGGTTAACTGTATCTATATTACTACCTACTGAAGTGTTACGTGAATAATATCCTGTATGGCCGGCAGCGTGGTAAACGCATTGGGGTTAGGTATGGCTGCAATGGGTTTGCTTTCCTGCAGCGGTGTTCCGGCCAGGTTAAACTGGGTAATACCGGCGCCGGGAAATTGATCCACGGCAGTGCCATCATCATATAATTGTATGCTGGTGGAGATATCACCTTTCTGCATAGCATCTACCCCATTACCTGCAGATGCAAAGAACCAGTCGTTAGAGAAACCGTACATAGTGGCTATTGCTACGCGGTCGCCACTACCCACGCTAAGCTCCTGTGAAACTTTACTGCCTGCCTGTCCGTTAATTACGGGCAGCAATACCTTGGTGCTGGGTGCGGGTAATACATATACTGCCTTTACGCCTTTCATGCCTTTTAGCGCAGCAGCCAGCGTATCTGCATTACCTTGCTGGGCTAACAGCCGTAAGCCTTGCCCACGGTCATTTTCACCGGTTTTGTAAATGGGGTTGTCTATACCGTTGTACACCACTACCAGTATGGGTGAAAGCGGTGTGAAAATTCCGGTAATGCCTTTTATATAATTATACAATGCTGCATTATCGCCCATTTCTGCAATGTTGGTTAAGCCATTAGCCGTAGGCTGGCCGCTGGTATATAGGGGAGCGCCATTCAGCAGGTTACCGCCCACAATGTAGGATACTGCCCAAACACCGGGGCTTAATGGTGTTTCATTAGCGGTGCCGCCGGAGGTATTTTGCAGTGTTAAGGTGAACATGGAATTGCCATTATATTTTAAGGTGGCCTTTACCAGCTTGGAAGCATCCAGGTAGGTATTGCCCTGTGCATCCATGCCTTTTACTTCTGTAATATTCTTAGTGTCGGCTGTGCCGGGATGGTTTACTGTGGCGCCGGGTTTTTGATTGATGCGGGTACCGTTATCCCAGAGCTTTATTTGGGAAGATACATCGCCTTCAATAGGCATGCCTTTCATATCATATACTGCAATGCCTGGGTTAGCAGGCGCAAAAAACAGGTCGTTAGACCAGCCGTACATGGTTGCAAAGCTGAGCGCTTCCCCTTTTGCGGCTGAGAACTGGATGGATACAGACTGGCCGGGGAGTATTACCGGCGGGGTGCCCGTACCCTGGAAGGTGCCGGATTCCACCAAGGGTTGCGATTTCAAAACATTCTCCACCGTGATGGTTGTTTTCTTATCAGCAGGCGGATTATGATCATCGTCTTTATTGCAGGCTGTAAAAGCAAGGGGCAGCAGCGCAATGGCCGGCCAGAAATGTAGTTTTTTAAAAGTGTTCATACGTAGGTAGTTTTTTAGGTGATTGTTGCTTGTAAAAGTGTAAGGCATACTTTCCCTACCCTGCTTTGCGGGTATGCAAAACAGGCAGTTATTTGAGCCGTAAATGTTTTCAGGAACTAGGGCAGCGCATGCAGCAGGTCCGCTACAGAAGCCCGTTTCCGGTAATCTTTATCAAACTGCACAAAAGTGATCTTACCGGTATTGTCTATGATGTACGTGGCGGGTACGGGCAGCACATGGTCCTTATTACCATTGATCTCCTCCAGGTCCACATGCCAGTTCTTGTATTGGGTAACGGTATTTTGGTCCAGCACATAATTTACATCATATGCTTTCATGATCTGGTAACCTTTATCCTGGATAATGGAAAAAGACGCATGCGTTTTCTCAATGGTTTTGTCAATATTACCCGCTGTTTCCGGTGTTACGCCTACTACATAGGCGCCTTTGGCGGTAAGCAGGTGCAGGGAATCCTGCAGCTCCTGGATGTGTTTGTTGCAATAGGGGCACCATTGCCCGCGGTAAAAGAATAATACAACCGCTTTGTTTTTTTGTAACAGCTGATCCAGCGCTACTGTTTTGCCGTTATTGTCGGTACCGGAAAAGTCCGGCGCTTTGGTTCCGCTTTTAAGCCCGCTTTGCGCAAAGACCTGTACGCAGCAAAGAAGGATGAAACACAGCATGGTTAAGTTTTTCATGATCTGTTAGTTTAGGGTTGACGGCTTACATTTTGCCTGCGGGCTTTTTTTTCATTTTTCCACCGGACATTTTATCCATCTTTTTATCATCAGACATTTTGGTCATTTTTTTGTCGTCAGACATTTTATCCATTTTCTTAGGGCTCATTTTGCTGTCCTGCATTTTGCCCATTTTGCTGTGCGACATTTTAGCGGTGTCTTTTTGCGGTTGCTGTGCCTGTGCCTGTATAGTAAAACAAGCGGCTATTACAGCGGCCAGCAGGCCTTTACCAATGGTTGCATTCAGGATTGGATGTTTCATGATGTTTGTTTTTTGGTGAACATTTACTGTATAGACGCTGACATTTGCCAAACCTTACAACTTTTTAAAAATATTTTTTTAGCCGCCTGTAATCCTGCGCTGGAATTACCTGTTAATATTTCAGGAAAATTTTGTCAGGATAGCAATAGTTGTTCGTCTAATAGTATAAAGCTAACCAGGTAAGGATGAAACTGTTAGAATTATGTTAAAGACGGCAGGAACAAAACATGAACTATCTGCGTTAAAATAACGTAACTATTTGCATATGAAAGTCATGAAAGAAAAACACGCTTTGCTGATGCGCTGGACCCACTGGATCAACTTCCCGGTGCTGGCGCTGATGATCTGGAGCGGGTTATTAATATACTGGGCTAATGATGTGTATACCATTACGCTGGGCGGCCGTACACTGATCCGTTTTTTCCCGGAGTGGTTTTACCAGCTGCTGCATGTACCGCATCGCCTGGCAGAGGGCATGGCTTTTCATTTTTTGTTGATGTGGTTCTTTATGCTGAATGGTTTCCTGTATGTGCTGTACACCATTTTCTCCGGCGCCTGGCGGCAGCTGCTGCCCAACCGGCACTCCTTTAAAGAGGCCTGGCTGGTGCTGCTGCACGATCTGCACATCCGCAAGACCATTCCGCCGCAAAACAAGTACAACGCGGCCCAGCGCATTGCCTATACGGCCATTATTATTATGGGCATAGGCTCCGTAGCCACCGGGCTGGCTATTTACAAACCGGCGCAGCTGTACTGGCTTTGCTGGTTATGCGGCGGGTACCACTTTGCACGCATCCTGCACTTTGCATTAACCATTGGGTACGTGTTATTTTTTGTGATACATGTGGTGCAGGTGATCCTGGCAGGGTGGAACAATTTCCGTTCAGTAGTGTCGGGTTTTGAAGTGGAGGAAAGATCATTCGATCATCTTAAAACAGACGATCATGCAACAGGCAAACCATAAAAAGAATAAGCCGGAGCTCACGGTTCAGCAAAAGATCAACCGGCGCAACTTTATTTCCTTTACCACCTTTTTTGTTGTGGGCGGGGCGCTGTTCGGCAGCTGGAAATGGTTGTACAATGCGCCGGAAGAAACGCCCGGTATTACGGCCGGCGCCAGCAAACCCTTACGCCGTGCGCTAAATAAAACAGAACTGTTCTTTCGCCGCATTTTCAGCAATAACCATCCCGTTAAAACCTATCCCAAACGCATGGCGGCCAAACGGGTGCGCGTGAATGGGGATATTGGCATTGACGATAAAGGATTTAACCCGCAGGGCTGGCAGCTGGCAGTAATAAAAAGCCCGAAGGAAACCCTGCAGCTTAGCCTGGATGAGTTGCGGGCCCTGCCAAAATCTGAGCTGATCTTTGACTTTAAATGTGTGGTAGGCTGGGACCAGATCCAGCATTGGGCAGGTGTAAAATTTTCGGATTTTATAACACATTATGGTTTGCAGGACCAGGCCCGCATGCAGTACGTAGGCATGGCCACCCCTAACGAAGAATATTATGTAGGGCTGGATATGGCCAGTGCGCTGCATCCGCAAACCCTGCTGGCGTATGAAATGAATGAGCAGCCCCTGCGGCCGGAACATGGCGCGCCGCTGCGGCTCATTATTCCCGTGAAGTACGGTATTAAGAACCTGAAACGCATTGGCACTATCAGCTTTAGTAATGAAAGGCCGCCCGACTATTGGGCGGAACAGGGATATGATTATTACTCAGGGTTATGAGGCCCTGCCAACTTTATCTTAAAAACAGTAACATATGAAATTAAAAACGTTCAAATTAGTATGCTCCTTCCTGGTGTTGCTGGTAACTGCTGCCTGCGGACAGCAAACGCCGGATGTAAAAACTTTCCCGGAGGCCCATCCGGCCGAATACTGGAAAAAGATCCTGACACCTGAAGCATTTGAGATTATGGTGAACAGGGGTACTGAAAGGCCGTTCAATAACCCTTACTGGAACAATCACCAGAAAGGCGTTTACGTGAGCGCCGCCACCGGCAAACCCTTATTCAGCTCCGATACCAAGTTTGAATCCGGCACCGGCTGGCCCAGCTTTTATAAACCTATTAATCCGGATGCCATTATGGTTGTTAAAGATAATTCCTTCGGTATGGAACGTGAGGAAGTAGTGGAACGCAGCACCGGACTGCATTTAGGGCATGTATTTGACGATGGCCCCCCGCCTACCGGCAAGCGTTACTGCATGAACTCTTACGCGTTAAAATTTGTGAAAGCAGAAAAAAAATAAACGGATGAAACGATTGATGCAATATATAACTGTGCTGCTGTTTTTATACGGTTGTACTTATGGCCAGTCTGGGGTGGATGATAATTTTGCGCACCTGCCATCACCCCGTAAAGGCGAAATGGTAGCAACCTTTGCCGGTGGCTGTTTCTGGAGCTTATCAGAAGGGTTGTCTGAATTAAAGGGTGTGAATAAAGTAGTATCCGGTTATTCCGGTGGCAGCACTAAATGGCCTACCTATGAAGAGGTAGGATCGGATAAAACCGGCCATGCAGAATCTGTGCAGGTGTATTATGATCCTACGGTAATTGACTATGCAACGCTGGCAGAAGCCTTCTTTTATGCGCATGACCCTACCACGCTGAACCGGCAGGGACCGGATGTAGGGATGGATTACCGCTCCGTAGCTTTTTTCCGCAGCCCGGAAGAGCACAAAACATTAATGGAGGTGGTGGCAAAAGTAAATGCATCACACCATTACGCCAATCCCATTGTAACGCAGGTGGTGCCTTTCAAGGTATTTTATCCTGCGGAGAACTATCACCAGGGTTATTACCGGCTGCATCCTGAAAGCCCGTATATACAAGCGGTATCTGTACCAAAAGTGCAGAAGCTGCAAAAGGCCATGGGCGATAAAATGAAACCGGCTTTCCAGGTAAAGTCCCAGGGACACAGCTAAAGATCCATCCACATAAAAAAACGTACCATGACTAAATTTGCATTATTGGTAAGACTGGAAGCCAAACCAGGTAAGGAACAGGAAGTAGCGGCTTTTCTGAAAAGCGCATTGCCTTTAGCCCAGGAAGAAACGGGCACTATTCAATGGTTTGCTTTGCAGATAGGCCCATCCACCTTTGGCGTTTTTGATACGTTTAACGATGACAACGGGCGGCAGGCGCACCTGTCCGGCCCTATTGCCAAAGCGTTAATGGAAAAAGCGCCGGAGCTGCTGGCGCAAAAACCAGTAATTGAGGCAGTAGAGCTGCTGGCCGTAAAATAAGTTTCAGGTGTTATATACGAGCGCACTATGCTGTAATGGCATGGTGCGTTTTCGTTTTCTTACAATTCTGCGCAGGGCATAACCGGTAATTTTGAGGCATAATAAAACATACTTTATGTCAGCAAATATTTTGATCACCGGCGCTACCGGCAATATTGGATCTGAATTAGCAAAGCAATTATCCGCACATGGCGTGCCTTTCCGGGCCATGGTACGGTCATTGAAAGGTACGGAGGCATTAGCCGCTTTAAGTGGCGCGACACTTATAACCGGCGATCTGAACGATCCGGCCAGCCTGCAGCAGGCTTTACAGGGAATAGAAAAAGCATTCCTGCTCACCAGTTCCTCTGAACAGGCGGAAACCCAGCAGCTTAATTTTGTAAAGGCGGCACAGGAAGCCGGTGTACAGCATATAGTAAAGCTCTCGCAGTTTGCAGCTGCCAAAGATTCGCCGGTACGTTTCCTGCGTTACCATGCGGTGGTGGAAGAAGCCATTCAGCGGCCGGGCATGGCGTATACTTTCCTGCGGCCTAATTTATTTATGCAGGGATTATTAGGCTTCCGCGATACGATTGTGCATAAAAACGCCTTTTTTGCCGCTATTGGCAATGCCAGGATCAGCATGGTGGATATACGGGATATTGCCGCTGTTGCTGTTGCAGCGCTAACCAGCAATGACCATCACAACAAAACATACAACCTTACCGGCCCTGCAGCTATTACACATGCGGAGATAGCAGCACAGCTTTCCAATGTACTGGGCCGTACTATCCGGTTTATTGATGTAACCCCTGAGGATATGCGGCATGCGCTGGATGGCGTGGGCTTTCCCGCCTGGCAGGCAGATGGTTTAATAGAGGATTATGCGCATTATGCGCGTGGTGAAGCGGCTGTTGTTGCTAACAGTATTGAGGAAGTAACGGGCAGGCCTGCACGGGATTTTGGGATGTTTGCAAGGGATTATGCGGGTGCGTTTAAATAGTTATCATTGTTGCGGATCTTTTTGGAGAAAGTAGTAAATGGCATACAAGGCATTGGCGCAGTGGTCGCCCCAATGATGGACAAAAAGAAATTTAAGATCCCCGCAGGCATTTTCCTTTGCAGCCTCAGTGCCGGTATCCCATAAGAGCAGGAAACGCTTGACATCCTTGTAAATGTCTTCAATATCATCCTGCAGATCACCTATTACGACCTCTTTGTCTGTTTCCTCACTAGGATTAAATGTTCATCAATGGCAGGTATTATTTGATAGTTACTTATATTTATAGCATGACACTCCAGAAAGCAATTGAAATAGCCATTGACGCACATAAGGGGCAAACAGATAAGTATGGCGCGCCCTACATTGGCCATGTGATGCGGGTAATGAACCTGGGCAGAACGGAAGAAGAAAAGATCTGCGGCGTGCTGCATGATGTTGTGGAAGATACCAGCTGGACTTTTGAACAGCTGGCTGCGGAAGGTTTTAGCCCGGAGATACTGGAAGCGCTGCGCTGTGTTACCAAGCTGTCGGAAGATGAAGACTACGACCATTTCACGGCCCGCATTCTGCCTAACCGGCTGGCCTGCCTGGTAAAGCTGAACGACCTCACCGATAATATGGACCTGCGGCGCATGCCGGAAGTAAAGGAAAAAGACATAACCCGCTTAAATAAATACCTGAAGGCTTACCGGCAGGTAAGTGCTGCGCTGGGAAAGTAACCACAGAAAATATTCGGAAATTTCACGGCAGATGCAAAGCTGCATCTGCCGGTGAAGATATTGTGAGGCTCTGTAAGTTTACGGATGTGCAATAAACACCGGCTGTGTTGCCAGCTTTACCACCGGCGCTGCATGGCTGGGTGATAGCAGGTTAGAAAGGGTGCTGCGGCCATAAGCGCCCATTACAATAAATACCTTCTTTTGTTTTAACAGGTATTCCAGCAGCCGGGCTTTCACATTACTATCTTCCAGCAGCACCAGCTCAATATTATTATAGTGTGCTTTCAGCCATTCTTTGAGCTTGTATTTGTCCTCTCCCAACGTTTTACCGGGTTCTGAAACATTCAGCAGCACAGCTTTACGGTGATGCAGCTGCGGGAAAAGATAGGTGAATTGTTTAATAGCAAACATAGCAGCGCGGCTGTTATCGCAGGTAAAGATCACTTCCTCAATACTCTCAAAACCATCAGGCGCTATTACCACCGGGCACTCTGACTGCTTTAGTAAGTCCTTCACAAAACTGGAGGGCACTGTATGGTGCGTTTCGGCAAACGTGGTAGCCGCATCTACAATGATCAGGTCAGCATAACGGCTTTCACTTACTACTTCAAGAATAGGCAGGCCCCTGTTACGGTGCGCATGATGACTAATGCCCCTGAGGGCACAGGTTTCATTAAAGTACCGGATATTTTCCTCACAATAAGCTTTTCTTTTTTCCATTACAGCCGCTTCCTGCGTAAGCACACTAAACGGTGTTTCCCGGATAACATCCCAGGCGCTGTCATCCTGGTCAAGGTTTTCAAGGAAGATACCTGTGAGCATAGCGCCATTGATGTTGCACAGGGCGCAGGCAAAATCAAAACTTTGTTTGTTGAACCGTACAGCATCGGTTACGTATAATACCTTTTGCATAAAAAATTCTTTTAGGTCAGGAAAACCTGTGTATTGCACAGGTGGGATCTCATGGTGCTAAATTACCGCCGATGCAGGCGCTGTAAAATGACGGAACTCAGGCCGGCTGCTGATTGTGATCACTCCTTATGATGATCAGCTTAGTGGCTGATGACCGTCATTGTTGCCGGTTGCAGCAGGGTTTAGCTTTAATAAAACTAAAAGCGATGTTAGGAACCTTAACCACACAGGAGATTGACGAAGTACTGTCACGTAATATCACCGGCCGCATTGGCTGCAGCAATGCTGAAAAGATGTACATAGTACCCATCAGCTTTGCCTTTAACGGAAATTACCTGCTGGCGCATTCCAGGGAAGGTTTAAAAATAAACATGATGCGGCAGCACCCGGAGGTATGTTTCCAGGTAGATGAAATTGATGATCATGCCAATTGGCGCAGTGTGGTGCTGTGGGGCAGCTATGAAGAGATAACCGACCCGCGGGAAAGATATTATGCCATGAAATTTTTAGTGAGCCGCCTCATACACCAGAACGTAAGCGAAACTGCCGGCATACCGGAAATGAGCGGCGAGCTGCAGCAGGAAACGCCTGCACCAGTTATAAGGCCTGTTGTATACCGCATCAGGATCAAAGAAAAAACCGGGCGGTTTGAGCGGCGCTAAATATTTTTAATAACCCACTCTATAATCTTTTTTAGCGGGTTTGCCGGTCCATATTTTTGCGGAGGTCCATGGCGCTGGTGCTGCTGTCCAGAAGGTATTTTCAGCAGGCAATCCTAACGGTAAAAAGGCCAGGGTGGCCATATACAGGCTGCCGGTTGATGTATAGGTATCGGCCAGTTCCGGCTGGTGGCCGTTAAAACCCAGCACCAGCCAGTTACTGGGGTCAAAGTTCTGGTTACCATCGTACAGCTTGCGGATCACCTGTGTAAGTGCGCTGCGTACCTGCCCTGGCGTTAGAAACTCCGGCAGCTGTTCCAGCAGCACTGTTTGCGCCAGCGCCTGGAAAGCGCCGCTACGGTAGGTCATAGATCTTCCATAAACAGGAAAGCTGCCATCCGGCGCAATAATGCGTTCCAGGTATTCTGCATGGCGCGCCATCCGTTTTACTGCCTGGTCATACTCCTCTTTTTTTGCCTTTTTGTTATCGGATAAGATCTTTAAAAGATCCACCAGCATGGGATGAATAACAAATGAATTGTAATAGTCCATGCTGAATTTTTCACCGTCAGAATACCAGCCGTCACCCACATACCATTCACGCATTTTATTTACGGCAAATTGTATCCGCGCAGGGTCATAGGATTCGCCAATGCTTAACAGGAACCCTTCTGTAATGCCGGCAAACAAAAGCCAGTTGCTGTAAGCGGCGGCGCGGTTACGCAGGGTTTTAAAGCTGTTAATGTAATGTTGTTTTGTTTTCTGACTCAGCGGCTCCCATAAAGCTTTGGGCGCGCGTATAAAGGCATGTGCCAGGAAAGCTGCATCCACAATGGGCTGGCCGGCAGGGATATCAAAATTTATAAAATCCGGCCCGGTAGTATCCGCGGCATTGGCTAATGCCTGCAAAACTTCCATACGCATTTTTTTACGGAGTGTGCCTTCGGCAGTATTATCGTCCGGCAGCGCAAGCCAGGGAGCTACGCCGGCCAGTGTTCTGCCCAGCGCTTCCAGGTAAGTGACCTGTTTTACCTGGTTGGTATATCCCGGTCCCATTTCCAGCGGCATGTTCTTTTGCAGCGTATTATTTGCAAGGTTGTGAATTACGGGGTATGCAATACGCTGTAAGGCTTTTACCCAGGAGGCCCGGTCTTTGGCTCCGGTAGCCAGTTTCACCTGGGCATGGCTGCTAAGCGCTATCAGCGGAAATAGAATAACTAACAGGGTTTTACATTTGATCATAACGTACATTGGGTTAATTGCGCTAAATATACAACTGAAAATAGAATTAAGGGATTGCTTTCATTGGATCATTGTGGATATTGGTAAGTTAAGCAGCTGTGCATTATTTCCCCGTTTCGGAATGGGGCGCATCCACCGGTTTGGACTCCGGTGATCCCTTTTGCCGGAGCCAGATGGAAAGCAGCACAATGGCGGCAACCGCCAGAAATTCGCTTTGCCAGTTCTGGAACGACTCAAACCAAAAATGCGCATCGCCCAGGTATTCACCTGCTGCCATAGTGGGCTGGCCTTTAATGAGCTGCTCTTCATTATAATCTTTGAGGCTTCCTAAAAAATGCATCCAGAAAGATAAAAGGAATAATAGCGCAAATGTAAGGGATAAGGAGTGCTGATAAATTGCCAGCCATATGCCGCCTTTACGTACCGGCCAGGGCGCATCCGGCCGTGGCTGCGGTTTCCGGTCCACCTCTTCCTCTCCTGCCCCTGGTTCATCTTTCAGCCTTTTAGATTCTGAAGAGCCTTTTTGCCGGAAGCCAACGGTCAGCACTACGTAAATGGCCATCTGTAAAAATTCACTTTCCCAGTTCTCAAAGGTGGCAGATATAAAATGTCCGCTGGTAATGTATTGTGCGGCGGAGAGTGCCGGCTGCTGATGTTCTTCCAGGTCTTTATTGTGCTGGATCCAGCCGGTAATAAACTGGAATGACCAGAACAGCAGCATCATAGACAGCAATAGGATGCTCAGGCTGTTCCTGTAAAAGAAAGATGTTTTGGTGTTTTCCATTTCTTTCCCCCTTCAAATTATGGGCCAGCAGGTACGGCCGTTATTTTCCCGGGCAAATTATTTTTATTAAAGTATGTAAATATTAATAATATGTTGTATATTAGAGTACAACCCATACCTATGATATACAAGCATGATATCGAGAACCTGCAATTTAACATTGTCCGCATCGGTGAATATGAGCTGTGTGTTTTTGCCCGGCTTTTTGACATCGGCATTGGCATTAGCACCATCCGGAGCAGAATGAGCAAGGCATATGTAGCCTCTTTCCCGGTGGAGAAGGATGATGAAGCTATCCGCAATTTATACTGCTTACTGGCCGAAGTATTACGCCAGAACCCGGAAATTGCGCCGGAAAGCCTGGCCATGCCCAGTACCAGCATAACACCGGAAGGGGTAAAAGTATCACAGTACCTGAGATCCCTGCTGCCGGAATCGTGTGAAACCTTACCCCCTATGCAGCTGGCCTCCCTGGACCAGATTGCGGCAATTATTCACGGGCATATTCATCAGAGCAAGGTGGGGCCCGCAATTAATAATTAACGATTAAGGTTCTGTAGAAGATTGGCTCCGGTATACGGAGGGCGTGGCGCCTTTTAATTTCTTAAAGAAACGGTTCAAATGGCTTTTGTCCGTAAAGCCAAATTCATCTGCTATTTCCGTGATGCGCATATCACTTTGGGAGAGGCGGTTTTCAATAAGCTTTAGCTTATAGCTGGTAATATATTCCTGCAAGGTTTCGTTGGTTTCTTTCCTGAAATAACGTCCCAGGTAAGTTTCAGAGATGCCAAACTTTTTGCTGATAGCAGCCCCTTTCAGCTTTTCCGGGAAATAGATATTAGCCTGTACGTATTGCAGTATTTCCAGCACTTTCCGGTCGCTTTGCGTATTTACATCTTCCGGGAAAGATAATAACAGGTTCCTGACCACTATCACCAGTATGGTTTGTATGTACTGTGCAATCAGCTCATTACTGTATAAAGTGTTATGCTGATGCTCATAGATCAATGCCTGCATAATACCCTTCATCGTTGCCTTATCTTCCTGTTTTTTGATCACACATCCCGGTTCCTTATTAGCATTGTTTAAAATTATCTCCATTTTCTCCAGCTGCTCTTTGGAAGCAGCGCCGCCACGCAGGTAAATATGGGTGAAGCGGATAAAGAATAACTGTGTGGTTGTTTCAAAAATAAACGCATGGCTATCGTCCGGCGCCAACAGGAACAGGTTACCTGCCATATAAGGTACCGTGTTATTATTGATATGCTGTTTACCGGTTCCGGAAACAATGTACACCAGCTCAAAAAAGCTTACCTGGTGCGTACCGCGGGGACACACATCCGCGGGCTCTTTCAGCACCAGCTCATAGGTATTATGTAAGGTATCTTTTGCCATGACAAGATCTTACCCTGTTTAGGTGTAAAAGTACTCCGTTTTTTACCTTAAACAGCGCGAACTTTGCAGGGTCAAAATCAAATGATATGAACGATCAAACCATGCAGGCCTTAGTGCTGGAAGACTTTCAGCAAAACCTGCAGTTAAGGGAAGTACCGAAACCCAGGGCTCAAAAAGGCCAGGTGCTGGTACAGGTAAAAGCAAGCGGCGTAAATCCGCTGGATCTTAAAATAAAGGCCGGGGAAGCGGGCCACGCAAAAGTAAGCACCCCTGCTATCCTGGGGCTGGATATGGCTGGCGTAGTTGTGGAGGTTGGAGAAGGCATTACCCAATTTAAACCAGGTGATGAAGTGTATGGCGCCGTGGGCGGCGTAGGCGGGCATCCGGGCACCTTAGCCGCTTATATTGCGGCAGATGCAGAGCTGCTGGCGCATAAACCGAAGAACCTTAGTTTCCGGGAAGCAGCAGCTTTACCCTTAACCATCATTACCGCCTGGGAAGGATTGGTAGACCACGCTAAAGTAAAGGCCGGCAACACCGTGCTGGTACAGGGTGCTGCTGGCGGTGTAGGTAATGTAGTGGTGCAGCTGGCCAGGTATTTTGGTGCAAAAGTATGGGGTACCGTTGCGCCGGAAGATACTGCGTTCCTGGAAAACATGGGAGGTACCTCTATCGACTATACGAAATATGCGGTTGCAGATTATGTACAGGAATATACCGCCGGTGAAGGCTTTGATATTGTTTATGATACGGTGGGCGGCGCTACGCTGGATGCCTCTTTCCTGGCGGCTAAAGTTTATACCGGCCATGTGCTGAGCATCTTAGGATGGGGTACGCATAACCTGGCGCCACTTTCTTTCCGCGGGGCAACCTATTCCGGTGTTTTTACCCTGCGCCCTTTGCTCACCGGTTTACATAAAAAACATCATGGTGATATTTTGCAGCAGGCCACTGCTATTATTGAAGCGGGGGCGCTAAAACCTTATGTGGATGCGGTTGAATACAGCTTTTCATCTGTTCAGCAGGCATATGAGGCATTGGAGAAAAAAACGGCCCGCGGTAAGGTCGTGATAAGTGTGCCACACCTTTAAGGTATGGCACACCTGTAATTATTTAATTTCAAAACGGTAGCTCCCTGATGAGATCTTATATGTTGCAGGCACCAGCTTTCCATCCAGATAAACCTTCCCTGTTAAGTGAACAGTTGCCGTGGAATTAGCAGGCACAGTTACGTTGTAGACAATGTAAGCTCCCTCCTTTTTCCAGCTGGAAACAATGTTGCCAAAAGGCCCGTAGTGCGATGCCTCAAAATGATCCAGTCCCGGAACAAAGTGGGGTTCCAGGATCACATTCTTAAAACCGGGCTGCAGCGGATCGGCTTTTATACCGCCAATGCCTTTATACAACCAGGCTCCTATTTCACCAAACATAATATGGTTCAGGGAAAGATCTGATTTGGCTTCTATATCCCAGTTCTCATACAGGCTGGTAGCGCCATTCACGATCCACCATCCCCAGGAGGGATAAGTTTCCTGGGAGGCAATGCGGTAAGCTACATCTGCAAAACCGTTATCGCTTAAAGCGCCCAGGATGGCCTTTGCGCCTAAGATGCCGGCATCCAGGTGGTAGTTATCCTGCTTTACCCTTTCTGCCAGGTTAGCAGCTATTTTACCTTTCAGGTCTGCAGGCGCCAGGTCCCAGTACAGAGGCACGCTTAGCTCCGTTTGATAACCTTTATCATACATACCAGTGGCCGTGTTTAAATACTTGGCGTTAAAGGCATTTTTAATTTTCAATGCCAGCGCCGTGTAGGTAGCTTCATCTGTTTTATTGTGGAATAAAGCAGCTGCTTTGGCCAGTATGCTTACATCTGCATAATAATAAGCGGTGGAGGTAAATTCAACCGGTGATTTAGATTTTACCGGCACCCAGTCGCCCAGGCCCCAGGTGGTAAGCCCTGTGGGATACAGCTCATTAATATGATCCACATACCGTTTTATGCTTTCATAATTATCTTTCAGCGCTTTGCTGTCGTTATAAAAAATATACAGGTTCCAGGGGATGATAGCCACGGTACTGGTCCAGTCAGGACCGTTGCCCCACTCATATCCCCAGCCGCCGGTGGGAATAATGGAAGGCAGCACACCATTGGGTTGCTGCTCATCGCGGTGATCGCCCATCCATTTTTCATAGATGGTGATACCGTCAAAATTATACAGGCCGGTTTCACTGGCAATATGCGCATCGCCGGTCCAGCCGTTCTTTTCACGCTGCGGGCAGTCCGTGGGATAGCCGAACAAGTTAGACAGGTAAGAAACGTTGGTGGCTTCCCAGATCTTATTAATGGTATTGCTGGATGAGCTGATATGCCCAACAGGCGCCACATCGCTGTGCATGAAATAACCGGTAAGATTTTCCTTGCTGAGGGTAACCGGTTTACTGGCGGTTACCTCCACATACTGAAAACCTTTGTAGTTAAAGCGGGGCATAAAGGTTTCCTCCCCCTCCCCTTTTAAAATAAAGATGTCGGTCTGGTAAGGGTCTTTATCATCTGTTGGCCGGTAGTGAATGTCAATGTTGGACTGGTCTGCACGGCCGGCTTTGTTTAGCTTCTCCGCATGTTTGAGCCGGAGCACCGTACCGCTTTCGCCTTTTACTGTAAGCTGGCTTACGCCGGCAATATTTCTTCCCAGGTCAAATACATATACGGTATCGGACAGCTTGTTCATGCTTTTGGCAGGGATGGTTTCCACATTGCGGATGGGCTGCATGTTTTGCGCAACAATGTTCTTGGACGGTGCGGAACGGAGTGTTACCTCCTCCCATTTTTTATCGTCGAAATTAACCGTGTTCCATCCCGGTTGTTCCAAACGCGCATCATAATGTTCTGCGGTGTAAATGCTGTTAAAGATCACCGGGCTTAAAGCTGTTTTCCATTGTTTGCCGGAGGTAATGGTTTCGGTAGTACCATCGGCATAGGTAATTTTCAGGTCCAGGCAAAAGGCCGGCCGTGCGCGCCAGGGCGCCAGGTGAAAGTACCATACGGCTGTGGACTGGTGATTGTACCAGCCATTACCCAGCAGTACGCCAATGGCGTTATTTCCGTTTTGCAGCTGGGCTGTTACATCGTAGGTAACATAGAGCGTACGGCGGTCAAAACGTGTATACATAGGATCCAGCCGGTGATTGCCGGTTTTGCTGCCGTTAATATACAGCTCATATAAGCCGGCGGCTGCAATATAGGCCCTTGCCGAACGGATCTGTTTTTTTACATTAAAGGTATGCCGGAAATACGGCGCCGGTTTTTCAGCAATGCCCTTGCTATCGCTGATCCAGGCGCCCTGCCAGCTGCGCATATCCATCATACCGGTTTCAAAGCTGCTGATGGCCGATGGGCTGATCTTTTTACCGCCCTGCCCCCACAGCTGCACGCGCCAGTAATATTTGGTGAAAGGCTGCAGGGCTTTTCCATTATAAGTTACCAGGCTGCTGGCCGACATTACTTTTTGCGTGGTCCAGCTATCGCCTTTACCGGCAGCCACTGCAGCGGAATCCGTACCAATAATAAGCTGGTAAGCAGTTTGCAAAGCCCCGCGGCTGTTATCTTCCAGCACCCAGGATAATCTTGGATCAGGATTGTCTATTCCCAGCGGCTGGTAAAGGTGCTCACAGCTCAAATGGCTCACTTGTGCATAACCGTTAGTAGCCAGGAGCATGCTGATTATTGCTACAAACAGGAAGGTTGTTGACTTTTTACTATTCATGGTCCCTATCTTATTACAAACCATTAAAGTAACATCTATCCTGTACTTTTTATAATTTTCGCCCCCAAAACTGACACTTATCATATCTTCCTGGCCGCATTATTGATACTTTTGCATCGGTTCAATTTTTTCCTTTATGGATGATTTTATTGCGGCCCGATCGCAAATGGCCTTGTCGCTGGGTTTTCACATCATTTTTGCCTGTATAGGCATGGTAATGCCTTTCTTTATGGCGGTGGCGCATTACATATGGCTGAAAACCGGCAATGAGGTATACCGGGATATTACCAAGGCCTGGAGCAAGGGAGTAGCTATTTTCTTTGCTACCGGCGCGGTATCCGGCACCGTATTGTCTTTTGAGCTGGGTTTGCTGTGGCCTAAGTTCATGGAACATGCAGGTCCTATTTTCGGGATGCCCTTTTCACTGGAAGGCACGGCCTTTTTTATAGAAGCAATAGCCTTAGGGTTCTTTTTATATGGCTGGAACCGCTTTAACCGCTGGTTCCATTGGTTCACCGGTGTTGTGGTTGGCGTTAGCGGGCTGGTATCCGGTATACTGGTGGTGGCCGCTAATGCCTGGATGAACAGCCCTGCCGGGTTTGACTATGTGAACGGGCAGTACCTGAACATTGATCCTATTAAGGCCATGTTTAATGTTGCCTGGTTTTCCCAGGCCCTGCATATGAGTATTGCCGCCTTTGCCTCCACGGGTTTTGCGGTTGCTGGCATCCATGCGCTGATGATCCTGCGCAAAAGCCATGTTACCTTTCATAAAAGAGCCTTTCGCATTTCAGCGGTATTTGCCACAGTAGCGGCCCTGTTACAGCCTTTGAGCGGTGATATTTCTGCAAAGGATGTGGCCAAACGCCAGCCGGCTAAGCTGGCTGCTATGGAAGCGCATTTTAAAACGGAAGAAAATGCAGCGCTTATCCTGGGTGGTATTCCGGATGAAAAAGAGAAAAAAGTAAACTACGCTATTGAAATACCCGGTGCGCTGAGTTTCCTGGCGCATGGCAATTTCCATGCAGAAGTTACCGGGCTGGATCGGATTCCGGAAGAAAACCATCCGCCGGTAGCCATTACCCATTATGCCTTCCAGGTGATGGTGGGCCTGGGAACTGTTATGATGCTGATCTCCGTATTGTATTATATAACCATCTGGAAAAAGAAAAGCTGGCTGGAAAAACGCTGGCTGCTGAAGCTTTTTGCTATTGCCACCCCCATGGGATTTATTGCCGTAGAAGCCGGGTGGACGGTAACAGAGGTAGGCCGGCAGCCCTGGATCATTTATGGCGTTATGCGTACAGTGCATGCCGTTACTCCTATGCCAGGGATCCTTTATTCCTTTTACATTTTTACGGCCGTATATATTTCGTTATCCTGCATTGTGGCGTTTTTGCTATACCGGCAAATAAGCATGGTGGGTAAATTATACGATCATTCTGCTGAACCAATCAATGCCATCTGACCATGCTGTACGTAGTTATTGTTTATCTCTGGGCAGCCATCCTGTTATATCTCCTGTTAGGCGGGGCGGATTTTGGCGCGGGTATCATTGAATTTTTTACCTCGCGCAATAACCGTGGCCGCACACGCAAAACCATGTACCAGGCCATTGGGCCGGTATGGGAAGCCATCCACATGTGGCTGATCATTACCATCGTGATCCTGTTCGTAGGGTTTCCAAAAATATACGCTACCTTATCCGTGTACCTGCACATTCCGTTAACCGCCATGCTGCTGGGCATCATTGCCCGCGGTACTGCTTTCGTGTTCCGCAATTATGATGCGGTAAAGGATGATATGCAAAAGGTATACAACCGCATTTTTATTTATTCCAGCGTGATCACGCCTTTTTTCCTGGGTATTATTGCTGCCAGCACTGTTTCCCGGAATGTGGATGTGATGGCGCAGGACTTTTTACATGCCTACATTTTCAGCTGGCTTAACTGGTTCTCAGTAACCGTAGGATTTTTTACCGTATGCATCTGCGGTTTCCTGGCAGCAGGTTATATTATCGGGGAAACGGATAGCACCGAAGACCGGCAGTTCTTTGCCCGCAAAGCCAAGTGGATGATCGTATCTGCCGTGTTATGCGGGGTGCTGGTGTTCCTTGCATCCTTTAAAGAAAATGTTCCGCTGGCAGAATGGGTGTTTGGCAAGGCGCCCGGCATTTTTGCCATTGCAGCGGCCAGCTTGTCGCTGCCTTTCCTGTGGTACGGGCTTACACACGGGAAAGCCATCATTGTGCGGCTGTTAGGCGGGTTTGAAATTTGTATGATCCTGTTTGCAGTTACTTACCGCCACTTTCCCAATATTGTGCTGCTGAAAGGCGGCGGGCACCTTTCCCTTATTGAGCACCAGGGGCAGGAAAAAGTTATTATATCACTGGCCTGGGCCCTGCTGATAGGCAGCATCTTTATTTTGCCGGCTTTAGGTTACCTGATGTATAGCTTTGAAAAGAAAAAACCGCGTGAAGCCTGAGCGGAGCTTATCTAACTTAAATGCGCATCTGCCGCTAATACTTCTGTACAATACAAACAGACCCCCTCCACTAGAAAAATACGCCTACAGAAAGTATTCAGATTCCGGGTATAGGTTTGGCGCGCCATAATGCTTTAAAGTCAATCCTTAAACTGCCGGTACATGAAACTTTTTGCCGAATATAACCGGCTTAATCTTACCGTAATGGTGGCATTGCTGCTGCTTTCCGGTGTGGTGTATTACCTGCTGCTGAACCATATACTGATCCACGAGCTGGATGAGGACCTTATGGAAAAAAGGCAGAAAATTGAAGCTTATGCTGCCAAACATGCTACCCTGCCGGCTTTTGAGGACCTGGACGATGTGCAGGTGTTTTATGCACAGGTGCCCTCAGCAGCTGAGGAAAGCCTGCCGGCATTTGTAGGCCGTTATGATCCGGAGGAAGCAAAGGTGCATGGGTACCGCCAGCTGGTATACACCCATGCGTTTGCGGGTAAGTATTACCAGGTTACTATTTTTAAACCGGTGGAGGGAACCCAGGCCTTATTACGCGTTATTGTTGGCGTTACTTTTTCCGCTATGCTGCTGATCATAGTTTTGTCTGTTTTAATTAACCGGATGGTGCTGCGTAAACTATGGCAGCCGTTCTATGAAATGGCGGGCGCCCTGCCCTCATGGTCCCTTCGCAAAAAACAGCCTCCCTCCTTCCCGGAAACGGATGTGGATGAATTTATCTTTTTAAAAGACCGCCTCCATGCTACCATTACCCGGATGCAGCAGGAACACCGGTCGCTGCTGCAATTGGCAAAAATTGAGCATCAACAGTTCTGGTGCGTTGCACCGGTTAATGTAAAAGAGAAAATAGAAGAGAAAGTACAACAGCTGCAGGCATTATGGCATCACAATAACCTGGAGGTTACCATCCGGCTGGAGCCGGTGACCGTTAGCATGAACGCTGAGCTGATGGATGTGCTGCTCAATCATCTTTTAAATAATGCTACCCGGCATAATATTCCCGGCGGAGCGCTTTATATTACCCTTACACCCGGTTGCCTGACAGTGGAAAACTCCGGTAGTGAAAAGCCGCTGGATGATACCCGGCTTTTCAGGCGTTTTTACAAGGAAGAGCAGCATAATCAGAACAGCGGCGGTATCGGGCTTTCCATTATCCGGGAGATCTGCACACAGGCGGGCCTTACCTTAAAGTATTCCTTTACGGCGCAGCGGCACGTTTTTTCATTACTGTTTCCCTAGCGGTTACTCCGATTGTTTTTTATGTTTCAGCAGCCAGCTAATACTTTGGTAATAGGCAATGGCCTCCCTGGTAAGCGTATCATTCAATGGCACGGGTGTAGCATTACCCGTTACCAGGTCCGGTACGTATTCACTCAGCTTTCTTACGGGCGATTGTATTACCAGCTTGCCCTTACGTAAATAACCCAGTCCCTGGTAGGTGCTGATGAAAGCGCGCTGTTTTTCAAGGGGCATGTTCAGCACATCCAGTCCAAAAAATTTAGAGCGGTACCGGAGCTTCAAGAGCCCCAGGATGGTGGGTGCTACGTCTATCTGCGCCGTGAGCGTGCTAACCTGCTGCGGCGGTAACCATTTGGGCGCATAAATGAGCATGGGAATGTGATAACCGGTTACCGGCAGCTCAACGCTACCGGCACTGCCGGCGCAATGGTCTGCTACAATTACAAAAAGGGTACTGTCAAACCATTTTTTATGGCGGGCTTCCTGCAGAAATTTGTTGATGGCATAATCCGTATACTTAACAGCGCCTTCCCTTATTTGCATGGATGGGGGAATATCAATCCTTCCGGCCGGGTAGGTGAATGGGCGGTGGTTGCTCACTGTCATAATATGTGTAAAAAAGGGTTTACCGGCAGCGCTGTTAGCGTCCAGCACATGCAGCGCCAGGGTGAACAGGTCTTCATCTGCTACGCCCCATATATTCTGGTAATGCGCCTGGCCTTTGGGTATGGCGGAGCGGTCGATCACGGTATAACCATTACCGCCGAAAAAGGTTTTCATGTTATCGAAGTAGCTGTAACCGCCGTACAGGTATTGAGTGGTATACCCTTTGGAACGTAATACGCTGCCCAGGGAGAACAGGTGGGCATTATTTGGCCGTTTTACAATGCTTTGGCCGGGTGTGGGCGGTATGGAAAGCGATAAGGCTTCCAGCCCCCGTACGGTGCGGGTACCGGAGGAATACAGCTGCGTAAAGAGCAGGCTTTGCTGCGCCAGCGAATCCAGGTAAGGCGTTATATTCTTGGTGCCGCCAAAGGCCCGCATGAAATCGGCGCTCAGGCTTTCTACGCTGATCAGCACTACATTCAGCTTCCTTTCCGGTTCCGCATAGGTAATGTCCCTTTCAATGTTATAGGGATCATTACTTATAAAATGGCTGTTAGGTACCTGCAGCTGCTGCCGTAATACCTTAAAAGCAGTAACATCCGGCAGCGTTTGATAGAACTTATAAAAGTCCAGCTCATTCTGTTTAAAAGCAGTGGCAAATTCATAAATGCCATTGCCGGCTAAGGAATTGGCATATTCATTATGGCTAAAATGCCGCCATTGCTCCTGCAGTGTGTAATACAGCAGCAGCGGCGCCAGTAACAATCCCATAGCCAGCAAAGACCGTTTTGCAAAAGGCAAAGGCTGCTGCACGCTGTTACGCAGCGGCCGTCTGAAAAGCACTACGATCAACAGGGATAAGATCACCAGCGTGGTTAAGATAGCGGTAACCGGGTAAGATTCTGAAATATTGCCCAGCACCTCAGTGGTATACACCAGGTAGTCAACGGCAATGAAATTATACCGGCTGTAAAACTCCTGCCAGAAAAACCACTCGCTTACTGCATTCAGCAGCATTAGAAAAACCACCAGTGTAAGCCCGGCAAATAATACCGCCATTCGCCAGTAAATCCGGAAACGGTAAGGCATAAAGAACAGGGACAGGTAAATGGCAAAGCGGATAACAATATACCATACCAGTGCCCTGTATACTTCCGGGCTATAATCTTTGGGAATAAGATTGGTAAATAGTAGTAGCACAAGAAGCCCGGTAAAGAAAAGGCAAACGAAAGGCGCCATGCTTTTCCTGTACACTACATCATTCTGAAGCCACAGCTGCAATACAAAAGGAATAATAACAAAAGCGGCTACTGACAGATCATACAGCAATCCAATAAAAAAGAGACCCGTAAACTGCCCGGCCGTAATGCCAGGGGCCGGCGTGCTGATTAAAAGCACTGTGCGGGTAAGTACAGAAACCGCTAAGAACAAAACCGTGACCAGCCAGATGATAGAAAACCTGTTGCGAAATATACCCTTACTCATGCCTGTTGTTTAAATCCGCTACAAATCTGAGGGGCAATTCTGTGCGAATTTGGGAGAAACCAAACCGTTCAGGGTCATTAAATTGGGAATAGCATCTCCAATGGTGTTATTGAAATAAACATATACCTCCTTCCCTTCCTGCATCCAGGTTTTGATCTGTTTTGCCTGTTCCTGCAAATGGGTGTTGGTATACCCCCCCTTATAATCCCCTGCTGGTCCGTGAAAGCGGAGGTATACAAAGGGAGCATGTTTATTTAGCCGTAGGTTCCTTGATTTTGGAATATCATGCAGCACAATACTGCACGCATGCTCGTCTGCCAGCTCATACACCTCCCCTATGTACCAGGATGGATGCCGGAATTCCAATGCTACCCTCCATCCATGCGCAGGGTTTATACTTTGCAACAGCTCAAGCAATTCCTCCACCTGGCCATATTTGTCAATGGTTAAAGAAGGTGGAAATTGTATGAGCAGGCATCCCTTTTTAGTACCGGCAGGGCTGATGACTTGCATAAAGCGCAGCACCTGTTGCGGGTCGTACACAAATCCTTTGGCATGGGTGATTTCTCTCCACAGCTTAAAAGTAAAAACAAAATCCCCTGGTACGCTGGCTGCCCATTTGCCTACAGTGGCCGCTTGCGGCACTTTATAAAAGGAGCTGTTTATTTCTATACTATTAAACAGGGAGCTGTAATAAGTAAGCCGGCTTTTATCCCGGAACGCCGGTGGAAATGCCTTTTTATTGGGTACCGGCAGTACCAGGCCGCTGGTGCCGGACCAGTATTTGCCCTGGGCTGTATGGGTCATGGCTGCTCTTTGCAGGCATAACAAGCAAAAATGTAACCACTCTTTGCCAGGGAGTTGCGCCGCTCTGAAGATAAATCGTTACTTTAGAAGCGGTTACAATCCATTCTATTAAATGCCGACTATAAAAACGGATATATGCATCATAGGCGCCGGCCCGGCCGGTGCTACGGCTGCCCTGCAGCTTGCTTACAGTGGCGTGCCCTGTGTAATTATTGATAAAGCTGTTTTTCCACGCGATAAAGTTTGTGGCGATGGGCTAAGCGGGAAGGTGCTTACTTTACTGGGCCGCATTGATCCCGGTATTGCCGCCCGCCTGCTGGCAGCCTCGTTTAAGCTGGATAGCTGGGGCGTGAACTTTGTAGCGGCCAACCGTATGGGCATTGACATTCCTTACAAAGCCGGTTACCAGAAAGCATCCGGGGAGCCACGTGGTTTTGTGTGCAAACGAATAGACTTTGACAACTTCCTGGTAGATGAGCTAAAACGCTGCCCGCAGGTACAGCTGATAGAAGGGGTGAATATTACCAAACACACCCTGGAAGCAGATGGTTATTTGCTGGGCAATGCCAGCGGCGATGTACAGGTAAAAGCCAAACTGGTAATAGCAGCTAACGGCGCTTATTCCCCCTTTACCAAAGAAGTGGCTAATATTCACATGGAGCCGGAACATTATGTAGCCGGCATACGGGCTTATTATAAGAACATTAGCGGTATTCACCCTGATAAATTAATAGAGCTGCATTTCCTCAGGAACATTTTGCCCGGTTACTTCTGGATCTTTCCCTTACCAAATGGAGAAGCTAATGTAGGCGTAGGCATGCTTAGCAGCTCCCTGCGCAGGAAAAAAGTAAATCTGAAACAGCTGCTGCAGGACACCGTAACAAAAGATCCGGAAATGAAGGAGCGTTTTAAAGATGCAGTGCTAATGGGTACTATTGATGGTTACGGGCTTCCGCTGGGGAGCAGGAAACGCACACTCTCCGGCGAGCGGTATATGCTTACCGGTGATGCGGCTTATCTTATAGACCCCTTTACCGGCGAAGGTATTGGCAATGCGCTTTATTCAGGAAGAATGGCAGCGGAGCAGGCTATTATTGCTATAACTGCAGATGATTATTCCGCTGCTGCGCTCCGCGCGTATGATGCCCGTGTGTACCGTGTGCTGGGCCCTGAATTAATTATGAGCACCAAATTACAAAAGCTGGTTAAATACCCCTGGATCCTGAATATGCTGATGAAAATGGCTGCCCGCAATAAAGAGTTCCGCAACTTACTTACCAGTATGTTCCATGAAGTAGACATCCGCAAGAAATTAACACAGCCTATGTTTTACCTCAGGCTGCTGTTTAGCCGGTAATGTTTATTTCAGGTTTTTTAAAGCCCGGTTCAGGCTTCTGATGGTAACGCCCAGGTAGGCGGCCATATCTTCTTTGGAAATGGCAATATGTTGTTTGGCCTGCAGCTCCAGGAGCTTGGCTAACCCATTCTCTACCGTGTACAATTGCTGGAAAGATGCGCGGGTGCTGGTATTGATGATGCGTTCCGCAAATTCACCCAACAGCAATTTATTAAACTCCAGGTTTTCATTTATCAAAGACTTAAAAAAGGGAATGGTCACAAGATAGGCCTTTACCGGCGTAATGGCCTGGATGCTGCAGAGGCATTTTATATCCCGGATCACTTCAATGTCGCCTAAGGTCTCCCCTTCTCCCAAAAACTCAACGATGTAATCCTTATCATTTTCCTCGCTCAGGAAACATTTGGTAATGCCTTCCTTAATGACCAGGGTTCTGGCTACCTGCTGGCCCTGTTGTAAAAGGAACTGGCCATTAGAAAAGTTTTTAAGCTGGATGTTCTCTTTGCGTTCATGCGCATTATACAGATCATCAATGAAAGACAGTACAGAAGGATTGGTACGTATCATATCGCATTGGGACAAATGTCCCGTTTTTACAGGTGCAGGTTACCGATTTTTGCTCTAAGATGAAAACAAAAATAGACATTGAAAGCTGGAACCGGAAGGATCACTTCCGCTTTTTTTCACAATTTGAAGAGCCTTTCTTCGGCGTAACCGTGCAGCTGGACTGTACAAAAGCGTACCAGGATGCAAAGGCCAGGGACCGGTCTTTTTTCTTATATTATCTGTACCGCGCATTAAAAGCCGCTAATGAAACGGAACCCTTCTGCTACCGCATTATTGAAAAAGAAGTGTTCCGGTTTGATACGGTGAACGCTTCCCCTACCATTAACCGGGGGAATGGAACATTCGGTTTTTCCTATATGGATTATAATAAGAATGAAGATCTCTTTTACAGGAACGCCCGGGAAGTTATCCAGGTTGTTCAACAGTCGGAAGGGCTGGTGCCCGCGGTTTCCGGGGAAAATGTTATTCACTTTTCTGCAGTGCCCTGGCTGAATTTTACTTCCCTTTCCCATGCGCGGAGCTTTACCTTTCCTGACAGCTGTCCTAAAATATCTTTTGGAAAAATAACAGAGCAGAACGGGCAAAGGACTATGCCGGTATCTATACACGTACATCATGCTTTGATGGACGGGTACCATGTAGGCCTGTTTGTGGAAAAATACCAGGCGCTAATGAACGGCGAATAGCTGTGTTAGGGGCATTGCGTTATATTATGCCCCTCCGGGTAGCTGAAGGTATTATTAATGAGCCAGCGTGCTTTGTATATTTTAAGCCCGCTTTGGCGGAAAACGGTATTGCCTTTGGCATCCAGCACCTCGTCCGTCCACCAGCTGGTTTTAGGCCGGATCACGATCACCGGCCATGCTGCATCACCGGAGGATACACTTTTAATATTCACCTGCATCACATTGGCCTGTGTTAATTGCCTGGTATCTGTATTGATGGTATATACATTGGTGGTGTTGGTAAGCCACAGATCATTTTTACCATGTACGGGAAACAGGTCATGCGCTTCTGTGCCGGGGAGCGCCACAGAATCCCGCAGCGTTAATGCCGGCTGTGCGCAGCTGAAGTTATAGGTAAAAGTGAACAGCTTGTTCATGGCAGCAGTCCACAATACCTGGTGCTGCTGGTCCCATACTACATTATGCCCAAAAGCTACCGTGTAGTTCCTATGGTACACCTGCCCCGGCTCCAGAGTGGTATCCACCTTAAAAAGTGTAAGGTAGTTACCTGTGCTGGATGCGCTTACAATATTCCCATCCGGCAGCAGCTCGGCAGAATGGGTATTACCACCGGCATAAGCGTAGAACACGGTTTTTTTATCGGCAATCCGCACCAATGCCACCCCGCCGCCGGAAGCAGTTACCAGCAGGTATTTGCTGTTATATACCGGCTTTACATCGCTGGGATTGCTGAACCATTTTACATGCTCCGGTTTTACATTGGATTGTTCCGGGCGCCATTCCCAGATGATCTGTTGGGTGTTTACATCGGCAATGGCTGCACGGTTATACAATTGTTCCGCCAGTACAATACATTGCTTGCAATCTGCTACCCCAATTGCGGGTTTAGCGCCGCTGGTATCCGGCGCGGATATCGTGTTTGCTTTACCAATGAAGGCCGCTATGCAAAATAAACCGCTGTATAAAAGCCGGCTCCAGATTCCTTTCATATCATTCATGCTTATAGGTTCCGGGGGTTAAAGATAAGGTTCCGTCCTTATTCTGTAACAGCATCTTTTGTCCGGTAATGAACACTGCTGTAACGGAAATGAACAAACCTGGACCGGCAGGCGATTGTTTTTCAATGGTTTAGGCTGCGGGTACTGTATTTGTTGCTGCTGCTGCAAATCCATCCGCATGTTTAAAAGTTTTATCCGCGCTACCTTCCGCCACTTATGGAAAAATAAAACTTACACATTCCTGAACATCTTTGGCCTGGCCACCGGTATTGTTTGCGCCGCCTTTATCTTTTTATGGATTGAGGATGAGCTGCATTTTGACAGCCAGTATCCCAAAAAGGATCAGCTGTACATGATCCTTACCAACCAAACGTACGACGGTAAAACCCGTGCGTTCCGGTCATCCCCCGCTAAGCTGGCTGCAGCTATTAAAACAGACATACCCGGCGTGGTGAACACCGCCCGGGTGAATAGCTGGAAATCGGTGTTCAGCGTGGGTGAAAAAGCCATCAATGAAACCGGCTGTTATACGGATGCTGCTTTCTTTGATATGATGGACCTGCAATTCCTGGAAGGCACGGCAAAAAATGCATTCAAAGATGTGTCGTCCATTGTGGTTACTGAAGATATGGCCAGACGTTTTTTTGGCAGCGCGGCTAATGCAATGGGAAAATCATTGCAGATGGAACATAAGGAAAGCGTAATGATCACCGGTGTGGTTAAGAATTTTGCGCCTAACTCCAGCCTGCAGTTTTCCTGTATGGTGCCGTTCAACATTGCATCTAACCAGCACGACTATTATGAACGCTGGGGCGCCAATGCGGTAAACACTTATGTGGAGCTGTCGCCCAGGGCAAATTTAGCAGCGGTCAGCAAACAGCTGTCAGGCCTTATACGCAGTAAGGATCCGGATGCGGGAGCCGTACCTTTCCTGTTTGCCATGAACGACTGGCGCCTGCGCAGCGAGTTCCCGGATGGCGTACAAAAAGGCGGCCGCATTGTATATGTACGCATGTTCTCTATTATTGCCTGGATCATTTTACTGATAGCCTGCATCAATTTTATGAACCTGGCTACTGCACGCAGTGAAAAGCGGGCCCGCGAAGTGGGCGTACGTAAAGTAATGGGCGCCGGCAAACAGGTGCTGGCCTTACAGTTCATTGGAGAGGCCATCTGCATGGCGCTATTGTCTGCCCTGATTGCGGTTGTATTAATGTATGTAATGTTGCCGGGTTTTAACCTGCTGGTAGAAAAAAAATTAGCACTGGGGCTTTTGCAGCCCGCACATGCCGGCTTCCTGCTAGGCATTGCCCTGTTATGCGGCCTGGTGGCAGGCAGCTACCCTTCCCTGTATCTTTCCTCCTTTAGCCCCATTAAAGTATTGAAGGGCTTTAAAATGAAAGCCGGCAGCGCTGCCTATATCCGTAAAGGGCTGGTGGTATTCCAGTTTGCCACCTCTATTGTGCTGATCGTAAGCACCATCATCATTTACCAGCAGATACGGCATGTTACACACCGCGACCTGGGTTATAACAAAGACCATCTTATACAGGCAGAGGTAAAGGGTGATCTCTACAAACACTTTGGCGCCATAAAACAGGCGCTGCTGCAAACCGGCGCAGTAGAAAATGCCGGCCTGGCCAGCTCAGAAATGTTATATACCAGTAACAATACCTCCGGCTTCACCTGGCAGGGTAAAGATCCGCAAAGTGATGTGCTTATTTCTTTCCGCGATATTTCTCCTGAGCTGTTCAGTACCTGGGGCATGCAGATAGTGGAAGGGCGCAGCTTTTACGACAATATAAAAAGCGACAGCGGCAACGTGATCATTACTGCATCACTGGCCCGCCTGATGGGCAAAGGCAGCGCCATTGGCAAAACACTGCAGTTGGGCGATGGCGTTTTTCATGTGGTAGGTGTGCTGAAAGATTTTGTATATGGCGATATGTACCTGCAAAGCGATCCTGTTGTATTCTTTAGCCGTACCGACAATGCAGAAAAGCTGCTGATACGCCTGAAACCAGATGCAGCAACGGAAGCCGCTATTGCCAAAATAAGCGCAGTAGTACAACAGGCTGTTCCCGGTTATCCTTTCGATTACAAATTTGTGGATGATCAGTTCCAGGAGTTTTTCAAAAGTGAACAGCTGGCCAGCAAGTTATCGCGCCTGTTTGCGCTGCTGGCTATTATTATTTCCTGCCTGGGCATTTTTGGACTGGCAGCCTATATGGCAGAAAGAAGGGTAAAGGAAATTGGTGTACGCAAAGTGCTGGGCGCAAGCGTAGCCAGCATCACTACCTTACTTTCAAAAGACTTTTTACAGCTGGTACTGCTGGCCTCCTTTATAGCCATGCCTGTTGGCTGGTGGGTAATGGACCGCTGGCTGGAGGGATATGCCTATCACATTAATATAAGCGCCTGGGTGTTTGTACTTGCCGGCTGCATGGCGCTCCTGATTGCGCTGTTCACTATCAGCTTTCAATCAGTAAAAGCCGCTATGGCTAACCCGGTCAAAAGCCTGAGAACGGAGTAAAGGAATGTAAAATCATAAATGTAAAATTTAAAATGCAAAAGTGGAATGCAGCGAAGCAGATGGACCCTGTACGTTGCATTCCACTTTTACATTTTTCATACTTCTTACTTCAAAATCCTCAAATACCACGTTAAAGTGCTCCTTACCCGGCGCTGCCGCCACCATGCCTATCTGCGCGGTTACACCCGGCGGAAAATAAGCCAGGCGTAACATCTCGTACTGTTTGCCATCAAAGGAATATTTTATTTCCACAAAATCGCCTTTCCGTAAGAGCTTCAGCCAAACAGCGGCCGGGCTATCATGGCGCGGAACCACCGACCAGTCGGACATTTCACGGGTCACTACAGCACTTACATTTTGTACGCCATCCACATACTCAATACCTGTTTTTATCCAGTTCTTTTCATCGATCCGGATCATTAAACCGGCCTGGTGATACAGCTCCCGGTAATCGCCACTGATCTTTACACCGGCTTCAAAATCGCCTTCCTGTTCCTGGAAATAAAAAGGGCCGTTATCACGTATAAACCCATAATGGGTAACCCGCCAGTAGTCGGTATCCGGATCCACTGTTACCTGCAGCTTTATTTCATTGCCGGACCATTTACCCGGTTCATTAAACCATTTCATAATTAATCCATTTTAGACGCCAGAAAAATAGTACCTGTACCAAATAATGCGATCAATGCAAATGACCAGCGCAGGTTCAGCGCTTCTGCAATAAAACCTATCAGCGGAGGGCCTATTAGGAATCCCAGGAAACCTACGGTAGATACGGCTGCAATGGCCACACCCGGCGGTAATGTTTTGGATTTACCTGCCAGGGCCAGCACCAGGGGTACAATAGATGAAACGCCAATGCCTACCAGCAGAAAACCCAGCGTGGCAGTATAAATATCCGGGAAAAGAATAGCCAGCAGTAAACCGGTTGTGCTGATGATCCCTGCACATTGCAATACCTGCTTTACACCAAAGCGTGTTACAATACGGTCTGCCAGGAAACGCCCGCCGGCCATGGTGCCCATAAAAGCAATATATCCTACGGTGGTTAATGATTCCGGTACCTGCACAATCTTCTGGAAGTACACGCCGCTCCAGTCAAACATAGTGCCTTCTGTTACCAGGCTGGCAAAGGCTATTAAACCCAGCTGCAGGATCTGCCGGTCTGGTTTGGCAAAAAGCGGCTGCGCTTCCGCCGGTACATCTTCCGGTAATAAATATTTCCAGCTGCCCAATACCAGCAGCCAGCAGGCAGCGCCAATGATCCAGAAATGCTGGGCCACCGGCCAGTTCAGGTTTACCGCCAGCGTACCAATGCCTACGCCGGTAAAACCCGCCAGGCTCCATAAGCCGTGGAAAGAGGCCATTACCGAACGGCCGTATAAGGCCTCCACTCCTACTGCCTGCGTGTTCATGGCAATCTCAAATACGTTATTCATAAACCCGAACAGGAACAGGATGATCACCAGCTGCCAGATGTGGGTGGACAGCCCTATCATACCCAGTATAAAAGGAAAGATCAGTCCTGCGGCAATCAGCACCCGGCGGCTGCCCAGGCGGGTCACCATCCACCCGGATACAGGCAGGCTAACCATAAGGCCTATGGGCAGCGCAAACAGTACGCTTCCCAGGCCTGCATTGTTCAGGCCAAAATGCGCTTTTATATCATGAATACGGCAGGCCCAACTTGAATAAGTCAGGCCTGCAATAAAGAAAAAAATGCACACCGCTATGCGGTAGGTACGTTTTACATTCACCGTTAAAGAGAGCATAAGCAGTTTTATTTACAGTCGTTCCGCATACAGCCCGATGTGCTGATACAGCTCGTCATAATCCGTGATCTTCACAATATCTTCCAGGTGAGCCAGCTTTTTATTGGCGATCCCTATGAATTGAATGCCCATGTCTCTGGTGGCCAGGTAATCCCAGTTACCATCGCCCACATACGTGATGTTGGTTAAGGCAAGCTCCTGCCCATGCTGCTCATTCATTTTACGGATGGTGTGGCCTATAATGTCCTGCCTTGCCAGCGCATCCTGGGCAAAGGATGCAGCTGCACATCCATCAATATTAATGCCGGCACAGCGCAGCTTAAACAACGCCGATTCCCGCCAGCCGCCGGTAGCCAGCCCTATGCTGATGTGCTGCTGCTTGCAAAGGAATGTCAGCACGCTGCCTGCCTTTTGGATCTCGCGGATGCGCTCCGGTTTTTCTTCGTAGGCCCGTTCCAGTAAGCTGCAGAAGTGTGTTATGAACTGTGCACGTTCTTCCTCAGTATAGGTACGGCCCTTTCTTTCCCGGAACAGCTGGTCAATGATACCGGAGTCTGTAGTATTCTTATAATACCCGTAATTGGTTTCAAAGTCACGGAAGCCGAATGTTTCTTCTATGGCGCGGGTATAACAATGATCGTCTATCTCGGTGGTATCGGTAAGGGTACCATCAATATCGAAAATAATATATTTCATGTTTGTGTTTTTAAGAAATACGTATTACAGATTTAAGACTGCTGATGTTGTTGCTTCTTTGCCGGGTGTGCAGATCGCAGCCCAGATCTTTAACGGCTGCATTGAAATTGCTAAGGTCGTACTCATTGGTGATGATCTTGTGCAGCTCCAGCCGGCCGCTGTTGATCAGGTCTACTGCATGCCGGAAAGTATCCTGCGAGTCAATAGAGCCGATGATAGAAATACTGCGGTCGGCAATTTCCCGCGGGTTGATGGTTTGCTGGTTGTTACGCAGGCCCATGAGCGAGATCTTACCACCGTCTGCAATGGCCTGGATAGATTTTTCCAGCAGGCTGGCAGTAGTGTCTATGATAAGATCATACTGGTTCTTCTGCGGTATAAATGCAGGGGAAAGCGTCCAGCCTTTTGACAGCACATTGTTTTCTTCTATCAGCTTTATTCTTTGAGGGGATGCTTCATAGATCACCCCTTCCTGGATTCCGTATTGTTTCAGCGCCAGGTAAAATAAGAGCCCTATGGGGCCGCCGCCCAGCACAGCTGTACGCATGAACGGCGTTACGGCCAGCTTCTTTACCGCGGTCAGCACACAGCTTAGCGGTTCGGATAAAGCCCCCTGTTCAAAAGGAACATTATCCTGCAGCGGGTAAATAAAACGCTGCGTGGTTTTAAAGAAACGGGTAAAGGTGCCGTCAATAGAAACGCCTGCTTCTGTGGTTGATTTTAACAGACAGTGGTTGCGCAGGCCTTTACGGCAGTTCTCACAGTAACCGCAGTAATAGGTGGGATCAATGATCACGCGGTCGCCAATGTTGCAATTATCAACACTGCTGCCTTTATCTACGATCACACCTGCGGATTCATGCCCGATAATGACCCGGGGGCGTGCCAGGTATTCACCGGAAATAATACTGAGGTCTGTGCCGCAAATGCCGGTGGCGCGTACTTCTACGATCACCTCATCCGGCAGCATAATAGCAGGTTCCTCTTTTTCTTCTATACAAATATCCCAGGGATTATTATATACGATGGCTTTCATGATGTTTGTTTTTAGAGCTGGCTGAATAATTTGTCAAGTCTTGCGCAGATCTCTTCTATATCGTCCAGGGTAGCGGTGAGCGCGGGCCGTACCTTTACCACATTCCCAAAACCGTAGCGGGAGCCGCGGAGTATAAGATTATGTTCTTCCAGCGCTGTGTCAATGATACGGTTGGTAAGCTTTACATCCGGTGCGCCTTCCCGGTCCACGATCTCCATACCCCACATGTAGCCAATACCACGCACATCGCCAATAACATGACCATACTTCTCTTTCAGCTGCAACAGCAGGCTGCCAAGGACTTTGCCATTTTCGCGCACGTTTTCCAGGAAACCTTCCCTTGATACTACTTCCATTGTTTTCTGCGATGCGGTGAGCGAAAGCAGGTTGCCGCCGGAGGTATAGGAATGCTCAAACTTTTCCAGCACGGCAAACTCTGACCGGTAAATGATAGCTGCTGCCGGTATGCCAATACCGCCCAGGCCTTTGGCCAGCGTAATAATATCGGGCTGTATATCATAATGCTCACTGGCAAACATGTAACCTGTTCTGCCAATACCGGTTTGAACTTCATCTGCTATCAGCACAATGTCCAGCTCATCGCAGATCTTACGGATGCGTTCAAAATAACCTTCCGGCGGAATAATGTTGCCGCCATTGCCCAGGATGGGCTCCAGGATCAGGCAGGATACATTGCCGTTGCTGGCATACTGCGCATGATCATAGATTGCTTCTGCGCAGAGATAACCGCAGCCCGGCGCACCCTTTGCGGAATACGGACAACGGTAACAATAAGGCGCAGGCACAATACCATTCTGCGTAACCAGGGTATTGGAAAATGACTTGCGGCGGAATGCATTACCGGAAATACTGGTGGCAAACAGGGTTTGCCCGTGATGGGAAAGCGAGAGGCTGATCACCTCATTTTTGCCGTTGTATTTGTTGGCAATTTTTACGGCGCCTTCATTGGCCGTGGAGCCGATGATATCCCGCATCCAGCCGTCTGTAATATGTTCCGGCGCATGCTCCAGGATACTGTCTAATACTTCTTGCGCCAGCTGGCCGGTGAAGGAGGAAGATACGTGGATAAGCTCTTCCACCTGGTTTTTCAGCGCATCTACCAGTTCGGGATAACTGTAGCCAAGCGCCAGGTTAAATGTGCCGGATACGGCATCAAGATACTCTTCCTTTTCAGGCGTGTAAAGGCGGATGCCACTGCCTTTTGTGAACTGAACATTGATGGACATGAATAAAGTTTTTTGAGGGTGTAAAAAATGCGTGTGATAAAGGCATGGCATGTGCATGACGGGCAATGCTACCTGCTCATCAGGACATGGGTGTCTTGTGGGTAAACGAGTAAAAGTTACATCAGCTTTTCAATGCAATAGCTCATTGCGGCGGATGTATGGTACACACTTCTGCCTGGGTCTTTCGTGGTCTTGCTCGCATTTAAATCTGAAATTAACTGGACGTGGTTTAATGGTTACATAAAGATAAGGCCATACATAATTTTTAAGAATAACGTAGCGTTTGTAAACGGGTTAAATACAAACACAAAGTAAAATGCATTCCGGATAATTTATTTTTTTTGTTTTGAAAAAATACGGTATTATATATTATATATAATGGTGGCCCATCTGCATATATTCGTAACCGTTATACACGCCATAGTGCAGCTGATCAACCAGCAAGATTATTTTACCAGCGTAACGGTTCCCTTTAATGTTTTTGTCTCTCCTCCCTTGTTCACAAAAGTAGCTACCCATACAAACGTGCCGGTATCTGCTAATACCCCTTTAAAATGACCATTCCATCCTACAGCGGGATCATTACTCTGAAAAATGCTTACTCCCCACCTGTTGTAAATGCTTAGCCGGTAATTGCTGATATGTCCATAATTTTTCGGACGGAACAGGTCGTTCTTTCCATCTCCGTTTGGTGTGAATGCAGTGGGGAAAATGATGTCGCAGCCCTCGTCTACGAAGATCTCCGTTGCCAGCGGTGCGGAGAGGCAATTGTTTCCGTCTTTTACTGTCAGCGTATAGCGGCCGGCCTCCAGGCCGTTGAACACACTATCAGGCTGCCACCCATTATTCCCTATCCCGAACAGGTATGGCGGCACACCACCGTTTGCCGTGAGCGTAATACGCCCTTTGAGCGGTGTGCCACATTCAATATCTGTTTTAGATAAAAGCGCTGCATCCAGCAGCAGTGGCTCCAGGATAATAAGCTCCGTACTTTGACTGCATTGCGCTGCATCTGTTACACTAACTGTATAAACACCTGCAGGCAGGCCGGTGAACAAGCCGGAATTATTGGTGATATCGCCGGTAGCCGGTGAATTAATAGTATATACGTAACCGTTAGCGCCGCCTGAAGCAGTGAGCTGCAGCTGCCCGCTCCTGTTGCCATGGCAGCTTACATCTGCATGGGCAATCGTTACTTCACTGAGCGCCAGCAAGGGCGGTTCAGTAAGGGTAACGGATACGGGCTGGGAAATGCAGCCATGGCTATCCCTTACCGTGGAGCTGTAAATACCTGCAGGCAGGCCGGTGAACAAACCTGAGTTATTGGTAATAATACCTGTTGCAGGTGATGAAATAGTATATACGTAACCGTTACTGCCCCCTGCAGCATTGAGCTGTAGCTGCCCGTTCTGGTTGCCATAGCAGCTTATATCCGTATGGGCGCTTGTTACTTCGCTGAGCACCAGCAAGAGCGGATCAGTAAGGGTAACGGATACGGGTTGGGAAATACATCCATAACTATCTCTTGTTATAATACTGTAAGCACCGCCAGGCAGATTATTCGGGATAGCGTTGTTCCAGGTAAGGCCTCCGTCACTGCTGTATTGATAGGGCCCCGTGCCATTGCCGGGTGTGGGTATAATACTTCCATTGCCGCTACCCATACAGGAAGGCGGGGTTGCAGCTAATGTTAACGAGGGCTGTGAATGCACCGTGATCTGCACCGGTGCTACCACTTCACATTTGGTATTGGTATTTGTGAGCTTTATATAGTAGGTGCCTGTTTGGCTGATGGCTTGTGGCGTGGGTACCGGAATAGTAGTGAGGATATCTGTCCAATAGCTTAATAAAAATTCCGGTCCCTGATCCCTGTCAGTAATAACATTTGTGCCGGTAATGTCTATGGTGGCCGGTGCGCAAAAGATGGTATCTTTTACCTGCAGCAGGGGTATCAGGGTGCTCGTAGGCTGCAGGGTTGAAAGATCCAGATCCAGCGTGGTTCCTGGTTCACCGTCTACTGTTCCCCATTCTGTTCCGTTTGAGAGTCCTCTCAATCCACCGGAAACATCTGCTACAGCAGGCGTATTGGTTATAACCACCCCTCCACCGCCACCGCCGCCGGAGCCATGGCGGGCCAGGAAGGTTTCGTTGCCACCGGCTCCTCCTTTGGCTGTTAAGGTAACGGTACCGTCCAAAGTACCGGTGTAGGCCAGTACAATGCTGCCACCAGCGCCGCCGCCGCCGGCGCCATCATCTGTTGATGGCCCTGCGCTCAGGCCATCGGCACTGATAATACCCGTACCAAGAATAGCGCTGGCAGTGATCATAATAATGCCGCCACCATGTTCTCCGCCTTCGGCGGCATTATTATTCTGATGACCGCCGCCACCACCGCCACCCATGATAATATGGGCAGGTAAGCCTGTTTTTATTCCTTTGCCTCCACGTCCGCCTACATCCTGGGGACCGGAGTACTGGTATCCTCCTTTTCCGCCGTCACCAAAATTAGCGCCTCCCCCGCCTCCGGAGTTGTGCGCATTGCCGCCGCCCCCTGCATTGGCAGGGGCGCCTCTTCCAAAGCTGCCGTTTTCATACCCCCCTGCGGTTGCGGCCCAGGTGCCGTTTGGTGTGCCGGCAATACCCTCTCCTTTTTCCCCGTAGCTGCCATAGGTATTACTTACAAAATCCTGGATATTGTATAAGCCACCGGCGGAGTTGATCTTACCAGGCCTGAACCCCAGGCCCGTTGCGGTAATTTCATAACCGTTCATGTTCAGTGTTTGCCAGGCGTGAAAAGCTACAATGCCGCCGCTTGCTCCGTCCCAGGCCGCAGCTGTAACAGTTCCTCCTAAAGTAACGTTCTGGTATGCCGGTACCCGCACTACCTGGTAAGCGGATTTACGGTTGGGTATGCCGCTTATAGCCCGGTAGCTGTGCTGCAATGGATCCCGCAGGGTTAACACGCCGCCGGCAAAACTTCTGACCTGGCCAAATTCAAACAGGCCGCTGTAGCCAGGATCTATGAGCCCGTTACCTCCTGTTCCGTTTCCGCCATAGGCGGGTGTGTTGCTGGTATTGATAGTGGCATCCTGCATTTGTATAATTAACACGCGATCGCCTGCTACCAGGGGCGTGGCATTGCCGGTAGCGGGGCCTGTGTTAATAATAAGGCCGCCCGTGTTCACATTGTTCAGGGCCGGATAATAGGTATTCACCACACCTGCAATAGTAGCAGGTGCGCCACAAGGTGCGTGAACCGGTACAGGCAACTGGGCTCTAAGTACATTACAAAACAGTACTCCCATCAGCCATCCAATACACTTTTGCTTTACAAACATTTTTGTGTAGCCTTTCTCTTGTGAATAAAGGAGCAAAACCCATTGCCCGGTCGCTATGTTTACCGCCTGCTGATATATACAATGATTCCCGGTGCTTTGAGGTCACAACGTTTAAGCCGTAGCGTTATATGATATCATGCTATTACTGGAAAGGTACAGGGAAAGATATACGTGGACGTTTAGTTCTATACCGGACTATTATCCTTGATGGGGTGTTGATCATTGGCCTTGCTGTTATCCCTTTTAGCGTGGAATCATTTGTTTTGTTGGCAATTACAGACTTAGTAAATATAAGAAAAATCGTTCAACAAGCCTAAACGGCAAGCATGGAATTTATAAGCATTACGGGTGTTGTGTGATCTGTAATAAATGATCAGATCCCTTCACGCATGATCTTCCTCACCAATTTATCTGCTTCAATATTGAAATTAACGTCAATGCCTTTTTTTTGATGGGCTTTCACTTTAATGAAGGTTAATTCGAGGTGCCCACTTAACGTATAAAATTCCTTTACAAGATCTGCATTCCTCATTTCCGTTCCTTTGCTGGTGATAAAACCCGCAGCCGTCAATTTCTCCCTTCGTTCCATCAATCCCGTTACATACTGGCTGTCTGAGTAAATACGCAGTGATTTGAAAGTCTTTGCGGCATGACCGATCCCCGCTATGACCGCGTAAAGCTCCATTCTGTTATGTGTGGTATCCGGCACTTTGCCGGATAAAACGGTTTTTTCTTCCCCCGATAATATAATGGCAACCCATGCTCCCAAACCGTTTAAGGTGTTACAGCTGCCATCTGTATATATATCCGCACTATGTATCATATCGTCGTGAATATCCGGCTACTGTCCCTGGATCTTTTTCCTGTGGTTCTGGCCCCAGCGGATCATGGCGCCAATCACTTCTTTAAGCGTTTCAGCATACGCTGTTGAAGAATATTCAACCGTAACAGGTTTTGTATTGCAAACCCTCCGGCTTATCAGCTGATTCATTTCAAGCTCATGCAATTCCCTGGACAAGATCCGTGGAGAGATCCCTGATTCCCGGGACAGCTCCCCAAAGCGTTTGGTTCCATTATTTACCAATATTGAAAGGATAACCAGCTTCCATTTTCCATTAACAACGTACAACGTATCCTGAATGAAGGAATGTACGTTTTCGCACTCTACCGCATCTAAATTGTCTTTCATGTACTATCCTGTTTGTAACTACTTACTACTTTGTAACTCGTTACAAATATACCGTATAAACTATCAACTTTGTACGGCACTTAAAATATGCTCACATGGAAAAATTTAAAGACAAGGTAGTTGTAATTACAGGCGGGAATAGTGGTATTGGCTATGCAACCGCGAAAGAATTCAAATCGCAGGGAGCCACCGTAGTTATAACAGGAAAACGGGAAGATGCATTACAGAAAGCCGCCCGGGAGCTGGAGGTGACCGGGAAATTGGCTGACCAGGCAAGCGTGCAGGACATAAAAAAACTGGCTGGCGAAGTCAAGGACTTGCAGCACAAAGTAGATGTGCTGTTTATCAATGCTGGTGTAGCCTTTTTTGCCCCCATTGAATATACTACCGAAGAGCAGTTTGATGTTATGACAGACATCAACTTCAAAGGAAGTTTTTTCACCCTGCAGCAGTTCATTCCGCTGCTGAGTGATGGCGCTTCGGTTATTTTCCTGACTTCCAACAGTACGGCTATGACCATGCCCGGGAGCGCTGTATATGCAGCTGGTAAGTCGGCCGTTGGGCACCTGGCGAGGATAGCAGCCAAAGAGCTGGCCCCGAGAAAGATAAGAGTGAACACGGTAAATCCCGGCCCTACGCAGACCGAAATGATCGGCAAATTCGGCCTGGATGAAGCTACTTTAAAAGGAATGACAGAAAGCATATTGGCGCAAATGCCGCTGGCAAAGATCGGCACAGCCGAAGATGTAGCAAAGATGGTTACTTACCTGGCCGATAACAGCACCTCTTCCTTTATCACTGGTGCAGAATTTTTTATTGATGGTGGCTTAGCCGTTTAAAAATAAATGGGCCGACCCAAAAGTAAAAAAACACTTTTAGGCCGGCCCCACACAATGAAGCAACCTTAAGCTGGTATCAGCTTAGTTGTGATCCCTATTCTGTTCCATGCATTAATAGTGATAATTGACAGGATAACCTGTGCCAGGTATGTTTCACCCAGCAATTTTACTGCCTGCTCATAAGTAGCATCCGTTACATGGTTTTCACTGATCAAAGTCACTTCTTCCGTAATGGCCAGTATCGCTCTTTCCTCCTCAGAATAAAAAGGCGCATCCCGCCATGCATTAAGGGCATAGATCCGTTGTTCTGTTTCGCCTGTTTTACGCGCCTCTTTTGTATGCATATCAATACAGAACGCACAACCATTTATTTGTGATGCCCTGATCTTGATCAGGTCTTTATGGGTTTTGGTGAGCGGAGTGCTCTCTATAAATTTTTCAAGCCCCAGGATTGCTTTGTAACCCGCCGGTTCCACCTGGTCAATTTTAATTCGTGTTGCCATTTGTTTTATTTTGAATTTGAATTTGAAATATTACGCCTGGGTATGTTCATCAGGACAACGGCGCCCATGATTAAGCCAACCCCGATCCACTGGCTGGTGATCACCTGCTCATGCAGGAGGATCTTTGCCATGATTATTGACACCGGGATTTCAATGGATGCAAGGATGGCTCCCAGCCCCATGCCTGCCAGTGGCATACCACGAGTGAACAATAAGGGTGGAAGCACCGTACCAAACAACGATACAAGCAATCCCCAGCCCGGGAAGATCTTCCATGAAAACCCCGTGTTTATAAATGCATGAAATACACACAGTATAATGATCAGCCCTCCGGCAATCATGTATAAGCTTCTTTTTAGTGGTGGGAAATGTGTATCCAGGTGATTGGTTGAATACATTGTTGCCGTGTAACATAATGCACCTGCAATACCAAATGCAAAACCTTTCCAGCTTAAGCTTACAGATTGTTTCAGTACTGCGGTGGCCAGTAATGTTCCGGCCATAATTACTGTAACAGACAGCAATCTGCCTGCTGCCGGTACCTTTCTCCGGACAATGGATTCCAGTAATACGCCCATCCACACGGATTGTGCTAAGAGTACAATTGCTACACTCACCGGAATATATTTCACAGACAGGTAGTAAAATACACTGGTAAGGCCCAGTGATGTTCCTGCTATTGTTAATCTCATTTTGGATCTGATAGCTGGAACGGGGGCGCTGGCATTTTGGCTTCCCTTTTGGAATAATGTCAATATAAAAAGACCTGTTACCCCAAGGCTGAATTGTGAAATGGTTACTTCTGCAGTATTGAAGCCAGCCAGGTACGCCATCTTTACATAAGTCCCCAGCATTCCGTAACAACCTGCGCCAAACGTTATCAGCAGGGCGCCTTTAAGTTTATCGTTTTTCATTTCACTTCAACATTTCTATCACCGCTTTCACTTGCCGGTGAGCTTGTTCAATAGTTTTTTCAAGCACTTCTTTATCAAACGAAGTACCGCTGACATCCACCATATGAATATTATGAATGCCTATCATATTCAGCACTGTCCGCAGATAGGTTGTCTGAAAGTTTAAATGCGAATTAGGTTCACCGGTTTCATAACCCTGGCCGCCCCTGGCTACCAGTAAAAGCATGGTTTTATTTTCCAGCAGGCCGGTGTACGGCTGTTGCCTGTTACCAAGATCTATTTTGAAGGTTTCATTCAGCCGCAGTATCTGGTCAATATAGGCTTTTAACGTGCTGGGGATTGACCAGTTATACATTGGCATACCCAAAACAATGAGATCTGCATTTTTTAATTCCGCAATATATGCATCACTGGTGGCCAGGATCTCATGGTCTTCAGCCGTTCTGTTTGTTTTCGGCTTATGGTTTGCCAGGATCCAGGCTTCACTGATATGCGGAACATTGACATTGCCAAGCTCTCTATGCCTGATCTCTGAATCGTTGTGGAGCCTGATCCAGTCTTCAGTAAACACCTCCGTAAGCTTTCTGCTGTGAGAGTGTAACGTTCTTGCACTTGCGTTAATTATTAATACCTTTTTCACTTGCAATTTGTTTCTACAAAAGTATTCCTGATCTGGGCTATATTTGTAGCCCAGATATAACAAAAACTACAGCCCAGATGCTGCCATACAAATCTTTAATCCAGGTAGACAGAAACTCTTCTGTATCGTTGCATATCCAGGTTTGCAACAGCTTCATTGCACTTATTTCCGGCGGTACGCTGCAGCCTTCGGATATGCTGCCGAGCTCCCGCGTGCTGGCGGATCTTATAGGAATTCACAGAAATACGGTTAAGCTGGCCTACGAAGAATTGATCAGCCAGGGCTGGGCCGATTCCATTGCACGAAAAGGGATCTTTGTGCTCTCTAAACTACCCATCATTGCAAAGAGGAGGTTAACGAATGCAGGGGAGCCATTGCAAAAGAAAGAGCCCTTTACCTGGACAAACAAATTTAAAGATGCTGTACCAAGCAGAAACCTTCAGTCATCCATACTTACCATAGACGACGGTTTTCCGGATGTAAGGCTCACGCCTATTGATGAATTAATGCGGGAGTACCGGAGCATTTCCAGGAAATCATATGGTAAAATTTTTTTGAAGTACGGAAGCGCCAAAGGATCAGCACATCTGCGCCAGGCCATTGCGGGCTATCTTTACAATACCAGGGGCATTGCGGTATCAGCAGAAAATATACTCATTACAAAAGGCAGCCAGATGGGTATATACCTGGCTGCCCAGCTGCTGCTGGCGCCTGCTGAAAACATTGCGGTTGGTGTATCCAATTACCTGCTGGCTGATAACACCTTTAAGCACCATGGCGCAAACCTGGTCCGTATTCCTGTAGATGAACACGGGATGGACATTGATCATCTTGAAAAAGTACTCCGCAAACGAAAGCTAAAAGCAGTTTACGTTATACCGCATCATCATTGCCCCACCACGGTGACAATGAGCATGGAGCGAAGATTAAAGCTTTTGAAACTGGCCAGGGAACATCGGTTCGCGATCATAGAAGATGATTACGATTTTGACTTTCACTATGAGAACAAGCCTTATTTACCACTGGCAAGCATTGATCATCACCAGAATGTTATTTACATCGGATCTGTTACCAAAACGGTTGCACCGGCACTACGGATCGGTTTTATGATAGGTCCGGACCAGTTTATTAATGCTGCCGCAGCCCTGCGGGAACTCATCGATAAGCAGGGCGATACGGTGCTGGAAGAAGCTTTTGCTGTTATGTTCAATAATGGTGAAATGGAACGGTACTTTAGGAAATCACTGAAAATATATAAAAGCCGGAGAGATCTTTTTTGCCAGGTTTTGAAAGCAGAGTTTAAGAACAAAATTGAGTTCACCTTGCCGGAAGGAGGCCTTGCAGTATGGGCCAGCTTTGATAAAAAAACAGACCTGGTGAAGCTATCCGCTGCTGCCTTAAAGAAAGGACTTAGTATTGATGACGGTACCTTTTACAGGAATGAGTCTTTTTCCGCCAACGGTTTGAGAATGGGCTTTGCTTCACTGGATGAAGCGGAGATCTTAGAGGCGCTTGGAAAGCTAAAAGCTGTTTTGAAATAGCCCAATATGTGTAGTGGCCCCAAAAGTCAGACACTATTGGGGTACTTTAAATAACATTATTTCTGTGCATCTATGGCCTCACTATCGTACAAAATCAAACTCCTGTGTAAAGCCAAGATTGATCTCAAAAATGCCCAGATTCCCCAGCGCGAGTCCCCACTGGTCAAAGATAACCTTCAGCTCTTCCGGCATCTCTTTAGTTTCAGCGATCCTCTCATAAAGTAAAGCTGTATAATTTGACAGCAAGTTGATTGCAGCCTGCTTTTCCGCAGGGCTCCAGTTTTTTTCGGCACCGATCGCAGCCACGATCTGATGAGGTGTAGCAGTATTGGGCAATGAGGCGGTAAGCGGGAACGATGAAATTTTGAGCAGATCCAGGTCAATATCATCATTCTGGGAGCCGTTCAGCGATTTTAGCGTATTGCCCGGGTATTCAAAACTGGCATCATTGATATAAATATCTACCGCGTTGGGGCAGGATAAAAAAGTCAGGCTCGTCCCCCACTCTATTGAAGCAGTGCCGGCAGCCGGATTCAAATTGACCGACAGGCCACTGGCCAGCAAGGTTCCCGTTAAATTATCAAACAATTCAATAGAGATGCCCGCGATCTTTAGCGGGTTGTTGCTGTCGTCAAACAACAATACTTTTTTTACAGGCATACATTACTTATTTGATTTCCATGAAATTTGTTTTTCCATTGACCAGGTACTTACATTAAATTTTATTTCGGATGCTGTTCCCGCAATCATTAAATACAAACCGACCGGCTTTGGATAAAGGCCCCCGTTTATTTCAACATGGTTACCGGTAAAAGGCACCTTATGAATATTTTGATCCTTATCCGTATAGATTGCAACTCCCTGCAGGATATTCAGGGCTCCTGCTGCCCCTGATGCGGAGATCCCGATCGTTAAGAATACCGCAGGCCCATGCAGTATTACTAACTGCTCAAAAGAAAGAAGGGAGCCCATACCGGGCGTAACACGTTGCTTTATTTCATCCCTTGCCGGACCCGGTCCCTGCGATGCCGGGTTTAGCTCAAACAGGCCCGTATTCAAGGCCCTGAAATAATTGCTGGTAATTAACTCCGCTACAAAACGCGAAGAATTTTCCAGTGCCATTTGCCTCCAGACACCCTGGTCATCTGTTTGGGTCTTTTGCTCATCTGCATTATCAGAGATGGATTTGATAACAATGGCATTGGTAGGTGTTTCCCGGTAAAAAGAAGCGTGCATTACGCCTGCGCCTTCCATTTCACAACCGATAATTTTTCCATGCAGGGAAAGCAATTCATTTTTTTTCTTCTTAGATGCAATTACCAGTGAACCGGAAGCTACTGTTCCAAAATGAACGCGGGGATGGTGTGCATTTAAAGCGTCAACAACGGGAGCCTGTTTTTCAGCATTTCCTTTTTTAAGCTTTTTAGCTTTGCTTTTTGCGCTTTTGACGGCCTCCTGCAGCCAATTAAACTTCCCTGAGGCTATGAGTTCCGCCTGCCTGATGAGCGTAACGCTGCAAGGGTAACCCTGGGGGCGGTACTGGATCTTATTTCCTGCTGCGGCCTTTCCCATATCATAATAGAAAACCTGCTGCGCTACAATAATATCCCCCAGCTTAACCGACTCGTGAAAGGAGCCGGCTATCCCCGTAAGGATAATATAGGAAGGCTGCCATTTTTCAATGATGGCTTCTGTAAGTGAGATCGCATGAAATCCGCCCATCTGGCTCTGGTAGCTTATTAAGATACTGTAACGCTTAGTATTATCCTTAGATGCCAGGGTTGTCCTGTACCAAATCTCGGAGGGATTGTTACTAATGAGAACAAGTGACGGGAGGTATTTTTGCAGCTCGTCAAATTCTTCTTTCATGCCGGTAACAATGGCAAAATCAAAGAGATTCATATCTGGGGTTTAAGTGGTACTGGGATTATCTTTTACAAGTATAAGTTCAAGAAAAATCCTGATATTATCTAATACCTGGCGGGAAAAATTTTAGAGCTATGGGTTGTAGGTGAAATGGGTGGGGGCACCAGGAATCAACAGAGTGATTTAAATGCGGTGCGCAGTTCCTCATTAAGAAATTGCAGCTGTTCCAGGCTGCAAAGCGGCCTCCTTTTTCAAGCTGGCTGAAATAGATACGCCTGAAAATTTCCAATGACAATCAAACAAAACAATAGGGCAGCATTTGTTTTATATGTAGATTTAATATTAATCTACATCACATGAATAAGATCATCGCCGGTTATCAAAATATATTTCAGAAAGCCGCTTTTACGCTTTTCATTACAATGCTTATGTTTTTTACATCTGGTACAGTTTCTGCTCAGCAAAAAGATTGGGTGGTGCATTTAGCAAAAATTAAAATTGACCCCGCTTATCTGGAGCAATATAAAGCAGCCATCGAAGAACATACAAAGGCTGCGATACAATCAGAACCGGGCGTACTTACTTTGTATGCAATGTATGAAAAAGAATATCCCAACCATGTAACTGTCCTGGAAATATATGCCAGCAAGGAAGCCTATCAGAAGCATTTGAAAGCACCTCATTTTGTGAAATACAAAACGGGAACGCTCCATATGATAAAGTCCCTTGAGCTCATTGATGTAAATCCTATTGCTTTTGGGGATCAAGTTAAAATCTTGGGGGAAAGAATAAAAAATCGTTGTTTTGCGGCTCAATAAGAACCATCAGTTTTGGATCAGAGCTATCGACAGTTAATAGGATTTCTTCTCCCACAGGGACTTTTAGCGTATTTTGACCTTATTAAAACCACGCAATCGCCCAATGGACTTCACATCTACCTGGAAGAAATAAACGAGCCTCCTGCAGAATATAAGGATAGGAAACTACATTCAAAAGGTTTTCTACCAGAGGTCCGGGTACAGGATTTTCCGATCAGAGAAAACAAAGTAACACTGGTTATCAAACGCCGTCGTTGGGAAGATGTTCATACCAACGATATTATTACCAGGGACTGGAACCTGGTTAGTGATGGAGCTCGTATTACCAAAGAGTTCGGTCTTTTTTTAAAAGAAGCATTTGGACGAAACGCCCGTTAGTCCTGTACAAT
>NZ_JAGXJN010000026.1:96036-118007 GCF_019091455.1 Chitinophaga sp. GbtcB8
GTAAACAACAACAAAGCTATCATCCTGAAGTGTTACCAAATGGAGATACATTAAAGCAATTACTGGCACGTAGCAGATACTTATTATTCAAACATCCCAGGCTGTGGACAAGAGAGCAGCAACAGAGAGGTGAGCTATTGTTTAACCGTTATCCCATTATTCAGAAAGCCTATCAGTTGTCCTTGAGACTGGGAGAAGTCTATCGGACCTGCACCAGCAAAGAACAGGCATTCAAGAAACTGGCGTTATGGTATAATGATGTGGAAGAGGCAGGCCTTGCATCTTTTAAAACCCTTGCCAGGACTATTCAGACCCACTATTTGAGGATCCTGAACTTCTTCAATAACAGAGCTACAAATGCAGCGGCTGAATCATTCAATTCTAAGATAAAAGCCTTCAGAAATACTATGAGAGGAGTACGGGATGTAGAATTCTTCTTGTTCAGGTTAGCTAAATTGTATGCTTAAACTTATAATCCCCCAACTTTTCAACTTGATCCGTTTTTGTTTGTTTTCAATCACTTATTCCCGTTTTTGTGGGCACACAAGCTTGCACTTACGTGGCACATCATTTGGCACACAAAAAAGAAAATGAAAGTCATAGTAACGCCACGGTAGGACAACGTATAGCCACCGGAGTATTTACCTATATGCATCCTGCGAATACGATTCAAAAGAGTTGCTGCCCGAGGCTTAAAAAATCCTCAACTTTGTTTTTGATACGTCGACAGGTTACTCATGATAAAATAACAACACTTCAAAATTTTTCGTAAAATTATATCCTGTTCCTTCCAAAGTTAAATACGTAGGATCTTACACATGACAGTCCAAACATTACCATTCAGCACGCTTATCGCAATTGATCGACAATCTACAATTCCTATATTCACCCAACTCGCAAATGCCCTGATTGATTTAATCAAGAAAGGACAACTTAAGTCAGGCTATCAGTTGCCGGCGAGTAGAGATATGGCGTCCATGCTGAAATTAAATCGAACAACGGTTGTCGCTGCATACGAAGAATTACAGGCTCAAGGTTGGGCTGAAGCTATAAAACGAAAAGGAAATTTTGTTTCCATGCATTTACCCATTACCAGTCCAAAACCATTCCAAGACAATACGTTGGCCATGTCAACAGCCAAAGATCCTAACAAGTTTTACAGGACGATCGCTTCTCCACAATCCGGAACAAGGAAACTAAAGCCTCAACAACTGATGATCAACGATGGCTATCCTGATGCCAGAATTGCTCCGCTGGATTTGATCATTGACCGATACCGGTTTCTATTAAAAAGAGTGAATACCCATAACAAATTGCTCTCTGAAGGCTCACTTGGAAGCAATTCGTTGAGAACCGAGCTTGCCTTGTTTTTGTCCAAGACAAGAGCGTTGGATATAAACGCAGATCAGGTTCTGGTGACTCATGGTGCACAATTAGCTATCTCCGTAGCAGCAAGTATGATCCTTCGGCCAGGCAGCTCGGTTATTGTTGGTGACATGAACTATGTTTTAGCAGACAGGCTTTTTGAGCAGTTGGGAGCCAAGCTTATTAAGGTCAAGGTAGATCAGGATGGGATCGATGTCGAGGCAATAGAGAACATCTGTAAACAATCAAGGCCGAGCCTTCTATATATCATTCCCCACCACCATCACCCCACAACGGTAACCCTAAGCGCAGAAAGACGGTTTAAGCTCTTAGATATCATTCGACGCTACCAGCTTCCTGTGATTGAAGATGATTACGATTATGATTTCCATTACGAGTACGCTCCGATATTGCCATTAGCCAGCGCAGAACACAGTGGTTATGTTCTCTACATAGGATCTATTTCCAAAACATTGGCGCCTACGATCAGGCTGGGATATCTAGTTGGAGGCGAAGATTTCGTGTGGCAGGCTTCTAAGCTTAAACAAGCGGTGGATATCCGCGGCGACGTGTTATTCGAAGAATCTGTTGCTCATCTGTTCACAACAGGCGAAATGCAGAGACATCTTAGAAGATCTGTGAAAGTATATAAAAAGAGGCGAGATCAGTTCTGTGAGCTTCTTCAATCTTCTGTGGGAGACGTCGGCAAGTTCATCTCGCCGAAAGGTGGTATGGCTGTTTGGACCTTATTTGATCCCGGATATTCAATACCCGATCTCGCCGAAAGATTGGCGACCAAAGGTATTTATCTGAATGATGGAAGCCTTCACAAGTATAAAGATGACGTCAACGGGATCAGGTTAGGTTTTGCCTCGTTAAATACAAATGAAATGCAAACTTTTGCCCAGGCCCTTAAAAAATCCCGTTGAACAGACCTTTCGTATTTATAAACTATGTGATCGGTGTCATCTTTTTGGCGAGATGTGATTTGGGAAAACGTATGTTATTGGCTTTTTCTCCAGTCACTAAACTTGATCTTACCTGGGAAAAATTCACCTGAAGGCACCAACAAAGATCTCGGAATATCTTCGAACATGTACTTGTCATTGTCGTTAGCTTTTACTACCATATTTGATCGCTTCTCCCTCAGGTAACCTTCCACGAAATCACTCATCGTTCCGCGGTCTGGTCCAGCAATTTCTACTATCTTGTTTTTGGGCTCTTCCAGGCAAAACCTTACTATATAATCTACGACGTCTTCCAATGCAATAGGTTGGTAGTCAACTGTTGAAACCTGGACATTCTTCCCGTCCCCCTGAACGTCGATAATCGTGACTATATGTTCATGAAATTGAGTTGAACGGATAATGGTGTATGGTATGCCAGATTCGATTACGGCATCCTCTTGGTGTTTTTTAGCTCTAAGATACCCGATATGCTGTGCCCGATCTGTACCAACAATTGAAAGGACTAAATGATGCCTGATACCGGCGGCTTTTACCGCCTTAATCAGATTATTGGCTGCCGTCCTGAAAAAGTCCAAAGCTGTTTGTGCTTCAGGTGATTGAGAATTGGAAAGATCAATTACAACGTCAGTTCCGTCTAAAGCATTTGTAAGCCCTTCTCCCGTTAGAATATTGATACCGCTTGAAGGCGCTCCTACAACTATCTCATTGCCGGTATTTTTCAGTTTTTCACATACACCTTTACCTACCAGGCCCGTTCCTCCGATTACTAAGATCTTCATGATTAAAATATTTAAGTAGAAAATTTGTGATAAGAACAGACGCAATTAATAAGCAAAGCGGCTGCCATTTTCAAAATCAAAATAAGACATAAAAATGACGACCTTGGCCATCCACGAATCAGATTTTTGGCAGTCCAGACCTGGGTTCGGTTGGTAGCCCGCCATTTACTCAAGGCTGGGCACTCGGTGATCTTAGCCAATAGGACAGGGGGAGCATCTTTGAAGAGCTGGCCCAATTGCTGGGAGACGGCGCCAGCGCGGGAACAATTAACGAGGCGGCAAAGGCGGAGATTGTTCTACTGTCGCTTCCATGGCCGCAAGTGCCGGCGTTGAAGGATGTCACAGATTGGAACAGCAAGACTGTAATAGATGCAACGAAAGCACAAAGACGTATCAAAGCCATGATGAGTTAAAAAGCGAATAAAAATAGCTTCCCAGCCAAAAATCTGACTGAGTTTTGACAGAATTGATTTACAAATAATTGAAAACCAGAACGTTTTTGTTCCTGTTCTGGGCACAAACTTTAAAAGGTCGGAGATTTTCTCTGACCTTTTTTGTTTTATTAAAATGTGTGGCCGATTCATGATTTGTAATCCTGCTTGCAGCGAATGAAGTATTATACGATTTAAACTTGTGAGAAAAATTTGTAATTTGGCGTCCCTAAATCTAGTATAAAACCCCTGACCCTTCAGGCCGTAAACAAAGACTCCGATATGAAAAGATGTAATTTTATTTACCCATTAGTCCTGCTGTCAGGACTCTTTTTCGTTATGTTCATGATATCCTGCGGTAAAGATGGCGCCCAAGGGCCGCAAGGTCCTGTTGGCCCAGCCGGTCCGGAAGGCCCCAAAGGTGATAATACCTCTGGCACTGTGATCTATTCAGAATGGCTGGATGTGCCGTTTAAGCCAGATACTGTGCATTTATCAGGCGGCGGTATTGATACGGTGGGCTACTTTGCCGATATTGATGTGCCTAAACTCACCCCGGCGCTGGTGAACACCGCAGATGTAAAAATGTACATCAATAGTAACGATGCAGGTGATCCTGTCATTTATCCGTTGCCTTATAATGCTTCATCAGGTCTTTACATACAGTTCTCGGCTTACGCGCAGGGGATTTCGTTGTACTCCAATGCGGACCTAAGTACTGTAACTACCAATGGTAAGAAATATCAACAATTCCGATACATGATCGTGCCCGGCAATACCGAGGGAAGATCAGCGGCTTCAGTAAACTGGTCCGATTATGCCGCGGTAAAAGTATATCTCGGGTTGAAAGACTAATATTTTGTCTTTGCTTGCATGATATATGAAAACACGATTGATGGCAAAACGCCGGAGGTAATACCTCCGGCGTTTTTTGTTTTTACATGATTTAGCAGGGATCCACCCGCCAGTGTGCTGGTTGTGCCCTATCTTGTAAATGGCGTACTCTGGCAACGTAAACAGCTAATTCATTCCGTATTTTTGTTGAAAAGTAACCACTATGAACTTTGAATTTCCTGGCGCTGTGCCGGAGATACCGGTAAGCGATCTGAAGACGGCCATTGCCTATTACGGGAACAATCTTGGTTTCAGCATAGACTGGGGCGCTGAGGGTGGCGGGATTGCGGGCATCTCAAAAGGGCACTGCAGAATGTTTCTCACTAATGATGCCTTCCGGGAGCATTACCATAATGCCGGGCCGGTATTGGTGTGGCTCAATCTTAACAGCAAGGAACAGGTCAACGAGCTGTTCGGGCTTTGGAGTGCCAGTCAGGAGAAGATTGTTTCAGCTCCGGCGTCAAAGCCATGGGGCTTGTATGAGTTCACAGCTGCTGATCCTGACGGCAATCTGTTTAGAGTCTTTTATGATTTTGCCACTCCCGAACGCGAAAGGAACGTTTAATCTATAAGCACCTTAAAGAAATATTGCTAATGGTAGCGAGTAAAGTTCAGATAGAAGTGCAGGTAATCCGTGTTATCGTTAAGCCTTACTATGAGCTTACTGTGGTGCCCGCGAACAAATAGAAACCGGGTTATACAAATACTCTCCAGACCTTCATGCACGTCGTTTAGCTATATTTCTCTTCAAGCCTGTATAAAATATCAACCAATTTATCCGGACATTCTCTCATCACATTGTGTACGCAATCTATTGTTTCAACATGCCAGCCCTGAGCGTTTTTGAGATTTTCATATTGTTTAACAAAAGGGCTTGGTTCCCAGCCACTGAGAAAAATGAATGTACGATTCAGAACCTGTTCATAATTTCCATTCAAATGTAAGCTTTGCATGAATGTTGCCAGCGGATGTGGTCTTCTCCGGTCATCTGCCCCTGGTGGAACTTCAACAGAGAACCCGTCATTGGCTGCTCCGGTTACAAAACGTTGTCTATACATTTCAGTGGTAAGACTCCAGCAGGAATCCCCATCTTTAGGTATATAAGCATCAATATAAACAAGCGCATAGATCCTTTCCGGAAGTTTATCTGCCACTCCTGTAATAACTAATCCGGCATAGCTATGACCGCATAAGATCACATTCGTGATATTTTCTGTTACCAGCGTGTCTATTACGAACTGGATATGTGTATCTAAATTTATTATCTTGTTTTGTATCCCGGGTTGGGATTCAAGACCTGGTAAGGTTAATGAAATACATTTTTTTCCCAGCTGCTCCAGTTTGTTAGTTATTGGATCGTAAGCCCAGCCACCGTGCCATCCGCCAGGAATAAAAACATATGTTTTTTCATTTTTCATAATAGATAAGTTGTACCGGATAGTTCACCAGTTTTGCAAGATAAACAAAATGCCACACTATGAATGTCCTGTCCAGTAGCAACTTATCTACCTCAATACAGAATAATTTAATTTTTAATGAATTTTTTAACGATCGTCTTATGATCCCTGCTGATTATAATGGTGTATAAGCCTGGTTTAAGCCTGGATACATCAATACCATTACCTGAAACCACTGTATTTATTACCGGATGTCCAAGCACATTTAGAACAGCGGCTTTGGCTCCGGTGAGTTCTTTAGAGGAAAAGTAAATGGTCTGAGTAGCCGGATTAGGATAAAGGATTAGTTTATTCTCTGTGCTGGGCGCCTTTTTTTCTACAGATGTTATTAAAGCTTCATTTCGTATTAGTTTCCATTGCCCGCATAACTGGTTGTTATTACCCCACTGACGAACATTTGCGCCATTAGATGAACTGGCATCTGCTACTTCTACTACTTTACCACTATGTTTAGGAATAATTTTATAGTATCCATCTGTTGTACCTACCAACACAAATTGCTGATTAAAGCCGCTTACATAATCCCATTGATGTACATTTGCTCCCTCATCTTTACTCACACCTGATACGTCTACTGATTTGCCACTGGCTACTACACTGATCTTGTATGCACCATCACCCAGATCCGTTAGCTGGAACTGTTGATTATTGCCTCCAGCATATTCCCACTGCTGAATATTTCCACCATTCTCCTGAATATGTTCGGCTGCCAGGTCCATATATTTTCCGCTGTTGCGGTTTTGAATAAAATAGGTGCCTGCTAAACCGGCCACCCCGGCTGTTTGTATGCGTAAGGAGGAAACTTTATCATTTAATCCATCTGCAACAAGGCAGCTTACATTCCCGCTATATGTTTTAGAATTGCCACTGAAATTTGCGTCGTCATAAAGCGTTACCTGAAATCCTTCTGCTATCGTCAAACTTGATAACAGGTCGTTTGCTATGCCTAAGGACTGCAGCCTGCTTAGATCGTAGTCGCCTGCTTCTAATCCATTAGCAAAACCTTTAAAATCACAGTCGTTGTAAAAATTTGCAACTTCTTTCTGATTTTTGGTGCGTATGCCAAAGATGGTGTTCACCCTGTTTGCCAGCTCCTGAAGATTAATATTGTTGTCATTATATACCCAGTAAAATCCTCCTTTGGAGTTACAATTATTTTTAGCCCTGGTCATTTTGTCGATCACTGTATTTGCATTCTCATAATTCAGATCACCTGTATGCATTTCAATATTGTTAATGTTCCAATCACATGGATTGTTGCCGGCTCCTCCCTCATACCACTGTAAATAGATCTTATCAACGGCTCCGCTGCGCTGGTTGTTAACATTGGTAGCTAAGCTTTGCCAGTATGGCTTGTTCATATAAGGGGCAAGCGTAGTTTTATATCCAATGTCAGCCAGCATAATATGGAAAGCTGTAGCAGAATTAGCGTCATAGGCTTCTTCATCGTCGTTATTGATTGCATCTATGGATGGTATAGCTGTTTTCAGGGCTTTAAAATTACGGTAAAGGATACTCGCAGTATTTGTGCCCTGGCTATTAACCAGGTTTTTAATATTCGTGTAAGAGTGGCTGCCCCAGCCGCCAATGCACGATTCTACCCTGTTGATAGACGTGACGCCGGTTTTCAGGGCAGTTACATCAGCAATATAGTTAGGATTGGTGGAACCAAAAACGTAAGTTCCGTTTGAGCAGATAGTTTGCCCATCAGTGGTCAGGTCGCCATTCGCCTGAACCGTGATGTCAAATAGAATAACGTAGGTAAACCCGGACGCTTTTAAGTCAGCTACGGTATGCGTTCTTTCTCTACGGAAATGCCCGCCAACATAAATGCCTGATTGGGCGGAGGTAGATTCACTTACTAATACGATGATCAGCAGGAAGAGTACAGACAGAAGTGTAGAATTAATTCTCATAATTAATATGGTTTTTTAAGGAAGTAACATGAATTTTATTAGCTAAAAGGGTTGAATGCGGGCCTGGCAAATACAGCGGCAAAGGTTTTCATGGCCGATAGACGTGGTTTAATGGTTTTGCAAAAGGTTGATAAACAAACGGGACTGGGTTTTAACTCACTGAACCGTGGTTTAATTGCTTTGAGAATATACAATAAATTTTGCAAACGCAAATTATTACATGCTGGTTCCAATAGTCATATGGTAGCAATGTGCAATGCAGCTGCCACATATAAAAACGGGCTGCAGGAACTCCTGCAGCCCGTTGCAATGCCTTCTGATATTTATCAATCTGCTTTTAAACTGTTTACAGGGTTCATCATGGCCGCCCTGATGGCTTGCGAGCTGACGGTTATCAGCGCTATCACCAGTGCCGCTGCACCTCCGGCCACAAACACTCCCCAGTTAATATCTACCCGGTTCACGAAATTATTGAGCCAGTTATGCATGAAATACCATACCAGCGGGGCTGCTATTACAAACGCAATACCTATGAGCAGGATAAACTCCTTTGAAAAAAGGTATACGATATGAGCCGGCGTTGCTCCCAGCACTTTGCGCACACCTACTTCCTTTACACGCTGTACCGCCATGAACGATGCCAGGCCGTATAAGCCCAGGCAGCTGAGGAATATGGCTATGCCTGCAAAGATCTCGTACAAATGCGCCAGCTGGCGTTCTTCCTTATAATATTCCGCTATCCGCTGGTCCAGGAACTGGTATTCGAAGATCTGTTCGGGGAAGTTCGCGTTCCAGAGCTTTTCAATAGCTTTTAGCGAAGCCTGTGCGTCAGCACCGGCGGCCAGTCTTACGCCCACGCTGTTGAAACGCCGTTTTATGTTGCTCATGAATACGGGCGCTATGGCCTCTTTCAGCGTACCGGCAGCAAAATCCCTCACCACTCCTACAATCGGGCCTTTGATCTGACCGTTCCATACATCTATATCTTTATTGAGCACGTCCGCTGGTTTCAAACCTAGTTTTTGCACCAGGGTTTCATTCACCAGGAACTCGCGTACAGAATCTGTACGGGTGAGGTTGCGGCCTGCTACGAGTTTGATATCGTAGGTGTTGAGATAGTTATAATCCACCCAGCGCGTGATGGATGGAAATTTGGTTTCCTCCGCCTGGTGATCAAATTTAAAACCTGTCCACCAGTTACCATCATTGGAAGGCGCTGCGTTGGAAAAGCTCAGCTCCTGTATGCCTTTGATCTGCTGCAGCTGGTCCCGGAGGTAAGCGATCTTTGCATTGCCTGCGCTGTCGTTACGGAAAGGTACATTCACAATAGCATCGCGGGTAAAACCCATGGATTGCTTGTTAAAATAATTCATTTGCTGCAGGATGATGAGCGTACCAATGATCAATGCCTGTGCAATAATGAACTGGAAAACCACCAGGCTACGGCGCAGGGAAACGCCGCCGGTCTTTTTGCTGGCTGCTATCTTGCTCTTCAGTGCATTAATGGGATTGAATGCCGACACAATGATGGAAGGGTAGAAGCCTGCCAGAAAGGTAACGGCCAGGAAGATGGCAAACAGTAATGCATATACGTTGTAGGCAGCCAGCATACCTGGTCCCAATGGCAGGTCCATTACCCTGCTGATGAACGGAAGCACACATAATGCCAATACCACGGCCAGCAGGAGAGAGGTCAGCACCAGCATAGCGGTTTCAGACAGGAATTGTATTTTCAGCTGCCAGCGGTTACTGCCTAATACTTTACGCACCCCGATCTCACGGGTACGGTTCACCGCCTGTGCGGTGGCCAGGTTAACGAAGTTCACGCAGGCAATGAGCAAAATAAATGCGGCGATCATCCACAGCATCCGTATCCTTTCGGGTGATGCCACACGGCCAATAAAGTTCGACGTGCGTTTATCTGAATGCACGCCGGCCAGTGACTGCAGCATATGCGTGTTCTTGTTCTTCGGATCTTTGTATTTTTTTGAGAAGGCGATCAACTGCTTGTTGATCTTTGCCTCATCCTGCCCCGGGCGCAGCAGCACATAACAATTATGAACGTCGTCTATCGTTACCCAATCCTTTATCTCGTTTATTTTAAGCATGGCATAAGTTGCCACCATATCAAACTGGAACTCTGTGTTCTTAGGCGGATCATCCAGTATACCTGTTACCGTTAGATTGAACTGTTGGTCAAGCCTGATGACCTGCCCCATGGCCTTGTGCCAGTCGCCAAAATATTTTTCTGCAGTGGAACGTGCCAGCACAGTGGAACTAGGATCGTTTAGCGCGGTGGCTTTATTACCTGCCAGCCACTTGTAATCAAATATATCAAAGAAGGAGGGTTGCAGGTAATATACCAGTGGCTTGAATTTCTTCTGAATGTTGCCATGCTTATCTTCCAGTGTTACCAGTCTTTTACCCATTTGCAGAATACCGGTTACCTCTAACCCGGGGAAATCGTTTTGCAGCGCAGTGGGCACCGGAAAAGGCACCGCCTGCGTGTAGTTGATCTTGCCACTTTCTTCGGGCATTACCGTAAGCACTCTATAGATGCGGTCTTTCTTCGTATGGAACATATCGAAGCTTTGCTCGTATTGAATGATCACATAGATCACCAGGCAAACAGTGATGCCCAGGGTAAGGCCGGTGATGTTGAGAAATGCATAGCGCTTGTTGCGCCACAGACTCCGGAAAGCGGTTTTAAGGTAGTTCTTTAGCATACAGGAGGGGATTGTTGCGGGTGCATGTCGCAAAAACAGTACAAAAATAATAAAGCACTCATTTTTAATTATTTATAACACGGCTGCTAAATGAATATGTCCGTTTCCGGCATTATGATGTCCGCTTCCGGACAACCCGCCTGATATTTTTGAGGACGGACACTCGTTAGGTACGTTGATGGATTATAGGTACAATCAGGTGGGAATTTTATTTAAAATTAGAATTGTTCAGCTTATATTTGTCAAATTGACAATAAAAACTGTGGTTGTTCCTATTGACACGTTATGGGCGTTTTGAGCGTATCCATTTAGCCCTCTGTTTTTTTATTTTTTTCATAGGTCCTGAACTTTAATAAACCGTTATGATAAACAGAATCGTATCTCTTGTTTCCTGCCTTTTTCTTTTTTTGGGTGAGGTGCAAAGCCAGGTATTCAAAGAAAAGGATAATGGTATTGAGGTGGTCGTGAAGGATGTTCACGTAGAGATCAATTTTTTTAGCCCTGCTATTGTAAGAGTAGTGAAATTTCCAGCTGGTGCTACTGTTATAAAGAAAAGCCTTTCCGTTATTAAAATGCCGGAGAACATCCGGCCAGTGGTTTTACAAAAAGGAGATACGCTGTTTTTGCGCACAGACTCGGTTGTAGTTAGCGTCGTGTTGAATACGGGCAGGATATGCTTTAGTAATACTCAGGGCGGGAAACTATTCAGTGAAAAAGATTATGGAGTGCAGTTTACTCCTGTGAAGGATGCAAATAAGCCAAGTTTTATTGTAAGACAAGCCTTTGTATTAGATAATGATGAGGCAATTTATGGATTAGGCCAGCAGCAAAATGGTAAAATGAGCCAGCGCGGTCAGCGGGTTTATTTACGGCAGGACAATATGAAAGTCTGTATCCCCTTCTTTCAATCTGTAAAGGGATATGGCGTTTTTTGGGATAATTATTCGCCTACTACTTTTACGGATAACCTGCAGGAAACATCCTTTGATTCGGAAGCAGGTGACTGCGCCGATTATTATTTTTTATATGGAGGTAATGCAGAAGGCGTTGTTGCTCAAATGCGCGGATTAACCGGGCAGGCTCCATTGATGCCTTTATGGGTATATGGTTTCAATCAATCGCGTGAGCGTTATAAAACGCAGTATGAGCTGGTAGATGTTGTCAGGCAATATCGTAGCCTGAAAGTGCCGTTGGATGGTATTGTGCAAGACTGGCAATACTGGGGGAGGGACAGTAACTGGAATGCCATGAGCTTTGATCCAAATACTTTTCCTGATCCGAAGGGTATGGTGGATAGCGTTCACCAATTGCATGCGCATTTATTTATTGTGGCATGGCCTGGCTTCGGGCCATTGACGAAGCAGTATGAGGAGCTGAAGCAAAAAAATATGCTGATCCATTTTGAAACCTGGCCGCCTGCAAGTGGTACCACACCGTATGATGTCTATAACCCCCAGGCAAGAGATATTTACTGGCGCTATTTAAATAAGGGTATTTTTTCTTTGAATACAGATGCCTGGTGGCTTGATTCATCCGAACCGGATCACGTAAATCTGAAAGAGCGGGATTTTGATAAGCCTACTTATCTGGGCAGTTTCAGAAGTGTACGTAACGCATTTCCGTTACAGCACGTTGGCGGAGTATATGATCATCAGCGGCAAACCACAGATAAAAAGCGGGTGTCTATTCTTACCCGTTCGGCATTTGCCGGCCAGCAACGATATGCTGCCAATACCTGGAGTGGTGATGTGGGCTCAAACTGGGAAACGCTGACTAAACAGATCCCTGCGGCCCTGAATTTTTCACTTTGCGGCATACCGTACTGGAATGCAGACATTGGCGGTTTTTTTGCCGGTAGTTTCGTAAAGGGCGGCGGCGCCAGAAATCCGGCATTCCAGGAACTATATACACGGTGGATGCAGTTCGCCACATTTACCCCTATGATGCGCTCGCATGGCACAGATATCCCGCGTGAGATCTACCAGTTCGGAAATCGTGGTGAATGGGCCTTTGATGTACAGGAGAAATTCATTAATCTCCGATACCAGCTGTTGCCCTATCTTTATTCAACTGCCTGGGGCGTGACTTCAAAAGCTGGTTCCATCATGCGTTCACTGGCAATGGATTTTGCTTCAGATAAAAAGGTTTGGGATATAGGCAATGAGTATATGTTCGGCCAATCTTTCCTGGTAGCGCCCGTAACAGAAAGCCATGCGCAAAACAGATCAGTCTATCTTCCGGCTGGCACCTTATGGTATAACTTCTGGGACGGCGGGCCAATAGCAGGCGGAGTATCGATAGCGCAAGCCGCTCCGATAGACAGGATCCCCTTATTTGTAAAAGCAGGTTCCATTATTCCGTGGGGCCCCAAAGTACAATACGCTGCAGAGAAGAAATGGGATAACCTTGAATTGCGTATTTATCCTGGTGCGGATGCAACCTTTACGTTGTATGAAGATGAAGGAGATGGCTATGATTACGAAAAAGGAAGTTATTCCGAGATCCATTTTCAGTGGAATGATCAGACCAGAATACTTTCAATAGACGATGTTAAAGGAAGCTTTCCGGGTATGTTAAACGACCGGAAATTCAATATTGTTGTGGTAGACACCCATCATGGCGTGGGGATGGAGCCTTCCGGGAAATTTAATACTACTGTTCGTTATAAGGGAAAAAGATTAACCGTGCGTCTGTAAGGGAGTTAATCCGGTGGTAACGTAAAAAGGCTGTATCAGGATCCCCGATACAGCCTTTTATTATGTAAGGTCTTTATTAATACCTGTAATTAACTGCTTTCGCTTATGCCTCATAGCCGGTCATGTTAGTTTCATTGCTACAATAATTCCTATCTTTAAAACCCAAATCCGCGGCTATGACCTTTGCTGAATTTTTTCACATTCTGATCCTGTTGGGGTTTTTGCAGGGTGTTATTATGAGCATGCTGCTCTTCTTTTCAAAGAAACGATCCCGTCCCAACCGCTTACTGGGCACCCTGATATTACTCATAGCGCTGGCTTGTCTGAACCTATACCTTTTTGAATCGCCACAGTTCACGGATAACCCCATTCTGAACCTGCTGGGCAATCTCATCCCGCTGGTTATTATTATGCCCCTTGGGCCGCTGTTATATTTCTATGTCAAAAGCACTATAGATCCCGGCTTCAGGATCACCCGGAAGGAGCGCTTACATTTTTTACCGGTGATAATAGATTGCGGCCCCCAGCTCAGCATCATAATATATTTTGCAGCGGCGTTGTTAGACTTTTCAATACCGGACCCCGGTTTCCTGGGGCGTTTTATTGACAACTATAATGTATATGCCGATATTCCCCGCTGGGGCTCTATTACCATATATCTCTGGCTCTCCGCCAGGTACCTTGCCACGGTAAGCACGGGGAAGGATCCTTACTACCAGTGGATGCGCCAGTTTATCCGTCTTTTCCTTGTTTTCCAGGTCATATGGTTTGTATACCTGGTGCCTTATGTGATACCATCCCTAACGGATAAGGTGCTGAATACGGTAGACTGGTACCCGGTATATATTCCCCTGGTAGTCCTGATCTACTGTCTGGGTATAAAAGGTTATATGATGGCGCCGGCGGAAGCTCCGGTGGCAAAGAAAGTTGTAACGCCTCCGTCCGGAAAGCTGATAGAAGAAGCGGAACCCTTACTGAAAAAAGCTATGGAGCAGGACCGCCTGTACCTGGATCCTGAGCTTAACCTGGCCTTGTTATCCAGGCATACCGGCTTGCCCCAGAAAACCATTTCATTGATCCTGAACCAGCACTTGCAAAAAAGCTTCAATGAATTTGTGAACGGCTACCGGGTGGAGGCATTCAAGCAAAATATCCGGGAGCTCCGGCAGGACAATATGACTATCCTGGCCATGGCTTTTGATGCCGGTTTTAATTCGCAGGCAACTTTCCAACGCGCTTTCCGGAGCCATACCGGTATGTCGCCCAGGGAATATATGACCCTGCACCTGGAAAAGCAGCCAAAACCGGAAAATGAGTAGGAAAATGTTATTCAATTCCGGATTTGAGTAGATATAACAGCCTGAAATACCTTGCTTTACCCGAAAAAAGGAGATGAAACATTATTTGCGTCTTTGTTTGTTATTATTGGTTTTGACCGGTAACCAGGTTGTTGCCCAGCAAAAATTCATAACGCTTTCCGGCAGGATAACTGATGCCGGGAGTCATCAACCCATTATTTATGCCAATATCCAGTTAGCCAACGGCAGCATTGGTACGGCTGCCAATACAGCGGGGGAGTTCATTTTTAAAATAACCGAAAAATTCTGGCAGGACACCCTGCTGATCTCCTGCATCGGTTACCAGTCTGTTACCATGCCCCTGCCTCAGGCCAGCTTACAGGATATGGATATCCGTTTGGAGCCGGCTGTTTATCAGCTTCCGGCCGTATCGGTAAATGTGCGCAATGGTTTCGGGATCCTGAGGCAAATGATCCGCAGCATACCGGATAATTATGATACCGCCGATGTACGGCTGACCGCCTTTTACAAGGAAAATATACGCCTGGCTGCAGATACGCTGAATTTCAATGAATCGGTGCTGGATATTTACAAAACCTATCATACCGGCCGGGATCATAAAGATCAGATACGCATTATCAAAGGCCGTAAAAAGAAGGTGGACTGGAGTAAAGATCCGCAGCTGTATGCCTGGATCAGTAATATTACGAATACGGCTTACTCCTCCCTGAACGAAGACCTGCAGAAAAACCTTGACGCAAAGAGAAATATACTGAATGAACGTAATTTCCGCTATTATACCTGTGACTATAAGGAAACGATCCGCGAAGGCGACCGCAATCTCCTGGTGTTATACCTGGAGCCCAAAGAAGATAACCGCAAAGGGCTGGTACGGGCAAAGATCTATATTGACGAAGCTAACATGGCACTGGTAAGGTGTGAGATGGAGACAACCCCGGCCGGGAATGACTATCTGAACAACCATGGGAAAGGCGGTATCAATTATATGATCATGTCTAAGGTAGTAAAGGCCAGCTTCGATTTTACAAAGATCTCGATGGTGGTCACCTACAAGCAATACAATAATAAAACTTACCTGAGTACCGTACAGCGTCACTGGGAGCTGGTGCTGAACAGCAGTAAGCGGGGAATGAAGGATGTTCCATGGTCCGGTGATTTTTATCTGCTGGTCACCGATGTGAGAAAAGATAGTTTGCAACGCTTTGTTACGGGGGTTAGTAACGATAAGTCATCCATGAACTATGAGATCGGCAATGACTATGATCCCGCTTTCTGGGAAAACTATAACATTCTGCTGCCGGTACTGCAGGATTCAGTAAAACAAAAGAAGGAAGCTGCCCCGCCTTCCGGCAAAGCAGCGCATATTTCTAACCGTCAGAACGGCTTTACCCGGGCAGATACGCTGCGCGGTATGTTATCGCCGCTTCGTACCTGTTACGATGTTAGTTTTTATCACCTGGATGTGGATGTGAACCTGGAGAGCCGTTCCGTTGAGGGCAGTAATAAGATCCGTTTTAAAGTATTGGCCCCGTTCAACCTGATGCAGATAGACCTGTACGCCAATATGCGCATCAAAAAGATCCTGTATAGGGATCAGCCCCTGTCATTTACCCGGGAGGAGGATGCTGTTTTTGTGAAGTTCCCGCTTACATTGCCTGCCGGCAATGAAGAAACGATCATTGTGTATTACGATGGGGTACCGCAGGTGCCTGACCTTAAGATCCCTATGCATGGCGGCATACTATGGGACAAGGACGAGGAAGGTAATCCCTGGGTACAGGTAGTATGCCAGGGCTCCGGCGCCAGCTTATGGTGGCCCAATAAAGATCATTTGTCTGATGAACCGGACAGCATGCGGATCTGGATCACTATACCCAACGGCTACACAGAAATATCCAATGGCCGTTTGCAGCGGAAAACGCCTGCAGGTGTTAATAAAACCCGGTATGAATGGTTGGTGACTTACCCCATCAATAATTATAACGCTACCTTTTGTATAGGTAAATACGCTTCTTTTAAAGATGCCTATATCAGCGGACAAGATACATTGACACTGGACTATTATGTAATGCCCTATCATTTAGAACGGGCCAGAACTATGTTTGCGCAGGTAAAGCCTATGCTGGCCTGTTTTGAACAACACTTTGGAAAATATCCGTTTCCCCGTGATGGTTTCACCCTGCTTGAAAGCCCTTATCCAATGGAGCACCAGAGCGGTGTATGCATGGGAAAGATCAAAGAGGGCATGCGCCTGGACTTTGCGCCTATGATCTGGCATGAATGTGCACACGAATGGTGGGGAAATGCGATCAGCTGTAAAGATATTGCCGATATGTGGATCCATGAGGCATTTGCCACCTATGCGGAAAGCATTATGGTGGAATGCAGCGAGGGTAAAGCCATGGGTGTAGCGTATCTGAATACTCAGAAAGAACAGGTAAATAACCGCGAGCCTGTAAGCGGTGTTTATAATGTAAATCATATACACTACGATATCGGGGATATGTACACCAAAGGGAGCCTGATGTTGAACACTTTCCGCTTTATGCTGGATAACGATACATTATGGTTTACGCTGTTAAAGGATATACAGCAGCATTTCCTTTACCAGACACTTTCGGCTGATGAATTGGTAAGCTACATCTCTATGCGTATGGGTAAAAATTACAGCTGGTTCTTTGATCAGTATCTGAAATACACCAGCCTGCCGAAGCTGGAAATATCCCTGAAAGAAAAAGGAAGTAATCTGCAGCTAACGTACCGCTGGCTGGCAGATGTATCCGGGTTTAAGATGCCGGTAAAAGTGACTGTTGCCCCTGGCCGCTTTGGTTTCATTTATCCCACAACTAAGCAGCAGATCATTACATTGAAGCAAATGAAAGAGGGTGACTTTGAAGTAGATGAAGATGATTGTTACATAGAAGTAGCAGAGGTATAAGTAAGCAGCTGGTCATTAGTTTGTAAGACCACTTTTACCACACATGAGAATTAGCCGGAGCATAAATAGGCGAATAGCCGTAATAGCTGCTTCTGCTTACACTAACGCTGCCTGAAATGGAAAATGTTCTGTCGTTGCTGATATACATTACGCCTATTCTGGCAGCAGGGTTAATACTGAAATTGTTGTTAGTCCGCATGAAGCCATAGTTCTTGTCAATCCCGGGTTGATAGAATGCGCCACCATTGTATTGTAAAAGAGAAGGCGTCACCGAAACACCTCCGAAAGCAAATACGTTATTGGTAAGCTGCCGGTTAACCAGCAATTCCAGGGGAGCCGACAGGTAGCTGCTGCTACCTCCTTTAAATCCAACAAAACCGGTGGAAATGCCGGCATATTTTGTGATAAACCATTTTTTTCTAAGGTAGCTGGTATCAGTTGCCTGCTCAGGATTTCTGAAGGCGGATTGCGTGTTGTTCTGAGTGCCGTAATATAAAGGAGACTGTGCCTTTGCAGCCATAGCCGACATTAAAATTGCGGTAAAAATGATTGCCCGTATCATTGTATGAAGATAACCATCCTTTTTATTAATATTGCTAATAAAATCATAATATTTTCATCCCGGAATACGCCAGGGCGCCAGCGCTAAAATATAAGGTATGAACAGCTCCAATACACAAGATCAGCGTATCGCAAAAATGACTTTTGCCTCGGTCTATCCTTTGTATCTCGCAAAGATAGAGAGGAAAGGCAGAACAAAAGATGAATTACACCAGGTTATAGAATGGTTAACGGGCTTCGATAATAAGCAGCTGCAGGAGCTGATAAACGAAAAGGTAACTTTTGAAACCTTTTTCCAGCGCGCTTCTCTAAACCCCAATGCGAAGCTCATCACGGGTGTAATCTGTGGGTATCGTGTAGAGGAGATCGAAAATCCTTTGACGCAGCAGGCCAGGTATTTGGATAAGCTGGTGGACGAGCTGGCGAAGGGCCGGAAGATGGAAAAGATCCTGCGCGGATCGTAGGAGCTTGCAATGCACTGTTTATCAATTAATTAATATATAGATCAGCCAGGATAAAGGTTCCCCAACAGAGCAATCCAATGCAATCCTACCGCAGTGAATTAAGCTAGATTTATGTAGAGAGCATTTTTTTACCCTAAAACCCTATCTTCTCATGAGAAAAGTTCTACTCTTCGCAGCAGCATTACTATGCAGCACAATATCGTTTGCCCAGGATTATTGGAGGCCCCATACCGATGCCGCCAGGATCACTACTGACAAAGCAGTAGCGCGGCTTGCATTTCCGGCCGAGTTCCAGTTATTTGATCTGAATTTTACTCCTTTCCGGAATGAGGTATTCAAAACGGTCCGTAATGCATCCGCACATGCAACCATTATCTCTTTGCCTAACGCAGACGGGCAAATTGAACAATTTGAAATTGTAGAAGCTTCCAATTTCGAGCCTGCATTACAGGCGCAATTCCCTGAAATAAGAGCTTTTTCAGGGAAAGGTATCACTGATAAATATGCCACATTAAAGCTGAGCATTTCTCCGCAGGGGATCCAAACAACCGTTTTTCGTACAGAAAAGGAAACAGAATTTATTGAACCTTATTCTGCCGACCATACCGTTTACACGGTATTCAAAAAACGGCCGAAGACCTTACCCTGGAAATGTTCTACCCCGGACCAAAAATTGTCAGATGATATAGCCCGCAAAGTATCTAACGTTGCTGCCAGGTCAACCGGCGATATGAAAACATTGCGGCTGGCTCAATCCGTTACTGCTGAATACTCCAATTATTTTGGCGCTACCAGCGCTTCACAGGTTGCATTGGTGCTGGCAGCTGTTAATGCTACACTTACCCGCTGCAATGGTGTTTATGAAAAGGATCTGGCTATCCATCTTAACCTGATTGCAGCAACTACCAATGTATTTTATTACAATGCTTCAACAGATCCCTATTCCGCGGCCAGCAGTGGCGCCGGCGGAGCCTGGAACAGCCAGCTGCAAAACACACTGACCTCTGTGATCGGTGCCGCGAACTATGATATTGGCCACCTGTTCGGTGCATCCGGCGGTGGCGGTAATGCCGGTTGTATAGGTTGTATTTGTGTTGACAATTCAAAAGGAAGCGGCTTTACTTCTCCTGCTGATGCTATTCCGCAGGGAGATAATTTCGATATCGATTATGTAGTGCATGAAGTAGGGCACCAGCTGGGCGCTAACCATACTTTTTCCATGAGCAATGAAGGTACCGGCGTTAATGTGGAACCTGGATCAGGGATCACTATTATGGGTTATGCCGGTATTACCAGTCAGGATCTTGCTCCACATTCTATTGATATTTATCATGCCGCTTCCATTGCACAGATCCAGGCTAATCTTTCCAGTAAAACCTGCCCCATAACCACCAGTTTAGCCGGTAATAATGCAACACCTGCTGTAAATGCCGGCGGCAATTTTACTATTCCTATCAGCACCCCGTTTGCATTGACCGGTTCTGCTACTGATGCTAATGCCAGCGATGTGCTGACTTATTGCTGGGAACAAAATAACAGCGCTTCATCCTCACAAACAGGGGCTGCCAGTGTGGCCAGCGCTACCAAAGCAACGGGCCCCAACTGGATCTCATTTACCCCTGCCACATCGCCAACAAGATATTTCCCCAAAATGTCTACTATTCTTGCAGGCGGTTTAGTGTCCGGCCCATTGACAGGCGGGGATGCAGGCGCTAATACAGAAGCATTGAGCTCTGTTTCAAGAACCTTGAGCTTCCGCTTAACGGTAAGGGATAATGCTCCTTATAGTTCCACTGCACCGGTAAGCATCGGGCAAACCAATTTTGCGGATATGACGGTAACGGTTACCAATTCATCCGGGCCTTTTTCCGTGACGGCGCCTAATACGGCTGTATCATGGGCCGGCAATTCATCACAAACAGTAACCTGGAGTGTAGCCAATACAACCGCATCACCGGTTAGCTGCGCCAATGTAAAAATATCCATCTCTACAGACGGAGGCACCACATTCAGCACATTAGTGGCCAGCACACCGAATGATGGCAGTGAGGTGGTAACGGTTCCGAATACACCCACTACCACCGCAAGAATAAAAGTAGAAGCGGTAGGAAATATTTTCTTTGATATTTCAAATACCAACTTCACTATTACATCCGGTTCCGGCTGTGCTGCTCCATCGGGGTTAATTGCTTCTGCCATTACCACTACATCGGCTACCGTAGGATGGACCGCAGTAAGCGGCGCAGTATCCTATGATGTGGATTATAAAGCTACCTCCTCTGCTACCTGGGTGAATGCTGCAACAGGAACAATGGCTGTTTCTCTGGGCTTAACAGGTCTTACCTCAGGAACTACTTATGATTACAGGGTAAGAACTAATTGCGCCAGCGGCAGCAGCTCCTATTCAGCTGCACAATTCACTACTACAGGCACAGGTACCTGCAACCCGCCCACTGGTTTAACCAGTTCCGCTGTAACCGCTACGGGAGCTACTGTTAGCTGGACATCCGTAAGCGGCGCCCTGAGCTATGATGTAGATTATAAGCCTAATTCATCTGCTACCTGGATCAATGCCACAACCGGAACCGCCTCCACATCAGTTAATTTAAGCGGATTAACCTCCATCACATTATATGACTGGCGAGTAAGAACAAATTGTTCAGGCGGCAATAGCACTTATGCTACTGCGCAATTCACTACCTTAACCTCATCAGGTTGTGCAAATCCATTGGATAATTCAACCAATGGAACTATTTCCGGTGCTGCAACCATTCCGTTTAATACGGATGTTACGGGTCTTATCAGCCCAAGTGGTGATGTTGATAATTATAAATTTGTGATCACCACCCGTGGTACTATTACGATTACATTAAGGACCCTGCCTGGCGATTACGACCTGAAGCTGCTGAACAGCGCAGGCACACAGGTTGCTATTTCACAGGCAGGCGGCACCAGCAATGAAACCATTAGCAGAACCGTTAACCCGGGCACTTATTATGCACAGGTATATGGTTACAATGGGGCCAATAGTGCTACCACCTGTTATACATTACGGGTACAATTAGGTACTGCAAGCCGCGGAGATGAACCTATTACCGGCGATGCACCAAAAATGGTTGTATTCCCGAATCCTGCCAGGGATCTGGTAAACATTAACCTTTCAGGTTACAAAGGAAAATCAGAAGTGAGCATGTTTGATGTGAACGGCCGCCTGGTATTGCGCCGTGAAATGAGCGAGGTTAACACGCAGCTTGATATTTCTGCATTGCCTGCAGGCGTTTATATTATGAGGATTAAGAATGGAGTAAATGAAGTGAGCAGGACGAAGATCATTAAGCAGTAAAGACAAGTAGAAAAAGCTATAGAAAAGCCAGTGCCTATCCTGTAGTGCACCCAAAAGTTTGGACGGCTTTTAAAGATTTAGGCGGCTTGAGTTCGATATTTTACCGGACTCAAG
>NZ_JAGXJN010000259.1 GCF_019091455.1 Chitinophaga sp. GbtcB8
GCAAAACGGAGCCGCCAGCACACGCCTGGTTTTTTGATCCTGCCACCTCTATGCATCCCAACCTGCCATATGCACAGGCCATTAAAGGCCGGGACCCAGGCCGGGGCATTGGTATTGTAGATCCTATTCATTTCCTGGAAGTAGTGCAGGCATTGGGCATTATGGAAAAAGCAGGCCCCCTGCCGCCGGGAGTTCTGAAAGCCATGAAAACCTGGTTCACAGACTATTGGCAAAGGATGACCACCCATCAATA
>NZ_JAGXJN010000260.1 GCF_019091455.1 Chitinophaga sp. GbtcB8
TCCGGGACCTTAGCCCCGCGCCCGGGGTTCCCGCAAAAAGGCAGGGGATCGTTTCCAGGCCCATTACGGTAAAAGTGAATAACCCGAAGTGCCTAACCACCCACTTTTCTTCGGGCCTAGAGCGGGTAAATAGTAAATATCTTTCAGGGGTTATGGATGCAAATATATGAAAGTTATTTACTATTTGTGCAGGGTTTACCCGTAATAGTTATTAACAATATGTTTTTTCTGCCCGTAAACTTTTTACGGGATT
>NZ_JAGXJN010000261.1 GCF_019091455.1 Chitinophaga sp. GbtcB8
CAGGGTTGCTATTGCTTAACTCAATCCTGACTTTTGAGTGAAAGAAGCAAACTCAAACCTAGAATACTGGAAATGGGAACTGGAATGGAGCACCAATAAGTGAGAGAATCCTTTCAATACCGATAAGAATGGAGCGCTAGGGCATAACGGAATGGGGCTATCGACAAGCAACCTTACACTCCAGCTGGAAAGAGTGTCGCACGGGAATCAGAACACGACTCCTCTATTGGAATGCCCTTATTACAACTATAAG
>NZ_JAGXJN010000262.1 GCF_019091455.1 Chitinophaga sp. GbtcB8
ATGATGTACCCTACTCCCACGATTTCTGGAAGATCCGATCTTGGGCCAGAATTTTCGGGTTCATCTAGGAGATTGGCCATGCTATCATCCGGCTCGACAGCCGCTTCCAAGTGCATCCGTGATTGGAGATGTTGAGAATGAAGCATTTGTTGGTATGGTAACTGTTCATGGATCAGATGAAGGTCTTTTTGTGGCGGTGAATATATTGTGATGGCAGAGATGACGAAGATAATGTCGATTGTGGTCACGAAGG
>NZ_JAGXJN010000263.1 GCF_019091455.1 Chitinophaga sp. GbtcB8
GCTCTGAAGAGACAATTTGTTTGCCCTGAAACGGACAATCCTTGTCAGAGATCTATGGGGAGTTTACCATTTCGGGCACTCACTAATTCTGGTCCCTTCCCATCTGGTGAGTCCTGTTTACACAATGGGGATCGGTGGCTGCTCTCTCACCAGCGTACACCTCTCAGCTGATGGGAATTCCGAGATAGATAGATAAATAGATAGAGAGAGTGAGAGAGAGAGAGAGAGAGATTAAGAATAGTTGGTGGCCAT
>NZ_JAGXJN010000264.1 GCF_019091455.1 Chitinophaga sp. GbtcB8
TCGAGCAGCAAGAGGGGCTAAACGACCCATAGGTATTATTCAAAAAATTAGCTTCCGGAAAATATATATTTTGCTAAATATTAAAATCCATGATCATATGCTTAAGATCATTTCCAAATGACCATAAATCTAAACAAATTGGCAATGTGCATCCATCTAGTCCACGATTTTTATCCTAAGAAGCATAGACATGATCAAAGGAATGCCTCGATCATATCATCATCTAAGACATGATGGGAATATAGGAGCCAT
>NZ_JAGXJN010000265.1 GCF_019091455.1 Chitinophaga sp. GbtcB8
TACTTACTCTGAAGTTGTGATCAATAAAATATTAACGTCATTGGATCAAAAAAAAAAGTTGTGTAAGAAAAAGAAATTTTATTCACACATTGCTACATACTAGATACACATCAACTACTTAATACACCACCTAATATCTTTTTTACTAGCACATGACCAAATTTAGAATAACAAAAACCCCACTTCTAATAATTTTCTAACAGATTACTACATGAGTCTCAGACCCATGGTCCATGGCACTAGGCCTGATCC
>NZ_JAGXJN010000266.1 GCF_019091455.1 Chitinophaga sp. GbtcB8
TTCCTCTGGGGTTCTATCAGAGACTTACGACCTTGTTGTGTTGGTGTATCAGCACAGAGTGCAAACTCAATCTAACCAACATAAAAGTTTAGTTAGATTGATAGTACTAGCATAAGCAACTTCAACAAAAATCGAAACAAGCCAAAGGAACAAAGCCTAATCATGTATTCTATTTGTCTGCTAAAGAAATCCTACAATAGCTGCATGTTAAACATTTGCCAATACAAAACATCAAACCAGCAGGACAGCATG
>NZ_JAGXJN010000267.1 GCF_019091455.1 Chitinophaga sp. GbtcB8
GAATAGTTATAAATTCAATCATGGTAACTAAAAGTACTTTAGAGAAGAATAATGAACATTGCTAATGTTAAATCTCAAGGCATGGCCAAAATAATCAGGCTAATACTATTAAACACATATTTCCTAGTTTCGTGGTACTATAATAACTAAAAGCCAATACCGATAAGTTCTCTTCTTTATCATTAACTTATCATAAAAGTGTAATACAATCTGACAAAAATAAACATTGTTAGACATAACAAAACCAACCTT
>NZ_JAGXJN010000268.1 GCF_019091455.1 Chitinophaga sp. GbtcB8
GATGCAAATACTAAGTGGCCTTTTCATTGTTCAGCTGCATCTACACATCACTTAATAATTGTGTCGATGTCACCATCGTTCTCCCTCGTCTACAACATCTAACCTATGGCCCAAGGCCCCTAACGGCATCGTTATTTGCCACCATCGTCATCCATCACCATCAACTTAAATATTAAATTACCTTTTTATCTATTATTTTTGTGCTTTCATCAATAAAACTAACAATTTTATGATAAATAAAACTAGATGTTT
>NZ_JAGXJN010000027.1:0-37294 GCF_019091455.1 Chitinophaga sp. GbtcB8
GACAACGCTACTTAAAGCGCCTTATAGGTGGTTCACTTTGCGCCGGAATGGTGGTTCACTTTGTCCGGAATTTACACAAAAGAATGCCTTGCTACATATAAATCCCTGTCACCAATACCTAGCTTTATAAGTACAGGTTTAATAACCCTTCTTTCCAGCATTCTATCATCGATTGATAAATTTTTAGGTGATGGGAATATCAGATCATCAGGGTTTTTACCATGTATTTGTGGTACAAAGAGTTCCTTCAATTCCTCTGTCATAGGCAAATACCTGATATTATCTGTTTTTGTCCCTTTCTGGATTCTCGCTGCATGATTGGAACCTTTAACTGTCCTAGCAAAGGCTTCTGAAATTTCAATCAAGCCTGATTCAAAGTCAATGTGCCTTACTCTTAATCCTATAGCTTCTGCATTCCTTACCCCTGTCAAAAAAATGAATTTCAGAAAAGGATAATAGTAGGAGTGTTTAACAGGGGAAAACTTATGGCAATAGGTATCTTGCCTGATTGCTTCCAAAAATTTATAAATTTCATCCTCTGTTAATGATATTCTCCTTTCATTCTTTTTCTTCTTTTTATTCCTTCTCCTACTTACCTCTGATAAGGGATTGCTGGCAACTACTCCTGATTTTTGTAACCAGCTAAAAAACTCTTTTAAAATATTCAACCTTTTATTATAAGTGGAAACAGCCCATTTTTCAGCTTCTATTGTAGCAGCAGCCTTCTCCAATGGGATTTTCACCCATCTAAGCAAAACTTTATACAAACTGTAATAGTCAATAGAATGGTCAATATTAATATTCTTGATATTCTTTGTCCAGTCTTTGAATTTATCAGACAGTTCATGTAGAAATACTATGGCTGGAATTGTAGGGGTTACTTTTACAGGGGGTAATACTGCTGGTTTGGTTTCTTGGGGCTTATATTTCTCCAAAGTAGTATCAAAACAGCCTTTTCTTATATCCAGCTTAATTTCATCAGCTTTCAAGGTGGCATGATGCATATTTTCAGGAGAATAGGTATAGGGCAGACTTAAGGGATATCTTATTCCATTATGCCTCCACCTTAACCTGATCTTTCCCCTATGATTATCTATACTGATTTCCCCTTTAGGGGTTTTCTTGTAACCCATTTTGTAACCCAAATTGAAAATTCAGGTCACTTTTCAAGTATCATCTTATGAATGGAGAATATTGAAAGTTATAAAAGTCCAATGCTTGAAATCCCCTGCTAATAAAGACTTCTGGGCATAAAAAAAGGCAGCTTTTCAGCTACCTTTTTCTGTGGTCCCACCAGGGCATGATCCTGGGACCCCCTGATTATGAGTCAGGTGCTCTAACCAACTGAGCTATAGGACCGTTGTCCTCACGGACAAAATATATCTAAACTTCTCTGGGTGTCCCGTTTTTCAGGGACGGCAAAATTAATTATTTTTTATTCAATTAGCCATAAATTTTTTAATTCTTTTTTCGGGCAGCACGGGTATTATTTTCCAGTAATATAAACCCTGGCCCATTCCGCCATTGACTACCCATTCCCGGAAAGTTAGCAGGCCCCTGCGAAAAATTCCCCAGCACCACATCAACATCCCCATCGCCATCAATATCGCCTGCATCCATGCAGATCCAATGCCCCAGCCGGCTGGCGGGTAAAGTATATATGGTATAGTTAAAGCCTCCCTGGTTTTCAAAATACAGCAGTCCTTCCTGGGGTTGAAGGCCGTAATCCCCAAAAAAAGAAATCGTCAGCATATCTTCATCGCCGTCCAGGTCAAAGTCTTTAACAATGGCTTTATAGCAGCCATTCACCGGGTAAAAGTATTGTTGCACAAATCGATGGTGACCACGATTCTTATAAATATATACGCCGTGGTAAGGTTTCAGTATGCGGGAGAGGTCTGCATTATCACCACAGGTATAAATAATATCTTCCAGCCCATCGTGGTCTATATCCTGCAGGGTAAAGCTGCTGGAACCATATACCGGTGGAAATTGCAGGATCCGTTGCGGGGTAAAATTGCCATTACCGGTATTTTCAAAATACCAGATGCTTTCATCGCCCTGGGCAAACAGCACCCAGATATCCGGCCGGCCATCGTGGTTATCATCGCGTATCCAGGCTTTGATGGCGCCGGCGCGGGGAAATATGATATGCTCTTTTGTGGCTACCTGCCGGGTGGTATCCAGTTCCAGCCAGCTTAAAGCTCCGTTGTTATAACCAAACCCGCATACCAGCAGGTCCGAAATTCCATCCTGGTTAAAGTCTGCATATTGCAATTGTACCGGCCGGGGTAAATGATCTTTCAGCACCTCAGGCAACCATTGCAGGGTATTTTGTGCACTATCTTTTAAACTACCTGGTGAAACAGGCTGCATTGCATCGGCCTTTAAGAACTTACCCCCCAGAGCTTTCACAGGCGCATTTGATAACCCCGGCAAACCATCCTGCAAAGTTTGTATACTCCCCCGCAGCGCATCAGAAGGGTACAGGGTACCCAGGCAGGTAACATACGCACGGTTGCCGGTAAAAGCACCGGGCAATATAATATCCGATACAATGCTCGCTGTACGCAGCTGCTGCAAAGGTTCCAGCCGGTTATTATAAATATGCAGGGTACTATCCTGTCCATCGGCAACCCATATACGCTGATGCAGGGTATCCATTCCTACATAGCTGGCCAGCGGGGCTTCGCCCATTTGCTCATCCGGCTCGTGGGTAGTGAATAATGGGGGGGCAGGGCTTTTAAAGGGTTCGTCCCTGTGCTGGCGCAATGGCTGCCAGGGCGCTACCGTGGTATAATATTCCACCAGCAGGTCCCAGTCTTCTGTACTGATCTGGTTGGCCGTGGCGCCGGGTTTATCAGACAGCACGGGCTTTCTGTAATAGCTGCCGTTAAAGTTGTTAATGCCTAAACGTTCCCCCATGGCCGGTAACACATCTTTTTCCCAGGTGGTTTTGTCCAGCAGGCGGGGTTCGGGAAAGGCATGGCACGAAGCGCAATATTGCTGCGCCAGTTCACTCCCCCGTTTTACCCGGTTAATGCGGTCTATATCATTATTACAGGCCAGCAGCAACAGGGCTGGTAAAAGACTAAAACCAAGGTTAAACAGGTATTTACTATGCTTGGGGAGCGGTTCATTAAATAACAGTTGCTTTGTCAGTTTTCCAATTAACAAACTATACGAATATTTTCGTTGTACCATCTTTCCCGACAGCAACCCACCAAATATTAAGTTTACAGGTAACAAACCCCATCCGGGGCCAAAAGAAGGTCTATGGTCCATCCCTCTTCTCTCCAACCAACCATTAAATAACAGGTATTTCAATTTCATAGGCAATAAGTACCGGCAAAGCATACACGAATATCTCACTCGCGGGAGTGGGCCTTTGAATAACAAGTAATTAGGCAATTGTTGCATAACGTGCACCGGTACATTTCTAAAATACAGCTTTAATTTGCAGCTTTGCAAATATTTTAATCAGCATGCAGGGTATTAAACACATTATTTTCGATCTGGGAGGTGTTATCCTCAACCTGGATTACCAGCGCACCTTCACGGCTTTTGAAGCCTTAGGCGTAAAGGATTTCACCGGTTTATACAACCAGTTCAAAGGCTCCCGCCTATTCGACGAGCTGGAAACCGGCCATGTATCAGAAAATGTTTTTTTGCAGGAAATGCAGAAACATGTAACGCCCGGGGTCACGGACCAGCAGATCATAGATGCCTGGAATGCCATGCTGCTGGACTTTCCGCTGCAACGCCTGCAGCTGTTACAACAGTTACAGCTACACTATAATACCTACCTGTTAAGCAATACCAATGCTATTCACCTGGAAAGGTTCAACCAGATCCTGCAGGAAAGCAGGGGCATTCCTTCCCTGGCAGCCTTTTTTAATAAAGCCTATTACTCGCACCTGATCGGTTACCGTAAGCCGGACAAAGAAGCCTATCAGGTAATTATAGATGAGCATCAGCTCAACCCCGCAGAAACATTATTTATTGATGATCTGTTGCAGAACATTGAAGGCGCCAGGGCAGTGGGGTTACAAACCATTCATTTACAGGCGCCCAAAACCATTGCAGATATTTTTAAACCGGCCGCCAGCTTATAAGCTAAAACTTATCATATGGGTTGTGACTGTTTAGAAAGAGGTAAACAGCGCAAACGCTTTTATTGGCAGGGAAATAACTATTTCACTTCCTCAAAGTCTATATAATCACCCTTATCAGCCGGGCGCTGTTGGGTGCTGGCACGCTGATGCTGCTGTTCGGCAGCCTGCTGCGCCTGTTGTTGCTGCTGGTATTGCTGACGCATACGGTCCTGGATATCGCTCATCTGCCGCCTTACCTGTTTGGTAGACTGGTACACCGGCACTATAAAATCAAAAACGATCTTATAGAACAACCACAGCAGGAATATGAGGGCTATTAATTTGATCATAGTAAAACAAAGGTAGCAGAATATCTGCTACCTGTATAAACCAATCAGCTTTCTTTAAGGTTTCTTTAACTAATTAAATCCCAGCAAGGCCGCACTTTCCATTGCCGCTTTCTTATTAAACTCCCAGCTCAGCTTATTATAGTTCACCGCATCCACAATGGTTCCAATCCAGCATAAGCCTATGGTAAACAGATACAGGATGCCCATACCCACCTGGTTTAGCAAAAAGCGGTGAATGCCGGCAGGCCCTATCAGCCCTATCAGGCAACAGATCAATATAGTCTGCGGGTCCTTGCGGCGGCCCTGGTAAACAGCCATGAACCGCTGTTTCTGATCGTCGGTATAATTGCGGGTCAGCTCCTGCAGCCATAACAGCTCTTCATGCTGTACGCCGGGTAAAATGGCAAATGAAAGGTCGTTCATGCGGGATTGTTTTTAAGGTAATGGAATATTTGTACTTGTTGTTTTCCTAATTGAAAGCTGCGGTACAGTAACATGGGCACCGCAAAAAAGCCCAGCGGGTGGCTGTGCCAGGCCCATGCCCATTGCCCATGCAGTACATAATGAATGGCGTGTCCCAACCCGCAGCCCGGGCACCATTTAAGGCCCATCCATTGCAGCGGGCAAAGAGTAGTACCTTTATGCGGATCCATAAAAAATAATAACCCTAACGCCAACGGCCATATAAAGAGCTCTATGTTAAGGTGCTTTATATAAGTATTAAGATGCATACGCAGGTCAACATGTAAATGTATTAAAACATTTAATAATCCGTACTCCTGGGGCCTTGCCGCTGCTGTAAATATTTGATACAAGTTAAAGAAATACTTTTTGGATCAAAATAAAATCCTAATTTTGCACAAGGAAATTGATTCAAACGAAGGGGACGGCAACGGTCCCCTTCTCGTTTTTCCCGTTAGTTAGGTATGGCAAATGAACAAGTGATCGCATCGATCCGGCAGATTATAGAAGCGCAACTGGCTCCCGAACCGGAGTTTTTTCTGGTAGAAGTGAGGATCAAACCCACCAATAATGTTAAGGTCTTTATAGACGGGGATAAAGGTATCCCGGTTGAAAAGCTGGTGCAGCTTAACCGCGCATTATATGCCCAGCTGGAAGCAGCCGCCCTGTTCCCGGATGGCGATTTCTCCCTGGAAGTATCCTCTCCCGGCCTGGATGAGCCGCTGAAAATGCACCGGCAGTATCTTAAAAATATTGGCCGCAAGGTAGAAGTTACCCTGCTGGACGGCACCATTAAAGAAGGTACCCTGCTGGCAGTAACGGAAGACCAGCTTACCCTGGAGGAAACACCGCCCAGGAAAAAAGGCGTAAAACCGGATCCGAAATTATCTAAACAGCTAAACATACATTTTACTGAAATTAAGCACACCGTCGTGTGCATCGTGTTTTAAAATATAATTACCAAAACAATGGCTAGTATTAACCTGATTGAGTCATTCACGGAGTTTAAGGAGGCGGAAAATATTGACCGCCCAACGTTGATGAAGGTATTGGAGGATGTGTTCAAAACACTCTTACGTAAGAAATATGGCTCCGATGAGAACTTTGACGTAATTGTAAATACAGAAAAAGGTGACCTGGAGATATTACGCCGCCGTACTATTGTAACGGATGGAGAAGTAGAGGATGAGAACGCACAGATCGCCTATTCTGAAGCCATTAAAATAGAACCTGATTACCAGGTAGGGGAAGACCTGTACGAGGAAGTAGAGATCCAGGACTTTGGCCGCAGGGCTATCCTGGCCGCCAAACAAACCCTCTCCGCCCGTATCGGTGACCTCAAAAAGAACATACTGGTGAAAAAATACGCAGATCGCGTAGGTGAGATCGTAACCGGCGAGGTTTACCAGGTATGGAAAAAAGAAGTTTTATTATTGGATGATGAAGGGAATGAACTAATATTGCCTAAATCTGAACAAATACCAACCGATTATTTCAAAAAAGGAGAGAACGTACGTGCTGTTGTTAAAAAAGTAGAACTTAAGAACAACGCTCCACTTATCATTCTTTCCCGCACACATCCTTCCTTCCTTGCTAAATTGTTGGAAATTGAGGTGCCGGAGATCTTTGACGGATTGATAGTAATAAAAAGGATCGTACGCGAACCAGGCGAAAGAGCCAAGGTGGCCGTAGAATCCTACGATGACCGGATAGACCCCGTAGGCGCCTGCGTAGGTATGAAAGGCAGCCGCATCCATGGCATAGTTAGGGAATTAAGAAATGAGAATATTGACATTATAAACTATACGGCCAATATCCAATTGCTTATTCAGCGTGCTTTAACTCCCGCCAAGATCAGCCGCCAGGAAGTAGATAATGATAACAAATACGCAGCTGTATACCTGAAACCCGACCAGGTATCCCTGGCCATCGGTAAAAAAGGTGTGAACATAAAATTGGCCTGCGAATTGACAGGTTACGAAATTGATGTGTTCCGCGATGAAGAGCAGGAACAGACCGAATTTGACGTGGATCTGGAAGAATTCTCAGATGAAATAGAAGAATGGGTGATCGATGAGCTCAAACGCATAGGTTGTGATACCGCACGCAGCGTGCTGGATCTTACCGCAGAAGAGCTGGTACGCCGTTCCGACCTCGAAGAGGAAACCGTGAACGACGTAAGAAGAATATTACAGGAAGAGTTTGATAAAGAATAGCGTTCCCCCGTCTGGAAACCTTCCCAGGATTTGGGTTCGCTTGGAATGGAATATATTTGAATTATTTTTAAATGTAAAAATGGAGTCCCGTTGCAGCACAATGGGAAAAAGGGGAGGCCCGAGATATAACACATATGCCCGAAGTAACAAACAACACACCACGATTGCTGGCTGCCGCCAAGGAGTTCAATATTGGTAAAGGAACGTTGATCGATTTTCTTGCCAATAAGGGCTACTCGACGGACGGATTTGAATCACCAAATGCCCGTCTGACGGCTGAAATGTACTCAGCCCTGCAGTCAGAATTCCAGCAGGACAAGGCTAACAAGCGCAAAAGCGACCAGATAGCCCTGCCTAAAGGAAGCGTGTTAGATGCAATGAAGAAAAAGGAGAAGGAAGCCGCGGAAGCAGCAGGGAAGAAGAGTGGAACGAAAGAGGAGCCCGCGACGGCAATAGAAACACCGCCCCAGGCCGAAAAGCCTAAACAGGAACCTGCCCCGGAACCTGCGCCTGTACAAGCTACAGCCCCGCAGCAACCGGAAGCGCCGGTTACACCTGTGGCACCTCCGCCTCCGCCTAAAACGGAAGCCGCCACACCCCCTCCTTCCTCAGAAGTAACCAAAACAGAATCCCCACGCCTAAACGGACCTAAAGTTGTGGCAACCATTGATTTGAACGCCCTGCAGGGTAAAAAACCTGCCGCACGTAAAGAGGAACCTCCCGCAGAGGAGAAGGCTCCGGCCAAACAGCCCGAAACGGTTGTGGTAACAACACCGGTAGCCAATACAGCTCCCGAAGTGAAGGAAGCGAAGGAAGTGAAGGAAGAAAAAGTGCAGGAAAAACCACCCGCACCCGTGAAAGAGGAAAAACCAGCGCCCGTAGCGGAAAAACCGGAAGTAACCGCCGCGCCGCCTACACCGCAGCCGCAGGCAGAAGCGCCTAAAGCAGTGGAAAAGGAAAAACCGGCAGCTCCCAAAGAGCAACCCGCTCCTCCTAAAGAACCCGCTCCTCCCAAAGAAGAGAAAAAACCACAGGAAGCACCACCGGCAAGGGAAGTAAAGGAACCCGCACCGGTAGCCGCTCAACAGAAAGAGCCGGAAACCGCTCCCGCAGAAAGAAATATACAGGATTCCGAACAGGATGATAATAGCAGCGCTGTGATTGAAAACATACAGGCAGAGAAATTAACTGGTCCCAAGGTAATTGGGAAAATAAACCTGCCGATCCAGTCTGACAGGCGCGATAATAACAAAAGCACCTTCAACAACCGGAACAATAATAACAACAACAATAATGATGAAAAGCGTAAACGCAAACGCATTATTGTTGAAAAGAAACCGGAACCCATACAGCCGAAAGAATTTTCCGGCGAAAAACGTGAAGGCGCAGGTGCACCCACTAACCGCACCGGCGATAATAACAACAACCGCTTTGGCAACCGCGATAACCGGCCCGGTGGCGGCGATAACCGTCATCACCAGGGTGGTGGTGGTAACCGCCCGCACGGCGGTGGAGCCCAGGGTCAGGGTGGCCAGGGTGGCGGCGGCAACCGTCCGCACCAACCCGGTCAGGGACCCAGCCGGCCCCACGCAGCACCCAACCGCGGACCCGGTGGTCCAGGCGGGGGTAATCGTGGACCCGGTGGTGGTAACCGCGGCCCAGGTGGTGGTAACCGCGGCGGCTTTAACCGTGGACCAGGAGATCCGAACAGGCGTCCGGAAGATAAAGAAATTGACAAGAACGAGATCCAGAATAAGATCAAGGAAACCATGGCCAAGCTGGGTGGCGGCCGTGGCAAGAATATCAAGGCCAAACAGCGCCGCGACAAACGCGATGCAAGGGCCGAAGAAATGGCCAACCAGAATGCAGAAAATAATAAGCTGCAGGTAACGGAATTTATTTCCGTAAGTGAGCTGGCCAACCTGATGGATGTAAGCTTTGCAGAAGTGATCTCCAAGTGTATGAGCCTGGGTATCATGGTATCCATCAACCAGCGCCTGGATGCGGAAGTAATTGAGCTGGTGTCCGGCGAATTTGGTTATGAAGTAGAATTTATTGGTATAGACGATGTAGATACGGACGAGGAAGAAGAAGAAGTGGATGCAGAAGAGGACCTGTCGCCAAGAGCGCCTATTGTGACCATCATGGGTCACGTAGACCATGGTAAAACCTCCTTGCTGGATTACATCCGCAGCGCCAACGTAGTAGCCGGTGAGGCCGGGGGTATTACCCAGCACATAGGCGCCTACCAGGTAACTACCTCCACTGGTAAAAAGCTTACCTTCCTGGATACACCAGGTCACGAAGCCTTTACCGCAATGCGTGCCCGTGGTGCCAAAGCAGCGGATATAGCCGTGATCGTGGTAGCAGCAGATGATGCCATCATGCCCCAAACGCGTGAAGCCATCTCCCACTCACAGGCAGCCGGCCTTCCCATGGTATTTGCCATCAACAAAATTGATAAAGAAGGATCCAATCCTGAAAAGATCAAAGAACAATTAGCGGGTATGAACCTGCTGGTAGAAGACTGGGGCGGTAAATACCAAAGCCAGGAAATATCTGCCAAAAGCGGTTTGAACATAGATGTGCTGCTGGAAAAAATATTGCTGGAAGCAGAGCTGCTGGAACTGAAAGCAAATCCTGCCCGCGAAGCCTCCGGCAGCATCATAGAAGCCTCTCTGGATAAAGGCCGCGGTTACGTAGCCTCCGTGCTGGTTCAAAATGGTACCCTGCACCAGGGCGATACCATTGTGAGCGGCGCCTTCTATGGTAAGATCAAAGCCATGTTCAATGAACGCGGACAGCGTATTGACGAAGCAGGACCATCGGCCCCGGTACAGCTGCTGGGTCTGAACGGCGCCCCGCAGGCCGGTGAAAAATTCAAGATGTATGTGGATGAAGGGGAGGCTAAGGATGTTGCTAACCGCCGCGCACAGATCGTACGTGAGCAGGGCATCCGCACCAAGAAACACATTACCCTGGATGAAATTGGCCGCCGTCTGGCACTGGGCAACTTTAAACAGCTTAACATTATCATCAAGGGCGACTTTGACGGTTCCGTAGAAGCATTGAGCGATTCCCTGCAGAAACTGTCTACAGAAGAAATAGCCATCAGCGTAGTGCACAAGGCCGTAGGTCAGATCACAGAATCCGACGTATTGCTGGCAACCGCATCAGACGCTATCATTGTAGGTTTCCAGGTACGCCCGTCTGCAAACGCCGCCAAGCTGGCAGAGAAAGAGAACATCGAAATACGCGCCTACTCCATCATTTACGATGCCATCGAAGAGCTGAAGAGCGCCATGGAAGGCATGCTGGAACCGAAGATAGAGAAGAGGGTGGTAGCGAACGTGGAAGTACGCGAAACCTACCGTTTCGACAAGGTTACCGTAGCCGGTTGCTTTGTGCTGGATGGTAAGCTGGCCCGTAATACCCGTGTAAACCTGGTGCGTGACGGTATCGTGATCTATACCGGTGAGCTGGGCTCTCTGAAACGTTATAAGGATGATGTGAAGGAAGTGGTATCCAATATGGAATGCGGCCTTAGTATCAGGAACTATAGCGACCTCAAAGCAGGCGACATCGTAGAAGGATTTGAAGAAGTAGAAGTAAAACGTACTTTATAATAGCAGAAAGCGTAAAGCTGAAAGCATAAAGCAGATGAAAGTCCGCTGCATTGCTTTCAGCTTTATGCTTTTAGCTTTATGCATAGATAAACTTTTGTTAAAAACCATAGGCCGCTCCATGCGGCTTATTTTATTGGCTATTTTTGAATTTCACTGCTTTCTTTACTATGAACAGACTTTTGGCATTATCTGCAGGCGCCCTGCTCCTGTGGCAAACCTCCGTAGGACAGCAAAAAATGGTAGCAGATAAAATTGCCGCCATTGTAGGGGATAAGATCATTTTAAAATCAGATATAGATGGGGAAATGATGAACCTGCAGCGTAATACGCCGGATAATCAGCTGCCGCCCAATGCCGCCTGCTCTATTATGGAGCAGATCATAGCCCAGAAAGTAATGGTGCTGCAGGCAGAACGGGATAGCTTACCCGTAAGTGATGGTGATGTGGATGGGCAGATCGAGAACCGTATCCGTTACTTTGAGGACCTGTACGGCTCCCGCGAGAAAATGAAAGAAGTGACCGGTTATTCCATTTACCAGCTGCGCGAACGTTTCCGCCAGCCTATTAAAGAAGGTTTGCAGGCCAAAGCCATGCGCGATAAGATCGTGGATGCCATTAAAGTAACCCCTTCCGAAGTACAGCGCGAGTTTGAAAGCATTCCGAAAGATAGCTTACACTTTTACGAATCAGAGCTGGAAATAGGTCAGCTGGTGCTGCTGCCAAAAGCCACCAAGGAAATGGAAAACTATGCCACGGAGCGTTTAATGGACTTCCGCCGCCGCGTAGAAAAGAAAGAATCTGACTTCAGCTCCCTGGCCATCCTGTATTCTGAGGATCCGGGGGTAAAAGATAATAAAGGCATTTACATCCTGAACCGGAACGAGAAAGGTACCTGGGATCCTGACTTCCTGGCCGCCTCTTTCCGTTTAAAGGAAGGGGAAATTTCTTCCCCGGTAAAAAGCCAGTTCGGCTACCACCTTATTCAGTGTCTGCGCCGCCAGGGCGATAACATTACCGTGCAGCACATCCTGGTAAAACCAAACATTACCAAGTCTGACATTGAGCTGGCCAACAAAAAGCTGGATACCATCCGTACCGCCATCCTGGAGCATAAATACACCTTTGGCGAAGCAGTTACCAAATACAGCGACGCCCAGATGGCTAAGTTTGACGGCGGTATGCTGCAAAATAAAATGAACGGTAGCTCCCTCATCACTATTGACCAGCTGGATGATCCTTCCACCCGCGATATTGTGCTGATGCTGGATACCCTGAAACCCGGCCAGATCTCTGCACCGGCGCCATTCACCGATGAGCAGGGCCGTACCGGCGTACGCCTGGTGTACCTGAAAACACGTACCCAGCCGCACCGTGAGAACCTAAGAGATGATTATGCCCGCGTTCAGCAGCGCACCCTCCAGGGAAAACAGGGCGAGGCCGTAAATAAATGGCTCATGGAAAGGATCCCCACGTACTACATTCACGTGGACGATGAATTCAAAACCTGTGGAAACATTTCCAAATGGCTGGCATCCATGGCCAAACAATAAAGTTCGCAAGCTACATCCTATAACAAAAACTCCCTGGTACACTATCGTACCGGGGAGTTTCGTTTTAAGGCATCCCCACTTTCAAAGCTTTATGTTTTTGTTATGCTTTTTAAGCGTAACTTTGCGACTTCAATTCAAAAATGGGATGAGTGATGCGATAAAGCATGAATGCGGCCTTGCATTCATAAGATTAAGGAAGCCATTCTCTTATTATCAGCAGAAATACGGAACGGTTTTCTTTGGGCTTAATAAGCTGTACCTGCTCATGGAAAAGCAGCATAACCGCGGACAAGATGGTGCGGGTATAGCCACCGTAAAACTCAATACAGAACCAGGGGTACCCTTCATGCACCGTCTCCGGAGCAGCGCCCCGCAAGCCATTGGCGATATTTTCGGCAAAGTGCGCGACGAGATCCAGGAGATAGAAAAATACCAGCCGGAAATTACCAAGTTCCCGGGCCTCATGAAAGGCCACATCCGCTTCCTGGGCGAGCTGCTGATGGGGCACCTGCGCTACGCCACCCAGGGCAAGAACAATGTAGAGCTCTGCCATCCCTTTGTACGCCACAATACCATTCCCGCACGCAACCTTAGCATTGCCGGTAACTTTAACCTGGTAAATGCTGATGAGCTGTTCAAATTTGTAGGGGTAGATCCCGGCGAAGTACACCGCAACAGCGACCTGGCAGCCATGCTGGAAGTAGTACATCATTTTTTATGTCAGGAAGATGAGGAGCGCCGTAACGGCCTGGATGTAAAGAACATCCTGCGCCAGGCCTTTTCCATGTTCGATGGCGGCTACCATGTATGCGGCCTTATGGGTACCGGCGATGCCTTTGTGATCCGCGACGCGCACGGCATTCGCCCCTCTTATTACTACATCAATGAGGATGTGATCGTAGCCGCATCAGAAAGGGCAGCCATCCGTACCGCTTTTAATGTAGGCGAGAACGAAGTGCTGGAGCTGATGCCCGGTAATGCCCTGATTGTAAAGAATGATGGGGAATACAGCATAGAGCAGATCCTGGAACCCAAAGAACGTAAAGCCTGTAGCTTTGAAAGGATCTATTTTTCCCGTGGTAACGATGAAAAGATCTATAAAGAACGTTCCAACCTGGGTTACAACCTTTCAGAAACTATTCTGAAAGCTATTGACAACGACCTTCGCAACACTATTTTCTCTTTTGTACCCAACACCGCGGAAGTAGCCTTCTACGGACTCATAAAGGGTTTGGAAGATTATCTGAATAAAATTAAGATAGAACGCATCCTCTCCTGGGGTAAGGATTTTGACGAAGCCAAGCTGGCAGAAATGGTGAACCGCCGGGTAAGGATCGATAAGATCCCTATTAAGGATGTGAAGATGCGCACCTTTATTGCGGAAGACAGCGGCCGTAATGAAATGGTGCAGCACGTGTATGATATTACGTACGGAACCGTGCGCCCCGGTGTGGATACACTAGCCGTGATAGACGATTCCATTGTACGCGGCACCACCCTCAAGGAAAGCATTATTAAAATGCTGGACCGTTTAGGCCCCAAGCGCATTATGATCATTTCCTCTGCCCCGCAGATCCGCTACCCGGACTGTTATGGCATAGATATGAGCAAGATGGGCGACTTTGTTGCTTTCCAGGCAGCCATTGCCCTGCTGAAAGAACAGGGTAAGGAACACATCTTACAGGAAGCCTATGGCCTGTGTAAAGAGCTGCAGCGCACCAACACCCTGCACGCGCAGAACGTGGTGCGGAATATTTACAAACCCTTCACTACGGAAGAGATCTCCAATAAAATAGCACAGATCATTACGCCTGCCGGCATTAATGCCAAGGTGGATGTGATCTACCAGTCTATAGAGAACCTGCATAAGGCCTGCCCCAATAACCTGGGCGACTGGTATTTTTCCGGTAACTACCCTACCCCCGGCGGCAACCGCGTGGTAAATAAAGCCTTCATGAACTATATGGAAGGCCGTAATGAAAGAGGATATTAATATTGATATTTATACCTAAACACATACACTACCGGGCTGTATCTTTTTGATGCAGCCTTTTTTCTTTCCTGTGGCCAGATTGGCATAGTATTAATTAATAATATTACCCGCAATAAATCTGTGTTAAGTTTGTTTTAAATCGCCCTGCTCTTGATTTTAGGTTAACAGCAAGGGTTTAACTTTCTGCTGAATCTGAAAATTCGTATTTTCGTTATGGTTATTAATGGTTTTCAGCCCATGAAAACATTACTCCTTATTCGGCATGCAAAGTCCAGCTGGAATGATCCGGACATGGATGATTTTGACCGGCCCCTGAACCGCCGTGGCAAACAGAATGCTCCGGAAATGGCAGCCCGCCTGCTGCAGAAGGGTATGGTGCCCCAGCTTATAATATCCAGTCCGGCAAAGCGCACACGCAGCACAGCCAAGATCATGGCCCGTGAGTGGAAGTATCCTAAAGAGGCTATTTTACTGGAAGATGAGCTGTACCTATGTTACGCCTCCACCTTCCTGAAAGTGATCACCAAGATCGATGATGATTTTGATACCGTAGCCATTTTTGCCCATAACCCCGGCATAACGGATTTTGCCAACTATCTTACGGAAGAGATCCGGATAGATAACGTGCCCACCTCCGGCATCTTTGCCATAGAGGCTAACATCAGCTCCTGGAAAGACTTTGACCGGGCGCCAAAAAAATTCCTCTTTTTTGATTACCCCAAGCAGGAGGTTGTTTGAGAAGGAAAAAATTAAAAACATGGATGCCTCCCTCTCAAAGTAACCGCAACCGCCCAGCACCGCCTCTTACCCGCTATACATATCTTACATACCCACTGATGGCTTCAGCAAAACACCTTTTTAATTTTTACTTTCCTTATCCTTTAAGGATCTTATTATAGGAAACAGTAATCCCCTTGATCAGCGAAGAGCTGAAACCCTGGTGCTCCATCTCATTCAGGCCTGCAATGGTGCAGCCTTTGGGCGTAGTAACCTTATCTATTTCTTCTTCAGGGTGGCGGTTACCGCTAATGAGCAGGGCCGCAGCGCCTTTTACCGTTTGGGCAGCTATCATGTTGGCAGTACGTACATCAAACCCGATTTCAATGCCTCCCTGTATGCTGGCGCGTATAAAGCGCAGGGCATAGGCAATACCGCAGGCGCCTAATACCGTGGCGGCATCCATCAGTTTTTCATCAATACTAACCGTAACGCCCAGCTGGTCAAACAGCTGCATTACCCAGGCGGCCTGCTCCGGGGTCGCATTCTTATGGCAAATACAGGTCATGGATTCCTGTATGGCAATGGCGGTATTGGGCATAGCCCTTACCACGGGCATTCCCGGGCCGGCTATCTCCTCCAGCTCGTCCATGCTTACGCCGGTAACTACGCTGATGAGCATATGCTTGGCGGGGTTAAAAGCGCTTTTTACCCGGCTAAGTACTTCTTTAATATTGTAGGGCTTTAAAGCTACAATGATCACATCTGCCGCGGCAATAGCTTTGGCATTATCCGTTTCCGTTAGCACGCCCTGTGCCTGCAGGCCGGCCAGGGTTTCAATATTGCGTTTGGTAATAATAATATCAGGAGCACTGGCAAAACCGCTCTTTAACACGCCCTGTGCAATGGCGGATCCCAGGTTACCGCCGCCAATAATGGCAATTTTCTTGGTAGACATATCCCTTGTTTAATTGGGACAAAAGTAAACAATGTGCGGATATGCAGATGTGCAAATGTGCAAATGGATGGCCCTTATCTTCGCTGCATTCCTCATTTGCACATCTGCATATTTGCCATCTGCACATCAAAGAGCTAAGGCCAGCCATCCCGCTACACTAGCCGGACAGTCTGGCCTTAGTCAGACAACATCATTTATGATCATTCCTGGAAAGCCAGGCTTTAATCCGCGTTTACATGACTCCAGTTCTCGCCGCTTTTTATGCGGTACAGCTGCATTTCACTGATATCAAATTGTTCGGCGATCTGTTTCATGGTGCGTTTGCCGGGTTTAGCCAGCAGGCGCTTTATGCTTTTAACCTTGGTTACATTCAGCTTTAAGCCTTTCAGGCGGTTACGCTGTTTTTCCTTGTAGGCCAGCTTAGCGGGGCTGTTCTGCTGGTGCTCTTCCATTTCCTCTTTGGTGGCCCAGCGGAGGTTGGAGGCTTTATTGTTCTTCTTATCGTAATCCAGGTGAATAACGTATCGGTGGGCTCGTCCCGGCCTTTTAGCGAACAGTTTAGCTACTTCGCGGTGCAGGTACAGGGACTGGTAGCTATCTGCCGGTTTTACGTTCAATACCGTATATCCCTCAACGGTAGAGCCGGATAATAGCTTCCCATCTTCAATTTCTTCATGGTAACTGATCACTCTCCCCATATTAGACACAGCATATCTTTTTCGCAAGGCAGATTTGTTTTTGATCTGCAAGTCTTTCCAGACTTCGTTTTTAAGGTTTTTAATTGTGGCCATGTGAAAGTAATTTTTAAATAAATGAAATTGGGGTTTAACCGTAAACGTTACAATCTATGCTTTCATTGTTTGCCGGCAGGTATTGGCTGTCCGTTACCGGGGATGCGACCCTCTCAAAAACATGATCTTTGTATTGTGCGGCTATAGCATCTAAAACCTGTTCCAATTCTGCCGGTGACTTGTAAGTTACTAATTGTTGCCTGAAATCTTTTATATGCGGTAATCCTTTCAGGTAGTTTGTGTAATGACGGCGCATTTCCAATATACCTACAATCTCTCCTTTCCAGGCAATGGAATGGTGTAAGTGTTTTTTACACACCCTTACTCTTTCCAAAACAGTTGGGGGCGGTAAATGTTCACCGGTTTTCATAAAATGCTTGATCTCGTTAAAGATCCAGGGGTAACCAATGGCTGCCCTTCCTATCATGATCCCATCTACCCCGTATTTTTCCCGTGCACTTACGGCCTGCTCCGGCGTACATATGTCACCGTTACCAAATATAGGGATGCGTATGCGGGGGTTGTTCTTTACTTTTCCAATCAGGCTCCAGTCAGCATTGCCTTTATACATTTGTGTGCGGGTGCGGCCGTGGATGGTAAGGGCCTGTATACCTACATCCTGCAGGCGCTCTGCTACTTCCTCAATATTACGCGTATCATCGTCCCAGCCCAAACGGGTTTTTACTGTTACCGGCAGCGAGGTGGCTTTTACCACGGCAGCGGTCAGCTTTATCATTTTGGGCACATCTTTTAAAATACCGGCGCCGGCGCCCTTACAGGTTACTTTTTTTACCGGGCAGCCGTAGTTAATGTCCACCAGGTCGGGGTTAGTAGCAGCCGCAATCTGGGCCGCCATAGCCATGGGCTCTTCATCGCCCCCGAAGATCTGTATGCCAATAGGTCGCTCGTAATCGAAAATATCCAGCTTTTGCCGGCTTTTAATAGCATCACGGATAAGCCCCTCCGAAGAAATAAATTCTGTGTACATCAGGTCAGCCCCGTTCTCTTTACATACGGCACGGAAGGGTGGGTCGCTTACATCTTCCATGGGTGCCAGCAGTAAAGGGAACTCTCCTAAATTTATATTACCAATCTTCGTCATTTTTTTTATTACATTGTATAGTTGCAGCAGGATGTATGCAGGTTGAGTAAAAGCTATTGCCAACTGGTTTTGGTGCTGTAAATTTACGCAAAATTAACACAGTTACCGTTTATGACCGGCTATCTAAAACAGTCTTCCCCTTCTTTACAATTCGTGACCTTTATCGGGATCTTTATCGGCTTTATGCTGCTTTATGGTACCTTCCTGTATACTGGCTTCCCTGCCCTGAGCGGTTATACTGTAGATCAATTACAAAATGGCAACGCCACAGGTCCTAAAGTTATCGGCTATCTGAAATTAGTACAATTTCTGTATACTTTGGTGGTTTATTTGGTGCCCGGGCTATTGTTCGGCTACCTCTCCGATCCACAACCTGCCGCATGGCTGGGCATGAACAAAAGCCCTAAAACCCTGCCTATAGTATTAGCGCTTTTGATTATGTATTGTTCCCTGTGGGCTGTAGATTTGACAGCGGAATGGAATCAGCACTGGAACGTACCTGCCTCTATACGGCAAATGGAAGAACAGGCCGACCTGCTGATAGAACGCCTGCTGCAAATGCCCACGGTAAAAGACCTGATCGTAAACCTATTGCTGATAGCCGTGCTGCCGGCCATTGCAGAAGAAGTATTTTTTCGCGGGGTTATGCAACGCCTGGTTATACAGCTGGTACGCCTGCCCTGGCTCGGCGTATTGATCACAGCTATTCTTTTCAGCGCCGTACATATGCAGCTGCTGGGATTTGTGCCGCGCGTGCTGCTGGGTTTTTTACTGGGCGCCATTTATTACCTGAGCGGAAACCTGTGGCTGTCTATACTGGGGCACTTCCTGGTAAATGGGATCCAGGTATTTGCCGCTTACCTGTACCAGGTAAAGGTGATCTCTGATGATCCTTCCAAAAGTAGCACTACCAGCTGGTATGTGGCCCTCATCAGCGCCCTGGTAACCTTGTCGCTTTTGTGGGTGTTGTACAAACGCAGTAAATTGCCACCACAAGCTGAAAAGTCACAACCTGAAAATTTGAGTGATGGAAAAAGACTGGATTAAAATATTTTCAACAGACCGGCCCTTTGAGGCGGAAATGGTAAAAGGCATGCTGCTGGAGAACGGGGTGAATGCCGTGCTCCTGAACCGGCAGGATTCATCTTACACACAGGCGCTGCCCGGACAGGCGGAAATTTATGTGCACACCTCGCAGGTAACGCAGGCGCTGGAACTGATGAATGAAACCAAGTAAAAAGCAGGATGTAAAATATACGCATTGTCAGCAGACGAATGAAACGAAGTAAGCTGCAGGAAGTAAGATGTAGACATATTATCTCATACTCCCGCAATTTCAAAATAAACACTGAATGAAGACTTTTTTTACCCGTACCGCCTCCGCACTGGTTTTTGTGGCAGTAATGCTGGGCGGCATTTTATGGACTCCCTTTACCTTCTTCCTGCTCTTTTTTCTGGTTAATTTTTTTGCCATACAGGAGTATTTTAAGCTCATCCGCCTCATAGATAAGGATTATAACGAAGTATCTGCCTGGCACCGCTACGGCGTGCTGGTAGCCAGCTGCGCCATTGTGATGGCCTTTACCGGCGAGGCCTTTGTTACCACCCTTGCCTCCCTGGGCTTCCTGGGCTGGTGGACAGCTGTTATTTTCCTGCTGGTATTACCCATGGGCGAAATATTGCTGGGCAAGGACTTTTCACTGAAGAACATTGGCTACTCTGCCCTGGGCCTGCTGTACATCAGCGTATCCTTCGGCCTGCTGGTAGACCTGCGCCTGAGCAGCAATATGATCACTTTTATTGGTAAAACCACCGGCGGACAGCCCGGCTGGCTGATACCGCTGCTGCTGATCTGCTTCATCTGGATCAATGATACCATGGCCTACATTATAGGCTCCCTGATAGGGCGTACACCTTTTTTCCCTTCCATCTCCCCTAAAAAAACTACAGAGGGCTCTGTGGGCGGCATGATCTTGTGTGTGGCTGTTGCCGGCATTTTTGGCCATTACTGGGGGCAGCAGTGGCTGGATCTGCAGCACTGGCTGGCCTTAGCAGGTATTGCCGCCATTTTCGGCACTGCCGGCGATCTGCTGGAATCCAAGCTGAAACGCATGTCCGGCGTAAAAGATTCCGGTAATATTATGCCGGGGCATGGCGGCTTCCTGGACCGCTTTGATTCCCTGCTGCTGGCTACGCCATTTGCCTGGATCTATGTGCACAGCTTTATGATGCTGTGAAAATGCGAAACGCGGAACGCTGAATGCTTAACGCAAAAATTCCCGCAGTGTCTGCATTAAGCCTTACGCGTTCGGCGTTTAGCATTAAGCCTTCAGCATTATGCATTCCGCATTTTATTTCTACCTTCGCATTACCAATTAAACTAATAAACCAATAAATACAACATGAAGATCCATCGCGAAGGATTGGGCACTATTGTACTAACCGCTTTGGTGCTGGCATTGCTCAATGTGGCCGTATTCTATTTCCTGGAACGGGTACCCTCCCTTACCTGGGGCTTTTTTATTGTATCCGTGATCCTGTTCCTGTTCATTATTTCCTTTTTCCGCATTCCCGCCCGGGATATGGCGCAGGATGAAACGCTGGTGATCTCTCCCTGTGATGGTAAAGTAGTGGTGATCGAAGAAACTTTTGAACCCGAATATTTTAAAGATAAACGCCTGCAGGTATCAATTTTTATGAGCCCTGCCAATGTGCACGTAAACCGCAACCCCATCAGCGGGGAAGTGAAATTATCTCAATACCATGCCGGTAAATACCTGGTGGCCTGGCATCCGAAATCTTCTACGGAAAATGAGCGCCACACCGTGGTTATAGGCAATGGCAAAACAGATATCCTGGTACGCCAGATTGCCGGCGCCCTGGCCCGCCGTATTGTAAACTATCTGAAGGCTGGCCAGCAGGTAAAACAAAATGAAGAGCTGGGCTTTATCAAGTTCGGTTCCCGTGTGGATATTTACCTGCCAGTAGGCACCCCGGTAAAAGTACAGCTGGACCAGGTAGTAAAGGGCGGACAATCCATTATTGCCCAGCTGGTATAAACACAACCACCGTTACCTAAAAACATTTAGCATGAAACAAACTTTTTTCACCCTGGCTGCAGCCCTGCTTATAAGCGGTGCAGCCCTGGCCCAGGACAAAGGAAAAGATAAGAGCTGCTGTAATAAAGACAGCAAGGCCTGTAGCAAAAAAGAGCAAACCGCCGGGAAAAAGGCCTGCTGCATGCAACCTTCTAAAACCGCCAGCCTGCGCGCTGCTGCTGCTAAACCGGCCAAACCGGCAACTGCAGCCAAACCAGCAGGTAAGTGATCACATACGGCATAAAATTAAAAGGGCTGACCATTACTTTTGGTCAGCCCTTATTTATTCGGTTACCTGGTAGCGGTTTGTTGTCGTTTATGTGATCCTCAAAGCCTTCGCCGTACTTTTTGTGAGGCCTTTTTTCCCGGCAACTGTTTATATGATATTGCCAAAGATTACCCGGAAGACTACTCACCCAATACTATTTTGCTTATAGCAATCGATAACAAAATAGACCCCTTATAGTATGCGCAGGAAATAGAAAGCGGGGTGCTCCCTTTCGCCTTATAAAATTGTTTTCAGCTCACTCAGGCAGGAAATGCAATACGTAGGCTGCATAGTAGTAGCCGGAACTTTTGCATTAAAATAGATCTGGTCCATACCTGCATTGTGAGCGCCTATAATATCCAGCTCGAGCGCATCTCCTATCATTACGCTCTCCGTAGCACTGGTAGCAGCTTTGGTAATCGCGTAATCAAATATTTCCCGGTAAGGTTTCAGGCTGCCCGCTACTTCAGAAGTAATAATATGCGTAAAGAAATGATCAATTTTGGCATTGCGCATTTTCAGCAGCTGAGTATCCTCAAACCCATTGGTGATCATGTGCAGCGGATAGTTCTTAGCTGTCAGGTATTCCAATACTTCCATGGTGTAAGGGAATAAAGCGGTTTTAAACGGCAGTACTTCCAAAAATTTTTCGCTGAGGGAATTAGACAGTTTTTCATCCCCTATCTTAAAGTCCAGCAGCGTTCTGCTAAAACGTTTGTAGCGCAGATCATTACGGTTAATGAGCCCTTTGCGGAAACGGTCCCATAGTATCTCGTTATGAATAACATAGCTGTTGTAAAACGCTTCAAAAGAAGGCACCCCGCGGGCGCTCAGGTTAAACGTATGGTAGAGTTCCTCTAATGTCTGGTAGGAGTTGGTCTCAAAATCCCACAGTGTATGATCCAGGTCAAAGAAAATATGCTTATACTTCATCACGGCGCAAAGTTACAAAGGAAAGGGCAGATGTTTTAATGTGCAAATATGCAGATACGTAAATGAACAAAGGCAGCCTTACTGGCAATTTCATCTGCACATTCGCACATCTTCCTATTTGCATCTGCCTATCTGCACATTTTTTTTCTTATTTTCCGGTTTTCAATCCCTCTGAATATGAACGCAGTTATTACGGGAGCCAGCAAAGGAATTGGTAAAGCCATCGCCGAAAGGCTGGCCAAAGAAGGTTTTAATATAGCGCTCTGCGCCCGCAATGCCGCCACGCTGGAGGCTACGGCCGCACACATCCGTCAGCTGGCGCCTAATGTACAGGTGCTGGCCCTGCCGGTGGATATGAGTGATAAACAGCAGGTGCTAAGCTTTGCAGCCAAAGTAAAAGCAGCTTTCCCTGTAGTGGATATACTGGTAAATAATGCCGGCCTTTTTGTGCCCGGCGCCCTGCACCAGGAGGAAGAGGGCCTGCTGGAAAACCTGATGGCTACCAATGTGTACAGCGCCTATCACCTTACCCGCCAGCTGTTACCGGCTATGATGGCGCAGCGTAAAGGCCACATTTTTAACCTTACCTCCACGGCCAGCTACAAAGCCTATCCTAACGGCGGCGCGTATAGCATTACTAAATTTGCCTTGTTAGGCTTTTCCAAAAACCTGCGGGAAGAGCTGAAACCGCATAACATTAAAGTAACCGCCCTCAGCCCCGGCCCTACGCTTACCGCCTCCTGGGAGGGTTTTCAAGCGCCGCCGGACCGCCTGATGCCGCCAGAGGATATTGCCAGTATTGTATGGGCAGCCTACACGCTGGCCGATCAGACAGTGGTGGAAGAAATTGTGCTACGCCCTATGCTGGGAGATATTAGCTAATAATGAGATAATGTGCTGATATGCTAATGTGCTGGTATATGCAGTTATATGCAAAACGTAAGCAACAAAAACCAGCACATTAGCATATTAACACATCAGCACATTATCCAAATCCTTGCTGGTTACAGTTTCTACTATCATATTTTATTATTTTTTTAACTAACTTTTAACGGCGAAATCAGCTCCACAGCATAGGCTTTGGTTAAATTTGTCAACGAGATATGGTCTGTCAGGTTAAAATAAGGAAGTGCGCTCTGTCCCTCTTTTTTTGTTTGGGCGTTATAGCTTGCGCTAGTGCCCAGGAATTCCGTTTTACTACCAATGTAAGCAGCACCCGTGTTGCGCAGGATGAACCTTTCCAGATACAGTTCATGCTGGAAAATGCATCTAATGTAGCCAGCTTCACACCACCTGCTTTTACAGATTTTGAAGTAATGCAGGGCCCTTCCCAGGTACAGGGTCAATCCATTTACAACGGCCGCCGCTCTGAATACATAGCGCTGATCTATGTACTGCAGCCTAAACGCCCAGGTAACTTTACCTTATCCGGCGCCACGGCCCGGGTAAATGGGAATGTGGTACACTCCAATCCTGTTACTATTGAGGTGATCAAAAGTGTTAATCACAACGCTGCGCCGCCGCAGACTCCCACACAACAGCCGCCCGGCTTTCAACCCAGCCACCGCGGCCCGGATGAGGATGTGGCCGAAGGCATTTTGCGTAAGGGCGAGGATGTGGATGCCAAGCTGCGTAAAAATATTTTCCTGAAAGTAGATGTAGATAAAACCAACCTGTATGAAGGTGAGCAACTAACGGCTACGTATAAACTGTATACCCGCCTGCCCACTAATTCCAGCGTAACACGCGTACCGGCATTCAAAGGTTTTTCTGCCAAAGATATTGAGCTGCCTAACCCGCCGCAGGCCACTACGGAACGCATAAACGGGCAGCTGTTCAAAGTTTTCACCATCCGCAAAACACTGCTGTTCCCCTTACAATCCGGTAACCTGGAGCTGGATCCGGTAGAGGTGGATAACCAGGTACGCCTGGTAAAGCTTTCGCACGACAACCGCAAAAGATCCAGGGACCCGTTTGAAGATATTTTTAATGATCCCGGTTTTAAAGATCCCTTTAACGATCCGTTCTTTGATGATTTCTTTAACCGGCCGGAAGTGTCTTATGAAGACGTGCCGTATAAGATCCAGAGCGCCCCGGTAAAGATCACGGTAAAACCATTACCGGTTGATACCCGCCCGCCCAGCTACAACGGCGCGGTAGGGCACTTTAACATGAGCGCCACCATTGATAAAACTACACTTACTACTGATGATGCGCTGACCTTAAAAGTGAATATCTCCGGCCAGGGCAATGTGAACCTGCTGAACCAGCCGAAGGTAGAGATCCCCGGCAGCTTTGAAAAATACGATCCCAAGGTTACCGATAATATTGAAAAGAACAGTAACCCGCTTTCCGGCAGCCGGCAGTTTGAGTTTGCGCTGATGCCGCTGGAAGCAGGCGACCAAACCATTGCGCCTGTAGAGTTCTCGTACTTTGATCCCGTAGCGCATGCTTATAAAACCATTAAGTCGCAGGCATTTAATATTAAAGTAACGCCGGGCAAACAGAATAAACGGGATAAGGAAGATTTCAGCGTTGATAAAAATGTACTGATACCTGTGCACCTGGCGCCGCAGCGCTGGAGCAAAGATGCCGGCTTTTTACTGGGCAGCGTGTGGTACTACCTGTTATTGCTGGTACCCATCATAGCGCTGATAGCAGGCATTTTATACCGCCGCCGCCAGCACTACCAGCAAAATAATGCCGCCCTGCTTAAACACCGCTACGCTAACAAGGCAGCGCTGAAACGTTTGGAGCTGGCTGCCCGTTACCTGAAAGAAGGGAAGGACCGCGCTTTTTACGAAGAAACTTCCCGCGCCGTATGGGGCTACCTGAGCCATAAGCTGGAAATTCCCTTTGCTGATCTGAATAAACAGCTGGTACAAAACAAGCTGGCCGGCCGCCGCATCAACGGGGATAATACCCTGCAGCTTTTTGACCTGCTGGATAACTGTGAAATGGCGCTATATGCACCGGCACAAAGCAACGATAAAATGCAGGGCACTTACCAGCAGGCCGTAAAAGTCATCAGCCAGCTGGAAGAGCAATTGAAAACGAAGCAACAAGTAGTATGAGACCGGTACGCTATATAATCCTTTTATTGCTGCTGGGTTATAATACCCTGCAGGCACAGGATCTTACGCCGCAGCAGCGGTTTGAAAAAGCCAATGCCCTGTACCAGCAAAATAAGTATACAGAGGCCGCCGGCATGTACCAGCAGCTGATCAACGAAGGTTATCCGCTGGAAGATCTGTACTTCAATGCAGGCAACGCCTACTACAAAAGCAACCGCACCGGTCAGGCTATTTATAACTACGAAAAAGCATTACAGCTTAACCCGTATAATGAATCCGTTACCCATAACCTGGACCTGGCTAACCAGCGCGTACAGGGCTTTACCGATGAACTGCCTTTACTGTTCTTCCAGAGATGGTGGCAGCAGTGGGAGCACCTGCATACGCCCAATGGCTGGGCTGTTGGCAGCCTGGTGTTATTCTGGCTGCTGATTGGCGGGGTGCTGGCTTATTTGCTGGCAGCGCGTTTTAATAATCGTATAGTTCGTATGGGTGTCAGCGTTATAGGCGTAGTGTTTGTTGCGTACCTGTTCATGGCCATTTTCACCTACAGCAGCCTGCATAACCACCATACCGGCATTGTTATGAACAGCGGCATTAAGGCCAAAGCAGCGCCTGACCAGAATGGGAAAGACCTGTTTGAGCTGAATGAAGGAATGAAAGTGCAGGTATTGGATGCTACTGCGGACTATTGCAAAGTGCAGCTGGCCGATGGTAAAACCGGGTGGATAGCCTGTGATGAGGTGAAACGTTTATAACTTCTCGATCCGCGACATAAACTCCTGCTTGCGCTGCCGCGATACCGGTATGCTGGCGCCATCGCTCATAATGATCTCACCCCCGTCTCCCTTAATATATTTATCCATAAAGGAAAGGTTAATGAGGTAGCTGTGATGCACCCTGAAAAATCCTTTGTCTTTCAGTACTGCTTCCACTTCTTTTAAGGTGCGGCATATCAGCGGCGGGTTTTGGCCATCCTGCAGCAGCAGCCGGGTATAGGCGCCCTCCGCCATACAGTACATTACATCTTTGGGCAGCACCATGCGCAAGCCTTCCAGCGTGGGCAGGGCCAGGCGTTCATTAGCCTGCAGGTGCTCATGCAGGAACTGTAACAGATGCTGGAGCTTGGTGCCGGTAAGCAGCAGCTGCCGGGCCGCCGCTTTTTCCACGGCCCTTAACAGCTCATCCTTATCAATAGGTTTTAAAAGATAATCCAGCGCGCTGTGGCGAATGGCGCGGATGGCGTATTGATCATACGCCGTAGTAAAGATCACAGAAAAAGGAATGGCAGGGCAGGCTTCCAGCAGCTCAAAACCATTCATACCAGGCATTTCCACATCCAGGAATAAGAGCTCCGGGGGCTGCCTTTCAATGGCTTCCAGCGCAGTGGGTCCATCAACGCAAACAGCATCAATGGTAATATCCGGGCAATGCCGGCTAAGGAGCAGCATTAATACATCACGACAGTGTTTTTCGTCATCCACAATAATGGCGCGCATTGGTGGCAGTTGGCAATAGTGATGGATAGTTAGAGTTGGCCTAATCTTCAGTTATGGATCTGTCCCACCGAAAAATTACGAAAATAAAATGTAAACCGCGTTTTTAACTGCAGCCGGGGTTATGCTCACCCGGCCTGCTGGTGGCGGCTGGTAATATGCTGAAGGTTAATAGTAATACGGCTAACACTGGTTTGGGAAGGTTCATCATAAATATCCTGCTCCGTTACCTGGGCGTGTATGTGGTACTTTTCACTCATTATCTGCAGGCGCTCCGCTGCAATGGCTACGTTGCGGCTCAGCTGTGTGGCTGCATAGGAGGCGGGCTGCAGCTCCCCGCGTACACCATTATCCTCTACCTGTATAAATAGCTGATCCTGGTGGCGGCCAATAAATACTTCCAGCCGGCCGCCGCTTTTTTGCGGGCGCTGTAATATGCGGTGCCAGATGGCCTGCTGCACATAAGGCTGTATGATCATGGGGGGTACCAGGGTGAATTGGTGGCTTACTTCCGGTGAAAGGTGCAGCTTGTACACGAACTGCGGTTCAAAACGCAGCTGCTCCAGCTGAATGTACAGCTCCAGGGCTTCCACATCTTCCTCCAGGCTAATCCATTCTTTGTTAAAATTAGCTATCATGAGGCGCATCAGCTTTGAAAAGCGCGTCAGGTACAGGGAGGCCATATCCGTGCTGGTGCTGAGAATGTAATGATGAATTGCGTTTAAACTGTTGAAGATGAAATGGGGGTCCATTTGCGCCTGAAAGGCATGCAGCTCAAGATTCACCATAGATTGCCGCTGGTTTATTTCCCTGGTGGAGTTACGCCTGATACTTCTTTCGCGGCGGTAAAATAAGTAACAGATAAGCGCTATGCTTAATAAGAAGAATAACCAATAGTTCCAATCGCCCGCTGAAAACATATGCCCGGATTGCAGTAACACTAATAAGGTTTACAAAAGGATCAATAGCAAAGTGTAGCTGATACACCTATTAAATATCTACTAAATCGCACTGAATGTAAAGTGCCAATTACTACAAGGCAGTATTTATATTGCAATTGGAGGGAAAACTATTATAAGTGGTTCAGGGTAAATTACTGTTCCGTAAACTTGTAGCCAACCCCTCTTACAGAGTGGAAGTATTTGGAGTTACGGCTGTCTTCCTCAAAGTATTTGCGGAAGTTCAGGATAAAATTATCAATGGTGCGGGTGGTGGGGTACACGTTATAACCCCATACTACCTGCAGTATCTTCTCGCGGGTTACTACCTCTCCCTTGTTCTCTATCAGCAGCTTCAGGAGCATGGTTTCTTTTTTACTCAGCTCATAGCTTTTCCCATCCTTTCCTATGCATTCCTGCGCAGCAAAGTCAATGGTGTTATTGCCAAAGCGGTAAACGTTGGGCACACTATCCTTATCCTGTATACGCTTGTTCTTTACGATCAGCTTTTCCACCCTTAACAGCAGCTCTTCCAGGTTAAAGGGTTTGGTCATATAATCATCCCCCCCTTTTTTTAGGCCCAGCACACGGTCGGCGCTGCTGTTGCGGGCGCTCAGGAACAGGATGGGTACATCATTATTTTGTATACGGATGTTCTCACACACGGCTATACCATCCATTTCCGGCAGCATAATATCCAGTATAATGAGGTCAAAATATTCGTTCTTCACTGCCTTTAGCGCAGTGGTACCATTATCTGCTGCTGTTACCTCATAACCTTCCAGCTCCAGGTTCAGCTTCAGCGCTTCCTGGAGGTTCTCCTCATCTTCTACTAATAGTATAGATGCTTTCGTTGCTTCTTTCATATCCTTCTAAGTTACATCTTCCGCTTTACAGATTGTCGGAATTGAAAACTGTGGTGCAAATTTACGCCGTTTGCACGGAATATAACGGCCAGCTGATCTCAAAGCAGGCGCCTGAGGGAGTATTATCCTTTACCTGTATGGTAGCGCCATGCTGTTCCATGATCTTTTGGGTAAGGAACAGGCCCAGGCCGGAGCCCTTTGCCTTACGGGTATTTTCATTGCCAATACGGTAAAACTTCATGAACACCCGCTTGCGCTCTTCCACCGGTATGCCCGGCCCCTGGTCAGATACCTGCCACTTTAATACATGCCCGTTTTCGTGTAAACGTACCTTGATGACGGTTTGCTTAGGCGCATATTTTACTGCATTTTCCACTAAGTTGCTCAATACCATCTGCAGCATGAATTTATCGCCCTCCACCCATATACGGGGCTGTATATCAGCTACAATGGTGTGGGTAGTAATGCGCGCCTGCAGCTCTTTGATATTACCATCCAGCAGGGCTGAAAAATCAAGCGGCTCCCTGAACAGTTTGTAACGGTCTGCTTCCAGCTGGGAGGCTAACAGTATGTTGTTGCACAGCTGGTCCAGGCGGTCGGTTTCTTTAATGGTATTCTCTACCAGTTTTAGCCGCTTTTCCTCATCCAGTTTGTGTTTGCGAATGGTTTCCAGGTTTAGTTTTGCCGCAGCTATGGGCGATTTTAGCTCATGCGTTACCGCCATCATAAAGTTCTGCTGCTGCCGGGTAAGCTTCATATGTTTCCATATGGAGCGGTATACAAAAAAGGCGCCTACCAGTATAATACCCAGGAAGGTGCCGCCTTCTCCAAAAAATTTAAAGGTGCGCATGCGCTCATCCTTTTCTATACGCTGCAGCTCCATCTGGTATTCCACGGGGTGTGCCACGTTATCAATACGCAGCTCCAGGTTGCGCCGCTCAAAACCGGTGATCTGCCGGCCCTGCAGGTACAGCAGCACGCCCCACCATACCAGTGCCAGTATGGTATAGGCCAATACAAAAAGGTAAATGAAGGAGGTTACCTTCTGATCCTGTAGTTTATGTAAGAAACGTCTCATGGCCGTGCGCCGGCTTTCTCTATCCGCAGTCCCACATTCATCACATAAGGCAGCGGATTTTGCCGCATATTTTGTTCAAATGTAAAACGATAGGTGCCGGGCTTGTTCAGGATGGCCTTTTGCTGGATAGGAATGCGGTGCTCATAAATATCATCCAGCCTGCTGCCTAACCATTTGCCGGAAGCATCTGCCAGCGGCAGCTCTACCCGGCGGGGTTGCAGGCTGCTGTCGCCCGGGAACTGGGTATTTACCAGCACCCATATATTGCTGTAGGGGTAAGCATCCTGGTGGCGGATGTTTACATAAATGTTATACAGGTAGGCTGTGTCTTCCGGTTTAATGGTTACCTCAAATACAGGTTTGTATTGATAGCTCCACTGGTGCCCCGGTATTTCCTGGTTCTTTTCATAGGCATCCATTTTAACCGGCAGGCAGGATGCCAGTCCCAGGCAGCCTATTACAATGGCTGCCCCCATTTGTTTCATAAGTTGACTATAGTACATTTAATACTTGTTCTTTGGCCTTTTCCAGTTCGTCTTTCATTAATACCACCCATTGCTGTATGCCGGCATCGTTGGCTTTAGAGCCGGTGGTGTTTATTTCACGACCTACTTCCTGCAGCACAAAACCCAGCTTTTTACCCTTGGCCATATCTGCTTCGCGCAGTATCTCCTTAAAGTAACGGCAGTGGTTTTCCAGGCGCACCAGCTCTTCAGAGATATCCAGCTTCTCTAAATAAAAGATCAGCTCCTGCTCCAAACGGTTGGCATCCACATTCTCCTTACCTACATAGTCTGACAGCAGCTGTTCCAAGCGCTGGCGTATACGGTCTTTACGCAGGGGGTCCAGCTCCCGTACCTTTACACAATAACTTTCTATATTCTCAATCCGCAGCAGCAGGTCGGCCTCCAGTACGGCGCCTTCATCCTGGCGGTGGTTATCCAGTTCTTCCAGTGCGGATCTTAATACCTTCTGAATGGCCAGCCATTCCTCTTCCGCAATCTGCTCAGTGGCCGGGGTTATTACCTCCGGGAGCTTCATCAGCACATTCAGCATATCATCCTGCGGCAGGTTCAGTTCTGTTGCCAGGGTGGTAATGGATTGATAGTAGAACTTAGCCAGCTCCGTATTTACCATAACCGGCCGGGTAGCCCCGTTCTGACGTATGTTGATGGTAGCATCCAGCGTACCGCGCTGCAAGGTTTGCTGCAGCTGGTTGCGGATGTCAAACTCGTACGGTCTTAATAAGGGGGATAATTTCAGATTCACCTCAAACTGTTTACCGTTCAAAGATTTTATCTCTACGGTTATAATAGTTTCTCCGCGCGTGCTTTCTGCCCTTCCAAACCCGGTCATTGATTTCAGCATATGGATTGTTTGTTGGTAACAAACCTAGCTAAATTAGTGGAAAGCGCAAAGGATAGCTGTTAGCTATTAGCTTTTAACCGTTAGCGGGGGCCATTAGCTAAAAGCTAAAAGCTAACCACTAAAAGCTGATAGCTTATTTAAAAAGCGCATTGTAAACGGCTTCCCGCTCGAGCTGTAACATATCTCCGGGTTGCAGGCCGTTAAGGGTAAGGCCGGCTATCCGGTAACGGATAAGCCTCAACGTCGGGAAACCAGCAGCTGCCGTCATTTTACGTACCTGCCGGTTCTTACCTTCTTTAAGCATTAGCTGTATCCAGGGAGCCGGTATTTCTTTACGGAAGCGTATAGGCGGGTTACGTTCCGGTACCGGCGGCGGTGTTTCAAACAAAGCCGCTTTGCAGCGTTGGGTGTTATAAGGTTTACCATCAATGTTAATAGTTACTCCCTGCTGCAGCTGCGTTATTGCAGCAGGTGTAATGGCGCCGTCTACCTGCACCCAATACTCTCTTTCATGTGCAAAGCGTGGATTTAATAAACGGTGGTTCAACGTTTTATCGTTGGTTAATATCAATAGTCCTTCACTATCATAATCCAGCCGGCCAACAGGATATACATCTTTGGGCACGGCAAAATAATCGGCCAGGCAGGCTTTGTTTGCTTCCTTACTGAACTGTGTAAGCACCTGGTAAGGCTTATAAATAACGTAATAGTACAACAACAGCTGATAATGGTCTTTGGTGAACGCCCTGCAAATTAGTAATTTTGCAGCATCGCATATGGGCACACCTCTTAAACAGATCACCTGTCAACATTGTCAAGCCCGCTTTGGTTCTATCTTTTGCAAAGCGGAGGGAGAAAATATCACGGCTATTGATGAAGCCCGTGTATGCTCATTATACAAAAAAGGACAGGTCATTTTCCAGGAAGGCGCTCACTCCTTTGGTATCTACTGCATCAACTCCGGAAAAATAAAACTCACCCATAGCGGCGACGATGGCCGTGAACAGATCATACGCCTGGTAAAAGCAGGTGATATTATGGGTTATAAAGCCTTATTAAGCGGCGAACGGTATACCGCTACCGCGGTAGCGCTGGAAGATGCACAGGTATGTTTTATTCCCAAAGACCTGTTCCTGAACGTACTGCAAAAAGATCCCGGCCTTTCTTTTGAAATGATGCGCATCCTGTCCAGCGAACTGCGCAAAGCTGAATTAAAGATCACCCACCTGGCCCAAAAACCGGTAAGGGAACGTTTAGCGGAAACCCTTTTATTCATTCATGAAACCTATGGCGTAGAAAGCGACGGACAAACCCTGAACGTTCGCCTTTCAAGAGAAGAAATTGCCAACCTGGTAGGTACCGCTACAGAATCTGCCATCCGCTTACTCTCCGAATTTAAGAAAGACGGCCTCATAGAACTGGAAGGTAAAAAAATACGCCTGCTGCAAATGAACCATCTTATAAAAGCCGCTAACCTTCAGGATTAACAAGGGTTTTCGCCTACACTACGTGTATACTACAACGTTATAATTTCCTTTCCTTTTTACTACTTTTTAAGCCGGGCTTATTGCCTTTTTATGTCTTAAAGGATGTTTTATGGATCATAGCCGCACTTTTAATGCGCTTACACAAAAATTTTTTGGGTAAAGCAGGGCTTTAAAGGTCCAAAAAGCAAAAAACAGCCCTTTGCTTGTTGTGCATGATACCAGGATAAAAAGGATAAAAAGCAATGTAAGGGGATGATGCTTTTGAAGATGATAAAAATGGGTGTAAGCTGAAACACTGGGTAGTAGCGGGTTTTAAAGGCAATAAAAAAAGTCTGACCGTGCGAACAATCAGACTTTCTTGTTATGTGAATGGGTTAGTAAGTACAGGGAAATAAAATTCCCTACACAATATTAAAAAGAATTTCATGACAAAAGAAAAAAATTACAAAAAATTTTATTCACACCACTAAAAAAAGTGTGGATAACAACAGTCTGCTGAACGAAGGTGGAAGTAAAGAAGTACTTCTTACTTCCTTTCATCTGCATCAAACTTTCACCTAACTTTGCTCACCTAAAATCACTCACTAATTCAATATGCTATGAAGTTTGAAGCACCTGTTGCCGTTACAGAGATAGCCGCTATGATAGGCGCAGCGCTGGAAGGCAACCATCAGCTGATGGCCTCCGGTATCAACGAGATCCATAAAGTACAGGAAGGAGATATATCATTTGTGGACTTTGAGAAGTACTATGATAAAGCCCTTAATTCTGCAGCCACCATTATCATCATCAATAAAAAAGTAGCCTGCCCGTCAGGTAAGGCGCTGTTGGTTACCGACGATCCGTTTAGTGCCTATGTATCCCTGGTAAAACATTACCGTCCCTTTGAACCCTCCTCCAAACCCATCAGCGATAGCGCCGTAATAGGTGAAGACACCATCATACAACCTAACGTATTCATTGGTAATCATGTGCGTATAGGCAGCAATTGCCTCATACATCCCAACGTTACTATTTATGACCATACTGTTATTGGCGATAACGTGATCATTCATGCAGGTACTGTTATTGGCGCCGATGCGTTTTACTTTAAAAAAAGGAAGGAACGTGCCGTGATGTATGATAAAATGGAAAGCTGCGGCCGGGTTATTATTGAAAGTGATGTGGAAATAGGCGCCGGCTGCACCATTGACAAAGGCGTAAGCGGCGATACCATCATAGGCCAGGGCACCAAGCTGGATAACATGATACACATTGGCCACGGTACCGTAATAGGCCGCAACTGCCTGTTTGCCGCACAGGTAGGCATTGGTGGTAAAGCGCGTATAGAAGATAACGTGATCCTCTGGGGACAGGTAGGCGTATCCAAAGACCTGGTGATCGGTAAAGATGCCGTAGTGCTGGCACAATCAGGCGTACCCAGCTCACTGGAAGGTGGTAAAACATACTTTGGCTCACCGGTAGAAGATGCCCGCAATAAAATGAAAGAGCTGAACTGGATCAAACGTATTCCTGAACTGTGGGAAAAGGTAATGAACAAATAGCCAACCCCCAATATCATGCATATATCCCTTTTACAGAGCTTTGTTGCTGCTGTTCTATGTTTTGCCAGCCCTGTTAATATAATAACACCCGCTGCCGCACAGGATCTTTATACTGATGACCAGGAGTGGAAAGTAGAGATCAGCGATGGCTGGTTCTCTGCCAAAACATTCCATTACGGCGCTTATACCACCACCGCCCGTAAGAACAGCGTGGCCAGCGCCACCAACATTACTTTTAAGAATGTTGATAACCCTTTTAACTTCCTGGTAAAAGATAGCAGCGAGCAAATACTTGTACAGGCTTTAAACACGCCGCGCGTTAGTTTCTCCGGCCGTGTTTTACCCGACTGGCTGGAAAAAACACCTCCCACCAATCCGCTTTTTTACATTCTTATTAACGGTACCCAAAGTAACCCGCTGGTACGCTGGGAGCTGCTGTTAAAAAAGCCGCATTACCTGGAGCTGAATGATAATAAACCCATTGGCATACTGCGCTCACCGGATACGGAGATCCGTGTTACTGCGCATAACCGTTTTGGTATTGTAAACTCTTATGAGAAGGTGTGTTATGAGTTCCATATAAAGGGCAATGCAGTAGCGGCTGTAATGCCGGGAGAGCAGCCCCGGGTATGGGTAAGCAAGCGCGTAAAAGCCGATACAGAAAAGGTGCTGGCAGCTGCAATAGGCGCCTTGTTATTTAGATAGTTTACCCGCAGCTGCGTCCTGTAAAAAGTCTTTACAAACACGGTTTATGGTTTGCTTTAACGGGGTGAACCGGAATTCCGGTAATGCCTGTAAGATCTTATCCGTGTTATAGTATATTTTCATTTGGGCGGTACGGGCGGTTTCTTTTGTAACCAGGGGTTTGCTGCCGGAGAACATTCCTTTCACTTTTTCCATGCGCCATACTATTTCCGCCAGCCAGGATTGCACATTGATATGGGGTGGTTTTTTACCCAGTTGTGCAGCCATTTCAGCAAAAAGATCATAATAGCTCCAGTTCTCTGAAGAAAGCAGGTAACGCTCCCCGCTGATATCACTATCCATCAGCGCGCACATCACCTTCACCACATCTTCCACATCCACATAACCGTTAATGCCTTTGGTATAAAAGGGAAATTCTTTCCAGGCATTCTTAAACAGCGCACCGGAACCATCGTGCCAGTAGCTGCTGCCCAGGATAATAGACGGGTTTACAATAGCTGCCGGTAACCCTTCTGCCACGCCACGCCATACTTCCATTTCACTGCGGTATTTGCTAACCGCGTATTGGGAATTGTTGCGGCTTTCTATCCACTCGCTTTCCTCATTTACCGGCGCCCCCTCTTTTGTACGGCCCAGGGCAGCAACAGAGCTTACATGTACCAGCTTTTGCACACCGGCATCCAGGGCAAGGTTCACTACATTGGCGGTACCTTCAATATTTATCTGCAGCATGCTGCGGTGTGCAGCAGGCTGAAAAGATACTACGGCGGCACAATGGTATACCTGTGTAATACCCTGCATGGCTTCTTCCAGGCTTATCACATCCAGCACATCGCCCTGGAACCATGTGATCTGTGATTGTATATCCTGTAATGTTTCGGGTATCTGCTGGCGGTATAAAGCGCGTACGGGCTTGCCGGCCTTTACCAGTGCCCGTAATAGATTACTGCCTAAAAAACCTGTTCCGCCGGTAACTAAGATCATGAGCGCAAAAGTAACAATTTCAATTACGAATTAAATGCAGTGATTTCAGGCACAACCGCACCGCTATTTTTCATAATTATAAAACCCCTTTCCGCTCTTCCGCCCCAGCTCTCCCTTCGCTACCCTGCCGGCCTGTAGCTCATTGGGGGCAAAACGCGGCGCCTGCGCAAAAGCATTATATAAGGATTGAGTTACTGCCAGGTTCACATCATTCCCTATCAGGTCCATCAACGCAAAAGGCCCCATACGGAAACCCGTGCTTTCCAGCAAACGGTCAATGGTGGCAAAGTCTGCCAGCTCCTGCTCCGCAGCTTTCATGGCTTCCAGGTAATAATGCCGGGCCACCCGGTTCACAATAAAACCCGGGGCATCTTTTACATGCACCGGTGTTTTACCCATGCTTTTAGCCAGCTCATATACCAGCGCTGCAACTTCGGGGCTCGTGCTTTCTGCGGTTACCACCTCCACCAGCTTCATAAGCGGGGCCGGGTTAAAGAAGTGCATACCCACTACCCGCGATGGATTTATAACGCCGGCAGCTATACGGGAAACGGATAATGAGGAGGTATTGCTGGCAAAAATGGCATCACTGTGGTTGAGTTCCGCCAGCTGGTTAAACAGCCCTGTTTTAGCCTCTATTTGCTCTGCAATGGCTTCTATGATCACTGCTGCCACGCAATCCTGCAGCCGGGAGGTAAATTGTAAGCGGCTTAGCGTAGCGGTTTTATCCGCAGCAGTTAGTTTGCCTTTGGCTACTGCAGTATCCAGATTTTGGGTTATCTGCGTCTTTGCTTTGTCCAGCATGGTGGGCTGTATATCAAACAAAAGCGTTTGGTACCCGCTGGCAGCCGCTACCTGTGCTATGCCGGCGCCCATGGTACCTGCGCCGCACACGGCAATGGTTTTAATTTCGTGTAACGTGATCATGGGGAAGAAGTGTAAGGGGTGTAAGGTCAAAAAAGAAAAGGTGAAAGCATGCTTTCACCTTTTCTTTTACTATCTATAGCTATACCGCGCCCGTGAACTGTTCCAGGAAGCGGGTATCATTTTCGGAGAATAACCGAAGGTCTTTGATCTGGTACTTCAGCATGGTAATACGTTCTATACCCCTTCCAAAAGCAAAGGCGGTATATTTTTCAGGATCAATGCCGCAGTTTTCAAGCACTTTGGGATGCACCATACCGCAGCCCAGGATCTCTACCCTGCCGGTATGCTTACATACGGAGCAGCCTTCGCCCCCGCAGATAATGCAGGAAATATCCATTTCTGCGCTGGGCTCTGTGAACGGGAAGTAAGAAGGGCGGAAGCGGATGCGCACATCCTCACCAAACAGCTCCTTCACAAAGTGATACAGCGTTTGTTTCAGATCAGCAAAAGATACGTTTTCATCAATGTATAAACCCTCTGCCTGGTGAAAGAAGCAGTGCGCACGGGCGCTGATGGTTTCATTACGGTACACCCGGCCCGGGCATATTACGCGTATGGGCAGCTTACCGGCCTCCATGGTGCGTACCTGCACGCTGGAAGTATGGGTGCGCAGCAGCCAGTCAGGGTTCTTACTGGTGTAAAAGGTATCCTGCATATCACGCGCTGGGT
>NZ_JAGXJN010000027.1:37304-114000 GCF_019091455.1 Chitinophaga sp. GbtcB8
CAGGTTCAGCGCTGTAAAGTTGGGCCAGTCGTCTTCAATTTCCGGGCCTTCAGCTACCGTATAACCCAGCCGCGCAAATATGTTGATGATCTTATTACGTACAATGCTGATGGGGTGGCGGGTACCCAGGCGGTGCGCTTCTGCAGGCAGGCTAAAGTCCACGGCAGCCTGCGTTTGGCCGGCGCCGTCCTTTAAGTGCTCAAACTGCGTATAGCGTTCTTCCGCTACCTGCTTAAAGCTGTTCAATACCTGCCCGAACTCCTTTTTACGTTCATTGGGTACCTGCTTCATTTCCCCGAACATGGCTTTTACAATCCCTTTTGTTCCAAGGAACTTAATGCGGTATTGTTCCAGCTCATCTGCCGTTTTAGGTTCAAAGGCCTGTATTTCCTGTGTGTAGGCCGTTATTTGCTGTACTATCTGCTCCATAGGGCAACAAAGATAAGAGAATTCAGATTTGCCAAAAAAATCTTACCTTTTAGGGTACAAATACCCACTATGACTGTTGCGGGCTACATTGGGGCAGTAATTGCGCTACTGGTGTGTATTGTTATCCTCTTCCTACTACTGCTAAGGTATAAACGAAAATATCAGGCAGAAGCAACGGTTACTTATTTTGCAACCTCCCTTTTTGGAAAAAATACGATCGACGACATCCTGTGGGATATTGCCAAGAACTGCATCCGCCACTTACAGTTTGAAGATTGTGTAATATACCTGCTGGATGCCGACCGGCAAATGCTGGTGCAAAAAGCCGCCTATGGCCCCAAGAACCCCATGCGTTTTGAAATAAAAGAGCCGCTTGAAATTCCCGTAGGCCAGGGCATAACCGGTACCGTGGCCATTACCGGCAAACCGGAAATTATATCCAACACCAGTAAGGATGCCCGTTATATACAGGACGATAAACGCCGCCCGTCTGAAATAGCCGTACCCATTTGTTATGAAGGAAAGGTAATAGGCGTAATAGATTCTGAACATCACCGCTCCGGCTTTTACAGGCCCGCGCACCTGCGTGTGCTGGAAAAAATAGCCGCCATTAGCGCCATTAAAATAGGCAAAACACTGGCGGAGCAAAAGGCGCAGCTGCAGGAGGCAGAGGTGCAGCTGCTGCACCGGCAGCTGGCTGAGTTCCGGCTGGTAACGCTTAAATCGCAAATGAATCCCCACTTCCTGTTCAACTGTTTGAACGGGGTATATAACTGCCTGCTTACCGGGCAAATGCAAAAGGCCGAAGAGTATATTTCCAGCTTTGCACGCCTGCTGCGCATGGTGCTGATGCATGCGGAAAAGAATTTTATTTCCCTGCGGGATGAAATGGACCTGCTGCAGTACTACCTGAAAATAGAATGCCTGCGTACAGACCATGCCTTTACCTATACCATGGAGGTAGATGAAGACATTAACCCGGGTGAATATTACGTACCCGGTATGCTGATACAGCCTTTCCTTGAAAACGCCATCTGGCACGGGTTAATGAATAAAACAGGGGAGCGGCAGCTGCACATTAAATGGCGGCAGCAAAATGAGCGGGTGGTGATATGTGAGATCATGGATAATGGGGTAGGCCGCAGTGAAGCGGCAAGGTACACGGATAATGGGTTAAAAACAGGCCGGCATCAATCCAGGGGAATGGGCTTGTGCCAGGAGCGGGTAGACCTATACAAGTCCCTGTTCGACACCCGTTTCAGCATACAGGTATCCGACCTGGTAGATGCGCATAACCAGCCGGCCGGCACCAAAGTAACCATTGCTTTTGAAATAAACCCGGATATGATCGCTACACAGGTCATTTAAAAAATAAGCTTATACCCCACCCCGCGGATGTTCACGATCTGTACCCGCGGATCTTCTTTCAGGTAGCGGCGTATTTTGGTGATGAATACATCCATACTACGGGCATTAAAAAAGCTATCATCCCCCCAAAGGTCCAGCAGCACTGTTTTACGCTCCATTACCTGGTTCTTGTTATCGTACAGGCGGCGCAGTATCTCCGCTTCACGGTGGGAAAGAAAAGCCGAATTACCATTACGGGTAAGCGTTTGTTTTATGTAGTGAAAAGCATACTGCCCTATCATTACTACCTCCCCGCTTTCCACACCCGGCGGGGGCGCAGGCTGCTCACTGGAACGTTTTAGCAGGGCCTTGATACGTACTATCAGCTCGTCCATGCTAAAAGGTTTCTTCAGGTAGTCATTGCCACCCAGCTCAAAACCTTTCACCACATCCGCTGTTTGTGATTTGGCGGTAAGGAATATAATGGGCGTCAGCTTATCCTGCTTGCGGATCTCCGTGGTTACGCTAAACCCATCCATGTTGAGCATCATAATATCCAGCACCACCACATCCGGATGGTGCTGCTGGTACAGGCGCAGGCCATCTTTGCCATCTGCTGCGTACAGCATATCAAAGCCGCGCATTTCCAGGCTGTCTTTCACAATCTGGCCCAGCTGATATTCATCCTCTATCAATAATACTTTTGCCATAAAATGATTTCAGATTTACGATTTCAGATTTACGATTTAGATTCAAAGCGATTCGGTCAAATCTAAAATCGTAAATCTAAGATCTAAAATTTTTAAACGGGGATCTCCATGGTAAATTCACTGCCTTTCTCCGGCTCACTGCGTACCGTAATGCTGCCATGGTGCAGCTCCGCTATCTTTTTCACATAGCTCAGGCCCAGGCCAAAACCCTTTACATTATGCAGGTTGCCGGTAGGCACCCGGAAGAATTTGTCAAAAATACTCTCCTGGTAAATACGGGGTATGCCAATGCCGTTATCCTTCACCTTAATGGTTAGCAGGCCATTGCTTTTGCTGCACTGGATATGCACCATGGGCTGATCGCCGGAGTATTTAATAGCATTGTCCACGAGGTTATTCACCGCGTTGGATAAATGGGTTTTGTCCACATACACCAGCGGGTGATCCAAATGGTTATCATAACGGAACTGTACCGGCTGGCCGGTTTTTACCTGGTGGTTGGTAATAATGTTATCTATCAGGTCGTTCAGGTCCGTTTCCTCTTTAAAAAGCTCTATTTCTTCTTTCTCTTCTGCGGCAATGTGTAATACTTTCTCCACCAGGTCAGAGAGGCGCTGCAGCTCCTGTTTGGAAATATCCAGGTAGTTCTTTGTCTTACGCTGATCGCTTAACGCGTTGAAATTCTGCATAGCCTCTACCGCTGCATATACAGTGGCAATGGGCGTGTTCAGCTCATGCGTCATGTTGTTGATGAAATCATTCTTTACATCAGATAAGCGCTTTTGCTTTAAGATGGTGCGCAGCATGTAAATAAAGCAAAGGGTGGTCAGTATCAGCAGCACCAGCGACGTAAACAGCGTCCACACCATTTTCATCAGGATGTATTGTAAGGGCGATGCAAAGGTAGCCTGTACAAACAGGTTGCTGGCCGGGTTAAAGGGCATTTTACTTGTTTTTAGGGGCTCTCTTATACGCATGCTGTCCCGGAAGCTTTCCCGGGAAAAGTTGCTGAAGTTTACATGAAAAGTGTCAAACCTATAACCCGTTACAATTTGCCGGTTATGCAGCTCCGCGGTAAAGTTGGAGTCCAGCCCTTTCAGGTTCACACTATCCCCGTAAAGGTTATTTAACAAGATCAGGTCAGACATTTGCCGGGCCAGCGTATCCGCAAAAGTACGGGAAGGCGTGCCGGGTTTAAATATCGGCAGGGGGCGCTCGCCGCCCATAATAGCATCTAACATCGCCTGGGCCGAATCTCTTTTTGCCCTGGATGCGCTCAGCTGCTCCGGCTGCAAAACCAGGTTGGATCCCCCCTTGGCCACAGTGTCTTTACCGTAATAATGTACCAGCCGCCGGGCCTCAATAAACTGGTTATTGAATAAAGACGTACGCAGCGCCCCGTTTATATCCCGGTTAAACTGGTCAAACTGTACTTCATAGGAATTATAAAGCCAGTAACCCTGGAAAAGATAGATCCCCAGGATGCAGACACTCATTAGTATAAATATGTTACGGATGCGCTTACGCATGGTAACAAAACTATTGTTTTCCCGGCGGGTCTGCTTCCTTTTCTTAACAATAATTAACAGTAAATAAGAATGCTTAACTGAGAATCTGTACTTTGCACATGCCCTGGCGGCAGCCGGATAGCAGCCGCATCCTTTTATATCTTTTATGATCGGCTGAAGATCAAGAGTTTCCGCAGGGCAGATAAATGGCGGTAAAACTCCGTAGGCGGCCGCCAGAAAGGCATCAAAAGCAGGAAGCTATAGCGTTAATAATCAGATAGAGAGATGAAGTCACTTGTATGCACGCTGGTCTTTATTATCCTGTGTGGTACCCTGGTCCGGGGGCAGATGAGGCAGAAAGGACAGATCAAAGGCCATCTTACTGATAAAAGCTCCGAACAGCCGCTGGCAGATGCCAGTGTGGCTTTGTTATACGCCAAAGATTCTACTATGGCCGCATCGGCCTTTACAGATAAAAAAGGCGCCTTTACCCTGGATGATTTACCGGAAGGCACCTATAAGCTATACATCACTTTCCTGGGTTACCAGCCCTTATTACAAACGGTATCTATTACCCCGGAACAACCTATTGCTGCACTGGGCGCTATTCCCCTGCAAAAAACCGGTGTTACCCTGGATGCTGTTGAGATAACGGAAATAAAACCACCCATCCGCGTTAAAAAAGATACGCTGGAGTTCAACGCAGGCTCCTTCAAAACCCGTCAGAATGCCCTAGTGGAGGAATTGCTGAAAAAGCTGCCCGGCGTGGAAGTAGATAAGGATGGTAACATTAAAGCCCAGGGCGAAACCGTGAAAAAGATCCTGGTAGATGGTAAACCTTTTTTTGGCAATGATCCCAAGCTGGCCACCAAAAACCTGCCGGCAGAGATTGTAGACAAGATCCAGCTGATAGATAAAAAATCTGACCAGGCCCAGTTTTCCGGTATCAACGACGGGCAAACGGAAAAAGCCATCAACATCACCATCAAAAAAGACCGTAAGAAAGGCATGTTCGGCCAGGTATCTGCCGGCGCAGGCACTGATGAACGTTTTGCGGCCAGCACCTCCCTGAACCGTTTCCGGGAAGATCAGCAGCTCTCTTTCATAGGCAGCGGCAATAACGTCAACAACCAGGGTTATACAGACATCAGCGGCCTGAGTATGGGTGGCAGCCGGGGTATGCGCGGGGGTATGGGTAACAACGGCGGCAACGGCATTTCCCGCAACTGGACCGCAGGCCTTAATTACAGCCAGGACCTTACAAAAAGGATCCGCATCAGCGGCAGCTATTTTTATAACAATACCACCACGGAAAATGACCGTAACAGCGCGCGCCAGAACCTGCTGCCGGATACTACCTACTACTATAACCAGCGCTCAAATTCAATCAGCACCAACGCCAATCATAATTTTAACATGCGGGTGGAGTACGAGATAGACAGTACACAATCCCTCATCATTTCACCCAACTTAAATTACACTACCAGCAGCAATTTCCAGGATAACCTGTATGAATCCCTGGGAGGCTCGCACCAGCTGGTGAACAACGGTACCACCCGTAATGCAGGCAACAATACAACGCCCACCTTTGCTGCAGATGTGCTGTACCGCAAAAAGTTCCATAAAACCGGGCGCACCTTCAGCGCTAACCTGAATATGGGCACTAACAACAGCGACATGGAGAACTATAACCACTCCAATAACCTGTTCATACAGCCTAACGGCGCCATTCAAACAGACAGTATAGACCAGCGTAATGATATTACCAACAAAGGCCTGAACACCAATGTACGCCTCATTTACACGGAGCCGCTGGCAAAAGATCATTTCCTGGAATTTACCTATGCCTGGAGCCGTAACTATTCATCATCCGATAAGCTAACCTATGATTTTAATGCCACTAAAGGCATCTACGACCGGCCCAATGATAGTTTAAGTAATTCCTTTGAGAATACTTTCTCTACCCAGCAGGCTGGGGTAAGCCTGCGCACGCAAAAGAAAACGTATGATTACAGCCTGGGGCTGAATGTGCAGTACAGTGACCTGGATAACAACAACATCAGCCTGCAGAACCGGCTGCAGCAGCATACGTTCAACTTTTTCCCATCCGCCAGTTTCAGCTACGCGTTTAACAATAATAAACGCCTGCGTTTCTTTTACCGGGGCGGTACCCAGCAGCCTAATGTAAGCCAGCTGCAACCCGTGCCGGATAACAGTAACCCGTTGTATATCCAGTTAGGCAACCCTGACCTGAAACCTTCTTTCAACAACAATTTCAGCATAGGGTATAACACCTTTAACCCTTCCAGCATGCAGGGGTTATTTGCCAATATAAGCATGGCGCTTACCAGCAACAAGATTATTAATGCCAATTACTTTGATTCCCTGGGCAGGCAGGTAAGCCAGCCGGTGAATGTGAATGGCGCTTATAACATTAATGGTAACCTGGTAAATACCATTCCACTTAAAAGAGAGCATACTTCCCTGAATGCCACTACCAATTTTAGCCTGAACCGGGATGTAAGCTACATTAACAACATCAAGGGCATTACGCGCAACTTTACGATAAACCAGGGGCTGAGTTTTAACTACGCCTACCGCGAGCTGTTTGACTTTTCAACCAATGGCGGTATAAATTATAACGGCGCCCGCTATACCGTGCAAAAAGATAATAACCGCGATTATTTCAACTACTTTTTTTCCTTTGATTTTAATGTGAACCTGCCCTTAGGCTTTAACATTGGCTTTGACCTGGACTATACGCTGAACACCGGTCTGGCAGCAGGTTACAACCAGGATGTAACCATGCTGAACGCCTATATATCCAAAAGCCTGTTCCGCAATAAGCAGGGCCTTATAAAACTGCAGGGTTTTGACCTGCTGAACCAAAATGTAAGCATTAGCCGCAATGTGGGCGAGAATTATATTGAGGATGTACAGGCCCGGGTGCTGCAGCGTTTTTGCCTGCTGAGCTTTTCTTATTTCCTGAACCGTTTTGGTGGTGGGGAGAAAGGGGGCAACAAAAATATGCGCATGAGGAATGTTGTACCAATGCAAATGATGCCAGGTGGTGCGCGAATGATAAGAACGAGAGGCTAGGCCTAAAAACTTGAAAGGTTGAAAGAAAATAAAGGTGGATGCATGTTTTAAATGCACATAAGTTTCCGCTAGCATCCAACTTTAAATCCTTACAACCTTGGTATCTTAGTAGACGTGTAACTTACCGTTAAGTACCACATCTGATCATGCTTTTTGTCCTTCCATTTTCACCTTCTGTACCTTCCAGCCCTGAGTGATGCGCTGCATTACCCAGGAAAGCGTAAAGGTGGGTATGAAATCGAGCCCGGGAAACAGTTCTTCCATAAAATTGAATAAACTGCCAAAGGTGCCCAGGGTACCGCCAAACATGCGGTAAAAAATAATGGCGGAGATGGGCGCCCAAATAACGTCACTTACTTCTCCTAACAGGGGTACTGCATAACTTGCACAACCTAAAAGGTCCATTATCACGCAAACCAATAAACTGGGAGTATATCTTTTTTCCATCTTTCAACCTCCTCTTTTCTTATAAAAGCTTTAAACAGGTAAAATGTTACAGTTTCTGATAAATAAGCACAATTAATGCCAAACTTTGGGGTCGCTGAAACAGGCTGCTGGCCTGGCTTTCTAACTTATTGATATATACGTAAAAGTAAGGCAAAAAGATGTGCACGTTATACGGAAAATCGAAAATGCGTAGAACCCGCAGGGGGGAAGGGAGTTACGAATTGTCAATTACGAATGGCGCATGACTCTAAGCGATTGATCTTTAAGAGCCGCGCCCTGTTTATATATACGGTGGTATTGGTTATCAATAGTGTTATTGAGATGTTAATCGCCGTTGGTTCAAAACCATCATTGATTTTCAAGAGCGTTTTTTTGCCTGCGATGTACCTGATTTGTAATTATTCATTCCCCCTGGGCTGTACATAATTCGTAATCATAATTGAAAATTCGTAATTTCCACGACTAAACCGTTCACATACAATGCCTGATAAAAACTCACGCCGCGATATGATTAAAAAAGCCGCTGCACTGGCCTTTGCCTCCACTACATTATCATCCCTCACCAACCGGGTAATGGCCCATGAAGAGGCCATGGATGAAAAACTGAAAGGCAACATTAACCACTCCGTTTGCGCCTGGTGTTATAACGATATTCCGCTGGAAGAGCTGTGCAAATCCTCTAAGAACATTGGTTTACAATCCATTGACCTGCTGGATCCGAAAGATTTTGCCACCGCAAAAAAATATGATCTTACCTGTGCCATGGTAGCTTCTATCAACAAGGACTGGGGTATTACCAAAGGCTGGAACCGGGTAGAACATCACGATAAGCTGGTGGAATATTATCAATACCTGATCGATGAAACGGCCAAAGCGGGGTTTCCCAACCTCATATGCTTTTCCGGTAACCGCGAAGGGCTGGATGATGAGCAGGGCCTGAAGAACTGTGCCCAGGGCCTTAAACGCATTATGGGTTATGCGGAAAAAAAGAAGGTGACCATTGTAATGGAGCTGCTGAACAGCAAAGTAAATCACCATGATTACCAGTGCGATCATACGCTGTGGGGCGTGGAATTATGCAAGGCCATTGGCGATGAACGCTTTAAGCTGCTGTACGATATTTACCACATGCAGATCATGGAGGGAGATGTGATCCGTACCATACAAGATCACCACTCCTATATTGCACACTACCATACCGGCGGGGTACCCGGCCGTCATGAAATAGATGAAACGCAGGAGCTGTACTACCCGGCTATTATGAAAGCCATACACGATACCGGCTTTAAGGGTTTTGTAGCACAGGAGTTTGTGCCTAAACGCGTTGATAAACTCGGCTCCCTGAAACAAGGGGTTGAGATCTGTGATATTTAAGTTCAGTCCATGGTCCATGGCCGATAGTCCATTGCCTGCTGCGTTAAGCAGGTTGCACTGGGACCGGCCATGGACCATTATTTTTTCTCCAAATTCCCATCCCACCAACTACTACCTTACACAGCAGGTCATGGGCATCGACCATGGACTATTTATTCTATATTTGCGCCCAAATAGTCCACAAAACAAGTAGGATAACATGGCACAGATCTTCAAAAAACCTTTAAGCTGGTTATTACAGGAATCCGGCCAGGAAGGCGCCCATACCTTAAAACGTACTTTGAGCGCTTTTCAGCTCGTAACACTGGGCATAGGCGGTATTATCGGCGCCGGCCTGTTTTCCCTGAGCGGGCTGGCAGCAGCCAACAACGCAGGGCCGGCCGTTACGCTTTCCTTTATAGTAGCCGCTATTGGCTGCGCCTTTTCGGGGCTGTGTTATGCGGAGTTTTCATCCATGATACCTGTTGCCGGCAGCGCCTATCCCTATGCCTACGCCACCATGGGCGAAATGATTGCCTGGATCATTGGCTGGGACCTGGGGCTGGAATTTTCCGTAGGTGCGGCTACAGTTGCCATCAGCTGGTCTAACTACCTGGTAAAGTTCTTAAGCTCGTATAATATTTACCTGCCGCCGCAATTGGTACACTCGCCCTTTGAAACCGCTCAGCTGGCAGATGGTACGGTGGTACACGGTATTATGAACCTTCCGGCAGCACTTGTTATACTGGCTATGTCCTGGTTGCTGATACGCGGTACTAAAGGCTCCGCCATCTGGACTACGCTGGTAGTGATCCTGAAAGTAGGCGTGGTGATCTTATTCATTGCGCTGGGCTGGCGTTATATACAACCTGCCAACTATACGCCTTACATACCGGCTAATACCGGCACCTTTGGGGAATATGGCTGGTCCGGCATTTTGCGCGGGGCAGGCGTTGTATTCTTTGTGTATTTAGGGTTTGATATTATCAGCGCAGCTGCGCAGGAAACGCGTAACCCTAAACGTAATATGCCTATCGGCATCCTGGGGTCGCTGGTGGTGTGTACGATATTGTTTATCCTGTTTGCGCATGTAATGACCGGCCTGGCCCCTTATACAGCCTTTAAAGGCAATGCTGCACCGGTGGCGGTGGCTATTGAGCGCACGCCTTATACCTGGCTCTCGCAGCTGATCATACTGGCTATCCTCATCGGCTATACGTCTGTAATATTGGTAGATCTTTTAGGGCAAACCCGTGTGTTTTATGCCATGGCTAAAGATGGTTTGCTGCCTAAAGTATTTTCGGATATCCATCCCCGTTTTCAAACGCCGTGGCGCTCCAATATCCTGTTCTGCATTTTTGTAGGTTTGTTTGCAGCGTTTGTACCCATCCGCGTAGTAGGTGAAATGACCAGCATTGGTACTCTGCTGGCATTTGTGATCGTTTGCGCCGGCGTATGGATCATGCGGTATTCCATGCCGGATGCGCCCCGTGCTTTTAAAACGCCCTTAGTGCCTTTTGTACCTATTATGGGTATTATTACCTGTGTGGGTATAATGTTGTTCCTGCCCTGGGATACCTGGCTGCGGCTGATCGTATGGATGGCTATTGGTATGGTGATCTATTTCCGGTATGGGAAAAAACATAGTAAAGTGAGGCGAGCTGTTGGCCGTTAGCTGTTAGCTGTTGGCAGTCATGTACACCATTTCACCATGACTGCCAGCTGTTACTAATATTCAAAACTTAACATTACAATTTACAACCCATCCGCTCCAATAACTGCCAACTGCCAACAGCTAACAGCTAAACTAAAACTTCCAGTCCTCCCGCAGCACGCCCATCACCACCATATCCACATACTGCCCGTGCAGCTTGGCGCTGTGACGCAGTATCCCTTCCTTGGCAAAACCAAGCCGTATGGGTATTTGCGCGCTGCGCTCGTTCTGCAATACAAAACGGATCTCAATTTTATTCAGCCGTAATTTTTTAAACGCAAAGGTGATCAGCGCCCGGCAGCTGGCTGTGGCTATACCTTTGCGCTGAAAGGCTTCGCTTACCCAATAACCTATTTCTGCTTTTTGCAGCAGGTGATCCCAGCCATGCAGGTCCATCACACCACATAACTGCTGCTGGTACCATATGCCCAGGGCCATGGCTTCCTGCTCTTCGGCCTTGCGCTGCATAAGCTGTATAAAACGTATAGAGTGTTCTTCATTGGTATTATAATCTACCCACGGCAAAAATTTGCGCAGGCTTTTGCGCGATGCATCTATTTGCTTATACAAGGGTGCGGCATCCGCCGGCTGCAGCTGCCGCAGGGTTATCAGCTCATTTACACGAAGTTCCAGCATATCAGGAGAATGGTGGTCAGTAAGATGTTCCGCGGCCAAATTAAACAAATTTAGCCACAAGCTTGTGTTACAGCCATATATAAAAAAGGCCGGCACTATTGCCAGCCTTGTACAGTTGCAGCGTTTAGTTTGGATTGAATAAAAACACATTCCTAATTCTGCGCTATCAACTGTTGTTTAGTCATGTCCTTTACAATCAGTTTGGCGTACAGGTAGGCCTGTCTTACGGCAGTAGGCGGGTCTACGGACTGTGTTTGGGCAGAGTAGATCAGCTTACGCTGGTTCAGGTCGTACAGGTTACTTTCCCAGTTATACCGGGTGTTGGTCTGGTAATAACCTGGCTGGTACATAGCACCGTACCAGCGGCTGTAATACGGCCAAAAACCACCATAGTACGGTCCGTATGGACCATAAGGGCTTGATGGTACAAAATCCCTTTCACGCGCTTTATTCAGCAGCACTACTGTCAGCACCTGGCTGGCATCACTGTTGCGCAGCTGGCGCAGGGCCGCTTTTTCATCTGTCTTATCCCCAAAAGCATCCGGCCCGTAAGTACGCAGGGCAGAAGCAGCGTTCAGTCCTTCTTTCTGCAGCTCAGCTACCAGGTTATCTTCCATCAGGGCCCGCAGCTGTTTTTCACGTTGCGGCACCAATGCCATTACCATAATCTTTTTATCTTTTTGTAGCTGTGCATCATTCGTTTTCCAGGAAGAGGTGAGCTTGGTGCTGGTACAAGCACCCAGCAACAGCAATCCTGCGCCCATTATAAATAATCCAACCTTTTTCATAATCGCCTCGTTTTTATACTGTTTAGACGGGCAAAGGGAAGTATAGTTACATGGGGTGGTGTTAAGGGAATGTAAAAATAGTCGATGGCCGATGGTCCATTGCATAGTGCGGGGGTAAAAAAACAAAGTCCATAATCTATAACCCATTACAAGGAGGCTATCGACTATGGACCTACTAATAACTACTATGCGAAAAAACATTCTACGCGCAAGGCCATGGACCATCGACCATGGACCCACTAATAATTTATCACCTGCTCTTCAATAGCAGCAGGTATTTCCCGGAACTGGTACAGCTGCGTACGCAGCTGCGGCTCAAAACCGGCTTCTTTAATAGCTTCCTGTATAGAGCGGTAAGTGAACCGGTGCGGTGCACCTGCTGCGCTTACCACATTCTCTTCGATCATAATAGAGCCAAAATCATTGGCGCCGGCATGCAGGCATAACTGCGCTACCTGCTTACCAACAGTAAGCCAGGAGGCCTGTATATTCTTCACATTCGGCAGCATAATGCGGCTCAGCGCTATCATGCGTATATATTCTTCGGCAGTGGTAATGTTGTGTACTCCGCGTATGCGGGCCAGCAGCGTATCCACATCCTGGAAGGTCCAGGGAATAAAGGCGGTAAAACCATAATGTCCTTCCGGTTTTTCACTTTGTACCTGGCGTATATCTGCCAGGTGCTCAAACCTTTCCAGCACGGTTTCTACGTGGCCAAACATCATGGTAGCAGAGGAGGCAATGTTCAGCTTATGTGCAGCCCGCATTACATCCAGCCACTCCTGCGCACCACATTTTCCTTTGGAGATGAGGCGGCGCACCCGGTCGTTCAGTATTTCCGCACCAGCGCCGGGCAGGCTGTCCATACCGGCTTCCTGCAAGGCTTTCAGCACTTCAATGTGCGTGCTTTTTTCCAGCTTGGTAATATGCGCTACTTCGGGAGGGCCAAGCGTGTGCAGGCGTAAGGTAGGGTATAGCTGTTTCAGCTCTTTGAACAGGTCTACATAAAAGCTGAGTCCCAGCTCAGGGTGATGGCCCCCTTGCAGCAGCAGCTGATCGCCGCCGTACTTCAGGGTTTCATCTATCTTGCGCTTGTACTCTTCAATATTGGTAATGTAAGCATCCGCATGCCCGGGTATCCGGTAAAAATTGCAGAATTTGCAGTTGGCCGTGCATACGTTGGTGGTATTCACGTTTCGGTCTATCTGCCAGGTTACTTTGCCATGCGGTACCTGTATCTTACGCAGTTCGTTGGCAATATGCGCCAGCTCTGCCATGGGCGCTTTCTCAAATAAGAACACTCCTTCTTCCGCAGTCAGCCACTCGAAGGCAAGGGCTTTCTGATATAGATCTTTCAATTGCATTGTTAAGCCTTATGCAGCAAAGTTACTAATTACAGGATATAAGTTGCTGATATTCGTCAGCCCGCTCAATTCTGCATCAGGCCCGCCTTAAATCCGGATCAAGTCCACGTCATGTCCACAAGGTACTTGATAATCAATCGTGTAGACCTGGTGCTGCAATGGCCATGTACATTGTTCCGGCACATTGCACCTCAGATCATGTACCCGGTACTACAAGGTTACCTAAGCCTGCGGCGGTGGAATAAAGCAACCCCTGCAAGCATTACTGCTGCAAGACCTCACACCCTGCACAAATGCCTGCAGACGCTACTAGATAAGCATTGATACCCCATATCTATCCGTCATACATTCGTATACCTGCCCCTTCCAATCCATTCATCTCCCCGCCAGAACACTTTATACAGCGTAACATGTTGTTTGTACGCTTTTGCCGCCGTTTGAAATATTTTTTTGTTATGTAAAACCATTTTAATGTTAAATTTAGGTAAACGAGAGCTTCACGCGTCCTGTATGCGATATACCTTACTGTTATACTGTTGCCTCCTGCACGCCTTTGCCGGCAATTCCACTTACGCAGCTGCCCTGATCCCTTTCAGCGCCCTAAATTCCGATACCACAGAAAAAGGATCTGTGCTTATTACCAGTTTCCCGTTCAAGCAATATTATGGCGGGGTGGTGGTTATACAGGCACAGCTTAAAGGAATACCGGATACCCTGCAGTTTATACTGGATACCGGCAGCGCCGGCATTTCACTGGACACCGCTACCTGCGTGCGGCTGGGCATTACGCTGCAACCCTCGGACCGTATTGTGCGGGGCCTGGGCGGTGCCAAACAGGTATCTTTTGCCATGGACCGTACTTTACTGCTACCCGGCCTGGAGGTGGACAGTCTTAATTTTCATGTGAATGATTATGAGCTTATTAGCCAGGTATATGGCTTGCAGGTAGATGGTATTATTGGCCACAGCCTGTTAAGCCGCTACATTGTAAATGTGGATTATGATAAGGAGCTTATAAACATCTACACCAAGGGCAAGTTCAACTATCCCCGGGGCGGCCAGCTGCTAAGGCCCTCATTAACGCTCATTCCCATTATACCCGCACCCCTGCGTAATGGCAAGGCCCAAACCCTGAACCGCTATTACTTTGATACCGGCGCCGGTATGTGCCTGCTGCTCTCTAACCAGTTTGTGAAAGACAGCGCACTGCTTTCTTCCCGCAAACGGCAGCGTAAAATTATTCAAACAGAAGCCCAGGGCCTGGGCGGTAAAATGGAAATGCATATCACCACCATACAGGAGTTTAAAGTAGGCAACTATAGCTTCCGTAATGTACCGGTGTACCTGTTTGATGATATCACCAACATCACAGCTTATCCTTTCCTGGGCGGTATGATCGGGAACGACCTCCTGCGCCGTTTTAACCTCACCCTCAACTATCCTAAAAAAGAAATTTACCTGCAGCCCAACACCCACTACCGGGATCCGTTTGATTACTCTTATACGGGTTTGATCATTTACCTGATCAACGGCCGTGTAGAGATCACCGATATCATCAAAAATTCCCCGGCAGAAAAAGCAGGTTTTAAAAAGGGGGATGTGATCCTGGCCATCAACAACAATTTTACCAATAACCTGCAGGTTTACAGGGACATTCTTAAGACCATAGGCACCAAACCAAGCATCCTCGTTATCCGCAATAAAGAACTTATCCTCAAAAAGCTACCAATAAAAAGTATTTTGTAACGTTTTAGTAGGGAGTTTTTTTTCATGCGGAGATCTCTTTTATTCATATTGTTATACAGCAGCCTTTCCATGGCTGTGCATGCGCAAAGCAAGCGCCAGCCCGTAAAGGGGGAGCCGGACGCCGCTGCGGTGCTGCCGTTCCGGTTTTATGGTAACCAAATCGTGATACCGGCCATGGTATCCGGTAGCTCAGATACCCTGCACTTTATTTTTGATACTGGTACAGAAGTAACTATCCTGCATTATGGCCTGGCCAAAAAGCTAAACATTTCCGCCAAACAAAAAGCCGGCGTTACCGCTACCAATAACCTGATGCTGAAGGTAAACACCGCCACGCTGAATGTGCTGTACCTGGGCAAAACCAAAATGCCTTTCCTGAAGGTATACCTGGAAAATATTCCCGAATTCCGCAAAGGCCCGCTGGTAATAGACGGCTTTATAGGCATAGACCTGCTGAAGCAGTATGTGGTAAAAATAGACTATGCACAGCAGCAGCTGGTGCTCTACACCCCCGGCACCTCCATGGAGTTTGCCGGCGCGCAGGTGCTGCCCTTTAAGCTTAACTTCCGTACCCCGGTAATACCCGCCACCATAGAGCTGGACGATGGCCAGACCATTACCGGCAACTATCACGTAACTACCGGTGGCGACTATGGGCTTTTATTTAACTGGCCCTATGTGCAAAAGAATCTGCTGGCCGACCGTATGACCACCCTGGGCTCTGAACAGGTGCAGGATCTGCTGAAAACCTATGATTATGTGAACAGCATTATTCCTGCGCTCAGCATCGGCAACAAGCAGCTGCGTAAAGTCCCCGTAAGCTATTGTAAAGATGTAAATGACGACGGGCAAACCATGGAAATAGCCGGCGCCATTGGTTATTCCGTATGGAAACAATTCTCAGCCGTTATTATCAACTACCGCCAGAACGAGCTATACCTGCAACCCTGATATCTCCTCCTTACTAATTATCATTGTCACGTGGAATTTTAATAACTTGCATTTCCCGCCTTTTGCGGGAAAATGTTTTATAGTTTCTCAAAAAACGAATATGATCCACTTTAATAAATTCACCCTGGGCAATGGTTTAAGGGTCATCGTGCATGAAGATCATACCACGCCAATGGCGGTGCTGAATGTGTTGTATGATGTAGGCGCGCGGGATGAAGACCCGGCCCGTACCGGTTTTGCCCATTTGTTTGAGCATTTGATGTTTGGCGGCTCTGTGAACATACCGGATTATGATGAGCCTTTGCAGATGGCCGGCGGCGAGAACAATGCCTTTACCACCAACGATCTTACCAACTACTATATACAGCTGCCCGCAGAAAATATAGAAACCGCTTTCTGGCTGGAAAGCGACCGCATGTTATCCCTGGCCTTTGATGAAAAAAGCCTGGATGTGCAGCGTAAAGTAGTAAGTGAAGAGTTTAAGGAGCATTACATAAACAAGCCCTATGGTGATGTATGGCACAAAATGCGGGAGCTGGCTTACAGCAGCCACCCCTACCGCTGGATGACCATCGGCAAGGAGCTTTCCCATATTGAAACCGCCAGCCTGGAAGATGTAAAGGCATTCTTTTTCAAATACTACCGCCCGGTAAATGCTATCCTGGTAGTAGGGGGTAAGGTAACCACCGCACAGGTGAAGGTGCTGGCAGAAAAATGGTTTGGCGACATTCCCTCCGGCGAAAAATACCAGCGCCAGCTGCCGCAGGAACCTGCACAAACAGCGGCGCATAAGCTGGAAGTAAAAGCCAAGGTACCGCTGGATGCCCTGTATAAATGTTACCACATCTACAAACGGGAAGATCCCCGTTATTATGCCGCGGATCTTCTTTCAGACATCCTCGGCGGAGGCAGCTCCAGCCGCCTGCACCAGGTGCTGGTAAAGGAAAAAAAGCTGTTCAGCAACATAGAATGCTACCACTTTGGCAGCCTGGATGCCGGCCTGCTGGCTATTGAAGGCAAGCTGGTAAAAGGCGTAAAAATGAAGGACGCTGAAAAAGCCATCCAGGAAGAGCTGAGCAAGCTGCAGCAAACCGTAATACCGGAGCGCGAATTGCAGAAGGTAAAGAACCGCGTGGAAAGCCTGCTGGCCTTTGAAGATATGAGCCTGCTGAACCGCGCCAACAACCTGGCCTTTTATGAGCTGATGGGCGATGCCGCCCTGATGAATACGGAGTTTACACACTACGAGGTAGTAACCACCGCCGATATTCACCGCGAGGCCAACATCATTTTTGATGAAAAAAATTCCAACACTATCTATTACTACGCAGATAACCAAATATGAACAGAACAATTGCCCCGGCTATAAAAGATGCAGTGGAGTTTGATGTAACGCTGAAACCATACGAAAAATTCACGCTGGATAACGGTATACCCGTATACGTTATAAAAAGTGATGAGCAGGATACGCTGCAGCTGGAATTTATTTTCCCTGCCGGCAGCTGGTATGAGCAGGAAAGCCAGGTAGCGGCAGCCACCAACTTTTTAATAAAGAATGGCAGCACCAAACATAACGCACTGGAAATAAATGAAAGCATTGAATATTTTGGCGCTTACCTGAACCGTAACAGCTATCATGAAAATGCTACCTATACGTTGCACTGCCTTACCCGGCATACGGAAGACCTGCTGCCGCTGCTGCAGGAAGTGATCCAGGACCCTGCCTTTAGCGCCGATGAACTGGCCACCTACCAGCAGAACATGAAACAGCGCCTGGCCGTAAACCTGCAAAAGTGCGACTTTGTAGCCAACCGCTACATTGATAAATACCTGTTCGGCGAGTTCCATCCCTATGGCCGCGTAAGCACCATGATGGCGTACGATGCGCTGCAGCCGGAAAGCCTGCGCGCTTTTTACCAGCGGCATTACTCGTACAACAACTGCAGGATCTTTGTTGCCGGCCACCTGCCGGAAAACATGATAGCGCTGCTGAATAAATATTTTGGCAGCACGCAATGGAACGGGGAAACCACGCTGCTGCGGCCGGAGCTGCCTATACAAACGGCAGATGAAAAAAAGCACCGCATTTTTAATGATGAAAATGGCGTGCAGGGCGCTGTACGCGTAGCAAGGCATTTCCCTAACCGCTACCATCCTGATTTTCCAAAAATGATGGTGCTGAACACTATCCTGGGTGGTTACTTTGGCTCCCGCCTTATGAGCAATATCCGGGAAGAGAAGGGTTACACCTACGGCATCCATTCACAGCTCTATAACTTTCGCCAAACCGGCGCGCTGAACATACAAACAGAGGCCGGCCGCGATGTGTGCGAAGCTACTATTGAAGAAATTTATAAAGAGCTTCAAAACCTGCAGAATGAACCGGTACCGGAAGAAGAACTGAGCCTGGTACGTAACTACATGATCGGCTCTATACTGGGCGATCTGGATGGCGCTTTCCAGGTGATCCAACGCTGGAAAAGCCTGATCCTGAACGACCTGGATGAGAATTATTTCAACAACAATATCCGCATTATTAAAACCATTACTGCAGAGGAGCTGCAGCAGCTGGCCAAACAATACTTCACCCCCTCGGATTTCTATGAGCTGGTGGTGATCTAATGGAATGTAAAATCACAAGTGCAAAATCATAAATGTAAAAGGCTAATGCAGCGGATGCATTAGCCTTTTACATTTATCTCGTTCATAAAGTCTTTTAAATGGTCTCTATGAACCTCCTTCGTCGGTTTTACATTCCTATAGAAATTTCACCACTCTCATTCGCTATCACCAGCGTTTTCACATGATCTGTATCCACACTGCCGGCGCTCTTTTCCGGGTCAAATTTGGAAATGCTGTGCAGGAAAGAACAGGCCTCTTCTTTTGCCGTTACGCTTTTACCTTTCACTTTCCAGCTTTGCTGGTCAAAACCATGCAGCAGCAGCTTTACATATTTGAACTTTGATGCACGGCTGCCATCTGCTTTACCAAAAACCAGCGCTTTAGCGGCCGGGTCAAAGGTGATGCTGCGTTTGTAAAAAGCGCCTTTCTCATAGTCAAAGCTAATACCGTCATCTTCATAATACACAAAGCTATTTTTTACAGCGCCATTGTATACATGCAGCAGCAGCGTATCTGCCGGCTGTTCGGTAGTGTTCTGTATCTGCGACTGCATAGGAATAATGCTGCTTTCCTTTACATACACCGGTAGCTGCTGTATGCTCAGCGGAATGATCTGCTCATGCCCGCCTTCATTCACCGCACCGGTATACAGCTCATACCACTTACCTGCAGGCAGGTATACCCGCCCAAAATCTTTACCGCTTTCAAAAGGCGCTATCAGCAGCGCTGTGCCAAACAGGTATTGCTGCTGGTATTGCGGGTCATAGATCTTGGGGTCAAAGGTGTAGTTAATGGCCAGGCTGCGCATAACGGGCAGGCCGTTTTGCGTGGCTTCATAAAAAGTGCTGTACAGGTAGGGCAGCAGCCGGTAACGCAGGTTAATGTAGTTGCGCGCTATTTCCAGCGCCTCTTCCCCAAAGGCCCAGGGCTCTGCTGATTTGGTGTTTACGCCCGTGTGGTTCCGGTAATAAGGAATAAAAGCGCCTATCTGCATCCAGCGGGTGTACAGCGCTACGCTTGGGTTGCCGGTAAAACCGCCAATATCCATTCCGGTAAAGGGTACGCCGCTTAAACCCAGGCTGTTCATAAGGCGTATGCCCAGCATCATGTGGTTATCTTCCGCGCGGTTATCGCCCGTCCAAATGGCGGAGTAACGCTGCAAACCGGCATAGCCGGAGCGGGTGAGTATAAAGGGCCGCTCGCTGGTATTTTCACGTGCCCCCTCATACGATGCGCGTATCATCTGCAGGCCGTATACGTTATGCGCACGCAGGTGGCTGGCCTTTATGCCATCGTAATCAAACAGCACATTATTCGGCATCTTTTGCCCCCAGGTAGCTATTTCATTCATATCATTCCAGATACCGCTTACCCCATTATCGGAAAAGAACTTTACTTCCTTACGCCACCACGCACGCCCCTTTTCAGCAGTAAAGTCAGGAAAGTGGCACCAGCCGGGCCATACCTGCCCGGTGTAAAACTGCCCATCCGGGTACTTAATGTATACACTATCTTTTACACCGCGCTCAAATGCAGCAGCGCCTTTTTCTACCTTAATGCCCGGGTCTACGATCACGGTAGTACGAAAACCCATTTTCTTCAGCGTACCGGTAAGCTTCACCGGGTCAGGGAAGCGCTCTTTATCCCAGGTGAAAAGCTGGTAGCGGTCCATGTAGTGAATATCCAGTGTAATACCATCTGCCGGTATTTGCTTCTCCCGCAGGGTTTGCGCAATGCGCAGCACCTCCGTATCAGGATAATAGGAGTAGCGGTTTTGCTGGTAACCCAGGCTCCACATAGGCGGCAGGTGCATACGGCCGGTAAGGGCCGTGTATGCCGTAATAATATCCGCCAGGTTACGGTGGTAAATAAAGTAGTAGTTCATTTCCCCGCCGTGCGCGCCAAAAGAGGAAAAGCGGTTGTTGCTGGCGCCAAAGTTAAAATCGCTCTGGTAGGTATTATCAAAGAAAATACCATAGCTTTTATTGTGGTGAATGCCTATGTAAAAGGGGATGGTGGAGTACAACGGGTCCTGCCCTACCTGGTAGCCAAATACATCAGAGTTCCAGTTCGTGTAGCCGCTGCCGGTACGGTCCAGGTTACCTGTTTTTTCACCCAGGCCAATAAACCGCTCGCCTTCCTGCATCTTTTTATAGGTGGCCACCTCTTCGCCCGTCCAGCTGGTATTTAACCCCGTTTCATCCTGGTTAATAACCTCACCTGCCGGTGTGTAAAATGCTACGGAAAAAGGTTGCTTGCTGATCACGGTTCTCAGTGAATCCGTTTGCAGAATAATCTCCTTATCTGATTCAGTAATGCTGGTTTTTACCGTTTCCGGTTGGGCTATTACGGCATAAGAGAAATCAGCTGCCAGCGGCTGTTTATCTATCCGCACCCGTATGGTGGATGCGTTGTACACTGTTATCGCTGCAAAGGCGTTGGCAGTGGTGATCTTTACCCCTTGCGTTTCTTTTTGCACAGCCGTTACATTGCCCGGCTCTTTTACCTGCGCATAGCCGGCTGTAAAGGCCAGCAGCGCGGTAATAGTTATTGTATAGACTCTTGTTAACATGTTCTGTTATTCCTCTTTTTATTACAGTTTCAATAGCTGGTATTCATACGGCGCCAGGGTAATGGTTGTACCCAGCGTTACGGCATTACCGCTCAGCGCATCTTTCCAGGCCAGGGGCTGCAAAGCAGCGGGTACGGTATAATTTACAGCCCGGTTGCGCAGGTTGGCAATTACCAGCACCTGCTCTGCACCCTGCACTTTTGTAAAGGCACATACATTGCTGCTGCTGTATGTTGTTAAGGCACCCCGCTTTACTGCTGCGCTGCTGCTGCGGAAAGCCAGCACTTTTTTATACGCGGCCGTTACCTCAGGATGCACGTTCCAGTCTATTTTGGCCATGGTAAAGGGAAACAGCAGCCGGTAGGCTGTAGCCACCTCTTGCCCATTGTAGATCATGGGTACGCTTTTCATAAAAGCCGTTACTACAAAGGCTGCCACAGCACCGTTTATACCACCAAATAATTCAGTGGGCGTACCGTCAGATCCATTTACATCATGGTTGCTGGTGTACCGCACCACACGCTGGCCGGGCGATGCGCTCAGGTATTCACTGGTATTCAGCGTATCAATAGCCGTAACCGGGCGTTCCCTACTATAAATATCCTTTAAAGTATTGAAATAGCTGAACCCGAAATTATAATTGAACCCCAGCGTAAAATTGGCCGTACGGCCACCCTCTGCCAGCATGATCAGCTTGTGCGTGCTAATACCCCGCAGCGTGTCCATGGCCTGCTTCCAGAAGTCTGTTGGCGGCCCGTCAGCATAATCGCAGCGGAAGCCGTCTATGTTAGCCGTCATTACCCAGAATTTCATGGCCTTTATCATGGCTTTGCGCATCTCCGCGTTCTGGTAGTTCAGCTGCGCCACATCGTTCCAGCCCGTGCCTGGCGGGCTTATGATGTTACCGCTGCCGTCCTGCATATACCAGTCTTTGTGCGCTGTTATCCAGGAATGGTCCCAGGCGGTGTGGTTGGCCACCCAGTCCAGTATTACGCTCATGTTCTGCTGGTGCGCCGTTTCTACCAGTGTACGCAGGTCTGCCAGCGTACCAAACTCCGGGTTTATGGTAAAATAGTCCTTTACGCAGTAGGGTGAGTTCAGCGCTTTCAGCTGGCCCACTGGGAACACAGGCATCAGGTACACCACGTTAGCACCCAGGTCTTTAATGGCATTCAAACGGGCGGTAACCCCGGCAAAGTTGCCCTGCTGGCTGAATACGCGCATATTTACCTGGTATATCACGGCATCCTGCGGGTCCGTTACATTGGCAAAAGGGGTTCCGTATTGCGCGGCAATAGTTGTATCTGTTACCGGTGGTATTACGGGTGGTGTGTAAGGCGCGGCGGTATCATTTTTACCGCAGGCGCCCAGCATCCAGGAAAAAAGGATCAATGTTAAAGTCACAACTGCCTGCTTCATTATTTAAAAATGTAGTTTCCTAGTTTTTGGTAAGGCTGTAAGTGTATTGGCCTGAAAGGTGCAGGTCCAGCTTAATAGTATAGGTACCATCTTCCGGTACGCTCAGGTTATTAAGGCCGGGCGTGTAACCCAGGAAGGGGTTATCTGCATATACCAGCTTACCATTTGCATCTGTGCCAAAATCAATAGCCCAGGCATTATTGGCCCTGAACTTAAAGGAGCCGTTCTTTTTCATCACTGCTGTTACAGTCCATACCTGCGTGGCTGCATCGTAGGTAAGTGGTGTATCATTGTCCCAGCCGCCCGGTGTGGCATCGCCAATAATGCCCCAGCTAACTTTGGTGGCCGTCCACTTGTTGGTGTTCAGGTCCGCTGTGAGATAGTAATAACCACCGGCAGGCACACTCAGGCCTGCAGCATTACCATCCGTGCTGAAGCTGCCATTACCGCCATCCCCATAGTTAGTATGGTCCCAGTCCGGTGAGTTGGTGAACTTAAAATAATAAGGTCCGCCGCTGCCCGGCATATTCACATACCCTTCAAACATACCGGCCTTACCTTCTATGGGCGGAAAGGTGGGCGCTTTGCCGGGGTCCCAGCCCTGGTAGTCGCCCGGCACGTACAGGTTAGAGCTAAAGGTAGTAATGGTTAGTACCAGGGTGTTGGAATATACCGGCATTACCGTAGAGGCGGCGCCGTTATACTGCGGTACCTCTGCCTTTATTCTTGCCGCTACCTGGCTGGTAGTGCCACTTTGCAGGCCCATGGCGCTTAACAGGTTGTTCAGGTCTTTACCCACAAAGCTATAGCCAGTGGGCCGGGTGCCTGCATTAAAGGTTTTGGCCTGGCCCCAGGCATGGGCGCCGGAGGTATCTGAAGGCACATCCAGCTGCAGCGTGTAGGCGGTAACGGTAGCACCGCCAAAACCGGCTGCCCCCCAGCTGAAGTTAAGGGCCGTATCATTCTCCGCTGCCTTGGTAAGCACTACGGTGCTGCTGCTGGCGCTCAGCGCTCCCCCGGAAAAGCTGCCGGGCTGCAGCGTAAGCTGTTCCCCATCCTTTTTGCAGGCGGCTGCAATTAGCAGCACACAAAGGGCCAGGAGTGTGTAACGATAGCTTTTTATAAGCATATAATAACTTTTAGAATAAGGGATCAATAATTAGCGTTCTGCACCAGGTTGGTGTTGGAAATAATTTCAGAGGAAGGAATGGGGAATACGTTGTAATGCGCATCAGCCCCCGCGCCGCCCGCTACGCCTGCTTTCCAGGGCCACAGGTAGCTGCCGGAGGTAAAGCGGTTAAAACGTACCAGGTCTGTACGGCGGAAACCTTCCCAATACAGCTCCCGCTGCCTTTCGTTAAATACATCCTCCAGTGAAAAGCTGGTTACTTTGCCATTATCATTTTCGTAGGCCCTTGCACGTAAGCGGTTAAAATATTCCAGGGCAGTAGCTTCGCTGCCGCCGCCATTGCGCTTTACCGCCTCTATGTATATGAGGTACATTTCTGCCAGGCGGAACAAAGGAAAGTCTACACTCACCAGCACACCGTTGGGCGAGTAAGGGGTAGAGCCATCACTGTTCACATTATTGAACTTGGTTACACCCAGGCCGGCATTAAAGTTCAGCACATCGCTTATTTCCAGGGAGCCCAAGCCAAACATAGCGCGCTTGTCTGCATTGCCGCTATAATCGCCAAAGGCCTGCGGCAGGTTTTTAGTAGCGCGGTTACCGCTCCAGCCGCCGCCGGGTATACCTGCTTTGGCATTGTCCGCTACATTGGTACCGTGGCCGGAACAAATAAGGAAGGTAGTGCCGCCATAGTTCTGCGAGTGCGTAGCATCGTAGCTAATGGGCAATATCATTTCCGTATTGTTCACATTATTATCCGCCATAAACAGGTTTTTGTAATGCGGCATCAGCACATAACCGGCATTGATCACCTGCGTTGCATAGGTAATAGCATCCGCATAATGCGCAGTGCCGGTATATATTGCTGCGTTCAGGTACATTCGCGCCAGCAGGGCCCAGGCGGCTGCCTGGTCGGCACGGCCGTATTCATTGCCACGCGGCGGCACCAGCTCCCCATCAATGGCTTTCAGCTCCGTTTCTATGTAGGTGAACAGCTCTGTACGGGAGATCTGTTTTGGAATAAATTTGCCAATAGGGTCCTGGTCTGTTACAAACGGCGGCTGGCCAAAAAGGTCCATCAGCACCCAGTACTGGAACGCGCGTACAAAGCGGGCTTCAGCACGGTAATGTTTAATATCGTCCGCATCTTTACCGCCAATACCACGGCTGGCCAGCTTCTCATCGGTTGATTCGCGGATGAACTCATTACAGATAGTTATAGAGAACAGGCAGCGGGAGTACAGCGCATTAATAAAAATGTTGCTGGAGGTCCAGTTGAAGTTGTGATAGCTTTGCAGGTTGGCATCATTCCAGGCGCACTTGGCTTCATCTGTAGTTAGCTCCTGCAGGTTCCAGTAAGCACGCAAAAAGTCAGTAGTGCCCGCATCTGTAATACCGGGTACATTCACATCAGAGTTGCCCACACCGGTGCTGCTCACCAGTGAGTAGCTGCCGTATACCTTGGCCAGCACCTGTTTGTAGCCCAGGGGAGTGGCATACTGCACATCGGCTATATTGGAATTAAGCGGTTTCAGGTTCAGATCTTTGGCGCAGCCCGTAAATAACACGGCGCCCATAAATACCCAACTAAATATCTTTTTCATATCCGTGATTTAAAAGCATTAGAATTGAAGGTTTGCGCCCAGGCTGAAAGTACGCGGACGTGGATACAGGGCATTATCAATACCGCCATATATTTCCGGGTCAATGCCGGTGTATTTGGTAATGGTAAATACATTCTGGCAGGCGGCTGTAACGCGCAGGCCTACACGGTTGCTGATAATGTTACCAAAATTGCGCGATAACGTCAGGTTATCCATTTTCAGGAAAGAGGCATTCTGCACAAAGTAGTCAGACTGTTGCTGCCCGTAATAAAAGCTGCTCTTTGTTACTTCAGACAGTGTATTGGCCAGGTATCCCAGCGTGTTGAACATATTGGCTTTAGAAGCGCCGGTAGCCAGGTTGTTGAACATGTAGTTGCCTACATTGGCGCGCAGCACAGTGCGCAGGCTCCATTTATCATAGCTGAATTCTGTAGTGAAACCGAATATGAATTTTGGCACCGGCGATTTGTAACGGTAAAGGTCCGCCTGGTTTATTTGCCCGTCGTGGTTCACATCTGCATACACGCCTTCAATGGGTTTGCCTGCAGCATCATACACCTGGTGGTATACATAAAAGGCGTAAGGGCTGTAACCCACGCTGTGTATCTGTACCGTACCTACCAATGAGCCGGGGTAGGTGGAATCCTTAGTGGCCGTGAGGTTGGTGATCTTATTATTGTTATAGGCCGCGTTAAATGCCAGGTACCAGGTAAATCTTTTGCCGGTAATGGGCGTAGCTTCTATCTGCACTTCCACCCCTTTGTTTTCAATATTACCTACGTTGGTAAGAATGGTGCTGCTAAAGTTGGAGCCTGCAGGAATGGGAATGGTGTTCAGCAGGTCTTTTGTTTTCTTGTAATACACATCCACACTGCCGCCAATGCGGTTGTTCAGGAAAGCATAATCTACCCCGGCATTATAGGTTTCTGTTTGCTCCCATTTAATACCTGCATCATAGGCAGCCGGTGAGCCCATGTTATAGAACTTATCGCCTATTTGCACGGTAGATGCGTTGTCGCTTAGCGAATACACACCCAGGTAAGCATAATTATAAATACCATCCTGGTTGCCTGTAACACCATAGCTCAGGCGCAGCTTCAGGTCGCTCAGGCTTTTGGCAGATGATAGGAATTTTTCCTGGTTAGCCCGCCAGGTAAAGGCTACAGAGGGGAAGGTACCCCAGCGGGTAGCGGGTGAAAAACGGGAAGAGCCATCTGTACGCAATGATGCTGCCAGTATGTAACGGTTATTCAGCGTGTAAATTAATCTGCCGTAATAAGAGATCAGGATGTTCTGCGGCTTATCCAGCGGAAAGGTAGGTATGCTGCCGGGAATGGTATCCCCGTTGGCGCGGAAGGCCGGGTAATTGTAGTTAGTGGCCAGGTTATCATAATAACCATAACCTGCCGTTACGTTGAAATTACTTTTGATGGATTCAATGGTCTTGTTATAGTTCAGGAAAAACTCGCCCACCTTATTCTTTATACGGTTAGCATATTGATTATGCTGCCCGCTGTCCAGGAAATTCTGTGCAGCATAGGCCGGCACATCTATCTTTCCTTCCCCTTTAGCTACATCATAACCCAGGTTCAGGTTAGCATGCAGCTCCGGCAGAAAATGGAGCTTATAATCAAACTGTATGTTGCCGTAGCTGCGCTGCACATTGCTGTGGTTATTATACAGGTCCAGCAGGGCTACCGGGTTGCGGGGCGCCAGCTTGTTCAGCGTTACTTCACCGGTACCGGCATCTTTGGCATACCACTCATAGTAGCCGCCAAAAGGTGATTCAGCGGAATGCACCGGCTGCGTAGGATCAAAGTACACCGCGGAGCTTACAGCAGCGGAGTTGGCAAAGCGGCTTTTGTTCACCGCACCTTTTAAGTTGATGTCGATCTTTAAATGATTATCAAACAGCATAGGCGTTAAGGACACACCGCCACTGATACGCTGCAGGTTATCTGTTTTCAGGATGCCATCCTGGTTCAGGTAACCGAAAGAAAGGCGGTAGGGCATGTTCTTCAGCGCGCCGGCCATGCTCAGGTTATTATCTGTAGCAATAGCAGCCTGGTAAATTTCTTTCTGCCAGTCTGTATTAGCGCTGCCCATCAGGCTTTTAAAAGGCACATTGCCTACCAGGCCCGTGCCCAGTGAATCTACCAGCTTACGGAATGCACCGGCGGAAAGTACGTCGGCCTTTTTTGCCAGTGTGGCTACAGATACCTGGGTAGAGAAGCTGAACTGCGGTTTGCCTGCTGTTCCTTTTTTAGTGGTGATGAGTATTACGCCGTTGGATGCCCTGGAACCATAAATAGCTGTGGCGGCTGCATCTTTTAACACGGTAAAGCTGGCAATATCATTCGGGTTCACCAGGCTTAAGGGGCTGGAGGCGCCGTAAATATTCATGTTGGCTACCGGTAGCCCGTCAATCACTATGAGCGGATCATTACTGGCGTTCAGGGAGGCCCCGCCGCGTATACGTATCACACTGCCGGCGCCGGGCGATCCGCTGTTGGAGGTAATAGATACCCCTGCCACTTTACCGGCAATCAATTGCTCCGGTGTGGTAATGGCACCTGTTTGAAACTCTTTGGATGTTACGGTGGCTATGGAGCCGGTAAGCTCTTTTTTGCGCGCCGTACCATAACCAATTACCACCACATCACCCAGCGACTGGGCATTGGGCGTAAGGGTAACGGTAATATCGTTTATGCCGGTAATGCTTACTTCCTGCGTATTAAATCCAATGTAGGATATTACCAGGGTAGCGCTGCCTTCCGGCACCTGCAGCGTAAAACGGCCTGTTTCATTCGTGGTGGTACCGGTAGCGGTGCCTTTTACCTGCACAGTAGCCCCTATTACAGGCCCCTTGGCGTTGTCATGCACAAGCCCTGCAAATGTCCTGGATTGCGCGGCGGCCGTTTGTGCGCACAGCAATACCAGACAAGTTAGCAGCAGCTGAATTGTTCGGATCTTAGTCATACGGTAAGGTGTCAATTATGAAAAGTGGAATCTTTAAATACTGTTTTGTTTCATTGTTCCTTTAGTTGTCCCATCCGGCTATTGGAGGCGGCCGGTCGCCACTGTATAGGTGATCTTGGTTCATAACTGGAATACGGATTTAGCTTGTAATGTCAAAAGAAAACTTTCCGGGGAAGGCGGCAAATTTGTAGCCTGGAAATAAAGAAAATAGGCAGCTAAACGGGGAGTAATAGAAAATTAAGTACCTGACAGCTAACGGGTTAACAATATATTAAAATAATAATCATATATACACTTGAGAAGGAAAAAGGGGCGTTTCAGGCTCCTGAAAAGGTGCCTTAAATGGACTTTACCGCCATTACCCTTTTATCAAATTCTTCTTTGGGCACAATGGTGCGGTTACGTATTTTGGTCTTGTAGGCGTAGATGGTTTTAACGGAATATTCCAGGATCTGGGCTATCTTTTCATTCTCCGTAATGCCCATGCGCATCAGAGCATAAATGCGCAGCTCATTGTTCAGCAGCTCATCGTTTTTGAGCACTATCTGGTCTTCTTCATTAAACAGCTTATTAAATTCTTCTACAAAGGTGGGGAACAGCTTCAGGAATACTTTGTCAAAACTTTTCAGCAGGTCTTCCCGCTCGTTGCGCATATTAATATTGTTGAGCACCATGCGCAGCTCATCGGGTTTGCGGTCGGCTATTTTCTGATCAATGAGGTTTTTGAAGCGTACAATTTTCTCAAAGAATACGGAGCTGATGTTAAAGAAGTAGCCAATGTACTCCTCCTTGATCTTATTGGCTTCCCGCAGCTTAGCATTCACATCCTGCAGCTCAGTGTTCAGGCTTTTCAGCGTTTCATTTACACGGTGCAGCTGCAGGTTGGCCTGCTCCAGGTTATTACGGGCATCGGAAATAGTTTTCTCCGCCCGTTTCAGCTTGTTGAACTGTTTGTAGATCACTACTATCAGCAACCCAAGTATGATCAGCACCAGCGTGGCAATCAGGGCATAGGTAAGCCACAGCTTGCGCTGCCGTTCAATATAGCTGATCTTGGCGCCCTGTATAATGGGCAGCATTGCGCTCACCTGCATTTTGCGCTGCCGGGCGCCGTAAAAGGTGGCATCGTCAATAGCCTTTTCAATGTATATGGAGGCCTGTTCAAAATCGCCCTCCTCATACAGCAGCTGTGCAAGGTTAAAGGTGGCAAAGGTTTCTTTGGTAGATGAACGGATGTCTGCCATGGCAGCCCTTACCTGTGAGTTAATAGCCCCCGCCCGGTCTTTATGCAGCGCGTAAATAAAACTAAGGGTAGAGCTTACAATGGCCAGCTGGTGGTCTGTAAGGCTGGGGCGGTCCAGCAGCGTGCGGAAAAGGGTAAAGGCTTTATCCAGGCTATCCCGCTTCAGGCTTTTAAGGCCGGCATAATACAGGCTCTCAAAAGAATTTGCAGGAATATATACCAGGGCGGAATCAAAGTAGTTATTGGCTATTACCTGGTATTTGGCAGTGTAGTTATTATCATTGTTATAATCTGCCAGGTCGTTATAATAACGGCCCATCAGCAGGTAGTATTCGCCTTTGATACTGTCTGTCTGCTGCGCCGGGTGCACCGCCTGCAGGTATTCAAAAGCTTCCTTGAACTTACCGGCAGAGAGTAATATGAAGGCCAGCTTATTTTTAGAAGCAGCTATCTTAATGCTGTCGTTCATGGCAGCGGCCATATTTTCCAGGTTGCTGGCGTAGGTAAAGGCAGAATCAAATTTATATACCTTATACTCCTCATACAGCTGCAGGGTGGCAGCGTATTGCTGCGGCAGGGTTTTAGCTTCCCGGTACAGGGTTTTAATACGGTCTATCCGTTGCAGCTTCTGCCGGTCATAGGTGTCTGCCTGCTGAATGGTCCTGTTCAGCGCTTTCATTAGCGTATCGCTGCCCGACCGGGCCACCGCAGTTACAGGTAGTAAAAGCAATAGTATGTAGCGCAATTGCATACCCTCATGATTATACGAAAACGCAGGCGGCCCCCATAACGCCTGCGGCTGAATGGACTAAGGTAGGATTTATTTTTTTCTCCCCCCGCTTTACAGCTTCAGCGCTACCTTTTCACCGGTTTTTGTGGCTTTGTAAATAGCATCAATGATCTTCAGGTCTTTCACCGCTTCCTCCCCATTTACCGGTACCGGCGGTTGCTGGCCTTCCAGTATAATACCGGCCATGGCATCCATCTGCACGGTTTGATGGGTTACATGCGGTTGGGTAAGCTCCCCTTTATTGGTGCGGCCTTTAATAGGCCCGTAACCGGTGGAGGGCTGCATTTCTGCAAAACCCCTTTCGCCATTCAGGAAAAAGCGGTCCAGGTTATTCATACTATAAGTGGAAAGGCAGGAGGCCACCGCACCACTGGGAAAGCCCAGCTGGAACTGTATGGTTTCATCCACGCCTTCTTTAAACTTCACAGGATCTGTTTTAGTTTCCTGGGCAGTTACCCATACCGGGTCTTCACCAATCATGTAGCGCGATCCGTTGATGGCGTAAATACCGATATCCATTAATGAGCCGCCGCCAGCCAGCTGTTTGTTCAGCCGCCACTGCGTAGGATCGCCAATGCGGAAACCGCACTGCCCCTGGAAAAACATTATCTTTCCAAATTCACCGGCATTGCGCATACGGATCACTTCCAGCGTTTTAGCCTCAAAGTGCATGCGGTAACCTACCAGCAGCTGCACTTTGGCTTTTTTACAGGCATCCACCATTTCCTGGCCTTCTTTTGCATTCAGCGCCATGGGCTTTTCACAGATCACGTGTTTGCCTAATGAGGCTACTTTTATTACCTGGTCATGATGCAGCGCATTGGGCGTAGTAATGTACACCACATCTATCTCCGGGTTATTCTTGATCTGGTCGTACGTTTCATAGTTATAACAGTTCTTTTCAGGAATACCATATTTGCCCTGCCAGTCTTTAAGCTTGGAGGGCGTGCCGCTGATGGCGCCTACCAGTTTTGCCTTTTTACAATCCTTCATTGCTTCTGCCACGCGGTTGCCATAGCTGCCCAAGCCCATTATGGCTACCCGCAGCATAGGGCCGTCATATGATAAAAAGGGTGCCTTGGCCAGGCTGGTAAGTGGTTGCAGCTGAATAGCCAGTGCTGATGCGGCCAGCTGTTGTAAAAAGTTACGGCGTGTATTCATAACGGTGAGTTTGGGTTTGCAGGTTAAAATTTAAGCTGATAGTTCCGTATTTAATAATACGGATTTTACCCGGTTTTTAATAATGCGATACCTATCCGGCCTTTAGATTAAGAATAATTGTTATACCTTTGCCCTCCCTATACCGCTTTTGAGCCTATGAAAAGACTACTACTTTTTATCCCAGTGTTATTGCTGTTATGCCTTAACGTGGTGGCGCAGAACAAAAAAGCCGCTATTGATTCCCTGGAAAGCCGCTACCAGCGCTGCCTGGCTAAAAGCCAGTACATGTATGGCTGCGCCCTGGAATATTACCGCGACCTGGATAGTATGCTGGACCTGGTGTACCGGCAGCTATACAGCAAGCTGGATACCAGCCGCCGCCAAAACCTGATGGTACAGCAAAGCCTGTGGAAAGAGAAAAAAGAAGCCTACTTTAAATTGCTGGATACCCGCGTAGAAAAGCTGCACAAGAAAACGCTGGCCGGCCTGGACGACCAGGTAATCTCCACCGACCACAAAGCAGCTTATATAAAAGACCGCGTAACAGAGCTGATCAGCCGCTACCCTACTGCTGGCTGATAGAGGCAAAAGGTTGCTTCACAGATTTTCTCAGCAGTTGTTCAACAATAACGCAGACAGGCTGCGCTGACAGGAAAGCTTTCTGCAGTACAAATTATACTGCAAAAAGCTTTTACTGTTATTATAACATCAGGGCATACCCAAACTTTGCAGCCAGGCGATACACAATGCAGGCCAGGTATTCAGCACAGCATCTTTTGTACCCAGGCCAAACCCATGCCCGCCGTGGTCATAGATCTGCAGGGTAGCCTTTACATGATGTTTCCGCAGCGCATCAAAGAACATTAAGCTGTTTTCTACCGGCACTACAGTATCATCCGTGGAATGTATTAACAGCGTAGGCGGCGTTTGCGCAGTTACCCTTTCATTTGTGCTTAAAGAATCCGTCATACCCGGTGCAGGGTCAGGGCCCAGTAACATGTTAGTGCTGCCCGGATGTTTGTAGGGGGCTTTCATAGTGATAACCGGGTACACCAGTATGGCAAAGGCCGGGCGTGTGCTCCATTTCTCTTTTTCATTAGCCGGTTGTAACAGCGTAGCCAAACAGGAGGCCAGATGCCCCCCGGCTGAAAAGCCGATCACACCGGTTTTTTCCGGATCAAAACCCCAAACTGCTGCTTTTGATCTTAGCAGCCGCATAGCGGTAGTTACATCATTATACGCAGCAGGGTAGCGGGAGCCGGATTGGCTTTCATCATTTACACGATAGTGCAGCACAATAGCATCATAACCCTTGCTGGTAAAAAATGCTGCAATATCCTTTCCTTCATGGCCCAGGGCATGGGTTGCATAACCGCCACCAGGGCATATTAAGATGGCAGCGCCATTCTTTTTAGCTGCGCTGTAATGTTCTATAAAAGGAGCATCTGCAACTTTTTCCCGCCCGCCAATATGCAGGTTGGGCTGATCCGGGTAGAGGTATATTTTTTCCTGGGCTTGCGCAGTGCTAATACTGCAAAGGAGCAATAAAGCTGTAAACGTACGGGCTGCATAGGTTAATGCCGCATACCATCTGTGTTTTATCATAACTGAGGATTTATAACTGCTATTTACTGTGTGTAGCGCGGCGTTTGATCATACCGCCCTTGGTATCGTTAATATTATGTTGTACAATAAATGCCTTGCTGTCTATCTTTTCAATTTCATCAATGATCTTATGTACCTCCAGGCGGGTAACCACAGTGTAAATAATATCTATTTCATTATCTACATTACCACGCTTACCGAACCCGCTTTTGCCTTTATATACTGTTACGCCTTTTTTCAGCTTTAATGTAAGCGTTTTACGGATCAACTCACTCTCGGGCGATATAATGGTTAAGGCTATATATTCCTCAAAACCCTGGATAATAAAATCTACTGTTTTGGAAGCGGATAAATAGGTAAGCATGGCGTACATGGCCGTTTCTATATTGATCAGCACTGCAGCCACTCCAAAAATAAGGATGTTGAAGTACATGATCACCTCACCCATAGACAGCACCGTTTTACGGTTAATGTACAGCGCCAGCACTTCTGTACCATCCAGCACAGCGCCGCCCCGCACGCTCATACCAATACCGGCGCCCAGGAAAAAGCCGCCAAAGATGGCTATGAGCAGCTTATCGCTGGTAATAACCGGTACTTTTATGAATACCAGCGCCGTTGCCAATCCTATAATAGCAGCCAGCGCTTTAATGGTGAAGCCCAGGGAAAGCTGCTTGTAAGCCAGCAGTATAAAGGGAATGTTAATAACAATCAGCAGCACGGAAATAGACCAGCCGGTAAGGCGGCTAATGAGCAGGGAAATACCCGTTACGCCACCATCCAAAAACTCATTCGGCAGCAGGAAACCTTTTAACCCCAGCGCCGCCAGCAATACGCCGATCACGATGAGGATAACATCCTGCGTGTTTTGAATCAACCTTACCCGCGCCAGGCGGGCTTTTCTGGTGGAAGACATGGGTGAATTACGAATTACGGATTGTCAATTATGACCGCCTGAAGTGGGCATGAATGCCATTGAAAATAATTACAACCTCTCCTGGTGCCTTAACCACCGTTCCGGAATCTCATTATTACTGGCCAGCAAATAATCACTGTATGCGCAGGGCACAAAATCCTTACCGGGCAGCTGCATCCACCAGCGGCCGGTTTTTTTACTTTTCAGGAATACGGTATCTATATCGCCAAAGGCTATATGAAATTCCCAGAAAGCATCCCTTTCTTCCAGCAGCGCTTCCTTGTTCTTTACAGAGCGGCCGTCCATAAAGTACCACAGCATTTGCGCTATTTGTTTAGCGGTCAGCTGATCTTTATCCTTAGCCGGGTTATAACCGTAAATACCGTAGGTGCTAAGCTGGGTGCTCATGCCGGCGTAGCGGGATAGCGCGCAGGCTTCCTCCCCGCTGAAACCGTTGGGGGAAAGGCTGTTGGCCGGCGCATCCGTATGTTTAATGATGTTAATGTCCAGGCTGAAAAGGTCGGTGTTGCGCAGCACCGGTTCTGCTTCTTCCAGGTTCTCCCGTATCTTACCCAGGCGGTAACAGTCAAAGCGCAGCTTGTCCAGCGTTTCTAACATACGCGGGTGTACGAAATAGCTCTGGAAACCGATATGATTATAGTGTTTGATATAGTTAGGCTGCTCTGTAAGCATATCCATTAAAAAGCCGGTAGCCGGTATGGGGCTTTCTTCCTGCAGGTCTATCAGTGCATCGGCTATACTGGCTTCAATTACAAACTCCTGTTTTGCATAGGCCTGGTATTGTGCAAGGGTAAGATCATGTGAGCCGCCTAGTATGATCACTGGTTTTTGCAGCTGCAACAGCTCTCCCAGCACGGTACGCAGCGCGGCATAGGTATCGCCCAGGCTTACGCCCTGCTGCAGGTTGCCCAGGTCAGCTATCTTCACATCTTTATGCCAGTAAAATAATTTATAGAACTCACTGCGTATCAAATCAGGCGCATCTGTACTTTTTTTACCGGGGCCGTTGCCACGGTTCTCACCTACGCCCAGCAGAATAATGTCCGCGGCTTCCAGGTCAGGCAGCTGCCCGTCTTCAAATAGATCCGTGATACCGCCTATCTGGGCAATATCAAATTCCTCGTCTTCGTTCAGGGAGGCTTTGGAAAGGGGCTGTAAAAAATCATGCAGGTGCGTAAAGTCTGCCATTGCAATAAGTGGTTTGTTTGCCGGCAAACCTACAACAAGATTTTAAAAGTGAGATGATTTTACAATTTTTAAACCGGGAGAAGGTATTGTAACTAAATGAATTGCCCGTGTAGAATTGAAAAAGAAAGCGAATAAAGGGAGATGATTTTAACAAAAAGTTAGGAAAAAATTCAGACACACAGCGGGTTACAACAAATCTATTAGTATAAATCTGGGAGAGTAGATCAGGATTTTAGATGTAGGTTAGGAAATGTGTTAGACAGTTCTAAAATCGTAAATCCGGGATCATAAATAGTATCAGTTCTTGTGCACTACAAATTCAAAAGCGCGTTGCGTTTTCCTGGCAAAAACTTTTTCCAGTACGGAGCGTTTGCTGGTAACACGGCTCTTGTTGCAATCCACTACTTCCATGACAGCGCAGAGGTATTCCATAGTTTCTACGACAGTCAGCATTTCGCTGATTTGTTTAACAGCGAATTGTATCTGTTGCTCGTTATACCGCTCTTCGTGAAGTAAGATCAGTAAATCCCTTTCTACAGGTTTCATTGAGAAATAAGTTTGACGTTCCCTATAATTTTTCACCAGGGTTTTCAATAAGGAGGATAGGTTAGGTCTTGCTTAAGGTAAGATGGCTCTGTACTTACTTACTTTAGTGGCGAATCACTGATCAATGCATGCGTTTCTTATTCATAGTTGGGCAACCGCAATCGTTTTTCTTAAATACACTGCAACCCTGCAATACTAAACTCCCACACAAAAAAAAGATCAACAGCCATTTCATTTGTTTCATACTAATTATAACTAGCTTCTTTAATTTTAAATCCTTTCGTTATAAGAGTTTACCTTTTCTTAACAATACACCTTCTCTAATTTACGCTAAATTCGCAAAAAATTTTAAATTATTTGTCCACAAGCTACGCTTCAAAAAAAATACTGGTAGTACCGCTTGACTGGGGCCTGGGACATGCTACCCGCGACATTCCGCTCATCTACGAAATATTAAACGCTGGCTGCGAGGTTGTTATTGCAGCAGAGGGTAAACATGCCGCTCTTTTACAGCAGGAATTTCCGCAGCTCACCATCCTGCCACTGCCGGGTTACCGCATCCAGTACGCGCAAAAAGGCTGGTTCTTTGGCTGGAAAATAATGCAGCAGATCCCCCAGATCCTGAAAAGTATCCGCTATGAGCAGCAATGGCTGCAGGAAGTAGTAAAAACACATGGTATTCAGGGAGTTATTTCAGATAACCGCTTTGGACTGTACCACCCGGATATTCCCTGTGTGTTTATTTCTCACCAGCTGCTGATCAAAACACCCTTTGGCGGGGTTACAGAACGCATTTTACAAAAGCTTAATTATAAATACATTCGCCGCTACAGCGCCTGCTGGATCCCGGACTTTGCGGGGGACAATAATCTTTCCGGTATTTTGGGCCATCCCAAAGAGCTGCCGCCCCATACCAGCTATATTGGCTGCCTGAGCCGCTTTCAGCCCCGGGAGGGAGTAAAGCAGCTATACGATCTGCTGGTGCTCATTTCCGGCCCTGAGCCACAACGCTCCAACCTGGAAAAGCTGATCCTGGAACAAATAAAACAGCTGCCCATCCGCGCCCTTATTGTAAGCGGCAAGCCGGGCACACCCCATCAGGAACAGATCACGCCTAATGTGCGGCAGGTAAATCATATGAATGCACAGGAGCTGAATGAGGCCATGCTGGCCTCCGGCATGGTGCTGAGCCGCAGCGGTTACACCACGCTGATGGACCTAGCCAAGCTGAATAAAAAAGCCATCCTGGTGCCCACACCCGGCCAGTCAGAACAGGTATATTTAGGTGAATACCTGATGGAGAAAGGTTATTTCTACAGCATCCCGCAGGATAAATTCAACCTGGGCAAAGCCCTGGAAGCCGCTGCCAGCTTCCCTTTCCGCTCCTTCCAGCATGAGCAGGATATGGAGCAGTATAAAGAGGCCGTACGCAAGTTCCTGATGTGCTAATGTGCATATATGCAAATGTGCAAATGAAATGCAGCGGTTGCATACCATTTGCACATTTTTTGCATAACTGGCACATCAGCACATTCCCCCATCTGCACATCTGCATATTTGCACATCTACACATTTTTCGCATCCGCCCCCACATAGATCTTCCCATCCACCACCGCTACCGGCCGTTTCAGGAAAGTATATTCCTGCAATATCAGATCCCGGTAATCTTTTTCCGTTAAGGTTTTTTCATGTAAGCCCATAGGCCGGTACTTCTGACTGCGGCGGCTGAACAGCGCTTCATAGCTGCCCGCCAGCTTGGCCATTTCATCCAGCTGGGCCGGTGTAATGTGCTCCGTTTTAATGTCCTGCAATACAAATCCCTTTTTCTGTACACCGGTTTCCGCAATAATTTTCTTGCAGGTGCTGCAGCTCGACAAATGATACAATTTCTTCATGTTTATCCAGGTATAATTCCCCCTCAAACTTACACCTGCCGTAAAAACTTTCAAACTTTAAACTCCTAACTTTGCACATTACTCAAATTCACGTAGGTTTAGCGCATGCAAAAGAAATTGTTTTTACTGGATGCTATGGCACTCATTTACCGTGCTTATTATGCCCTGATCAGGAATCCACGGTTAACCACGGCCGGCCGTAATACCAACGCGCAGTTTGGTTTTACCACCACCCTGCTGGACCTCATCAATAAAGAAAAGCCCACGCATATGGCAGTGGCTTTTGATACCGCAGCACCCACAGAACGGCATACCTCCTTTGAAGCATATAAGGCCAACCGGCAGGAAGCCCCCGAAGATCTTACCGAGGCGCTGCCGGACATTAAGCGCATTATTGAAGGCTTTAACATACCCGTAATTGAAGTAGATGGTTATGAGGCGGATGATGTGATAGGCACCCTGGCCTGGCAGGCTGCCAACGTGGGTTACGACGTGTATATGGTAACACCGGATAAGGATTACGGGCAGCTGGTAAAAGAAAATGTATTCATTTACAAGCCGCCGTACATGGGCAATAAAGAGGAGATCATGGGCCCCAAAGAAATTTGCGCCAAGTGGCAGATCACAGATGTGCACCAGGTAATAGACATCCTGGGCCTGATGGGCGATGCGGTGGATAATATTCCCGGTATTGCCGGTATTGGCGAAAAAACCGCCATGAAGCTGCTGTCACAATACCATTCCCTGGAAAATGTGCTGGCCAATGCAGATACCATTGGCGGTAAAATGGGAGAAAAGATCAAGGCCGGATCTGCAGACGCTATCATGTCCAAACAGCTGGCTACTATTATCACCGATGTACCCTGCACTTTTCACGAAGAGGACTTTTGCATCAAGGAACCCAACAAAGAAAAGCTTACGGAAATTTTCACGGAGCTGGAGTTTAAAACCCTGGGTAAAAGAATTTTGGGCGATGGTTTTTCATCAGCCAACACAGAAGCGCCCCTACCCGCAAAACCACAGCAGCAGGACCTTTTCGGCAATATTGTAGAAGATACCAGCACCTTAGCCGCACGCGAAGAAAATGCAGACAGCGGCATTAATATCTTGCTGGCCGATAAGAACATTGATAATACGGAACATACCTACCGCCTGGTAGATACGCCGGAGAAAATAGCGGAGCTGATCGCACATTTACAACAGCAAAAAGAGATCTGTTTTGATACCGAAACCACCGGCACTGATGCCAATGCGGTGGAAATGGTGGGCATGAGCTTTGCCTGCTGCAAACATGAAGGCTGGTATGTACCGGTACCCACCGATCAGCAGGCTACCAAAGCAATCCTGGAAACTTTCCGCCCCCTGTTTGAAAATGAGCAGATCACTTTTATAGGGCAGAACATTAAGAACGTTATGCTGGTGCTGAAATGGTATGGCATGGAAATTAAAGGACCCATTTTTGATACCATGCTGGCCCATTACCTGATTGAGCCGGAAGGCCGGCGCGGCATGGATCTGCTGAGCGCACAGTACCTGCAGTACGCACCGGTATCCATTGAAACGCTCATTGGTAAAAAGGGCAAGAACCAGGGCAACATGCGCGATGTGGAGCTGGAAAAGATCAAGGAATATGCCGCGGAAGATGCCGACATTACCCTGCAGCTGAAAGAAAAATTTGTGCCGCTGCTCACGCAAAAAAGTGTTGACAAAGTTTTTTATGAAGTAGAAAATCCGCTGGTGCGCGTGCTTACGGATATGGAGTATGAAGGCATTGCGGTAAATAATCAAACCCTGTCCGATTACTCCCGCGAGCTGGAAGGTGAAATAAAAAGAGCGGAAGAAAGCGTGTACCAGCAGGCCGGCGTACGCTTTAACCTGGCATCGCCCAAACAGCTGGGAGAGGTGCTCTTTGAAAAGCTGCAGCTGGATCCCAAAGCCAAGAAGACCCGCACCGGGCAATACGCCACAGGCGAGGATGTGCTGGCAAAACTGTCTGTTAAGCACCAGATCGTGGAAGACATTCTTATTTTCCGCGAGCTAAGCAAGCTGAAATCAACTTACGTTGATGCGTTGCCGTTAATGATCAACAAACGCACCAACCGCATTCATACCTCTTACAACCAGGCCGTAGCCGTAACAGGACGTTTAAGCTCCAACAATCCTAACCTGCAGAATATTCCCATCCGTACAGACCGTGGCCGCGAAGTGCGTAAAGCGTTTGTGCCGCGTAATGAGGAATATGTATTACTCTCTGCCGACTATTCACAGATTGAGCTGCGCATTATTGCCGCCATTAGTGAGGATGCACAGATGATAGACGCCTTTCAGAAAGGGCTTGACATTCACGCGGCTACCGCGGCAAAAGTATATGGGGTAGATATGGCGGAGGTAACCTCCGACATGCGCCGCAATGCCAAAAGCGTAAACTTTGGTATCATATACGGGCAAAGCGCCTTTGGCCTGTCTGAAAACCTGGGCATACCCCGTTCAGAAGCCAAAATGCTTATTGATAACTATTTTACCCAGTACCCTTCTATTAAGGAGTATATGGAAAAACAGATCGGCTTTGCACAGAAGAACGGTTACGTACAAACGCAGCTGGGCCGCAAGCGCTGGCTAAAGGATATTAACTCATCCAACGCAGTAGTACGCGGTTATGCGGAGCGCAACGCCATTAACATGCCCATACAGGGCACAGCCGCTGATATGATAAAGCTGGCCATGATAGCGGTGCACAATACCTTTAAGCAGCATAACCTTAAATCCCGTATGATCTTGCAGGTACATGATGAGTTGGTGTTTGATGCCCACCATTCAGAGGTGGAAATCATTAAACCCCTTATACTGGAATGCATGCGCAATGCCCTGCCCCTGGCCGTTCCGGTAGAAGCGGAAATAGGCGCCGGCAAGAATTGGCTGGAAGCGCATTAGTCAATAATATTTACCACTTACTCACAGAACGCAGCAGCTTATTACCTGCTGCGTTCTTTTTATACAGGCAGGTTTCATAATGATCATGTGCCGGTTAAAAAACTGCATAATACCCGCAGTACAGGCCTGCGCAGCAATCCATGGATCAGGGTTTAATTTCCCGGTGGGAAAATTCCGCTATGATTTATCAATTTACTTTTGTACTTTATTTGATAAAAAACTCCCGTTGTAACCCAATAAAATATTAACAACTAGCAGCTTGTTATGCTTGTATTTCCCAAATACGTTTACTAGCTTTCGTTCATGATCCAAACATCAAGATTACAATTATTACCATGCTCCCTGCAGTACTTTGAAGCGCTGTTGCAGGGCAACGATGTTTTGGCGGATCTGCTGGGCATAGATATTCCGGAATACTGGACAGAGTTCCCGGAAATAATACTGGTTGCCTATGATAAGCTCCGGAACGATCCCTCCATGCTGGGCTGGTTCTTTTACCTGGTGATACACCGGGAAGACCGCCGCCTCATTGGCTCCGGCGGCTTTAAAGAACGGCCGGACAAGAACGGGATGGTAGAAATAGGTTATGAAATAACCGCCGATTACCGGGAACAGGGCTATGGTACGGAGCTGGCAGCAGCCCTTATACGCTTTGCTTTTAGCCATAACTACGTACAAAAGGTAGTAGCGCATACGGAAGAAGAATATAATGCCTCCGTAAAGATCCTGCAAAAAGCCGGGATGCAGTTTGCCGGCGAAGTATCCGACAAGGAAAATGAACAGCTCTGGCAATGGGCCATCACAAGAGAACAATACACCGCATTCGTACAAAAGGATCAGCTGGAAAGCCGCTCTTAGGGCTCCCGCTCATCCATCTTTTATACACCGCATTCCCATCATTCCCTTATTTTTGGCACCTCTCACCCCCCGGGGGGTAATAACTGGCAAACAACAAAACAAACTTGCAATCGTATGAAAAAATGGATCGTGTGCGCAGCACTACTCTCCTGTACCGCTGTAATGGCGCAGAACACCAACAAAGAAGGCAGCCATTACCAATTCACCACCATTAAAAACCTGGATGCCTATGATGTGCAGAACCAGGGTATGACGGGCACCTGCTGGTCTTTTTCCGGCCTTTCTTTTCTTGAATCGGAATTATTGCGCAGCGGTAAAGGCCAGGGCCTTAACCTGAGCGAAATGTTTGTAGTACGCAAAATGTACCCCCTTAAAGCAGCTAACTATGTGCGTATGCACGGCAAAGCTAATTTTGGCGAAGGCGGCGGTTTCCCCGATGACCTGTTGTGCCTGCGCCGTTATGGCCTGGTACCCCAAACCGTATATGATGGTAACCGTACCAAAATGTACAACCACGCTGAAATGGAAAGCCTGCTGGAAGGGTTTATAAAAAACATCGGCAACCGGGAAGGCACCATTAATCCCAGCTGGCAAAAAGCCTTTGACGGTGTGCTGGATAGCTACATGGGCGATGCACCTGAAAAGTTTGAATACAAAGGCAAATCATACACCCCGCAATCTTTTGCCAAAGAGCTGGGCCTGAATGCAGATGATTATGTGATCGTAACCTCCTTTACCCACCACCCTTATTACGAACAGTTTGTGCTGGAAGTACCGGACAACTGGAACTGGGAAAAGGTGTACAACGTACCCCTGAACGATATGATCAGCATTGCGGAAAACGCCATCAACACCGGTTACACCGTAGCCTGGGCGGCAGATGTAAGTGAAAAATATTTCAGCTTCCCCAACGGCCTGGCCATAGTGCCGGAAAAAGACTGGGATGAGATGACCGCAGAAGAGCGCAAGAAATTGTTTGAAGAACCAGGCACGGAAAAGAACATTACTCCTGAAGTGCGCCAGCTGGCTTTTGATAATTATGAAACCCAGGATGATCATGGTATGCACATAGTAGGCCTGGCAAAAGACCAGAATGGCAATAAATATTTCCGGGTTAAGAACTCCTGGGGTACCGGCAACTTCGGGCAGGGTTACTTTTATGCCTCTGTACCATACTTTGCTTACAAAACAACCAACATACTGGTTAACAAAAAATCTATCCCGGCAGATATAGCAAAGAAAATGGGGATTAAATAGAATTTCAAACTCCAGATCACAAACCAACGAAGGAGGTTCATAGAGACATTGAAAAGACTTTATGAACGGGATAAATGAAAAAGGGGAATGCTACGGATCGCGGCATTCCCCTTTTTCATTTATGATTTTACATTTGAAATTTTACATTCCCTCACGGCTTCCCTTCCAGCTTTTGCGTATACTGGTAAGTTCCCAACCGCAGCTTCACCGGCACACGCACCTGTTTTTCCAGCAGCCATTCCTGTTTGCAGAAAACGCCAAAATGCTGCTGGTAATAAGCCCCCGGTGCTACGGAAGTAACAGGCGTAAGCATATACACGGGCAAAGGCGCCCGCTTAACAGTATCAGCCCCGGGTGCGGGTAAGCGCAAACTCTGCGCACCGGCCCTGGTAGCCGCTAACAGCAATGCTGCCATCTCTATGTAACGTAATAATGTCTTCATTGTTAACCAATCAGTTCTAAGCTGCCGGCGCCTTCCCGGATCACTTCCGGTTCCGGCCCGGTAAGGTCTATTACGGTAGAAAAAGTAATACCTCCCATGCCACCATCCACCACAATATCCACGATCTTACCAAACTTTTCATGGATGATCTCCGGGTCCGTATATTCTTCCACGTAGTGTTCAACCGGTAAAGAAGTGCTCATTACCGGGTTGCCCAATTCCTTTACAATGGTACGGCAAATATTGTTATCCGGCACACGTATGCCCACCGCATCCCTTTTTGTCTTCAGCATTTTAGGCACCTGCTTGCTGGCCGGCAAAATAAAAGTATAAGGCCCGGGCAGCGCCTTTTTTAACATACGGAACACCGGTGTATCCACGCTTTTGGCGTAGTCCGACAAATGACTCAGATCATAACAGATAAAGGAAAAGTGCGCCTTCTTCGGATCTATCTGTTTAATGCGGCAAATACGTTCTATGGCTTTCGGGTGAGAGATATCGCATCCCATACCATATACAGTATCAGTAGGATAAATGATCACGCCACCATTCCGCAAACATTCCACAATCGTTTTCAAATGACGGACATTGGGATTTTCCGGGTGCAATTGTAATAGCATGAGCTCCAATTAAATGATGATAAATGATCTTATATAACAAAGGTAGTACCATTTCCTAAACTAAATTTTATATACCTTTCGGCCGATTTTTGTTTAAACCGGACTGAATGGAATTAAAAGGTATTGTACCCAGAACCTGGAAAAAACTGAGACGCGTACTGCTGATCCTGTTTATTGCACATTTCGTATACCTGATCTTGTTACGCTGGGTCAATCCTCCTATTACTATTACCATGATCTCCAGCTGGGTAAGCCTCTGGGGTACGGACAAACACTTTCACAAAACCTGGGCCGATTCGGAAGATATTTCCCAATACGCCAAGCTGGCCGTTATAGCCAGTGAGGATCAGCTGTTCCCCGACCATGATGGGTTTGATTTCAAATCCATTGAAAAAGCCATGAAGCATAACCAGAAAAGTAAAAAGATCCGCGGGGCCAGCACCATTAGCCAGCAGGTAGCCAAAAACGTGTTCTTATGGCAGGGCCGCAGCTGGGTGCGCAAAGGGCTGGAGGTGTATTTTACTTTTATGATAGAAAAGCTCTGGGGCAAAAAACGCATCCTGGAAATGTATATGAATGTGGCCCAAACCGGCGATGGTATTTTTGGTTTTGAAGCCGCCGCACAGCAATACTATCATAAATCTGCTGCTGCTTTAAACCGGGAACAGGCTGCTATGATCACGGCTGCCCTGCCTAACCCGGTAAAATATACAGTAAACCCGCCGGCACGCATCACCAGCTGGCGCCAGCGCAGGATCCTGATCCAGATGCGCAACCTCACCGGCGATCCTGATGTAGCAGCACTGGTAGTAGCAAAGCTGGAAACAAAGAAAACGTCTAAAAGAATGTAAAATTTTAAATATTATTTGTTCTTCAACGCATCCGCCGCTGCAATCGCCTTCGCTTCTCTTTCAGCATAGCTACCGCGTATATCCGCCCACGGTACTCCGCTGTTCATTACAATATCCCGGTAAATGCGGTAAAAATATTCCCGCATCTGCGGATCAGGATACTCCCGCTGCGGATCATTTTCCCAGGGAATATCTATATAGGTAAGTAAATACAGGTCGTACCGGCGGCTGGCAATCTGTTCCAGTATCTGCGGATCGCACTGGCCGTATTTATGCTCGCTCCAAACTTTGATCACGTACAGGTCTGTATCGCAGATCAGCAGGTCGCTGGCCTGCTGTGCTTTTTCGTCTTCCAGCTGTAGCTGCCCCCTGGCAATGGCCAGCAGGTCATGCTGCTCATAGGGCCTGGACAGGTTTTCAATATATTCCCGTGCATACTCCGGCGTCCACACCGTGTTGTAATGTGCAGCCAGCTTTTGGCTCAGCGTGCTTTTGCCGGTTGATTCCGGTCCCAGTACTACTATCTTAAACATGCAGGGCATTTTTTTCCTGTGCTTCCCAGATCTTTTTCCAGCTGAAATAGCCCATTATAGCTACTATGAACAGGAAGATGGTCAGTAATGCAGTGGGATATAATTTTTTATGGAACAGCAGCGGCACTGCCACCAGGTTAGATACATTCAATACCACCCAGTTCTCAATTTTCCGCTTGGCCAGCAGCCACATGCCGGCGCAGGCAGTGGCAGATACAAAGGCATCTACCAGCGGTACATCGGAATTGGAAAAATTCCTTAACAGCACATAGAACAGCCCCCAGCCAAACAGGGCTATCAGCACGGTCACTATCCACTCCCGCCGGGTAGCCCAGGCCACTGCAGTAGTGTGCTGCTGCGCATCTTTATGTGCCCAGTGGTACCAGCCATATACGCTCATCACAAAATAATAGGCATTCAGCGTAGCCTCTGCATACAGGCGGAACTGCTCCCGCGATAGCAGGTACACATAAATGCCCGTGCTTACCAAACCGGTAGGGTATAGCCAAATGCTGTTCTGTTTGCTGCAAACCACGCTGATGGCGCCAAACAGGGCGGCAATGATCTCCAGCCAGCTCATGGCATGCACGCCATCCAGCAGGCTTTGGTATATGGCCTGAAAATTCATGGTGCAAATGTAATCGGTAGGGGGAAATAAAAAAGCACAGTCGCTAAGACTGCGCTCCTTTTAACACTATCATTCTTCTCAACTATGGCTTATTATTCTGCTTCCGCCACTACTTCCCTTACTTCAGGTATCATGCGTTTCATCATGCCTTCAATACCTGCTTTTAAGGTGATCATGGAAGAAGGGCAACCGGAGCAGGACCCCTGCAGCATCAGTTTCACCACGCCTTCGTTATAGTCCTTGAACTGTATAGCGCCACCGTCCATTTCAACGGCAGGTTTCACATAGTTCTCCAGTAATTCTTTAATACGTTTTACCACGTCACTGTCATCAGCACTTACTTCATTAGTGGCCGCTGTTTTTGTTACCACAATCTCCTCCTCGTTAATAATGGGGCGGTTATCTTCCAGGTATTCTTTCAGGAATGCCTTAATGGAAGGTATCACATCCATCCAGTCTGTATCAGGAGTTTTGGTAAGGGTAATAAAATTGGCCATTATAAATACGCCCCGTATAAAGGGGAAGCTGAACAGCTCCACGGCCAGGGGAGAAGGTTTCGCGCTGGCCTCATCAGGGAAATCAATGCTTTTACCGGGATACAGGAGCTTGTTAGCCACAAACTTCATGGTTTCCGGGTTCGGCGTCATTTCCGTATAGATACTGATGATGGGATTGCCTGTTTTAATCATTTTCTTAACCTTATTTAACACTGCGAAGGTAGCAACTTTCAGCCAGAAAGTTGGAACGCCCGGCCGGATATTCCATCGATTTTTACAATAGGCTTATAGGCAAATGATTATATTCGTTTAGAATAAACCATTTGAAGCACCGTTTTAAACACTTTTCTTATGTTATACAAAAAGCTATCAACCAGCACAGAAAAGGCATTGAACGAGCAGGTGGAGCTGGAAGCCGCCTCATCCCAATACTACCTGGCTATGGCTTCCTGGGCCGATGTGCAGGGTTATAACGGCATTGCCCAGTTCCTGTTCCGGCATTCCGACGAAGAGCGCATCCACATGCTCAAGCTGCTTACCTTCATTAATGACCGCGGTGGTTTTGCGATTGTACCTGCGCTGAAACAGCCCCCTTTAGAGTTTAAGAACATACATGATATTTTTGAGCAGGTGCTGAAACATGAAATACTGGTATCTACAGAGATCAATAAGCTGGTAGAGCTTTGCCTGCAGGAGAAAGACTATACCACGCACACCTTCCTGCAATGGTATGTGAATGAGCAGATCGAAGAAGAAAAAATGGCCAGCAAGATCCTGGATAAGCTGAAGCTCATCGGGGAGGACAAAGGCGGTTTATACATTTTTGACCGGGATATGGGCGCCATGCGTACAGAAGATCAACACTAAAGTGTGACAGCATAGGATTGCAAGTTGTTTTAATTCTGTTTATTTTGTATAACAAATTACATCTATGCAATCTAAGAGAACGCTAAAGGCACGCAAACGCGTAGCGCTGATAGCGCATGATCATAAAAAGGGGGAGCTGGTAGAGTGGGCCGTTTATAATAAAACCGTTTTAAGCCGCCATGAGCTTTATGCCACCGGCACTACCGGCAAGCTGCTGGAAGAGCACCTGGACGTACCCGTGCGTAAAATGCTAAGCGGCCCCCTGGGCGGCGATCAGCAGATTGGCTCCATGGTGGCGGAAGGTGATATTGATGCGGTGATCTTTTTCTGGGACCCTATGGAGGCGCTGCCCCATGATCCTGATATTAAAGCGCTGCTGCGTTTGTGCGCCGTTTGGAACATTCCAATGGCCTGCAACCGCACCAGCGCTGATTTTTTGCTTACCTCCCCGCTCATGCACCAGGATTACGAAGTGCTGCTAACGGATTATTCCCAGTACCTGGGACGGAAGGTGAGTAGTGTTCAGTAGTTTTATTCGGGTTTTATTGCAGTGCAATTGGTATGCTTCCCTCCTAAAAGGGCTCCGTAATTGCGGTGACATTGCTGCGCAACTCCTCCCCCCTACATAAAACCCTACATCTTTTTTAACACGGGAAAGTTGACCTTGGTCAATTTAGTGCGCTGCCTGGTAATGTTCCTTCAGCACATCCTCGCCAAAATCATTTTTCAGGTCGCGCAGCACGGTGTGCACATGGTTGCCGTTGTTCTGGGTATTATCATATTCTATTAATATGGCGGGGTTTTGTATGCGGTAATAATGCCCGCCGCCCCAGGCGCTAGCGCCTGCCCAGGCAAAGTGCATATTGTTCCAGCCGGCAGTTTTAATTTCTTTCAGTAAAATATCGGCCATCAGCTTGGTATAATTATCAATATACACTGCTACCAGCTGTTGCAGCATTTGCTGCTGCCGCGGGTTCATCTGGCTATAAGCAAGGCCCGGAGGGTCCAGCAGCATAGCTTTGCGCTGGTTGCCGGTAATAATTTCCCGGGGCGCATCCGTTTGTATCATGGCCTGCTGCAGCTGTGTTTTGTCCAAAGAATGCAGCAGCTCAAAACCCAGCACGGCTTCCTGTTTTAATACCTGTTTGCCTTTTTCCGGCCCGGAGGGCACTATACCTGGGTTGGAGCCAAAGAAAGAAGGGGTGCTGGCTATCAGCGTATTATTAGCGGCAGAAAAGTTCAGGCTTACGTGGTGCCCTTCCAGCCGCCAGCCCCAGGGCTTTTGCGGCCCCGGCTCCCCGAATACCGAAAAGTAGTAGTTGGCAGGGTCCCGGTAATGATCATCTGCCCCGCGGTTTTCCAGTACCTTCAGCACATTTTCCAGCGCAATAATAGACGTAGCTTTTTTATATCCCTGTGCGCTCATACAGGTTTGCAGCAGGTGCAGCGCCGCAGCTTGCTGCTGCTTATTCATGGCTTTTAAAGGCAATCCCTTGCGCGGCATGGGCACAAAGTTCCAGTGAAAGCGCTCTGCATCGTCCCAGGTAAATACGGCCTGCTGCCGGGTACCGGCATCCAGTGTTTGCAGGAACTGCTGCGCCGCAGTAGTAATATCTTTCCCGGTAGATTGTGCATAGGTGTAGCTGCTGATCAGCAACAGGCCTGGTAGTAAAGTACGGAAGAGCATAAGCGTGGAAATTGTTGAAACAAAATAGTAAAACGCATCAATATGTAGGGTACATGTTTGATGTGTGGCACACTTTTTACTTATTTTCGCACTTTTAGCATTTTAAAGTAACGCATTGTAGATGAATGTGAAGCAATTGGCAGCAGGTATCATGTTACTGTGTTGCATAGTAACATCCTTACACGCACAGCTACCCCCCAAAAGGGAACTCAGGGCCGTATGGATAGCCACCGTGGAAAATATAGACTGGCCTTCCCGCAGGGGTTTGAGTACAGAACAGCAAAAGCAGGAGTTTATTGATATACTGGACCGGCAGCAGCGCAACGGCATGAATGCCGTAGTGGTACAGGTACGCCCGGCCACCGATGCATTTTATGCATCCCCCTTTGAGCCCTGGTCAGAATTTTTAACCGGCTCACAGGGGCAGGCCCCCAATCCTTATTATGATCCGCTGGAGTTTATGGTAACGGAAACCCATAAACGCGGTATGGAGTTCCATGCCTGGTTTAACCCCTACCGTGCAGTATTCAATGTAGGCCGCAGCAGCATCGCCCCTAACCATATTACCCGCCTGCGCCCGCAGTGGTTTGTTACCTACGGCGATAAAAAATATTTTGACCCCGGCATTCCCGAAGCCCGTGTTTATGTAACACAGATCATTAAAGATGTGGTAACCCGGTATGATATTGATGCCGTACATTTTGACGATTACTTTTACCCTTACCGCATTCCCGGCAAAGAGTTCCCGGATAATAATTCCTACCGCCAGTATGGTAATAATATGATGCGGGACGACTGGCGCCGCCAGAATGTGGATACGTTTGTGCACATGGTAAGCCTGGCCATTAAAGCCGCCAAACCCTGGGTTAAGTTCGGCGTAAGCCCCTTTGGCGTATGGCGTAACCATAATAAAGATATGGAAGGCTCCTACACCACCGGCGGTCAAACCAATTACGACGATCTGTTTGCCGATGTGCTCAAATGGCTGAAGAATGGCTGGATCGATTATGTAGCGCCCCAGCTGTATTGGGAAACCGGCCACCGCCTGGTAGCTTATGAGGTGCTGCTGAACTGGTGGGCGCAGCACGGCTACGGCCGGCATGTGTACATTGGCCACGGCGTATACCGCATTAACAGCAACGCTGCCTGGCGCAATCCCAACGAGCTGCCCCGGCAAATAGCAGAAGCCCGTACACTGAACACAATACAGGGCAGCATCTTTTACAGCAATAAATCCTTTTCCGGTAATCCCCTGGGTATAGAAGATAGTTTGCACAATCACCTGTACCGCTACCCGGCACTGCGCCCGTTAATGCCCTGGCTGGGCCAGCAGCAGGCGCCTAAATCCCCTTATTTTATAGATGCTTTTGAACGGGCCAATGGCCTGCAGCTCTATTGGTCAGATGATGATACCCTGCATCGCACACAGCAATATGTGCTGTATCGTTTTGAAGGTACGGAAGTAGTGAACCTGAACGACCCTACGAAAATACTGGCCCTGGTACCACAAATGCCTGACCCGCAGTTTACCGATATGACCTACCAGAAAGGCCATATCTATACTTATGTGGTAACCGCGCTGGACCGTATGCAGAATGAAAGTTTTTCCAGTGAGCCGCTGCGCACGAAGGTGCAGAATGGGAAAACCATTTTTATATTCCCGTAAACAGGTTAAACATTTATTTATCAATAAATTAAGTGATAAAAGAATTGTCATACGGGGACGGCAAAAATGATGTATTTTTAATATTATGCCTGGCAATATCCCCCAAACTATTCGATTATACAGGATCCTGCATATAGACAACCTTTGTAACACTTTGCAATTTGGCATCTGTAATAAAAACCATGCAAATGCAAATCCGGATTATGTGTCAATAGGTAGTGCAGATGTCATAGGCAAAAGAACCCATCATCCGGTCAAAATAAAAGATTATGGGCGTATAGGAGATTATGTTCCTTTTTATTTTACACCCTGTTCTATCATGTTATTTAATATTCTGACAGGGCATAATGTACAAAAGTGCTCTCCCGGCTCAATAGTTCATGTGCTATGTAATATGGAATCACTCATACAGCCTGGTATCCGTTACTTCTTTACAGATGGCCAGGCAAATACGGCTATTTCTAAACATTTATACCGGTTAGAAGATCTGCAGCTAATTGATTGGGAAGTAATATCATCCGGGATTTTAAAAAAACAGAAAAAGATCCCGATAGACCCCGAAGATACCAGGCCGAATTTTTGATTCGTAATTATGTACCAGTAAACCACATTAAAGAGATAGTTGTATATGATAAAAGCTGTGCTACCTTTGCAAAGGAAGAAGTACAAAAGCTAATTTATCAATACCTGTTTCTATTAAAAAGGCTTACTATTTCAATCGTTAAGAATGATACAATACATAACAGGTAACCTGCTTAATTCAGATGCAAGTGCTTTAGTGAATACCGTCAATACCGTTGGTGTAATGGGGAAGGGCCTGGCATTGCAGTTCAGGGAGGCTTTTCCTGTTAATTATAAAAAATACGTGGATGCCTGTAAAGCTCAACAGCTAAATATTGGAACATTATTAATAGTTCAGGATCACAATGAGTTTTTGGGAGAAAAAACAATAATCAACTTCCCTACAAAAAAGCACTGGCGTCAATCTTCTAAATACGAATATATTGAAGCCGGCCTAACAGCCCTTGTTGAGGCTATTCAGGATAATGATATACAGAGTATAGCCTTGCCCCCCCTGGGATGCGGAAACGGGGGTTTAGACTGGCAAATAGTAAAGCCGCTTATAGAAAACCGCTTGTCAACCCTTAATTCTACTATTTATATATATGAGCCCAATAAGGCAATAAAAGAATTATTACAGCAGGAACAATCCCCAAAAAAAGAAATTATGTTAAACCCTGTAAGAGCCCAGTTTTTGTATCTGATGTTTTATTATGAGAATTTGGGCGAACACAATAGCCTGTTTTCTGCTAATAAACTGGCCTATTTTTTACAATTGGCCGGTGAAAAAATGCAGATGGATTTTATTCCGCACCTTTTTGGTCCCTATTCTTCTAAAATAGCGGATGTTTTATATGCATTAAACGGGAAATATTTAAAAGGCTTTGAACAAAAGCAGGCAAAAGCATTTGAACCACTCTTTCTGAATCATGAAAGAAAGGAAGAGGTTGAAAACTACGTTCAAACACAATTAACCAGCGAACAAAAGGATCGGCTAAAACAGCTGCTTCAATTAATAGATGGCTTTCAGTCAGAGCTTTCTTTAGAAGTATTAGCTTCCGTTGCATATATACTTTGCCGAAACCCCGCATATACCCCTGCAGCGGTTTTTCAGGAGATCCAGCAATGGAATGAGCGCAAAAGTGAACTGATACGTAAAGAACATGTAGATATCGCCTATAATCATCTAAAAGCACATCGCAATCTCCTGCGGTCAGCATAGACAGCCAATCACAAGTATCACTACTTCCGGGTAAACCCGGATATTAATCCTCCCCTGCAAAACAAGTTTTAATAATAAGGCACTTTCCTGCCATGCCTGCCCCTAATGGAATATTACCCTTCTCCTCTGGCTCAACTAGCACTTTTGTGTAGCCTGTTTTTTCATTAAATTCAACTTATTTCCGTTTAATTTTAATTTTTTCTAAATTTTTGGGTATAAACAAATGTTTATGTAAAAAATACTGCGTTCTTTTAGTATCTTTAAACCGTTCCCGAAATAATAATGGTACTTCTCCCGGCCAGCAACAGCTTAAAAGGTGTAGTGTACCTGATACAAAAATTTAAACGAATGCTTGAAGTGAGAAAACAGGAAGGCCTGTATCGTCCGGAATTTGAACATGACGCCTGCGGAACTGGTTTTACGGCCCACATTAAAGGCCGTAAGTCTCACCAGATTGTGCGGGATGCCCTGACGATGCTGGAAAACATGGAACACCGTGGTGCCTGCGGTTGTGAGCGCACTACCGGCGACGGCGCCGGTATCCTGATCCAGATGCCGCATGAATTTTTTTATGACGAGTGCCTGAAGATCGGGATTGCGCTGCCGGAATTCGGCAAATATGGCGTAGGACAGATCTTTTTCCCCAAAGAACCCCGCTGGCGCGAAGAGTGCCGCGAGATCTTTGAACGGGCGGCAGAGAAGCTTGGACTGGATATACTGGGTTACCGCAAAGTGCCGGTACGCCCCGATGGCATTGGTGAAAGCGCCCTTTCCGTAGAACCGGAAATTGAGCAGGTATTTATTGCCTGCCCTTATCATATTGCAGACGCAGAAACGTTTGAACGCAAACTCTTCGTACTGCGTAACTATATTTCCAAAACCGTACGTAATACGGTGCCAAAAGAAAAGGCGCTGTTCTATATCTCATCCCTTTCTTACAAAACCATTGTATATAAAGGACAGCTCACCACTTACCAGGTACGCCATTATTATCCTGACCTGAGTGATGAGAAAATGGTATCCGCCTTTGCGCTGATCCACTCCCGTTTTGCCACCAACACCTTCCCCAGCTGGCGCCTGGCCCACCCTTACCGCTACATTGCGCATAATGGTGAGATCAATACGCTGAAAGGGAACCTCAACTGGCTGCGTGCAGGCGAGCGGGATTTTGTAACCAGGCATTTTTCCAAAGAAGAGCTGGACATGCTGCTGCCTATTGTAGAAGAAGGCCAGTCAGACTCCGCCAGCCTGGATAATGTAATAGAGCTGCTCACCATGACAGGCCGCTCACTGCCGCATGTAATGATGATGCTGATACCGGAAGCCTGGGATGGTAATGATGATATGGATCCGGCCAAGAAAGCATTCTATGAATACCACGCTTCTTTAATGGAACCCTGGGACGGCCCTGCTTCCATCTCCTTTACAGATGGTAAGATCATTGGCGCCACGCTGGACCGTAACGGTCTGCGCCCCAGCCGTTTTGTAGTAACCAAGGACGACCGCGTGATCATGGCTTCAGAAGCCGGGGTACTGCCAATAGATCCTAAGAATATTAAAGAAAAAGGCCGCCTGCAGCCCGGCAAAATGTTCATAGTAAATATGGACGAGGGCCGCATTATTGGCGATGAGGAGCTGAAGCAAACCATTTGCACCCAGCAGCCTTATGCCGAGTGGCTGAATAAATACAAGATCCGCCTGGAAGAGCTGCCGGAGCCGCGCATAGCCTTTACGCACCTGGAGCACGACCAGATCTTCAAATACCAGCGCGCATTTGGTTACACCACCGAGGACCTGGACCAGATCATTGCGCCCATGGCCCTGGACGGTAAAGAGCCCATTGGCTCTATGGGTACGGATGTGCCGCTGGCCGTGCTGAGCGATCAGCCCCAGCACCTGAGCAGCTACTTTAAACAGCTGTTTGCACAGGTAACCAACCCGCCCATTGATCCTATCCGGGAAAGGCTGGTAATGTCGCTGGCTACCTTTGTAGGTAACAACGGCAACCTGCTGGATGAAGATCCGCTGCACTGCCATGGCCTGGCCCTGCGCCACCCGATCCTGAATAATCATGAGCTGGAAAAGATCCGCAGTATTGATACCGGTATTTTCCAGGCTAAAACCTTACAAACATATTTTAAGGCTGATGGTAAGCCCGGCTCTTTGGAAAAAGGCCTGGCCCGTTTATGCCGCTACGCGGTAGATGCCGTGGAAGATGGTTTTGAGGTGGTGATCCTCTCTGACCGTTCTATTGATTCTGAGCACGCGCCCATTCCGTCTTTGCTGGCAGCATCCGCCGTACACCACCACCTCATCCGCAAGGGTTACCGTGGCCAGGTAGGGCTGATTGTAGAAGCCGGAGATGTATGGGAAGTACACCACTTTGCCGCCCTGTTAGGTTTTGGCGCTACTGCCATTAACCCTTACCTGGCGCTCAGCACCATCCGCGATATGAAGCTGAGTGGCAAGCTGGAAACAGAGTACGATGTGGATAAGCTGAAGAAGAACTACATCAAGGCAGTATGCGAAGGCCTGCTGAAAGTGTTCTCTAAAATGGGTATCTCTACCCTGCAGTCTTACCAGGGTGCGCAGATCTTTGAAATACTGGGTATTAATCAACAGGTAGTAGATAAATATTTTGCCGGCGCCGTATCCCGTATACAGGGCATGGGCCTGGATGAAATAGCCCGCGAAACGCTGGCAAAACACTGGATGGGTTTTGGCCGTAAGGAAACACCCGTACAGCGTTTAACCGTAGGCGGTGTATACCAGTGGAAACGGAAAGGTGAGTTCCACCTCTTTAACCCCACTACCATACACCTGCTGCAATATTCTACCCGCCAGGGCGATTACAGCCTGTTTAAAAAATATTCCAAAGCAGTAAATGAGCAGAGCGAAAAAGCCTGCACATTACGCAGCATGTTTGCTTTCAAACGCACCCGCCCCTCCGTTCCCATTGAGGAAGTGGAAGCAGCGGAGATTATCCTGAAACGTTTTGCTACCGGCGCTATGAGCTTTGGCTCTATCTCGCACGAGGCCCACTCCACCCTGGCAATTGCCATGAACCGGATTGGCGCTAAAAGCAATACCGGTGAAGGTGGTGAGGATGAGCTGCGTTATGAGCAGCTGCCCAATGGCGACAGCATGCGTTCTGCCATTAAACAGGTAGCCAGCGCCCGCTTTGGGGTTACCAGCTACTACCTTACCAATGCAGATGAGCTGCAGATCAAAATGGCACAGGGCGCCAAACCCGGTGAGGGTGGCCAGCTGCCCGGCCATAAGGTGGATGACTGGATTGCAAAAGTGCGGCACTCCACCCCGGGTGTAGGCCTCATTTCCCCGCCACCACACCATGATATTTATTCTATTGAGGATCTAGCACAGCTGATCTTTGACCTGAAGAATGCTAACCGCGCCGCACGTATCAGCGTTAAGCTGGTATCTAAAGCCGGTGTAGGTACCATTGCAGCCGGTGTGGCCAAAGCCCATGCGGATGTAGTGCTGATCTCCGGTCATGATGGCGGTACCGGCGCCTCCCCGATAAGCTCTATCAAACACGCCGGTTTACCCTGGGAGCTGGGCCTGGCAGAAACACATCAGACCCTGGTGCGTAATAAGCTCCGCAGCCGCGTAGTGGTACAATCCGATGGCCAGCTGAAGACCGGCCGCGATATTGCCATTGCTACTTTGCTGGGGGCTGAGGAATGGGGCGTAGCCACTGCTGCCCTGGTAGTAGAAGGTTGCATCATGATGCGTAAGTGCCATGTGAATACCTGCCCGGTAGGGGTAGCCACACAGGATCCTGAGCTGCGCAAACGCTTTTCCGGTAATGCAGATCACGTAGTGAACCTGTTTAAATTCCTGGTTGAAGAGCTACGCGAGATCATGGCCGACCTGGGCTTCCGTACCATCAATGAAATGGTGGGCCAGGTAGAATCCCTGCAGGTGCGTGAAGGAGTGGATCACTGGAAGTATAAAACACTGGACCTCTCATCCATCCTGTACCGCGAGCCTTCAGCTCCGGAAGTAGGGTTATACAAACAGGAAGAGCAGGACCACGGTATCAGCGAAGTGCTGGACTGGCAGCTGCTGAAAGCCGCACAGCCTGCGCTGGACAAGAAAACACGCGTGTTCCAGCAGTTCAGTGTAAAAAATACAGACCGTACCATTGGTACTATCTTAAGCAACGAAATATCCAAACGTTATAAGGGCGAAGGATTACCGGAAGATACCATTCACTTTAAATTCCAGGGCTCTGCAGGGCAAAGCTTTGGCGCCTTTAACACACGCGGCGTAACGCTGGAGCTGGAAGGCGAAGCCAATGACTATTTTGGTAAAGGATTGTCCGGCGCCAAAATCATTGTATACCCGCACGCAGAAGCAGGTTTTAAAGCAGAGGAAAATATTATTGCCGGTAACGTAGCCTTGTATGGCGCTACCTCTGGTGAGGCCTACATCCGCGGTAAGGCAGGCGAACGTTTTTGCGTACGTAACTCCGGCGCTACCGTAGTAGTAGAAGGTACCGGCGATCACGGTTGTGAATACATGACCGGCGGCCGCGCTGTAATACTGGGCGAAACAGGCCGCAACTTTGGCGCAGGCATGAGCGGTGGTATTGCTTATGTGTATGATGTAAAAGGCACGTTTGCAGGCAGGTGTAATAAAGACATGATCGACCTGGATCCGCTGGAACAGGAAGATGTGAGCAAGCTGCACGACCTGGTCACCAAACACCACGCCTACACGAACAGTACCGTAGCCAAGTTCATATTAAAAGACTGGGAAAATCAGTTACGCCATTTTGTAAAGGTGTTCCCGAAAGAATACAAGGCGGTGTTGAAGATTGCAACGTCTGCACCGGAAGAAAGCCAGCAGGTGAAAAAATCCTGATCGTAAAAACGCCTTGTTACTTAACAATTAAAGAATCAGAGAGATGGGTAAACCAACAGGATTCCTGGAATTCACACGCGAGCTGCCGGGCAAAACAGACCCGAAGCAAAGAACGCAGCATTATAATGAGTTTGTAGAACGCTACAGCGAGCCTAAGCTGAATAACCAGGCCGCGCGTTGTATGAACTGCGGCGTACCCTTTTGCCACAGCGGCTGCCCGCTGGGTAACGTGATCCCGGAGTTTAATGATGCAGTATATCATAAAGACTGGAAAGAAGCATATGACATTCTTTCCAGCACCAATAACTTCCCCGAATTTACCGGCCGTATATGCCCCGCGCCTTGCGAAAGTGCATGTGTACTGGGTATTAACCAGCCGCCGGTAGCTATTGAGGAAATAGAAAAGCACATTATAGAAATTGCTTTTGATAAAGGGCTGGTGCTGGCCAAAATACCGCGTGTACGCACCGGTAAAAAAGTAGCCGTAATAGGTTCCGGCCCCGCCGGCCTGGCTGCTGCCGCACAGCTCAATTATGCCGGCCACCAGGTAACCGTGTTTGAAAGGGATGATGCCCCGGGCGGATTATTACGCTACGGCATCCCGGATTTCAAGCTGGAAAAATGGATCATCGATCGCCGTATCAAGCTAATGGAAGAAGAAGGCGTAGAGTTCCGCTGTAATGCCAATGTAGGCGTTAACGTTAGTGTGAGCGATCTGCTGCGGGAATACAATGCCATTGTGCTGGCAGGTGGTTCCACCATTCCCCGCGACCTGGCTATCCCCGGCCGTGAGCTGAATGGGGTGCACTTTGCCATGGATTTCCTGAAACAGCAGAACAAAAGGGTAAGCAGCCGCCCTGTAGGTGCGGAAGACATTTGGGCTACCGGAAAGAATGTGGTAGTGATTGGCGGGGGCGATACCGGCTCTGACTGTGTAGGCACCTCCAACCGCCATGGTGCAGTAAGCATTGCCCAGCTGGAGCTGCTGCCCAAACCGCCGGGTGAGCGTACACCGTACATGCCCTGGCCTACCTATCCCATGGTGCTGAAAACATCTTCTTCTCACGAAGAAGGCGCTAACCGCCACTGGGCCATCGCAACCAAAGAATTTGTGGGCGATGAGAACGGAAACCTGAAAGGCCTGAAGCTGGTGGACATTCAATGGTCCACAGGTACAGACGGCCGTCCGGGTGGATTTAAAGAAGTACCGGGCTCTGAAAGGGAACTTCCCTGTGAGCTGGCGCTGCTGGCTATGGGTTTCACCAATCCGCAGCACACCGGTATGCTGGATGATCTGGGTGTGGAAAAAGATGAACGCGGCAATGTAAAGGCTACTGAAAAAGCGTACCAGACCTCTGTTCCCAAAGTATTTACTGCCGGCGACATGCGCCGCGGACAATCTTTGGTGGTATGGGCTATCAGTGAAGGCCGGGAGTGCGCGCGTAAAGTAGATGAGTTCCTGATGGGTACCTCCCAGCTGGAAAGCAAGGATCATTCCTTACAAGCAATGGCTATTTGATAACTTATATAAAGTTTTCTCATAAGCAGGTTTAGATTTTGTTGTAACCTTCAGCCGGGCTGGGTTTTTACCCGGCCCTTTCTTTTTACCAACCTTGCCGGAGAAGTAGTATTTTTATGATATTATACTATCCCTATGATCCGACTTATACCGGCCATAACCCTATTAATAGTATGTACCGCTTCCTGTACTGTAAGCCAAAGGTCCAATAGTAAGATCCGGATGGAAACCTATCAGCCCAACCGCCAGCAAAAAAAATATAAGAACCTGCTGATCGTAGCAGAAGGCTCGCTTCTTAGCCGCACCTACATCGAGAACATTGTATGGGCCATGAAGCCCGGCCTGGAAAAAGCCAAACTTTCTTACCATTATGAGTTCCTGGGCAACCCGGAAAGGGTAAGCATAGAAAATAATCTGAAAAGAGTAATGGACGCCAACCCATCGGATGCACTTCTACACATTCGCCCAATGGCAGCCATCGGTTATACAAGATCAACAACAACCAGCTCTACCCCCAATAGCATGCCTTATGCCAGCAGCACCTCCCTGCTGCGGGCAGCCTATTCTTTTGAGCTCACAGAGGTGCAGGATAAATTAGTATGGGGCGGCCGCCTCACTACCAACATCCCGGAATATCCCCGCAGCATTTACCCCGTTATCAGTAAAAAAATAATAGCAGAGCTGAAAGAGAACAAGCTGCTGCCCGAAATAGCAGCTGCCGCTCAGTAAGCTTTAACGGCATAAACCGTTCATCAGCAGGCACAAATAGGCGGTTAAGCTATTTACAGGAACAGCCTGCCGCTTAGTAGCTAATTTTACAACATGTGCCGCCGGGCGTTTCTATTAGTATACAGTCTGTTCATAAGCCTTTCCTGTATCCACGCACAGGATACTGCCGGCATTCCCTCAGGCGATGATTTTATTTTCAGCAGCACCCATCCCAAACGCGGTATTTACAGAACCTTCAAAGAATTTCAGCAGAACGCGCCCTCCGAAAGCGGGAACATAGTGGTAAAAAACCGCAGCTCCGCCGCGCAGATCTATCTGCTGGCCAACCGTAATGAGCTGCATGTGGTAGATAGCACCGGCCAGGAACATAAGGTAAAAGATTGCTGGGGATTTTCTGACGGCACCAATGTGTACATCCGGGACAATGGGCTGAACAAGCTGGAGGAAATTGGCTATTACTGTTTATACGAGATCCACGCCATAACAGCCACGCCGGTGGCTAATCCCGCCTCCGTAACATTTAATGCTGCACCGCCACCCAGTGTAAAGAAAAAAGTGATCAACATCCTTACCGGACAGATATATGACCTAACCCTCTACAATCTCAGGAAATATATCCTCCCACAGGATCAGACCTTACTGGATACTTTTATTACTGATGCAAAAAAGCGGGACCGCATGGAGTACTATATCCGCTGGTTTAATGAGCGTAATACCCCGGTGCTGTAAATTATAATAGCCCCTGCCATCCTCCACATTTTGGGTAGGTATAAATTTTGCTACCTCTACAAGCAGCACCATACATTTACCAAAGCATTTATTTTCAGTAAATTACCGAGTAATTTTTCATAGTGACAGTAGCTGAAACTCCCGAGGACAAACATCATCGCGGTCGCCCCTGGTGGCGCTGGCTTTTATGGATCATCATTGCCATATTGTTATTGCCTGTGATGGCTGTATTATTGCTTCAACTCACACCCGTGCAGGATTACCTGCGCCGGCAGGGGGAGTTATACCTGCAAAGCAAGCTGCATACAAAAGTAAAGATCGGGTACCTGCGCGCCCGCGGCTGGCAATATCTTGAGCTGCGCAATGTATATGTGGCAGATACTATGCAGCAGGCCCTTTTATACTCCGGCTCCCTGAAAGTGCATTATAACCTGCTATCCCTGCTCAATAATGAGCTGCGCATCAACAAGCTGGAATGGGATACCGTGTTGATAAATGTGTACCGGCATGGCGCAGACACTACATATAATTACCAGTTTATAGTAAATGCCTTTACCAGCCCGGATACTACACCGGATACGCTGGCGCCGGAAACCGGCACCACCATGCAGTTCCGCATTAAAGATGTGGCTATGCGGCAGGTGCGGTTAAGTTATGTGGATGACCTGGGCGGTATGCACGCGGTACTGCGCTGGAAAACCCTGCAAATAGACCCGGATGATCTGCTGGTGAATGATGGTGTATATGCCTTCCGCGGTATTACGCTGGATGGGTTAACGGGTTTCTTCCGCCAGTCCTACCGCCTGAAAGCCACTGCAGCCGCAGCTCCGCCGCCTCCGGATGCAGATACTGCCACAGCGCCTTTTCACCTGCTGCTGAAAAAATTACAGCTAAGCAACAGCACTTTCTGGTATGAGAGTGAGGACATAGGGATTTCCACCGCATGGAAAGTAGGCCGCTTCCAGATCACCAACGCTAATATTGACCAGGACTCTACCCACGTACAAATAGAAAATATTGACCTGCGCAGCACCAGGGGCATTGTAACCATGTTTATGCCTAAAGATACCAGCGCACCGGTATCAGACAGCAGCGCGCCCAACACCTGGCGGGTAAATACCGGCCAGGCTTTGTTTGAGCAGCTGACGGTTAAATATGATAATAATACCGGACCGGCCCCCCGCGGTGCAGGCGCAGGCAACCCGGACTATAACCACCTGTTCATCCGGGATTTTACTACCCACGTAAAGGATATTAATTATAATGCAGATACCGTAAGCGCCGTGCTGCAGCAGCTAAGCATGCGGGAGCAGTCATCCGGCCTGGCTGTAAGGCGGGCGCACATGAACTTTTTGTTTACCCCGCAGGTGCTGGCCCTCAATGACCTGCTGCTGGAAACCAACCAGTCCATACTGCGGAAACAAATAGTCGTTACCGTGCCTTCCTGGACCACGGTGGCCGATCACCTGGATCAGCTGCAGCTGCGCGCCAACCTGGACTCTACCCGTATTGTGCTGAATGAGTTCATGCCCTTTGTGCCGGACGCGCATAGTAAGTACATGCAGCCATTATGGGGTAAGCAGCTGTTGATACATGCTGTTATGAGAGGCAGCATGTCCCGCCTGGAAATTCCGCAGCTCTACATTCGTGATAATGTCGGTAACCTGGTACAGGTTAAGGGTGAGATCTTTTATTCACAAAACACAGACAGCATCCGCGCTAACCTGCCGGAGCTGTTGCTGCAAAGCGGCAACAAACCGCTGCGGGCCTGGCTGCCACCCGGCACCATGCCGGACTCCATCCGCCTGCCGGAACAAATGCTTATTACCGGCTCCTTCCAGGGCGGTATGGCCAATCTGCAAACGGAGCTGCAGCTGAAAAGCGACCTGGCTAGCGCAAACCTGACCGCTCACCTGGTAAATATTATGGATAGCCTGCGCGCCAGCTATTCCGTGAACGTGCCGTATTTTCATGTGAACCCCGGCCGTATGTTGTATGATACTACCCTGGGCTGGATCAATGGGCGCCTGGAAGCAGAAGGCAAGGGTTATGAAATAAATACCATGGCCGCCAATGCCGCGCTGGCATTAAGCAGTGCTACCTATAACGGTTATACGTACCAGGATATTAACATGAAAGCGGGCATCCGTGGAGGAGATTTTAATGCCTCCGGCCAGAGTGAAGATTCTTCCCTGAACATGGTATTTGACGTAGCAGGCCGCATACAGGATACCCTGCTGCAAAACCTGCAGGCTAACCTGCAGCTCACTAAGGCCGATCTGTATGCTATGCATTTTTATGCAGATCCCATGCAGCTGAAAGGCAATCTTACAGCAGACTTCAGCAGCCTTACACCCACCCGCATTATAGGTAATGCTAACCTCACCGGCTGGCAAATAGCTACTAATGGGCAGGTATTCCCAATTGATACCGTAGCATTAATAGCAGAATACCAGGACCAGCAATTCCTGACCCTGCAAGGGCCTTTTGGTTTTATAAAAGCCAATGGTATGGTGGATTATACAAAGGTAGGCGCTGCATTCAGCGGCATTATCAGCAAACCCTTACAACCGCTGGATAGCTCGCGCATTGTAACCCTGCCTCCCGGCCAGCTGCTGCAATGGACGGCCGCATTAAACTGGCCGCGCAGCCTGCAGGCCATGGCGCCCGGCCTGCGCATGAACCAGCCTATAAATATCTGGGGCCGCTTAAATTCAGACAGCAGCCTGCTGGTAATGAAGGCCACCTTACCAAAATTAACGTACGATTCCCTGCATATAGATAGCCTGCTGGTAGATGCCCGCATACAGGATACAGCAATGAATGCAGCCGTTTCCCTGGCTGCGCTGCGCCACCCAATAGCCCCGCTAAACCATACGGAGCTGCTGGTCAACGCCAACATAGGTAAGCTGCACTGGAACCTGAATGTGGATGATCCGGCCCGCAAGCCTAAATACAAAGTAGGCGGCCTGGTACAATTTTTACCGGATAGCGTAATTGCACTTTCCCTGGACCGCGATCTGCTGCTGAACAAACAACAGTGGACAGTGGCTGACAGTAACCTGGTACGCCTGCATAACGGCATGCCGGATACCGCCAACCTGAAACTCTCCTACCGGGAACAATTCATTCAATTACAAACCCGGCCGGATAGCAGCAACAGCCGCTTACCAGCGCTGCAGGCGGATATTAAGAATTTTCAGCTGGCCACTATTACCGGCCTGCTGGCAGCAGATACCGTGCTGGCAACCGGTGTGCTGAATGGCCAGGCCACCGTCAGCAACCTTAGTAACACGCCTTTAGTAGCCAGCACACTGAAAATTGACAGTCTAACGTTCAGGAATACACGCCTGGGTACATTGAATGCAGATCTTAAAACCCCCGCGCCCAATAGTTACGCCATTAATGCGGGCCTGGTTGGTAATGATAACGACCTGCAGGTACAGGCCACCTATGATACGGCCATTAATGCCAAAGTGGATATTAACCGCCTGAATGTAGCCGTCATAGAGCCTTTCACCTTTGGCAATGTTACGCGTATGCATGGCAGCGCCAACGGGCAGTTTAATATTACCGGTACTACCGATAAGCCAAAGGTATTGGGCCACATTCATTTTAACGATGCCGGTGGTACCATAACCTATGTAGGCGCACCACTCACCTTACCGGATGAGGAAATTGTGCTGGATGAAAAGGGTATTGCCTTTAACAAGTTTGTGATTGCAGATAGCCTGGGTAATGAGCTGATCGTGAATGGCCGGGTAAACAGCACTGATTTTACCAACTACCGCTTTAACCTGGATGTGAATGCGGATAACTTTATGGTGCTCGGCAAACAGCAGAACCCCGATCAATTATTCTATGGCCCTGCATTTATAGACAGCCGTATTAAAATACGGGGCAACATGGACCTGCCGCGTATTGATGCTTACGTAAAGCTGCGCGATAAATCCAAGGTAACGGTTACCATTCCGGAAGCTAACCCCGGCGTGGCCAACAGGGAAGGTGTAATGGTATTTGTGGATAAAGATGCGCCGGTGGATTCAGCACTTATTAAAGCGCAGGACAGCGTACGGTTTGAGAATCCGCGCCTGCAGGGTATAAACTTCAGTGGTAATGCGGAGATCACACCGGAATCTACCATCAAAATAATTATTGATCCGCAGAATGGTGATTATGTGGAGGCCAAAGGCAGCACCAACCTCAATGCCACGCTGGATGCCAGCAGCAAGCTGAGTTTAACCGGCCGGTATGAGATCCAGGAAGGTAAATACCAGATGTCTTTATACGAGGTGATCAAACGCTCCTTTGCCATTGAAAAAGGAAGCGCTATCACTTTTAATGGCGATGCAATGGATGCTACGCTGGACATTACTGCCAAATACACGGTAAATGCGCCGGCGGCTGACCTGGTATCCGACCAGCTTTCCAACATGGATGCCAGCTCCCGTAACCGCTACCGCCAGCGCCTGCCTTTTGAAGTGTACATGTACATTAAAGGCGACCTGCTGAAACCGCAAATTTCATTTATGCTGGATATGCCGGAGGCAGAACGTAATGCTTTCAGCGGCACCGTATATAACCGGTTAAAACAAATTAACCAGATAGAATCTGAGCTGAATAAACAGGTAATGGGCCTGCTGGTGCTGAACTCATTTATACCGGATGATCCCGGCGCTACAGAAAGTGAAGGAGTGGATGTTGGCCGGGAAGCGCGTAAAAGTGTAAGTAAGATCCTGTCCCAGCAAATGAACAACCTGGCCGGCAACCTCATTAAAGGAGTGGATATTAATTTTGACCTGCAGCAGAATGAAGACTATTCCACCGGCTCCGCCAAAGAAAATACTACGTTGAATGTAGGTGTATCCAAAGCCCTGTTCAATGATCGTTTAACCGTTTCCGTTGGTTCCAATGTGCTGCTGGAAGGGGATGCCGCCACCAGTAATACCAGCAACCTGGTTGGTGATATTTCTGTGGACTATAAGCTTACCCGTGACGGGCGTTACCGCATACGCATTTACCAGCGTAATACCAACGAAACCGTGGTGGAAGGGCAGGTGGTGGAAACCGGGGCCGCATTTATGCTGGTAATAGATTATGACAAATTCCGCGAGATCTTTGGCCGCTCCAAAAAGGAAAAACAGCAGGAAAAGATCCGCCAGAACAATCAAAAGAAACCTACCAAGAAATAATTGAATATTGCGAACTAACTATTCACATATCGTTCTGTTAATAGCCGGCCTCTGTATCTGCGCCTGCAGCACTACACGTACTGTTCCCGAAGGCGACCGGCTGTATACCGGCAGCAGTATTAAGTGGGATGGTAAAAAGCCCGGCGATTATGCAACACTGACAGAAAACCTGGAAAGCAGCGCACGCCCAAAACCTAACCGCAAATTCCTGGGTATGCCCGTTCGCCTCTGGCTCTACAACCTGGGTAATGAGCCTAAAGGCAAAGGGCTTAATTACCTGCTGCGTAATAAGTGGGGCGAGCCGCCGGTACTGTTAAGCTCCGCCAAAAGGGATTATACCTCCAACGTATTGCAGCAATACCTGGTGGACAATGGTTTCTTTCAGGCCGATGTAGTATCCGACATAAAATATAAGGGTAAGAAAAAAGCCAGCGGTGTGTATACCGCCACACCCAATCTGCGCTATATTATTAAAAGTGTTACCTACGAAACAGACAGCTCGCAGCTGGGCCGTACTATTGCTGCGTCTACAGACCATTCCTCGCTGGTGGTTGGCAAAAACTATAGCCTGGATAGTGTGAAGGCCGAAAGGGAACGTTTACACAACCGCTTAAAAGAGCAGGGTTATTACTACTTCACTGCCGATCATTTGCTGGTAGAAGTAGACAGCACACTGAACGATGGTACAGTGAATATGTTTGTTACGGTAAAAAAAGATATTTCGCCACTGGCACGCAAGCCGTACTACATGCGTAAGATCACCCTGTTCCCTAACTACTCGCTGGACCAGGATACCTCAAACCGTATTCACCGGGGAGAGGTAACATTATACCGCAACTTTGGCGTAGTAGATCCGGAAAAAAAGTTCAGACCTCTTATATTCCGCCGCTCCGTGTTCCTGAAACCGGATAGCCTGTACCGTTTAAGCAACCATGATATTACCCTGCAGCGGCTTATTGGCCTGGGCAATTTTAAGTTTGTAAAAGGCCAGTTCCGCACGGTGCGCGACCGGGACAGCAGTGTTAATAACAGGAGGGATACTACCATAAGAAGAGATAGCAGCAGCAACAGGAATAACTTCAGCATTAACAGAAGGGATAGCAGTTACAGAACCCGGTTATTGTCTGATACCGGCCGGCTGGATGCTACTTTTTACCTTACGCCTTATCCGCAGTACTCCCTGCAGGCAGAGCTGCGCGGCACCTCCAAATCCAACAACTTTGTGGGTTCTGAAGTAAAGGTAACACAGCGCAACCGCAACTGGAGGCGGGCCGCCAACCTGCTGGAAGTATCTGTATCCGGTGGTATGGAATGGCAAACCGGCGGGCAGCTGGTAAGCGCCAATTCGTATAGCCTGAAGGGTGAGGTAGCCTTAACGGTGCCGCGTTTTATTTCCCCTGTAAGAAGATTGTTAAACATCCGCACACCTTATGTACCGCGTACGCGTATTAGCCTCAGCTATGAGCTGTTCAGCCGGCAAAACCTGTATAACCTGAACGCGTATACGTTCCAGTGGCAGTATCTCTGGCGGCAAACACGTTTCCTGGAACATAACTGGGCGCCCGTTTCCATTACCTACGTGCTGCCTACCAGCACTACCCCGGGTTATGATAGTATCTTAAAGGTAGACCCTGTGCAGCGCAGGGCCATAGAAAAACAGTTCATACTGGGTGCTAATTATAACATTACCTATAACAACCAGGAGCCTAACCGCATTCATAGTTTTTACCTGAACGGTAACATAGATATATCTGGTAATGCAGCCGGTTTAATAGTGCCTAAAGGCGATAGTGGCAGAACCCTGTTCGGCAGTCGCTTTGCGCAATATGTAAGGCTAAATGGCGATGTACGGCACTACTGGCAGCTAAGCAAGAACAACCTGTGGGTGAACCGCTTTTTTGCCGGTTACGGCCTGCCCTATGGCAATTCCAGGACCCTGCCCTTTGTAAAACAATTCTTTACCGGCGGTAGCAGCAGTTTACGCGGTTTCCGCGCCAGAACATTAGGCCCGGGTACTTACCGCGATACCAGCAGCCGTTACCTGGCCAATGAAGCAGGCGATATTAAGCTTGAGTTTAACTCCGAGTTACGTATACATCTAATAAGCGTGATCAATGGGGCGCTGTTTGTAGATGCCGGTAATATCTGGCTGCAAAAAAGTGATACCAACAGGATAGGCGGGCAATTCAGCGGGCATTTCCTAAAAGATATTGCAGTGGATGCAGGTGTGGGTTTGCGCATAGATGCCTCTATTATAGTGGTGCGCCTGGACCTTGCCTTTCCCCTGCGCAAGCCCTGGCTGCCGGAAAATGAACGATGGGTGTTAAAAGATGTCCGCTTTGGCGATCCGGATTGGCGTAAGGATAACCTGATCCTGAACATAGCTATTGGCTACCCATTCTGACGCTGGAAAACACATGAAAAAAGGACTATATTTGTAAAACAACCTTTTGCATGCTCATATCCCGGTACATACATTACTATACCTTACTGGCCCTTTGCCTGTTCCTGCTGTGCTCCTGCGCCCGGCAGATCACGGAAAGCGGAAAGGCCTCCTATTACGCAGATAAGTTTGAGGGCCGCAAAACAGCCAGTGGTGAAACTTTTCACCAAAGCGCCATGACGGGCGCACACCGTACCTTACCATTTGGTACCAAAGTAAAAGTTATAAACCTGGCCAACGGCCGCTCCGTAAAAGTAAAGATCAACGACCGCGGTCCCTTTGCACAAGGCCGTATCATAGACCTCTCTAAAAAAGCCGCCCGTAAGCTGGGAATCGTTGAAACCGGCGTAGCACCGGTGGATATTAAGTACAAAAAGAAAAGATAGTACGCAGATACAATTACGAATTGATTTTAACAAGAACGCCGTATGCCTAGCTTATACAGGTATAAAAATTACCTCCATGAAGCATTATGCATACAGCGTTTTGCTTTTAGCATTAAAGGGCTTGCCCAAGTTGTAATTCGTAATTGACAATTCGTAATTAAGCATGAATGCCTTCCGCAATCTCCTCCACCATCTTTTTACAAAAGGCAGGCAGATCCTTCGGGCTGCGGCTGGTTACCAAACCATTATCCACCACCACTTCTTTATCTTCCCACTGCGCACCAGCATTAATTAAGTCTGTTTTAATACTGGGATAAGAAGTTACAGTACGGCCGGCCAGCTCACCGGTTTCAATTAAGGTCCAGGGGCCATGGCAAATGGCGGCAATGGGTTTGCTGTCGTCAAAGAAGCCGCCTACAAAAGCTACTGCATCTGCATTTACCCTCAATTGATCCGGGTTTAATACACCACCGGGTAATACCAGGGCATCATAATCTTTTGAGTTGGCCTGGTCCACAGTTTTATCCACATCATACTCGCCACCCCAGTCTTTTTCAGCCCAGGCTTTTACCTTACCGCCGTGTAATGATATTACATCTACCTGTGCATCGGCATCTTTCAGTGCCTCTAATGGTTTTGTAAATTCAGATTCTTCAAACCCATCTGCTACCAGTATAGCTACCTTCTTGTTGCTGAGTTGCTTTTCCATAAGATCCGTTTTATAGTTGTTAACAAAAATTGTTTTCTCATTTATCTGCAGGGTGTGAGGCCGGCGCCTTTTCCCGGTAATAGAACAGGTCCTGGTTGGCAGGCCCGTTAATTACTTTTCCTTTGTAGGTGAACCGGCTGCCATGGCAGGGGCAGTCCCAGCTTTTCTCATCACCATTCCATTGTATAATACAGCTTAAGTGTGTACAGGCTGCAGATACAATGTGCAGGTCGTCCTCTTCATCGCGGTAGATCCCGTATTTATTTTTTCCCAGCTCTACTATCTTTCCTTCACCCTGCTGAATGGAGGAAAGCTCCACCACATCCGCATCATACGGGTATTCTTTCATGTAGCGGAATAAGCCGCCGGCAAATTCCTTTATCCAGGTTTTACCGGAACGGAAATATTTGAACCGTTGCGGATCATAGATCTTTTTCCAGGGATTTACCTGCCCCAGTATCAGGTCCGGTATCAGCAAGGCCGCTATGGTAGCATGCGTAAGGCCGTTACCGGAATCGCCGGTAACAATAAATACATTGTCTTTATCCCCGGGGTTACGGCCTATGTAAGCCAGTGAATCCATGGGTTCCATTACCTGGCCGGACCAGCGGTAAATAATTTCTTCTATCGCAAATTTTCCCCGCACCCAGGTTTCCAGGTGCCGGTACCGTTCCTCGTCCGTAATAGGTTCCGCAAAAGCCAGGCCCGTGGCATGGTCTTCACCACCACATATCAGCAGGTCATGGTTTTCATCATAAGCCTGTATGCGTACATAGTGGTAGGGTGGTATAGAAGCATTGGCATGGTAATCGCCGGTATCCCACCACAATGCATGTGGAATACTGTCTTTTGCTACCAGCCCGCCAATTACATACGTACGGTAAGCAAACTGTTTTAAGTGAATGGCATATTTATCATTTACCGGTGAGTTGGTGGCCACTACCACAAAACCGGCATGCACCCGCATACCCTGGTCCGTAACAATACCGGTATGGTCTATGGATTCCGCTTTGGTGGAGGTAAATATTTTTCCGCCATTTGCAGTAATAGCACTACACAAACCATGTAAATATTTTAAAGGATGAAATTGTGCCTGGTTGGCAAATGCAAGGCCGGGACCCACCTGTGGCAGGCCGGGTACAGCATCCAGCAAAGCCACGTCCAGACCGGCTTCCCGGGTAGCGTTATATTCTTTTTCCAGTGAATCTGCTTTATCAGAAGGGTGCAGGAATAAGTAACCGGTCACTCTTTCAAAATCACATATAATACCTTCTGTTTGTATAATCTTTTCTATGGTATCAATTGCAGCGCGGTGGCTTTCTGCTATATGGCGGATGCCTTCTTTTCCAAATATTTTTTCCAGGTGGTAATACCGGTCATCCAGTGCTGCCACCAGGTGCGCGGTGGTACGTCCGCTTTCCCCGCTGCCTATGGCGCCGTCCTCTACCAATACCACTTTTTTGCCCAGCATGGTTAAGCGGTAGGCAATGCTTACACCTGCCATACCACCGCCAATAATTACTACATCTGTTTCCAGATTCTCCTGCAGGGGCTCATATTGCAGGGCCTGCAAAGAATCCAGCCAGTAACTGCTGTGTATGCCGGAGGTGATGCTGCTTTCAATCCCCTTATGCTCATTTTGCTGCGCTTGCTCCATAATCCCGCATTTAGGTGTAAGTAGCTACAACAAAAACGGTTCCAGTAGTGGCTACCGTACAATGCGCTTTATTGCAGGAGATTAGCGCCCATTATTGGCATAAAACAGTGTGTATACATTACTACGTTATGCGGGAAATTATTGAATGGCAGCAGTATCAGTTAAAGATTGCATAAAGGCAATCACATCCTGTTGCTCCTGCTGGTTCAGGTGCAGTGAGTCTGTGGGCAGCGTTTGTCCCTGCAGCTGCATCCCCATGCCGGCGCCACCGCCGTTGTTATAAAAAGTGATCACTTCTTCCAGCGTATTAAATACGCCGTTATGCATGTAAGGGGCTGTAAAGGCTACATTGCGCAGGGTAGGAGTTTTAAACGCATAGCGGTATAAGGTTATATGGTGCACATTATATTTGCCATTATCCGTATCTATTACCGGTTTATCTTTTATAGCAGGTACCCCTATGATTTCAGCTTCTGCTTTTGCAAAATCCGGCGGCGCTACACCGTTAAACAGCGGCATAAAATGGCAGGTACCGCATTTTGCCTTGCCCATGAAAATATTAAATCCTCTTTTTGCTGCCACAGTCAGCCGGGTGGTATCGCCACGCATATACTCATCAAAAGCGCTGTTCAGCTTTATAAGCGAACGTATGTAGCTCGCTATAGCGCGCTGAATATTCCGGGGATTGATCTGCGACGGCTGTACATCAAACGCTTTTTTAAATAGCTGCTGATAGCCGCTTTGCTGCTGCAGTTTCAGGGCTGCGGTTTTTAAGTCGCCATGCATTTCTGCACGGTTATGCACCACGGTATTTACCTGGTCTTCCAGGTAAGCTACACGCTGGTCGTAGAACAAACCGGGTTGTAATGCTGCATTTAAAATAGTGGGGGTGTTGCGTATTACCGGTGCTTCTCCGTCCAGGGCAGCAGGGGTTTTCAGGCCGTCGGAAAATGCTTTGTGCGGATCATGACAGGTAGCGCAGGAACGTTGCCCGTTATAGGAAAGCACGCGGTCATAGAACAATTGTTTACCCAGGGTTATTTGATCATCTGTAATAACCTGCGCCTGGTCAGGTGCATAAAAGGTAACATCAAAAGCGTCTTTGGCAAATGTATGGGAAGCAGCAGGGTCTAAAAAGTGAGGCAGCTGTGTATAGGGTATGTTCAATGCTTCACGTACCAGCTTTAAATTTACCATCAGCGGATCCAGGTAGTTGCTGATCAGGTGCAAACGGTCCAGCGTATTAAAGTCAGTATGCGTTTGTAAGGTTTGCCTGGCGTTGGTAAATAATTCCTGTGTATGGTTAGCCAGCCCTGTGTTAATAAGCTGTACACGCGTAGCATAAAAATGCCAGATGGTTTCCACACCATGTAAGGCAGCTGCGGCTTCCGGCAAGCTGTATTGCGCTTCCGGTGAGTCAAAACCACTCAGGCCCAGGGAGGATATACGCAATACTTCCTGCCGCATAGCATCAAACAGCTGCGCATCCGTAAAATCCTGGCTGGCTGCCCGCATGCGCACCCGCTGCAGGTTAGCCCGCAGGCGTTGTGCTTCCTGCCGCAGCGCTGCCGTATCTGTGGTTTGTAAGGTGGGGAATAATAAGGCTTCCAGCACCTGGAAACCTTCCGGTTGTACGGTCACATCTTTTTCATCCGCTTCTACTTCCTGCAAATTAGGACCGTTAATAAACCGGTCAGTATAGGGCATATAATAAGTGGTGAGCAGCTCCAGGGGTTTGTATGCCAGCCTGGCTGCAAAAAAAGCCTGCTGTAATTTTTGCGTTGGCTGGCGTTGTTCAATAGCCGTACATAATGCAGCTACCTTCTGCTCCAGCTCATTTGCCTGAAACTGGTACCAGCGGCTGGTAGCCAAAGGTGCAGCACTATCTGCCTTCAGGTCTGTAATGCTGTAAGCCAGTATGGCCAGCAGTGTAACAGCTATCACTATAACGCCTATACGCATGTTGCAGGTTTAGTATGGAAAACTGAAACGTGAAAAGCGAATGTGTTATTCACCTTTCACGCTTCAGTACTGTTATTTCATTATCGTGGTAGTCCTTTGATCACTACTATCTCACTACCCTGATCTTCATTTACGCGTTTGGCACCGCCATCTGCACCTTTATAACGGGCGCCATGCCAGGTGTGCGGTTGTATACACAGCGTAAAGGCATTATCCACACCAATTACACTGGAAATATCTACCAGCGATCCGTATTCCCAGCTACCGAACTTGGACGTAGCGCTGCCATACCTCGCTGCATCCGGGGCAGTACGGTGGTGGTCCAGCTCAAACACGGGTTTCAGCTGTTTGCTGGCAATGGTGTACTGGTACACATATGCATCATGGTCTTCTGTACCATAACCATTGGAATCTTCCTGTACGTACACATAATTTTCTGTAACACATACGTTGTCAGGGTTCTGGAACTTATTGGCCGGGCCATTATCATCATCCCCATCCAGTATTACTTCCAGCTTACCTTTTAAGGGGTCGTTTGCATTCAGCACCAGGCGGTACACACGGCCCCATTTGGTACGGGCGCCATCTGCATTTACCCCGCTTATATCCTGGCCGGTTACGGTGAAATATATTTCGCGGCCATTGGCATCACTGCCTTTACGGTAATCCACATCTTCCACGCGGCCAAACTTAATAACCTTCAGCGGGTCCGTAAGCAGGGCTACCTGCGCGCCGGTAAGGGTGCTGTCATATCTTACAAATTCCACATCGTAGGTGGAACCGGTTTTCATATCTGTTTCGCGCTGGTTACCATCTACCCGGCGCAGCATAAACTGGCTGCCTTTTTGCAGGTCGCCTACTGTGTTGCTCATATACAGGAACACCTGGCCGCCGGAAGCATCTTCCGCATCTTCCCCAATTACGATCACGGTTTTACCTGCATAGGTACCTTTAGGCAGGGGCACTGCATTTTCCGCGCTTCTGAAACCAAGGGCTTTCAGCTCATGCCCGGTGGCGGGGTTGCCGGCAGCTGCCAGCGGATCCAGTCCATGCACATTGCCCTCAACATTACTTTCCCCGCAGGTTAGGTACAGCGGGCCAAAACCATGTATTTCCGGTGTAGCCAGGGTGGCAGAACATAAACGCCACTGGCCGCCATCGGAGTTTAACACGTACTCGCCTTTTACAGGTTTAAAGGTTTTGTCCAGTGTAATGCGGGATACAGAATAGTTATCTTCCTGGTTCACCAGCATTATATAGTTATCCCCCTGCTTCAGTATACCGGAGCCATCGGCAGAGCCGCCAAATACATAATTAGGGCTTTGCGGCAGGGTATCATCACTGCTGATCAGGGAATACACTTCCAGGCTTTCAAAACCGGAGAGTTTTTTGATAAAAGCCGGTGTAACAGAATGGTTTTTCCATTCAATGGTGTTGTTGGGAGGGTTTTCAGTTCCTCCGTCGTTGTCTTTGCCGCATGAAAGAAACAGTACGCTGGCAGTAAGGCCCAGCAGGGGCAAGGTTTTTCCAAGGTTGATAGTTGACATGAGATTTGACCAATTTAAACTGAAGATAAGGGGGCTATGTTATGCCAGGGTTACCATTATTTTATCTTAATTTGAATTTTGAAAAAGTAGTACGAACAAGGTATGACCGGTGAAAGTTTCCTCTTTCACCCCTGTATTTTTGCAGGACTGAATTAACTAACTGTTATGGCTAAACGTATATTGCCCATTCCGGATGCGTTAAATCCTTTTAAGGGAAAAAAGCAGCGCATCATGAACTACAATCCTGCTACCGGTATTGCAGACCGCAAGCCCGTAGCAGAGGTAAAGATCACGGTGTTTGATTTTAAAGATAATCATTGTGAAGAAGTGAAGCTGCAGGATGTGAAGGACCTGTTACATTATGCAGCAACACCGGAAACCAGCTGGATCAATATTGACGGTATCCGCAAAGAAGAGATCCATACTATTTGCACCGGCTTTGGTATTCATTACCTTTTAGAAGAAGATATCCTGAATGTAGGCCAGCGCGCCAAGATGGATGAAATGGGTGATCACTTATTTTGCGTGCTGCCCATGATCTATTTTAATAAGCTTAGCTGTACCATAGAACAGGAGCAGGTGAGCATTGTGCTGGGGAAAAATTTTGTGCTCTCTTTCCAGGAAGATTCCCACCGCGATGTTTTTGATCCCATCCGCGAAAAGCTGCATATCAATGGCTCCCGTATCCGGCTGGCTTTCGCGGATTATTTATGTTACACTTTGCTGGATGTTATTGTAGATAGTTATTTTACGGTGCTGGATAAACTGGGTGAACGAATAGAGCTGATGGAAGATGTGGTGCAGCATGAAGCCAACAACCGCACCCTGGCCCGTATTAACCTGTTGCGCAGGGAGCTGTTACTGTTCCGCCGTGCTATTTCACCCGTGCGGGAGCTGGTAAATGGTTTTTTAAAAAGTGAAAGTCCTTTGCTGGATGAGCGCACCATGAAATATTATAAAGATGTGTTTGACCACATTGTGCATTGTAATGACCTTACCGATAACTATAAGGATATGGTGTTTAACCTGCAGGAGCAGTACCACACGCAGCTGAACCTGAAAATGAACGAGGTAATGAAAGTGCTGGCCGTAGTAACCACGCTCATGGCGCCGCTCACGGTAATAGCCGGTATTTACGGTATGAACTTCGATAACATGCCGGAGCTGCACTCGCCCAACGGTTATGCTACTACCATTGGGGTAATGGTGGTGATCCTTATAATTATGATCATTTTATTTAAGAAGCGGGGATGGTTTTAGAGCCGGTCGCTTTCCCAGTTCTCCAGCAATTTGGTGTTGGTATCGTACTTCCAGATAGCAGGTTGCAGCTGGTTATTTTCATTGTACGTGCCACCGGCTATTAGTATGGTATGATCATTTACCCACACGGCCTGTTTAATAATAGTAGAAGGGCCGGTAAATAAAATGCGTTCGCGTTTTTTCGTTTGTACATTAACAATAGCCACCTCTGTATCTGGCTCACCGGATTCCAGCACTACTTGACCATGCGTGCCCTGGTGCAGGAAATTCCCATAGCTCACCATATCTATTACCCGGCTGCTGTCGGGGCTATATACAAAAAATTGCCGGAACTGTTCAAACCGCGCCACTTCCATAGAGATAGTATCTATTGATCCCAGTGTATCTACCGTGGTACGTTCCAGGCTATCGGTTCCAAAGCTGCCGGCCATGCTGCTGTCTATCCAGCCTTTCCATTGTATCAGGCGCTGTTCCGCCCAGTTCTTAAGTGTGTCTTTAGGGGTGGGAATTTCTGTTTCAGCAGTTACACTGTCGCGTACAGGAGGGGGTGTTTTAGTATGATTGCATCCATTACAACCCTGCAGCAACCATATAGTAATTATGATAGCAGGTACTAAAAAATAACGGTGTTGGATGTAATGCATTCCAGGCAACAGTACACGTTTAATATTTACAGTTTATTTTTTCTTGTAGATAGGCACTGTGGAGCAAGGCTCTCCATACATAATGCTTTTTACTACAGGACGCAGCAGGCGAGTGATCTCCACATAGGCAATTTCACCGGCGCCTTTATCCCCGCAGCCTTTGATCACAACCCGTTTATCTGCAAACTCATTCACATCTATCTTATTGAGGTTTTGCAGGAACAGGGTATTATGAATAAAGCCGGCATCGCCAAAAGCAGCGTAATGTGCTACCGGTTCCAGGTAGGTCATTATCAGCATATAGGCCCAGCGGGGTACCACGGCGTCAGCCGTACAGGTAATGGCTACATTTTTATTGCGGTATTGCTCCCAGTCCAGGTTTTGCATAGCAGCACGGAAATCTTTTTCCTTCAGGATCATTTCCATAAACAGGTGATCCTTTATATCAAATACTACTATTTCTTCTTTGGGATAATAATCTTCCAGGTCCAGTGAAGTAAGTGCGCTCTGCGCTACTTTATTAACAATCTCGTCCATATAAATCCTTTTTCCGTATACGAATTTACGAAATATCCGGCCAAACCCCTTCAAATCGAGTAGGAAGATAGTCGGCTTGGCCGACTATCT
>NZ_JAGXJN010000269.1 GCF_019091455.1 Chitinophaga sp. GbtcB8
ACTATATATGCTACCAGCTCTTTCTCTGCCTGCTGATATTGTTTTGCCAGCACCACGGCGGGATCTACCTGCGGGTGCTGCTGCAGCAGGCTTTCTATTTCGCCCAGCTCTATGCGGTAACCGCGGTTCTTCACCTGGTCGTCCATACGGCCTATGGAGTCAATGTTGCCATCCGGCAGCCAGCGGCCTAAGTCGCCCGTTCTGTACAGGCGCTCACCGGGCTGCAAAGGATTATCTATGAACTTCTGTGC
>NZ_JAGXJN010000270.1 GCF_019091455.1 Chitinophaga sp. GbtcB8
ATATGTGAGAGCACCAATTTCCAATCCTCTCCCATTGGTCTAAGTAAAAGATTCTTACCAGCCAAAGTGGTGAAGAAATGATTGGCCTCCTGAATATAATTTATATGCAATTGCTCTCACACCGAAGTTCTCAATATTAAAGATTGATGTCATGATGATGAAGAAGAAGAATTATGTGGTACCAAAATTGGCATTCCTATTAGAAAAAGGTGGCTGATAGTTTTACTATAGTATTAAAGTCATCGTCGATT
>NZ_JAGXJN010000271.1 GCF_019091455.1 Chitinophaga sp. GbtcB8
CATTTTCAGCAGAAGGGTCGTGCCATGGTGCGTCCAATTGACGGACAGGGATTCGCTTTCGTCCCCAGAACGCTCGTGGCGCAACCAAAAGCGTTTGGCCAAGTCTTGGGTCTTCTGGGCCCCGCTCATGACGTCGCCGAAACAGGGGAACGGTATCGAGCTGCGATGGTGCAGCACCTCATGGCAGCTGCCGTGCGCGGCGAGCTCCTCGCCACTGAGGGAATCTCGCCCAGTGCATTCGCCGGTCGGTT
>NZ_JAGXJN010000272.1 GCF_019091455.1 Chitinophaga sp. GbtcB8
GTTTGTACTTGTAATGCTTAAAAAAGAAATGTACCCCATGCGGGGTCTGGAGAGGGCCAATGAGAGGGTCAATGTAAATATCTACTAAACATTTAATGTTTGATGATGACATGGTCTTAAATTAAAAATTGGGAGTAGAGTCGAGACAACCTAGACCAAAGTTACGGAAACAAATTTTAGAAGCTAAGGGCTATAATTATTTATGGTTTGACAGAATGTAACACAGTTAAAAGAAGCATGTGTACAGTTTT
>NZ_JAGXJN010000273.1 GCF_019091455.1 Chitinophaga sp. GbtcB8
GATGCTGCTGACGAATTCGAGCCGCATGCCCGCATCGGCAAGCGTCTTCTCGATGCCTTCCAGGATGACCGAGAAATACGGATTGTTGTATTTATTCTGCGGCATCGCGACGAGGCATCCGATGCGGAAGGCGTGCGTCGGCTCCTGCTTTTTGGTTTTCGACGGGCGCGTCGCCGTGTAGCCGAGCGCTTCGGCGGTCTCCCATATTTTCCGGCGCGTCTCGTCGCTGACGGAGCGGTTCGCGTCGTTCT
>NZ_JAGXJN010000274.1 GCF_019091455.1 Chitinophaga sp. GbtcB8
CACAGCAGGGGTTTTTAAAGTTCCCCCACTTTTAACGTTTCCCCCCCCGCAATAATACGGCGCTGAATGTTAAGGAGCATATCCGCTTTGGTGAGAAACTGCAGGTATCCTTCACAGAATCTTCCGGCGGGAATTATGCCAGCGGGGAGGGCAATGCCATTGTAAATGCAATGCGGCAGCCACCCATTGTACCCGTATATGATATTGCCGGCAATTTTGCCGGTCCCCGCGGGGCTGGGCTGGGCAATGCT
>NZ_JAGXJN010000275.1 GCF_019091455.1 Chitinophaga sp. GbtcB8
AAATCTTGTTCGATTTTGTGTCTAACCTTTGCGCCTAGGGACAAGACCCCCGTCCCTATTTCTATACCTGGGCTGCCGGTACCAGCCTGGCTGCCCCCCCAGTTTCTGCGGCTGCAGCGCTGAACTATGGCAAATCCGGCCGGTTGGCTAATCCCTTTCTGGTGGATCTGCTGTTCCGCTAAAGCGCTCCCGATTATGGTACGCCTGGTGAAGACCGTTTCTTCGGGGATGGCCAGGTTTATGCCGGTAAA
>NZ_JAGXJN010000276.1 GCF_019091455.1 Chitinophaga sp. GbtcB8
ATCTACTTCAGCTAATTTTTCTAATATCATAAAAAATAAATTGTAATGCATTATGCATCATCATTATTTTAATATGTGATGAATAAAAAATGATAAAATAAAAGTTTCTAATACTATCGATAAAATTGAGATGGTTAGATGTCAACTTGAGGAAAAAATGCCACAAATGAAATTATAAATATCAACTTTGAGCAGTTATAGATTTTCCATAATCATGACAAGTATTATTATATCAAGAAATGCTCTATTTC
>NZ_JAGXJN010000277.1 GCF_019091455.1 Chitinophaga sp. GbtcB8
GCGGTGCTCTAGGCAATATTTCGATGGGCTAGGAGCAAGCTGTGGGGATCGGTAATGGGTTTGTCAGGGAGGTCCCAAGGGGAGTGAGGGCTGGACTCTTAGCCGTAATGTTGGAGGTGGAGTCGCCTGTTGGGCCAGTTAGGGAACGAAAGGAGTGATGGCTTACATCATCCCAACCAACGTTTATACCTGATGCAAGAGGCTTTGAAAAGCCCTAACAAGGATGAGCAAGTACCCCACGTTCGGCCTC
>NZ_JAGXJN010000278.1 GCF_019091455.1 Chitinophaga sp. GbtcB8
GGTTCGAGTCCTCTCGACCGCATCAACGCCAAAAAGGGCCGTAAATTACTAATAAGTAATTTAAGGACCTTTTTTTATGCCGCATTCCTCATCTTGCGGGCCTAGCCTGCATTCCATACTTCGATGAAGAACGAAATATTCTTCGTTTACAATGACAACGGATAACGATTCCGCGAATCAAAGTCAACGAAGGAGGATATCGCTGCATGAATACAATCAAATTTGTGCTGTTGATTGTTTTAACAACCTT
>NZ_JAGXJN010000028.1 GCF_019091455.1 Chitinophaga sp. GbtcB8
CACAATTATCTATTATATTTAGTGATCGATTAAAACTGAATCTTTAAACCCGTTGACACACTTTATGTAATACTACCGATAAATTCATCTCAGGTAAAAGCCACGCCAATTCCCCTTCCCCCACTTCCCGAGCAACGCCGTATAGCCGCTATCCTCTCTACCTGGGATGCCGCCATAGCCAAAGAGCAGCAGCTAATCGCGGCATTGCAAAAGCGCCATAGGGCTTTGTTGCAGCAATTACTTAGTGGTAAAAAGAAACTAAAGGAGTTTAGGGGAGTGAGGAAGGAGACTTTGATTGGAGATATTGCGGAAGAAATATCTCTAAAGAATAGAACTAACAAGAACACTGTTGTATTATCTTGTACTAAATATGACGGACTGGTGCCTTCCCTTGAATACTTTGGAAGAAAAATTTTTGCAGATGACCTAAGTACTTATAAAATAGTACCAAGAAAACATTTTGCTTATGCTACTAACCATATTGAAGAAGGTAGCATAGGCTATCAGGATAAATATGATAAAGGATTAATAAGTCCAATGTACACCGTTTTTAAAACGAACGAACTTCTTATTAATAATTTATTTCTCTTTCGTTTACTAAAAACACATCGATATATACTTGAATATCGTCGTAGAATGGAAGGTTCAATTGATAGACGCGGAGGTTTGCGATGGGATAAGTTTTCTAAAATAAAGATCTTATTACCGTCCTTACCTGAACAAACCGCCATCGCCACCATCCTCAGCACCTCCGAAAATGAAATCCAAATCCACCGCCGCCACCTTGTCGCGCTGCAGCAGCAAAAGAAAGGGCTGATGCAGATACTGCTGACAGGTAAAGTAAGAGTAAAAACATAAATCGCTCAGGTACATCTGCTAATGTAAAACAATAACCAATGTCTCATCCATCCTTCCGCGAAAACGATGCTTCCCAGCTACCCGCACTACAATTACTAATGCGGCTGGGCTATACTTATCTCAATCCGGAGGAAGCATTGGCTGCACGCGGCGGTAAAACCAGTAATGTACTGCTTGAAGATGTTTTGCGCACCCAGCTCAAAGCCATTAATAGCATACAAGTAGGCAGTAATAAAACCACCGTGTTCAGTGACGGCAATATAGAAGCCGGTATCCAGGCGGTTAAGGAGCTGCCCTTCCAGGATGGTTACATTAGCGCCAGTCAAAAAGCCTACGAACGCCTTACTTTAGGTAAAGCATTAGAGCAAAACATAGATGGTGACAAGAAGAGTTTTACCCTGCAATATATTGACTGGCAACATCCGGAGCGCAATGTATACCATGTTACCGAAGAGTATGACGTGATGCGTACAGGAAGCCGTGACTGCCTTCGCCCTGATATTGTGCTGTTCGTGAACGGCATACCGCTGGTTGTTATTGAGTGTAAGCGTCCAGACATGAAAGAGCCTCTCAGTCAGGCTATCTCGCAGCACACCCGCAACCAAACTGAAGACGGCATTCGCCCATTGTATGCTTACAGCCAGCTTTTGCTCGCTTGTGCTACCCTGCAGGCAAAATACGGCACTACTGATACCAAAGCGGAATTCTGGGCAAGCTGGAAGGAGGAGGAAACGGAGGATAACCATGAATTGGAAGTCTTATTAAATCAACCGGTCAGCGTAGTGGAGCGGGCTGCATTAAGCGCTGTCCGTAGCGAAATAGCAATAGATGCCTGGGCACAACGCCTATCCGGTGAGGTAAAAGTCAGCGAGCAGGATATGTATATCTATTACCTGTGCCGTCCGCAGCGCCTGTTACCGCTTATTAAAGATTACATCATTTTCGAAGGAGGCCGTTATAAGAAAATAGCCCGTTACCAGCAATACTTTGCTATTGAAAAGATCATTCGCCGCATACAGGAAACAAAAGATGGCCGGCGCCACGGTGGCGTAATATGGCATACCCAGGGCAGTGGTAAAAGCCTAACCATGGCTATGTTGGCACGACGTATTCACCAGGAAGTACGCAATCCGAAGATAGTATTGGTGACTGATCGCGTAGACCTGGACACACAGATCACAACAACCTTTGCACAGGTGGAAGTAGCTGTACATCGTGCCCGTACAGGCGCTCAGCTGGCAGAGCTTTTACAAAGCAAGAGCGATGCTGTTGTTACCACAGTGATCAATAAATTTGAAGCAGCGGTAGAGCGCCTGGGACGTACACCTTTGGCATCGCCCGATATTTTTGTTTTGATTGATGAAGGACACCGCACGCAATACGGCAGCTTTAACGTGAAGATGCAGAAAGTATTGCCCAATGCCTGTTTCCTGGCATTTACCGGTACCCCGCTTATGAAGAAGGAGAAAAGTACTGCACAAAAGTTCGGTGGTATTATTGATGCTTATACCATACGGGAAGCAGTAGAAGATGGCGCCATCGTGCCTATCATTTATGAAGGGCGGCATGCCGTACAGGATGTGAACCAGAAAGCGCTGGACCGTGGTTTCGATCATGTAGCCGAAGACTTAACGCCCTATGAAACTGCCGATCTGAAAAAGAAATACAGCCGGGCCAATCTCCTTGCCAAAACGGAGCAGCGTATAGATGAAATAGCCCGAGATATTAGCGATCATTATACTCATAACTGGGGACCTGACCGCACAGGAGAGCGTAGCGGCTTCAAAGGTATGGTGGTTACGCCGGATAAAGCTACGGCTATCAAATACAAAAAAGCCTTCGACCTAATCGGTAAAGTCACCAGTGAAGTTGTTATCTCACCGCCTGATATCCGTGAAGGCTACGAAGATATTCATGAAAGCCCTGCAGATGAGGTAGTGGCTTTCTGGAAAATGATGGAGAACAAACACGGAAAGGATTTTGAAGCCGGTATCATCACCCAGTTCAAAAAAACGGATTATCCTGACCTGTTGATTGTGGTTGATAAGCTGCTCACCGGCTTCGATGAGCCGCGTGTTGTAGTTATGTATCTCTGTCGGAAGTTGAAAGGCCATACACTGTTGCAAGCCATAGCGCGTGTAAACCGGGTAGCCTCTGGCAAAGACTGGGGTTATGTCATCGACTATGAAGGCGTATTGGGCGACCTGGATGCAGCAATGAATATTTATTCCAGCCTGGAAGAGTTTGAAGCCGCTGACCTCGATGGGACCGTAACAAATATTCAATCGGAAATTGACCATTTGCCGCAGTTGCATTCTGAACTGACTGATATTTTCAAAAGCTTACGTAATAAATATGATATCGTTAGCTATAGTAACTTGTTGGCAGATAAAGCTGTTCGTGAGTCGTTTTATGACAAGTTTAGCGAATTCGCACGCTGTCTGAAGCTGGCATTCTCTTCGATTGACTTTGAAAATAACACACCTGAATTCCGCAAACAACGTTTAAAAGATGATTTAAGATTTTTCACTCAGTTACGCAACGCTGTCAGCCAAACTTATTCTGATAAAGTAGATTTTAGCCGCTACGAAAAGCAATTACAGAAATTATTGGATCAACACGTTACCACCGAAGAGGTCATTCGTTTGACGGAGCAGATAAGCATACTGGATACGGATGCTTTTGAACGTGAGCTGCAGAAAGTAATTGGCGACCGTGCTAAGGCGGAAACAATTGCAAGCCGTACATCCCGGCACATTACAGAACGTATGGATGAGGACCCGGTATTCTATAGAAAGCTTTCAGAGCTTATACAGCAAACCATTGCTGAGCTGCGGGCACAACGTATTTCAGAAGCAGGGGCATTGAAAAAGCTGAATCAATACCGGGACCAGGCGATCAATCGCAGTGGCGAGGATATACCACCAGTATTAAAGGATAAGGCCGAATCTATCGCTTTTTATCGCCTCTGCATAGCAGAAGGTAAGTTATCTGAACAGCGAAGTATTGACTTCGCGCAAGCTGCCGATCATATTATCCGGCAATATCTTGTCGTTGACTGGCAGCATAAGCTGGATGTGATCCGGAGAATGAATTTTTACATCGGTGAATACCTGATTGATGAATTACAATTGTCTATAGAACAAGCAGAGTCACTTGCCAATCAATGTATGGATATAGCTAAAGCAAGGTATAAAGCATGATGCAGGAACTACAGTACGGAGCTATAAAGATCCAATATCATCTTGAATTCAGTGAACGGAAAACGCTTGGCATTACCGTAACACCTGATATGGCGGTATTGGTAAAAGCACCTGAAGGAACACCCCAGGAGCGTATTGAGGAAAAGCTGGAGAAACGGGCCCGCTGGATATTAAAACAGCAAAGCTTTTTCCTGCGCTTTTACCCTAAACAGCCGGAGAAACAATACCGGGGTGGAGAATCTCACTTATACCTGGGCAGGCAGTACCGTTTGCGCGTTGCAACCGCCAAAAAGAACGAAGTACATTTTTCAGGTAAAGAAATCCAGGTATACCATACCCCTAAAAGCACGGCACAATCCGTACTTACTAATTGGTACCGGTATCGTGCAAAGGCAAAATTTGCGGAGATAGCTGAGCCCTGGATACAGCACTTTGGGAAATATGGTGTACAACCAGAAGGGCTGTTTATGCAGGAAATGCCTACCCGCTGGGGAAGTTGTACGGCAAAAGGAAAGATCATTCTGAATCCTGAACTCATTAAAGCACCGAAAGCCTGTATCGAATATATCATTGTACATGAATTATGTCATCTGATCCATAAACACCACACACAAAAGTTCTTTCAGCTACAATCGGCGCTTATGCCGGATTGGGAAAAATGGAAAGATAAATTAGAAGCTTTGATGGCCTGATACGAGTCTTTTAATTTAATAGTGTAGAAACAAAGTAATCTTTAGCCTCTTGCCATCATCATCACTTTAACGCCTCGTCCTCCTCCTTCGTCAGAAAATTAGCCGCTTCAGAAATATCACCTCCTTCCCACTCCAGCAACGCTTCATCCGGCACAGCAGTTAAAGGAATAGTGCTGGATTGTGAAGGCTCATTATAAGGCACATTTTCAGCGCGGTTGTATACAGATATTATCGACCATCTTGGGTTGTCAGACAAATTTGCCTCTGAGCGATGCAGCAGATTAGGATGAAAGAACAATGCATCACCTGCTTTCAGCTCTACAAATACCAGTTCTTTTGTTTTCAGCACTAAATCCACATAATGTTGAGAGGCGCCTACCTGCTCACCTGAAAATCCATGTTCAATACGGCCCATTTTATGGGTTGCTTTTATTACCTGCAGGCAGCCGTTTTCCCTGTTGGCATCTGTGATGGCAATCATAACAGAGATCATCTGCCCGGGGAAAAGAAATTCATTTTTGTACCAATACCCATAATCCTGGTGCCATTCCCATGCACCGCCCACTTTAGGCTCTTTTTGCATGAGCTTACTGTGAAAATGACAAACGCTGCTATCGCCTTCCATCAGCAGGTTAACGGCATCAACCATTCGTTTGCTTTTGGTTAATAAGCCATACACATCATTTCCGGGAGAATACCATAAAGTAAGTTTTGTTTTTTTACCGCTTTGGTCATTCAGGTCAAACGCATGTTTGTGCATATTGCTATCTGAGAAAGTAACTTCCTGCAGTTTGTGCAGCTCGTCTAAAGAGATAAAATTCCTTACGATCAGGTAACCATCTTTTTCGTATGCAGCAGCCTGGCTGGGCGTTAGTTTAAAATTTGCCATAGGAGATGAAGATTTCAGGCATAAAAGTAGAGCGGCCTGTTTTGATAAACTACCAGTTTAAACCAGCCAATAAATACTATTATAGCAAGATTTCCTTAATTTTAATTGTGTTTTAGTCATTAAAAAATCAGTAATGAAACCTGCGCTGGAACATTTGCCTAAAGCAAACAAAGAATCGTTTGTGGTAAGGGACTTTGAATATGCTTATTATCCCACGCCCTGGCATTACCACCCGGAGTATGAGCTGGTAACCATCGTGGAAAGTACCGGCAAGCGGATCATCGGGGATCATATATCAGATTTTAAACCGGGCAGTCTTGCACTCATTGGCCCCAATATTCCGCACATTTACAAGAATGATGCGGAATATTATAACAACAACCCTGCCCTGAAGGCCAGATCTATTGTCATTCATTTTACGGAACAATCGCTGGGAAATGATCTTTTATCATTGCCTGAAGCCGCTACCTTAAAATTGTTATTGCAAAAAGCGGTTTCGGGATTGGATATTTTGGGCGAAACCGGCAAAAGCGTGAATGAAAAACTAAGAGAAATTGTTACGGATACCGGTTTAAAACGGTTGATCACGCTTTTAGATGTTTTAAGGATCATAGCAGATTCAGAAGAAGTATCACCTATTACAAAAGCTCCAATGACCGGGCATAACGAAAAAGAATCAACCCGCTTATGCAAAGTGCTGGATTGGATTACTGCTAATTTTGAAAACGATATAAAACTTGCTGAAGCAGCGGCTATTGCTGAAATGCATGAAAATGCCTTCTCCCGTTTTTTTTCGCTCAGAACCCGCAAAAGCTTTTCCTTCTTTTTGCAGGAGCTGCGGTTACAAAAAGCTTCCAGGCTTTTGGTTGAATCCAGCAGCTCCATTACTTCCATTTGTTATGACTGTGGTTATAACAATATTTCTAATTTCAACCGGCAATTCATCAATTACTACAAAATGAACCCAAGAAATTACAGGAAGGCATTTTTGGGAGAAAGCAAACATGAAATATAGGATGGGGTAAATTAACGCAACTCGTAACGCTTCTGCCGCATACTTTGCCTGATCTTTTCCCGATGCTGCCCACCCCAGGCAGTAAGCTCACGCAGCACGTTTTTCAGCGTCAGGCTATATTCGGTTGCTTCGTAAACAATGGTCGCCGGCGTAGTGGGATACACCTTGCGTTTGATGAACTCATTCAACTCCAGATCTTTGAGCTCTTTTGCTAAAACTTTTGGAGATATTCCGCTCATCTCGTTCTGGATCTCGTTAAAACGTTTGGAAGATTGTACCAAACTAAGGATCAAAGCAAGTTTCCATTTGCCATTAAGAACGTACAAGGCATCCAATACATTCTTAAGCGAATTGGAGCATTCTGCTTTACCGGGCATCGTATCGGGAATCATCATCGTCATACCTAAAGATATGCACTTTCCTGAAGGGAAGCGCTTTCCTTCAGGAAAGTACGATCCTTTCAACAGCCGGCGCAGCTACTTTTGCCTGCGATAATTGCAAGAACAGTTCTACCATCCTGAGCACCCCTTTGGTGCAACATACGGGAATTGTTCCTGCCATGCAGAAGTAGCTAACATTTAATCAGGCGTTTATGAAACGTATCCTTCATTTAATTTCCAGCATTCAGGGAAATCAATCTTATAGCTTTAGGCTCAGTAAAGCCATTGTTGAAAAGGGGATCGAAAAATATCCGGGCAGCACCGTAGAAGAAGTGAATTTGAACGATCTGGATATCCCGCATTTAAATCCTACGATCCTTCAGTCTATGTTTACACCCGGCGAACAATTGACTGCTGAAGCAAAGGAGTCGCTACGCTACTCGGATGAGGCGGTAAAACAGTTAATGGCGTCAGATATCATTGTGATCGGCGCTCCGCTTTATAACTTCACGATCCACACTGCGCTGAAGGCCTGGATCGACCATATCACAAGGGCAGGGATAACCTTCGGCTACAACGAAAATGGCCCGGTTGGAATGGTCACTGGTAAGAAAGTGTACGTTGCCATGTCTTCCGGCGGCATCTATTCAGAAGGGCCTTCCAAAGGGAACGATTTTGTAGCGCCTTATCTGAAAGCATTTCTCGGGTTTTTAGGTATGACAGACATGACTGTATTCCGTGCGGAAGGCGTCAAAGTTCCCGGTGTAAAGGAATATGCCCTGGAAAAAGGTATTGAAAGCATCCGCATTGATTAAGATATGCAATCATCTAAATTATGATCGTTCATTAATGAGATGAAAAGACCGATCTGAATTTTAAGTACAGTAGAATTGTACGTTTGAGCAAAGCTGCCTGGAAGATCATCATGTCAAAGACAACTTTAAAAGATCTTCCGGGCAGCATTGTTGTACAGGGCACGGCATGAAAAAAAAGACTAACTATTACATAACTATTATCCTTCCACCACTATTGATTGTATTCCAGGTACCTGTTCCTCCTCTACTTCATCCACCTCTGCTTTCCTTTCTTCTTCCCCTTTCCATTTTGTTTTTATCAGCAACAGGAACACAAGCACAGCTACAATGCCATAAGCCACGCCCAGTACAGCCTGGCTGGTAATGGAAATAGTGTTTACCATAAAAGAGCTCAGTATAGAAGTTACCACCGCAAATCCTCCGCCTGTTAAGCCGCTTGCCTTACCTGCATATTGCGGAAAGCGGATCAAACAATACGACATCAGGTTATTGAAGATAAACCCGGCTGTGCTATGCAACAGGAAAACATATACTAACAGCGTAAATAAATTGTGGTAGTAGATTGTGAGCGGTATCATAATGGCTACAGTAAGCAGCTGTGCAATACTGGCCAGCACTAATTTTTTAGTGAACGCTTTACTTACCAGCATTCTCGATACGGACCCGCCGATCATCACCGCCACCCCGGAGAACAAGGAACAATAACCTGTTGTTGTAGCCATGAAATGCAGCTTGTGCTCAATCAAAAACGGACTGCACATACCATACAGCAGCACCATGCCATAGGTAAGTCCTAGTATTATAATGCCCGCAGTAAAATCCTGTGTTTTGAGCATCTTGCTATACGTTTGCACCGTTGACCGTACGCTGAATGGCTGCGCCGTTTTCATCGACTCGCCGCCAATCATCGCTTCAATCACAAAAAATGCCAGTCCGAAGTAACCGAGGAACATGAAGTTGGAAGACCAGCCCCAGGTTGTTTCAAAAAATCCGCCCAGGAAAGGCGCCACGATGGGCGCAATGGCCCAGATCACGGAGAACATGCTCGTGTATTTCTTTAATGCTTCTCCTGTATAGAGGTCCATGAAAAAGGCACGCTTGCTTATTGCAATTACTGCTACCGTAAATCCCTGCACTATACGCATGGCATAGATCATTTGCAGATTAGTGGACCAGGCAATGATAAAGCTGGCCGCACTGAATACCAGCAGTGCTGCCATGTTAGGAACGTAGCGGCCATAGCTGTCAATCAGTCCGCCTACGATCAGCTGTGAAATACCATAGCTGATGATAAAGAGGGAAAGCGTAAGCTGAATAGAAGCTGGTGAAGTATGTAATTGCACCGCCATATCGGGTAATGACGGGATAAACACATCCATGGCAAAACCCGACAATGGAATAAGGCCCAGCGCCATGATGGTGTTCAAACCTGTTCTTGATTCTTTGATCCTTCTCATATTAATCGTTTTAAATTGGCCCTGTAAAGGTAGGACAGCTGGCGTCCATGTCAATTACACGATTCAAAGGGATGATTATACAAATCAAATATTTCCCGGGACCAATTTGGGGGGTCAAGATAACTTATGAATACCTGTCAGAGGGGTTCAGGCTGCCACCATCTTCTTTCCCATGCGGAATTCCAATGGTGTTTGGGTGCTAACCTGCTTGAAATATTTATTGAAGTGCGAAGGATATTCAAAGCCCAGCGCATAGGCGATCTCTGAAATATTCCAGTTCGTATTGCGCAGTAATGTTTTTGCTTCGGTGATCACGCGTTCGTGAATAATTTCACGGGTGGTTTTATGCGTATGCTTTTTTACTACACTGTTCAAATGGTTCACATGCACATGCAGCAGGTCAGCAAAGCGGGCCGGCGTCAATAGCTTCAAAGGTGTTTCAGGCGAGTCTACCGGGAACTGCTGGTTCAGCAAGGCAAAGAAATCATTTACCAGCCGGTCGCGTACCAGGGAAGCCGGCGCCTGGCGGCTTTGTTGTAAACGGATGCCTTCATGAATGAGCAGCTGCAGCAGGTTGCGGATCATATCCCATTTAAAAGGATAATCAGAGGCCTGCAGCACCTGCATTTGCGTGAAGTACACGCTTAGCCGCTCTCTTTCTTCCTTTGTGACGGGTATTACCGGCTGCATGGCAGGATTGAACAAAGGGCAGGCATACTGTACATCACGGGGTATAAAGCCTTCTATAAAGGGCATGTTGAATAAACAGTAAAAGCGGTTAAACGGTGCGGTTACTTCTATGGAAGTAGGCACAGCAGGATTGGTAAAGATCAGGCAGCTTTGGTTCAGCTGTATTTCCTGGTCGTTATACAGCAGTATGCCGCTGCCTTTTCCGGTGGTGCTGCTGAGGCATATCTTGAAATAATCACGTCGGTTGAAAGGCGTTTTGCGGGTGCAGGTAAGGGTTTCACGCACATTAAAATGAGCTTTGCCGGATTCGTGAAGGAGCTCCGGTGGAATATCCTGGCCGGTGCGTTTGTAGAATTGCACCAGGGATTCAGTGGGAATGAGTTTGTCTGTCATAGCTTTTACCCTTATATAATTCAAAGGTAAGGAATTTGGTGAATGCGGTAAACAAACGAAGCTCAATGCACCTTCACTCAGCTGTCATAGCTTTAAGCGCTATCAGCAGCATTTCCTTCTCTTTCCCCTTCAGCTTAATAGAACCAAGCGGCAGCGTTGCAAAATGGCCTGCCAGGCGCAGGGAGGCGGCCAGCACGCCGGATACGATCACTTCTTCATTGAACTGTTTGCACATGCCCTGGATCCTGGATGTTGTATTTAATACATCGCCTGAATAGGTAATATCCCTTTTAATGATGCCAACTTCGCCGGCCACCACCTTGCCGCAATGGATGCCTGCTTTAAAGGATGGCATCAGCCCATACTGCTGCATATACTTGTTGTGCAGCTGCTGCAGGTGGAGCTTGATGTCAAAGAAGCATTGCACACATTTACTGTTGCGTATGCCTTCGTCATACTTCCAGGCTACGATCACTTCATCGCCCACATATTGATAGATCTCCCCATTGTTGTCCAGTATGGGATCCGTGATATCGGTAAAAATATCTTTCAGAAAAGCATGGTATTTTTTATTACCCAGCTGCTCCGCGATGGTAGTAGAGGAGTTTAGATCCAGGAACATGAAGATCCGCTGCTCTTCCTTGGGAGTGTTGTACTTGCCGCGGATGATGTTCCAGAAAACCCCTTGTCCGAATTTGTTATTGATCTGAACAAACAGCTGTGTAATAGTGACGATAACACCCCATACCATGCAGTTCTTCAGGATCCGGTCCCAGTCAGAAGGGATGTTGAATAAGCGGAGGATGATATTAACAATCGCAATCACCAATATAAAACAAAGCGCTACCGCAAGGATCGTATAACCGTAAGATTTATCCCTGAACCGCACATTAACAAAAAATATCAGGAAGCTGCCACCTAACAGGGCGCCTATAAGCGCGGCTCCCATATTGATAATGATGGCCTCCAGAAGGGTGTATTTAGGCACCGGTAGTACAGCATTGGTTGTAAAAAGAGCGAGCCGGTCGTAGAACGGAATAAGAAAACCTATTATTAGCCATATCACCGTAATAATGAATAGCTGCTTCAGCTTGTACGAAGTACTCTTGTTCATAGTGAAGTGTAAGTTTCCATTTACAATATATCCTTTTTTCAGGTAAAACTGCGCCGGGCCGTTCCTTACAAAACCATCGAATACCTGCAATTTATACGATGGGCATTTTGTTTATAGAAAGCAACACTTTGTTTTGGGGCGGTAACAGGGCCATTGTATCTATTATAAAAAGTTTCGTTGTGTATTGTTCTGCAAGCTATCGATCCACCAATTTATGAGCAATCAGGATCAATAATTTCTTCCTGAAACTGCTTATTAACAAGGTCCGGTGTTAGTTAGGTGTTGATAATTTACAAATAATTAGTAATTAATTATTTGTATTTAATGTAAACACTTTTTTATCAGATGACCATATGCCTAGCATCAATTTTGCAACATCCCGGAAAGTTATTTAACCATAAGAGCATAACAATGAAAGACTACACCATTGACAAAGTTAACTGGAATACAAAAAGGGGCAGGGGACATGTATTACGGAATGCTATTGTTTACAGTTATTTCAGGAGTATTATTAATTATCTTGAACAGAAGAACCTGACTGTTACCCGGATCTTAAATCCCGGGGAGGAGATTAATGCGCAAACCCAGATCAAAGCCTCCCATCTAACGGAGCAGGGAATGTTGTTATTTACTACCAGCTATGACCGCTGGGTAAATGAAGTGCTTGAACAAAAAATAGCTCCGGATGATTATAGTTTGCTGGATGATGCCCTGAATAAAATAAGAGGGTTACAGCTTCAGTATTGATCCTGGAATAGCTGTAGTGATCATAAATTGATCACTACAGCTATTAAATTCCTAAAGACTGAAGGTATACTACACCCCATATGCGTTAGCTTTAGTACATTGTTTAACGCTTAATATTTTTACTATGAGATCCCCTAAGAAAACACACCTTTATTCCGTTCTTAGCCTTACTTTTTTAATTGTACTATTCTCTGCGTGCTCCAAAGAGGAGAAAAAAGATGTTGTTGCTGCTGACAACATCGAAGAAATGACCAGTTACCTTACCAGCCTTGGATTTGATAAACAGCACATTGTTTTTGACAAAGACCGCGTAATTGTTGAACAGGACATCCTGATGACCTTACCGGAACTTAAACAACGTGTAGCAGTATGGAAGAAAGACAACTCCGGCGTTCCCCAGACAGAGCAACGGAGGAACACTTATATTGTAAGCAACACTTACAACACTAATATTAAGCTGTACATTGATGCAGCTGTACCCTCCAACTGGAGAACGGCTATCCAGGGCGCGGTGAATAACTGGAACGCTGTTAACGGCACCAGGCTGGGCATGTCTATTGTAACCAGCCAGTCGGGCTCACATTGCAGGGTTTTTATGGGTAACGAAACTGCAAACTGGATTGCACGGGCTTATTTACCCGCCTCAAATGGCCGGCCTGGTGTAAGTGTTGAAATCAATGCATATTATAATACCCTGGCAGCTAATCAGAAGCTGTTTGCTATAACGCATGAGCTGGGCCACACCATTGGCTTCCATCATACCAATCAAACCAGTGGAACATACATACCCGGTACTCCGCAAACAGATGCTAACTCTGTTATGAATTCATTTGTACTGCCCTGGAATGGTTTTACAGCAGGGGATGTGCTGGCTACACAGATCCTGTATCCGCAATAATATAATATCTCGTATTAAAAGGGAAAGCTGCCATTATAACGGCAGCTTTCCCTTTTTAGCTTATATAAAAAAGACCATAACCTTATGTCACGAACCAATTAATTTATACAGCTCATCCAGCTTAGGTGTGAGTATAATTTCTGTTCTTCTGTTCCTGGCCCTTCCTTCCGGCGTGCTGTTGCTTTCAACAGGATCGTACTGGCTGTGACCGGAGGCCACTACCTTTGCAGGATCTACGTGGTAAGTATTAACCAGGATCCTTACAATAGCGGTAGACCTGGCGGTGCTCAGCGCCCAGTTATCAGGGTATTTGCTGCGAATGGGAATAGAGTCCGTGTGTCCTTCAATGTTAACAGATATATCGGGGTTGATGATGAGCACAGCGGCCAGCTTGCTCAATGCATCTTTACCTTTGGCATTCACTTCAGCGCTCCCGGAAGGGAAGAGCAGATTTTCACTAAGGCTTACATATACCTTACCGTTCTTTTGTGACACGGTTAATTCATTGGAATTAAACCCGCTCAGCGCATCTGTCATTTTTTTTCTAAGCTCTGCAGCTTTTTGTTTTTGCTGATCCAGCAGCGACTGTAGCTGCTGCAGCTTTTGCTGCTGTTGCTGATAGGCTTCTTTACTGCTGCTTAGCTGTGAGTTCAGCTGGCTTTGTGTGGCTTGTGCGTTGGTGTTGGCATCGGTTAATTCTTTGATCTGCTGCTGCAGCTGTGCAATATTATCCTGCAGGCTATTGATCTTCCTGGCCAGTGATATGCTGTCGCTTTTTGATAAGCGTAATGCTACCTGTGAGTCAAGGTATTTTCTCTTGGATACACAGCTTGCCAGCAGCAGTAGCGATACGATTAATATTGAAAAGGTTTTTCCGGCATACTTCATAATAAAACTTTTGGATTAAAGTATAAACAATCAGTGAGCTATCGTAATTATGTTGCCGGAATTTTCCGGCACTTTCATGAAAGCTGGCATTAAATTTTTTTCATGACAGCATAAGTTATTATTTCCCAATGCGAAATGGCCCGCGTTCCTGTGAGTATTTTAACCAGCCCTTTAACAGGAACGGAGCTTAGTATTATTTATGAATAACCCAGGTGATTGGCAAACTTTATGCCTAAATGGAACCTGCTATCATGCCCCGGAGTGCATTGTGCTGATGGCATACAGGCTCCGGCAACAGTATTTATTGATCTGGCAGAAGTGGCTGGAAGATCTTAAATGGTCTGTTCCTGTAAATACAGGTAATAATTATATAAACACAGGCAGCGATAATTTCTTTATATATTTGTTTACTTGTAGTACAAAAGAAGCATTTATGGTTAATGGTATTAAACCAATTTCATCCAGGTCGATGGCTGAGCGGGTAGAGATAAGCCTGAGGGAGTATTTTGCGCAGAAATCCTTTAAGCCTGGTGATCCCCTGCCTACGGAGCTGGAGCTGGCGGCAGCTTTGGGTGTGAGCCGTAATGTAGTAAGGGAGGCGTTAAGCCGCTTTAAAATGCTTGGAATTGTAGAAGCCAAGAAAAAATCAGGCATGGTTATTTCCAATCCTGATATTGTAGGCACTTTTGAAAAAGTGATGACCCCGGAGATTATGGACGAAACCACGCTGCAGGATCTGTTTGAGCTAAGGCTGGCGCTGGAAATGGGGATTGCCGATCTTTTATATATCCATAAAACGGAAAAAGACCTGGATGAGCTGGAAGAAATTGCAGCCCGGGAAATGAAAGAGAAAGACAATAATTTCCGGATCAGCAACGAGATCGCATTCCACAGCAAGTTATATGAAATGACGGGCAACAATACGCTCAAACGCTTTCAGAGCCTGTTATTGCCTATTTTCGGATATGTGATAAAGCTGGAAAAAAAGAAAGTGATTTCAGGAAAAGTCACCCACCAGGACCTCGTTAAAATATTAAGGAAAGGAACGGTCGAGGATTTTAAGGAAGGGATGTTATCTCACCTGCAGCCCCATTTTGACCGGGTAAAGAGTTTTAAAAAATAACCGGGAGCGGGGGCCGTAACGTCCTGAAATACAGCATTCACCTCATCCACACCTGTCATCCACCTGCTGGAATACTGCCGGAGTGGCCCGTAATAAGGCATACATTAATCTACATATCCTGATCAAATATTGCTGAAATGCCCTGCCATACAGGCATTTACCACTTTTATTTCCATTACTTCCCCTCCTCCAATAAAAAAAATCTGCCCTAAAATTTTTGTAATCTAAAAACAAATTCTACATTTATTATGTAGAACATAACTACTAATAAAACCTACGTTATGAAATCCACAATTCCACTATTAGGGGGCTGCACCCTGATTGCCGCCGCCTGCCTGCTTATTGCCGCCTGCAAAAAAAGCAGTACAGAACAACAGCTGCAACCCGTTCCTGGATCAGCCGGTAAAGGGGCAGTAATGGCCGCTACTGCAGCTGCGCAATCTCATAGTTACCTTACACTTTTTGATGGCGGCCCCAGTGGGCAGCACTCCTTCCGCATTCCTTCCATTGTTAAAACCAAGAACGGCACCCTGGTAGCCATCTGCGAATGCAGGCGCTGGAACAATACTGACTGGGGCGATATAAACGTGGTGTATAAACGCTCTTTTGATAATGGCGCCACCTGGACAGCCATGGGCGAGATTGCCGCTTCCGGCGACGACACCTGGGGAAACCCTACTTCCGTATATGATCCATCTTCCGGCACTAACGGAAGAATATGGGTGTTTATGTCCTGGAATGATGGGGCCTTAACCTCCATCAGCCAGGTTGATACCTGGGGCGAACGGAAAGTATATTCCAGCTATAGCGATGACCAGGGCGCTACCTGGTCAACACCGGCTGACAGAACAGCTGCCCTGCTGCCGCCGGGATATACCTGGGATGCTATGGGCCCGGGCATTGGCATCGTTACACAATTCAACCATCCCGGCAGGTTAATCATTCCTGCCAAAGGCCGTAATATTTACAGTGATGATCATGGCGCTACATGGAATTATTCACCTACACCTGCGGGTTCTGATGAAGGTACTATTGTAGAAAGAATGGATGGCACCTTGCTGCGCAATGACCGCCCGGTTACCAGCCAGTGGGAGCTTTCCAAAAGAAGAAGGGTATCGGTAGGCAGCATTGAAAGCGGCTTTCCCGCCTTCACATCAGATAATACGCTGCTGGATCCCAAGTGCGAAGCATCCATCCTGCGCTATAATACTGATGCGCCAAACCGCATCGTATTCCTGAACTCTGCCAGCACTGTTACCCGCGGAAAAATGCGCGTGCGCATCAGCTATGATAACGGGCAAACCTGGCCCATAAGCAGGCGTATCTACGACTGGCTTACAGAAGATGAGGCCCAGCAACAAGGTAAGGGAGGTTACACCAGCATGATCAAAACTGCAGACTATCATGTTGCCGCTTTAATAGAAACCAATGAGGATACAAATAATAATTCCACCAGTCACCGTTCAATTGAATTTCACAAGTTTAATCTGCCCTGGATCCTGAACGGAAATCCTGAACCTTGATAGATCAGGGATCCCTTTACCAGAGCATCTGCCAAACATTTTTTGAACCTTTTAACAGACTCAAATGAAATGCTTAAGAATTTGCTGCTGTTTACTTTTCCTGTTCGGCCTACAGAAAAGTTACAGCCAGTCCGCTGAGTTCACGGTATCCGGGACAGTCCGTGACTCTGCCACCCACGAGCCACTAATAGGGGTGAGCATCTCCGTAAAAAGCAAACCCGCCTCCGGTACCGTTACCGATGAAGGCGGCCACTTTATTGTAAAGCTGGCATCCGGCAATGAAACATTGCTGCTCCGCATGATCAACTATGCCACAAAAGAAGTTCCTGTAAACAACAGGAGAGAGCACAACATCCTGTTATCAACCATCTCCTCACAGCTGGGCGAAGTATTGATCGTAGGTTATACGGAGCAATCCGTTAAAAAGAATACAGCTGCTATTTCCAAGCTGGATGCGGCAGAGCTGAAGAATAATCCAAACCCTAACCCGGTGCAGGCACTGCAGGGTAAAGTGGCCGGTGTGTCTATTCCCATCACGCAGGGGCAGCCCGGCATAGGCGCTACCAACATCATTATCCGCGGTGGCACCAAGCCCAATGCATATGGTTCCGGCCTGGGTAATAATAATGGCGAATCCATAGGCGCATCAGACGGGAGCGATCCACTGGTGATCATTGACGGCGTATTCCGTTCTATGAATGATGTGAACCCGGATGATATTGAATCCCTGCAGGTGATGAAAGATGCTGCTTCCACCGCCATTTACGGCGCCCGTGGCGCAAATGGGGTGATTGTTATCAAAACAAAAAGAGGAAGGCTGAACACAAGGTCCAGCATTACGCTGAGCCACAGAACCACCTGGGAAACGCAGGCCAGGGATTACGACTATCTTTCCGCATCAGAATACTTGCGCCTGGCACGTACAACTGTAGCCAATACAGACGATGCCATTAATAAAGATAACCTGCTGAATAACGGCGGCTTTTCTGCCGGCACCCGCGTATACACTCAGCCCGGGCAGTACGGCAAGAATATATACCTGACCGCATTGTATGATAACATAGTAGCGGTAGAAGGGCAGCAGTACGTGGATAACCTGCTGGCAAACGGCTGGCAGACAATGGACGATCCCATAAACCCCGGAACCAAATTGCTGTATGCAGATAATCATTACCAGGACATGCTCTGGAAAACAGGCCTGAGCAATACTGATAATGTAACCATCAGCGGTGGTACGGATAAAGCGGATTACAATTTTTCCATGGGTTATACGGACCAGAAAGGAGTGCTGGTAGGCACGGCCTATAAGCGCTACAATGTATTGGGTAATTTCGGATACCAGGCTTACGACAATCTTAAGCTGGACTTTATGGTGAATTACCAGAATGTGATCCCGAAATATGTAGATGCCTATCAGAACGACCTGGTAAGAGCCATCCGTATCACACCGCTTATCAGGATCTTTAAGGACGACGGCAACCCCACGCCAGGCGAGCTTTACACCGTAAGGAACCGTTTTCATACGCTCAAGTATGATGATATGAGGACATCCACAGAGCGTATGGTAACCCGTATGGCCGCAGACTGGACTATTATAAAAGGGCTGCACTTCAAACCATCTCTTTCCTATTTAATTGACGACTATACGGAGATGTTCATGAGAAAAGGCACGCCTGCAGATGAGGTGCAACCCTCTATGCAGCGCTGGAAAGATGATTACACCAACAGCTCCCGCCAATTGATGATAGACCAGGTATTACAGTATGATTTTAACCTTCAGCAGGATCATCATGTTACCCTGCTGGCCGGTATGAACTATACCCGCAATACCAACCATGTAAAGGATATGGGCTCACAGCGCGCTACCAATGATTATATTTATACCATAGATGAACCTACCACCACTGTTATTAATGGCTCCGTTTTCAGCAACGTAGTGGATTTTGCTACTACGCTGGGCGAAACAAGGTCGGCCAGCTTCTTTGGCCAGTTCAGCTACGATTATAAAATGAAGTACATACTGGGTGGTACCTTACGTTATGATGGATTCTCTAATTTTGCACCGGATAATAAATATGCATTATTCCCCTCTCTTTCCGCCGGGTGGAATATTGATAAGGAAAGCTTCTGGAAAAGTAATATCGTAAGTTCCCTGAAAGTTAGGGGCAGCTGGGGTATTGCAGGCCTCAGCGGGTTAAGCCTGTCAGATACTTACGGAAAGTATTCATCCGCCAGTTATGCTATGTATGCAGGCATTATACGGGCAGGTTTATCCAACCCCGGCCTGCGCTGGGAATCTACCGTTACTACAGACCTGGCCGTGGATGCCGGTTTCCTGAAAGACCGGATCACGCTTTCTGTTGACTATTATAATAAGCTCACTAAAGACAGGCTTACTTCCAAACCGCTTCCTGCAGAAGCGCCATTCACTACCATCACCTATAATAACGGGGCGCTCCGTAACCGTGGGGTAGAGGTAGCCATAGGCGCCGCCATCATACGCTCGCCAAAATTCAGCTGGAACGCCAATTTCTCTTTTGCATTTAACAGAACTGTTATTACACAACTGCCGCAGAATAACCGTGCTAAGAACCGGCAGGGAGGTGATATTATTTTTGATAAAACCAGCGGAAAGGAAATTGAAGCCGGTGGTTTTGCAGAAGGGGAAAGGCCTTACGGTATCTGGGGTTATAATGTGCTGGGCGTATTTGCAACCAATGAGGAAGCAGCCGCATGGAACGCACGCATTAAAGATAACCTGGCTTCACCGCAGGGTATTATCGTAGGCAAGCGGGGAGGTGATTTTATTTTTGAAGATGTTAATAATGACGGGGTAATTGATACCAAAGACCAGGTATTCTTAGGTTACCGTAACCCGGATAAGATAGGAGGTATTCAGAACACATTTAACTACAAAGGATTTTCTTTAAGGATCACTGCCGATTATGCATTGGGTCATATTATCAGTAACGGTGCGCTGGCACGTTCCATGGGACAGGGCAGGGCTTTTAATGAAGGTGCGCCTTCGCAGGCTATAGGACCGGATGTTTGGAAAACCCAGGGCGATGAAGGTAAAAAATATGCAAGGTTCTCTTTTGCCGATTATGACTTCGGGCAGCGCAACTACCTGCGCAGCGCAACGCTGGGTAATAATAACGGTTATGGGTCAGATGTATCTGTGATGTTTGAAAAAGGAGATTTCCTGGCATTGCGTGAGATCACATTGTCCTATGATTTTCCCGCCGCTATCACCAATAGATTCAAAGCAGCAGGGCTGAACGTTTTTGCAAGTGTTTATAACGTGGCCTACCTGACCGGTTACACCGGGCTAAACCCTGAAATATATAGTGGTTTTGACCCCGGCGGGTATCCCAGGCCACGTCAGTTTTCACTGGGTGCAAATTTGAGGTTCTGATTTTTTTAGATGGAATAAACATGGTTTTTATGAAAAAATTATGCTTGAAAATATTAATGGTGTTTTTATCAGCAGCTATATTATCAGGATGTAAGAGCATACTGGATGTAACACCGCAGAGCAGCATTACAGAACAGGTGTTCTTTAAGAATGAGGGCGATTTTGAGCCTAACCTGGTAGGCATTTACACGGTGATGCGCTCTCTTGCCAATAATGTTACTTATGGAACAGAAAGGGGAGAGGAGCTGATCTCCGCTTCCAACTCAAGGTTTACGGTAGCATGGTCACATACTTTATCACCTTCTTCCGGTGCAGTGAATTATGCGGAATGGTACAAAGGCATAGGCCACTGTAACCTGCTGCTGGATAAGATCCAGGGTTTTGCCTTTAGCTCTAACCCGGACCTGAAAAAGAAAATAGTTGCCGAAACTTATGCCTTGCGTGCATACTTTTATTTTCACCTGTTAAGGGTAATTGGCGATGCCCCGCTGATGCTGGAGGCGATAGTAAATGACAATGTTCCGCTGCTGCCCCGCTCACCGGCTACAGAAGTAATGAAACAAATAAAGGCCGACCTGGATGCTGCCCTGCAGCAATTGAAAGGCATGTCTAATTTTTCTGCAACCAGCTATCCATCCAAATACCGTTTTGCATACGGATCTGTACTGGCTATGAAGGCAGATGCCCTTTTATGGAGCGCCAAGGTGCTGGGCAGCGGCAATGCTGACCTGCAGGAAGCGGTTACCCTTATCAGCGATATTGAAACCACGGGATTAAGCCTGAATGATAATTTTGGAAATGTTACAGGCCTCCGCGCTTCTTCTAATAAGGAAGTGCTGATGGCGGCTTATTTCCAGCGGGATGAAACAGCATCCGGCAACTATTCCAAGAACGCGCTGCCTTTTCTCTCCATCATACAGGGCGCATTGAATCTTGATTCCATACCTTACGCTGTTTCATCAGGGAACGGGCAGGGTGCTTACCAGATAAGCCCCTTATCCAAATCGTTATTCTCAAATACGGCAGATAAGCGCATTCCCTTTACCTGGATCCTGGAAAGGCAACCCAGTGGTCCTAAAATATCCTGGATCACCAAATACCCCGGTACAAAGTATTCAGACGACCGGGTGCCGGATAACGATATTATTCTTTACCGGCTGGCAGATGTGTACCTGATGAAAGCAGAAGCATATGCCGCATTAAACGATGTGACCAACAGCGTAAAATACCTGGATTATGTAAGAGCAAGGGCCGGCACCGGCGCATATACCGGAGCTGTAACGAAGACAGCGGTAGAAAAGGAAATTCTGGATGAGCGTGGCCGCGAGCTTTTTTTCGAGAACAAAAGGTGGTTTGATCTGTTAAGATTTCATAAGGGAGGTACCGTTAACGTATATACGTATGTACCCAACCTGGCCGGTAAAAGCACACCGCTGTTCTGGCCTGTTAACAGTACCGTACTGGCAAATAACCCGAATATTAAACAAACGGATGGTTACTAAAAGCCCGGATAAATGATGGCAAACAAAAAAAGATTCTTATTCCTGCTGCTGGCCGCAGGTGTTCTAGTGCAGGCCTGCAGCACTACTAAAGGAACAGCAGGCAAGGCGGTAAACGAAAGTCACCTGGTATTTGAGCCGGGCGGCCGGTACACCTCCATGCGCATACCTGCGCTGGTACTAACCAAACAAAATACCCTGCTGGCTTTCTGTGAGGCCAGGATAGGCAGCGCCAGCGACTGGGCCGGTATGCACCTGGCCATGCGCAGGAGCACAGATGAGGGTAAGACCTGGAGCGAGATAATGCCTATTGACAGCAACAGTCAGGGGCCTGCAGGCAACCCCGTGCCGATCGTAGATGCAAATGGCACTATCCATTTGCTGTACCAGAGAGATTATGATAAGGCTTTTTACACCTGGTCGGCAGATGATGGCCGTACCTGGGCGCCGCCGGTTAATATCACTGCCGTGTATGAGCAGTTTAAACCGGATTACAGCTGGAAGGTATTAGCGCCTGGCCCCGGCCATGGCATTCAGCTCAAGAACGGCAGGCTGCTGGCTGCCACCTGGCTGGCAAATTCCCGTAAGCTTACCCCGCACAGAAGCCATTCGCCATCCTGTTTGGCCACTATCTATAGTGATGATCTGGGTAAAACCTGGAAGCGGGGAGCCATTGTAGCAGATAGTACTGCCGCTGTTGCTAATCCCAATGAAAGTACGCCTGTGCAGCTGGCAGACGGCCGTGTGTTGTTAAGCACACGCACTGGCTCAGCAATTAAAAGAAGGGCCTTTAGCATCAGCAATGATGGTATTTCCAACTGGAGCCCGATACGGTTTGAAGAAGAGCTGTTTGATCCTGCCTGTATGGCCAGTATTGTAAGCCTGCCTGAATGGAAGAATGCCCTGTTATTTACCAACCCGGATAGCAGGAATATAGACAAGCAGCCCCGCCGTAACCTCACGGTAAAGCTTTCCTATGATAATGGTGAAACCTGGCCGGTGCAGCGGGTGCTGGACAGCGGCCCCTCCGGGTACAGTGATATGGCAGTGGGAAAGAACAATACAGTTTACTGCCTGTATGAAACCAACACAAAAGACTTTAAAGGATTCAATTATAGCCTGGTGCTGAAAAAGTTTAATGCGGCATGGTTACTAAACAATAAAAAATAACAATACAAGTGATGAGAATTCAAGGATTGATAGCGGCTACATTCAGCACATTTAATGAAGATGGTTCACTGGATCTGTCCCTTATACCCCGCCTGGTAGATAAGCTGATCAGTGAAGGAGTACAGGGCGTTTTTATTTGCGGCACCAATGGGGAAGGTCCTAACCTTACCTCAGAGGAACGCATGACCATTGCGGAAGCATATGTAAAAGCAGTGAACAAGCGCTGCCTGGTGCTGGTGCATGTAGGGCATCCATCCATAGCGGAAGCCAGGAAGCTGGCAGTGCATGCAAAAAAGATCGGTGCAGATGCAATATCCGCAGTAGCGGCATTCTATTTTAAACCAGCGTCTGTAAATAACCTGGTGGATTGTATGGCTGAAATTGCAGCTGCTGCGCCGGATATGCCTTTTTATTACTACCATATCCCGGTGATCACTGGCATGGGAATAGATATGCTGGAATTTTTACGGCTGGCAGAAGGGAAGATCCCTAACCTGGCCGGTATCAAGTATACCGCTGCCACCCTGCATGAATACCAGGCCTGCCTGAATTATAAGAACGGCAGGTTTGACATTCTCTATGGGTACGATGAGCTGCTGCTGCCTGCGCTGGCAGTAGGCGCACAGGCAGCCATTGGCAGCACCTACACTTTTGCAGCACCGCTGTACCTGAAGGTGATGGCATATTTCCGTGAGGGAAAGATAGCAGAAGCGCAGCAAATGCAGCTGCATGCCATTAACATGATACGCTGCCTTTCCAGGTATTCGCCCATCCCTACACAAAAAACAATTATGAAGCTGATGGGCATGGATCTGGGGCCTTGCCGGCTGCCGCTGGTGAGCTTATCTGCACAGCAGGAGCAAGACATCAGTAATTACCTGCAGGAGATAAAATTTGCAGCGGTACTGAAGGAAGCTGCTTCCAATGCATAGTCATGAGGCGTATTTATTATTTCATATTTATTTTCTCAACCTGGTGTATGATTGAAAGTTGTATGCATGGCGGAAGCATGGTTACACAGGCGGGGTATCATTGGGATACCTTGCCTGCCATACCGGATAAAACAGGATTTGCAGGCTCTTTTGCAGGGGTTGCAAATGGTGCTTTGATTGTTGCAGGGGGCAGTAATTTTCCCAATGGCGGCACACCCTGGAATGGCGGAAAAAAGGTTTGGTCTGACAGGATCTTTGTGCTGGAGCATCCACAGGAACATTGGAAGGAAGCCGGCAAACTCCCGCGGCCGCTGGGTTATGGCGTATCCATATCAACGGAAAGTGGGCTGATCTGTATTGGTGGCAGTAATGCGCAGGGGCATTATAGTGATGTTTTTCTGATAAGCTGGCAGCAGGGGCAGATAGCCGTTACCGTTATGCCTTCATTACCGGAACCACTGGCCAATGCATGCGGTGTTATGGCAGATAGCTGTATTTATATTGCCGGTGGTTTAAGATCACCGGATGCACAGGCAGCTGCAGCTGATTTTTATATGCTGAACTTAAAAGATACAGCAGCCGCACGCCACTGGCGTTTGCTGCCGTCCTGGCCAGGCCCTGCCCGTATGCTGGGCGTTGCCGGTGCTCTGGGGCACGATTTTTTCCTGTTTAGCGGGACTGCCCTGAAGAACGGAAAGCGGGAGTATTTAAAAGATGCTTACCGCTATAACCCGGAAACCGGCTGGCATAAATGTGCTGACATGCCGTTTGCAACAGTAGCTGCACCTACGCCTGCCCTGGCCAGCAATGATCATGTGCTGAACATTTTTGGCGGCGATACAGGTAAGGATGCGGAGAAGGCTGCTGCGCTGCGGGAGCGGCATCCGGGATTTTCTGATGAGATACTGGTCTATGATCTTAACGCAGATACCTGGGCACGCAGTGGAAAAATAGATACCCTCCGTAATGCGGATGCGGTAACAAATCCCAACGCAAGCATCTGGGCGCCGGTAACCACAACCTTTGTACAATGGAATGGGCTGCTGGTCTTTCCCGGCGGGGAGGTACGCCCGGGCACAAGAACGCCGAATGTGCTGACCGCAACAGCTGCCGGCGCACAGCAGCATTAAATAGAACAGCATATTTGAATTTAAAGCAACAGGGAAAAGATGAAACAAGCACGATATTATCCATGGGTAGTGGTAGCCCTGCTTTGGTTTGTAGCCTTGCTGAATTACCTGGACAGGCAAATGCTTTCAACCATGAGGCCTTCCATTCAGCTGGACATCCGGGAGCTGGAAAGCGCCACTAACTTTGGCCGTTTAATGGCGGTTTTTCTTTGGATCTATGGGTTAATGTCGCCGGTGTCCGGCATTATTGCAGATAAGGTTAGCCGCAAGTGGCTGATCATTGGCAGTCTGTTCGTATGGTCCGGCGTTACCCTGTTGATGAGTTACGCTACCGGTTTTAACCAGCTTTACTGGTTAAGGGCTGTGATGGGTATCAGCGAGGCATTGTACATTCCTGCAGCATTATCCCTGATAGCGGATTACCACAGCTCTTCCACCCGCTCGCTGGCAGTAGGCATACATATGACCGGGCTGTATATGGGGCAGGCCCTGGGTGGTTTTGGCGCTACCATTGCAGCTGCCTACTCCTGGCAAACTACTTTTCACAGCTTTGGACTTATTGGTGTTGTATATGCCGTAGTACTGATCTTTTTCCTGAGAGAAAAACGTGTATCTGCAGCAACAGGCCCGCTTACGGATGAAGAGCAGCCTCATTTTTTCCATGGACTGAAAGGCTTATTAACCCTGTTACCGTTCTGGATCATCCTGTTGTATTTTTCCATTCCCAGCATACCTGGCTGGGCTATCAAGAACTGGCTGCCTACACTTTTTTCCAACAGCCTGCATGTGCCAATGAGCCAGGCGGGCCCGGTAGCCACTATTACCATAGCAGCATCTTCCTTCATAGGTGTAATTGCAGGTGGTTTATTATCTGACCGCTGGGTGCAGTGGAATGTGAAAGGCCGTGTTTATACCAGCGCCATTGGCCTGGGGTTAACCATACCGGCGCTGTTCCTGCTGGGTGTGGGGCATTCTACTTTCTTTCTTGTAGCATCTGCCTTTTGTTTTGGTATTGGCTTTGGCATGTTTGACGGCAATAATATGCCCATCCTGTGCCAGTTTGTTGCGCCCCGGCACAGGGCTACGGCTTATGGACTTATGAATATGGGCGGTGTATTTTCCGGTGCATTTATTACCAACTTCCTGGGTAAGTCAACCGATGCAGGCCACCTGGGGCGGGATTTTGCTTTAATGTCTGTAGTGATCCTGGCAGCTGTTGGGATGCTGTTGATGTTCCTGCGGCCTAAGGTTAAAGACGCTGCTGATTAGCTGTTCCGTTTCATATACTCCACCGGCGACAGGCCAAACTGTTTACTGAAGCTTCTTCCGAAATTAGCCAGGGAGCTGAATCCCAGCATGTCCGCTACTTCATTTACCTTATAGTTGCCGGTGAGCAGCAGCTCTGCCGCTTTTTTTAAACGGGTAAGACTGATGAGCTCATAAGGGCTCATATCAGACAGTACGCTGATCTTCCGGTATAAAGTAGGGCGGCTCATATTCATCTGTTTTGCCAGGAATTCCACATCCAGCATTTTATCATCCAGGTGTTTGCCAATGATCTGCTGCAAATTTCCCAGGAACTGTTCATCGGCCTTATTATAGGCCATGCTTTTTATATGCGCCAGCGGTGAGCTTGCAAAATGGGCTTTTACCTTATTGCGGTTGCTGAGCAGGCTGGCTATCTGCGCCTGCAAAAATTCAGGGGAGAAAGGTTTTTCTACATAAGCATCTGCACCTATTTCCAGCCCTTCAATCTTAGCTTGTAACGTGTTTTTGGCGGTAAGCAATATCACGGGTATATGGCAGTACTCCACATTGTTCTTAATATGGCTGCAGAGCTCAAAGCCATCCATGTCCGGCATCATTACATCAGATACTACCAGCTGTATCACTTCCGTGTTCAGTACTTCCAATGCCTCTATACCGCTGCCGGCGGTAAAAATGGCGTAATGTTCCTCCAGGTCATCTTTCAGGAAAACCAGTATTTCTTCATTGTCATCTACCAGCAGCAGCGTTGGGTGCATAACGTACCTTTTTAAATTCAAATTCAACATCCTGGTGCACGGGTAACCGCAGCACAAATTTATTCTTTTCCGTTAGCTCAGGCAGCAGGGTGCCGTGATGCAGGCTGGCCAATGATCTTGCCAGGGCCAGCCCTATGCCGCTGCCCGGTTTGCCGGAAGAGCTTTTTAATCTTACAAAAGGTTCAAAGATCTTTTCTTTCCAGCTTTCAGGCACCAGCGGGCCATCATTTTCTATGATCAGCAGGAACCAGTTGTTTTCCGGCGCTTCCATGGTTAAGTGTATGCTTACCTGTGCTTCGCCGTATTTTAACGCATTATCCACCAGGTTGCCGGCTATTTTGCGGAACGCTTCCACATCCAGGTAGGCAAACAATGGTTTATCCGGCAGCTGAAGCACATAGCTGAAATGTTTTTCTTCTGCTATGGGAATAAAGGTTTCAAATATTTCCTTTGTAAGCGCTGATACATCGGTGCGTACAAAATTTAAGCGGTAACCTTCTTTTTCTGTTTGCCGGAAGTCCAGCAGCTGCTGGCTTAATTCCACCAGCCGGTTGGTATTGCGCTCCATTGTTTTCAGGTATTTGAGCATATCCGGTAAGGCGGCCGCCTTTTTCAATGCTTTTTCCAATGGCCCTTTAATAAGCGTGAGCGGGTTGCGGATCTCATGCGCTACATTGGTAAAAAATTCGATCTTGGAGCGATAGATCTCTTTCTCTTTTTCATATTCCAGCAGCTCCATACGGCGGCGTGTTTTTTCCTTGTTGCGCCGGTGATAGTTGCGTACCAGCAGCCATACGATCACTATTATCAATACCACATACAAGGCAAAAGCAAGCGGGCTGGCCCAGAAGGGTGGCAGCACTTCTATAAAAAGCAGCGTTTCTTTACCATTCCACTGCCCGCTGTTATTGGCTGCTTTTAAGCGAAAGGTATATTTACCGGGCAGCAGCTCTGTAAAATACACGGTGCGGTTAGCGCTGTAGGTCCAGGCTTCCCGAAGCCCTTCCATTTTGTAGGCGTACTGGGTCATTTCAGGCGCTGTAAAGCTTAGCGCAGCAAAGTTGATGCTGAATGACGACTTATTGTAAGGCAGGCGGATGGTATCTGTAAAAATAATAGACTGTTTCAGGATACCATCTTTACCGCCAATTTCCAGCTCCCGGTTGGATACCTGGAACCCTGTGAAATATACCGGCGGCTCATGATGGTTTTCCTCAAAGAAGGCGGGATTAAAACGGATCATACCCTTTACACAGCCAAAGTACATATTGCCGCTGCTGTCCTTGTAGGCTGAGCTGTAATTAAACTGATCACTCAGTAAACCATTGGCTTTCGTATATACCTTTAGGTTACCAGAGTGCGGGTTAAAACGCGCCAGCCCTTTAGAGGTGCTGATCCACAGCTCCTGCTTTTTCTCATCTTCCAGCACACAGTACATGAGGTTACTGGGAAAACCCTGCTGCATGGTATAACATTTCCATTGTGCGCCATTATGTTTGTATTGATACAAACCTTCTTCCGTAGTGATCCACAGATCCCCATGGCTGTCTTCCATCACCTGATTAATACGGTTATTCTTTAAAAAGAGCTGGTTCTGGCCTGTTTGCGGATCCAGGCAATACAGGCCATCGCGGGAGGTGCCTGCCCAGATAAGCCCCTTGCTATCCTGTAATACAGTAGTATAAAAGAAGTTCTGCGGTAATCCATTAAAAGGCTCAAAGCCGCTTCTGTCAGGCAGCGCTTTGTAGATGCCTGCTGCGGTAGTTAGCAAAACATCGCCACCGGGCGTGCGGTAAATACTATAGATAAAATTACTATTGAAGGAATGGGGTGTGCCATCATCCATATAGTGCCTGATCACTTTGTTGCTGCGGATGTTGAACAGATCCAGCCCGCTTTCAAAAGTTCCTATCCATAAGGTATCGCCTGTTAGCAGCAGCCCATGCAGGTTGGTGTTGGAAATGGCAGTTGGTATACCGGAAGGCTCAAAGCAGCTGAACCGGTTATTTTTTACATCCAGCTTATTCAGGCCCCGGTCTTCTGTGCCTATCCACAGGTTACCGTATTGGTCAGGATGAATTTCCCGTACAGCATTGCCCGTTAGTGAGTTCTCGTTAGTGATGGGAAAGAATTTTTCAAAGTAGGTATAAGGCTCGGGGCAATAGTTCAGTCCTCCGAAATAAGTACCTGCCCACATGCCGCCTTCTTTATCCCGGCATAAGGTATACACTGCATTATCTGATAAAGACCAGGGATTGTTGTATTGTTTTTGCAGGTGATGGCTTTCATTTGTCAGCGCATCATATACATAGATGCCTGATTCAGTAGCGATCCAGTAGTGATTTTTATCCTTGCCGATGATATCCCTTACAAACAGGGGGGTACCATCCGGGTTAGCACGTACCAGGTCTGTATAGTTGCCGGTAAGCGGATCAAACTTTTTGAAACCCTGCTTGGCAGTGCCAATCAGCAGAAAACCCTGGCCGGTATCATAGATCTTATTAATGATCCTGGAAATGGGCTGCGGCGATTTATTAAAAACATCATAAGCTGTAAAGCTGTTATCAGTTGCATTGTATTTTTCAATTTTGCTGTTGCGGGTGGGCACCCATACGGTACCGTCAACAGCTATACATACTGCGCTGGCGTCAAAATATTTTTGCGGATCATATCTTTCCACTTTGCCTGTTGCAGTATTATACTTCACCAGTGTAAAATCTGCTATGAACCAGATATTACCTTTACCGTCTGCTTTAATATCACGTACTGCTGCCTGGCCACTGGCTTCAAAATGGCTGAACTGTTCGGTGGCAGGGTTCATGCGGAACAATCCTTTTTCTGTGCCGGCCCATATCATACCTCCGTATTCATACAAGGTATGAATATAGTTGTTGCCTAAGGTCTTAGGCACAGCAGCATCCGGCAGAAATACTTTAAAGGAATAACCATCAAAACGGTTAAGGCCATCCCGGGTGCCTAACCATAAAAAACCTTTTGTATCCAGCAAGCTGCTTAGCACTGCATTATTGGATAAGCCATTTTCAACCTGGTATGTTTTGAAATAGTATGATTGCCCCTTTGCACGATGACCGGCAACAGCGGCAATAATTAATAACAACATGACGTGGCCCCAAAAGCGCATCTGGAATTGTTTGTACCCTGAATTAAAGATACAAAAGCTTTAAAGAGCATAAGTGAGAAAAATTGAACACTTTTTGAGACGTGGTGAACAGTCCTTCTCATTCAATTACTGTTATTTTACTTTTAAACGAACGTTATGAAATTCTTCTACTCGGGGGGGGATCAGCTGCCATCACATAAGGGCGGCCCACGTTATCCTTTATCTTTTTTGTTGTTTCACGTCATCTTTTTTAATACCAGGCTGCGGCCTTTGTTCCTATTAATGATAAGCCTGTTGTGCATACAGGCGGCGGTGTTTGCGCAATCACCTGTAAGCGGGACTGTAAAGTCTTCCGAAGGGGAAATGCTGCCCGGTGCTACGGTGGTAGTGAAAGGCAAACAGGTATCGGCAAGCACCAACAACGAGGGTAAGTTCACGATCCAGGCAGCTGCAGGCGATGTGCTGGTAGTATCCTACATCGGGTATGCAAGTAAGGAAACGCCTGTAACCGGCGCTGCCAATTATGCCATTACGTTGGAAAGTACCAACATAGGTATGAATGAAGTAGTGGTGATCGGTTACCAGACCGTACGCAAAAAAGATCTTACCGGCGCCATTGCCCCGGTGAACATTAAGAACTCATCTGCCGTTACCGCTAATTCGGCGGTTGAATCCCTGCAGGGGCTTGTGCCTGGTGTAACGGTGCGTAATGGCGGCGCCCCGGGGCAAAATTCAGTGGTAGAAATAAGGGGTGTGGCCAGCTTCACCAACAGTACGCCCCTGTATGTTATTGATGGGATGATTGCAGACGCAAACTCCACCATCAATACTAACGACATTGAATCTATGCAGGTGCTGAAAGATGCCTCTGCAGCTGCTATTTATGGCTCACGGGCAGCGAATGGCGTAATTATCATCACCACCCGCAAAGGCCGTTCCGGGCCGGCAAAGGTGAGCTTCTCCGCTAAATATGGTGTGCAGGAAATACCCAAACGCTGGGATGTAATGGATGCAGGCCAGTATCTGAAAACGGCGCAAACGCAGTACGCCAATTCCGGCCAAACACTGCCTCCCGGCGTTGCCGCGCAGCTGGCGAATAATACTATTAATACAGACTGGCAGGATGCTATTTACCGTACCGGCAATACGCAGGATTATAATATAGGCGTATCCGGTGGCGGCCCCAGTGGAAGCTATTTGATTTCCGGCAGCTATTTTAAGAACAAAGGCGTATTACAGGCCAATGATTTTGACAGGACCAGCTTACGGATCAATACAGAAGCCAAAAAGGGCAGACTGACCGTAGGAGAGAATATGGTGCTTAGCTATACCAGCGGCAGGAATCCCATGGGCGGCATCAATGCTTTTTATGAAGCCCCGCAAATGCTGCCTATTATTAATGTACAAAGCGATGTTTATAAATCCATTCCCAATAACCCCGGCGGCTGGGGCATAGGCACTACTGAAATACCTACCTATGCTAACAACTACCTGGCAGTAGCAGCATTGGATAAAGGTAATTTCAACTACTCTAAAATAGTTGGTAATGCATATGTTGATTTTAAGATCGCTGACTGGTTAAGCTATCGCCTTAACGGCGGTTTGGAAGCCAGCTTTGATTTTGCAAAAGAGGTGCGGGATACGGGCATCTGGCGTTACGCCAACCAGCCGGCAGCTACTTTTGTAACAGAAGAAAGATCGCAGTTCACGAATATGCTGCTGGAGCATACGCTGAACTTCAACAAAACTTTTAGCGCACATAATATAAACGGCGTGGTGGGTTATTCCTATCAGCAGGTAAAGCGGGAGTATACCAATGGCAGCCGTACAGGTTTACAGCATATTGGCGGACAAACGCTTTCCACTATTACATCCGGTTTGGGGATAGCCTCTTCCGGCAGCGGTGCTTCAGCATTTTACCGCATCCAGGGTTTTTTAGGCCGGTTAAATTATTCGTATAGTGACAAATACCTGGTGACCTTATCCGGCAGAATAGACCAGGATTCCAGGTTCGGTCCGGATTACAGAACCGGTAATTTTTATGCTGCCGCCGCATCCTGGCGTATCAGCAAAGAACCGTTCTTTAATGTGAACTGGGTATCTGATCTGAAGCTGCGCGCTTCTTACGGAGAGCTGGGTATTAGTAACGTATTGCAGGACCTGGGCGGTTCCTGGCCTACACTGGGTTTTCTTAACAGAAGCCCCAGAGCGGTGTACGGAGTAGGTCAAACTCCTGTTGCCGGTGGTTACCAGGCCACTATCAATAACCCGGACCTGCGCTGGGAAAAACGTAAAGAAACAAATATAGGTGTAGATGCATCTTTATTCAACGATAGGATCGCGGTAACACTGGAAGCATACAACAACCTGTCAAAAGACGTGCTGGTGAATGTGCCTTTGGGTTATTACCTGGGCACTGCCGATTCAAAGATCATATCCAACGCCGCCTCTATCCGTAACCGTGGCATAGAATTCAGCGTAACATACCGGCATAATGAAGGCCCCTTCAAATGGGACATAGGTGTTAATGGTACCACTATTCAAAACAGGGTTATAGCAGTGGGTAACCAGGGCGCCGGTGTTGATTATGTAGATGTGCCTGATATTACTTTTGTAAGATCAAAGATCGGAAACCCCATGAGCTCCTGGTATATGTTAAAGTCGGAAGGCCTTTTCCAGAGCCAGGAAGAGATCAATAACTACAAGAACAAGAACGGCACAGTAATACAGCCCCAGGCAAAACCGGGTGATGTAAAATACCTGGATAATAACGGCGACGGGCAGATCAATAATGATGACCGTGTGCTGATAGGCTCTCCCTGGCCTAAGTTCCAGGGTGGCGCACAGTTCAATGCCAGCTACAAACAATTCTCACTGAACCTGCAGGTAGTAGGTGTGTTTGGTTATAAAGTATATAACGATATCCGCCGTGTGCTGGATGGTTACCAGACCACTAACTTCCGCACAGATATAAATCCCTGGACACCTACCAACACCAATACCAGTGATCCCAGGCTAGGTGTAGAGGTTGGAGATGCCGGCATTAGCTCCAACAATTATGCGAACAGCTCCCGTTGGCTGGAAAACGGCTCCTATGCAAGGATCCGCAATTTAGAGCTGGGTTATTCCCTGCCGGAAAGCCTGCTTAAAAAAGCCAACATAGCTAATGCAAGAGTATATGTGAGCGGACAAAACCTGCTGACCATTACCGGTTATAAAGGGCTGGATCCGGACGTAACAGGTTCCGGTGTACAGCTCCGCGGTTTCGACAATGGCAACTGGCCGGCCAGCCGCATTATCTCATTCGGTGTACAGTGTGAATTTTAATCATCAGCAAACGAAAGTTATGAAAAATATATTCCTGGCTTCCGCTATAGCTACTATGTTATTAGCAGCCGGTTGCAAAAGTAAACTTGATATAGCCAATCCCAATGCACCTACTATAGACAACTATTGGAAAACAGCAAAGGATGCACAGGATGGTGTGAATACCCTGTACAGCACTTACCACCGGGTAGGGCTGTGCCGGAACCAGTTCTTCATCAGCATGGTACGCACGGACGAAGGTTATAGCACAAGCCCCAATCCCACGCTGGTGAACAACTTCGACAGATTCATCATTACAGATTACAACCTGTGGGAAACACGCACCGTTTGGCAGGATTGTTATATAGGCATTAACCGCGCCAACCAGATACTGGATAATGTGCCCTCCATAGAAATGGATGAGCCCACCAAACAGCAATTACTGGGCGAAGCCAAATTTATGCGCGCGTTGTTCTACTATAACCTTGCACAATGGTGGGGCAATGTACCCCTGCAGCTGAAAACCTCTTTGCCGGACGATCATCCTGCCACCTCAACCCAGGCGCAGGTATGGGCGCAGATAGAAAAAGACCTGACAGAAGCGGCTCCGGCGCTGCCCATTGCCTATAATGACAATAATAAGGGAAGGGCCACCCGTGGCGCAGCTTATGCGCTGCTGGGAAAAGCGTTTATGCAGGAACGTAAGTACCAGGATGCTGCCAATGCTTTCCAGTGGTTCTTTACAGGAGAAGGTAATGGCGTGTATTCACTGATGGCCAATTACAGGGACAACTTTGTAATTACAACGGAGAATAATACAGAATCTGTTTTTGAATACCAGTTTGCCGTGAACCCAACAGATAATCATGATGATGATACGGACCCTAATAACCAGGACAGGCTGAACTACGGCTCTTCCATACCTCCGTTCTTTGCGCCACGCCCCATAGGCTTTACAGACGGGCAGGCCCGCAGGTGGGTAGTGCATGAGTTTTTAACGGAGCGTACAACAACCAATCAGCGTGATCCCCGGCTGGCCGCATCTTTCATTTATGATTCTACCGATGAAAGAGGACCGGATTATACCCTGGTATATGGTAAAACATTTTCTTCCCTGGGTTATTCCAGCGACCCCGCTGCAGTACCCAACACACATGACGTATATTTCCGGAAACTGCTGAATGATTTTACCGACGATGTAGAATCATTTCACTCCGGTAATAATTACCGTTACATTCGTTTTGCAGATGTGCTGCTGTTATATGCCGAAGCATTGAATGCGCTAAGCCGTTCTGCTGAAGCCTATAAATATGTGGATATGGTAAGGGAAAGGGCCGGCCTGCAAAAACTTTCTATAGTAAAACCCGGTTTAAGCGGCGCTACCTTTTTAGCACAGTTAAAACATGAGCGTGTTACGGAACTATCCGGTGAAGGCCACCGCTGGGAAGACCTTGCCCGCTGGGGCGATCTGGGCCCGCAGCTGGCACAGCGCGATGCAGGCTTTGCCAACTTCCAGGTTGGCAAACATGAGCTGCTGCCCATACCGCAGCAGGATTTAGATGTAAATCCAAACCTTGAACAAAACCCCGGCTGGAAATAAAATAAAAATTGAATTATGATCAACCGTCTTTTATGTTTAGTGTTATTGATGTTTGCCAGCTCCTGTTCAAGAAGCAACGGAACAGATGGCAATACCAATAAGCCGGATACTTCCGGCGCTACTTTTACCAATCCCTTATTAAACAGCGGGCCTGATCCCTGGGTAATATTTAAGGATGGTAAATATTATTATACCAATACGCTGGGCAACCGCATCGGGTTGATCGCTACTACCAAAATGTCGGAGCTGGGCAAGCAGTCTATGAACACCGTATGGACGGCGCCTGCCAGCGGCCCGTATTCCCGCGAGATCTGGGCGCCGGAGCTGCATTACGTGCAGGGTAAATGGTATGTTTATTTTGCGGCCGATGATGGTAATAACGACAACCATCGTATGTACGTAATTGAAAATGCCAGCGCAGATCCTACACAGGGCAGCTGGACCTTTAAGGGAAAGGTAGCAGATGCTACCGATAAATGGGCCATTGATGGCTCTGTATTTGAATACAACAACCAGCTGTACATGATCTGGTCCGGCTGGGAAGGCGATGTGAATACCCAGCAGCTGATCTATATTGCCGCTATGAGCAATCCCTGGACTATTAGCGGTGCACGGGTCATGATCTCCGCGCCCACTTATGACTGGGAGAAAAAAGGTGCCAGCGGTGGGCTGCCGCAGGTGAATGAGGGACCGGAAATATTGAAGAATGCAGCAGGACGCGTATTCCTTACTTACTCTGCCAGCGGGTGCTGGACCGATGATTATGCGCTGGGAATGCTGACCTTAAAGGAGGGCGGTAACCCGCTGAATGCGGCAGACTGGCAAAAGAGCGCTACACCTGTTTTTACAAAGAGCGAGAGCGCCGGCGCTTTTGGACCGGGGCACAACGGGTTCTTTAAATCCATTGATCAAAAGGAAGACTGGATCATTTACCATGCTAACCCGCTGCCAGGGCAGGGTTGTGGTGGTAAAAGAAGTCCGCGTATGCAGCCGTTTACCTGGAAGGCAGATGGCACGCCGGATTTTAAAACACCGGTTAATATAGGTATGGCTATTAAAGTACCCTCCGGGGAATAATAATAAGCAAAGCACAAGGGACATAAAGCGGCTGCGCAAATGAGTAGCCGCTTTTTTATGCCTTTGATTTTCTTACTTTTATAATATGAAAAAACATCCCCTCCCGGATAAAAAATTCTTTGACCTGCAGGCGCAGAACCAGTTCAATGTGCAGCAATATGCCTCTTCCGGCTCCCTGGAAGCCACGCCTTACAACCGGAGGGATTTTTATAAGATCTGGGTGCTGATCGGGAAAAGCATCCTGCATTATGCAGACCGTAGTATTGAGATCAACCAGCCGGCATTGATCTTCACCAATCCATTGGTGCCTTATTCCCTGGAAAGCAAGGTGGCAGCGCGTAAAGGATACTCCTGCATTTTTACGGAAGCTTTTCTGAAAGCAGGCGGGCGTATAGAGCACCTGCAGCAGTCCACACTTTTTAAGACCGGTAGCGATAAGGTGTTTTTCCTGGACAAAACACAGCTGGCTGCTGTAAACAGGATCTATGAAGATATGATGACGGAGCTGGCAACAGACTATGTTTATAAGTATGATGTGATCCGTAATTATGTGAACCTGCTGATCCATATATCCCTGAAAATGCGGCCGGCGCTTAGTTCCGCACCACATGCAAATGCAGCTACCCGTATTGCTGCCCTGTTCATGGAGCTGCTGGAAAGACAGTTCCCCATCAGCTCACCGGACCGGGAGCTGAAGCTGAAAAAGGCCAATGATTTTGCAAAAAGCCTTTCCGTACATGTAAACCATTTGAACCATGCAGTAAAGGAGGTAACCGGCAAATCTACCAGCATCCTGATCTCCGAACGGATTACCCATGAAGCCCAGGCCTTATTAAAACATACGGACTGGAGCGTATCAGATATTGCATTAAGCCTGGGCTTTGAATACCCTACCTATTTCAACAACTTTTTCAAGAAGAACACGGGCGTTACTCCTTTATCGCTCCGCAGGTAATACTTTGATTTTTATACTTTTTACTTTGAAAGGCATTATGCCGGCCTGGCAGGTACCGCTAATTTTGTAGTATAAAATCTTACAAACATGCGATACAATTTGTTAGGTAATACCGGTATGAAAGTTTCTGAGCTTTGCCTGGGAACCATGACCTTTGGCGGCAGTGGCCGTTTCGCTGCCATTGGCAGCTTAGGGCAGGAGAGTGTGGATGGATTGATGAAAACAGCCATTGATGCAGGCGTGAATTTTATAGACACTGCCAATGTATATTCATTCGGGCAATCGGAAGAGCTTACGGGGCAGGCTATACGTAATTTAGGTATTAACCGGGATGAGCTGGTGATTGCTACCAAGGTATTCCGTCCTATGACGCCTGGTCCCAATAACCAGGGACTAAGCCGCAAACACATTATGCAGCAGGCAGATGCCAGCCTTAAAAGACTGCAAACAGATTATATTGATCTTTACCAGGTGCATGCTTTTGACCCGCTTACACCGCTGGAAGAAACACTGGATGTACTGAATGACCTGGTGCGCAGCGGCAAGGTGCGGTATATAGGCGCCAGTAACCTGTTTGCCTGGCAGCTGATGAAATCATTAAGCTATTCAGCGCACAATCACCTGGCTAAATTTGTAAGCCTGCAGGCATACTATACCATTGCCAGCCGTGAAATGGAGCGGGAGCTGATACCCCTGTTAAATGATCAGCAGGTGGGCCTGATGGTATGGAGCCCTTTGGCCGGCGGTTTACTAAGCGGCAAATATAAGCGCGGGCAGGCGCCGGAGGAAGGCCGTTTGGCGGGCTTTGATATTATACAGGTGAATAAGGAAAGGGCATTTGATATCCTGGATGTGCTACACACAATGGCGGAAGCAAAAGGCGCTACCGTGGCCCAGCTTTCACTGGCCTGGCTGCTGCACCAGCGCGCAGTTACGAGTGTGATTATTGGCGCTAATAAACCTGTGCAGCTAACAGATAACCTGGCAGCGGTGAATGTACAGTTTACGCCGGAAGAGCTGCAGCAATTGGATAAGGTAAGCCAGCTTACTAAAGAATATCCGGCCTGGGTGCTGGAAAATGTAGCGGCTGATCGTGTGCGGCAGGGGTGGGCGCAAGGAGGATAACAAGAATGTAAAATCTTGAATGTAAAATTTCAAATGTAAAAGTGAAATGCCGCGAACATGAGCCTGTACCCGGTATCGCAGCATTTCACTTTTACATTTATGATTTAAAATTTTACATTTTACATTCTTTATAACTCTTTCATCAGCTCCTGCTTTTTAAGCTTGTACTCTTCTTCATCCAGCAGCCCTTCATCAAACAATTCCTTCAGCGCTTTAAGCCGGTCTTTAACAGAGGGCGTGCTGGCAGCAGGTTGGGGCGCCGGCTGGTTCAGGTTCAATGCGGTGATCACGTGCGCTGCCTGTCCGCCTTCATTCTTAGCAGCTTCGCGCATAGCCATCATTTTCTGCAGGGTTTCAAAAGGTACGCCTGCCAGTTGTGCCGCCTTTACATCGGCCTGCACATCGGAAATGCCGCCAATCCTTTTATTGGTTTCTTCATCAAAGGCAGCGCCTTCTATGCGAAAATCCAGCAGGATAAAGCCAAATTCCTCAAACTCCTTAACCGTTTTCTCCGCCGCATCAGCTGCTATTTTTTCAAGATTGCTGTCAACTTCTGCGTAGGAGAATTTTGCATTGGCCAGGTATTGGCCAATGGGTTGCGAGATCCTGGAAAGCAGCAGCTCCTGCAGGTCGTATGCATAATACACGGACTTAGCCGCTACAATGCGCGTAAAGAATTCCGCTGCCTGAACGATCTTAATAGAAAAGTTTCCGTAAGCGCGCAGGTTCACCGGGAAACTATATACAGGATCATTATACGTAATGGGAATGCGCGTGCCCCAGCGGATGTTCACGATTTCCGCGGTCCGGTAAAACCAAAGACCGGTTTTATGCTCACTCTCAAAAAAGTTCAGGAACTTTTTAAGCGTGGTAATAAAAGGTTTGTTATCTGTTTCCAGGTTATACATACCTGGTTCAGAGAAGGTGCCTTCTATTTTACCTTCGTATGTGAAAATGCAGCCCTGCCCGGGTTGTATAACCAGCGTAGAGGCATTCTTGATCTCATCATTCCGGCCCGTGAATTTCCTGAAGATCTCCCATTCCTGCGGGTCATCCCAGGTTATAACGGAGCGGAACTGGTTCTTAGTAGCATCTAATAAGCCCATATCAGAAATTTATATCTCCTGCGAGATCGGTTTTGTGATCCTGGTAATATGCTTCAAAATGATTGCTCCATTTGTCCTGTATCTGCTGAAAGTACTGGAATTTTTCTGCATAATCCGGCTGTGTATGATCCAGCAGGTTGTTCTGGTAATTCATGTAGTGCATATTCAACGCACCCCATTTACCCAGGTCAATGCCGTAGCTTTCCAGCACGGTTACGGGATCTACGCCATGGCTGGCTGCCACGGACTGGTGCCAGAATATTTTCTGATAAGCATCATAATCCGGTGCCAGGTGCAGCAGGTCACCGGCATTGGAAGCGGTGGTTTCCCCGGCAAAGCGGCCTGCTTTGGGGTTGGCAAACAGCTCACCATATTTGGTGGCGTAGTTCATGTCTTCCGTCATCAGCTCACCCAGGCGTATGTTCCATTGATCTACTGTTTCGTCCCAAACGGGTTTTTCAAGCTGCAGGATCTGTAACAGGGTTGCTTCCGGCATGCCTTGTGCCAGGTTGCCGCAGGCGGCTGCATACTCTTCAAATGATACTCCGTTGATTGTTTCCATTGTTCTTATTTTAAAGTGTGAGGTTTACCTTTTTTTCAATATCCTGCTCACGGGTGTCAGCAGTGTGGGGCATGAGCTTAATGCGTTCATCAAAATATTTTTCACAATAAGCGCGCACGGCTTTTGGATAAACATCCCCCCCATTCTTCCTTGCCTGCAGCATAGCTTTATATTCCTGCAGGGCGTATAAAGCGGCCAGGTTATCTACTACGTTCCAGCCAATGGTGGCATACTTTGTTTCCGGCTCAAAAGTGTTTACCGCGCTGCAATAATTACAGGTAATATAATGCGCCCTGAAAAGATCTTTCTTTACCTGCAGGGGCGCATTACACTGGGTGCAGAAGAAATCGCGGTTGATGAGCTCAATGGCGTGATCATAATACTTCTGTGAAAGCTTGCCTTCCGTAATATATAACCAGAGCTGCATGCGTTCGTGCATGGCGTCGGAAGCGTGGTATCCTTTATGCGATTCATCCGCCCAATAATGGCCGCCATCTGCCTGCATCAGGGGCAATACCTGCTGCTGCCAGGTGGTATCAATTTTCCGGATCACCGACTCATCTATCTGCATTCGTATAGCCATGAGCGTACGGAAAGAGGTATAATAGTCATAATTTTCTTCCAGGCTTTCCAGCACGGCCTGTTCACCATGTGCCAGCGATTCTTCAAAGCGTTTATCTATATTCCGGAGAAAGGTATCCCATCGTGCGATCAGCTGTTCTTTCATATCAGGGTTTGCCTGGTTTAATGATCAGTTCTATATTCATGAATTTGAACCCGCAGTAAGCGCAGGTGCCTATATTGGTGTTAACCGGTCTGGGGGCGGCACATTGCGGGCAGGTAACGGTTTGTAACGCAGCCTCCTCTTTTGTATTATCCCATTTTTTGGCGGTTTCCTTTGATATGTCTGAGATCTTCTTAAATGGATTACTCATAAGCCCTCTGCTTTTATTAGGGGGTGGTTAAAAAACAGGTTCAAGTTACAAAAGTTGTGCTAAAAATGCGAACCATGATCAGGATCACTAACAATACACGGAATATTAACAAAAAAATATTATACCACCGGAAAACAAAACGGCCGCCCATTGGGCAGCCGCCTGTTTCATAATCATCGTTCGCCGTTATTGATTTACATTGAATCTTTCTGAAGCACCGGCCGTGCTGTGGTTACAGGTCATGGCCTGTGTGCCGTTCTCACTGGAAATATACAGGCCGTTATTACCTTTCAGGGAAATGGTGCCATCTGTATTATTGATCCATTCAAACTGCTCCCAGGGGCCAATGGCCGCACGGTTACAGTTTATCGGCTGCTGGCCGTTCTCTGAAGAAACATATTTGCCCTGTGTGAACAACGCTACTTTTCCATCACCGGCATCCATGATGGTGAATTGTTCCCAGCCCTGCGCAGTAGCACGGTTGCAGTTCATAGGCTGCTGCCCGTTCTCGCTGCTTACATAATTGTTATTGGAACCTTTCAGCGTAATGGTTTCGCCAATGGGTACAGGATTAGGATTGTTATTGTTACCCGGCGTCTGGATCACTTTCTGGATAGTGCCATCAGCATTATAGAAAAGCTTATCTACACAAATAGACCTTGTCCAGTCGTTGTGGGAAATGGAGCTGTTATGATAAAATGCATACCACTGACCTTTGTATTCTACAATAGAACCATGATCGGTATAACTATCTGTAGGGTCAATGTACACGCCTTTGGAGGTCCAGGGCCCCAGAGGGCTGGTGCTGGTGGCATACTGCATACGGTTATGCTGCCCGTTCACGTCATGGTTATCTGCATACGATAAATAATAAACGCCGTTTCGTTTATGCACCCACGTAGCTTCATGAAAATCTGTAAGGCCCTGCATGGTTTGCATGGCGCCATCAATCTCCATCATGTTAGCTTTCAGCTTGCCGCCTTTGCAAACATTACCGCCGCCATAATAAAAATAGGCCTGCCCGTCATCATCCACAAACACGCAGGGATCAATAAGCGGTTCCAGCCCCTGGATGTAACCCTGTACCACAAAGTTGCGGGCAGGGCTGGTGCTGGTGGCCACGCCTATTTTCCAGCTGCTGCCCCAATCCGTTGCGCTGGGGTGCGGGAAATAAAAATAATAGGTGCCATTCTTGTAAGCGCAGTCAGGCGCCCACATAAAACCGCCTTCCGGCCGGCCCCAGGGTACCTGGCTGGCGCGCAGTATTTCTCCATGGTCTGTCCAGTGGATCATATCGTCCGTTGAAAATACATGGTACTGGTCCATCAGGTCGCAGCCGCGGGGCGGGTCAATGTCGTGGGACGGATATACATACAAACGTCCATCGGCCCACACGTGTGCCGATGGATCAGCCGTGTAAATGGACCTTACAAAAGGGTTTTCCGCCATATCCGCTATAGCGGCTTTGGCTGAAGTTTTTAATTCGCCGGAAACGGCCTTGTTGTCATTGTTGGTAAATTGTTTGGTACAGCTGCAGCATAAAATTAACAGCGCTGCGATGACGTGGTTACATAGGTTTTTCATACGGTTCTATTGGGTTAATTAATATAACCAAGTTAATGATTTTGCAGTATTGCGCTCACCAAAAAACGGAGTGCATTACAATTGATTAATAGTCAATGCAGGTTACTCCTATTAATATACGGTTATAACCCACTTTTACAGGGTTTCATCACATTTCATAAAAGCATTTTCAGAATTGCTTTACTCTTGTTTAAAAGCATTACACATGTTTACCCGGAAAACATTTCTTATTGTTATAACCACTCTTTTTGTTGCTGCTGTTGCGCATGCACAAAAGAATATTATAGTAGGTACCAGGGATACCGTTTATTCCAATACCTTACATGAAAACCGGCAGATCTGGGTGCATGCGCCGGAAAACAATGCACCGGATGGGATCTATGCACAGCGGCGTTGTCCTGTAATTTATGTGCTGGATGGCGATGATCATTTTAAGGCGGTGGTAGCAATGGTAGAACGGCTCAGCCAGGGAGGCCCCAATATTATGTTACCTCCTGTGATAGTGGTAGGCATACTTAATACAGACCGTAACCGCGATCTTACGCCTACCCATGTAACGGCTGCTGCAATGATGGATAGTGAATCTGTTGCACGTTCCGGTGGTGGCGACAAATTTATTTCCTTCCTGGAAAAGGAGCTGATACCGCACATAGATTCCTTATACCCAACAGCGCCCTACCGCGTATTAATAGGCCATTCCCTGGGAGGGCTGATGGCCATTCATTCCCTGCTCAATCACACCCGCCTGTTCAACGCTTACATTGCCATTGATCCCAGTGTGATGTGGGATGATCAGAAGCTGGTAAAACAGGCGCAATCAACGCTTGGAAAAAACAGTTTTGCCGGCAGGTCTTTATACCTGGCAGTGGCCAATAATATAGATAATGGAATGCCTCCTACAAAGGATACAACAATACTTGGCTTCATAAAATTGCATACCCGTTCCATTATGGAGCTGGAACATGCTTTAGAAGCCAACCCGGAAAATGGATTGCGCTATAGCTGGAAGTATTATCCTGAGTATAATCATGGCACCGTGCCACTGGTGGCGGAATATGACGGGCTGCGGACGATCTTTAGTTTTTATAATTATAACCTCTCTTTCCAGGAGCTGCTACAACCCAATTATAAAGGAGATACAGCGATCGTGCAACATTATGAAACAGTGAGCAGCATAATGGGTTACAAAGTGTCCCCGGAGGAAGAGCTTGTGAATGTAATAGGCTATAACCTGATACAATCAAAACAGTTTGACCGCGCCTCTTACTTTTTAAAGATGAACATTGATAACTATCCTAAAAGTTTTAATGCCTATGATTCTATGGGTGATCTTTACGAAGCAAAAGGCGATCATGCTAACGCAAAAGCCTGTTACCTGAAATCGCTTGCTATCAGGGAAACTCCTGATACCCGCAGGAAGCTGGAACAAATGAATAAGGGGAAGTAATGCCGCATTAAACAGCGGCCGCTTTTGATTGTAAGTAAATGGAGAAATAATAGATCCAGCCAATAAAGAAGGCTTGCAGCGGGATCCTGAACCACAGGTAGCTAAGCCCGGGACCATCATAGCTGGCCTTTTCCATATTAAGGTGTTTGATGGCTGCATAAATATTAGAAGGCAGAATGAGTATAAAAAATACGATCAGCACATACCCCGCATAAGGCCGCAGAACAGGGGAGAGCAGCGCCAGCCCCAGGATGATTTCCAGCACACCGGTTATTAATACCAGCCCTGTTCTGTAAGGCACAAAGGGTGGTAACATCAGTGCCATGCCCTGCGTAAATTTAAAATGCCCTATTGCAGTAAGGAATAACATAAGGCACATAGCCAGGTTACCGCCAAAGGGCAGGTGCCAGCTGCCGGTGCTAAACCGGGCAATGAGGGAAGTAATGGTAAAAACGCCTAGTAATACAATTAAAGGTTTCATGATTGTTTGCTTTAAGCCACTACAAAATTCAACCATGCCGGGTAGCTTAAAAATGATGTATGTTAGTTTCGGGCGTGCAGCTTGCGGATGCGGCTTAAGCTTTCCGGGTGAATGCCCAGGTAGGACGACAGGTGTTTTACAGAAATTTGCTGTATCATGGCCGGGTTGCGCTGCATAAGGGCTGTATAACGTTCCTCCGCAGTATAGGAAAGCAGGTCCATTTCTTTGCGCAGGCGTTTTATATATTGGTATTCCGCCATCAGCCTGCCTATTTTTTCCCCATGATGGTATTTTCCATAAAACTCATTCAGAATGTTTACCGGAATGGCTACCACTTCCGCCTCTTCCAGCAGCTCAATAAAAACAGCGCTGGGCTCGCGGGTAATGAGTGAGTAATAGGCGGTCACAAAATCGCCCTGGAATTGAAAATCAACAGTGAATTCTTTGCCGTCTTTAATAAAATAATGACGGGTAGCGCCTTTATTCAGGAAGTAAATATAATTCTCCACCTGCCCTTCCCGGATAAGGAATTCGCCTTTATTATATTTTTTCAGCAGCAGCTTTTGAGAAAAGTCATCCCATTCCGCAGCGTCCAGCGGTTGCAGTTTATAGATGGCTTGTTGTATCAGCAAAAAATCGCTCATGGGAAGCTGGTGTTGATGGATGGATTGAATTTAATTAATATTTTCTATCTTTCCCTATGCGCCGCAGAATTTGCCTATTATCCGTATTCCTCACCAGCCTTACCCTCGCAGCATTTGCACAAACCGATAAGTGGACCGGTACCTGGCAATGCTCCGTTAAGCAGTATGCCACTGCTTCTCCCATTACCATGCAGCTGCAGATCGGGGTGCCGGAGCAGGGGGTATTATACCCCGCAAAAATAAAACTGCAATATGGACGTTTCACCGGCGTGTATGAGTTACTGTTAGCCCGCAAAAATGAGCAGCAGCTGGGTATTGGTAAAGGCAAATATCCCTTGGAGGAAGCCCCTTTTAAGCTGGGCATCTGGTTATGGTACCTGAACGGTACGCTGGATTTCAGGAATGATAAGATCTCTGTGAACCGCATGTGGATCAACCAGTTTGGTATCTGGATGCGAGGTTTATATGCGGATGATGAAATATGGGTGCAAACCAAAGTTATGCTGCGCGATTTCCTGTACCGGGATTCCATTACCCTGAAAAAGGTGAATAACAAGCCCCTGGCAGATTCCAGCGTACAGCGTATCCTGCACAGCGATCTTTATTTTGGCAAGTATGACCAGATCGTTGCGAATGACAGCGCAGTGCTGATGCAGGTGGAAGACCAGGAGCAGTATGATCAGGATACCGTTACCCTGGTGCAAAACACCCGGCCAATCTTCAGCAAAGAGCAGATCAATGATAAGAACCGCCGGCAAACCATAGCGCTGGATACCGGCCGTAACCTGTTTGCCTTTTTTGCAGATAACTATGGCGGGCTGCCCCCCAATACCGGTAACCTCTATATGAAAATTGACGGTAAGGAATATAGCTTTGATTTCCGCGACCGGCCCAATGCCTATGCCACTTTTGTGGTAGCAGACCTTTACCACCCGGTACAGCCGGCTAAAAACCGCCTGACCACCATTGCAGAACAAAGAACCACCACACCGGTGGCTACTATTAAGGTGGATACCGCCAACATTGTGCTGGAGCTGTGGGATGAAAGAGTGGAGGATGGCGACAGCATTTCCCTTAGCTTAAACGGAAAATGGATCGCAACCGGCTTCCCGGTAAGGAATAACATACAGAAGATTCCCGTGAAATTGCAAAAGGGCGGGAATGTATTGCTTTTTATGGCCGATAACCTGGGCCGGATCCCCCCCAATACCTCTGTGCTGCGCATACGTTTTGGCCGTAACAGTAAAAGGCTGGGTATAAATACAGATATGCACAAGAATAGCGAGATCCGTATTATGGTGGAGTGATGGCTTCCCTGATGTAATAAAGGCTACCCTGAAAACGTTTAATCATTCCAGGTTAAATTTTAGGCAGAAGAAGGGCTAGTATTTTGATTTTCAAGCCAGGTACCGTAATTTTAGCTACCGATCCGCCCGATGTGAAATTTTTCCGATAGATGAATTTTAGCTTATGAATCGATTTTTCCTGTTGGCGCCTGTTGCAATGGTGGGTTTATTTGCACTGGGCGCCGTATCTTATGACTATCCGACTGAAAAAGCCAAGCCCTGCCAGTGTGATACCTTGCAAACAAAAGCCATTATCAGCAACCCGCAGTATGATTATTTGCCTCAGTACGATGCGGATAATTTTACAGAATGGGATTTTTACAAACTGGACTCCGCTACCAACCGTATGCTGTGGTACCGGGATGTAGAGAGTATTGACACCACCAAGTTCACACAGCTCTGGAACGACTATTACAAGAACAACTACCATGCCTCCCAGCTGGATTTTGTTAAATATTATACCGGTAAGCAGAATATTGAAATGGCCTTTCAGCTGGGTCCTAATTTAATGGACCTCTGGGCCTACCATGTATTTGTAGTAAAAAAAGTAGGCTGCTGTTATGTGCTTACCAGGAGCTATTACCGGCATGCCCGCTTCACCTATAAAGCCTATGCCATCCTGGACCAGGCTAAAATGGATTCCCTGCATATCCTGGTGGATAAAGTAATTAAAACACCTATTGGCGATACAGATAATAAAGGCTACTCCGGCTACTTTGTAGATAATTGCAACCAGCAGCAATTTGTTATTGACCTGCAACGGAAAGAAACTAAAGACACTACGGGCAACGCTGCACAGAACGAGGTGCGGGGGTTGCTAAAGTTTGTTGATAAGGGCGTTCGCTGGAATAAAACTTATAATTAACGGCTATACCAGCTGGTTGCTTCTTCTTTCACCTACCTGCTGCCGCCACATAGCGTAATACAATCCCTTCTTTTCCAGCAGCGCTGTATGGGAGCCGGTTTCAGAGATCTTTCCTTTTTCCAGCACGTAAATAGTATCTGCATGCATAATGGTAGAGAGGCGGTGCGCAACGAGGATGGTGATCTGCTCCCGGCTTAAGGATACATCGCGGATAGTATTGGTAATATCTTCTTCTGTTAATGAATCAAGGGCAGAGGTAGCCTCGTCAAAAATAAGCAGGCGCGGTTTTCTCAGCAGCGCCCGGGCAATAGAAATGCGCTGTTTTTCTCCGCCGGAAAGTTTCATGCCGCCTTCGCCCAGCACCGTATCAATACCTTTTTCAGACCGGGAAAGTAAGGGTGTGCAGGCAGCTTTATGCAGGGCATCCAGTATTTCCGCATCCGTAGCGTCGGCTTTTACAAACAACAGGTTTTCTTTAATGGTGCCTGCAAACAGCTGCGTATCCTGCGTTACAAAGCCTATTTGCCGGCGCAGCTCATTATAGCGGATATCTCCCGAAGGGATCTCATTAAACAGAATAGCGCCGGACACCGGCTGGTACAAACCCACCAATAGCTTTACCAGCGTGGATTTCCCCGAACCGGAGGGGCCTGCAAATGCAATGGTTTCGCCCAGTTTCACCCGGAAGGATACATTGTCTATTGCATTAAAACCGGCAGTTTTATGCCGGAAGGTCACCTGGTCAAAACCAATGTGTTTTAAAGGGCCGGTAGCTACAGGCGTTTCCGGCCTGCGCTCAATGGGTTTGTGCATCAGCTGGTCAAAGCTGTGAATAGAGGCTTCTACCTCCCGGTAATTGAGGATAATGTTGCCAATATCCTGCAGGGGCCCAAAAATAGAGGTAGAAATAAACTGCATGGCAATCAGCTCACCGGTACTTAATACCTGGCGGAAAATAAGCCATAACAGTATAAATAAAATGGATTGTTTTAACAGGTTCAGCGTGGTGCCCTGCAAAAAGGAGAGGGTGCGTACCCGCGTTGTTTTCAGCATTTCCAGGTCGTAGATCTTTTGCGTCTGGATCCTTAAGCGGCGTATTTCCGGGAAGGTAAGCCCCAGGCTTTTTACCAGCTCTATATTGCGCAGGGATTCCGTAATTACGCCCGACATTTTGTTGGTTTCCCTGTTAATAGAGCGCTGTACGGTCTTGATCTTTTTACTTACTAACCCGGTGAGCGATCCCAATACCAGGATGCCGATCACAAAAATAGGCACCAGCATCCAGTTGCGGGTAATGGAATACCAGATCAGGAAACCCATGCCTACAACGGAGGAGAACAGGATGTTGATGAACGAGTTAATGAAACGTTCTGTATCTGTTTTTACTTTCTGTAATATGGAGAGTGTTTCGCCGCTGCGTTGTTCTTCAAATTCCTGGAAGGAGAGGCGCAGGGTTTGTTTTAACCCATCGTTAAAGATCTGCATACCGAACAGCTGTACCGCCTTGCGGGTAAAATATTCCTGGAAAGCCCTGGCTATCCTGGATACTACGGCAATGGCTATGGCAATACTCAACCAGTATAACACGCCCTGCACCCGTTGCTGCTCATTAAGCCCTTTATTGTTGGTGGCGTAATTATCGATGATCTTTCCAAAAATAATAGGGTCTGTAAGGCTCAGCAGCTGTGCAATACCTGCCAGCACCAGGGCCAGTATCACCCACCACTTTTGTTCCTGCAGGTAGTTCCATAAGATTCGCATGCTTAATAATAAGCAAAAAACGGCAGTTAAGGAACAGACGCGCCGGCTTTCAGGTTTGCAGATATGTATTTCCTTCTATTTTACGGATGCTGCCATCAGCTTCCTGCATCACCAGTAAGTACGGCCGTATGCCGTTGCTGCGCAGCTGTTTGCGCCCGTCTTCATCCGTTATGATCACTGCGCCTGATACATCTGTTCCCTTTAACGCTGCAGCCAGGTCTGTGCTGCCCCGTAAGGGAAGGTCCAGCAATTCCTTTAGAGAGGCTGGTTCTGCATGGTCCCAGCTGCGGTAGATAGTATTATCTACTGCCAGCAGCTTTGCTGCAGGCGCCTGTGAGGTAAGGGTGGTTATTTCCTTTATAAAAGCATGGTTTTGTAAAGGGGCCTGCATAGAGCCGGAAATATCTACAATAAAATGTGTAATGGCAGGCGTACCGGCTTGTGTGTAATGCAGCGCCATCAGCACTTCCTGTAACCTGGCGGTAAAGCTGGCCGTTTGGTTGGCTGATTGATGGGGGGAAGGTACATCCGGCTTTACATTGCCAAAAATAAAAGAGCGGTCCGGGTAGTCCAGCGTCCAGTTACTTGTAATATGCACGGGGCCATAATTTACCAGGAAAATAGCGGCATCCGTTCTGCCCTTGCCATAATCATTAACGGCATTTACAAAATTGGAGCGGGATGCTTTTTGATATTGTTTGCATTCTATTACCGCCACACCGGTTTCATGACCGCTGCCCTGGTTAATGCAAAAGCTGTAATCCGGCTGCATACTGTTTTCCCGGCTTTTGCCTGCCGGATTTTTAAGCGGGCTTCTTAACTCTGACCATAACGACAGCGGGCCGTCTGCTGTTTCAAGCGTAGTGATATGCGTACCGGAAAATTTTAGCAGCAGCTGCCCGTCTGCATGGTGCATGGTTGGCTGCAAAGGCGCCATGGCCTTGTATAATAAGGTAAGCACCCACACGTTGTACAGGTCATAACGCTTTTTCCATTCCGGCAGGTTAAGGATGTCTATCAGCTCTTCTGCCAGCACATCGGCTTCTTTTTCCGTAACAGGCAGGGTATTAAAATAAGCAGTTAGCTGCTGGTTTAATTTTTCAACGGCTTCATGCCTTGCAGAAAAGGGCATTACATCCAGCGATTCAATGAATGCAGCTGCCGATTGCAGCATAAATGCCGGCCATGCATCGCTGGTAATGAAGTAAACATCTTTGAGGTCACGTTGTTCCGGGTCTTCTTTAAAAGTATCGTCTGACCAGTACCTGGTTTTGTCTTTTACGGTTTCGCGTTTGTTGGAATAGCTTAGCTGTTCCGTTACCACGGCTTTCCATAACCGCATTACCTGCGCCAGGTTACGGTCCAGGGCTTCATCATCTGTAGCGGGCAATACAATGTCCGGTGTAAGTATATCCCCTTTTTCTATGTAAGCGTCTACCCATTTTTTTACGCCTGCATCTTTTACTTTGTAAGTCCAGTTATGCGGGAACAGGTTTGATAGCTCCCTGAGCTTAGGCTCTTTCCATTCATAAAAAGTAAGCAGCTGTTTTAAATGCCGGTAGCGGCTAAGCACTTCTTTAAAATGCTCCACATCAAATTCCAGGTTCAACCCATGCCCTTCAAAATCAAAAACGATCTTTACGGTATTGTTGGTGCTGGTAATGCCCTGCTGTTCAAATAGCTTGTAAATGTCCACCAGCATTTTAGTAAAAGGCTCCATGGTGCTGAACAACGCGCCCGTAAAGGCTTCTATTGAAATGTTATGGCTGCGCAGCACTTCTGTTAAGTGAATGGCCGGCGTTTCCGGCAGATCATTTTCAGCAGGCATATGGTCTACCAGCAGCGCCTCCATCAGGCTGCCGGTGCTGCCGGGCAGGGGCAGGTGTTGTATAATTTCGTATTCCAGTGCCCTGTCGTGGGTGTTACTTTCTACGGCAGTGTGTTGTTGAATGTGCTCCCATAATTCCCAGGAGGTAGTGAACAATACTGGTACGGTATCGGGCGTGTGCATGGGGATAATTGTTTTGTAAACTGTTGGCAGAATTAATTGTATTAAGTCCCGGCTGTCTGTCTTTGGGGTAAAGCGTTTATTAAGTTAAGACATTTTACCGGATTTCTATCTGCCCCTGTAAGTCAATTTTTTTTACTACCTTCTCTGCTGATTGCAGCCTTTGAGCCAGTACTGTGCACTTTGAATGATCCCCACGAACCATCTTGTTTTATACCTAAAAAAAATTAACCATGTCAACACTGCAAACCAATTCTGTTGTATTTATCACCGGGGCTTTTGTAACGCATCACTGCTGGGATGAGTGGCGTGCTTATTTTGAAGCCAAGGGCTTTGATACGGCAGCGCCGCCATGGCCTTTTAAGAATGGTACTGCACCGGAGCTAAGAAGCCGCCGCCCGGATGATACTGACCTTGCCGCCTTAACCTTAACCGCACTGATAGATTATTATGCAAAGATCGTGAATAACTACCCGCTGAAACCTATAGTGATCGGGCATTCGCTGGGCGGGTTAATAACACAGATCATTGTGAACCGTGACCTGGCCGCTGCCGGCGTGGCCATACATTCCGCACCTACACTCGGCGTGTTCCCCTACGAATTTAGCTTCCTGAAAGCAGGCTGGAAAGCATTGGGCTTATTTACTTCGGTAAAAAAAACTTACCTGATGTCTTTTGCAGACTGGCAGTACGCTTTTGTAAACGGTATGCCGCTGGAGGAACAGCAGGCGGCCTATGAACAGTTTACTGTGCCGGAATCCAAGGTAGTGGCAAGGGGTGGCTTATCCGGCGCTGCCAAAGTGGATTATGCAAAGGGCCATGTACCGTTGCTGCTTACTGCCGGCAGCCAGGATAATATTATACCGGCACACCTGAACCTGCGCAATTTTAACAGGTACCATCAGAACGGATCAGTGCTGGACTATAAAGTATTTCCGGGGCGTAATCACTTTGTGCTGGGCCAGCCTACCTGGAAAGAGGATGCGGATTATATACTGGACTGGCTGGCCAATCAATAATATTTATTATCTTTTTACTTCCTAACGGCAATTACACGATAAGGCTTTACCCATGAACGAGCATTTGTTTCAAAAACTGGTTACTATAAGACGGCAGCTGCACCAACACCCGGAGCTGGGCTTTGAAGAATTTAAAACTACGGCACTGGTGCAGGATCACCTGCTGGCTTTGGATATTCCGTTTGAAACAGTGGCTGTTACCGGGGTTATTGCCACCCTGCAAAAAGGTGAAGGGCCCGTGGTAGTGCTGCGTGCGGATATGGATGCGCTGCCTATTATGGAAGATACCGGCCTGCCTTACAGCTCAGTGCATGAACGCGTAATGCACGCCTGCGGGCATGATATACATACCACTATGTTACTGGGCGCTGCCTACCTGCTGAAAGAGCAGGAATTTAACGGCACGGTAAAGCTGGTATTTCAGCCATCGGAAGAGGGCAATGCCCGCAGCCCGGAAAAAGGTAAGTCCGGCGGGCAAATGATCATAGAAAGCGGAAAGCTCAATGACGCCAAAGCAGCCCTGGGCCTGCACGTACACCCCCTGCTGCCCCTGGGTACGCTGGGTTACAGGAACGGGGAAGCGCTGGCCAATGTGGGCAACTTTTTCATTCATGTAAATGGTAAAGGCGGGCATGCAGGCTCCCTGGAGCATGTAACAGACCCGGTGCTGATTAGCAGCCAGCTGATTGTAGCAGCGCAATCCATTATTTCCCATACCGCTACTATAGAGCCTGCCGTGCTGGCATTCACCAACATTGCCATTAACGGGGAGCCCAGTCATAACGTAATACCCAAAGGCGTGCTGCTGCAGGGATCCTTAAGAGCATTGAATATTGATACCTATAACCGGATAGTGGAAAAGCTGCAGGCCCTGATCAAGGGAATGGAAATTTCCTATGGCTGCAGCATTGTATTGGAATTTACGGCTTATTATCCCAGCCTGCTGAATGATGCGCAGGTGCATCAGATGCTGGCGCCTGCACAGGAACAGGTGTTTGGCAAAAACAATGTAAAGGAAGGCACCGGCCAGCTGATAGCGGAAGATTTTTCTTTTTATTCAAGGCTTATGCCTTCACAATTCTATTTCTTAGGTGCGCAACAGGGAGATAATACTTCCTTTTTCCTGCACCACCCCAAAGTAACGTTTCATGAAGATTGTATGAAGCTGGGTGCGCCTTTCTTAGCCAATGGCGCACTGGACCTGATCCGGAGCTTTAGCTGACGATAGGGAAACATCAACCAAAGCGGTATTTGTTCTGTGCAAGCGGAAACGGGTAGCTTTACCCGGATTTTAACTTAAGTGAAAATTATTCACTTTTATTCTGCTGACATTTGTAACCAACAATAATAGTTCACCAGAAAACCATTAAACTATGCAGCATCCCTTGTCTCTGCTTGGCACCATACACACGGCTATTTCTATTGTAGCGCTTGTTTTTGCCGCTATTGCGCTTGTCCGCAGCGGTAAAATTGAGCCTTACAGCCCCAATGGTAAATACTACAGCATTTTTACTGCTTTGGGCTGTATCACAGCATTCGGCCTTTCCAGGGCAGGCGGTTTTAATCCCGGCCATGCGCTGGCTATTCTGATCCTGGTGCTGCTGGCAGTGGCTTACTTTGTTGGCAGCCGGCCTGCCGCAGCGGGCTGGGGCGCCTATCTCATTGTTTTTTGCATGTACACTACCTTGCTGTTGTCGCTGCTCCCTGCTGTTAATGAAACGTTTACCCGGGTGCCGCTCTCACATCCGCTGGCTACGGATATTAATTCTCCAGCTATTCAAAACACCCTGAAAGGATTACTTTTGGTATATGTAATAAGCCTGGTGCTGCAGTTCCGCCATATCTGGAAAGGGCGGCAGGTGGCAGCCAGCAAATGATAAAAATTAATTTTGATGGCTTTGGAAAACAGACCGGATACATTATTCAACATGCTTACCAGCTTTTCTGCACTCTCTGAATCACTGATTACAGAGAGTTTGCCATTCTGGTACACGCGTAAAATAGGTAAGGGTGATTTTTTTAACATGCAGAACGTGGTTTGCAATGACCTGGGCCTGGTGGTAAAAGGTATGTTCCGCATTTATTACAATGATCCGCAAACGGATGAGGAAAAGAACATTTTCTTTTTTTCAGAGAACCAGTTCATTGTTTCGTTCCGGAGCTTTATTACCCGCTATCCCTGTGCTTATTATATACAGGCTATGGAAGATGCGGAAATAGTGTCTATCTCTTACCAGCACCTGTACCAGCTGTATGAAAAGTTCCCGGAATGGGAGCGGTTCGGGCGGCTGCTGGCAGAGCTGTTCTTCAATTATTCTCAGGGGCGCACAGAGGAATTTTTATTCTATAGCCCGGAAGAGCGTTACCTGAAGCTGGTAGAGGAGCATCCAAATATCATCAGCCGTATACCGGCTTACCACATTTCTTCTTACCTGGGTATTACTAACCCCTCATTGAGCAGGATCCGGAAACGGATTGCCGGCGCTAAATAATGGAATGTAAAATGTAAAATTTTAAATCATAAATGTAAAAGCGGAATGCAGCGATTAGGTCCAGGCCTGACTTCGCTGCATTCCACTTTTACATTTAAAATTTTACATTTATGATTTTACATTTTAACAAGCTTACCAGGAGCCGCCGCTGCTGCCATAACAAATGCTGGTTTGCTGGCCATTGGCTACGCCGTTCACACTAACTATCGTTAACGTTGCACCTGCCGCAGAGCTGAAGGTGCTGTTATGTATAACACCGGTGGTGTTGATATAAGTAGTAGGAGCGGTAACAGTGAAGGTAATATCTGCAGAAATATTAAAGCTGCCGGAAGAGGTAATGTGCGGTGAGGAAGCGCCGTTTGATTGCCCGTTGGCAGAAAGAGAGATCTGCGCACCTGCGCCATTAGCCATATTATTCCAGGATACAGCTCCGCTGAAGGTGGCCCTTGCCACTACTATATCACCCACATGCCCGTTCACCGCGCCATAGCTGGCAGCAATGCCGGTGCAGCTGTTAGTAAATAAGGTGTATGCTGCATAAGGCGTACCATACAGGTACTGCAGCGCCACTCTGTCATTGATGTTAAACTGCCGGCCATTCGTAATGTTGGTGCCCATGCAGGCCAGCATCCAACTGCCGGCATCTTCTGTTGAAGGGGTGCCGGGAATCTGTACAGCGCCGTAAACGCTTTCACCTTCACTGCCGCCAACAGAGCAGCTGTAGGAGCGGTTCATCCAGTCTGTATGGCGGAAACCAATGCAGTGCCCCATTTCATGCGCAATTACACTGGCTGCAAAGTTCACATTAGGTGTAGCGCCTAAACCTCCGGAAGAAGTGTTGATCAAAATACTGCTAAAGGGATTGCCACTGGCATCCGGCGGGCCGCTTGCGCCCCATACACCCGCGTCCAGGAAGGCGCCGTTAATGTTAATGTCGCCGGTAGTGGATACCCGCTGAAAGGTAAGCCGCAGGTTCAGCGCATTGTACTGGCTAATGGCAGCATCTACCGATGCTATGTAGCTGGCCGGTAAGCCGGATGCATTCACCGCAATAACCCGGGGCAGGCCGGTTACCAGGTTATTGGTGCGGTATTGCTCCGTACGGGCAATAACCAGGGTAGGGGAAGTGCTGGGATGATCCAGGCTTTTTTCAGACAGGAAAATGTCAGATTCCACCATGTAACCGCCTTCGGCTTTGCGGATGTTTACAGTGGAATACCCCAGGGCTTTTACTTTGGCTTTAATTTCTTCAGAAACAGTTTCACTACGGGAATCGGGTTTTTGTTCTTTTCTGCAGGCTACAATAAAAATAACCGCGATCAGTAACGCGGTTACAATTTGAGGAATTGCTTTCATAGTACTAAAAAGGTTTTAATTGAGGGTTGATGGGTTACAAGTAAAAAGAGTTCTCCTGAATATACGCATAATTGTTATGATGCCGGAAAATAACTTCTTATACTTGTAGTATTGATCCACGTTCTTCACTAAAAAACAGAGAGTATGTCTGCTAATCCGATCTTCCAGGGACAGGTAGCTATTGTTACCGGCGCAGGGCAGGGTATAGGTTATGAGATCTGCCGGCAGCTGGTACAGCAGGGTGCACAGGTATTGTTAAATGATGTAGATGCAGCACTGGCGCAACAGGCCGCCCATAATATTGACAGCACAGGAAAAGTTTGTATCGGTATAGGCGGTAACGTTGCAGAGATAACGTTCATTCAGCAGCTGGTGCAAACAGCAGTGGACCGTTTTGGCCGGCTGGATATAGCTATTGGCAACGCGGGCATTACTTTATTCGGTGATTTTTTTACTTATCCTGAAACCGATTTTTATAAAGTGCTGCAGGTGAACCTGGGTGGTAATTTCTTTTTAGCGCAGGCTGCTGCCAAACAAATGAAACAGCAGGGCGGGGGCGGCGCCATCCTGTTCACCTCCTCGGTTACCGGTCACCAGGCGCATAAACATTTAGCCGTTTACGGTATGACGAAAGCTGCATTGGAAATGCTGGCCAAAAGCCTGGTAGTAGAGCTATCCGCTTTTGGCATTAATATAAATGCCATTGCACCCGGCGCTACGCTTACGGAAAGAACTACTTCTGAGGCAGATTATGAAAAGATCTGGTCGCGGTTAACACCTATGGGCCGCCCCGCCACCACCGCAGATATTGCGCATGCTGCATTGTTCCTGGTATCGCCGCATGCCAAACATATTACAGGGCAAAGCCTGGTCATAGACGGCGGCTGGACCTCCGTGAGCCCATCGCCTTACGATGAATAAAACACAGCTCACAAAAAACTGCTGCCATTTATCCTCCATATTCGCCACTTCATCAATGAAAGGGCGTGTGCGGCTTTTATTTGTATGAACACCGTATTAATTTACAGGCTGTAACCATTGCCACGTATGGTTTTCCGCTGTTCTTTACCGTTTAAAATTAATGATTTCGTAATATGGATACACGCAGAGAATTCCTCAAAAAATCAGTATTGTTATCCGGCGCCGCAGGTTTGTCAGCTTTTATGCCGGCATCTATTCAACGCGCATTGGCTATAGACCCTACACTAGGCAGCACTTACCTGGATGCAGAACATGTAGTGATACTGATGCAGGAGAACCGTTCTTTTGACCATTGCTTTGGCACCTTGCAGGGCGTGCGTGGTTTTAATGACCCGCGTGCGCTGGCCTTACCTGATAAAAAACCGGTATGGCTGCAAACCAATGAGCTGGGCGAAACCTATGCACCTTTCCGTTTAGATATTAAGGATACCAAAGTAACCTGGATGGGCTCTTTGCCACACTCCCGCGCCAGCCAGGTAGATGCTAATAATAATGGTAAATATGATCAGTGGCTGATAGCCAAAAGGTCCGGGAATAAGCAGTATGCAGCCATGCCGCTTACACTGGGTTATTACAACCGGGAAGACCTGCCTTTTAACTATGCCATGGCAGATGCCTTTACCATTTGTGATCAGAACTTTTGTTCTGCCATGACCAGCACCACGCCTAACCGCTCTTTTTTCTGGACCGGTAAGATCACGCATGAAACAGACGGCATTCCCAAGGCGCACATCCGTAATGATGATTACAGCTATGCCAAGCTGCCCTGGAACACTTTCCCGGAGCTGCTGGAGCAGAATAATATACCCTGGAAATTTTACCAGAATGAAACCAGCTGCGGCGGCGGGTTTAAAGGCGAGGAACGCTCCTGGTTATCGAACTTCGGCTGTAACCTGCTGGAATTTTTTGCCGCTTACAATGTAAAGTTTGCACCGCGTTATATCCAGAACCTGCAAAAGCAGGTGGATACGCTGCCCGACCAGATCAACAAGCTGCAGGAAGCCAGTCCTTCCTCTGAGGATGCTGCACAGAAAATAAGAGTGGAGCTGGCCAAAAAACAGGAAGTGCTGGACAATGCAAAAGCTGAGCTGGAAAAATGGAACCAGGCTAATTTTGAAAAGCTAAGCGCTGAACAAAAGAGCTTGTACAAACGTGCTTTTGTAGTAAATGAGGGCGATCCCGCTTACCGCAACATCACTACCCTCAGCTATACAGATGGCGGGGAGAAACGTGATGTAACTGTACCGGAAGGCGATGTGCTGCACCAGTTCCGGAAAGATGTGGAAGGCGGTAAGCTGCCCACTGTATCCTGGCTGGCAGCGCCGCAGAACTTCTCTGACCATCCCAGGGCACCCTGGTATGGCGCCTGGTATGTATCTGAAGTGCTGGACATTCTTACCAAGAACCCGGACGTATGGAAGAAATCTATTTTCATTGTTTCCTATGATGAATATGATGGTTACTTTGATCACGTACAGCCTTTTTATATCCCGGATGAAAACAAACCGGAGACAGGCAAAGTATCTGCCGGCATTGATACGGAAATAGAGCATGTGCGCCTGGAAAATGAGCTGAAACAGGGTGTGCCTAAAAAGGCTGCCCGCGAAGCGCCTATAGGACTGGGTTTCCGCGTACCTATGATCATAGCATCACCCTGGAGCCGCGGTGGTAAAGTATGCTCCCAGCTGTTTGATCATACCTCTACCTTACAGTTCCTGGAAACATTCCTGAACCAGAAGTATAAAAAGAATATTCAGCAAAAGAATATCAGCGCATGGCGCAGAACCATTTGCGGCGATCTTACAGCAGCTTTCAGCCCCTTTAACGGCAATAAGCTGGAACCCATTCCCTTCCTGCAGCGCGACAAGTTTGTAGAAGATATTTATAACGCCAGGTTTAAACAGGCGCCGGGCGGGTATAAAAAAATATCAGGGCACGAGATCCGTAACATTATTCAAAACCCGCTGGCAATGGATGCCCTCTCTACCCAGGAGAAAGGGATACGTGCTTCCAGCGCCCTGCCGTATGAGCTGTATGCTGAAGGTACCTGCACAGCAGATAAAAAACAGGTAACACTGAAAATGACCGCCGGTAACCAGGTGTTTGGTAAAAATGCTGCAGGCTCGCCCTTTACAGTATATGTGCCGGGAACTTTCAAAGATGAAAAAGGTGTGACTGATATTTCCCGCAACTGGGCTTTTGCCGTAAAAGCCGGTGACAGCATTAGCTACGAATGGCCTTTGCAGGCGTTTGAGAATAATAAATATCATTTGCGTTTATACGGCCCCAATGGTTTTTACCGGGAGCTGACGGGTAATGCGCAGGACCCGGCCATACAGGTGGCTGTGGAGTATGAGCAGGATGCCAAAACAAAAAAGCCTACCGGTAACGTAGTGGTAAAGGTAACTAACCAGGATGCTGCCAAAGCCTTGCAGTTAGCTATTAAAGATCATGCCTACAAAACAAATGACGTAGCAAAGGCAGTAGCCAAAGGCGACACTGCAAGCATAGTGCTGCCGCTGAAGAACAGCCATGGCTGGTACGACTTCAGTATTAAGGTCAATGGTTTTGATGTGTTTGAAAAACGTTATGCCGGCAGGGTAGAGACGGGGCAGGAGAGCTTTACGGATCCGTTTATGGGCCGCACCGTTTAAGAATTATCAATCAATCGCGTCATTGCGGGGAGCCGGGAGGCTGCAGTGGAAGGGCGACGAAGCAATCTCCAGCCATTCGCGAGATTGCTTCGTCGCGCCACATGCCCTGGCCTTACTTTGCTCTTCGCAGTGATGCGATTGGCATAATGGATAATTGTTTGTTGCAGAAGGATGCGTAGGGCTGTAATGCGGTAGTTATTTTTTTCAAGGTGGCGGCGGGTAAGGGTTGGAATGGTTTTAATGTTACTATCACATTGTCTTTACTAAATGTACGTTGCCAGGTAGCAATGATAGTTCCTTTATGTATGATCACAGGATTAAAGATACCATTGGTTGTATATACCATGTTTTTGTGCTGCGCAGGTAAAAAATGGCTCCGGTCCTCATAACCCAACACATATTCATCAAAGCCCGGCAGGCAATACAGGCCTGGTTTTGCGGCTGCGGGTTGTTTTGCGTTCATCCAGTATTCTTTTTGTTGCAGCGTAACGGAAGTAAGCAGCGGTTTCACGGCTTCCAGTCCTTTGCGGGCTTCTGTAATGGTAAGGCCGGACCATAGAACAAAATCGTTTACAGTAGCAGGTCCATGGCTTAAAAAATATCTTTTTGCCAGTTCTGCAACTGCAGCAGGGCGGTCTTTAAAAGGTTTGGCGGTTGGTGCATGCAGCAAGGTGCAGGTGGCAGTGTTGCCCCTTTTAGGGCCTATGCAGATCAGCTGATCCATTGCTGCGCGGTAAAGGATATGCGTTAAACGTTCTCCCTTAGCTTCAATGCCGGCTTTATGAAATACAGCGGTCAGCTCATCCCGCGTAAGCGGTTCATTATTCTTTAGTGTGCGGGAAAGAATGGTTTGGGTCTTTTTTAAGGTTTTTTCATCCAGCTCCAGGTTCTTATAACGGCTGGCAGCGCCGCTTATAATACGCGGCGCCAGCAGGGATAACATCCAGTGCACATCATCAGCATGCACTAAATGTAAGGTGCCTCTTACGCACCAGGTGCGGGTGATCCGTTGTTCTGCAATTGCCTGCTCTATATCCGCATCCTGTAAACCCGGCAGGCGTACGCCTATGGCCCATTGCGACTGCGCATACTCCTGTGCCTGCAGGGCGCCCATCCACGCTACTACCTCCTCCGGTTTTGTAAAATTATGTACTGACAGCTGTTGATTTGCCAGGCGCAGGTCCAGTAAGGCGGTAGTTTTCATATAGCGGTGTACGTTTGTTCATTGCAAAGCTAAGGTTCCTGGCTGACAGCCCTATGTCAGCAGCAACAGGAAGTTATTAGGCGGCAGTACGCAGGTAAGCGGCAATGCGGGCCAGCTGCCGTTTGGCAATGTCATCTTTTTCTTCGTTTTGCAGGTACTCTGCCCAGTCTAAAGGCGTACCCTGGAATATTTTGTCTTTAAGATCCAGCCGGGCGCCGGCGTGCACCAAGATCTTTACAGTATCCAGTGAGCCGGAAGATACTGCCTGGTGCAGGGCCGTGGCATGATTATGGAAACTGCATTTTGCATGTGGAAAGGCGTTTATATCCAGCTCCATTTCCAGCAGCAGGGTAATAATGTTTGTTTGTCCGTAATAGGCGGCAGCTGCTAAAGCCACTTCTCTTATTTCCTTACCGGCATCAGGCCCCAGCCGTTCTACGCTGCTGGTAAGCCCCAGGCAGGCGGCTACGGGCAGGGTAAGGGCTTCCCCATGTTCCAGCAGGTGTTTGGCTGCTGATACATTGCCATGGGCTAATGCGCCCAGCGCACCATTGGCTATAGCGCCTGCATCCAGTAAAAGATCCATCAATGGCAGCTGTACGCCGCAGTTGCGGGGCGTGCTGCCGGTAGCCACCAGGCCCAAGGTATGATTGAGCTGCCGCTGTAATGTACCCGGCGCATGCTGCTGAATAGCGCGTATAATAACAGCTGCGCTGTCTGTAATATTATCGGGCAGGGTACCGGTGCGGATGGGGTTATCTGCAATGAACCATAACAGGTAAGGTTGTTTAAGGTAGCCCTCTGCAGGCATTTCCAGCCGCTCGCTCACTATTTCCGGATGTAACGCCAGCAATTGTTCCAGCGCAGTGGTATCCCCTGCATCTATAGCCGCAAGGGCCTCACGGAACAGGGGGTGTGGAATTTCCGGTTTGTCCATAACACAAGATTGATAGAAGAACACGAACATTAAATCCAGTCGGTTGGCAAAGATCTGGTTGAGCGTATGTGTTGTAAATGAAAATACCGGATGGTACTATAGCCATCCGGTAGAAATGTAACAATTTTCATGCACAAGAAAAAATGTAGAATGCTGCCTTATGAAGGCAGCATTCCGGCAGCGCCAAAAAGGGAGGCTTGCTCGCCCAGCGCTGATAACACAAATGACGTGGATAAACTGTATGCCTGCATTTTTTCCTGCAGGCCGGTTTTAAATAAGGGAAAGGTTTGCGCAATATTTCCGCCCAGCACTACCAGCTCCGGTGTGGGCTGTAAAGCAGCTATGAAGGCGCCCAGGTTAGCGCCAAATTCATGGAACAGGGCTGCTACGGCCGGTTCTGTTTGCGCCACATCTGCAATGGCCTTTACATTTTTAGCGGTTTGCCCGCTCAGCTCCCGGTACCGCTGCATGATCCAGCGGGCGCAGAAATATTCCTCTGCCCGGGATGCCAGGAAAGGCGTATCAAAAAAAGCCGCATCCCTTACAATGCCATTTTCCGCTATGGCCGATCCAAAGCCGGTGCCCAGCGTAAAACCCATGGCATTCAGCCTGCCTTTGGCAGCCCCGTTGTATAACTCGCCCTGTAAAAAACACTGCGCGTCATTAGCCATTTTAATGTGCGATGCAGGCAGCTGCAGCTCCTGCGCCAGCAGGTCTTTTACATTTAGCTCATATAACGCCTCATATTTATGCAAACCTTTAATAAGGGAAATACCTTCTTCATACTTAAAAGGGCCTGGCATGGCAATACCTATCTGCTGCACGCCTGCGGCGGCCTGCATGCTTAAGCGCATTACCCTGCTCCATGCCTGTATGATCTCCGGCGCAGTGCCCTGGGCATTTACCTGCTCGCGGTGAAAAGAGCCCGGTACCAGCATTCTGCGCTGCTGGTCTATTAATGCGGTCGTGATGTGCGATCCGCCAATATCTGCTCCCAGCACTACGGGGTGCCGGCTGTTTAATGCATTACTTTGTTCCAATGTGCCTGAATTTGTTCTATGGATTGTCCTTTGGTTTCCGGAACCAATTTATAAACCGTAATAAATGCCAGTACGCAAAACAGCGCAAAGAACCAGAAGGTAGGCGCTGTGCCGATGCCGTTTAAAAGCATGGGCGTTAGCTGCCCCACAATAGTATCTGCTACCCACATAACCATTATACTAAAGGATAATGCTTTGGCGCGGATATGATCCGGGAATATTTCCGCTGCTATCACAAACTTCAGCGGGCCTATGGAAAAGGCAAAGAAAGCCAGGAAGGCCAGCACGCAAAGCAGCAGGTAAATGCCGGTGGTAGCGCCGGTATAAAAACAAATACCCGTTAATACCAGGCTAACAGCTGCACCCGCAGTGCCCCACAGGTACAGGGGCCTTCTGCCTAAGCTATCTACTTTCCAGATAGCAAACAGCGTAAAGAAAACGTTGGCAGCGCCAAAGAATAGCTGGCTTAATAAAGAGTTGCTGATGGTAATGCCGGCCTGGTGTAAGATGGTAGGCCCGTAATAAATAATGGCATTAATACCGCTGAACTGCGAGAACAGCGGCAGTAAGATGCCTATCAGCAGCGCACGGCGGTAAGCCGGCGCAAAAAGCTGCCCGTAACCGCTGTTGGTATGTGCAGCCGCTGTAGCGCTTTCCTGCTGCTGTTTTAACCAGCGCGGGCTTTCAGGAATAATTGTTACGCCCAGCAGGAACAGGATAGCAGGTATAATACCTACGCCGAACATTTTACGCCAAAGGGCCAGCCCGCCTGCTTCTGATGCATATTGTAATAACAGGGCATTGCTCAGGTAAGCAATAAAAATACCGATGGTAATAGCCAGCTGGTAAAAGGTAACCAGCCGCCCCCGTTGGTGATCCGGCGCTATTTCAGACAGGTATAAGGGCACTACGCTGGAAGCAATGCCTACTGCCATGCCGCTAAAGATACGTGCCATTATAAGCCAGGCAAATACCGGTATGAAGGTGCAGCCAATAGCTGCAAACAGGAATAAGAGGGCTGCCAGCAGCATAAGCCTTTTACGCCCCAGCCGGTCGCTGAGGTCACTGGCAAAGATCACCCCAATAATGCAGCCTGCCAGTGCAGAGGATACAAACCAGCCCTGCTGTGCAGCCGAGAGGTCAAACTGCTGCTGTACAAAAGGCAGCACGCCGGATACCACGGCCATATCAAAACCAAAAAGGAAGCCACCCAGGGAGGCTATGAGCGTGGTAAGCGCCAAGTTGTTATGTGTTGATGATCGTGTCATTTTCCTGAAATAAGATCGCTAAAGAGCGGGTGTTCCGGTTTTAAAAAAGCCTGTACTACTTTTGCGCGTTCGCTGCCGTTATTGGTAAAGGTGCAAACGTCCGCTGCTGCAGGTATTACAAAAGTTTCCGCATAATGGTATACCGTTGTTTGCCCACTGGCAGTAGTTACGTTAATGGAAGTACCTTCTACCAGCATCAGCACCAAACAGCAGTTGCCGGTAGGTACGGTAATGGTGGTATCAAACTCCAAACGGTGAACGTCATAAAAATGAACAGCATGGGTAGGTACGTGTACAATCTGCCAATCCGTACCCGCTTTAATAGTAGTGGGTACTGACCGTAACTGCTGCGTAACAAGAGCTCCCTGTCTGCTGAAATCCAGGTTGTTGAATGCATGGTCTATGCTGATGGACCGGGGCTTGCCATCAAGGCCCGGTCTTAACCAGTCATACATTTTAAACGTAAAAATATACGGTGTGGCGCTGATCTCCAACACAAGATTATTAGTACCTGCACTATGTATGGTACCGTTAGGTATTAAGAACAGATCGTGCTTTGCTGCTTTGTGCAGCTGCACGTAGTCTGTAATGTTAAGGGGCTGCTGGTTATCCCGGCTGTTTTCCAGCGCGTTACGGAAAGCTGCCGGGTTTATTCCCTGCTGAAAACCCAGGTACACACCGGCATCGTCTTTACAATCCAGTATGTAATAGGTTTCATCCTGCGTAATGTTCTCTCCAAAATTGTCGCGTATGTACTGCAGGGCAGGGTGGCATTGTATAGACAGGTTACCGCCGTCAAACGTATCCAGGAAATCAAAACGGATGGGGAACTCGTATTTGAAAATGGCGGCATGGTTACCTAAAATGGCGTTATGCTGGTAAAACATCAGCCATTCAAAAGGAATTTCCAGCAGGTTATGATCGCTTTCAAATATTACTCCATTTTCCGGCACAATCATTTCAAAAGACCAAGCGTAATTCGTTTCCTCCCGGTTCAGGCCGGGAATATGTTCCTTCATCCATTGCCCGCCCCAGGCGCCGGCTTCAAACCAGGGCCGTACACGGAAAGTGTTGCGGCTTAAGCTTTCAATGCCTGCCTGCAGATCCGCGTTAAATATCCAGGTAAGCGTATTGCGCCACTGGGTATCTGCCATAATGGTAATGCGTTTGCCCAGGGATTGTTTATAATCATTCAGCACCACCCAGTCCACAAAATAGGCGCGTTTGTACATTTCATTATAAACTTCCACCTGCGTGTTACCCAGGTTGGTAACGGCACCCGCACGCATACGGTATTGCAGCTCATTCTTGGGAAGGTCTAAATAAATTACCGGGGCCAGTGTATGTGTTAATGCAGCGCCGGTACCTATCACAATGTGAATAGCGCTGGCATCAAGCTGCGGGGTATTCAGCGCGCCGGGCTTAAAGAAGTCTGTTAATGTGAGCGTGGTCCTTGTGCCCCAAACATCCCCTTCTTCGCCAATAAAAGGCGCTACTAATTGCTGTACCTCCTGCGCTGGTTTCAGCAATGGTGCGGTATAATGCCATTTTACGCGCAGGCCCTGCTGCAGCAGCTCCTGGTCTAATGCCTGCTGCACGGTATCCCAGCAAATGCCGGTATAGCCATCTATCAGCACTATAGGTTGTGTGGCTATCCAGGCAGCCAGCGTGGCATAACCGGAAAATATTTTTCCATTGCCCAGCGCATGCGTTGGGTAAATATTATAACCGTTAGCCGGCTGCCTGTGATTGTGCAGCGGCAATAAGGGTTGTGAGCTTTCTCTCCATTCCAGCTGCTTTTCCCGGCCGCTGTTCATAAGCGGCCCCTGTGTTGTTGTATCCATAGTGTAGTACCTGTCAGTTTTCTTTACCGGGTTGTAACGCGTATCATCATAATACCTTTGCCAGGTATGGTAAACGTGCTGCCTAATTCATTGCCATCTTCTTCCAGCAGATTGCTCTGGTGAACGTTTAATCCGCTATGGTCCTTTGGCTGCAGGTTTACCTGTGCCGGTGCGGCAGCGGCATTTACCAGCTGCAGCAGCACGCCTTTACCATTGCGGGCAGGGTTTATATTTTCCACGTAAACAGTGGGGGCATTTATGCTGAAGAACAATGATTCCTCTGCTGCGCCGGTGGCTGCTGCAGCTACCAGCGGTTGGTGGTTGGCCAGGCCGTATTGATTGGCGGCTACTACATCATAGGCTTTGTGCACCTGCAGGTAATAGTGGAAAGTGGCGGGGCCTTGCTGGTCGCGGCGGAAATTGGTATGCCATAGGTTATTCATTACCCATGATGCAATAACCGGCTGCTGCTCCGTAAAAGAGCGCCATAAGGGGGAAAAGTGCAGCCCGCCTATTAAACCGGCGGTAGGGTAGCGGCCTATTTCAAACAGGGGCGCATCCGGGCTGCTCCAGGTAACGCCCATGTCTTTATTGGATACATCTACCCAGCGCTGCTGCGTATACCAGTTACGGTTAGTATAAGGCAGCTGGTCTGCTTCTGCTGTAATGCTGCCCCAGGGAATGCTGTAACGTACCTGCGCGCCGGGCACGTGGAAAGGGAATACAAAGTGTACGCTTTCCTTGTTGCCGATGGCTTGTTTATCAATAGTGTTAATCAGCTCTACACGGTCTATACCTGCTACCAGCTTAATTTCCTGCTGCAGCCCATTGGCGCCGGGCGCCGTTGCATTTACCAGCAGGCTTACTACCAGCGGGCCTTTTTCTTTTACCTGTATGCGGGCATTGGCGGCGTATTGTATTTTTTCAGCAGAGTCGCCGGGCAGGTAGGTGTATTGGTTCAGCCCTGCTGAATCGGCCAGGTTTACGGTGCTGCCTTTCTTTTGCAGGCGGGTAATGTTGCCGGTCTTTTCATCCAGGGTAATGGCATAAATACCATTCTGTAAGGTGTTGTCTTTTACAGTAGCCTTGTCCGTTATATAGGCAGCTCCTTTTTGAATGGTGAAACGCTGCTTGGAAAAAGGCGGTATATCCTGTACCAGGAACGCCAGCTCCCCGCTGCTCAGGCGCTGGGAAGGCATTTTATTGCCTTTATGATCCTTTACCAGGTCGCCTGCGTTGCTAAGTGAGGCAGGCACTACTACCAGCTCTGTGCGGCGCTGTGAAAGCGTATTGAACACATCTACCGCACTGGTAGTAGTGGCTTCGCCTGCCTCACTTTTAGTAAGCAGCGCATTGGTTTGAGCTGCTCCGTTTAATGCAAAAGCCTGTTTGTAGTTCCATTGGGATATAACCTGGGGATACTCCGGGTGCGAAACGCTGTTGTAGGCGCCCCAGGTATGCTCATTGAACATAATGATGTTGGTCCAGGCCGTATCAAAATCAGCGGCAGGGTAATTGGGCTTACCCCGTAATGCCCAGATGGCCCCGGCCTGCTGCAGACGGTCAGAGGCATTGCGGTTAATGCCTGTTTCCCGTGCGGCAGATGCAATGCCATCTGTCCAGAACTCCGTATAATCACCGGCTACCAGTGGGATCTTATCTTTATTGGTGCTTTCAAAATCCTGTAAGAATTGTTTGGCAGAGGTGATGATCAGTTTGGGAGAAACATACCTTTCATTCCAGGCTTTTACTGCTTCCGGCAGCTCCGGGTCTATAGGCGCATTATCGCTCATAGCCCAGGTGAGTAAGGTCATGTTATAGGGAAATCCTTTTTGCTCCAGCTTAGCCAGGTAATCAAACAAAAAGGGATCCAGGAAATTTTCTTCCGGGTGGCCGGTGTAATAAGGTTTGGGGTCTTCTATCGTGAAAAAGTTAGGGATCTTATTGCCTTTGATCTGGTAACCGATGGAGTAGGGGGAAGATTGCCAGAACAGCAGCTTTTGCCCGCCGGAAGGCGACTGCCAGTAAAAAGGTTTATCGCGCCACTGGTCTGCGCTGCCAATACGGTCCGATGCATTGGGCGCGCTCAGGAAATAATGCACACCGGTAATATCCGATTGTGCAGCCAGGCCCCAGGAAGCGCCGGGTACATCACCCTGGAACATAGAGTTAACAGTTAAACCATGCTCCTTACCCAAACGAACGCCGGTGTAGAACATATGCATGAGCTGCGCGGCGCTGGTGGCGCTGGTGTTAATGTTGCCGTAACCGCCATCCAGGTTGATCCATCCTTTTTTAACAGCATCCCAGAAGCGGCGCTGTTTTGCTTCATCAGATAAAGCCAGGTAATGCTCCACCACCCAAATGGCTTCTGTATTCCATTTAAAACGCGCTTCCGCAGGATAAGCGGCAGAACGCTCTGCTATCTTAATGGCTTCATCAATGTTATTCATGTGAATGGCCAGCACTTTTGACTGAACATTGGTATAACCAACATCCACATGGGAGTGCGGCATTACATATACCTTCCAGTCTGTACGTGCAGGCGATACTATGCAGCGGGCGGTGTACTGCTGTCCGCCGGAAGTATAACGTACATACACCTGCTCATCCTTTGTAACAGGCGCGCCGGGTAAAGGAACTTCATAATCTTTCAAACCTGCTGCTGCAGGGGCTATGGGCAGGCTGTCCTGCAAGCCGTTAATTGAAATATACAGCTGCCCGCCTGTATAACTAAGGCCGCCGTGAAATACCAGCCGCGCCATTCTGCATGTTTTGCCATTATGCTGCAGGTAAGCAGTAGTAGGCTGTAAGGCAACAGAAGTAAAGGAGGGTTGTTGTTGCGCATAAGCGGCAGTACCGCATAAAAAGGTGAGCGCAACCAGGTTAAACAGTCTTACTTTCATACGTGCAGTTCTATATGTACAAACATATATACATATTCGCACTTCTCCAACTAAAATTCTTTATTTATGGGATTTTCAGCGGAAATGGACAAGTGCTGAAAACAAAAAAAGCCCACCGGATTCCGGTGGGCTTTTTACACTTTGTATGAACAATATTAGAAGCCAGGATTGTTAGGCAAAATAGCAGGGTTCACATCCGTTTCCTGTTTGGGAAGCGGGAACAGTAATTGCTTTTCTGCAAACGTTGCGTTGAATACAGTTTTGTGTCCAACAAAATTATCCCAGGCGCCGGTTACATCGTTATGTACTTTGCGCGTGCGTATCATATCAAACCACATCTTGTTCTCAAAACACAGCTCATAATAACGCTGCAGCCATACTTCCTGCTCAAAGGCAGCCTGTCCTAAAGCACCAATAGGCGCCAGCTGTGCGCGTGCACGGATAGCATTTACGTACTTAATGGCATCGGCATTGGGCCCGCCTTCTGCACGGTTAGATGCTTCTGCATACAACAGGTATACATCGGCCAGGCGGTACAGCGTATAGTTCAGGTTTGACTTGGCAGTGTTAACTACTGCAGATGAATCAAAGTATTTGTAAATGTAAGGATGGCGGAACGTAATGGTATCTGTACCGCTCTTGCTTTTATACTTGGTAAAAAAGAACTGACGCTCTTTTACGCGCTTATCGCCCGCGGGGAAAGATGCAATGAACTGGTTGGTGGGATACACGGAACCATATTCATCTGAGTATTGTGAGATCCCTGAGTAGTTCGGAATAAGCAGCGGTGTCAGCGGGTTGTTAGAGGGTATAGAAGCATCGTACTGCACCTGGAAAATGAATTCTCCCTTGTTCTTATTTGCCGGGTTAATCATGTCCCTGTATTCAGTGAACAGGGAAGCGCCGCCGTTATCAATAGCCAGCTTGGCATGTTTGGCAGCTTCTGCATAGTTGGTAGCGCCACCGTTAATAGCTGCGCCAGCGTAAGTCAGGTACACATCTGCCAGGATGGATTGAACAGCAGCCATGGATATATGACCGGTATTGTCTGACCAGGGCAGCGTTGATTTTTCAGCTTCCAGCAGATCAGGAATAATGATCTTATCATAAATATCCTTTGCCGGTGTGCGGGGAACGTAGGTTTCATCTGCCCCTTTAGCTATAGCAGTTACCATGGGAACAGCACCGTACATGCGTACCAGCCAGAAGTAGTATAAAGCGCGCAGTGCATGGGCTTCTGCCAGCATATTGGTTTTATCTGCGTCCGGTACATCTGTAACATTAGGCAGGTTTTCCAGCGCAGAGTTACAGGCGCCTACACCCTGGTACAGGCGGCGCCACCAGGTATCCACGTAAAAAGAGGTAGCACCATAGCTCAGGTTCTGGAAGGTTACATAGCCGGTTTGCCCCAGGTCGCTGTTAGCCTTACCGGTCATAAACTCCATCAGGTTATAAGTGTTACCGCCGTAGGAACCATCCTGCCCGGCCAGGAAGCCTTGCAGATCTTCGTAGCAGCCATTGGCAAATGCATGGGCCACTTTAACGCCGGAAAGCGGGGTGCCGGGTTTAATAAAACCGGTGGGCTTTTCTTCCAGGAACTTTTTACAGGAAAAGCTCGTTAGCACCAGCGCCGCTAATAATATATTTTTTACTGTTTTCATTTTTCTTAAGTTTTTGTTTTCACTTGGTTTAAAGGAACATCATTACATCCGTTTCACTTAGCTGTTAAAAGCCCAGTGATACACCCAGGTTCCACACGCGGGGACGGGGGTAGGAGAAGAAATCCAGGTTTTGTGAAAACGCACTGTTAGAACCGTAAGTAGTGTTAAAGGTTTCAACTTCCGGATCATAACCGCTGTAGTCTGTGATCACGAACAGGTTCTGTACACTGGCGTATACGCGTAAGCGGTTGATCTTCGTACGGCCGAACATAGATTCGGGGAAGTTGTAGCCCAGCGTAAAGTTCTGACCGCGGATGAAAGATGCATCCTCTACCCACCAGGTATCAAAGTGAGAATCCTGTGTGAATTTATAGCTGCGTACCTGTGCGATCATGGTGTTCTGGTGCTCAGGCGTCCAGGCATCCAGTACCGTTTTCAGGCTGTTGGCCAGTGTCTGACGGTCTTCTGTAGAGTGTTTGAAAGTTGCGGCAGCATTTACACCTTGTACTACACGAATGTCAAAGGAGAAATCCCAGTTCTTGTATTTCAGGGTGCTGCTGAACATACCGGTCCATTTCGGATAGGCGCGTCCTATGATGCTGTAGTACGGAGTACCGTCTGCATTGTAAATGTATTTACGGTCGCCGGGCAGCAGGCTGTGTTGTGCTGCTTCAGCTGCTTCGTCGGTGCTGTAGGTGCCCAGGCGGGTCATACCATAGAAAGAGCCGATAGGCTGGCCTACACGCAGTACGTTGGTTTGGCCCAGGAAGTTAGGACCAGGGAAAATGTCTGCATTACCACGGTTCAGGTTCAGGATCTCGTTCTTGTTGGAGGTGAAGATGAAGTTGGTGGTCCAGGTTAAGTTTTGGCTTTTAACGTTCACCGTTTGCAGGTTCACTTCTATACCGCTGTTACGTACGGAACCTACGTTCTGGTAAACGTTGGCAGTGCGCATACCGGCAGACCAGGGAATGGGCGCCTGCAGCAGCAGATCCTTTGTAGTTCGGCGGTAGTAGTCCAGGTTCAGGTTAATGCGGCCGTTAAAGATGGCAAATTCCAAACCGGCGTCAAACTGCAGGGAGCGTTCCCATTTCAGGTCCGCGTTACCAAGATAACCGGGCAGCAGAATGGATGCGTTGGCGCCTCCAAGCGGAGTGTTATCAGCAACGATCTGCGGCTGTGAAAGGTATTGGCCAATTTCCTGGTTACCGGAAATACCATAGCTGGCGCGGAGTTTCAGCAGATCTATCCAGCTTGCCTTTTTCATAAACTCTTCCTGGCTGATGTTCCAGCCTGCACCTACTGACGGGAAGAACGCGTATTTATTGTTCTCACCAAAACGGGAAGAACCATCATACCTGCCGGTTGCGGTGAACAGGTACTTTTCGTTAATGTTATAGGTAACACGCGCAAAGTAAGAGTTCATGGACCACTGGTAATCGCCGGAACCAATGGCCTGGCGTACGGAACCTGCATTCAGGTTATGATACTGGAAGAAATCACTGATGAAGTTCTGTTCTTCTGTATTGAAATTTTCGTTGTTATAACGCTGGAAAGAGATACCTACCAGGGCGGTCATGCGCTGGTGTTCGTTGATCTTCTTATTCCAGGTCAGGTAGTTTTCAGACTGCCAGTAAGTGTTGGTGTTGTTGTTAATGATAGCAACACCGCCCTGGTCTTGTGATAAGTGCGGCAGATCGGCTGAAGAGAAATAGTTAGACTTGAGAGAGTTCAGGTTATAACCAAAGTCTGTTTTAAAATCCAGGTCTTTGGTGATATGAAAGTTCAGGTAAGCATCGCCAATAGCCTGCAGGTTATTGTTGAGCGTGTACCTGTTATTTGCAATGTGTACCGGGTTGGGACCGCCTTCCAGGCCGGCAATATCAAAGTTGCCTGCCCAGCTGCCATCAGGATACTTTACCGGTAAAATGGGCACTTCTTCACTCACCATGCGGGGTACGTTCAGGCTGCCGTTACTCTCAGATACCACACGTTGTTTGCTGGAAATAACGGAAACGTTACCACCTACGCTCAGCCATTTGTTCACATCATTATCAAAGGTTAAACGGGTAGAATAACGTTTGAACCAGGATTGTGTCATCAGACCATCCTGATCCAGGTAACCTGCTGATAAGCTGAATAAAGACTTTTCACTACCACCCTGTACGTTAATGTAATGGCTGTGGGATATAGCCGGTTTGTACACTTCTTTTTCCCAGTTGGTGTTGTACAGCGGTTTGTCGTTAGCATCAAACAGCAGAGGGAAGTTAGTGTGGTTCAGGGCTTTGTCCGGCGCCCAGGTACCATGATCAGGATCGAATTTGGTAGCATTGGCAAAAGCCAGGTTATATGTTTTTACAAATTCATCTGAGTTCAGTGTAGGCAGGTGACGATACAGCTCACTTACGTTCACATTGCCTTCATAGCTTACACGGGTTTGGCCGCGTACGCCACGTTTGGTGCTCACGATGATCACACCATTTGCACCACGTGCACCGAAGATAGCGGTGGAAGATGCATCTTTCAGCACTTCAATGGAAGCGATATCGCTGGGGTTCAGCGCATTCGCGTCTACGCCAATTACCCCATCCACTACGTACAGCGGATCAATGTTAGAGTTAATGGAGCCAATACCGCGGATGCGCACCTTAGCTACCTGGCCGGGAGCGCTGCTGTTGATGTTTACATCCACACCAGCTACTTTACCCTGCAGGGCCTGTGATACGTTGGGTACGGGCCTGTCCATCAGCTGTTCTGCCTTTACAGAAGCTACTGAACCGGTAAGGTCAGATTTTTTGGCAGAGCCATAACCGATCACCACTACATCATTCAGCTGGCTGGCTGATTCTTCGAGCGCAACACTGATGTTAGTTTGATTACCTACGGTTACTTCTTTGCTGGTAAAACCCGTAAAAGAGAAAATTAATACGGAGCTGGCATCAGGCACCTGTATGGTAAAAGTGCCGCTTTCACTGGTAATAGTACCGTTGCTGGTACCTTTTATCTGTATGGTTACATTGGGCAGCGGCGTTTTATCGCTGGCATTGGTAACCCGCCCGCTTACCTTAAGCTGGGCCATTGCATTTATGGAGAGCAGCATGCATGCAATGGCATAATAGATAAACTTTCTTTTCATAACAGGTATTTTGGTTTTACGAATAGATTGCTTGAAATGGTTTACGAATAGATGTTACTTTGATTTTTTAGCCTTGGTTTCTAATTTGAATTATGTGATGACGGAATTTGGTTTACGAATAATATTCAATAGTTTACGACTATAACAACTATTGGTTTTACCAATAGATCGCCTGATCTGGTTTATGTATAGCTGTTACTTTGGTTTAAGCTTTGGTTTCTAATAATTTAATTTCAGTTACGAGATGACGTGATTGATCTAAGAATAACGTTCAACAGTTTACGACTTTAATACCTGACGTGATGCTCCAATACCTAACGAGATACTTAAATAACAAGTTTAATCCTTTAAAAGTCTATTAAGCAGAACAGCTATTTATGCTGTACAGCCCATTGTTTCAATAATGTAATAACATCGAACAAAACACCTGCTTCCCCCCTAAAATCTTTTGACCCCTTTGGTTCACCGGTTTGCACATCATACCACTCGTAAAAGCCTTTATATTTTAAAGCTCTTTCCAGGATGGGATCCAGCTCACGGGTGGCTTCCTCTATAAATCCATTGGCAATAAGCGCCTGTATCATGCGGCCGCCAAACCAGGTCCAGTCGCCGGCATTCTGATACACATAAGGTTTCATGTTCGGAAATTCCGTGGCCGGGTAGGGCGGGTATACTGTGATACCAATAGTGGCATGTTTTTCTTTAGCTGCAGCTGTTACCATTTGTTTGTTGATGGCTGCAATTTCTACATGATCATGAAAGCCGGCGAGTATAGCACAGGTGCTGCCACCGGTATATAAGATCTCCTGTTCGTTAAATGCGTTTGAGAACGGGCTGCCGTTCAGGTACAGGTGTGGAATATATTTTTGTTTACCGGCCTGCCACAGGTGCATGCGTACATGCTGGCGGATATCTGCGGCAATCTTTTTCCAGTCTTTGGATGCCTGGTATTCTTTTGGCTGCATGGCCAGGAAATCCTGCACAGCTATTACGAACATGGCATTGTCATAAATATCAATGCTCCATTTTGTTTTGTTGTTAATGGCTACGCCCCAGCCGGTTTCAGGCTGCACATCTCCCCAGTCAATGGTGGTAGCGCCGGTGATAAGGCCGTATTTAGCGGAGTACCTTTCTTTCAGCAGGTAGCTGAAAGCTGCTTCCATACGCTGTAATACCGTGCTGTCGCCTATTTTTTCCTGCAGAATGGAATGGTCGCCGGTAGCGTCAATATATTTTCTAACCGCCTGCACCAGGGATGATTCCTGGTCCGTTTCTACCGTGTTCTTATGCGCTGCCCATCCGGGCGCCAGTTTAGAATACCTGTATTGATAACCGCCGGTGGCTTTGCGTGCATCAATAACGCCGTCTACTATATTACCATCGCTGCCCTGCATTTTAAAGAACAGCAGCAGCATTTCCTTTACTTTTTCTTTTGGATGTACCTGTAATGATCCTTTTATGAAGGTATTAAAATCGCGGATCCATACTTCCCCATAGGAAGTGCCTGCAGCAAACCCGGTAAGTAAACGTAATGCTCTTGCCTGGATCGTATCTAAGCGGCTATCAGCCAAAATGGAGGTGGCTAAAGTATTGTTCCTGCTCTGTGTGAACCCAGTAAAACCATTTAGCAAAAAAGAGAAAAAAAATATGGTAATAACGGGAATCGTAAAGATGCGCCTCATGTGCATGGCCCCTTTAATTATGTACAAACATATAAACATAAATTAACTTTTGCAAGAATTCTTAAAAATAAGTTAAATAATCTTATTTAGTATTTATAAATTTGATTGTCAGTATTTTAGGTGGAAGCAGGCAATATTAGTTGGTTCATATTCCTTCTGTTTCCCTTAACTTTGATCATACATACTATCATACTCTTTCATATGCCTACTATTATATTTTCATTACTTTTTGCCTCGACCTATAGCGAATATGAATTTTAGTATTGACCACAAAAATCCCTTGCCGCTGCATGTGCAGGCGGAGAATTTGCTGCGTACAATCATCAGGGACCCGCAGTATGCAAATGGAAAATTTTTACCTAATGAAGTACAGTTAGCCAAACAGCTTGCCATTTCCAGATCCACGTTAAGGCAGGCGCTCAACAAATTAGTGTATGAAGGATTGCTGATCCGCAAAAAGGGGGTGGGCACTAAAGTAGCGGAACCTACTATCAGCTCCAAATCCAAGAACTGGCTCAGTTTTACACAGGAAATGAATGCCCGGGGAATTATGATCAAGAACTTTGAGCTGCATGTAACCTGGGTAACACCGGATGACGCAGTGGCCAATTTTTTTGACATCAGCACCAACAAAAAGATCCTGAAGCTGGAAAGGCTGCGGGGTAAGGCGGAAGGGCCTTTCGTGTATTTTATCTCCTACTTTCATCCACGGGTAGGACTTTCAGGAGAGGAAGATTTTAAACGCCCGCTATATGATATCCTGGAAAAAGATTACATGGTCACGGCCACACTTTCCAAAGAGGAGATCTCTGCCAAGTCGGCCGACAAATTCCTGGCCGGTAAGCTGGAAGTAGAAACCGGCAGCCCTATTCTTTGCAGGAAAAGATTTGTGTACGACCAGGGCGAGCGCCCCATTGAGTTTAACCTGGGGTATTACCGCGCAGACAGTTTTGTATATACCGTGGAAAGCAGAAGGGACTAGCCTTCCTCATCTGTTCAGCAAGTATTATAGCAGCACGAATGATAGCCGTGGGAACACGGTTAAGGAAGTTATGTCCATGGACCATCAACTACTTCCGCGGTGAAATATTACTATCCACCAGCCAGTTGGTTAACAGCGGGGGCCATGCTTTCAGCGATTGTAAGTTAGAGCGGTAACCCATATTAAAGGCATGATTGCCATTGGCGAATATATGCGCCTCCACCGGTACTTTGGCAGCACGGTACCTTTGCAGCAGCTGCACAATAGGTACGGAACAGCACTCATCATCATTAGCCGCAATCAAAAATGCAGGCGGCGCATTGGCCGGTACCTGCTCCGGCACACCTAACGGCCCCGGGTATACGAGTATCTGGAAACTGGGCTTACCATTCAAACGGTCTACAGGATCTTTAGCCCGTGGATCGCCTGCGCCGGATGCATATGCCACCTGCGCTACCACCTCTCCACCGGCAGAAAAGCCCCAGATGCCTACACGGGCGGTATCAATATTCCAGTCTGCCGCATGGCTGCGTACCAGGCGCATGGCGCGGTAAGCATCCTGCTTAATTTCTTTTTCCAGGGTGTAGGGCGATCCTTCTTCCCGGAACAAACGGTACTTTAAAATAATAGCTGTTATGCCTATGCTGTTCAGGTATTTGGCCGGCTCTACACCTTCTGAGTTATACACCAGCAAACGGAACCCGCCACCCGGGCATATTACCACGGCCGCACCGGTAGCTTTTTCTTTAGGCGGCAGGTACACGGTAATGGAAGGGTTGTGCACATTTTTTATGTAATAGTCTTTAGCCTCTTCCGGCTCATTACGGCGGCTTTCATACCCCGGTGCGCCATTAGGCCATAAATGGATCACCTGCGGAGTATCCTGTGCCAGGGCAGTAGCCAGGAACAGGGTACAGATAAACGTTTGCAGCAGAAACCTGGTATACGTGGACATATTGAAAGTGTTTGAAAGGATGATGGGAATTGACTAAACAAAATAATAAAAAACCGTTACAAACGAAGGGGGAGGAACTATTTTACATTCCTTAAGCCCCGCCGTTGTAACGGTGATGATCACTGACTAACGCTTCCTTTGTCTACCGGTCCTCCTTCAGCGACCATCCTGTTTTCAAACCAACCACAAAAAGTACCAATAGCACTTCACCTAAAGCCAGTATTATATCGCCCGGAACCCGCAGCCAGCGCAGGAGCTGCATGGTATCCGTATGCATGAATGCGGCTGAGCGGGCATACCAATAACCATGCTGTATGGAGGCAATCACCTGCAAAATGCCCATGGGCAATATGCTGATGGTAACCATTACCAGCAGGCCAATGTTAATGCTCCAGAATGACCATCCCAGCAGCTTATCATTCCAGTGTTTATCCGGGTATAGACCACGCAGCACAAACAACATGAGCCCTATACCCAGTATACCATATACGCCGAACAAAGCAGTGTGCCCGTGCACAGCGGTTGTATTCAGCCCCTGTATGTAATAGAGGGCAATGGGCGGGTTAATGGCAAACCCGAAGATGCCTGCGCCCAGGAAGTTCCAGAAGCACATGGCAATAAAACAGTAAATAGGCCATTTATATGCTTTGATCCAGTTAGCGGAGCGGCTGAGCGTATAGTTATGATATGCCTCAAACCCAATGAGCACCAGCGGCACTATTTCCAGTGCGCTGAAAGTGGCACCCAGGGCCAATACCGCCGTAGGGGTAGCGCTGAAATAAATGTGATGGAACGTACCAATGATACCGCCGGCCAGGAACACAATAGTAGAGAACAGCACCCCGGTAGTAGCATATTTAATGTGTAACAAACCCAGGCGGCAAAAAAGGAACGCTGCTACCACGGTGGCAAATACTTCAAAAAATCCTTCTACCCACAGGTGTACTACCCACCAGCGCCAGTATTCTGCTATGGCCATATGTGTTTGCCGCCCGTACATTAAACCTGCTGCATAAAATACAGCAATAGCAATGGATGCAATTACAAACAGCGTGAGCAAATGCCGGCTTTCATCGCGCCTGCGCAGGGCCGGCAGCAGGGCCCTTAACATCAGCACCAGCCAGATCACCAGCCCTGCCAGCAGCAGTATTTGCCATATACGGCCCAGCTCAATGTATTCATAACCCTGGTGGCCCCAGTAGAAGTTTTCTACCAGCCCTAACTTTTGCATTACGCCTAACCATTGCCCCACCAGGGAACCGCCTACTACTACCACCAGCGCACCAAACAATACGTTTACGCCTAAACGTTGTAATGGAGGTTCATAACCGGATACTGCCGGTGCAATATATAAACCGGTGGCCAGCCAGGAAGTAGCTATCCAGAAAATGGCCAGCTGCACGTGCCAGCTGCGGGATACGGAGGCCGGCAAAAATTTATCTAATGGTAATCCGTAAAAGGCGCTGCCTTCCACACCATAGTGCGCGGTAATAACTCCCGCTGCCATTTGTACCAGGATAAGGATGCTTACGATCCAGAAATATTTCAGCGTGGCTTTCATGGAAGGCGTAACCGGTGAATCCCGCAGGGGATCTGTAGCAGGCAGCACCACGGCTTCTTCATCTTTATTCTTTGCATGGTATAAGATCAGGAGGGCTATACCGGTTAGCAGCAATAGGATGCTGAAACCTGACCACAGGTGCAAAGCGGCGCCCGGCACATTGCCCACCGTTTCATCGCCCGGCCAGTTATTGGTATAGGTAATATTACTGCCTGGCCTTTCGGTGATACATACCCAGGTGGTCCAGGCAAAAAAGGCATTCATTTTACGCATGCGTTCCGGGTCCTTGATGGTGGCTTCGGGAATGGCATACTGTTCGCGCAGCATGTTAAACTGCGGATCCGTCATAAATAAACCGGTGTAATACGCGGAGAGCTGTTGAAAAGCCTTTGTGCGTGCAGCAGAGAATACAATGCTGTTCTGCGGCTTGTTGAATGTATTGCGCCGTATATTCTCTTTCAGGCGCTCTTTGTACAAGGCCTGTTCATCGGCCGGCAGCTGTGCATATACCTTTCCATCTGCAGCAGCAATTTCTTTAAGCATTATTTCAGCTTCGCGGTGCAGGTAATCGGCGGTCCAGTCGGGTGCAATATAGCTGCCATGCCCCCATATGCTGCCCACGGTTTGCCCGCCAATGGACTGCCATACATTTTGCCCGTCTTTAATATCCTGCCCGGTGAACAGGGTATTGCCTGCTTCATCCACCACTTTCCCGGGGATGGGTGGTAGCTTACGGTAAATGTCGGTTCCAAAGAAGATGAGGACGGCAAAGGAGCAAATTAAGGTCATAGCAAGTCCTATCCATAGTTTTCGTACGGTCATGTTGGTTAGATTAAGATGTTAGATCAGGGAGGTATGTTAGTTCGGGATATTTTTTACATGGATCATAATACGTGCAATACTGGCGGCCCTTTTCCCGGCATTTTCCGCCACTTCGCCCTCAAACAGCTCATCCAGTGTGGCATGGAATAATAACAGCCAGCGGTCAAAATGGGCTCTTTCCAGCGGTATGGGTAAGTGTTTGCTCATGGGATCAGACTTGTATTGTTTCGTGTATAACAGCAGGGTGCCCCAGAACTGGCACATGATCTCCAGGTGAGGGTCCCAGTCTTTTATAATACCGTTAAAAACAGGCGCCAGCAGCTCATCCTGCCTAACCTTATCATAGAAAGTATACACCAGCTTTTTTATATCTGCTTCCGTTGTGATATCTGTTTTCATGATACTGGTTTGAGAAAATATATTAATACCTTTTTGTCTTTTATTATTGCAAAAAAAGCCATCACCTTTTCAGGAACCCAATGCTTTTTGCAAGCTGGTCGTGAAACTCGTCCAGCTTGGTGGATTGCAGGGTTTTATAAATGTCTTCCCTTATTTTTTTGAACTCATGGTGGAGGGGGCAGGGTTTTACATCTGAGCAATACTCCAGCCCCAGGCCGCAGCCGGAAAAAAGCTTGTCGCCGTCTATTGCTTTCACAATATCTGCCAGGGTGCATTTAAGGGTTCTATTATCCAGGTAAAAACCGCCGGTAGGGCCTTTCAGGGAAAGTACCAGCCCTTTGCGGCCAAGGTCCTGCAGTATTTTGGCAATAAAATGTTCCGGGGAGCCAATGCCTTTGGCTATGTCCTTCACACCTACCCGCACATCACTCTTCGATTGCTGTGCAATGAAGATCATGGCGCGGATAGCATACTCGCAAGTTTTTGAGAACATTCCTTTTTAAGTTTACAATGCAAAGATAGTATTAATGGAATAATAAAAGAGTTTTTAGTCTTTTATTGTGAAAATAATTCCGGGAACCAGCCTCCATTAAAAAAGCACAAGCGCAACAAGTGCGCCTGTGCTTATGATCTTACTTACAGAGAGAGCGGAAGTCCGCTTATTATTATTTGATCTTGATCAGCTTCAAAGTTTTACGCTGGTTGCCCTGTATCACTTCCAGGAAGTAGCTGCCCGGCGATAATGACTGTCCGAACTGGAAATTGGTATTAGGCGTTACAGTACGGTGGCTTTCCACAATACGGGCATAACTATCCAGCACATTCACCATCAGCGGTTTGTCATTAACCGGGGTAGTGCTTACCAGCTCAAAATAATCAGCGCTGGGGTTGGGCATCACCTTAATGTTAAGGCCACTGTTGGCAGGCGCAGCGGCAACAGCTGGTTTTATGGATTCTTTGGCTTTTTCCGTCATGCGGCCATTGCCTTTACAGTTAATGGCTACCTCTTTCAGCACCGGTGTAACTTTGGTATCTGTAGTTTTCAGAGTTGCCTTGTATTGCACATAACGGCCGTTGATACCCGCGGCTTCGCCCTGGGCATTAATGGGTTTAAAGGCTTGCCAGGTACCATCATTCGGATTATTTGTATTACCAGCGCTCACGGAGATGGCTACACTGGTACCGGCCGGTGTTTCTGCATGCCAGGTAACGGCGCCCCAGTCGGTAGCATCGCCTGCATCAAACACGCGGGAGGTAAAGCTGCCGCTGGGCGTATAGGGTGCTACGTGCATCCAGTCTATAGATAAAGCGCCATCTGTGCTTGCATAGTCGCTGATCTGGATGTACATTTTTGAGGTCATGGTTATATTAATAACAGCGGCCGGTTTGGCGCTGCCATCAATGAAAAACTCAAAATTGGTGGCGTTCCATTTGATCTTGTAATGGTGCATGGCATCCAGCAAATTACTGCCCAGCTTTACTTCTACATTGTTGGAAGCCCGTGCATAGATATTGCCATCACCGCTGCCTCCCTGGCCAATGGTTACCCAGGGGCCATCCACATAAGGCTGGTCAATGGAAAAACCTATGTTCTGGTAGGCGCCTGCGGTATACATGGCGGAAAACTCCATGGTGGATCCCGGTTCAAAAGGATTGTTGGAAAAAATATGGATGCCGTTGGCGGTGATAACACCATTGTTATTAACAGCAGTACCGTCGTTGTTATAACGTGCGCCGGTCCAGCCTTCGGGGATGGTTTTCACCAGGCTCAAAAACTCTTCGGTTAATGCCGGCTGCAGGGTTACGCCACCATCTGCAGTTACTGCGGCGCCTATATCAGGATTACCCTGGTTAAACTCCGTGCGGTCAATAGCACAGGGGGCTTCCGGTAAGGTGAATTTTAACGGCGGTGCGCCCAGTGAAGGTTTGGTGGTAATATTACCTGCCATATCCTTGGAGGCTACACGAAAATAATAGGTAACACCCGGTACCAGCCCGCTTAAACGCATGGCGTGGGTGGTAGATGGTGCATTATCTTCTGTTTGCAGGGAAAGGTCCTCTGCATTAATGTTATAATGAATGGCAGCTGCTGCTTTTTCATTGGTGGTCCAGCTAATAGTAGTGGTGCCATCTGCATTGGATACTGTTTTTAAGGCAGTGATCACCGGCGCTATGGTATCCGGGCCTGCTTTGTGGGCGCCGGCTGCAGCTGTTTTTACTACCGGGCTGTTAGCATCCGGTATAAACACTACATCTACCCAATAGTTATTGGTGCCAAAGTTATCGTCGGGGAAGGTAGGGGCATCGGCATATTTATAAATGCCGTTAGGACCATCTTCTCCGTTGGCCAGCGCATGCAGCGGGCCATTCACCACGCCCTGTGTAAAGAACGGGTTGGTGCTGGCATAGTCGCCTGTGGCGCTGAAATAAGCAGCTATGTAAGTTGTGTTAGCGGTAATGGCAACCGGTTTTTCAAACAACACTTCTTTCCATCCGGTGGAGCTGTCGCCTGTAAAGGGCGCCTCTGCCAGCTTTTGGCCGCTGTTGCTCCAAAGATGCACCTGGTATTTTCCGCTGCCAGCTTTGCCTTTGTAAAAGCGGATACCATTAATATGGCCGGCCTGCACAGACCTGAACTTAACTCCTATTTCAATAGGCATACCATCATCCACTGCAGGAGTAGTGGGCGCATCTGCCGGTTGAAAAATAGATGTGTCAACAGGTGAATGACCGGCAGAACGATAGGCGGCTGCAGCCTGCCGGGCAGAAAAAAGTGAGCAAATTACCAGCACAGAAAGCGACAATCCCGCTAGCTTTCCGTAATCATAGGACAAGGAATTACGTAACATGTTAGTATTAAGCGCTTTTAATAAAGATATCGGTTTTTAGGCGCTGGAAAAATACAAATAAAAAATATAAATAAAAGAAAATATTAATTAGTTGTTGATAATCAATTAAATAAAATTTTTCAGAGAGATCATATCAGGCAATGGTGCATTTTGGAAGGTAAATGAGATAATCACATGAAAGTTATTTTAACAGAAAAGCATGCCAGGCGAATGACATGCTTTTCTATTTGATGATAATAACAGCAGCTCCGGCAACCGGAATAACTTTTTAAAGGACATAGGGATGCTAATATGAAATGAATTATTCCGCCAGCGATACTGCCAGCAGATACCAGGCTGCATGCGGCAGCCATTGCTCCGCCCAGCGCCAGTCATAATCCTTGCCGGTAGTAGCATAGGAAAGGTTAAACTCAATATCTTCCTCATTATCCAAACCGCTGGTAATACCATTTACAATGCCGCCCGGCGCATTGGTATATTCAAAGGTGCCAAAGAAACCATAGGCCGGGTTATTATGGCCGGTGCCCTGCAGCATACAGGCATCATAGGGGTTCAGGCCCAGGATCCAGTTCAGCTGGTCCAGCGCAAAACGTTCCAGGCTGTCGTGCAAAGGTTTATCTTCCTTAAACAAACCTGCTGCCATACGGGCAGCGCTGGCCATAGAGCCTAAACGCGCATTTTCTCCCTGCCACCAGGGCGCTGTTTCTGCACCATGCGGGTAAAAGAAAGCAGTGCGGCGCTTGCCGGCTGTATCCTGCACCAGCTGGCGGCTATAGCCGAAAGGATTATTTACTTCATGGGTAACAGATAGCTCAAAAGCCAGGGAACGTTTGATCACTTCTTTGATATGGTTTTGTGTAGCACCATCTGCAATGGAATAATAATCCACCAGGCTAACCAGCGGGTAACCTGCATCTGCTGCGTGGAAGAAAGGACGGTCCTGATCATCAGCACGCCAGTAGTCATGGTACTTTTTCCAGGAGCTGAGGCGCTGCATCAGCTGTGCCGCTCTTTTATCAGCGGCTGCTTTATAGGCCGGTTTTTTAGTGGCCTTGTATAATTCTGTTGCCGCTTCCAGCGCGCAGTAATCATCCACGATATTTTCTTTGCCGTCATTCGTCATGCCGGCATTGTTCTTTTCAAGGAAGGTAAAGGCATCTTCCGCAGCGTGCAGGTAATCGGCGTTGCTGTATTCACCGGAAGTATCGTAGGTAGATGCGATGGCCAATGCAGCAATTGAAATACCGGCGCCGGAGCGGTAGCTGGACTGGTACCCTTTCCAGTCGTCGCCGGCAGTTTTTTTATCCGCTGCCTGATCTTTGGATTGTTTAATGCTGTAACCTTTCTCCTCTCCATGCACTACACGGTCCTTTGCCAGCTTGCCCGGGCCGGGCGCTGATACGGACCGGTAAAAAGAGCCATTGGCCGCATGTACACGCGCCAGGTAATCGGCCCCGTACATGGCTTCATCCAGCAGGCGGCGGTTATACTGGCGGTAGTCCGTACCGCTTTTTTTATGCAGCAGGGCGTAGGTTTTTAATAAGCTCCATACGGTAAGCGATATTTGCTGCGGGTTAAAGTAGGTGGAAAAAGTAAGGTGCGACAGGTGTTTGCCATAGTCTCCCGTAGCATCGTACCAGCCGCCATGCATATCTACGGTATCAGTAGTTTTACCGGCCAGCAGTAAATGACGGTCTGCCTGGTCCAGCAGGCCGGAGCTGCGTTGTCCTTTAAAATAATAGATCACATCAGAAATGGTGGCCTGCTCCAATATATTTTTACCAATGCGGAAAGGGTAGGAGCTGATATTTTTACCGGCAGCTGTTATTTGCAGCTGGTAAGTGCCGGGTGTATTGAACGTGCTGAAATCCATGGTCCAGAAAACCCAGTTCTTCCATTTTTGTACCGGGCCGGTAAATACAGGTTTGCCGGTAAACACGGCTTTACCTGCTGCATCCAGCAGCTGAAAGGTGTTGATGGCTGCCTGTTTGCCGGCAACAATTACAGCCTGTTTGGCTTTGCTGCCTTCGTACCCTACATGATTAGTAACGATCTTAATGGATTGGGCGCTCAGGTAAAAGGGAATGCATAACAGTAGAAAAAGAAGGCTGCTTCTTTTGTTTTGATATAACATAGCGGTGTAGTTTTGGCTGCTTACCAGAAAAATACTCATAAAATGTAGAATGTAAAATTTTAAATCATAAATGTAAAAGGGAATGCAGTGGAGTTTATATCACTCGCTGCATTCCCTTTTTACATTTATGATTTTACATTCCATCAATCATGCAGCCAAAAACTAAATCCCCTGAACTTTTCGGATAAATACCACTGGCTGGTAAAGGCCCTTTTATTAGCAGCGCCGGCCTGGCTTTGCAGCAACATGGTTACTTTGCCATTGGCGCGCAGAGCTTTGTTGGCGGCATCTTCAGGCAATACCGGTACAATATGCCCGGAGAGGGAAAGCACCGTACGTTGCGCTACAATAATGCCTGCTTTGCCTTTGTTCACTTCATCCTGGAACTCCGTAAGGTCAAACATGCGTTTCCAGCCAAAATCATCGCCAAAGTCATTGAACCAGTTATACAGGCCGTTGGCAGTTATTTCATTAATGGTATCGCCATAGGTAACGGGCACAGTTTCTCCCTTTGCCAGGCGGGTAAGCGCTTTACCGCTCCACCATACGCGGGGCAGGTAAGCTTTTGCCAGGAAGCAATAATCGTAGGCGTAAATATTACAGAAGGTTTGTTTGTTAGCCGGCTGGTAACGCGGGCTTTTTTCCACGTTCAGGAAATCAATGATCTGCCAGATCTGGTTTATCTTGGTCAGCACATCGGCCCCGGTACGTTCCGGCATGCCAGGCTCATTCAACGGAAAGGCGCGGCCCGATGTTTTTAAGCGGGTAATGCTTTGCGCTGTTTTCATATGTACTTCCTGTACCGTGGTGGCTTCATCTTCCGGGATGTCTGCCGCTACGCTATCCAGGAACGCAGAGCTGACAAAACCGGACAGCTGTTTACCACTTACCGTTGTGCTTACAAACAGCCAGCCGGCGGGGTGTGGCTGTTCAATTTCTGTTACCAGTGTTTCCTGGGGCAATACCGTAATAATATTACCGGGTTCTATGGCGGCAACACTCCGCAGGCGCAGTGCTGTTTTTACTTTGAACTGTGTCATGTTATATAAGTTTTATCCCTGGGGTTCAGCGTCTTTATGATCCGGATCAGTGGCATCATCATCCTCATCTGCATCCGGCAGCACATCATTAATATCATCTGCCTTTGCAGTATTGGCATCCGGGCTGGGCGTAACAGCTATTGTGTTAGCCGGGATGGTACCGCGTTTATCTGTAGGCAGCTTGTCTTTGAATGGCACCTGTTGATCTGCCCTTACATTGAACAGGGTTTTAAAAAGCTCTTCCAGCTTTTTGGATGCTTCTTTTGAGAACAGGCCTACCATACAGGCAATGGCCATCATGCCAAAAGGGTTCAGGGGCGGCACTGGTGCAGGCTGTGGCTTCGGAGGATTCTTTGGTTTCTCTGGTGGTTTCGCTGCTTTTACCGGTGCTGCACCCACTGTTTTAGTAGTGTCTGTGCTATCCGCAGAAGGCGGAGGGCTCTGTATCTTTACAGAATCCGAATCGCCCGGGGCTGGCGCTGTGTCGGCAGGGGGCGCCTGCGCTGTGCTGTCGTTGGAATTTGCAGGCGGAACGGTGCCATAGGTTAAAATGCCACCGCGCAGCAGCATGTAAAAGAATAGCGCCATAGCCGCGCCAATAATAGGGCGTAGCATGTACCAGGGTACCCATGATGTTACAAAGGAACGGTTGCCCACAAAAGCGGTAAAGGAAATAAGCAGGTGCACACTGGCGCCCAGCGCCCCGCCCAGCGTCATAAGCAGCAGGTAACGGTGCTCCGGCGTAAAGGTGTAAGAACGTCCAAACAGGCATACCTCTTCAGGCATACCGGAAATACCGGATGGCCACACCTTCAGCACCACATACAATAGCGTAATGCCCAGCAAACCAAAAAATACACTCAGCACGGTAAGTAATACGTAATCCTGCGTTGGTTCGGCATCATTAGGGATCTTGCTCTCCATAGATAAGCAGCATTTATTGGGGTTAGAAAAAAGGTTATCTGATCTTTTGGGAGCGGTGTAACCGCTGTTCGTACATCCAATATACGGAATATTATTGCGAAATAAAACCCTGGCCGCTTCAGAGTAGTGGGATTATTTTATCATGATTTGTCTAGTTGTTTTGTAGACTTTAATTTTTCATTAATTTCGTGTTTTCAGTCACCCCATTTATTTATTTCACTTATGTCAGGTATGGTCCGGAAATTCGTGTACGTATTTATGTTAGGCCTTTATATGCAGCAGCTGCAGGCCCAGAATAAGATTGTTGTTTTCCAGTCGGATTTTGGTTTAAAAGACGGCGCCGTTTCTGCCATGAAAGGCGTAGCCAACGGCGTATCCGGTGAGCTGAAGCTGTATGATGTAACGCATGAGATACCGGCTTACAACATATGGGAAGCCGCTTACCGCCTGGAACAAACCGTGCCTTACTGGCCTAAGGGTACCGTGTTTGTATCTGTAGTGGATCCTGGTGTGGGTACGCAACGCAAATCAGTAGTGCTGCAAACAAAAGCCGGCCATTTTATTGTAACGCCGGACAATGGTACGCTTACATTGATTGCGCAATCAGAAGGCATAGCGGCTATCCGGGAAATTGATGAAGCGGTGAACCGCCGCCAGGATTCCCGCAAATCTTACACTTTTCATGGGCGCGATGTGTATGCCTATACCGGCGCTCGCCTGGCTGCCGGCACTATTTCCTTTGAGCAGGTAGGGCCTGCATTGCCGGACAGCGTGGTTACTATTCCGCATCAACCCGCCACTTTGCAGGGCGGCGTGCTTAAAGGCACCATTGCCATCCTGGATGTGCAATACGGCAACCTGTGGACTAACATTCCTGCGGATCTTTTTGCGAAGCTGAACATCCCTGCCGGCGGCAAGCTGCAGGTAATAATATATCATAAAGGCCAGCAGGTGTACCAGGGTGTAATGCCCTATGCGCATACATTTGGCGATGTACCCTTAGGCCAGCCCCTGGCTTACCTGAATAGCCTGATGCAATTATCATTTGCGCTGAACCAGGGCAGCTTTGCCGCTAAATACCGTATTGAAAGCGGGAGCGACTGGAGCGTGCAGGTGAAGGTGAGGTAGTTGATAGCCGATGGTCCATCGGCCCATCAACTATTTCCCCCAAAACGCATCTTCCTGCGTTACATCTTCAGCATAAATTTTAGCAGCTACGATTTTACCATCTTCCACCGTATATACGTCAATGTTATCCGTATCCAGCACAGCGCCGGGGCGATTGGCTTTCCAGTGCAATACGCAGGCTGCGCTGTTGCCGTTTACTGCCAGTACCTTTACACCGGCCAGCGACATGGTATTCTGCGATACCTCAAACATACCGCCAACCATCTGGAACACTTCTGTAATGTTTTGTTTATGGCCGGAGAAACGGTTATTGCCGGGTTGCTCCCATTTTACATCCGGGTGCAGCAGGGCGCCTAGTTTTTCAAGATTTACCTGTTGTACAGCGGCTACAAATTCATTTACTACCTGTAAGGTTTGCTTTTCCATATTGTTATAGTTTTTGTTGTTATTGATGATACAAAGCTAGTTTACAGCAGCAGGGCAACGGTTATCTATAAACGCCAATGGTTTACCATTTTACGACAAAGAGGGAGATGCGCCGGGATAACAGGCCTCTGCCGGTAAGAATGCGCCTGCAAGCATCAAAGCCTGGTCAAAGCCGATGGGTAAATGCCTGCAGGTTGTTCAGCGGCTTTTTATATTTTTGCACCTATGGCGCAAGACACCCTTACACAGATCACTACCCCTGCCGGTAAAGGAACCGGGGATATGTACAGCATTCCCGTAGGTTACCGGCGTATGGAAAACCTGCATATTGTTTTCTGGCTGCTGAAAGATATTGCCTGGTGTATGATCTGGAAGCCGCTGGGCATTACCATGATCTTTCCTACACTGATCATTTCCATTGTAATTGCCTGGCGTACCCGCCAGTTTGTATCAGAGCTGTGCCATAACCTGGCCATTACGGTATGGATCACCGCCAACTCTTACTGGATGATCAGTGAGTTCCTGCACTTTGATGCAAATACGATCACGGGTGATATTACCTATAAACACCTGGCCGTAATTCCTTTTATGACAGGTGTGCTGATACTGGCCTATTACTACCTGTATTACAAGCCACGCCATAAAGATGAAATAGAAACGATGTGAGTTCTTTTATAAGCTATAAAGCCCGTTCCACAGCAGCTTAGCCGGGGAACGGGCTTTTTTTATGCATTGGATCAGGGTTGCAGAAAACGATCGGCCCCAACCCATCCTGCCCAAATTTTATTTTTTATTTTAGACCGATAGGTCTAATTTTAGTATATGAAGAAATCAGACCGTACCCGGCAAATGATCATTGAAAGGTCGGCGCCTATTTTTAACAGCAAAGGCGTGGCCGGCACCTCCATCAGTGATATTATGGAAGCCACGCAGCTGGCCAAGGGCGGAGTATACGGCAATTTCTCCACCAAGGACGATATATTGATGGCTACCTTTGACCACATTGCGGATACCTTAAAGGAAAAACTGGCAGGCGTAACCGCACCGGAGCCCACCATTGGCGGAAAGTTTGAAGCCTTGTTTAAATTTTACAGCCACTACCCGCTGAACCCATTTGTGGCCGGGGGCTGCCCCATACTGAACTTTGGGGTAGATGCGGATGATACCCACCCGCAGCTGCGCAAACGCGTGGCTAAGCTGATCGCCTATTTCCAGGAAAGGATAGAGCAGCTGGTTAACGCCGGTATAAAACGTGGCGAGTTCAGCGCGGATTGGGATGCAGAACGTTTTGCCGTGAAAATGTTCACCATGCTGGAAGGGGCCACCCTGGTAAGCCGTATCAATAATAATAACAAACAAATGAAGATAGTGGTGAGTATGTTAAGAGAGGAGATAGCACAACATACCCTTTGATTTTTTTGAACACAAACCTATAGTCTTTTATGGAGCAGCAACAGGTAATGCCATTCGCACTCAAGGTATCTGCTTTTATGTTGTCAAGGCTGGGTAAGCCTTTCCCGGGGTTAACCGCCCGCATGTTCTTGTCAATGTACAGCCGTCCGCCCAAAAGAAAGCTGCGGGAATCGCACCTGGCAGTAAAGAAAAATGCAGTGGCGGAGCAAATGAGCTTTAGCCGTTATGCTTTTGATGAAAGGCCTATTAACCTGCAGCTCTACCATTGGGGGCAGTCAGATAAAAAAGTATTGCTGCTGCATGGCTGGGGCGGCAGCCCGTTTGATTTCAGGCAAATGATCACCGCGCTGGTAACAGCCGGTTATGAAGTAATAGGCTGGGATGCGCCGGCCCATGGCGCTTCTGAAGGCAAGCAAACCAACCTGGTGCAATGGATGCATGTTATGGAGCAGCTGCTTACCCGCATAGGCCCGGTGCATGCTATTGTGGGGCATTCGCTGGGTGGCCTCAGCGCTGCACTGGCGCTGGTGCATAAACAGGTACAGGCGCCCCGTTTGGTAATGGTGAGCGCCGCTGTAAGCGCGCCGGTTTTCTTCCAGGAAACTTTCCACCTGTTTCGTATACCCGACCGTGTTATGCCAAAAGTACACCAGCTTATTATGACGCGTTTGCAAAACGATCTTTTAAACCTGGACCTCTTCAAATATATTGACCGTATAAAAGCAGAAAAGATCTTAGTGATCTATGATGAGAATGACGGGTTAGTAAAACAGGCGCAGATCGATGATTTCCTGCAGCAATACCCTGCCATACAATCGCTGAAGATCAAAGGGGAGGGGCATTTCCGCATTATGCGGAATGAGGAGGTGATTGAGCGGGTAGTGGGGTTTATGGAATAGTCCATGGCCCATAGTAATGCGATAGAAACAATGGTCCATAATCCGCAATATCAGCAATACGCTAAATGTTATGGACTATGGACCATCGGCCATGGACCTGCGGCCGCAGGCCGCAATTATTTACCAAAGGAATACACTACATCCAGCGTATAAGGCGAGGTGTAATGCCCGGTGAGCTTTAACTGTCTGTCAGAAAGGGTCTGGATAGTTAAAGTGTCCAGGCCAAAAATGAATTTATCATCCAGGGAAGTCACGATCTTTTTATTATCATCGATCAGCTTATAGGCCACGGTATCCAGGAAAGCATTTTTTACCTGGTAAATTTTACCCGCATTGGCATCAAAGGTCCAGTAGTTGCTTTCTGCAGCATAGCTCACCGTATCCTTCTGTATAACGCCGCCCTGGTTATAGGTCCTGAACTGGTTAACCATGGTCCATTTTCCGGGAAGCGCCTGATCAGCGGGCTTGTTTACTTCATCATCTTTTTTACTGCAGGAAACAATCAGTGAAACACCTGCTAACAGGAGAAATATTCGGTTCATTTTCATAGGATAGGATTATTATAGGATGCAATATAATAAAATATTATTATGTATCATAGTGTTATCCATTCACGAAGCATTTATAGCCCGGATTTTGTATTTTGTTTGGATAACCAGAAATCCCACGTATATGACTACATCCAGAAACCGCCGCGAATTCCTGCGCCAGTTAAGTATTACCACTATGGGTATGGGCCTGCTGCCCGCCGTACTCGCCGCCTGTAATAACGGCCAGTCCACTAAGGAGGCCGGCGCCGATTCTTCCGCTGTTACAGACAGCACAGCCGGTAAAACCGCCGGCGGACCCTTATTCTTTAAAATATCGCTGGCAGAATGGTCGTTCCACCAGGCGCTGTTTGCCGGTAAAATGAACCACCTGGACTTTCCCGCTAAAGCCAAGAATGATTTTGGCATTGAGGCAGTAGAATATGTGAACCAGTTCTTTAAGGATAAAGCAAAAGACAAAGCCTACCTCAGCGATCTTAAAAAACGCTGTGATGATAACGGCGTACGCAGTGTGCTGATCATGTGTGACGGAGAAGGAGAGATGGGCGACCTGGATAAAAAGAAACGGATGCAGGCGGTTGAAAATCACTACAAGTGGGTAGAGGCTGCCCAGTTCCTGGGTTGCCACGCCATCCGCGTAAATGCAGCAGGAGAGGGCAAACCGGAGGAAGTATCCAAAGCGGTGATAGAATCCCTGAGCAAATTATCGGCCTTTGGGAAAGATCATAACATTAACGTGATCGTGGAAAACCATGGCGGCACATCGTCCAATGGTAAGTGGCTGGCTAACGTAATGAAAACAGTGAACATGCCCAACTGCGGCACTTTACCGGATTTTGGCAACTTTTGCCTGAACCGCACCAAACCGGAAAGCAATACCCCCGAAGGCTGGGCTAAAACCAAATGCCTGGAAGAATATGACCGCTATGAAGGCGTGCAGGAGCTGATCCCTTACGCCAAAGGTGTAAGCGCCAAAACATATGACTTTGATGCCAGTGGTAATTGCGTGGAAACAGATTACAGCCGTATGCTGAAGATCGTGAAGGACGCCAATTACACCGGGCATATTGGTATTGAATACGAAGGGCAAAAGCTCTCTGAAGAAGAAGGCATCCGCAAAACCCTGGCCCTGCTGCAAAAAGCAGGCGGAGCGCTGAGTTAATGTGCAGATGATAAATGTGCAGATGTGCAAATGTGATGGAAGGGAAGTTCCTTCATTTGCACATCTGCGCATCAATTAATTGTAATCACCACCTCATCTCCCTTGATCTTATAGCTGCAATGCGCAGCCTTGCGCAGTATTTCCAGCACCTCCTGTAAAGTATTATGCTGGAAGGAGGCTGTCATATTTTTGACGGAGGATACATCCCCTTCTACCGTAATGGTTACGGCAAACCAATCTTCCAGCTGCCGGACCATGGTCATAAAAGGTATATCCTTAAACCGCAGATCTTCCTGTAACCAGGCTTCCAGCTCAGCAGGCTGGTAGGTTTCTTTTTCCATCAGGTCAATGTCCCTGTTGGCCAATACCATTTGCCCGCGTTCCAGGATCTCCGGCTGGTTATCAGTAGCGGAGTGGTAGGTTTTGGCCACTTTCACCTTGCCATTCAGCAAATAGGCTGTAGCGCCGGGTTGCGCTGCAAAGGACCGGATCTTAAAAGCAGTGCCCAGGGCGGTAATAGTTAGCTTATCCGTTTTTACGGTAAAAGGCCGGCCGTTGATGGTAGGCGCTGCATCAAAATAAGCCTCTCCATCCAGTATAAGCTCCCTGCCCTGCTGCGGAAAGGTGGCTGGTACCAGCAGGCGCGAGCCGGCATTCAGTATTACGGTGCTGCTGTCTGCCAACTGCAGCTTTTTACGGTGCCCTACCTCCCCCTGATAGGTAGTATAGGTCGTTTGCTGGTTAAGCAGGTGTTTAACCGGGTCCTGCTTTTCAGATGACTGGCATTGTAGCTGGATACCTGCCATTAACAGCAGGCCCATGATAGGTAAGGTGTTTTGTACGCTTGTGTTGAACATGACATTTTTGCTGGGAGTGTTAAAAGTAAACAGTTTTTTGTTAAAACAATGGCAGCCCCTTAACTTTGCGGCCCATGGAAAAGCAGCTTCCGTTATCATTCGATAATACCGCTATTGCATTTGAACACAAAACAGATAAGGCGCTGAAAAAGGCCGATTTCCTGTTCAGTAATATTGGCAAACGATGGCTGGTAAAGCTGGGCGGCGTATTAACCCCCCTGGCCTTTAAACTAAGGCTGCCCATTAAAGGACTGATCAAATACACTATTTTTCAACAGTTTTGCGGAGGCGAGAGCCTGGAGGAAGCTGCACAAACTGCACAGGTATTGGGCAAATATCATGTGGGCGCTGCGCTGGATTACGGCGTAGAAGCCATGGAGGGGGAGGAGAACTATGACCATGCTGTACCGGAATTTATACGGGCTATTGAATATGCAGCCACCAATCATAACATTCCTTTTATTGCGATCAAGGTAACCGGTTTTGCCCGTTTTGAGCTGCTGGAAAAAATACACAGCCGGCAGCCACTAACGGCGGAAGAGGAGCAGGAGTTTGAAAGAGTGCGTAACCGCATCAGGACCATTGCGGAAGCAGCTGCAAAAAATAAAATAGGCCTGCTGATAGATGCGGAAGAATCCTGGATCCAGCAGCCGGTAGATGACCTGGCCGATGAAATGATGCGGCTGTTCAATAAAACAACCGTTATTGTATACAACACCTTCCAGCTATACCGCCACGACCGCCTGATATACCTGCAGCTCTCTTTTGATAAGGCGCAGCAGCAGGGTTACCTGTTAGGCGCCAAGCTGGTAAGGGGCGCGTACATGGAAAAAGAGCGCAAACGTGCAGAAGCCCTGAATTACCCGTCTCCCATCCAACCGGACAAAACATCAACCGATAAAGATTATAACGAGGCCGTAAGGTTTTGTATTGACCGGCTGGACAAGCTGGCCGTATTCATAGGTACACACAACGAAGAAAGCAGCATGCTGGCAGCCCGCCTGCTGGATGAAAAGGGATTACCCCACAACCATCCGCATGTAAGCTTTTCACAGCTGCTGGGCATGAGCGATAATATAACCTTTAACCTGGCGCATGCCGGTTACCACGTATCCAAATACCTGCCTTATGGCCCGGTAAAGGATGTAATGCCTTACCTGCTGCGCCGCGCACAGGAAAATACTTCTATCTCCGGGCAAATGGGCCGTGAGCTGGGTTTGATAAGGAAGGAGCTGAAACGCAGGGCGGTTTAAGCATAAAGCTGAAAGCAAAAAGCAGAAAGCATCGGAGCGAGTGCCCGGCTTTCTGCTTTTTGTTTTATGTATTCATGTCTTGTTTTCCAATCCGCGAACATCATTCGCTTCAATCAGCTTTATGCTTTCGGCTCCTCTACTGGTTTTCATTCTGCGGTATCGGGAACGCCGTCCACACATCATCACCGGTCCGGTCCAAGGGTAAGGTGTTCAGGCGGTTATACCTGCGCACGTCTATCCAGCGGTGGCCTTCATAAAAAAGCGAATACCTGCGCTGCCGTAACATTTCATCTATCAGGGCTGCCTGCGTAATGCCGCCTGCATATGGGGTCAGGTTATGCCCTATGCGAATACGGTTCAGCGCTACAATGGCATCCGGGAATGCATTGGTTTGGATCTTGGCTTCTGCATAGATCAGTATCAGTTCCTCATTACGGATAATGGGAATGGGCGCGGTGTTGCTGGTATAGATCCATACATCGCGGTTGCTGGTTAACCCGCCCTGGCTGGCGGCGCTGGCGCGGAGTGTAGCCTTTTGTATGCGGTCATCGCCCGGGGTAATATCCAATGCGTAGGATGGATGCGCCACCCTTACCTCACCGTTTGAGTTTTGCGCAAAATAGCAGGGGTTCAGCTGCTCGCCGCTGCCGTTACCAAACAAATGATATATACCAGTGGTAAAGCTGCCGTTCAGGTCAAAGAAAGATTCATTCAGCGCCGTTAATGCCTGTGCCCACTGCTGCCGGTATACGGCTACCCTGGCGGCCAGCGCCCGGTTAAATTTCAGCAGGCCTGCTGCATCTTTAAAACCATCAAACCCGCCGGATAAAGGGAAAAGTATTTCCGAACCGGTAAGGCTGGTCTTTCCATCTTCCAGCATTTGTGCAATAGAATCCAGCGCAATGTTTTTCTGTACAATAGGCCCCGGATTTTCAAAATCCTGCACGCTAATGCGGATGCCGTTGGCATCAGTCATGTTCAGGTTCAGCAATAGCTGGTAAGCCATAATGGTTTTGGCAAAACCCAGGTAGCCATTCTTTTGCGGTGCAGTAATAAAGCTGGAGTTGGTGGCCGCCTGGAGCAGTATATTTCCCTGCCTCACCACGCGGTACCGTGAAGCCCATGGGTTGGTAATGTAAAAGGTGTTATTATCCAGCGTGGAGGAACCGGCGCCTAACAGCTCCGTATAAAAACGTGGTTCAGAACCGGCAAAGCGGTAAATATCGCGTCCTATAATACCCATTGCATCATAATAAGTGCCCAGGGTAAAGCGCATACCGGATTCTGCCCCGGTTACCAGGTTATTCAGCTCTTCCTTGGTAGGATTGCGTGTAATAGCATCTGCCTGCGGCGTGTTTAAATTGGGGATCTCTCCCTTCTGGCAGGCTGCCAGCAGCACGGCTGCTGTTATATATTGAATGAAATGTTTTTTCATAATAATCCGTTTAAATGTTATCAGAAATCAATGCCCACATGAAAGCTCATACGTTTGGAAGCAGGGAAGGGCATAACATCCACCCCGCTGGAAACACCGTTACTACCGCGGCTTATGCTGGTATTAATAGTGTTGCTTCCAAAGTTGGATACTTCCGGATCATAGCTCACATAATGCGTCCACGTAAACCAGTTGTTGGCGGAAACGCCTACCCGCACATTTCTTAAGAATGGATTATTCTTAATGGGGAAGTTGTAGTATAGGCCAATTTCACGGATCCTTACATAACTGGCATCCTGCACAAAAAGGGCCGCGCTGCCGGCAGCGGCGCGTTCAGCGCCATCTTTTACACCATCCCCATTGGCATCTGCATCCCAGTCAGGGCTGGTGCCGCCGCCATCTGTGAGCAGCCGTGTAAGGTTAATATTATCACCGCCTTTTTTCCAATGTACTAATACGCGCATGCTTAAATTGGTGAACAGCTGCACTTCATTGAAAAAGCTCATCTGGAAATCCGGCTCTGAATTACCTAATGTTACAAACACGTTTTTGGTGTCGTCCTGCGGGTCAGGAATGGTGCCTTTTATTTGTGTGGCAGGCTGGCCCTGTTCTATATAAAAAGTGCCCAGTGAGTTGCCGAAGGCGCCCAGCGCAAAGGCAGGAATGCTAAGGCGGGTAACCTGTGAGCGGTTGCGCCACCAGTTAATGTTGGAGGTCCAGCGTACGTTTTTGGTATTAATGGGCAGCAGGCTTAAACCCAGCTCTATACCGCGGTTGCGCAGATCGCCGGCATTTACCCATTCTGCCACAAAACCGGTAGATCCGGGAGGCAGGCGGCGTAACAGCAGGTCAAATATTTTTTTGTTGTAGTAAGTAGCTTCCAGGTTCACGCGGCCATCCAGTATACTAATGTCTACACCAGCTTCCAGCTCTGTTTGTTTTTCCGGTTTAATGGAAGTGTTGCCCAGCTGGTTATCCACCAAAGAGCCGGGCAGGCCGCCGGTATTGGAGATCACCAGCGCGGTGAATTTACTGCCGTAAGGTGATACGTTGCCGGATTGCCCGTAAGCAGCACGTAACTTAAAGCTATTGATGGTCTTTACTTTCCAGAAATCCATTTTAGCCAGGTTCCAGGAAAGGGAGCCCTTGGGATATACGTAATATTTTTTAAAGTCGCCGTTGTTGGTGGAGCGGTCAAAACGTACACCGGCGGTAGCAGTTACTGCATCCAGCAGGGTAATTTCTTCCTGTGCAAAAATGCCGTTATCGCGGTACTTCTGACGGAACTGACGCGGGTTGGCAGCGCCCGCCTGGTCTACGTTTGTTTGCGTGCCTATTAGCTGTGTGGCAGAGATCAGGATGTTATCAAAATTACCTGTTTCCAGTGTAGCCCCTACCGTAGTAGTGAAGCTGGCCTTGGACGATGGCGTAAAATTATTCACCAGGTAACCGGCCAGGTTGGTATTAATGTTATTGGTATTGCCCTGTATGGAGGCGCCGCCCAATGTATTTTCCATGAACTGCAGGGAACGTGGGAATACCGCGGTGGTTTTCAGGTTGTAATAATCTACACCGCCGTTGGCTACAAAACGCGTGGTGGATTTATCACTCTGCAGCAGCCGTGCATCCAGCTTTACGCCGGTTACAAAACGGTTGGTGGTTTCATTGTTGATCATCTTATCCCTTGTTTCCAGCGGGTTGGATGCTGCATAAGGGTTGCGGGGATAGTTACCCAGATCATCTTTATGCAGCTCTGCAAAACCGGGGGTGGTAGATAATGCCACGCCATAGCTCACACCATTATTATCGTTGTTGGTAAGGCCGCGGTCTGCGCTGGAATTAATATAGTTGGTAGTAAACCCAACGGATATACGATCACTGATGCGGTGATCCACATTTAACCGCAGGGAGCTGTTGAGGTACCCGGTACCTTTTACAATACCATCTTCGCTGCGGCGGTTAGCGGCAAAGTAAAAAGTAGTGCGTTCAGAGCCGCCGCTTAAGCTCAGATTAGTATTTAGCAGCAGGCCGGTATGACCGAACAGCTCTTTCTCATAATCATAGATCTTACCGGCAGATTGTGCATCCAGGAACCGCTGCCGGTTGGTGTTGCGGGCTGCCTGTACATCGGGGTCAGGGTTGTCTGCCGCACCGGCCAGGTCTGCCGCGGTTTCTGCGGTAAACTGGCGCTGGCCTAACAAATGACGCACTTTTACAAAACCGGTTTCCTGGTTAATGCTGATATTGGTTCTGCCCGATTTACCGCGTTTGGTAGTGATCAGTATTACACCGGCAGCTGCTTTGGAGCCATATAAGGCTGCTGCAGAAGCGCCCTTCAGTATTTCAATGTTTTCAATATCAGCCGGATTCAGGTCTGCAATACGGCTGGAGGGGTTATCCTGGTTATTGGGATTGCCCGCAGTAGCTGCGCCGGTAACATCATTGAGGCCGGCGGGCACACTGGCATTATTCATAAAGATACCATCTACTACATACAAGGGTTGCGCATTCCCGAATACAGAAGTAATACCGCGCACTTTTACCGAGATGCCGCCACCCGGTGCGCCGGAGTTGGCAGAGATCAGGGCGCCGGGTATTTTACCGCTTAGCGCTGCATCAAATGTTTGTGCAGGCGCAGTGCCGGAGAGGTCTTTGGCGGAAAGCGTGGCTACCGCATTGGCCAGGTTACTACGTTTTACAGAAGTGGCCAGGCCGGTTACCACTACTTCATCCAGCCGCGCAAAATCTTCTTGCAGTGTCATGTTAAGGGTGTTACCGGTTACCGTGGCTTTTTGGGTTTTATAACCGGTAAAGGAAAAGGTGAGCTGGTTGCTGCCCGCCGGTAACATCAGCGAATAGTGGCCATCTACATCGGTAATGGCGCCCCGGTTGGTATTGGCTACCCGTACGGTAACCCCGGGTATCGGTTTGCCAAAAGCGGCATCAGTGACCCTCCCCGTAATAGTTGTTTGCTGGGCAAACAGCGTACTGATGGTGCATAGGCATAGCAACACCATCAGTGCAGATTTAGATAGAAACATAAGCGTGTGATTTTGGGTGATTGATACTAAATTTTACATGATGAGATTTTTAATATAGGCGTTAGATTTAGATAAAGATCAGAGGCTATTCAAGCTTTCATATACATGGAACTTATCTTGCTCGCTGGCTTCCTGCTGCTGACGTACGACTTTGGTTGTTGTTGTTTAGCAGATTACGAAAATTCCACGGGATAAGTGTATTTTTTGTTTAGTTTATTTGCGTTATATTTTTCGCTTTACACCCTTGTAACTTCCGGGCGAGATGCCACGTTTTATAGTCAAATCTCACCCATGAAATATCTGCTACTCCCTGTATTCTTGCTTATTTGCATTACTGCCTGTAAAAAAAAGGATGATAATACTATAACAGACGGCGTCTCTTTACCCAAGCAACTTAATTACCTGACAGGCCGCTGGAAATCATATGCTTCTTATTACAGCTTTGGCGGGGAACCGGTATGGAAACCTGCTGAAAATATTGCTTATTTAACTTTCAATGCCGATGGCGGATATACCAACACCGGCAGCAGCACCTACGATCATTTTGAGCTGCGCGCTACAGATGTTGATACTACCCTGCGGATCTATAAAAAAGGACAACAATCCGATACCGCTGTATTCTTCATCAGCATCAATGAAAATACCCTTGTACTGGCCAACCGTATGTGTATTGAAGGCTGTGGGGAAAAATATGTAAGGGAGCATTAGCAACAATTTTGTTATTTTGCCCCATGGATCAGTACCTTCATTTATTACAGCATATACTGGATCATGGGGCAACAAAAACAGACCGTACCGGCACTGGTACCAGCAGCTGTTTTGGCTACCAGCTGCGTTTTAACCTGCAGGATGGCTTTCCGCTGGTCACTACCAAGAAATTACACCTGAAATCTATTATTTATGAGTTACTCTGGTTCCTCCGGGGCGCCACCAATATTGCCTACCTGAAGGAACACGGCGTAAGTATATGGGACGAATGGGCAAACGCCAATGGCGACCTGGGGCCTATTTACGGCAAACAATGGCGCAGCTGGGAAACCCGGGATGGTAAAGTGATAGACCAGATCAGCGAAGCCGTAAAACAGATCAAAAATAACCCGGATTCCCGCCGCATTATTGTAAATGCCTGGAACGTAGGCGACCTGCCGCAAATGGCGCTGAGCCCCTGCCACTGCCTGTTCCAGTTCTATGTGGCTAATGGGAAGCTGAGCTGCCTGTTATACCAGCGTAGCGCAGATGTGTTCTTAGGCGTGCCTTTTAACATTGCTTCCTATGCATTGCTCACCCTGATGATGGCGCAGGTATGTGACCTTGAGCCGGGCGAATTTATTCACAGCTTTGGCGATGTGCATTTGTACAATAATCATATTGAACAGGCCAAGCTGCAATTAAGCCGCACGCCTTACCCGCTGCCGGTAATGAAAATTAACCCGGCCGTGAAGGATATTTTTGCTTTTACCTTTGAAGATTTTGAGCTGCTGAATTACCAGCACCATGCAGGGATTAAAGCGCCGGTAGCGGTGTAATTCGTAATTGACAATTCGTAATTCAACCCATGGTTTCCATCATTGTTGCAGCATCAGAGAATAACGTTATAGGGCAGCACAACCAGTTACCCTGGCACCTGCCGGCCGATATGAAATACTTCAAAGAAACTACTACCGGTAAACCCATTATCATGGGCCGTAAAACCTTTGAATCATTAGGCAAGCCTTTACCCAACCGCCCGAATATAGTAATTACCCGCCAGCCGGATTACCCGCGTGAGGGCATTATTGTTACTACCTCTTTACAGGAAGCCCTGATGATTGCAGGCACTTTTGATGGGGAAGAAATGTTTATTACCGGGGGAGAAGAAATTTTCAGCCAGGCCATTCCGTTACTGGTGCAGCGCATGTACATTACACGCATTCATGCTACCGTTACCGGCGATGCGCACTTCCCGGAATTTGATCCCAAAGAATGGAACCTGGTAAGCAGCAGGCTGCACCCGGCAGATGAAAAACATGCCTATGCATTTACATTTGAGGTGTGGGATAAGAAAACCAAAGCGGAGAAAGAAGGTATACAGGGTTAAGGAAATGAAGTAGGAGGGAAGAAGTAAGAGATTAAAGTTTGATCCTGATTGCTATTACATTATCCTGCTTCTGATTTCTCATTTTAAAATCATCATCTATCTGAAGATCACCGTCCCGATCCCTTGTGTCAGCTCCATTTCAAGCTGTTTCAAATGCTGATGCACTTCAACACATTTCATCTGCATATCAAAGGTATCCGCCTTTTCCATTTCCTGCTGGTTTTCCAGGATCAGCTTTTTGATCTTACGTAGTATCAGGTAGTTGGTGGTGCTGATGGTGTCGCGCAGGTAAGCGTTATCCCCGCAAACAGTATCTATTTCAAATCGTTCTTTCCAGTTTATGCTCAGGTCCGCCTCCTTATCTTCCAGGATCAGGGCTGTTTGTTTGGAGATGTCGGTATCCTCATGGTACAGGAACCATTTTCTATCCGGGGCGGCGCCTTCATCGTACCTGGATTTATATTCCCGCAGTATTTTCTTTACGATCTCACTATCTGCCAGCGACTCAAAATCATACGGCAAGTGAAATACATAATCGGCAACACTGTTCTTTTCTTCTTCGCTGAAAGGCATATCTCCAAAGCGGAGTAAGATCTTCACCAGCTCTCTTTCCTGTTTTTCATCAGTGGGGAAGAGCACTTCAAAGTTGCCTTCGGCCGCTTCCATGGCGGCAATGGCTTCATCGCTCAGCTGATCATCTTCCGGAGGGGCATTCTTGGCCAGCTGCTGCTCCCGTTTTTGCAGTCGCTCGCGGATGAATTTATTCACCAGCGTTATCATGCCCTGCTCGTCTATCTTCAGGAGCTGGCTGCACTGGCGTATATAGTCCTGCTGGCGGGTGAAATCCTCTACCTTATCAATTTTGGAAATGGTTTCCGCAATTTCATTTACCAGCTGGCTTTTGCGGTTGCTGTCGTTGCCAATGTCCTGCATGGACGTTTGCAGCTTAAACAATACAAAGTCCTGCTTATTGGTTTCCACAAACTGCCGGAAAGCAGGCGCGCCTATCTTCTGCACATAGCTGTCCGGGTCTTCCTTATCCGGTATCAGCACCAGCTTCACGTTCAGACCTTCTTCCACGGCCATATCCAGGCCGCGCAGCGCTGCTTTTACACCTGCGCTGTCCCCGTCATACAGGATGGTGAGGTTATTGGTATATTTCTTTACCAGCCGTAGCTGGTCTACTGTCAGGGAGGTACCGCTGGAGGCCACCACGTTCTCAATGCCTGCCTGGTGCAGGGAAATTACGTCGGTATAACCCTCTACCAGCAAACATTCGTTCAGCCGGTCAATGGCATGACGGGCAAAATAAGTGCCGTATAGCACCTTGCTTTTTACATAGATCTCGTTTTCAGGAGAGTTAATGTATTTGGGCGCCCGGTCGTTCTTAACCAGGATACGTGCGCCAAAACCCAGCACTTTGCCGGATTGGTTGTGAATGGGAAAAATAACGCGGCCCCGGTAGTTATCCGCCGGCTGCTCATTCCGGATGGCAACCAGGCCGGTCTTTTGCAGGTAGTCAAGGTTATAGCCCTTTTCCAGCGCGGTGCGTGCAAAAGCGTCCCGCTCATTGCTGCAATAGCCCAGCTGGAATTTCTGGATGGTTTCCTTTGTAAAACCCCTTTCCTCAAAATAGCTGAGCCCTATGTTCTGCCCTTCCTCTGTTTCCAGCAGGGTTTTGGTAAAATATTCCCGGGCAAAGTTGTTGATGATATACAGGCTGTCGGCCAGGAGCTGCTGCTGCTTTACTTCTGCGCTAACCTCTTTCTCCTCAATTTCAACATTGTATTTCTGGGCCAGCCAGCGCAGCGCCACCACATAGGAGTACTTCTCATGCTCCATGAGGAAGCTGATGGTATTGCCACTGGCCCCGCAGCCGAAACATTTATAGATCTCCTTACTAGGTGAAACCGTGAAGGAGGGCGACTTTTCATTATGAAAAGGGCAGAGGCCCAGGTAGTTGGTCCCCCTTTTTTTCAGCTTCACGAACGAGCCTACGATCTCCACAATATCTATGCGGCTCAGGATCTGTTGTATGGTATGTTGTGCTATCAATGTCTGGAAGAATGCAAACTGCAAACATAGGTAATTTACGCCTTTTGGCGTTAATTATCCCGGAGGGTTGGTATATGGACGGTTTTAGTATATTGTTTTGTACTAATTTTATTAATTTTACATATTAATTTTTATATATTTACATAATTTTTCACCCTATTCCTTAAGCCTAATGAAAAGATTGTTATTACTGATTGCATGCTCATGTTTTGCAATTTCCGGTTTAAAGGCGCAGAATTTCGACTTTAAGATCAAAGCAACTGACACCATTGGTTGTGCGCCTAAGAAGATTACATTTGATGTGAATTCATCTTCTTCCCTGTCTGTGATTGACTGGCTTTGGGAATTTGGGGATGGCGGTACCGCCTCCGGCCCGCAGCCTACACACACTTTTAACACACCCGGCCACTACGTGGTAAGGTTAACCATGGTAATCCCCGCAGGGCCTACCTCTATGAAAGTGTTCAGCTACCAGGAAATTGATATTCTTCCCATATTGGACCTTGGCGTGCAGCACCCCTTGTGCCGCAACTATTGTCCCATTATCAGCAACACAGCCATGGCGCAGGGCCACCATGATCCAGGATGGTACTTATGGTCCACCGGTGATACTACCAGCACCCTGCGTGCCTGCTCTCCCGGTACCTATTCCGTAACCTATAACGTGTGCGGTCAAACGCTGAGCGATACCACTGTGGTAATTGCCCGCGTAAGCGAAACCCTGGCCGACATTTCCTATACCTGGTTATGCAGCCGTCAGGTAGACCTGACCGTGATGCCGGCTTATGAAAATGTACCCTACCGCTTGTGGCTGAACTGGGGGGATAATACCTCCCAAACGCTGGCAGAAAAGAACCGGCATGCGCTCACTTTTGACCATGAGTACGCAGTATCAGGCGATTATACCATAGAAGTGCACATGGAGTACCAGAACAGCTGTGCGGATATCGTAACCCGTAAGGTAACGGTGCGCCAGTAATTTAGGTATCAATATACATTCACGGAAAGGTGAAGGATGGAACGATGGCCGTTTCATTCTTCACCTTTTCGTTGTATATAAAAGGTCATAGTGACTGACTTATTAGTTATTTGAGTAATTTTAAGGCTCTTTAGGACAATACAATTTCCATTTTCTCACCCTATACCTTGAATATGAAGCGATTTTTACTATTGTTTGTTTTTTTATGGGCCCATACATTGCTTTTTGGGCAAAGTATTACCGTGGATTTTAGCTCTGACAAAACAATTGGCTGCGGCCCGCTGACGGTATCCTTCCAGGACCTGAGCACCGGCCCTAACCCGATCACCGCATGGCGATGGAACTTCGGGGACGGCGATACTTCCACCCTTCAGAATCCTGTACATATTTATACCCTGAAAGGGCGATTTCGTGTATCGCTAACCGTTTGGGATAATATGGGTAATAAAGCCATTAAGGACAATTATTATTATCCCAACTACATTTCCGTGCAGCCCAGCCTGAACATAGGCGACGAATACCTGTTATGTAATATTTTTATTGGAGGCGCCAGTGTTAAGATCGCAAATAAAGCAACGGATCCTAATGGTCCTGCTTTTGGCTCTTATCTATGGTCTACGGGCGATACTACTTCCAGCATTCTGGTAAATACACCAGGCACCTATAGTGTAACTTATGAAGCATGCGGCCAAACCTTACAGGATAATGCGAATGTTTCACAGACATCAACCCATACGGAAGTAACGATAGATTCCCCGGCCGTTACCAATTGGTATGTAGGGTATTATAACAGGACCCTGAAAGTGAATATTCCCTATAACACGGAGGCAATTGACCGTTGTTTTATTGACTGGAAGGATGGTACGATCGATGAAATTACTAATCGTTACCTTATAACAAATATAAATTTAAACCGGTTCTCCCATAAGTACCAGAAGCCCGGCAATTACCAGGCTACTTTTACCGCCCGGCTGAAAGAGGATGACCGCGGATATTGTGATACCCTTCAATTTATAACAGTACCGGTACGGATACCTGCTGCTACCGTGGACCTGGGCAGCGATACTACTCTTTATAAGGGAGATACGCTGATCCTGGATGCGGGCAACCCAGGCGCCAGGTATAGCTGGTGGGGCAACTACGACGGTAGTGCCCAAACGGTTACAGTGATTAGCAGCGGTTATTATGGCGTACATGTATTTAAGGATAACGATATAATGAGCGATAGCTTAACCATTACCTTCATTGATCCTCCGCCTAATACAATGGAAGCCAAAATAACCGTTTGGAAGCAGAGCTGCCGCACCGCCTGGTTCCTGGACAGCACCCATATAACCGCGGGAACCATTAAAAAATGGGAATGGAATTTTGGAGATAGCACTACATCAACAGCAATGGCTCCCGATCACGCTTATACGCAGGATGGTACCTATAATGTAAGGCTGATAGTAACCAATAATTACAACCAGCGGGATACTGCTTATACTACGGTTATCATTAATACTATACCGGTAGTGGAGCTGGGCGCAGATAGCACTCTGGCATCCGGTGACAGCCTGCGGCTGGATGCGCACAAACCGGAAAATTCTGGCGATGCTACTTACCTGTGGTCAACCGGCAGCACACAACCTGCTATTGTAGTGTATACATCCGGCAGCTACTGGGTAAAGGTTAGCTCCTGCGGCAGCACAGTTGCAGATACTATTGTGGTAACCATACCGGATACGGTAATAGTCAATAATCCCACCGCTCAATTCACTGCCGACAAACAACAATGCACTACCGTACGCTTCACTGATCAAAGCACCACTGCTGCCGGCACTACTATTACCAGCCGTCAATGGAGCTTTGGCGATAATACTACTGACACTGCACAAAACCCGCTGCATACCTATAGCCAGCGTGGTGAATATACAGTTAGCCTGGTAGTAATGAACAGTGCTGGAAAACGGGATACCGCCACCACCACCATTTACTTTGCACCACTGCTTGTAACTCTGGGTGCAGATACCACCCTGGTGGCCGGCGACAGCCTGCTGCTGGATGCACGTAAACCAAATAACTCCGGAGATACTTACCTGTGGTCTACCGGCAGCACCCAGCCTGAAATTGTAGTGTATACATCCGGTAGCTACTGGGTAAAAGTTAGCTCCTGCGGCAGCACAGTTACAGATACCATTAATATTAAATTTGCTAACCCGGCCGGTATAAATGCTGCCATTGGCATATGGGGCCGCAATTGCACCAGCGTGCACTTCGGGGACGAAAGCACGGCAATACAACCCATCGTAAAATGGGAATGGTCTTTTGGCGATGGCACAACGGATACCACGCAAAGCCCTCAGCACCTGTATGCTGCAGATGGGCAATACCTGGTAAGGCTGGTAGTGACCGGCAGCCAGGGAGCTACGGATACTGCCACCCGTTCTGTTGAGCTGATTAATAAACCTAACCTGGAGCTGGGAGCAGACATAACCCTTTATCCAGGCGATTCCGTGATGCTGGGCGCCGATTTTCCAAACACCACCCGTACATGGTCTACCGGCGAAACCGGGCCTATTATTACCATCACTGCTCCGGGCACTTACAGTGTAACCGTGTATTATTGTAACGGATCTGTGTCAGATACCATCCGCATACTACAGCCTGTTGAACCCGAAAACCCGGCCAGCGTTGGCAACACCACTACGGTTAATGCGAACGACAGCCTTGCCATAACTGCCAGCTTTAATCATTCCTTCAACAGCAATAACGTATTCATCATTCAGCTGCTGCAAGGCACTAACACCGGCGGTAAAAAGGCCGGCGAGCTGGATGGAACAGTAACAAACCTGGCTACTGTACCGGGTACGGATCCACGTATATCCGTAAAGGTTAGCATACCGGATACCATTCCCTGCGGACAGGATTACCGGGTAAGAATAGTGAGCAGCTCCCCGGCAGATACTACTGACTGGTCTTCAAAGTTTGCCGTAGTAAATACGCCGGTGGCTACTTTACAGCAACGGGGCGATAGCCTGTTTGCAGGCAAAGCGCTTACCTACCAATGGTACTTTAACGGTGCAGCCTTAACCGCCGCCACTACGGCAGCCATCCGCGCAAAAGCCAACGGGCAGTATTACGTAATTGTAAGCAATGGCGGTACCTGCCGCAGCACCTCCACTACGGTGAATATGGTGATCACCGCAGTACCGGATGTAACAGTAGGGGAGAACGTTGTACGCGCCTTCCCGAACCCTACAGCCGGCCTGGTATATGTACGCTTTGAAAAACCACTGTTAAAACCGGTGGATATTATTGTACATGACACAAAAGGTAACACCCTGTACCGTAAACAGGTAAAAGACCAGCTTACGGAAATAGACCTGGGTACCTTACCCAAAGGCATCTATCACCTGGAAGTAGCCGGTTACGGCAAACAAAAAGCTATGCGCATTATATTGCAATAAGCATATACACAAAATTTTGAAAGGTGAAAAGCAGCCCGCTTTTCACCTTTCTTTTTTATGCAGCCTTCTTACCGCTTCCTACTTTTCCTTTATATTTGAATGTTCAAGCCAAACAATCTTATGTTATGAAAGAAGTATTTATAGTATCCACGGTTCGTACACCCATCGGGGCATTAAGCGGTACACTGGCCGCTGTACCGGCTACGCAGCTGGGCGCCACCGTTATAAAAGCAGCCCTGGAAAGAGCCGGAATTGCCGCCACAGAGGTGAATGAAGTATATATGGGCAATGTGATCAGCGCCAACGTGGGCCAGGCCCCTGCCAACCAGGCCAGTATTTATGCAGGCATACCTACCAATGTGCCCTGCACCACCGTAAATAAAGTATGCGCCTCCGGTATGAAAGCCATTATGCTGGGCGCGCAAAGCATTATGCTGGGAGATAATGATGTAGTGATAGCCGGCGGCATGGAAAGTATGAGCAACATTCCTTATTACCTGGATAAAGCCCGCACAGGTTACCGCCTGGGCCATGGCGCTGTAATAGATGGTATTCTCCGGGATGGCCTCTGGGATCCCTACAAGGATTTTCATATGGGCAACGCCGCTGAGATCTGTGCATCAGAATACAAGATCACCCGTGAAGACCAGGATGCTTATGCTGCCAGCAGCTACAAACGCGCCGCAGCAGCATATGAAAAAGGATATTTCAAAAATGAGATCATCCCCGTGGAAGTGCCCGGCAAACAGGTAGTAACCGTTACGGAAGATGAAGACTATAAAAAGGTGAATTTTGAAAAGATACCCACCCTGAAACCCACTTTCCAGAAAGATGGGACAGTTACAGCGGCCAATGCCTCCAACATCAATGACGGTGCAGCTGCAGTGGTACTGGTAAGTGGCGAAAAGCTGAAAGCGCTGGGATTAAAGCCCCTGGCTAAGATCATCAGCTTTGCAGATGCTTCCCAGGCTCCGGAATGGTTCACCACTACGCCGGTAAAGGCTATTAACAGGGCGCTTGCCAAAGCACAGCTGAAAATATCTGATATGGATTATGCAGAGATCAACGAAGCATTTTCCTGTGTGGCTATCGCCAATCAGAAAGACCTGGGATTAGACCCGGAGAAGCTGAATGTATGGGGCGGGGCCGTATCCCTGGGCCATCCTATTGGCTGCAGCGGCGCCCGTATTGTGGTAACACTCAATTCCATCCTGCACCAGCACGGCGGCCGTTATGGCGTAGCCGGGATCTGTAACGGCGGGGGCGGCGCCAGCGCCATTATTATTGAGAAGGTATAAACACGGCTATACGAAATGTATATAAACTAAAAATGCAGCGAAGCACTTCGCTGCATTTTTCATATAGAACTTCATTAAGATCATATAAATATCCTATCCATCCTGCTCCCCTTTTTTTACTGCAGGGCGATCGTTGTATCAAACCGCATTTTGCTCCTGTCAAATGCCAGTATGCTGATCTTTACGCTATCCCCGTCCTTTTGCGCCGTTTGCAGCGCCTGCAGGGAGTAGTTCTTGGATACCACATCCGGAGTGGTCTTTTCAAAGAACCAGTATTTATCTGCTACCATGTTGTAGGTAGGGTAGCGGGATAAAATGCCCATATCGCGGGTTTCCAGCGTATAATCATCATCAATAGGGTAGCGGCGCACATTCCCATCAAACAGCAGGGCTACGCCCGCCATAATGGTTAAAATGCGTAAAGGCGGGAGCAGCAATCCAAACAGCAGCAGAAAAGGAAAGCCGAAAAAGCAAGCCAGATACAGCCATTTGCCACTGGCATCCTGGGTCGTTAACCCATACAGGATCACGCCGGAGCCGGCATACAGTGAAAGGAACACACGCTCTGTGAAAGCGCCTTTAAAGCCATAGCCATTCAGCATCATTAACACACAAAGCACGGAAAAGAACAGCAAAACCAGGTGCACATACCATAAAAGGCGTACAGCATCCGGCGATTTTACCTTCTTTATTCTGCAGGAAATGGCCGTTAAAAAACTCAGGGATAGGATGGTAACGGTGATCATAGGACAGGTAATACGTTACAATATATTAATAATTTTATATATTTTATTAATATTTAAATAAATAAGCCTTCCTGAAATCCTTTGCATTTTCGCCAACAAACGATAATTTTGCCCCTGCCTTTTTAGGAAAGGACTTTAAATCTTTCAAATCATTATACCAATAGCATGCGTCAGATAGCTTTCAGACAAGCCTTAAGAGAAGCCCTCCAGGAAGAAATGCGCCGGGACGAGCGCGTATTCCTGATGGGAGAGGAAGTAGCCGAATACAATGGTGCCTATAAAGTGAGCCAGGGAATGCTGGATGAATTTGGGGCCAAAAGGGTAATTGATACCCCGATTGCAGAATTAGGCTTTGCTGCCATTGGCGTTGGCGCTGCACAAAACGGCCTTCGTCCTGTAGTGGAATTTATGACCTGGAACTTTGCCGTACTGGCCCTGGACCAGATCCTGAACACCGCTTCCAAAATGCTGGCCATGAGTGGCGGACAGGTAGGCTGCCCCATTGTTTTCCGCGGACCTAACGGTTCTGCCGGTCAGCTGGGCGCCCAGCACTCCACTGCTTTTGAAAGCTATTATGCCAACATCCCCGGTTTAAAAGTAGTATCCGTTTCCAACCCATATGATGCCAAAGGTTTGCTGAAAGCCGCTATCCGCGATGATGATCCGGTGGTTTTCATGGAAAGTGAAGTAATGTATGGCGAGCTGGGCGACGTACCCGAAGAAGAATATATTATTCCCATTGGCAAGGCCGATATTAAACGTGCCGGTAAGGACGTAACCATCGTTTCTTTCAACAAAATGATGAAAGTAGCCCTGGGCGCCGCAGAAGAGCTGGCCAAAGAAGGTATTGAGGCCGAAGTGATCGACCTGCGTACCATCCGCCCGCTGGACTGGTTCACCATCCTGGAATCTGTAAAGAAAACCAACCGCCTGGTGATCGTGGAAGAGCAATGGCCTTTTTCCAGCATTTCTTCTGAAATTACCTACCGTATTCAGAAAGAGGGTTTTGATTACCTGGATGCCCCCATCCGCCGTATCACTGCTCCGGATGCACCTATGCACTACGCACCCAACCTGGTAAAACTGTACATGCCCGATATTGAGCGTACCGTGAAGCTGGTAAAGGAAGTAATGTATATGAAGAAGTAGCATAAAGCTCAAAGCTCAAAGCAGAAAGCCCAAAGCTCAGAACATATTAAAACGCAAAAAGCCGGTTGTATAATTACAATCGGCTTTTTGCTTTATGCTTTGAGCTTTCAGCTTAAGATCCAAAGAGATCACTCGATAAATACCTATCGCCCCGGTCGCAGATAATACAAACGATCACACCCCGCTCTAATTCCTTAGATAAGCGTACTGCTGCAGATACTGCGCCGCCGCTGCTCATGCCGCAGAAAATGGCTTCTTCCTTTGCCAGGCGCCGCGTCATTTGCCGCGCTTCGTTCTCAGATATATCCATGGTGCGGTCTACACGCTCTTTATCAAATATTTTCGGCAGGTAAGCCTCCGGCCACTTGCGGATGCCCGGTATACGGGAGCCTTCAGTTGGCTGGCAGCCTACGATCTGTACCTGCGGGTTCTGCTCCTTCAGGTAGCGGGATACGCCCATAATAGTGCCGGTAGTACCCATGGCGCTCACAAAATGTGTTACCGCTCCCTGTGTATCGCGCCATATTTCCGGGCCGGTAGTGCGGTAGTGCATACCGTAATTATCCGGGTTGGCAAACTGGTTCAGCATATGATAACCGCCTTTGGCCACCTGCGCATGCGCATAGTCAATAGAGCCTTCCATGGAATCCTCCTTGCGGGTTAAGGTCACCTTGGCGCCAAAGGCTTCCATAATCAGCACCCGCTCGCGGGTAGCATCTTCCGGCATTACCACCTCCATTTCTACCCCAAACAGGGCGGCGATCATAGCCAGTGCAATACCGGTATTACCGCTGGTAGCCTCTATCAGCTTCATGCCGGGCTTTAGCTCGCCCCGGTCCAGCGCGCCTTTGATCATGCCATAGGCGGCCCGGTCTTTTACGCTGCCGCCGGGGTTATTACCTTCCAGCTTGGCATAAATAGTAACATTAGGGTTTGCCGTTAATTTTTTCAGTGCAACAATAGGTGTATTACCTACCTGGTCAAGAATTGAATGCATCAGTTATGTTGATTTACGATCTTAGGTTTACACGGCTTCCACCACATTCATGCTGCCATCTGCCTTGTAATAAATACGGGAAAAGGGTGCAACACTTTTGATCAGCCACACATTACCTCCAATTACGCTGTGGTGGCCAATAGTGGTATCACCGCCTAAAATGGTGGCGCCGGCATAGATCACTACATGTTCCTCAATGGTGGGATGGCGCTTGCTTTTAGCCATGCTTTTATCAATACTCAAAGCACCCAGGGTAACGCCCTGGTACAGCTTTACATGCGCTCCTATTACAGAAGTTTCCCCGATCACAATACCGGTGCCATGGTCTACGCAAAAATAGGGCGCTATAATAGCTGCCGGGTGAATGTCGATACCGGTGCGGGCATGCGCCAGCTCCGTGATCATGCGGGGCAGTAAGGGTATGTTCAGCTGCTGCAGCGCGTGTGCAATACGGTAAAAGGCAATGGCATAAAAACCGGGATAAGCCCTTATTACTTCGTATAAGCAGGTAGCTGCCGGGTCGCCCTGGTAAATAGCGGTGGCGTCTTTGGTAAGATCATCGTAAATAGACGGTACCTGGGCCATGAAATGCTGGCTCAGTTGTGCTGCCGTATCCGGTAGCTGGGGCTGCATGGTATGCAATAGCTGCTGCAGCTGCTGTTCCAGCTTTTGTGCATAGGGGGCCAGGTCCGCCGCTGCCATCACTTTACCCGTGTGTTCGGGAAATAGCCAGTTTACCAGGTCATTGGCAAAATCGCTGACCGCTGTAGTACAAGGGTAAGGATTGGCCGCTGCCCACTGGTGCCTGCGCTTTAACTCCTCCAATAATTTTTCCATATGCGGCTTAGAATTACAGGATACAATGTTTAGTAGTTTAAAAGTACATATTATGCCTGTAAAGTTAGTCGCAGGGTTGTTTTTTTTCCTGCTGCCGGTAACACCGGCACATCCGCATATTTTCTCATCGGCCCATTGATTTCATTATCTTTGCTCCCTCACAAAACACCAATATGGCGAACATCCTGATTATTGATGACGAAAAAAGCATCCGTAAAACATTGTCTGAGATCCTGACCTACGAAGGATATAAGCTCGATGAAGCGGCAGATGGGGCAGAAGGTTTTAAGATGTTCAGGGAAAAGCAGTATGATGCTGTGTTGTGCGACATCAAAATGCCCAAGATGGATGGCCTGGAATTCCTGGAAAAAGCCAAGGAAGCCAATCCTGATATTCCCATCATAATGGTATCCGGCCACGGTAATATTGATACAGCCGTAGAAGCAGTTAAAAAAGGCGCGTTTGACTACATTCCCAAACCACCGGATCTGAACCGCCTGCTTATTACCCTGCGCAATGCTATGGATAAAACTACACTGGTGGCGGAAACCAAGCGCCTGCGCCGTAAGGTGAACAAAACCCAGGAAATGATCGGCGGTTCTGCGCCTATCCTGAAAATAAAAGAGACCATTGAAAAAGTGGCTCCCACCGATGCCCGTGTGCTGGTAACCGGCGAGAACGGGGTAGGCAAGGAGCTGGTAGCCCGCTGGATCCATGAGCGCAGCAGCCGCGCCACCGGGCCTATGATAGAAGTGAACTGCGCCGCCACTCCCAGAGTACTGATTGAGAGCGTGCTGTTAGGCCTTGAAAAAGGCTCGTTTACCACTGCGGTAAAACAGCGCAT
>NZ_JAGXJN010000279.1 GCF_019091455.1 Chitinophaga sp. GbtcB8
GTCTGAATCTCTAGAACATCATTCTTTTTTTTGGTATATTTCCTATTTTATTGGAATGTCGTCTTTCTCATAATATCCAATCTTTTGACATAAGACTTGAACCTATAAAATGAAGTCTAATGTCCGATACGTCGACTAATTCTTCAACTCGATGTCTAATTTTTTACTTAACAATTTCTCAATGCATGTCCTACTCTTCTACTTGATAGTTGGCCTTTCAATAGTCTAAGTCCATGATTAAAATATTTTT
>NZ_JAGXJN010000280.1 GCF_019091455.1 Chitinophaga sp. GbtcB8
ACGCCCGGAAAGCGGGTGCCGCCAGTTACCAGTCCTGTTTTTTCCTTGTGTGAGCTTGTCCTTTGCTGTTTAACCTTATGCAGCCAAATTCCGCAGAAAGGTAACAAACTACTTTGCTGTTTAGTCCGAACTTTCTTTGTTAAACAGGCCATGATTTTTCCTTCCCCCCAGGTTCCCAGCCCATTTATCCAACCTGCCACCCAAGCCCTGTTCCATACCATCGGTAATAGAATGGGAGGCCGCGGTTTCT
>NZ_JAGXJN010000281.1 GCF_019091455.1 Chitinophaga sp. GbtcB8
TGGCGGTGACAACATTGGTGGAAGAGTTGGTGGTGCAGCTGCTGCTGCTACCAGCAAAGATGGAGCTGGCAACAAGAAAGAAGACGATTGAAGTTTAGGTTATGAATGAATGGCATTTGATGTCCAACGGTAGGGCAACTCCGATCTTTGGCAGTGCTTCTGAAACTCTGTATTATGCGTCTTTCTGTTAAATTAGTTATATTATTGTTCAAATTCCGGCCATGCCAAGGAGAGTGCTACATAGTCATTC
>NZ_JAGXJN010000282.1 GCF_019091455.1 Chitinophaga sp. GbtcB8
AGGCAAAGTGAGTATCTTGTCTAGTTAAGAGAGTAAAATCTATAGAATTCTTAAATCAAAAGGCAGTAACTACAAGAGTGGGGGCAGTCAAGTCATTAGCAAATGAACCATCACAAAATAAAATGATTGATGCCAATGGCTCTAAGACCGTGAAAGCTGAGTGAGTTTGAGAGAAGTTGAGATATCATCACAACATGCTGGTTAACATTGATATCTTTGAGCACAGCTAAAAAGTAAAGAGTTGATGTAG
>NZ_JAGXJN010000283.1 GCF_019091455.1 Chitinophaga sp. GbtcB8
TTAAATTGCCAAAAGTATTGGTATCATTCGGTAATACCAGCTCTGTCATCCTGATCACTGAATCCTGGGCAGGTTTGGGCGTAATAGTCATATGTTTATAGTTGGTCCATAGTCCATGGCCGGTGGTCCATAGCCTTTACCCGCTTGATATGCAGCGTATTACAGGCAATGGACTATGGACAATGGTCCATGGACTTCCGTCCCGCAACCTTAGCAAAATCCCAGGGGCAAATCCACACATTCTGGATA
>NZ_JAGXJN010000284.1 GCF_019091455.1 Chitinophaga sp. GbtcB8
TAACACTGCACAAACAGGTACCGGATGTAGTGTTTAAAACCCTGCAGCAGCACTTCACGGACGTGCAGATCATCTACATTACCTTCCTGTGCGCTTCAGAGGGCTATTATAACACGATGATCCTGGCGTTGGGCATTGGGTCTGATGGGTTGTGCAGCCTGCAATAAAGGGCATTAAAATGAAAAGTCCCCCGGAGAACCGGAGGCCTTTCTTTAACACAACTAAAAAACAATCAAACGAAAAAATGCA
>NZ_JAGXJN010000285.1 GCF_019091455.1 Chitinophaga sp. GbtcB8
GGCCGAATCGCGGAAGAATTCGGCTACACGACGGCGAACAGTTACGGCCGGACGGTGCGCGAGCTCTTCCCGGGGCGCATGGAGAAGGAAGGCGATCTTTACGAGCGGGTATGGCGGGGCGAGACCGTCAGCCTCGAATTCGAGCTGATGGGGCGGATTTTATACAAAACGTTGAGCCCGAGCCGCGAGCACGGCACGATTACGGGCATTTTCGGATCGGCCGTCGACATCACGGAGCGCAAAAACATG
>NZ_JAGXJN010000286.1 GCF_019091455.1 Chitinophaga sp. GbtcB8
TAGCACGAGAGTGAACAGGTGCTCTTGAGCAAATCGGATTAATGCCTCATCTCACCTTTGCTTAATGTCCACTGGCTCTTTGGACGTAGGCCCTGCCCTTAACTTTTATGGGGAAATAATAACAGATCCACTCTACTTTGTGATACGCGTAATTCCATCCTTTTGCTCGAAGTAACACTTTGTCGTACAGGAAAGGAAAAGCTACGAGCCAAATACCATAGTTGCTTTGCGCAGAGGAAGTGAAAGAAT
>NZ_JAGXJN010000287.1 GCF_019091455.1 Chitinophaga sp. GbtcB8
ATTAACCTACTATTTTGCCCATTTTACAGCCGCGTAGAGGTGGATCATGCATATTCATGTGACGGAGCTGCAACAAGGAGACAGACTGATTCGCGATACCTTTAATTCTTACGGCCTGCACGTGCTGTCCGCGGGCAAGGAACTGAACGCGTCGGACATCGCGAAGCTGTTTCAGCATCGGATCGACTACGTCGACATCGAGACGAGATCGGCGGAGGAGCCGGCGATCCGCACGATCGAATCCGGCTT
>NZ_JAGXJN010000288.1 GCF_019091455.1 Chitinophaga sp. GbtcB8
TTCATTCTACAAAGGCGCCGAAAATAGGAAATTCCCCCCGACAAACCTTCTCTTTTATGGGAGGCTCGCGATTAGGTAAAGTGATGGCAGAGGCATGGCCGCATCTGGAAGAGTTGAACCGGATATGGGAAGGGAGCCTGTTGGAATGAACGAAACGAACGAAATGTTGGCGGTCGCGGGTCTGTCATTTGTGCTGGTCGCGTTCTTGACGCCGCTGCTCATCTGGTGTCTCCGCCGCTTGAAGCTGAC
>NZ_JAGXJN010000029.1 GCF_019091455.1 Chitinophaga sp. GbtcB8
TGATGGTAACATGGTCTTCATAGGCCGTAAGGACGAGCAGGTAAAGATGCGTGGTTACCGCATCGAGTTAGGTGAAGTAGAAAACACCCTGCAAACACAAACAGGCATTGAAGCAGCAGTAGTCATAGCCAAAGCTAACAACAGCGGTGAAAAGGAAATAGTAGCCTACATCGTTAGCGAAACAGCACAGAATATTGCTGATCTGCGTGCTAATCTTAGCAAAACCTTACCTGCTTACATGTTGCCGGCGCATTTTGTGCAGCTGGAAGTTTTGCCCTTAACGCCCAATGGTAAAGTAGATAAGAAAAAGCTGCCGGAACCAGAAGGTTTGGGCATTACCGGTGTTGAATATGTAGCGCCCCGCAATGATACGGAAGAAAAGCTGGCTGCTATCTGGCAGGAGGTGTTAGGTCATAATCATATTGGCGTCAAAGATAACTTCTTTGAAGTGGGCGGTCATAGCCTGAAAGCCACCCGTTTGTCAAGCAAGATCTATAATGCATTTGAGGTGAAATTAGCTTTGAAAGACCTGTTCAATTATGCAGTGCTGGAAGAGCAGGCCAGCCTCATTGAACAAAGCAGTAAAGCCGCTTTTGCAAACATACCGCTTGTAAACCCGCAGCCCGCTTATGCATTATCTGCCGCTCAGCGCCGTTTATGGGTGCTGAGCCAGTTTGAGGAAGGCAGCATTGCTTACAACATGCCCGGTGTGTATGTGCTGGAAGGCCAGCTGGATGAAGCTGCATTTTCCACTGCTTTCGATCAGCTGATAACACGGCATGAGATCCTGCGCACGGTCTTTAAAGAAAATGAGCAGGGCGATGTACAACAATACATTCTTTCGCCGGAAGCTGCCGGTTTTGCCATTACATTCCAGGACCTGAGAAAAGAAAATTGCCAGCCTGCAGATATAAAGCAATTAGTACAGGCAGTTACACAGGTGCCATTTAACCTGAGCGCCGGTCCCTTAATGCGCGCCGTGCTGTACCAGCTAACGGATGCCAAATGGCTGCTCAGCTTCACCATGCATCATATTATCAGCGATGGCTGGTCAATGGGCATCCTGGTGAATGAATTATCCAAACTATACAATGCACAGATCAACGGGGAGCAGCTTGCATTAACGCCCTTATCCATTCAATATAAAGATTATGCTGCCTGGCAACAGCAACAATTAGCGGAAGGTCAGCTGGCAGCACACCGCGCGTACTGGCTGCAACAGTTTGCTGCCGAACCACCGGTGCTGGACCTGCCTTCAGATTATGCACGCCCGGCCGTGAAAACCTATAATGGCAGCCATGTACAGCTGACAGTAAATAAATCTTTACAGGAAGGTTTGCAACAGCTTAGCCAGCGTACCGGCGCCAGTATTTTTATGAGTTTGCTGGCAGCTGTAAAAGTATTGCTGTACCGCTACACCTGGCAGGAAGATCTTGTTACCGGCACCCCGGTGGCAGGCCGTTACCATCACCAGCTGGAAGACCAGGTTGGGTTTTATGTGAATACGCTTGCCATCCGCTCGGCCATTAAAAGAACAGACAGTTTTATCCACGTGCTGGAACAGGTGAAGAAAACTACCCTGGATGCCTATACGCACCAGGCTTACCCCTTTGACCAGCTGGTAGATGAGCTGCAGCCGGAGCGTAGCTTAAGCCATCACCCCTTGTTTGATGTGATGGTAGTGCTGCAGGAAAAAGAAACAGCGGCAGCTACTATTGCCAATGGCAAGCTGCAGCATTTAACTGCAAGTCCGTTCAATGTTGAGCAAAACCTCAGCAAATTTGATCTCACCTTCAGCTTTACAGAATCTGAAGAAGGCATCATTGCTGACCTTGAATACAATACAGATATTTACGCTGCCTGGCGTATAGAACAATACCTGGCGCATTTTGTGCAGCTGCTTACTGCCATTGTAAAAGATCCGCAGGCGCCGGTAGGGCGTATCAGGTACACCAGCCCGCAGGAAGAACAGGTGCTGCTGGAACAATTTAACCCCGCAGCAATAGCCTATCCCCGGAACAAAACCATTCATGAGCTGTTTGAAGCGCAGGCCGCTCAAACGCCGGACCAGGTGGCTATTGTAGCAGGCAACACACAGCTTACATACCGCGAACTGAATGAGAAAGCAAACCAGCTGGCCGCCTGTTTAAGGGATCTTTACCAGGTAAAAAATGAGGAGCCTGTAGGCCTGATCACAGAGCGTTCTATAGAAATGGCCATCGGCATGCTGGGCATCTTAAAATCCGGTGCTGCATACGTGCCTGTTGATCCCGCACACCCTGCAGAGCGTATCCAGTACATGCTGGAAGATGCCGGTATAAGAACGGCTGTAATAACAGATGAAACATTAAAAGCCAACCTTAATATCAGCGCCTGCGAGCAGGTAGTAATAAAAGATAATGACCTTATAGCACAATTCCCCACAGCAAACCTGCCACTGGTAAATGATGCCGGCAGCCTGGTATATGTGATCTATACTTCCGGCTCTACCGGTAAGCCCAAGGGAGTGCAGGTTGAACACCGCTCCCTGGTGAACCTTTGTTACTGGCATAACCGTTCTTTTAAGGTAACTGCGGATAGCAAAGCCACGGTGTACAGCAGCATTAGCTTTGATGCAGCCGGCTGGGAAGTATGGCCCTACCTGTTGAGCGGCGCTGCTTTATATCCTTTGCCGGATGAGACCCGGCTGGATCTGCCGGCATTAGTGGCTTTTATACAGGAGCAGAAAATTACACATTGTTTTTTACCAACGGTGATCAGTGAAAAGCTGGCGGACCTTGCGCCTGGGGAGCTGGCAAATGTGCAGGTACTTACAGGAGGCGATGCCTTGCGGAACACCGGCAATGGCCATCTGCAGCTGGTGAACAATTACGGTCCTACGGAAAATACAGTAGTAACTACTTCTATCAATTTACACAATAGCAATGATCCCGCTTTAATACCTATTGGTAAGCCTATTGATAACACACAGGTATACATCCTGGATGAAGACCTGCAGCTGCAGCCCATTGGCATAACCGGTGAGATCTGTATAGCAGGCGATGGCTTAGCCCGGGGATATCTGAATCAACCGGTATTAACTGCCGGCAAGTTCATAGCGCATCCGTTCAAACCGGGACAGCGTTTGTACCGCACGGGCGATACCGGCCGCTGGCTGCCGGATGGTAACATAGCATTCACCGGCCGTAAAGATGAGCAGGTGAAAATACGCGGTTACCGCATAGAGTTAGGAGAGATTGAACATACACTGCAGAACCACCCGGATATTGAAACTGCCATAGTGCTGGCACAATCGCTTAGCGAAGCCGGGCCGGAGCTGGTAGCCTACATTGTAGCAAAAGCAGCATTGCCATTAGCAGAGCTGCGTGCTTACCTGGGCAAAACATTGCCTGCATATATGCTGCCCGCTTATGTGATGCAGCTGGAGCAGCTGCCATTAAATGCCAGTGGTAAGGTGGACCGTAAAAAGCTGCCCATGCCGGCTGGTGATGCATTAACAGCCGGAGCTACCTATGTGGCGCCGCGCAATGCTACGGAGCAGGAGCTGGTAAACATCTGGCAGGAGATCCTGGGCCGGGACGGGATTGGTATAAAAGATAATTTCTTTGAGCTGGGCGGGCATAGTTTAAAAGCTACCCGCTTAGCCAGTCAGCTCTATAAACGTTTTGAAACAAAAATAGCGCTGAAAGACCTGTTCAAACACGCAGTGCTGGAGGAACAGGCCAGCCTGGTATTACAGGCGGTTAAAAATGCTTTCGTTGGCATAACCCCGGTACCAGAGCAGGCTGCCTATACCTTATCATCCGCGCAGCGCCGTTTATGGGTGCTGAGCCAGTTTGAAGAAGGTAACCTGGCCTATAATATGGCCGGCACTTATGTGTTTGAAGGCAATCTGGATATTCCTGCGTTAACAGCCGCCTTTAATGCCCTGATAGCACGGCATGAAAGCCTGCGTACCACCTTCAGGGAAGATGAGCAGGGCGAAGTAAAACAATACATTGCTGCTTCCGCCGATCTCAGCATCACGTATACGGATGTACGTCCCGAGCCTGATCAGGCGGAAAAAGTGGCCGCCTTTATTCTGCAGCTGGCTGCTACGCTTTTTGATCTTCGTACAGGGCCCTTGCTGCGCGCGGTTTTATACCAGGTGGCAGACAATAAATGGGTATTCAGCTTTGTAATGCACCATATTATCAGTGATGGGTGGTCCATGAGTATTTTGATCCGCGAGTTGTTAGACTTGTATCATGCTTATACCGTTGGCGCTGCCCATCCACTATTACCATTGCGCATCCAGTATAAGGATTATGCAGCCTGGCAGCAATCACAGTTAAGCGAAGCTGCGCTGGAACCGCATAAACATTGGTGGTTACAACAGCTGTCAGGTGAATTACCGCTGTTAGACCTGCCGGGTGATCATGCCCGTCCCGCAGTTAAAACCTATAACGGTGCTGCGGTGAATATGCTGCTCAGCAAAACACTGACCCATGGTTTGCAATCCCTGGTAAATGAGCAGGGGGGCACTTTGTTCATGGGATTACTGGCTGCGGTGAATGTATTGTTACACCGCTATACCAGCCAGGAAGATATTATTATTGGTACGCCGGTGGCAGGCCGTATGCACAGCGACCTGGAAGATCAGGTAGGGTTGTATGTAAACACGCTGGCTATACGAAATCAATTCAGCAGTACGGACAGTTACAGATCCCTGCTGGAAAAAGTAAAACAAACCACGCTGGGCGCTTATGAGCACCAGGTTTATCCTTTTGATGAGCTGGTAGATGCCTTGCCGTTACGCCGGGACATGAGCCGCAGTGCATTGTTTGATGTAATGGTGATCTTGCAGAATGCCGGTGGAGTGATAGCAGAAGGCACGCAATTAGGTGATGCCCGCATCAGCAGCTATGAAACAGCCAGCAGCCGGTTCACCAAGTTTGATCTTACTTTCAACTTCGTAGAAGCAGCCGAAGAACTACAGGCAACTATTGAATACAACCGGGATCTTTATAATCAAGATACTGTTGAGCGTCTTACCCATCACCTGGAGCAGCTGCTGGCCGCTATTATAGCACATCCTGATCTGCCGCTGAACCGCCTGAACTATTTAGGTGCCGCTGCACAGCTGCAGCTGCTGGAAACGTTCAATGCAACGGAGGTGGTTTACAAACACACCGGCACTATCCTGCAAAAGTTTGAGGAACAAGCAGCGAAAACACCGGAGCAGGTAGCTATCCTGTTTGGTGAAACAGTACTGAGTTATGCGGCGTTGAATGAGCAGGCGAATCAGCTAGGCGATTATCTACGCACGCAATACAATATCCAGGCTAATGACCGCATAGGCATTCAATTAGACCGTAGTGAACAAACCATCATTGCTATATTGGCGGTATTAAAATCCGGTGGTGCTTATGTGCTTATTGATACAGAATATCCGCAGGAGCGCATTGATTATATTATAGCAGATAGCCAGTGTAAAGTAGTGATAGATGAAACGGAATTGGCTAAGTTTAAACAAGTAGCGGATCAATATTCAGCAGAGAATGTAAACACCGCCAGCCAACCTGGCGACCTGGCCTACATTATCTACACTTCCCGTTCTACTGGCAAACCTAAGGGTGTAATGATCACCCACAGCAATGCCACTGCTTTCATTAACTGGAGCCAACAAGAGTTTAATGTAAGTGCTTTTGATGTAGTATTTGCCGCAACGTCTATCTGTTTTGATCTTTCTGTTTTTGAAATATTCTACCCCTTAAGCGTAGGCAAGCCGGTTCGGTTCTTAACCAATGCATTGGCCATTCCTCAATACTTGAATACAGCAGAAAAAATACTGATCAACACCGTGCCCAGTGTAGTAGGTAACTTACTGAGTGAGGGTATTGATCTGAGTAATGTGACCGTATTGAACATGGCCGGGGAGCCCATCCCGCCGCGTTACCTGGACCAGCTGGATGCAGAGCGCATAGAGATCAGGAACCTGTATGGTCCTTCAGAGGATACTACGTATAGTACTGTTTACAGATTAAAGAAGGATGGGGACATCCTCATAGGTAAACCCATCTCCAATACACGCATTTATATTCTCAGTGAAGCCTTGCAGCTGCAACCCGTTGGCGTAGCAGGTGAGATCTGCATTGCCGGTGATGGCCTGGCACAAGGTTACCTGAACCAGCCTGAATTAACAGCGGCTAAGTTCATAGACAATCCGTTCAAACCCGGAGAGCGCCTGTACAGAACAGGTGACTTAGGCCGCTGGTTATCTGATGGCAACATCGTCTTCATAGGCCGTAAGGACGAGCAGGCAAAGATCCGTGGTTACCGCATCGAGTTAGGTGAAATAGAAAATGCGCTGCAAACACAAACAAGCATTGAATCAGCAGTAGTCATAGCCAAAGGCAACAGCAGCGGTGAAAAAGAAATAGTAGCCTACATTGTTAGCGCAACAACACAAAACATCGCTGATCTGCGCGCTGCGCTCAGCAAAACCTTACCCGCTTATATGTTGCCCGCACATTTTGTGCAGCTGGAAGTTTTGCCCTTAACGCCCAATGGTAAAGTAGATAAGAAACAGCTGCCGGAACCGGAAGGCTTGGGTATTACGGGTGTTGAATATGTAGCCCCCCGCAATATTACAGAAGAAAAGCTGGTAGCCATCTGGCAGCAGGTATTGAGCCGTGAGCAGATCGGTGTTAAAGATAATTTCTTTGAGCTGGGAGGGCATAGCCTGAAAATTACCCGCCTGGCCAGCCAGTTGATCAAAGAATTTGAAGTAAAGGTTGAGCTGAAGGAATTATTTACCCACGCCACACCGGAAGAGCAGGCACAGTTAATACAGCGGGCGCAAAAAACAGCGTATATACATATTGCACCGGCTGATAAAAAGCCTTACTACGCGTTATCCTCTGCACAGAGGCGGCTTTTCTTCCTGCATGAATTTGCACCCGAAAGCACCGGTTATAACATGCCTACAGTGCAATACCTGGGCAAAACAGTGGATAAGCAACGGATCATCTCCGTACTGCAGCAGCTGATAGCCCGGCATGAAAGTATCCGTACCTCTTTTGTGAAAATAGATGGTATTGCCTGGCAGCAGATCCATAAGCAGGTGCCGTTTGAGCTGGAAGAACATAACTGCCGGCCGGAAGAATTTAATGCATATGTGAGTGCCTTTGTACGCCCCTTTGATGTAAGCAAGGCGCCCCTGCTGCGTTCATCGCTGGTGAATATTGCAGGTATTGGTTATGCCTGGATCGTGGATATGCATCACATTATTTCAGATGGTACTTCCCTGCAGGTGCTGATCGATGATTTTCTGCAGTTGTACAATGGCCAGCCGCTGCCCGCTTTACAACTACAATACCGCGACTTTTCCGAATGGCAGAACAGCATCCTGGAAAGCAGCGCCGGCGAAAGCCAGAAACAATACTGGTTATCGCAGTTTGCAGATGGCATCCCGCGCCTGAACTTCCCGGCCAGCCGTCCGCGCCCAGCTACCTTTACTTTTGAAGGCGCTGTACACCAGTTTTCACTGGGCGCAGCACTCACCACGCAGGTAAGGCAGTATGGAAAACAACACCATGGCACCCTGCAAATGACCCTGCTGGCTGTTTTGAACGTAGTGTTACATAAATACACCGGGCAGGATGATATTGTGATCGGTTGCGGCATTGCCGGACGCCGCCACCCGGAAGTAGAGCGTATTGTAGGCATGTTTGTGAACACGCTGGCCATCCGCAACTATCCGCAGGGTGATAAACCTTTTGAAGCGTTTTACGGGGAAGTAATGAACGCCAGCATTGGCGCTTATGAAAACCAGGATATACAATTTGAGGACCTGCTGAATATGCTGAAGGTAGAACGTGAGCCTTCCCGCAATCCCATCTTTGATATTGCAATGGTGGTGCAGAACTTCACAGAAGCTAAAGCAGCGCAACCCGGCATCATAGGTGCAGGGTCAGCAGACGACTTTAAGCAAATGCCCTCCTGGAAAGGATCCGGTACCTCCAAGTTTGACATGACCTGGTTTGTAACGGAGCAGGATGAAGACATTATCATTGACCTGGAATATTATTCAGCCATTTACGATGCAGCTGCCATTGAGCAATTGGTAAGCCATTTCCGGAATACCCTGCAAACAGTAATGCTGCAACCGGCAATCACCCTGTCAGGCATTAATATTCTTTCTGCAAAAGAAGAACAGACCTTATTGCAAAACTTTGCTACAGGACCAGCAGGCTACTATCCATCCAGCAGCACCTTGCATGAGCTGTTTGAAGCACAATGTCAGCTTACGCCGGATAACATTGCCGTTAAAAGCCCCGCAGATAATTTTACCTACCGTGAGCTGGATGAAAAAGCTAACCGCCTGGCGAATTTCCTGCATCATACCGTGCAGCTGCAGCCGGAAGAAAGGGTAGGCATCCTGCAAACAAGAAGCAAAGAGCTGCTGGTGTCCATTTTTGGTGTGTTAAAAGCCGGAGGCGCTTATGTACCGCTGGATACAGACTATCCGGAAGAAAGGCTCATTTACATGCTGGAAGATGCCGGTGTGGATATTTTGCTGGTGGAAAAGAACCTGATAGAATTTGCCAACCGCATACAATGGCGCTGCAAAGGCATTAAACACCTGGTGTGCATTGACAGTGATAATATTCACCGGGAACAGGGCACCATCCGCAATGAGCTGATGCGTAAAGACCTCTGGGATCACGTAGGGGATACTGCCACCGATGCCATTACCGGTGGTGGATGGATGAGCAGCTATACCGGTGAATACCTGAGTGAATTAGAAATGCAGGAGTATGCCGTAAATGCTTATCTGAAACTGAAAGCGCATTTACACCCGGATGCAAAAGTGCTGGAAATCGGCTGTTCCTCCGGCTTAACTATGTTCCAGGTAGCGCCGCAGGTAGCCAGCTATCACGGTACAGACCTTTCTTCTTCCATCCTGGCTTATACCCAGCAGCTGGTAAATGAAAAGGGCCTTACCAACATCAGGTTATCCTGCCTGCCTGCAGATGAAATAGACCGTTTGGAAGATGGTGATTTTGATATCGTGATCATCAACAGCGTAATACAATCCTTTAACGGGCATAACTATCTGCGCGATGTATTGATAAAAGTGATCAGCAAGATCAAAGACAAGGGCCTGCTGTTCCTGGGCGATATCCAGGATGAAGACAAACGGGAAGCTCTGATCAGCGATCTGACCGCGTTTAAACAAAACCACCGGGAAGAAGATTACCGTACTAAAACAGATTGGTCGTCAGAGCTGTTCCTGTCGCGCGATTACCTGAGCGATCTGATCCCGGACCACATTGGCATTGTAGCTGCAGAGTACAGCGATAAAGTGCATACCGTAGCCAACGAGCTTACGCGTTACCGCTTTGATGCGCTGCTGCATATCAACAAACAGCAACCCGCTCAAACTACTGGTAAAAGGAAATACCAGCATGATATAAAGGAAATAAATGCGCAGCCGCTAACCACGCTGCCGGTATCCGTTAAACCGGATAACCTTGCTTATGTTATTTATACTTCCGGTTCTACCGGCAAACCCAAAGGCGTAATGGTAGAGCACCGCACCGTGGTGAACTACATTACCTGGTCAAAGAACACCTACCTGGGAGAAGGGCCTGCGCACTTTGGCCTGTTCACCTCACCGTCCTTTGATCTTACCGTTACCAGCATCTTCACGCCTTTATTAACGGGCAACAGCATCAATGTGTATGATGCTTCCCTGGAAATAACAGACCTGCTGAAGCTGCAGATGGACCGCAAGAATGGGGTAGATGTGATAAAGCTTACACCCTCCCATATTAACCTGATTGAGAATATCGGCTTACGCACAACAGCGGTGAAAAGCGCCATCGTAGGCGGGGAGGAGCTGCGGGATGCCCATATCAGTATTCTCTGGAAGCTGGACCCGGAAATGGAGATCTATAACGAGTACGGGCCTACGGAAGCAACGGTGGGCTGCGTGGTATGGAAAGTAGAAGGTGATTTCCGGCAGATACTTATTGGTAAACAGATCACCAATACCAGCATTTACCTGATGGATAATGAGCACAGGATAGTACCGGTGGGCGTGATCGGGGAGATCTGTATAGGCGGGGAATGCCTGGCCCGCGGTTACCTGAACAAACCTGCATTAACAGCAGAAAAGTTTGTAACCAACCCTTATAATACCAAAGAACGTATCTACAAAACCGGTGACCTGGGCCGCTGGCTGCCTAACGGTAATATAGAGTTCCTGGGCCGTAAAGACGACCAGGTAAAGATCCGCGGTTACCGTATAGAGCTGGGTGAAATAGAAAGCGTGCTGCAAAGCCACCCGGAAATAGATGCTGCTGTAGTAGTAGCCCGCTTTAATTCCAACGGTGAAAAAGAGCTGATCGCTTACATCACTGCCAGAAACGTATTGCAGGCAGGCGCTTTACGCGCTTACCTCTCCGGCCTTATACCAGTGTATATGCTGCCCGGCCATTATGTGCAGCTGGATAAATTACCTCTTACTACCAATGGTAAGGTAAACCGCAAGCGGCTGCCGGATCCTGAAGGGATGGGTCTTTCCGCCGGTGTAGAATACGTAGCCCCGCAAACGGAAACAGAAAAGAAGCTGGTACGTATCTGGGAAGAAGTGTTAGGCAAAGACCAGGTAGGATTAAAAGATAATTTCTTTGACCTGGGCGGCCATAGCCTCAAAGCTACACGCCTGGCCAGTTTGATACACCGGGAGTTTGATGTGAAGGTGCCCTTAAAGGAGCTGTTCACCAACATCATCCTGGAACAGCAGGCCAACCTGATCCAGCATACCCGGAAAACAGCTTTCATAGCCATTTCACCGGTAACAGAGCAGGAGCATTACCAGCTCTCTTCCTCACAGCGGAGGTTATGGGTATTAAGCCTGTTTGAAGGTGGTAATGCCGCCTACAACATGCCGGGTGTATATGTGTTTGAAGGACAGCTGAACCAGGATGCATTGGCTTATGCTTTTAACGCGTTGATTAAACGGCATGAAATATTAAGGACCATCTTCAAGGAAGATGCAGATGGCGACGTACGCCAATACATCCGCCTGCCGGAAGATGCCGGTTTTACTATCGATTATTATGATGTAAGGCAGGAAGGAGAGGAGCAGCTGCGGGAAAGGATCCAGCAGGAAATACTGAAACCTTTTGACCTCAGCGCCGGACCGCTGTTGCGGGCAGCCTTATACCAGGTAACAGATCATAAATGGATCTTTACCCATGTAATGCACCACATCATCAGCGATGGCTGGTCCATGGGCATCCTCATTAAAGAGCTGCTGCAATTGTATAATGCATATTGCAAACACAAAGATTTTCCGTTAAGCCCCTTGCGCATTCAGTACAAAGATTATGCAGCCTGGCAGCAGGCGCAGCTTACCGGCGTTTCCCTGCAGCGGCATAAAGGTTATTGGTTAACACAGTTTGAAGGTGAGCTGCCTGTGCTGGAATTGCCTGCAGATAAAGTACGCCCCGCAGTAAAGACCTATAACTCCGGCCTGGTACAGCAAAAGTTCAGCAAACAATTGAACAGCGGTATTAAGTCACTTAGCCAGGCACAGGGCGCCACCTTGTTCATGGGATTGTTAACGCTGGTGAAAGCACTGCTGTACCGCTACACCAACCAGGAGGATATTATCATCGGCACCCCTATTGCCGGCCGTGATCATATTGACCTGGAAAACCAGATCGGCTTTTACATTAATACCCTGGCGCTCCGCACCCGTTTTAAAGGAACAGATAGTTACCAGCAGCTGCTGGAACAAGTGCAGCAGGTTACGCTGGGCGCTTATGAGCACCAGATGTATCCCTTTGATGGGTTGGTAGATGAGCTGCACCTGCAGCGGGATATGAGCCGCAGCGCCCTGTTTGATGTAATGGTGGTACTGCAGAATGAAAGCGATGACCGGCAGGATGTACATTATGTGGATGGTTTGGAGATCAGCGGTTACAAAGGTTTAGTGGACATTGTCAATAAGTTTGATCTCTGTTTCACCTTTATGGAATGGGAAGAGGAGCTGCTGTTAAACCTGGAATACAACAGTGATATCTACGATCATGAAACCATTGCACGCCTGGGTATTCACCTGGAAAACCTGCTGGCGGCGGTTATTGAACAACCGGCTGCACCCATTTATCAACTGGGTTATTTACAGGAAAAAGAAAAACAGCAGCTGCTGATCAGCTTTAATGATACCGTACAACCCTGGTCTGCAGATAACACCGTGGTAGAGCTGTTTGAAGAGCAGGTACGGCAAACACCGGATAACATTGCCCTGGTATTTAAAGATACACAGCTCACTTACCGGGAGCTGAATGAAAAGGCTAACCAGTTAGGTAATTACCTGCGGCAGCAATACAACGTGCACCCTGATGATCTGGTAGGCATTACCCTGGAACGCAGTGAGCAAATGGTGATAGCCATACTGGGCGTGTTAAAATCCGGCGCCGCTTATGTACCCATTGATACGGAATACCCGCAGGACCGTATTGAATACATGATCACAGACAGCCGTTGCAAAGTGCTGCTGGATGCAGCGGAGATGGAACGTTTTGCCGCCGCTGAAAAATATATAGGAACAGATCTGCCTGTGCTGCACAAACCGGCTAACCTGGTATATGTGATCTATACCTCCGCCACCACGGGCAAACCCAAAGGCGCTATGATAGAACATGGCGCGCTGGCTGCAAGGATCGCTTACTTTAAACGCTCTTACGGTATTAGCGCCGGTGATAACATCCTCTTTTACCGCTCCTTCAGCTTTGACGGCGCAATAGAAGAATACCTGCTGCCGCTGCTCACCGGCGCCCGCTGCTGCATTGCACCTATGGACTTTAAGCAGGATATTATCAATAACTGCATTGAATACATTGAACAGTACAGGATCACTAAAATAAATATGCCCCCGGTAATACTGGGTGAGCTGATGCAGGCAGCCGATGCCGCCACCCTGCATAAACTATCTTCCCTGCGGCATGTGGTATCAGGCGGTGATAAGCTCACGGCCAACATTATCCGCCTGTTTCTGTCAAAGAGCAAGGCAAGGCTTACCAACGCATACGGGCCAACGGAAAATACGGACGATTCCACTTATTGGGTAGCTACCGAAATACCGTTGAATGCCAATGTACCCATTGGTAAACCGGTAGATAACTCGCAGGTGTACATCCTGGATAAACACCTGCAATTAGTGCCGGTGGGTATAACCGGGGAATTGTATGTGAGTGGCGCCGGCCTGGCCAGGGGATACCTGAATAATGAGCTGCTGACCGCAGAAAAGTTTATTCATAATCCTTTCCGGGAAAATGAGCGTGTGTACAAAACCGGTGACCTGGGCCGCTGGCTGCCGGATGGCAATATAGAATTTATAGGCCGTGGCGATGACCAGGTAAAGATCCGCGGTTACCGTATAGAGCTGGGCGAAATAGAAAGCGCGCTCATGAAATACCCGGACATGGAATCGGCCGTGGTAGTGGCAAAAGGCGCAGCAGACGGGGATAAGGACCTGGTAGCTTACCTGGTAAGCAAAACAGAGATAAATCCAACGGATATACGTACGCAGCTGGCAAATACCCTGCCCGCTTACATGGTGCCTGCTCACTTTGTACAGCTGGAAGCATTGCCCCTGAACCAGAACGGTAAGGTAGACCGTAAAAAGCTGCCCGATCCAGCAGGACTGGGCACCTATACCGGTGCTGCCTATATTGCCCCGCGGAATGAAACAGAAGAAAAGCTGGTGCTTATATGGCAGGAGCTGCTCAGCAAAGAGCGTATAGGCGTTAAGGATAACTTCTTTGAGCTGGGCGGCCATAGCCTGAAAGTAGCGCAGCTCATCTCCCGTATTAACCTGGCTTTCCAGGTGCGCATTAACATCCAGAGTATTTTCAAAGATCCTACCATAGAGAACATTGCAGAACAGATCAGCTTTATTCTTGAACAGAACAATCTCAAACAAAACACATCAGCGTTAATTCAAATTGACATATGAAAGAGTTATTAAAGGATATACGTGACAATAATATCGTGCTGGAAATAGTAGACGGTGAATTAAAGGTATTTGCCGGCACCGCGGAATTTGACAGATCAGTTATTTCCAGGATCAAAGAACGCAAAAGCGAGCTGGTACAATTCCTGCTTGCCAACAAACAGGGCGCTGCAGCAGATAATGCCTGGCTGCACATTCCCGTTGCTGCACCCGCAGCCGCTTATCCTTTGTCCTCCTCACAGAAAAGGATCTGGATCCTGAGCCAGTTTAAGGAAGGTAATATTGCCTATAACATACCAGGTGTATATGTGTTTGAAGGCGGGCTGGATGCTGCCCTGCTGGAAGCTGCCTTTAATAAGCTCATTGCCCGTCACGAAATATTGCGTACGGTTTTCCGGGAAGATGCGAACGCTGAGATAATGCAGTTTGTGCAACCGGGAGATATTGCTTTCAAATTAGCATACCGCGATCTGAGGAACCAGGATGATCAACAGCTAAAAGCCCTGGTACAGCAGGAGATCAACAAACCTTTTGACCTGGCCGCAGGCCCTTTGCTGCGCGCCGGTTTGTACCAGGTAGCAGATCAGCGGTGGATCTTCACTTACACCATCCATCATATTATCAGTGATGCATGGTCCATGAATGTATTGATAAAAGAGCTGCTGCAATTGTACAACACAGATGCAGGAACCGCTTTAACGCCGCTGCGCATCCAGTATTAGGAATATGCCGTATGGCAGCAGTCGCAGTTACGGGAAGGCGCTTTGAAAGACCAGCGGAATTACTGGCTGCAGCAGTTTGAAGGGGAGATCCCCGTATTACAGCTGCCCGGTGATAAACCCCGCCCGGTAATAAAAACCTTTAATGGCGGTATTGTGGAGAAACGCCTGCCGGCAGCTGTGAGCAATAAGTTGAAAGCACTGGCGCAGGCGCAGGGCGGCACCCTGTTCATGGGTTTACTGGCAGCAGTAAAAGCTTTGTTGTACCGCTATACCGGTCAAACCGATCTTATCATAGGCAGCTCCGTATTAGGCAGGGATAATTTTGAGCTGGAAAGCCAGATCGGGTTTTACCTGAATATACTGGCCATGCGCACCCGTTTTAACGGTACGGATACTTTCCGGGAGCTGTTCACCAACATCAAAAAAGTAACCCTGGGCGCTTATGAGCACCAGCTGTATCCTTTTGATGAGCTGCTGGATGAGCTGCACCTGCAGCGCGATACCGGCAGAAGCGCTTTGTTTGATGTGATAGTAGGTTTACAGAATATGAACAGCATGCCCACCGGCACGCAGCAATTGGGCAATGTGAAGGTAAGCGCTTATGAAGGGCAGGAGCACCAGTATAATAAATTTGACTTCACTTTCCTGTTTGCTGAAGTGGGCGATGAGATCCACGCCAGCATTGGCTATAACAGCGATATTTATAACAGGGCCACAGTAGAACGTTTGGGTGCTCACCTGGAACAATTGCTGACAGCAGTGGTTAGCAATCCTGAATTACCGCTTAACCAGGTGGATTATTTAAGCAAATCAGAAAAGCAGCAGCTCTCCCTGACCTTTGCAGAAAGCAAGGTGCCTTATCCTGCAGATAAAACCGTAGTACAGCTGTTTAATGAGCAGGCAGCCCGCACACCGGATAACATAGCCCTGGCCTTTGAAGGGCAGGAGCTTACATACCGGCAGCTGCAGGAACAGTCGGACCGGCTGGCTTATTATTTAAGAAGCAGCTACCAGGTAAAAGCCGATGATGTAATAGGCATTATGCTGGACCGCTCTGCCTCTATGATAGTGGCTTTGCTGGGCGTACTGAAATCCGGCGCAGCCTATGTGGCCATAGAGCCGGATACCCCGCGTGCACGCAAGGAATATATATTGAATGATACGGCGGTGAAAGCGCTCATCACCCAGTCAGATTATGTTTTTGATATTGATTACTACCGCGGTAACGCGTTTGCCATAGACATACAGCTGGATAGCATTACGATCGGTGATCCGCTGCCCGAAATAGAGGTGCAGCCCGGCCACCTGGCCTACGTGATCTATACTTCCGGCTCTACCGGGCAGCCCAAAGGAGTAATGATCAACCATCGTTCTTTGGTGGATTATGCTTTTGGCGCGTTGGCCCGCACCAATATTGCAGACTGTAAAAGTTTTGGACTGGTATCCACCATCGCAGCAGACCTGGGTAATACTGTTATTTATACTTCCCTGCTAATAGGCGCAAAGCTGCATGTATTCTCTGCCAGAGATGTAATGAGCGGGGAACGTATGCAAAGCGTGCAGCTGGATTGTATTAAGATAGTACCCTCACACTGGAAAGCGCTGCAGCTGGATAACCAATTATTTGCACCGGCAAAATGCCTGGTGTTTGGCGGGGAGCAGCTTACCCGCGATGTGCTGGACCTCATTAAAGCAGGTAATGCTACCTGCGAAGTGTACAATCACTATGGACCTTCGGAAACCACTATCGGCAAGCTCATTAACCGCATTAACCTGGAAGATACCTCGCTGCCCATTGCACTGGGATCGCCGTTCTGTAACAGTAACGTATATATTCTGGATGCGCAGCTGCAGCTGCTGCCCACCGGCCTGGTAGGGGAGATCTGCATTGGCGGTCACGGGCAGGCAAGAGGTTATCTCAACAATGCTGCATTAACCGCAGAAAGATTTGTAGCGGATCCTTTCAAGCCCGGGCAGCAGATCTATAAAACCGGCGACCTGGGTAAATGGCTGTCCAATGGCACCATTGAATTTTTAGGCCGTAAAGATGACCAGGTAAAGATCCGTGGTTACCGCATAGAATTAGGTGAAATAGAAAATGCCTTAAAGAACCATCCTGCAGTTGAAACCGCAGCAGTATTGGTGAAACCAAATGCCAGCGGGGAAAAAGAGCTGGTGGCCTATATTGTTGGCAGCGAAGCCCCTGGCAAAGCCGATCTGCAAAAGTACCTGGGCCAGACATTACCATCCTACATGGTGCCCGGCCACTTCATACAGCTGGAAACAATGCCCTTAACCCCCAATGGTAAAGTAGATCGCAAAAAGCTGCCGGACCCGGACGGGGATCAGAGCAGCGCCGGTTATGTAGCGCCCCGCAATATTACGGAAGAAAAGCTGGTGGCCATATGGCAGGACGTGCTGGGACGGGAGCGTGTAGGCGTTAAGGATAATTTCTTTGAGCTGGGCGGGCATAGCTTAAAAGCTACCCGTTTAGCCAGTCAGATCCATAAGGTGTTTGATGTGAAGGTGGATTTCAACGACCTGTTCACGCTGGTAGTGCTGGAAGATCAGGCCCGCCTGATCGATGAAGGGAAGCATACGGAATTTGTTACCATACCGGCTGCCGCTCCGCAGGCCGCTTACCCGCTGTCATCCTCCCAGCGCAGGTTATGGATCCTCAGCCAGTTTGAAGGCGGCAGCACTGCCTACAATGTACCTGCCGTATATGTGTTTGAAGGAGCACTGAACTACAACGCGCTTATGCTGGCTTTTGAGATGCTGATAGCCCGCCATGAAATACTGCGTACCATCTTTAAGGAAGATGAGCAGGGAGAAGTAAAGCAGTTCATAAGATCAACCATGGAGGCAGGCTTTAAGATCAACAGCCTGGACCTGCAGGATGATGCAGACCGGGAAGAAAAAGTAAAAGCATTGGTGCAGGAAACCATCAGCCGGCCTTTTAACCTGTCTGATGGCCCGCTGGTACGTGCAGACCTGTACCAATTGGCAAGCGATAAATGGATCTTTGTTTTTAACATGCATCACATTATCAGTGATGGATGGTCGCAGGATGTATTGATGAAAGAATTGCTGCAATGTTATAAAGCGCATACCAAAGGCACAGCCAACCCGCTGGACCCGCTGCGCATTCAATACAAAGACTATGCAGTATGGCAGCAGGAGCAGCTGCATAGTGAGGCTTTTAATGAGCACAGAAGCTGGTGGCTGCAGCAGTTTGAAGGATCATTACCTGTGCTGGAGCTGCCGCTGGACAAGCCCCGCCCGGCCATGAAAACATACAAGGGCGGCACCATTAATAAAACGCTTGACCCGCAAATAAGCCGGCAGCTGCAGGCCATTAACCAGGAGCAGGGCGCCACCCTTTTCATGGGATTGCTGGCTGCCGTAAATGTATTACTGTACCGTTATACCGGCCAGGATGATATTATTACCGGCACACCCGTAGCCGGCAGGGAGCATGCTGACCTGGAAAACCAGGTAGGGTTTTATGTAAATACGCTGGCGCTGAGAGCGCAGTTCAATGGCGCCGGCAGCTTTGAGCAATTATTGCAGCACATTAAACAGGTGACCACAGGCGCTTACAAACACCAGGCTTACCCCTTTGATAAGCTGGTGGATGAATTGCAGCTGCAGCGCGATCTGAGCCGGCATCCCCTGTTTGATGTAATGGTGATCATGCAGCATGGCGATGAACGGAGCGCAGCTGTAAATGCTCTGGAACAGGTACAGGTGAGCCGTTATGAAGGTCTGGCGGAAAATATGAGCAAATTTGACCTGAGCTTTGGTTTCGCAGAAACAGCAGCCGGCATTAACATTGGTATTGGTTACAACAGCGATCTCTATAACAGTGCTACTATTGATAACCTGGGCAATCACCTGGTGCAGCTCATAGATGCCATAGTGGCCGCGCCCCGTGCGTCCATACAGGAGCTGGATTACCTGGTTGCTGCGGAAAAGCAGGCGCTGCTGGAAACCCTGAACGATACTACAGTGGCTTATCCAAAAGATAAAAACCTGGTGCATTTATTTGAAGCGCAGGTAAAAGCCACACCGGATCATAAAGCAGTAGTGCTGGATAATATCAGCCTCACTTACCAGGAGCTGAATGAAAAAGCCAACCAGCTGGCTGCTTATTTAAGAGAGCAGTATCACATACAGCCTAATGATCTCACAGGCATTCTGCTGGACCGTAATGAATGGACCATCATCGCCATACTGGCGGTATTGAAATCAGGTGGCGCGTATGTGCCTATTGATACCGCATACCCGCAAGAGCGCATCGATTATATTATAGCAGACAGCCAGTGTAAAGTGGTGATAGATTCCATGGAACTATCTGTTTTCAGGGAAGAAGCCAATAAATATCCGCAGTATAACGGGGCGGTGGTAAACCAGCCGGATGACCTGGCCTATATTATCTACACCTCCGGATCTACCGGTAAGCCTAAGGGCGTAATGATCACCCACAGTAATGCTGCCGCCTTTATTCAATGGTGTGGGCAGGAGTTTAAGGCTTCGGTTTTTGATGTAGTGTTTGGCGTAACGTCTATCTGTTTTGACCTTTCTGTTTTTGAGATCTTTTACCCGCTAAGCATTGGTAAACCGGTACGTTTTTTACCAAACGCATTAGCTATTCCGCAGTACTTGGCTACGGCAGAAAAAATACTGATCAACACCGTGCCCAGTGTGGTAGGCGCTTTGCTGAGTGAAGGAGTTGATCTTAGTGCCGTAAGCGTATTAAACATGGCCGGAGAGCCCATCCCGCCCCGCTACCTGGAACAGCTGGATGCAGCGAAGATCGAGATCAGGAACCTCTACGGTCCTTCAGAAGATACCACCTATAGCACCGTTTACCGGCTCAGGAATAATAGTGAGATCCTGATAGGGAAACCTATCTCCAATACCCGCATCTACATCCTGAGTGAAGCGCTGCAGCTGCAACCCATTGGCGTAGCAGGAGAGATCTGCATTGCTGGTGATGGCCTTGCGCAAGGTTACCTGAACCAGTCGGCATTAACCGCACAGAAGTTCATAGATAATCCTTATCAGCCCGGTGAGCGCCTGTACAGAACGGGCGACTTAGGCCGCTGGCTGCCGGATGGCAACATTGTCTTCATAGGCCGTATGGACGACCAGGTGAAGATCCGCGGTTACCGCATAGAGCTGGGCGAAATAGAAAGCCTGCTGCAGCAGCACCCGCAGGTAGATACCGCCGTGGTGCTGGCAAAACAATATCAGCAGGCAGAGAAAGAGCTGGTAGCATATATAGTGGCAAAAGAAGAGCTAAACGTATCGGCTATACGCGCACACCTGGGCAGCCGTTTACCCGCTTATATGCTGCCCGCACATTATGTACAGCTAACAGCTTTGCCCTTAACGCACAACGGTAAAATAGACCGTAAAAAACTACCGGATCCGCAGAGTCTGCAAATGAGCAGTGGCGTAGCTTACGTAGCGCCCCGCAATGAAATGGAAAAAGCATTTGCAACCATTTATGAGCAGGTGCTGAACAAACAGCCTGTGGGTATAACCGACGATTTCTTTAACCTGGGCGGAGACTCCATTAAAATACTGCGCACCATTAGCGCACTGAGAAAACAGCTGGCCCTGAACATTTCCATTGCAGATTTTTATAAGCACAGCACTATTGAAAGCCTGGTGCAGTATTTATCAGGACGCAGTAATGAGAACAGTGAAGCGGAAAACCGTAGCAAAGCGGAAGTGCTGGCAGATATAGCCGCACTGAAAGACCGGGTGCTGTCAGGGCTTAATGATGCAGAACAGGTGGAAGACATTTTCCCCATGAGCGATATCGAAAAAGGCATGGTGTATGAATCCCTGGTGAACAAAGGGCTGGGCGTATATCACGACGTATTCGTAAACCACCGTGTACTGCCTGGTTTTGATATGGACCGCTTCCGCCGGGCCTTTGCGCTGTTAATTGAGAAACACGCATTGCTGAGGACTGCATTCCTGTTAGGTGATGATGATGGCGATCTGCAAATAGTATACAAAACAATAAATGCACCGGTGAATGAGCACGATCTTACTCACCTGGAGCGCGAAGCGCAGGAACAGGAGATCCGCAGTTTCCTGCAGGCAGATGCAACCCATCCGTTTAACGTAACCGCAGCCCCGCTGTGGAGGGCAGATGTGTTCAGGATCAGCAGGGATGAAATTGTACTGTCTTTACAGTTCCATCACGCCGTACTGGATGGCTGGAGCCACGCCAACCTGCTTACGGAGCTGAATAATGTGTACCTGGAGCTGGAACATTCCGCCATTGACAGGCTACCTTTATTAAGATCATCCTATAAAGATTTTGTGATCCAGCAGCAGGCAGATAAACGTAACCGCAGCTTGCATACCTTCTGGGAGCAGGAGCTGGCCGGTTACAAACGCCCGGATCTTTTTACCGGTGAGTATGAATACAATAGTTTTTTACAAACCCTGGATCATGCTTACCAGGATAAGCTGCAGGCGTTAGCCGTTACATTAAGCACCAGCATAAGAACCATTTCGCTCAGCGCCTACCTGTACCTGTTAAAAGTACTGAGTGCAGATAATGAGGTGGTAGCAGGGCTGGTGACCAATACCCGCCCCGGGTTGGAGGATAGTGATAAAGTGCTGGGATGCTTCCTGAATACGGTGCCCCTGCGTGCCACTATTGGGGAAGATGTTACAGCAGCCGGCTGGGTAAAACAGGTAGAGGGAAAACTGCTGGCCTTAAAGGAGCCGGAGCGTGTAAGCCTCGTAGAGATTGCGCGTTTGCACCCGGATGCCGGCCAGGGTGGCGGTAATCCCTTCTTTGATACCTTCTTCAACTTTGTAAATTTTCATGTATATGAAGGGTTAAAAGGTAATGACGATGCTACCGGTACGGAAGCCGCCGCAGCTGCCTTCAACAATAACACCCGCGCACGTACCAACATGCCGCTGGAAGTGAATGTGAACCTTACAGGTAATGTATTTAACGCACGTTTTTTCCTGAGCCGTAAATTAAGATCAGGATTAACGGTATCGGATATAGGAAAAATGTACTTCCGCATTCTGCAGCATATAGCAGATGCGCCTGATCAGCTTTTACGGCAGGCCGCTTATATAGATGCCGCAGAAGAACAGCAGCTGCTACATACCTTCAATGATACCGCAACAGATTTCCCGGCAGATAAGACCATGGTACACCTGTTTGAAGAACAGGTAAGCCGCAGGCCTGAAAAGGTAGCGCTGGTGTTTGGCGAAAGCACATTCACTTACCGGGAATTAAACGAGCAGGCCAACCGCTTAGCTGCGCATTTACGCAGCACAGCCGGTATTCAGCCCAATGACCTGGTAAGCATTCAGCTGGATCGCAGTGAATGGATGATCATTTCCATACTGGGTGTGCTGAAGAGCGGCGCCGCCTACATTCCCATTGATCCTTCATACCCGCAGGACCGTATTGATTATATGGTAGCAGACAGCCAAAGCAAGGTATTGATCAATGATGCCTGGCTGGCGGCTTTCCGCGAACAGCAGCAGCAATATGGCACAGAGAACCTGCCCATAGTGAACCAGCCTACGGACCTGGCATACGTGATCTACACCTCCGGCTCTACCGGCAGGCCAAAAGGCTGTATGCTGGAGCACCGCGGCGTGGTGAACCGCGTGGAATGGATGTACCGCCAGTATGCATTCAGTGATGAAGATGTGATCTTACAGAAAACAACCTTCACGTTCGATGTATCTGTTTGGGAAATATTCATGCCTTTGTGCTGGGGCGTAAAGATGGTATTATGTCATAAAGATGATATTGCCTCTCCGCAGCGCATCCTGCGCCTCATAGCCACACAGGGTGTAACCTGCCTGCACTTTGTGCCCAGCATGTTAAGCGCATTCATAACCGCTTTATTTGAAGAATCATCCACAAAAGCAGCCTTACAGGGCCTGCGCCTGCTGATCACAAGTGGTGAGGCCTTACCGGTAGAAACGGTAAAAAAATGGTACAGTCTTGTAAGCACACCCATTCATAACCTGTACGGGCCAACGGAAGCATCAGTGGACGTTACATTTTACGCTACCACTCCGCAGGATAACAGGGTCCCCATTGGCCGTCCCATCTGGAACACGCAGCTGTACATATTGGGTAAGTCCTTGGAGCTGCTGCCATTAGGAGTAGCAGGGGAGATCTGTATTGGCGGCGTAGGCCTTTCAAGAGGTTACCTGCACAAACCGGAGCTGACCGCACAGAAATTTGTGGAGAATCCTTTCCGCAAGAACGAACGCCTGTACCGCACCGGCGACCTGGGTCAATGGCTGCCGGATGGTAACATTGTGTACCTGGGCAGGATAGATGACCAGGTAAAGATCCGCGGTTACCGTATAGAGCTGGGAGAAATAGAATCCGTGCTGCTGCAATCCGGGCTGGTAAGCCAGGCTGCCGCTATTGTAAAAGCAGATGCAGCGGGGACTAAACGCCTGCTGGCATTTGTAGTGCCTGCAGCTGGTTACAGCTTGCCGCAGCTGCAGCAATATCTTACCGCACAGGTGCCGGACTACATGCATCCTGCTGCCATTATAGAGTTAAGCGTCCTGCCTTTAACGCCGAACGGCAAGGCAGATAAAAAAGCGCTGGCCGCCTTACAGCATGCCCTGCTGCCGGCCACGGAATACACAGCACCCCGGAATGCGACTGAACAAACCATTGCCGCTATCTGGGAAGAAGTGCTGGCTGCAGATCGTATAGGCGTGCACGATAATTTCTTTACTATAGGGGGGGACTCTATTATTTCTATCCGCATTCTCAGCAAACTGAAAAAGGAATTTCATAAAGAAATTGAGCTACGCACTTTTTATGAAATGCCTACTATAGCGGCGCTGGCAGCCCACGTAACAGCCTACGGCCATGTGCCAGATGCAAAGTTACAGCTACAGCAGGAGATCACCGCACAGCTGGATGCCATGCAACAGGAAGTGTTGCGCACGGCGCCCAATGCCGCTGCCATAGCAGAGGTATATCCCATGAGCGATATACAGAAAGGAATGGTGTTTGAGCAGCTGAAAGACCCGGAAAACGGTACTTACCACGATCAGTTTGTGTACCAGCTTCCGTTATTTGACCTGGATATTTTTAAACAGGCCTTTACCCTGCTGGTGGAAAAACACAGCATTTTAAGGACCGGTTTTGATATTTATAACATGGGCAGCGATAGCCTGCAGATCGTGTATAAAACCGTACCGGTGAACATGCTGGTAGAGGACCTGACGGATAAAGATGCCGCAGCGCAGCAGGCTTACATCCGCCAGTATATAACAGACGAACGCAAAAGACCGTTTGATCTTTCCATAGCACCCCTTTGGCGGATCAGCATTTTTGTCACCGCTGCAGATCAGATGGTGTACCTGTTCCAGTTCCACCACGCTATCCTGGATGGCTGGAGCGTAGCTTCGCTGAACACAGAATTGCATCACTTATGCCTGCAGCTGCAGCAGGATGCAGCTTACCGCCCCGCCCCGCTGATGGCGGATAATAAAACCAGCATTATAAGCTCCCTGGCAGAGAAAGCACAGGAAGAAAATATCCGTTTCTGGCAGCAGGAGCTGGCAGATCATAAACGCCTGTCCGTTTTTGAAAACAAAGCGCTGGCCGCTTCATTTGAAAAAAACTACCCGCCTGATTATTTACCTAAGCTGGAAAATGCAGCCAAACTGCAGGGGGTTCCGGTAAGAACATTGTTCCTTGGAGCTTATTTATATACGCTGCAATTGCTCACTGCAGAAACAGACCTCACTATTGGCCTCGTATCCAATGTACGGCCGGTATGCGAGGACGGGGATAAGATCCTGGGCTGCTTCCTGAACACAATTCCACTGCGCTATCAGCAGGGCAGTACCGCCGGTAGCTGGAGGCAGTACACAATGGAGCTGGATCATAAATTAAGATCCCTGAAGGGCCGGGACCGGTTAAGCCTCTATGAAATTAACCGCTTGTCAGGTGGTGATATAAGAGAAAGCAACCCGTTCTTTGATGTTGTTTTCAACTATATCAACTTCCATGTGTATGATGCGCTGCACGTGGTACTGGATGAAAAAGCCACGAAGGAAAAGAACAGCCTGGAGCTGAAATCTTTTGAATCCACCAATACCTGGCTGGATCTTTCTGTGAGCATAACAGGTGGCATGTTAAAGCTGATCTATAAACAGAAGAAAGAGTTAACAGGCGGTATTTCTCTGGCTGCATTCAATGAATACTTTGAACGTGCATTGGAAAATATTGCGTTTAACCCCACAGGCAGAACAGATAAGCAGGTTATGCTGTCGGCGCACGACCTGCAGCAGCTGCTGGGTACTTTTAACAATACCACGGTACCTTACCTTGCGAATGAAACCATACAGGAACAGTTTGAACGGCAGGCTGCAGCTACACCTCAGCAAATAGCTATTGTAACGGCAGATACGCAGCTTACCTATAAAGAGCTGAATGAAAAAGCTAACCAGCTGGCCGCATTTTTAAGGGGGGGCTGCCAGGTAACGGCAGAAACGCTGGTAGCCCTTGTAAGCGGGCGCTCCGCAGAAATGGTTGTTGGTATGCTGGGCATTCTGAAATCCGGCGCTGCTTATGTGCCCATTGATCCGGAGCTGCCGGCAGAACGTGTACGTTACATGCTGGAAGATGCCCGCATTAAAATAGTGATAATAGAAAACGAGCACCGCAAGGCGGTGTTGCCTACAGCCGGTTTTGAAGCAGTAGTAATAAAAGATAATCCGCTGTTATTGCAATACCCCGCTGTAAACCTGCCATTGATCAACAATGCCGCTAACCTGGCGTATGTGATCTATACATCGGGTTCCACGGGCAGGCCTAAAGGCGTTATGCTGGAGCATGCTGCTTTATCAAATTTATGCAACTGGCATAATCGTTATTTTGAAGTAACGGCGCAAAGCAAGGCAACCGTGTATAGCAGCATTAGCTTTGATGCCGCAGGCTGGGAAATATGGCCCTACCTGTTAACCGGCGCCACGCTGTATCCGTTACCCGGTAATATACGGCTGGATGTAACTGCAATAGCTGCATTTATAAAAGAGCAGGGTATTACGCATTGCTTTTTACCTACTGTAATATGTGAGCAGCTGGCAGATGCTGCCACCACTGGCCTGGATCAGGTAAAGATCCTTACCGGGGGCGATGCGCTGCGGCATACCGGTAACCTGAAGCTGATTAACAACTACGGCCCTACGGAAAATGCAGTGGTGTCTGCCTCCATTCATCTGAATGAGCTGAACGGCCTGTCTGTAATACCCATTGGTAAACCCATTGACAACACCGCGGTGTATATACTGGATGTTAACCTGCAATTACAACCGGTAGGCGTTACCGGCGAGATTTGCCTGGCAGGGTATAACCTGGCCCGCGGATACCTGCACCAGCCCGCATTAACCGCCGAAAAATTTGTAGCCAATCCTTTTAAACCCGGTGAGCGCCTGTACCGCACTGGTGACCTGGGCCGCTGGCTGCCGGACGGTAACATTGCATTTGCCGGCCGTAAGGACGAGCAGGTGAAGATCCGCGGTTACCGTATAGAGTTGGGTGAAATAGAAAGTATTTTGCAACAGCAACCGGGCATACAAGCCGCTGTTGTACTGGCCAGGCCAAACAGCAATGGGCAGAAAGAGCTGGTAGCCTACCTGGTAAGTGAGGTTACGCTTAACATAACAGCCCTGCGCGCTGCATTGGGCACAATCCTGCCTGCTTATATGCTGCCTGCACATTTTGTGCAGCTGGATGTATTGCCGTTGAATGCCAGCGGTAAGGTAGACAAGAAGAACCTGCCTGATCCGGAAACCGGGATAATGGCTGCTAACGTAACCTATGTGGCGCCGCGTAATGAAGCAGAACGTAACCTGGTGGCGGTGTATGAAGAAGTGTTGAAGAAACAGTCCATCGGTATTAAAGATGATTTCCTGGCCCTGGGCGGCGATTCCATTAAATCCATACAGGTAGTGGCCCGTTTAAAACAACGGGGTTTTACCTTAACCATCCAGGACGTGATCCGCTTCCCTGTAATAGAAGAACTAGCAAGTAAAGTGCAGGTAGTGACCCGCGCGGTTCCTCAGAGGCTGGTGGAAGGTTTGGTGCCGTTAGGCCCCATACAGTCGCAGTTCCTGAACGGGGCGGTCCTGCATAAACATCATTACAATCAATCTGTGTTACTCTACAGCAAAACGCCTGTTGATATTAATGCGCTGCGCGCCGCGCTGGATAAGATTGTTCAACACCATGATGCGCTGCGCATGGTATTCCGCCAAACGGAAACCGGCTGGCTGCAGGAGAACAAAGGCAAAACGCAAGGTTATATCTTTGAAGAGATCCGCAATATCAGCGAAACAGATTTTGCTGCACATTGCGACCGTCTGCAATCCGGTATGCAGCTGGAAGAAGGACCTTTGTTCAGTGTAGGTTTATTTCGCGGTGAAGCAGGCGACCGTTTATTAATGGTAGCCCATCACCTGGTAATTGACGGTGTATCCTGGCGCATTTTGTTTGAAGATCTTTCCACATTATACCAGCAATACATGGCAGCTCAGCCGTTGGAGCTGCCTTTAAAAACGGATTCCTTCCAGTACTGGCAGCAAATGCAGCAGCAATATGCACAAAGCGAAATCCTGCAAAAAGAAGCAGTCTATTGGGATGCGTTGGAAGCCATGCACATTCCGCCGGTACCGGTGGAACATGCAGAGGGCAGCAGCCTGATAAAAGATGCTGCCCGTCAATCTTTTCTGCTGGATGAAAGTTTAACCAGCCGCTTATTAACACAGTGTTACAGCGCATACCGTACAGAGGTGAATGACCTGTTACTGGGCGCTTTCAGCATGGCAGTAGCAGAGGTGTTTGAGCTGGAAAAAGTGCTGATCAACCTGGAAGGGCATGGCCGGGAGAACATAGGCGCTAATGTAGATGTAACCCGCACCGTAGGCTGGTTTACCAGCATGTACCCCGTGGTATTTGATATGCGCCACCGGGAGGATGCCATCCGGCAGCTGATCACCGTAAAAGAAACTCTGCACCGCGTGCCCAATAAAGGCATGGGTTATGGCATACTGCGTTACACAGCCGGCCGCAACTACCGGTTGCAGCCGCAAATAGCATTCAACTACCTGGGCGATTTTGGTGCAGGTGTACAGGACGCGGAAGGCAAACAGCTGTTTGGATTTTCCGGCGACTACCAGGGGCGTGCCATCTCGCCGGACGAACCGCGCGCTGTGCTGCTGGATGTACTGGGCATGGTAACAGAAGGGCAGCTCCGTTTAACCATCAGTTATAGTACCCACCAGTATTCCAAACCGGTAATTGCAAGGCTGCTTGCCTGTTTCCAGGCGCAGCTGGAAGAGCTGATAAACGCGCTCTCTGCAACAGCTGCCACGCATCTTACCCCGGTTGACCTTACTTATAAAGAGCTGAGTATGGAACAGGTGGAGCAGCTGGATGTGGATGGGAATACAGAAGATGTGTATCCATTAAGCCATTTACAGGAAGGGCTGTACTACCACTGGCTCAGCACACCTGGTTCACTGGCGTATTGCGAGCAAATGAGCTATCGCCTGAAAGGTACGCTGAACCTGGATGCGCTGGAACGCAGCTATGAAATGCTGGTGGCGCGCCACGCCGTGCTGCGCACCAGCTTTACACAGGAGCTGGATAGCAGCGTGCTGCAGGTAGTGAAAAAGAAAGTGTTGAATAATTTCCAATACCTGGATGTTAGCGGTCAGGCGGATCCTGTGATAGAAGATATTAAACGCAACATCCGCCAGCAAGGCTTTGACCTGCATAGCGGATCCCAAATGAACCTCACCGTGTTAGGTTTGGGTGCAGATACCTATGAATTTATCTGGGGTCATCATCACATTTTAATGGATGGCTGGTGTGTAGGTATCCTGATCAAAGAATTCTCTGAATTGTATGAAGGATTGTTGCAGGGCCGCAAAACCAGCCTGCCGGAAGTACAGCCTTATGCGGGTTATATTTCCTGGCTTATGCAGCAGGATAAAGAAAGGTCGTTACAATACTGGAGGCATTACCTGGCAGATTATGATACCGTAAGCACCCTGCCGCAGCTGGCTGCCGGCAACCATGCTGCCTTTGAACCGGCAGAGCGGGCCTTTAACCTGGGTACTGCTGCCACCGCCGCCATAAAAGCCCTGTGCGCGCAGCTGCGCATTACGGAAAATACCTTCATCCAAACCATCTGGGGCTTGTTACTATCCCGTTATAACAATACAAGGGATGTAGTGTTTGGCGCAGTAGTGTCCGGCCGCCCGGGAGAAATAAAGGGTATTGAAGAAATGATAGGCCTGTTCATTAACACCATCCCCGTACGTATACGTATAAATGAAGGCGCCACTGCGGAAGCGTTACTAAAAGCCGTGCAGGAAAGCGCCATCAGCGCAGCGGCGCATCACTATACACAGCTGGCAGATGTGCTGGCAGTAAGTGAACCGGGTGGCGGTTTGGTTGATCACATCCTCATATTTGAAAATTACCCGGTACAGGAAATGGTGGAACAGCATGCAGCCGGCCGGCAGCAGCAACAGGAGCTGTTAGTGATATCGTCTGCCGGTGTGGAGCAAACCAGCTACAACCTTTCTGTTTCTGTTATTCCCGGTAATAACTTCCGCATTCGTTTTGAATATAACAGCATGGTATATGCCGCACAGCTAATGGCGGCCCTGGAAGAACATTTTACACAGCTGGTTATACAGGTGCTGGATAATCCGGCAGTACAGATAGACACCGTTTGTTATTTAAGTGAAGCGGAAAAGCAGCAGCAGCTCATTGCCTTTAATGAGCCGGGCATCATGGATTATCCGAAAGACAAAACCGTTATAGAGCTGTTACAGGAGCAGGTAACCCGCACGCCGGAAAACATTGCCGTCATTTTCAAAGACCGCACGCTTAGCTACCAGCAGCTGCACGAACAGTCTAACCGCCTGGCGCATTATTTAAAAGCGCAGTATAACATTCAGCCCAATGATCTCATAGGCATAAAGCTGGACCGCAGCGAATGGGTAATGATAACGGTATTGGCCGTGCTGAAAAGCGGCGGCGCTTATGTGCCCGTTGATCCGGATTATCCGCAGGAGCGTATTGATTATATTGTTGAAGACAGTAAGTGCAAAGTATTGGTAGACGAAGACCTGCTGGAAGCGTTCCATAAAGCAGCACAGCAATACCCTGCCAGCAATCTGTCCACCATACCGCAGCCTGGCGATCTGGCTTATATTATTTACACCTCCGGCAGCACCTGCAATCCCAAGGGCGTAATGATCGGGCACCTATCCCTGGTGAACCTGGCCCTGGGTGTTATCAGACAGTATAACGTAACGGAAAAGGATCGCATTTTGCAATTTGCTTCCCTCTCTTTTGATATGTCGGTAGAGGAAACCTTCCCCTTCCTGCTGAAAGGCGCCGGGGTAGTAATACGGCAGGATGTGGAATTGCAGCCCTCCGGCTTCCGGCGTTTTGTAGTGGATAATAAGATCACCATTCTGAATATTCCACCGCTGTTCTTCCCCGTGATCCATGAGCTGGAAGAAAGCGAAAAGGCAGATCTGTTTGCTACCGTACGCATGATTGCATTTGGCGGCGAAGCCCTGCCGGATGGTGTGCTGCGGGCAGCGCAAGGTTATGGCATACAGCTCTTTAACGCATACGGTCCTACGGAAAGCACGGTGAATGCTGTCATTGCAGACAGCACCCATGGCGTGTCTTCCGTGATCGGGAAACCCTTTGCCAATACGCAGCTATACGTGCTGGATGCAGCGCTGCAGCTGTTGCCCATAGGTGTTAGCGGAGAGCTGTATATAGCCGGCGATGGCCTGGCCAAAGGTTACCTGTACCGGCCGGAGCTTACAGCAGAAAAATTCATTGACAATCCTTTTGGTGAAGGAAAATTATACCGCACCGGCGATGTAGTGCGCTGGACACAGGATGGGAATATTGTGTTCATAGGCCGGCAGGACGACCAGGTGAAGATCCGCGGGTACCGCATAGAGCTGGGTGAAATAGAAACCACCCTGCAGCTGCATGAGCAGGTGAATGGCGCAGTAGTAGTGGCCCGCAGTGGAACCGACGGTGAAAAAATGCTGGTAGCCTATGTAACCGGTAATGTAGAGCTGAATATAGCAGAGCTGCGCACACACCTGAATAAAACATTACCCTCTTACATGATCCCATCGCAGTTTGTGCAGCTGGATAGTTTCCCGGTAACCGCCAATGGCAAGGTGAATAAAAAGCAGCTGCCCGATCCGCAGGGCGCAGGCATGGCTACCAGTGTGGAATATGTGGCCCCGCGCAATGAAACGGAAGTAACGCTGGTGAGCATGTGGCAGGAGATCCTGCGGGTGGAAAAGATCGGTATTAAGGATGATTTCTTTGAGCTGGGAGGCCATAGTCTGAAAGTGGCACGGCTGGCGGGCCAGATCCATAAAACATTTGACTACCGCATAGCCCTGAAGGATATTTTCTTTAACCCCACCATTGAAGCGCTGGGCGATATGATCCGCGCCGGTAAATGGATTGAAAGCTCCCGGCAAATAAAACAGGAGAACCGGGATGTAATTGAACTCTAAGTTGTAAGCAAATAATTTTTATACGGATATGAAAAATGTAATTGACTTAATACTGGCACTGGCAGAAAAGGATATACAGGTATACGTGGAAGACGGGAAGCTAAAGATCAATGCACCGGATGGCGCATTGAAGGAGGATGTGATACAGAAAATAAAAGAAAATAAAAACGCATTGATGGCCTGGCTGTCTGTAACCCGGGCAGATAACCATAACGAAATACCGGCAGTCGAAGCCAGCGCCTCTTACGTGTTATCCTCCTCGCAGCGCAGGTTATGGGTATTAAGCCAGTTTGAGGAAAGCAATACCGCTTACAACATGCCCGGTGTATTTGTGTTTGAAGGTAACCTGGACCTGATAGCGCTGCAGGGATCTTTTAAGAACCTGATTGCTCGGCATGAGATCTTAAGGACGGTGTTCAGGGAAAATGAGCAGTTTGAGATCCGGCAGTACATTCAGCCGGCTGCTGATGTGAATTTTGAGATCGCCTACCATGATCTGCGGATGGAAGCAGAACAGGAAGAAAAGCTGAAGGCCTTTGTACAGCAGGATGCCGGGAAGCCCTTTAACCTGGCCACCGGCCCTTTGTTACGCGCTGTTTTATGCCAGGTGGCAGATAATAAATGGGTATTTACCTACACCCTGCATCACATTATCAGCGATGCCTGGTCAATGGATATCCTGGTAGCAGAGCTGCTGCAATTATACAATGCACGCACCCGTAATGAGGAGCTGCAGCTGCCGCCCTTGCGTATCCAATACAAGGATTATGCTGCCTGGCAGCAGGCGCAGCTAAGCGGCGGAGCGCTGAATGAGCATAAGGCCTGGTGGCTGCAGCAGTTTGAAGGAGAGCTGCCGGTGCTGCAGCTGGCAGGTGATAACATACGCCCGGCCGTAAAAACGCATCGTGGCGCGGTGGTAAATAAAAGCTTCAGCCCTGCATTAAGTAGCCGGCTGCAGGTATTGCTCAAAGAACAGGGTAGCACCCTGTTCATGGGATTGCTGGCAGCAATAAATGCATTGCTGTACCGCTACACCAGCCAGACAGATATTGTAATAGGCACTTCCATTGCCAGCCGGGAACACCCCGACCTGGAAAACCAGATAGGATTTTATGTGAACACGCTTGCATTAAGAGCGCAGTTCAAAGGCGATGATAGCTACACCGCCTTGCTGCAGCATATTAAACAGGTAACCCTGGGCGCATATGAGCACCAGGCCTATCCTTTTGATGAGCTGGTGAATGAGCTGCACCTGCAGCGGGATATGAGCCGCAGCAGCCTGTTTGATGTAATGGTGGTATTACAGAACGCTGATGGTGGTGATGCAAAGGAACCGCAAACATTAGGCAATGTACAGGTAAGCAGCTATGCTTCCGGGGAAGATGCTATCAGCAAATTTGACCTCACTTTCTTTTTCACAACTACAGAAGATGCGCTGTATGTACAGGCAGTGTACAACAAGGATATTTACAGCAAAGCCACCATTACCCGCCTGTGCAATCACCTGGAACAGCTGCTGGAAGCAGCGCTGGCAGCGCCTGAGCAACCCATTCAGCAGCTGGATTATTTAAGTGTAACGGAAAAACAGCAGCTGCTGGTGAATTTTGCAGAAAGCACCATCGCCTATCCAACCAATAAAACCATTGTAGACCTGTTTGATGAGCAGGCCGCCCGCACACCGGAAAATATAGCCCTCACTTTTGCAGGGAAAGACCTTACTTACCGGGAGCTGCAGGAGCAGGCAAACAAGCTGGCTGCCTACCTGCGCAGCAATTGCAATATAAAAGCAGATGACCTGGTAGGCGTTATGCTGGACCGCTCTGCCAGCATGATCATCGCTATACTGGGCATCCTGAAGTCAGGCGGCGCTTATGTGGCCATTGAGCCGGAAACACCCCGCGCAAGAAAGGAATTTATAATACAGGATACCGGCATTAAGTCGCTCATCACCCAAACAGATTATATTTTTGACCTGGACTATTACAAAGGCAATGTGTTTGCCATTGATATTCAGCTGGACGGTATTACAGATGCTGAGCTGCCGGTACGCAATGATATACTGCCGGCCGACCTGGCCTATGTGATCTATACCTCCGGCAGCACTGGCCAGCCCAAAGGTGTAATGATCAATCACCAGTCGCTGGTGGATTATGTGTATGGCATACTGGCGCGTACCAACATCCGCGAATGTAAGCACTTCGGGCTGGTATCTACCATCGCTGCAGACCTGGGCAATACCGTCGTATATCCCTGCCTGTTAACCGGCGGAAGATTGCAGGTATTTACTGCAGCAGATGTAATGAATGCAGACCGTATGCTGCAGGCGGAGCTGGATTGCATAAAAATAGTACCCTCGCACTGGAAGGCATTACAGCAGGTACACCAGCTGTTTGTACCGGCAAAATGCCTCATTTTCGGAGGCGAGCAGCTGACCAGTGATGTAATAGATCTGCTGCGCGCTTATGATGGCAGCTGTGAAGTATATAACCATTACGGCCCCTCTGAAACTACCATTGGCAAGCTGGTGAATAAGGTGAACATTAACACCGCTAGCGGTAATGTGCCATTGGGCATGCCCTTCTCCAACAGCCAGGTATATATCCTGGATGCACAGCTACAGCCCCAGCCCATAGGCGTTGCCGGAGAAATTTGCATAGGTGGCCATGGCCTTTCCAGGGGATATCTGAATAACAATGCGCTTACCGCAGAAAAGTTTGTAAATAATCCTTTCCGTTCCGGTGAACGTTTTTACAGGACCGGTGATGTGGGTAAATGGCTGCCGGACGGCAGCATTATTTTCCTGGGCCGTAAAGATGACCAGGTGAAGTTCCGCGGGTACCGCATAGAGCTGGGCGAAATTGAAACCGCATTACAGCAGCATCCTGAAATAGCGCAAGCCGTGGTGCAGGCTAAAGCCAATGGCAGCGGGGAAAAAGAGCTGGTGGCTTATGTGGTAAGTCAAACAACGCTCAGCAAACAGGATATGCAGCAGTTCCTGCAAAAAACACTGCCATCATTCATGCTGCCTGCACATTATGTGCAGCTGGAAGCTATTCCCTTAACGCCCAATGGTAAGATAGACCGCAAAAGATTACCGGACCCCGAAGAGCTGGGCACCCTGTCAGACGAAGTATATATAGCCCCGGATACCGGCATTGAAAAACAGCTGGTGGCTATTTGGGAGGAGGTGCTGGGGAAAAGCCCTGTGGGCGTGCAAACCAGCTTTTTTAACCTGGGCGGCAACTCACTGAAGATAATCAAGATGTCGCAGCTGGTAAGTCAGCAGCTGGGCGTTAGTTTTTCCATAGATAAGTTTTTCGAGTACCTGACTATCCGGGACATTGCCCGCGCTATAGAACAGGAAAAAATGATCAAAGAAGCAGCGCCTGCGGAGAAGGAAACCGAATTAATGATCTTTTAAAAACCCAAAACATGAAAACAGCCATTGCAATTATTGGTCTTTCCATGAAAGTAGCGGAGGCAGATAACCTGGAAGCATTCTGGGAAACTGTGCAAACAGGTGAGCATAGTTTTAAGCCATTATCAGCCCAGCGCCTGAACGATATATTTTCCCGCTTCGGGGAGTTTGAAGTAACGAAAGGCTCTTACCTGGACAGGATAGACCTGTTTGACAACGAGTACTTTAAAATATCGCCCGCAGAAGCAGAGCGTATGGATCCGGAGCAGCGCCTTATGCTGGAGCATGCGGTCAAGGCCGTGTACAATGCAGGTTATGTACCGGCGGAGCTGAGAGGACAGCGCATTGGTTTCTTTCACACGTTTGGCCAATCAATGTACCGGCACTTTTTTGATGAGTTTAATAACCTGGCCCTTACTGCGCACATGCCCGGCATGGTAGGCACTCGGGTAGCCAATTTTATGGATTGGCGCGGGCCGCTGATAGGGGTGGATACCACCTGCTCCTCCTCCTTGACTGCACTCTATTATGCTTGTCAAAGCCTGGCTAATGATGATTGCAGCCTGGCCATGGTAGGTAGTGTAAGCCTGAGCGTAAGCTCCAGGGACCATGCTGTGCTTTCACCGGTAATGTCCAAACGGGAGCAATGTCACCCATTTGACGGCGATGCCGATGGTATCCTGGGTGGGGAAGGTATTGTATGTGTGCTGCTTAAAAGAGCCGATGCCGCCATCCGCGATGGCGATCCCATTCATGCCATTATTAAAGGCGGCGCCATAAACCATGGCGGCGCGCTGATCCAGAATATTTCTGCACCCAGCCCGGTATCACAGGCAGAAGTGATCCGCATGGCATGGGAGAATAGCGGGGTAAACCCGGCGCATATACGATTTATAGAAGCGCATGGCACTGGTACCATCTTAGGCGATCCTATTGAGTTCAGCGGCATAGATGCTGCTTTTAAAGAAAGCCTGCCGGGCATGGACAAAGTTTGTTCCATCAGCTCCGTAAAGGGACAGCTCGGACATTTAGGCCCCGTAGCAGGGCTGGCAGGCCTGGCCAGGCTGGTGCTGGCATTAAAACAGCAGCAGCTGCCGCCGCAGGTAGGTTTTAACAGCATTAACCCGCATATACCGGAAAGTGATTCACCTGTAAAAGTGCAGCGCACGCTGCAGCCCTGGAATAGCGAAGTGCCACGGGCAGGCGGCGTAAGCTCCTTCGGATTAACCGGTACCAATGTGCACATGATAGTGGAGGAATATGCTGCGCCGGTTAACACTGCACCTGCAACAACCGAAAATGGCGTATATGCAATGAAGTTAGGTGGCGCTACACCCGCAAAAGCGGCTAACGTTAGCGCTTACCTGCTGCAATATTTACAGCAGTACCCGCAAACAAACCTGGCGCAGCTAAGCTATTCCGTGAACCGGATCATGGGCGAGGTTACTTACGGTGAGCTGGTATTGTTTAAAGACCGGGAAGAGCTCATTAACATCCTGCAACAAAAGCTAACAGCCAACAACCCACAGCCAACTCCATTCACAACACCCCGCAAAAAGGCAACCCCGCCGCAGGTGTTCCTGTTAATACCCGGCCTGCTTACCGCAGATAAGATAACGGCGTTCTTAGATCAAAGCCCGGCCATGGCAGCATTGTATACAGCAGTAACAGCAGGGCATGAGGAGCTGACAGCCACACAACAATCTTTCCTGTTACATTACTGCGCTGCCAAAACATTGAACAATGGCGGTTTTGCACCGGATAAGATCATTGGCGCACAATCCGGCAAGCTCTTATCCCTTTTGCTGATGGATAAGGTAACCCTGCCGGAAGCCCTGTTGCAGCTGGCTGCACAGGAACCCGTTCAGGAGCCGTTTAACAGCGCAGCCTTTGTACAATTCTTAAACACACTGGATGCGCAGCAACAATACCTGCTGGTTGTAATGGGCAGCCAGGGTGAAATGATCACTGCCTGCAGGCAATGGCTCACAGCACAGGCGCCCGCGCACATCCAGGCTGTATTTCCTACGCAAGGCCGCGACCTTTGCCTGGATATACTGACCGCTTATTACAACAGCGGGCATGAGCTGCGCTTTGCAAACCTGTTCGGCAAAACGCCTTTCCTGCATAACCTGCATTTGCCGGTACTCGAACCTAAACGCCACTGGCCGCAGGTAATATCACTGGCTGTAGTAAATAATGCACCAGCAGCCTTACTGCAGGAAACAGCTGCAGCGCCGCAGGTGTTTACCACGGCGGATATTATAGCAGGGGTAACCGCCATCTGGCAGGATAAGCTGAAGGTTACTGAAATAGGCCTTGAAGATGATTTCTTTGACCTGGGCGGTTCCTCCTTATTAGGATTGGATGTATTACAGCAAATAGCCAAACGTTATGCGGTTGACCTGGAATATGCCGACATTTTTGATTATTGCACCGTATCCCAGCAGGCCGCGCTGATAGAAGAAAAGCTGGGAGCCATACCACCGGTGCCCGTGGTTAATACTACGCCCGCAGCAACCGGCGTCATTAGCCGTGACGATCTGCGCAGCCTGGAATATGAGCTGCTGCTGCAGCGCATACAGGAGCAGGAAGCGGCTGAGCGCATTGCCCCGCAGCATATCCTGCTTACCGGCGGCACCGGTTTCCTGGGCGTGTATGTGATCAAAGAGCTGCTGGAAAAAACAAATGCAACTATTACCTGCCTGGTAAGGGCTGCAGATGATGCTGCCGCACAAACACGTTTAGCCGCCACAGTTAGCTGGTACTTCCCGCACCTGCAGCTGCCTCCGCAAAGGATCAGCGGTATCTGCGGGGATATTACCCTGGCAGACTTGGGCCTTACAGCTGCCGGCAACACGCATTTACAGGATGTGGATACCGTGCACCACCTGGCCGCCAACGTAAGCCATTTTGGTAAAGCCACCCATACCAACAGCATTAATTATGAAGGCACGGTAAAGGTGCTGGAATGGGCCAAAAAGAAGGGGGTGCAGTATTTCAATCACTATTCTACCAACGCCGTTGCCACTGGCGGGTTTATTGAGAACGTGGAAAGCATTAGCTTTTATGAAACAGACCTGGACCTTGGCCAGCAGTTCGGCCGCCGCATTTACCCCGCTTCCAAATTCAGGGCAGAACAATATATAAAGGAAAACAGCGGCCGCCTGCATGTAAATGTATTCCGCATCGGCAACATTGGCGGCGATTCGCAAACCGGGTTATTCCAGCAGAATATTGGCAGCAATAACTTTTACCAGCGCCTGAGAACATTGGCTAGCCTGGGTTATTACTGTGAGGAAATAGCCGCCACCACGTTTGAAACCACCCCGGTGGATATTGTGTGTGGTATCACCGTAGCGCTGTCACTGCATAAAAATGAGCTGTTCAGCACTTTTCATATTATGGAAGCTAACCCCATCCGCTTAAGCCAGTTTGTACAACAGCTGGCCGCCTGCAACATTGAGCTGCAGCTTACCGATGCCGCCACTTTTGAGCAGCACGTGCAAAAGCTGATGGACGGCGCAGACCTTTCCACGGAAAATACGGCCCTGGGCATACTGCGCTACAGCAGCACAGATGCAGCGGATACACGTTTTATGATCCAGCAGCAGGCCACCAAAGCTTACCTGGAAAAAATAAGCGCCCGTTGCACCTACGATATAGAAAAGTATGCGCACACCATTGTGCAGTATTGTGTGCGGGAAGCCTTTATACAGGTACCCCGGACTCAGGCAACGATCTAAATTTTATTCAACAATCTATTAAAGTAATAAGTATGAAAAACAACACCTGGTATGCAAAACCAAATCTTGTAGTAGAACCCCTTTTTGACAGATGGTATGCATGGGCACACCTCATATCACCCGCCACCTCTGCCATGAATGTTGTGAACCGGCATCTCAAGATCCTGGATTCGTATATACAGAACCCGCAGATCCATGCCGCTGCAGCTAAGAACCCCAAAATGCGCGGCGGTCCCTTTGTGGACCTGAATGGCGGCCGGGTAGAGGAGATCCGCAAGCTAAGAGAAGAAACCGTTGAGAAAAAAGCGCATGAAATAGCCTTTGCACAAGCCGTTGTGGAGCTGGACAGAATGCTGAAAACACATGCCAAAGGTTTTGCAATGGATACCCTGTACAGCAAAGTGCCGGAGATATTGAAAGGACATGTGGAGCTGGTGTATGACCTGAACAACTACCCCTCTTTCCGTTTCTTTGAGCGCCTGTTGTATAACAGCCCCCTGTATAACGAAGCATCCCAGAGCATAGCCCTGTGGATCACCAATAATGATGAGCGTCCTTTTGTACTGAGCACGCCCCGCTTGAATGAGCCCAATGTGATCCATGTGCAGGTGCCATTCAAACATGCCGGCATTGATATGATCAGCCGCATGAGAAGAATACCCGGCGATATAGAGGAAGTAGCTGCCGCCTTTGACATTAAGGAAGAGGACCGGGAGCTGTTTAACACCTTTTTTACCCAGGAGCAGCCGGTGGAATACACGCCCTATACCGGCGATAAGATCCGTATGCGCTACTTCGGCCATGCCTGCATCCTGGTAGAAACCAAGGACACCAGCATCCTGGTAGATCCTGTGATCAGCTACCACGGCTATTCTACAGATGTAACCCGTTATTCGGAAGCGCACCTGCCGGATAAGATAGATTATGTGATCATCACCCATAACCACCAGGATCATATCCTGTTTGAAACCCTGTTATCATTGAGGCACCGTATAGGCCACATCGTAGTGCCCAAAGGCGGCAATGGCTCCCTGCAGGATCCTAATCTGAAAATGATGTTCAACATGCTGGGCTTTAACAACGTGCTGGAAATAGGCGAGTTTGAAACCGTGGGATCAGGACATACCCGCATCACCGGCGTGCCTTTCATTGGAGAACATTCCGATCTGGATATCCGCTCCAAGCTGTGCCACCATGTACGCATTGGCAAATACACCCTGCTGTTTGCGGCAGACTCCTGCAACGTGGAAGCCCGCCTGTACGAGCAGGTGTTTAAGATGATAGGCACGGTAGACAGTTTGTTCCTGGGTATGGAATGCGATGGCGCGCCTCTTTCCTGGTTATACGGACCGCTGTTAACGGAAGAGCTGCCCCGCGATATGGATGGCTCCCGCCGCCTGGCCGGCTCCAACTATGAGCGGGGAAAGGCCATGGTAGACGTGTTCCAGCCTAAAGAGCTGTACGTGTATGCCATGGGCATGGAACCCTGGCTGGAGTTCATTAGCTCCATCAAGTACACAGACGAATCCAACCCCATTGTACAATCCAATAAGCTCATTAAAGAATGCCGGGCTAACAACATTATATCAGAGCGGCTGTATGGCGAAAAAGAGCTGTTCTATGAAATGGGAGTGCTGGAAGAAAAAGAGCAGCCGCAAGAGCAATATTAATTAAGGCGCACAGGCTGGAAAACGCAAACGTATATACGAATAGGTATTATCAGATCATTTTTTAAGTAAGCAAACATGAAACGGATTTTGAAATTAGTATTACCAATGACGGGTAAATGGGGATTCCTGAAATATGTGTGTCTGGGCATCCTTTCCGGCCTGTGCAGCTTTCTTTTTATTAAAACAGTAACGGGGATCATGGGGCTTATTATAGCCGGTGATTTCACGGTTAATAAAGAGTATATCCTGGTTTTCCTGTCCATCATCCTGGCATTTGTATGGATCAGGAAAACCTTGTCACTGGCCATTATACGGCTCTCGCAAACCCTGTTCTGGGATCTCCGCAAACAGATCTTAAGGCTGGTGCTGAACACCAATTACCAGCAGCTCTCCGGCCGCCGGGCAGATGTGCATTCCGCTATTGTAAGCGATGTGAATATCCTTACCACGGCCTCCATGAGCATTATTGATTTTTGTACCTCCACCGTGCTGGCTATTTCCTGCCTGGTATACCTGGCCTCTATTTCCATGCTGCTGTTTGGGTTAACGCTGGGCGTAGCATCCATCGGGGTATCTATTTACCACCTCCGTTCCAAGGCAGATACGGAAAACTTCCGGCGCGCCCGCGGCCTGGAAACCAGGTTTCAGGCAGGATTAAATTCCATCCTCGACGGCTTTAAGGAAATTTACATGGAGCCCCGCAAAGGCGCCTACATTTTTAATACCCGCATTAATACTGTTGCTAAAGAAGCGTATACGAACAATACCAATGCCTATGCAGGTTTTCTGACCAACCAGATCACCGGGCAGGTGCTGTTCTACGTGCTTATTTCTTCCATCCTTGTTTTCTTCAGCGTAGCGCTGAAGATCAATACGAAGGATACGGTAAGCTTTGTGTTCACCTTGTTGTATTTACTGGGTTCTATAGAAACCATTATGGTGCTGTTACCTGCCCTGGCGCGTGCCCGGGTGGCCTCCACACATTTGTTTGACCTGAAAGCCAAGCTGGAAGCCGCGAGCCAGCCGCCGGCGCTGCGGGAGCCCACCATTTTTAATGATGAATTTGAGCAGATCACGGTACATAACCTGGAATATTATTACGGGGAGCAGGATAAAGCTTTTGGCATTGGGCCGGTGAACTTTGAGATCCAGAAAGGCGATACCATTTTTATTTATGGCGGCAATGGCAGCGGCAAAACCACCTTTGTACATACGGTGCTGGGCTTGCGCATACCATCTGCCGGCGGCATCCGGTATAACAATATACTGGTGGATGAAGATAATTACCCGGATTACCGCACTGCCTTTGCAGTGGTGTTCAGCGATTTTTACCTGTTCAATGAGCTGGTGGGCCTGGAAAATGTGAATATGGAAAAATGGGAGTATTACCTGCAGCTTTTTGAAATAGAAGATAAGGTAACCATGGAAAAAGGTGTCTTCTCCACTACAGACCTTTCTACCGGGCAGCGGAAACGCCTGGCCCTGATAGCCGCCCTGCTGGAAGAAAAACCTATCCTGGTAATGGATGAATGGGCCGCTGACCAGGACCCTTATTTCCGGAGAAAATTTTATACAGAGATCATTCCCCTGCTTAAAAAAGAAGGGTTTACCATTATAGCTATTACCCACGATGATAAATATTATCACTGCGCAGATAAGTTATATAAAATGGATTACGGCAAATTAATCGCAGAAAGTGTAAGCGTATATCAATGAATGAACGTATGAAACAGGCACAATTATTTTTACTGCATTTTGCAGGAGGTAACCGGTATTCCTTCGCCTCCATGCTGCAGTTTTTACGGGAATTTGAGGTGGTTTCCCTGGAATTGCCGGGCCGTGGAAAACGAATGAGCGAGCCCCTGCTGAAAAATTTCGAGCTGGCCGCCGCAGATATGTACCGGCAAATAACCGCGCAGCTAACATCGCCCCGCTTCGTATTGTACGGGCATAGCATGGGCGCCTATCTTGCCCTGCGCGTAGCTTATATGCTGGAAAAAGCAGGTAAGTTCCCCAGCTGTATAATTGTGAGTGGAAATGCAGGTCCGGCATTGGAAAATCGTAAAAAAAGAAACCTATATTTACTGGATCATGAAAACTTTGTAGCAGAGCTGCAGAAACTGGGCGGTGTACCCCCTGAGCTTATTGAGAACGAAGAGCTGTTTAACTTCTTTGAGCCCATTCTGCGAGCCGACTTTGAAATTGCTGAGAGAAATGAAATAACAAATGAAACGGTAGTAAGAGCCCCACTTTGTGCTGTGATGGGAACCCAGGAAGAGGATGTGGACGACATAGTCAACTGGTCCAGGTTCACAAAGGCCGGTTTCAGCACAGAGATCCTGGATGGAAACCATTTCTTTATTCACCGGCACCCCCAGGCAATGGCTGACATAATTGGCACTTGGTACAGCAGGGCAAACGCCCTGCGGCAGGAATCGTTAACTGAAAACCCATATAGACCCATACCTGTGAACCCGGCAGGTAAAAACACCAACATTTAATTATGAGAATAGTTATTGAAAAGATCACCCGTTCCCTTATGCCATGGTACACCGGCGCAGCCCTGCTGGTATTGCTGTTATCTGCTACCGGCCTGCAGGCCCAAACCACAGGCAGCATTACAGGCAGCCTGGTAAGTGAGCAGAACGCAGCTGTGATCAATGCCACCATTTTATTAAGGAACACTTCCGATTCCGGAATTTATAAAACCACCTTAAGTAATGAGCAGGGCTTGTTTTCCATTGAAGGTATAAAGGACGGCAATTACTTCCTGGAGGTGAACCTGATCGGTTTTGAAAAGATCAGCAGAACCGGTTTACAGATCAGCAGCGCCACCCGCACTACAGACCTGGGTGTGCTTACTCTAAGAACAGCCACCAAGAACCTGGGAGAAGTAGTGGTAAAAGGACAGGTGCCTTTTATAGAACGCAAGCTGGATAAAACCGTGGTGAATGTGGAGAACAGCATTATTGGCGCCGGTTCTACCGCCCTGGAAATGATGGATAAGCTGCCCGGTGTGGTAGTATCGCCCAGCGGGCAGATACAGCTGAACGGCAAGTCGAACGTAAATGTGTTCATTGATGGTAAGGCCACCTTTTTATCTTCCGAAGACCTGGCGAATTTATTAAGAGGCACATCCTCCTCCTCCATCCAGAAAATTGAGATCATGGCCAAACCCTCTGCTAAGTTTGATGCGGGCGGTAGCGGCGGTGTTATTAACATCATCAGGAAAAAGAACAAGAAAGAAGGCTGGAACGGCACGGTGAACGGCAGCTACGGACAGGGTGGCTATCCCCGCTACAATGGTGGCTTTAACATGAGCTATAAGAACAAGGCCTATAACTTATTTGTGAGCGGCACTTATGTGAAAACACAGAATTTTTTTAAACGCGGTATTGTCAGCGATATCTTTAACGGCGATAATACTTTCCTGCTGCAGCAGGTTTCCAACAGTAACACCATTACCACCACTAAAACATTCACGCCGCTGGCAGGTATTGACCTGTACCTTTCCAAAAGAACTACGCTCACTGTATCCGGTACCGGCGCGCTGCAAACCAATAACGTGCGCTTAATGGCCAATACCGATGAAAAGGACGCGCAGTATGTAAAAACAAACCGGCTGGATTTTAACAGCCTCAATAAAAGCAAACCCTATAATTACAACGCCAGCGCACACCTGGTGCACCAGATAGATACCATCGGTAAAGAGTTCTCCGCTGACCTGGATTATGCACATTATTACAGTGATCCGCAGCAAAATATTACCAATAATTATTTTGATGCCAATGATAAGTTCATGAACCAGGAGCTTTCCCTGCTGGATGGGAACCGCAAGCTGGATATTTACGCCGCTAAGGCCGACTATTCCCAGCCCCTGGGTAACGGTCACCTGGAATTTGGCTGGAAATCAAGCTACGTAAGGGCTGTGAACGATAATAAATTCTTTAATAATGAAAGCGGGCATAATGAGCTGGATTCATCCCGGAGCGATTATACCATCAATAATGAGAACATTAATGCCCTGTATGTGAATGTGGATCAGCAGATCAAAAAGTTCACCATTCAGCTGGGCCTGCGTGGGGAGCATACCTGGAGCACCGTAGAGCAGCATTATATTAATGCGGAAGTAAAACGCAACTATGTGCAGCTGTTCCCCTCCCTGTTCGTAGATTATAAGATCAATGATCAGAACATCTTAAACCTGAAAGTAACCCGCAGAACAGACCGTGCAGCCTATGCGGATATGATTCCCTTCCGCCGCCCGCTTTCTGCCACTACCTATTTTAAGGGTAATCCCAACCTGCGCCCGCAGATAGTTTTAGGCAATGAATTTACCTATGCTTATAAGGATGCGTTATTTGTAACGGTGGCATATGAACATACCAAAAATTATATAACCACGCTGGCCTTCCTGGATGATAATAAGCAAACCGTAACCCGCATACCCAGTAATGTAAACAAAGCAGAAGTGTGGGAGCTGGATATCATTTACTCAAAAAAGCTTACTAACTGGCTGGCCACCAATAATACCTTTGCAATTTTTAACCAGTCGTTCAAAGGCACCGCAAAAGATTTTGTGCTGGATAACAATGGCACTCCCACAGTGATGTTCAACGCCAATAACAGCTTTTTTATTACCAGCAAATTATCAGCAGAAGTAGCATTCCGCTACATGAGCCAGCGTAAAATGGTAGCAGAAACCTATGATGGTTACTACAGTGTGGGAGCCGGCTTAAAATACCTGGTGCTGGCTAACCGCGGTAACATTGCGCTGAATGCCAGCAACATTTTTAATTCAGAGAACCGTAATTCAGTAGACCATTATCAGAATCTGAACCAGTACTGGAACCTGATGTTTGATACCCGCGTGGTAACCCTGAGCTTTACCTACCGCTTTGGCCGTGGTAAGGCATCCAACAAACGGATCAACACCGCATCAGAAGATGAGAAGAAACGCACCAAGGTAAGTAACTAGAAAAAACGTAATGATGAAAAAAATAAATAAAGATGCGGTATTTCCGCTGGCCGCATTAGTGATGCTTGTTTTTGCACTGTCGCGCCAAATGTTTATGGTGCCCCCATTGGGCAAGCTGCTGGATCCCTTTATTGGCGCAGTGCAAAATGAGGATGAAGGCCGTTTGAATGCCGCCGCATTATCCATCCCGGGAAAAGAGCTGAAAGCGCCGGTACAGGTATACTTTGACAAACGCAAGGTACCGCACATTTATGCACAAAATAACAGCGACCTGTATTTTGCACAGGGTTATGTAACTGCCAGCCTGCGTTTATGGCAAATGGATTTTATGACCTACGCCTCCGCAGGCCGCCTGGCTGAAATATTTTCCCAGAAAGATTTTTTTGATTACGACCGTAACCAGCGCAGGATAGGCATCCTGGAGGCCGCCAAACAATCGCTGAAAGTAATAAATGCCAATCCTCTTACCAAAGAAGCGCTGACTGCCTACACCAAAGGCGTGAACGCTTACATACACCAGCTGAGCTACCGGGAAATACCATTGGAGTATAAGATGCTGGGTTATGAGCCGGAACCCTGGACTGAGCTGAAAAGCGTGCTGATACTGAAAAGCATGGCCAATAACATGACGGGATATGAAGAAGACCTGTTTATGTCAAAAATGATCCTGGCGCTGGGTGAGGAAAATTTTAATAAGCTGTACCCCGATTATTATGAGAACAGTACCCCGGTAATGAATGCAAATAAGCCGGCCCTGTTTGCTGCAGCAGCGCCGCTTAAGGTACCCTCGTACCTGGATTATTCCTTTCTTTCTTCCAACTCCGTAATAGCAGAAAGCCCTTATAACCCGCGCCTGGGCAGTAACAGCTGGGCGGTATCCGGCAAAAGAACAAAGTCCGGTTTTCCCATCCTGGCCAATGATCCGCACCTGGGCCTTAGCCTGCCCAACATCTGGATAGAGATGCAGCTAACAGCGCCGGGCATGAATGTATATGGCGTGTCCATTCCGGGCGCACCGGCCATCATCATAGGCTTTAATGAAAAAGTAGCCTGGGGCATTACCAATGGCAGTGATGATGTAAGGGACTGGTACAAGCTGAAAATAACCAATGATTATAAACAATATGAGTTGGATGGACAGTGGCGTAACCTGGCCTACCGCGTAGAAGAAATAAAAAGGAGAGGGGAAGCGCCTTTCTATGATACCGTATACAGCAGCGTGCATGGGCCTATTGTGAACAACCGCAGCTTCCCCGGCAAGGATCCTGATATGATGGATATGGCATTACGCTGGGAGCTGCACCGCCCTTCCAACGAGTTTTACACTTTTATTAAGCTGAACACAGCAGCTGATTATAATGATTATAAAGCCGCCATCCGCAATTACAGCACCCCGCTGCAGAACTTCACCTATGCCGGCAAGGATAACATCATTGCCATTAATCACCAGGGCAGCATGCCTGTTAAATGGGCCGGGCAGGGGAAATTTATACTGGACGGCACCCGCAGCGCACACCTGTACACGAAATATATACCGGTAGATAGTTTGCCACAGCGGTATAACCCGGAATGTAATTACGTGCAGTCAGCCAACCAGCACCCCACGTACGATAACTACCCTTATTACTATAATGGTTATTACAGTGAAACCCGCGCTAACCGTATAGAGCAGCTTTTATCTAAAAGTGACAAGCTGGATATTGCAGGCATGGAAGCCATTCAGCTGGATAATACCAACTCTTTTTCAGCAGAAGCATTGCCGGTGTTGTTAAGCAAAATTAACAGGAGCCGTTTAAACCCGCAGCAGCAAAAAGACCTGGATGCCGTAAGCAAGTGGAAAGGCAATTACGATTTTAAGGATAAAATAGCACGCCTGTACGAAATTTGGTGGGCCAACACCGTCTTTTATACCTGGGATGAGTTTAAGAACTACCGCTTTTACCTGCGGCCGCCGGATAAAGTGGTGCTGCTGGACCTCATCCGCAAAGAACCTGATAACAAGTATTTTGACCTGCAAAGCACCGCACAGCAGGAGAATGCATCGGATATTATTACAGATGCTTTCATCACCTCCTCAAACGATTTCACTAAAACCCGTAAAGAAGGGCGGGAGCAATGGGGCGATTATCATAAAGTGAATTTAATGCATCCCACTAACCTGCCGGCCTTTAGTGAAATGAGCCTTTCTGCCGCCGGCCAGTCAGAAGCCATTAATGCTACCTCCCGCAACTGGGGCCCATCCTGGCGCATGATCGTAGAGCTGGGAGATAGGCCAAAGGCATACGGCATTTACCCCGGCGGCCAGTCCGGTAACCCGGCCAGCGAGTATTACAACAATTTTACCAAAGACTGGAATAAAGGCAAATACTATCCGCTGCTGTTCTTTATGAACAGTGCAGAAGCCAAAGCACAGGCCAGCAGTACCTGGACATTCAACACCGCCAAATAACAGACCGTATGAAAAAGAATATACTGAATAATATAAAGATCCTTGCGCTCACCATTATACTCATTATACTTACCCGCATGATAGGCATACTGCCCTGGTGGAGCTTTATTATACCCGTAGGGGCATTGGGCATTGTTATGACTGTAAAGAAATGGAGCAGGGCCGGTTTTGGATTAGGTTTCCTGGCAGGCTTCCTCACCTGGGCCGGCGCAAACCTGTACTTCGATGCAGCTTTGCAGGGCGCTGTGCTGGATAAGCTGGGCCTTTTATTATCCGTACCCGCCATTGTAATAGTACTGCTCTCCGGCATTATAGGCGGGCTGTTAACCGGGCTGGCGCTGTACACCGGCAAAGCGCTGGTAGCGGAACGCAGTATCAATATTTAGGGAATTTTTCTATCTTGTTCATGCTCAAACGCATTGAACAGGATGAAAATAAGAAGGCTGATTCCACTGGTACTCATGTTCATTTCCGTGCATAGCTATGCACAGGATAAAACTTACATCACTAACCGCGCACCCCTGCGCCCAAACCCTTATATAGAGCTGCCTTTGGGCGCCATTAAACCACAGGGCTGGTTAAAGGAAATGCTGGTACGCCAGAAAAATGGCATGACGGGTAAGCTGGATGAGCTGTACCCGTTAGTAATGAATGAGCGCAATGGCTGGCTGGGCGCCGATGGCGACCAGTGGGAGCGGGGCCCTTACTGGATAGATGGATTGCTGCCGCTGGCCTATATCCTGGACGATCAGCAGCTGATAGCAAAAGTAAAACCCTGGGTGGAATGGGCTATCAAAAGCCAGCAGCCCGATGGTTATTTTGGTCCTTCCAAAGATTACCCTTACGAAGCAGGTTTGAACCGCGATAACAGCCGCGACTGGTGGCCTAAAATGGTGATGCTGAAAGTGCTGAAGCAATACTATATGGCCACGCAGGACCCGCGTGTGATCACTTTAATGACCAGGTATTTTAAGTACCAGCTAAAAGAGCTGCCGCAAAAACCGCTGGATCACTGGTCTTTCTGGGCCCGCTACCGCGGCGGCGATAACCTGATGGTAGTATACTGGTTATACAATATCACCGGCGATAAATTCCTGCTGCAGCTGGGTGATCTGCTGCACAAACAAACCTTTGATTATACCAGCGCTTTCCTGCAGGGCGGTCTGTTAGCCACCCCCGGCAGCATACACGGCGTAAACCTGGCCCAGGGCATGAAAGAGCCGCTCATTTACTACCAGCAGCACCCGCAACAGCAGTATATAACGGCAACGGATAAAGGATTACAGGACCTGCGTAAGTTTAACGGGCAGGCCAATGGTATGTATGGTGGCGATGAAGCCCTGCACGGCAACAATCCCACACAAGGCTCTGAATTATGTTCTGCTGTGGAAATGATGTTTTCGCTGGAAAGCATGCTGGAAATTACCGGCAGCGTAGCGTATGCAGACCATATTGAAAAAATTGCTTTTAATGCATTACCCACACAGGTAACGGCGGATTGTATGAACCGCCAGTATTTTCAGCAGGCCAACCAGGTCATGATCTCCCGCCACATCCGCAATTTTGATATTAACCATGACGGTACAGATGTATGTTATGGTTTGCTCTCCGGTTATCCCTGCTGCACTTCCAACATGCACCAGGGCTGGCCCAAATTCACCCAGAACCTCTGGTATGCCACAGCTGATAAGGGTTTGGCGGCATTGTTATACGCACCCAGCGAAGTAAAAGCCCATGTAGCCAATGGCCGTGAGGTTACCGTAAAGGAAACAACTAATTACCCTTTTGAAGAAGCCATTCAATTCACCATTACTACAGATAAAGGAGGAGCCGTTAGTTTCCCACTGCACCTGCGCATACCCAAATGGTGTACAAAAGCTGTTGTAAAAGTGAACGGCAAGGTATTACAGGAAGCTAACAGCAATCAGATAGTAAAGATCAGCCGCGCCTGGACTTCCGGCGATGTGGTGGAGCTGGCGCTGCCCATGCATATTTTTAAAGAGAATTGGTATGAAAATTCTATGTCGGTAGAGCGCGGCCCTTTAACCTATGCGTTGAAAATAGGAACATCCGTAAAAAAGGTAAAGAACGATAAAGACCCGGTAGATTATGGTGCGGAATTTTATGAAGTTCATCCCACCACACCCTGGAACTATGGCCTGATAGAAGTGCCGGATAATAAGCTGGAAGCCAGCTTCAGCGTAGAAAAGCAAACCACCATAGCCGCTTACCCCTGGGACCTGGAAAATGCACCGGTGATCCTGAAAACAAAAGCCCGGCGCATTCCATCCTGGCAATTGTATAACGATATGGCAGGCCCCATTCCCTTCAGCGTTACCTACCATATGGAAGCTGCGCAGGAACCGGAAGACATTATACTGGTACCCTATGGCTGTACACAGCTGCGTATAGCCCAGTTCCCGGTAGTAGGAAACAGATAACTGATAAATAATTATATGAAAAAGTTTGTCCGGCTTTTGCCCGCGCTGTTATTGCTGTTCATCAGCAGCTACGCGCAAAAGAAAACCACCCAGCCTAATATCATTTTCATCCTGTCTGATGATCATGCGTACCAGGCCATCAGCGCATATGGCAGTAAGCTGATGCAAACACCCAACATAGACCGCATTGCACGGGGAGGCGCCCTTTTCAGGAATGCGCTGGTAGGCAATTCGATTTGCGGCCCCAGCCGCGCTACCCTGCTTACCGGCAAGTATAGTCACCTGAACGGGTATACGCTGAATGAAAAGAAGTTTGATATTTCACAGGAGCTGTTTCCCCGCATTTTGCAGCAGCATAATTACCAGACCGCCTGGATAGGGAAGTGGCACCTGGGCAGCCTGCCGCAGGGGTTTGACTACTGGAATATTTTACCCGGCCAGGGCCAGTACTACAATCCTGACTTTATAAAAATTGGCGGCGATACTTCCCGTTCCAGCGGTTATGTAACCAGCCTGATAACAGAATTTTCTATTAACTGGCTGCAGCAGCGGGATACCAGCAAACCATTTTTTATGGTGGTAGGGGAAAAGGCTACGCACCGCGAATGGCTGCCGGATCTCCAGGACCTGGGCGCTTATGATAACGTTGACTTTCCTTTACCCGCTAATTTTAAAGATGATTATAAAGGCCGTATAGCCGCGCAAAACCAGGACATGACCATTGCCAATACCATGCGCCTGAAAGAAGACCTGAAAGTACATGCTGATTATGAAAAAAACGGCATCTACAACCGCTTTAACCCGGAACAGAAAAAGGTCTTCATGGATTATTATGAAGCTAAGGTAAGCAAGGAATTTGATGCGAAAAAACTAAGCGGCGATACCCTGGTAAAATGGAAATACCAGCGCTATATAAAAGATTATTTAGCCACCGCCCGCTCACTGGACCGTAACATTGGCCGGCTGCTGGATTACCTGGATCAAAGCGGTTTGTCAAAAAATACGGTAGTGATCTACGCCTCTGACCAGGGATTTTATTTAGGAGAGCATGGCTGGTTTGATAAACGTTTTATTTACGAAGAATCTTTACGCACCCCCTTTATGATCCGCTACCCGGGCGTAGTACAGCCGGGTACTTCCATTCCGCAGCTGATGGTGAATATTGACTGGGCGCCCGCTATTTTAGATATGGCCGGCGTACCCGCACCTGCAGAAATGCAGGGCACCTCTTTTTTGCCCTTGCTGAAAGGAGATACAACGAACTGGCGCAAGGCGGCTTATTATCATTACTATGAGTTTCCACAGCCGCACCATGTATACCCGCACTTCGGTATCCGCACAGAAAAATATACCCTGGTACGGTTCTATGATCAAACCAACACCTGGGAGTTATATGACCTGCAAAAAGACCCACAGGAAATGTTTAACCTGTATGGACAGGCAGCTTATAAACAGCTCACTGCAACGCTGAAACAGCAACTGCGGCAGCTGATACAGGAGTATAAGGATGGGGAGGCATTGAAGATCATGGATCAGCAATAAAGAACCGTCCGCACTCTGGAAGCGGTAAATATATATACAGGCATGTTTATTGCCACACCTGGTATTAAAGTGCAGGCCGGGAAGAGATTATGGAGAACTTTGAAATAGTGATCATTTTGTTTGTTGTACTGCTTGCATTAATGGCAGTAGCAGACAAAGCAAGATTGTCTAATGCAGTGATGCTGGTAATAGCAGGTATCGTTATTGGTTTTATACCGGCATTGCCATCCCTTGTGCTGGACCCTGAGATCGTGTTCCTGCTTTTTTTGCCCCCGGTCTTATATGATGCGGCTTCCCACACCTCCTGGCACGACTTTAAATCCGAGATTGTTCCCATATCTACGCTGGCTATTATATTAGTGTTCTTTACTACTATCGCAGTAGCTATTGCCTCTTATTTTTTAATTCCGGGATTTACCTGGCCGCTGGCGTTTGTTTTAGGCGCTATTGTATCACCGCCGGATGCCGTAGCAGCCACCAGTATTACAAAAGGGTTGGGATTAAATAAAAGGGTCGTTACCATTTTGGAGGGAGAGAGCCTGGTTAATGATGCTTCCGCTCTTATCTCATACCGCTTTGCTATTATAGCCATTGGCACGGGTTCATTTGTGCTGTGGAAAGCTGGAATAGATTTCTTGCTCCTGGTTACGGGAGGCATCATAATTGGAGTAGCCATTGGGTTCCTGTTGATATATATACACAAACTGATCCTTAACAATTCCCTTATCAGTACCTCGCTCACCTTATTAACGCCATTCATCTCCTACCTGGTAGCAGAACATCTGCATACTTCTGGCGTACTGGCAGTAGTGAGTACCGGTCTTATTATATCCTGGCGCGCACCCGAAGCATATTCTTATCAGACCCGGATCAGGAACCGCGCCGTTTGGGATACGATGATCTTCCTGCTCAATGGTTTCATTTTCATCCTTATCGGCTTACAGCTTCCCGCCATCCTGGCAGACGTAAAGAAATATGGTATTGTTAATCTTTTGATGTACGGTCTTCTTGTAAGCGGGGTTACAATTATTATCCGCTTATTATGGGTATTCGGCGCTGCTTACTCGCCCCTTATAAACGGCAGCGGTAAAAATAAAAAAGCAGATGGCAGTCAGCTCACCGCCTGGAAAAGTGTATTGATCATAGCATGGACCGGCACCCGCGGAATTGTATCCCTGGCCACCGCGCTGGCATTACCGTTAACTTTCAGTAACGGACATGCTTTTGCGCAGCGTTCATTGATCCTGTTCCTGGCCTTTGTTGTTATTTTTATTACCCTGGTAGTGCAGGGGCTGTCACTTCCCCTGCTTATAAAAATGCTGCGCATAAAAGCTAACCCCGATCCTTTTAAAGAAGAGCGGGAGATGAGACTGTTAATGGCAGGCCAGGTGATCGGCTTTATTGAAACTCAGCTTCCGGAAAAGGCTGATGGATCATTAATAAAGCGGCTAAAACAACGCTATACTATTATAATAGAAGAATTGGAAGATCTTTCCAGGCGATTGCCTGAAAAGCCTGTGGTAACAGATATAACCTCATTATCCATTCAGCAGGAGATCATAGAATGGCAGCGCAAGCTGCTGATCGCCTTTCATAAAGAAGGCCGTTTTAACGAATATACCATCCGCATGCTGGAACAGGAGCTGGATCATGAAGAAGTAAGGCTAACCAGCCGTTTCAGAAAAATGAAATAATATACGTAATACAGATCAGGGTATAATTTTTGCGTTAACATTTGCAGATCTTAATTATATGGTGCCGGAAAATCTGGATATAGTTCGTTTTGCGCCCCGCGGCAAAAATAGTTTTTATGAAACAGTATTAACTAAGGTTAATGCGTATCTCAAAACACAGCAGATCTCCCCTTATGCTAATGCCGGCATGTGGATAAAGGCCATCGTTATGCTGCTGCTGTACACAGCGCCTTATGTTTTACTGGTAACCGGTGTAGGTGCAAATAATCTCTGGATCTTCCTGGGTTTATGGTTCCTGATGGGGTGGGGAATGTGCGGCATTGGCGCAGCAGTTATGCACGATGCGAATCATGGCTCTTTCTCTTCCCACAAAAAGGTGAACCGTTCCATTGGTTATCTCCTGGAAATGATAGGCGGCTACTCCGTGAACTGGAAGATCCAGCATAATATCCTGCATCATACCTACACCAATATAACGGGCTTGGATGAAGATATTGACAGCATTACCCTGTTGCGCTTTTCCCCCCGGCAGCCCCGGTATTGGTTTCACCGGTATCAATATATTTATGCCTGGGGTTTTTATATGATCATGACCCTGTTCTGGATGACGGTAAAGGATTATATGCAGGCTATCCGCTACAAACACCACAACCTGCTCATCAAGCAAAAGGTATCACTCAAACAGGCCATATCCAGCATTACCTTGTATAAGGTTTTTTATTACGGATATATCATGGTATTGCCTCTTTTCTTATCAGGGCAGCCCTGGTATACAATAGTGTTTGGATTTTTATTAATGCACTTTACAGCGGGATTATTCCTTTCCTGCGTTTTTCAGCCCGCGCATGTGATGGAGGAATCGCCCTTTTCATTACCGGTAAATGTGGATGGTACGCCGCGTATGGAAGATTCATGGGCGATCCATGAGCTGGTCAATACTACCAATTATGCTCCCCGTAGCCGTGTACTATCCTGGTTTATAGGCGGCCTCAATTACCAGATAGAACATCATTTGTTTACCGGTGTATGCCATGTACATTATAGAAAAATAGCACCAATAGTAAAAGCTACTGCTAAAGAATACGGATTACCCTATAATGAGCAGCGTACTTTTTTACAGGCGCTTTACCGGCATGCCGGCATGTTGAAGTTGTTGGGAAGAAAATGATCCGCTAACTCAGCGTATCAGGCAGTTGAAGTTTATCACACAACGTTTTGCGGTCTAAATGCAGCGCTCCTGCTGCTTTTGTTTTATTATTCCCGGCCGGTTTTTTAGTGACCATAATTTTCGGGAGTGTTGTTTTCCCGGCTTTTATCTTCAGGTGGTTCCTTGTGGCCGGCGACCTATGCGGGGCCATCGTTACAGGGTTATAGGCATTAATGATCTCTTCAGGTAAAGAGGTTATATCACATTCCGGTACATCGGTAGTTAACAGGCATGCTTTCCGGATCACATTTTTCAATTCCCGGATATTGCCCGGCCATGAATAGTTACGCAGGCATGCCAGCGACTGTGCTGAAAAATGGCCCGTTTCTTTACCTAATGTTATTGCGGTATCGCGCATAAAGGTGGCTATAAATAAAGGCAGGTCTTCCAGGCGGGAACGCAGGGAGGGTACAGAAACGCTGAATTCATTCAGCCGGTAAAACAGATCCAGCCGGAATGCACCCCGCGCTACAGCAACAGCCGGGTTTTCATTGGAGGCTGCCAGCAATCTGATATCTACCGGTATTTCTTTCAGGCTGCCCACCTTCCTTACTACCCGCTCCTGTATCACCCGTAATAAAGCGGTTTGAATAGAATAGCTAAGATTGGTGATCTCATCCAGGAACAGGGAGCCGCCCTGCGCCAGCTCAAAAGCGCCTTTCCGTTCCGTAGCAGCGCCGGTAAAAGCGCCTCTTTCATGACCAAAAAGCTCGCTGGACGCCAGCTCGTCAGAAAGGGATCCGCAGTCAAGGGCAATAAAAGGCTGGTGCGCCCGCTTGCTTTGCAGGTGTATGAGCCTGGCCACTGCCTCTTTACCGGTACCCGTTTCTCCAAGAATAATAATACTATAGTTGGTCGGGGCTACCATGGCTATCTGGTGATATAGCTCTTTGGAAACAGGGCTTTCCCCATACACGTACTGGTCATTATGGTTAAGGGAAAGAGGGCGCTCATGCTTTAAAGGATACCTGGTATCATTTATGATCTTACCGGTCAGCGCCAGCACTGCTGCAACGCTGAAGGGTTTTAACAGGTAATCATAAGCGCCCTCTTTGATCATCCGTATAGCCACCCGCACATTGGGATATGCCGACATGATGACCACTGCAGTATGCGGATGCAGCTTATGAATACTATTCATCAGCATACCACCATTCAGCTCTTTATCTTTAAGCTGGTAGTCACAGAATATAATATCATACGCTGTTTCTTTCAGCATTCGCAGACCGGTACTGCCGGATAAGGCCGTATCTACCGTAAATCCCTGCTTCCTCAGGATTTTTCTTAACAGCATGCAAATACCAATCTCATTATCTACTATCAGGATGTTGCTCATATGTTAAGTTTAGTCTAAGGAAGACAGTACGGTATGTCAGTTACCCGGCACAGGGCTTTTAGTAAGCCTGGCGGTCCGTACGCTGGCGGGCCTCGGTAATAGAAATACCTTTGCCATCCATGTTTTTGCCATCCAGTTCCTTCATAGCTTTTTCAGCTTCTGCCTGCTGCGGCATCTCTACAAATGCAAAACCGCGTGAAGTGCCGGTGGCCCTGTCCATAATTATTTTGCAGGAAGCCACCTGTCCATAAGCAGTAAATTCTTTCTTCAAATTGTCTTCTGTAACGTTCGACATTAAATTAGATACGTATAAGTTCATAATAAATAAATTAAAAAATTAGTAAAACAGCTGCCAGGGGCTTATGATAAAGCCCCTTTAAAAGCGCAATCTTATAGTTGTAGGTTTAAATAATTGCATGATAATATGACCAGGAACAACATGGAAAATTCGATGATAAGACTGCCAGGAAGAGTGGGGACGCTGGAAAGCAGAATAGAAAAGAATTTGGTGTGTATTCCCTTAGGGCCTAAAGGTACCGATAATAAGTGTTAAGTAGCTCACAACGACATAAATAAAAACCGCGGGGGTATTATACCCCGCATTTGTGCATTCGGGAATATGCGTTACATTAGTAAGAGATCATTTGATATTACGGTACCGTTTACATCCCCTAATTTCCTGGATATTAAATCAAACTTATGCGTATCTCTAATCCACGCACGCCGCGTAGTATTATTGAAACTGTACTGGTGCTTTTATTACTGCTGGCATTATTGTATGCACTGTATGAGGTGCTGCAGGTGTTCTTTGGAGTGTTCACTTTTGCGCTGATCTTTTTTGTGTCGTTTGAAGCGCCTTTTGAATGGCTGGCCCGGGTGCTGGGAAACCGGCGTAAGCTGGCCGCTGTCATTTATTCCATTGTGCTCATTGTTATTGTGGCGCTGCCCCTAGTATACCTCATTGCATCTTTAGGCAGGCATGTAAAAGAAGGCTTACGCATTATCACAGATATACAGACAAACGGGTTGCCGGCCCTGCCGGACAATATTGCGCAGCTGCCGCTGGTCGGGGAGGCCATCAGCGCTTTCTGGCAGCATTTGCAGGACAATCCCCGGGAAACGCTGGCCGGTTATGAGCAACAGCTGCGGCTGGCGCTGCGCCATGTTCTGTTGGGCGGGGCCGGCATTTTAGGTACTGCGCTGCAATTTATACTGGGTATTATTATTTCCGCTTTTTTGCTGGTAAGCCGGGAGCAGGTATTGCAGCCCGTTAAAACTACCCTGCAGCACCTGCTGGGCAGGCGGGATGGTTTAACCATGATGGAAGCTACCTCGCATGCCATCAAAGGAGTGTCTATCGGGGTAATGGGCACTGCGTTCATTGCTACCGCTGTTTCCTGGATAGGGTTTACTATTGCCGGTTTGCACTTTAAGCTGGCCTTGTCTGCGCTGGTATTTTTTCTGGTATTGATACAGGTAGGCCCGCTGATAGTATGGCTGCCGCTGATCGTATGGATGGCAGCGCAGGGGCATACCGGTATGGCCATATTCCTGGCCATCTATGCAGCTTTTTTACTGGTAATTGATGGCATCCTAAAACCCATCCTCATTGCCAAAAGCGGTGGTAAGCTGCCCTTCCTGGTATTGTTCCTGGGCGTAATAGGCGGGCTGGCAGCCTGGGGTTTTACGGGAATGTTCAAAGGCGCTATTATACTGGCGGTGTTTTATACCATCTTTACCTCCTGGCTGCAAAGAAGGCGCGAGCCTGCCAGCACCGGCACGGTAAGCGGCTGAATTATGCTCCCCAGGCCGTAATAACTATTCTTCTTCTGCCGCCGTGGTTGCGGTGCTCGCATAAATAGACCCCCTGCCAGGTACCCAGCGCAAAGCGCCCGTTACGTATAGGGATCATTACGGAGCTGCCCAGCAGGGCTGCTTTCAGGTGGGCAGGCATATCGTCCGGGCCTTCGTCATTATGCAAAAAATCAGGATCGTTTTCCGGAACTGCTTTATTAAAGTAGGTTTCAAAATCTTTCCGTACAGTAGGGTCTGCATTTTCATTCAGGGTGAGCGATGCAGAAGTATGTTGTATGAAAACCTGGCAAATGCCCGCCTGAAGCGTGCTGATCTCCGGTATGGCACGCGCGATCTCCGGGGTGATAAGATGAAAACCCCGGGGCCTTGCACTTAATTCCAGTGTTTGCTGATACATTTTCATGGCGTTGAAATTAGTCCAAATTTATGGGTATTTACAGGCGGCACTTTTGTTGCAGCAGGGGGATTTTGAATATTTTATGAATATTTCCTTATTTTGAGAGCCCGTTGGAAACAGACTATGAGCAATTGGAAGATTTTTCATAACTATATTTTACTATCAGCCTTTGCATTCAAAATACTGATAATGGGGACGTTCCTTACCCTGGCGTCTCACAATATCTGTTGGGCGAATGCGATGAATGAAGATGTGAACTGGAGCCGGCTGGTCATCAAACAACGGAAAAGGAACGATGAGCCGGTGCATCCTATGACCTCTCATAAGCGCGAAGCAGCCACTGAAGGTAACCGGCACGCTTTTACCAGGAAACTGTTTTTATTACCCCTCATTTTCTTTCTGACAGGCATTACGGTCTGTTCTGTTTTATCCCTCGATTCCTTTCTCACTTTAACACACCGCTACAAACCGGAGAAGATCTTTCTACGCCATTGCTCCCTGCTTAGATGATACGCCCGCTGTACATTTAATTGTTTGGATACTGACAGATACACAGGGATCTGGCTGTGGCAGCCATTATTTTATACGTTACAACACCAGGCCTTTGCCAGCAAGTCTTTACCGGTATACCTGCCGGTAATATGCATCATTAGGGGGGATTTATATTCGATAACTATCTGGGATTACTGCAATGGAAAAAACTATATTAATTATAGAGCGGAATACTGAAACGGTTTTCTTTTACAGGAAATTATTGCCGGACCACGGCTATGCAATAGAACATGTATCATCCGATAGCCAGTTATTAAAATACGATTTTCCTATACCGGACCTGTTCATCATCCATAGCCGTTTCCTGACATTAAATGAGTGTGAGATCTGCCAGCACCTTAAGAACGGCCCGCTCACAAAAGACGTTCCGGTGATCATTATTTCCGGTACGCGTAATATGGACGTGATGGCCAAACAATGCGGCGCAACCGCTTTGGTGGAAAAGCCGTTCACCTCTGCCAACCTGCTGGCGGTTATTAAAAGCTGCCTGGGGGAAACAGGCGGCCAGCAGTTATAGCTATTTTTGACTACAGGTTAGGACATCTTATTTTCGTATATTCATTTGCAAATTCACGTTCATGAAAATATTTGCAAAAACAGGTATGCTGTTTATGCTGTTCCTGTTGGGTATACAACAGTTAAAAGCACAATCAGCAGAAGGGGCCTGGCAGGTGAAAACAGATTCTACTACCACCATCATGCTGGTTACCCCCGACTATTTTACTATTACCACCTACACACCCGCTGCTTTTATATCTACCATGGGCGGCACCTGGCAGGGTACCACTGAGGGCAATGCCACTACTACAATAGAATTTAACTCTGCAGATAAGGCGCAGGTAGGACAGCACCCGGATGCTGCAGCTGCTTTTGAGGGCGATCAGCTAGCCCTTACCCTGGGCGGCAAAAAGCTTGTCTTTACCAGGGTGGATGATGGTGTTGCAGCACTGGCCGGCCGCTGGCAGATCACGGCCCGCGAAGCCAATGGCAAAATGAACAATATGCCATCCGGCGCACGCAAAACCATTAAAATATTAACCGGCAGCAAATTCCAGTGGGTGGCCATTAATACGGAAACCGGCGAGTTCTTTGGCACCGGCGGCGGTAGCTACACGTTTGAAAATAACGAGTATACGGAGAAGATAGAATACTTCTCACGGGATAATAACCGGGTAGGGGCTTCGCTTAGCTTTAAAGGCAGTGTGAATGGTAATAAATGGGAACATAGCGGTAAAAGCTCTGACGGCAAACCGCTGCATGAGGAGTGGAGCCGGAAATAGATTAATCACTTTTTTTGTTGAGCAAATAACCAATCCCACAGGCCGGGTGTTATCTCTACCTGGTAGCCAATATTATGTCCTTCATGTGCGTATTCCGTATACTTAGGTCTTCCGCCGGCTTTTCTGATAGCCGCGATCATATCCCGGGATCCTTTTACGGGAACATTTCTGTCCTTTGCACCGTGAAAAGCCCAAACCGCTACCGCTGCAGCTCTTGGAGCAAGCAAGGGATTGCCTCCCCCGCAAATGGGTATAGCCGCTGCAAACAGGTCCGGGCGTATGCATATGAAATTCCATGTGCCATATCCTCCCCTGGAAATTCCTGTTACATAACGTCTTTTGGGGTCTATCTTATACTGTTCATCCAACGATGTTATGGCTTCATATACAAGAGAATCCACTGACGGATAACCCGGGATCCCTCCCCATCCTGAACCTGGCGGGCAATTAGGCACAAAGAGAAATGCAGGATATTTTTTCCGGTTGGTATCACTTGATAATAGCTGGGCTGCTCCTGCTCCCTCTATTTGCCTGATGGTATCTGTTCCCGGCTGCCCACCATAAGGCAGGGATATAACCAGCGGGTATTTCCCGGAGGTATCATAACCAAGCGGTTTTAACAGGCGATAGCGTAATGTATCTCCATGATGGTTAATAAAGATCCGGGCTTCGAACAACTCCGCCAGCTCCCTGGTTTTTTTAAAGTTGTAATTGGCCCAGTGTATAGATGAACCAGCTTCTTCCAAAAGCAATATGCTAAGTGGTAATGCTACTAACCAGCTAAGTATAGCAGCTATCCTGAAAACTTTTTCCTTTATTGTTATGGAGGGCAATGCAGTTCCTACCTCCTGAATCGTGCTTCGTTCCTTCAGGAAATGCAGGATGAGTAATACAGGTACCACACCGTTAGCCAGGTAGCTCCATTGGGTAATACGTTCTGATGTATTACTACTCAGTTTTGTGATCCAGAGAAAGGCAAAGACAAGAACAAGTCCATTGAAGAATATAAAAATACCCGCTGCTTTTAGCCAGAATTGCTTCCGGGCCTGTGAAAATATAAGGGCTGTCCCATATATAATACTAACGCCTAGCAGTATGTAAGACATGGGTATAACATATTGTATCAGGCTTCCCCAGGCAAGCGCTGAATACACGACAATGCCATAACAGAGTGTTGAAAGGGCCAGAGCAATACCAGTGCAAAAGGCAAACCAGTAATGCCGGCTGCGATAGTAGCTTAATATTAACACCGCTTCAATAAGCGTAATAATATCCATTGCCAGAAAGCTGCTTTTAAATAGTTCCAGTCTAAATATCTGGTTACCAACCATAAAACGCACAATACCCTGTAGCAGCGCTATTAATGCGGATAGTGATAACAGGTAAATTAAGAGGGTATAAAGTTTCCTGGACATAACTAATGCTTTGCGCTGTACAAATTACAGCAATATCTGTTATGTTCACCAACGTACACCGGTTGTATCATAACCGGACGTTTTCATCGTTCCTTCCCATATAAATTATTGATTGCTAACCGTTATGACATAACCGGTAAAGATAAGATAGCCACCTCCAAAGAGGATCCGGTAGGCAAAAAAATTAAAATGAATGTGCAGGAAAGTTATAGTGTGGACGGCTCTTTTATGGTCACAGGTGTTTTTAAGAACCTGCCAGCCAATGCTACTATAGCTCCTGTCAATGGATCTGGTAAGGATCTGAACGATAAAATATTCATTCATTCCAATGCAGTAAGTCCGGAATATCTTTCCACCATGCATATGCAGCTGGTTAGCGGAAGGGACTTTTACAGCGATGGCCGTTCTGTTAACAAGGAAATTATCATCAATGAAAGCCTGGCAAAAATAATGGATAAGGAAGGGCAGCCCGGCGGTATGCTGCAGGTAGATACAACGCACTTGCAGGTAGCAGGGGTGATCAAAGATTTTGTATATAACGATATGTATGGCGCCAGTATGCCGGCATTATTTGTATGTACCTAATGCTGCCACTTTAATGACTATACGTTTTAAGCCCGGCATCAGCCAAACCAAAGCACTGGAAAAAGTAGCGGCTGTTATCCAGGCCAATAACCCCGGTTTTCCATTTGAGTTCCGGTTTGTGGATGATGATTTTAATAAGCCGTTCATTACAGAAACGCTGATAGGCAAGCTGGCTGCAGCATTATGAATACCGCACGGTTTTCCCTGGTGGGTCTATGTGCTGGCCGGTATAGCTGCATTAATGATCACGCTCATCACTGTAAGCCTGCAGGCTTACAAAGCAGCATTGGCCAACCCGCTAAAGAGTTTAAAAATAGAGTAAGCTTACTTTCTTTATACAAAGAGGCCGCTCCCCGATGGCCTCTTTATAATAGAATAATTGCTTATCATTGTAAATATGAAATTACTACTCACTATTATATTAAGCGTACTATGTTCGCCCTTGTTTGCCCAGGTGCCGGATAGCTGTGGTATAAACAATGACGCCCGCCTTACGGCCATAGAAGCTACTTTTCTGAATACTTACTATGCTGGCATACGCAAAAATTTTGATTTCACTGACAAGAAGATCCTTTTTGTAACCGGTACCGCCGCCACCCGGATCACTGGTAAAACTGCATACTTTAAGAGCATCCGGTCCAACTGGAATCCCGCTACCAATCCTGTAGGCGGTTCCGGTGTAGATCCGTTAACGGTATCAGAAAAAAAACGTTCCAACGGATATGATGCCGTTGTGTACTATTGGGTAAAGCTGATACCACCCAGGGGCAAACAAAAGATCATTGAACAAGCCGCAGCAGGCTTATAATTATACATCCTCAATTCCCCATCCATCATCCTGCTTCCTGCCTTCATACCGGAGATTATGACTTATTGTGCAAACGCTCTATATTCGTTTTACTATGCGAGCGAAAAAAACACCCGTTTATACCTGCATGTTGCTGGGCATAACATCATTGCTAACACTCAGTGCTTTTAAAAAAGGCCCGCGCCCACCCAAAGCCCAACGGCCCAACATTGTGGTGATCCTGGCCGATGATATGGGTTTTTCAGACCTGGGCTGTTATGGTGGGGAAATTCACACGCCTAATATCGACTTCCTGGCCCATAACGGTCTCCGTTATACGCAATTTTATAATACCTCCCGTTGCTGCCCTACCAGGGCCTCCCTGCTTACTGGTTTATACAACCAGCAGGCAGGCATTGGTAAAATGACGGATGCGGAGGATGAACCAGGTTACCTGGGCCACCTCACAGATAGCGCAGTAACCCTGGCGGAAGTATTAAAGTCAGCAGGCTACCACACCGCTATGTCGGGCAAGTGGCATGTGTCCAACACCAACGGGCAGGCCACTCCGCAGGAGCAGCTGAACTGGCTCAATCACCACAAATTTTATAATGAGTTTTCGCCCATCAGCCAATACCCTACCAGCAGGGGTTTTGAAAAGTTCTTCGGCACTATCTGGGGTGTGGTGGATTTCTTTGATCCTTTTAGCCTGGTAAGCGGCACCACACCTATCAAAGACGTACCCGCCAATTATTACCATACAGATGCAATTAATGATACGGCCGTAGCTTACATTAACGGTTATGCAGGGTCAGACAAACCTTTCTTTTTATACGTAGCGGAAAATGCGCCGCACTGGCCTTTGCATGCGCTGCCGGAAGATATTGCCCAATATAAGAACACCTACAAGGCCGGCTGGGAAGCCATCCGCGAAGCGCGGTATAAACAAATGGTGAAAATGGGACTTATAGACCCGGCAAAAACCAAACTTTCCCGCCGCTGGAAAGCAGACCTGGAATGGAAGAACAACCCGGATACCGTATGGGATGCTGCCGCCATGGCCGTGCATGCCGCTATGATAGACCGGATGGACCAGGGCATTGGCCGCATTATTAATGCCCTGAAAAAGAACGGGCAGCTGGATAATACATTGATCTTATTCCTGTCTGACAATGGCGCGAGCCCGGAGAATTGTGCCGCCTACGGCCCCGGGTTTGACCGGCCCAATGAAACCCGCGACGGGCGCGAAATTGTATATGCCACTAAAAAGCAGGCCATGCCCGGCCCGGAAACCACTTACTCCTCTATTGGGCAGCGCTGGGCCAATGTAGCCAATACGCCCTACCAGTATTGGAAGGCAGAATCTTATGAAGGCGGTATTCACACCCCCATGATCGCGTTCTGGCCCAAAGGTATTACCGCTAAAAAAGGAAGTTTTAACGGCCACGTAGGGCATGTTATGGATTTCATGCGTACCTTTATCGATTTAGCAGGTGCGGAATACCCGGAAGTGTACAACGGCCGCCCGGTGCAGCCTACCACTGGTATTAGCCTGGTGCCCTCTTTCAGCAACCTGCAAACACCAGGTCATGAAGCGTTGTTCAATGAACATTTTGGCGCCCGCTATGCAAGGCAGGGCACGTGGAAGCTGGTATCTTTAAGCAACGACAGTACCTGGCATTTGTATAACCTGGCCACTGACAGAACAGAAACCATGGATCTGGCAGCGCAGTACCCCGCTAAGGTACAAGAGCTGCAAACCCTGTGGCAGCAGTGGGCCAGCACACATAAGGTATTTCCGAAGCCCGGTAAAAAACAAAAGTAGACGAACCACATTGTTTACATAAAAAGCGCAAATAACTTCACGCTCATGAATGGACTGTTTAAAAGGATCTGTACCCATGGTATGTTATCCGTAATGGCAATTGGAACCAATCTTTACGCGCAGGAAAAAATGCCTGCCTATCCGTTGATCACGCACAACCCGTATTTCAGTATCTGGTCCAACACAGATACGCTCACCTCATCCGCTACCCGGCACTGGACCGGTAAGGAACAGGCTTTACTGGGCATCCTGAAAGTAGATGGGGATTATTACCGTTTTATGGGGCAAACCACGCCTGAATACAAAGCAGTATTACCGGCCGGTGATGAGCAGGCCTACAGCTGTAAGTACCTGATGGAAACCGCGCCGGCAGCAGGCTGGGAAAAGGCAAAGTTTAATGATAATGCCTGGAAGACCGGCGCAGCCCCCTTTGGCGACGACCGCGCTAAAGCAGGCACCAAATGGACCGGCAAAGACATCTGGATGCGCCGCAAATTTAAGCTGGCAAGTGTACCCACCGGCAAGCTGGCCCTGCGCCTGTTTCATGACGATGGTGCAGAAGTGTACCTGAACGGGCAAAAGATCACAGAACAGGGCGGCGCTAATGGCGATTATGAATTGATACCGCTGTCAGATGACATCCGCTCAAAGCTGGTAGCAGGGGAGAATGTGCTGGCCGTGCATTGTAACAACACCGGCGGCGGCACCTGGATAGATGCCGGTATAACAGAGCAGCTGGTGAATAACAGCGAAGCCGGTTTAAAAGTAGCATCGCAAACCAATCTAAAGGTAACGGCTACACAAACTATGTACAGCTTTACCTGCGGACCGGTGAACCTGGAAGTGACCTTTACCTCCCCGCTGGTGCTTACTGACCTCGCGCTGCTGGCTACACCGGTATCCTACATTACGTATAAAGCTACATCTGCTGATGGAAAGCCCCATAACGTAATCGTTTACCAGGGGGTATCATCCAACGTAGCAGTGAACCAGCCTACACAGGAAGTACATGCATCCGCCTACCTGAAGAACGGCCAGCAGGTGCTGCGGGCCGGTACTACAGAGCAGCCGGTGCTGCAAAAGAAAGGGGATAACCTGCGTATAGACTGGGGTTATGTATATGCAGCCGCACCAGCGCCCACCGGCATACAGCAGTATATTACCACAGAAGCAAACGCCATCAGCGCTTTTATGCAAGGGCAAAAAGGCGATACCGGTGTTACCGGCAAATCGCTGATGCTGAACAGCATTATTTCCCTTGGCAGCGTAAGCAGCACACCGCAGTCTAAATACCTGATGATAGGGTATGATGATATTTATTCCATTCAATACTTTGGCACCAACCTGCGTCCCTGGTGGCGTAATACGGCCGGTGCAACCATAGAAGGCATCCTGGAAAATGCCGCCAACAACTATGAGCCGGTAATGGCCGTATGCGGTAAAACAGATCAGCAGATCTATGCAGATGGTGTTAGGTCAGGTGGTGAAGATTATGCTAAGCTGTGCGTAATGGCTTACCGCCAGAGCATAGCCGCCCACCAGCTGGTGAAAAGCCCGGAGGGCGAGCTGTTGTGGCTTTCCAAAGAGAACTTCAGCAATGGCTCTATTAATACGGTAGATGTAACGTACCCTTCCGCACCTTTATACCTGGCCTATAACCCCCAGCTGTTAAAAGGTATGCTGAATGGTATCTTCTATTACAGTGAAAGCGGTAAATGGCAAAAACCTTTTGCAGCGCATGACCTGGGCACCTATCCGCTGGCTAATGGCCAAACCTACGGGGAGGATATGCCGGTGGAAGAATGCGGTAACATGATCATCCTCACCGCTGCCATCGTAAAAGCAGAGAAGAACCCGGCCTATGCTAAAAAGCATTGGAAAACGCTCACCATCTGGACAGACTACCTGGCGCAGGCCGGTTTTGATCCCGGTAACCAGCTGTGTACCGATGATTTTGCAGGCCACCTGGCGCACAACGCTAACCTGTCTGTAAAAGCTATTGTAGCTATTGGCGCTTATGCGCAGATGGCGGAGCAGCTGGGCAAGCCCGTTACTGCTATTGGTAAGGCCGCCATCAAGTATAAAGCAATGGCAGCTGATATGGCGCAGAAATGGGTAGCTAAAGATGATGCAGGCGACCACTACGCCCTGGTGTTTGATGATAAAAATACCTGGAGCCAGAAGTACAACATGGTATGGGATAAAGTGCTGCACTTAAACCTGTTCCCGCAAAAGGTATACGATACGGAAATAAAATATTACCTGTCGCACCAGAATGAATATGGCCTGCCGCTGGATAGCCGCAAAACCAACACTAAATCCGACTGGATCCTGTGGACCGCTGCCATGACGGATAACAAGAGCGATTTTGACGCTCTGCTGGCGCCTGTTTATAAATACGCAAAGGAAACGCCTTCCCGCGTGCCCTTATCTGACTGGCATGAAACCAAAGATGGTAAAATGGTAGGCTTCCAGGCCCGTAGCGTAGTAGGCGGTTATTATATGAAAACGCTGCGCGATAAAATGAGGAACAACTAAGTATATTATTAGGATCATATCATATAAAGGGCTGCTCTGCACAGGGCAGCCCTTTATTTTTTGGGGGATGACGCTTTTCCCCCTTTAATATGTCGCTTTCACACACGCTGGTTTAACACACAGCCACCTACCTTTGAAGTAATAAAAGCAACAACAAAAAATTTCATTTTATGGCAAACAAAATAGTAGCACAAAAGATCGGACCCTGCTTATGGTTCGGTGGGAACGCAGAAAAAGCCGTTCAATTTTATACCGGTGTTTTTAAGAACTCCAAAACAGGCCGTGTTACGCATTACGGCAAATCGGATGATGAGCATAGCCTGCCGGAAGGTACGGTGCTGACCATGGAGTTTGAGCTGGATGGACAGCCCTTTTTAGCATTGAATGCAGGCCCGGTCTTTACGTTCAACGAAGCCGTTTCCTTTGTGGTGTATTGCGATGACCAGAAGGAATTGGATTATTACTGGGAAAAACTTTCAGCCGGTGGTGATGAAAAGTCACAGATCTGCGGCTGGCTTAAAGACCAGTTTGGCTTATCCTGGCAGATAGTGCCGCGGGTGCTGGCCGATCTGCTGGCAGGCCCTAAAGCAGATAAGGTAATGGCCGCAGTAATGAAAATGAAAAAGCTGGATATTAAAGCGCTGGAAGCAGCCGCTGCTAAGTAGCTCATCTATCGAAAACAAATATCATTCATAATACAGGGTGTGTCCGTATAAGGGTACACCCTGTTTTTTATTTGTACGCATTCGATTGTTGTTTATGGTTGAATACGGTTACCATTTTATTTATTTCAAATCACTCCATCCATTTTATTCATTCCTGCTACAGTTTTGTTATCACTTTGTTATTATATCTAAATTGGCTGCTATTGAACGAACGCCCTAAATACGGTTTCGCAGATCCATATGATGAAAACGCTAAGCCTGCACCCCGGAAAAACGCAGCCTGCATACCTTTACACACTGGACACTATCCGAGCTGTCTCTGCCTTTATAGTAATATTTGCTCATTGGCAATTCTTTTATTATACGAATGATGTATATACAAAGGACGGATATGATCCCGCAGCTTTACCCGGGTATCAAAGGTTATCGCTTATTTATGACCATCCAATGGTGGTGGTGGATCTTTTCTTCCTGTTATCAGGGTTTATATTCTTCTGGCTGTATGCGGAAAGGGTTAGCAGCGGTAAGATAGGATTTGGCAAGTTCATGTGGTACCGCATTACCCGTCTGTATCCTATTCAGTTTGTCAGCTTGCTGCTGGTAGCCCTGCTGCAATATCTCATGCTGCGTAATGCAGGGCATTACTTTATTATTCAGTATAATGATGTATACCATTTCTTCCTGAACCTTTTGTTTATTCAGAACTGGGGCCTGGAAAAAGGTCCTTCTTTTAACGGCCCTTCCTGGTCCGCTTCAGTAGAGGTATTCCTCTATATCATCTTTTTTATCACCTGCCGTTTGCATTTACAGCGCAGGCTGGGTGTACTGGCATTGCTGCTGCCGGCCGGTTTGCTGGTATATTGTTTTTATGATCTGCTGGGCAAAGGTATTTTTTCTTTCTTCGAAGGTGCGCTGGTGTATTATGCCTACAAGTGGATTGTGGAAGAAAACAGGATCCGGCAGCTGCTGCCGTGGATAGCCGCCATAACTATATTATTATTTGCAGGATTAGTGGTGACCGGTAATTTTTCTTCCCTTTCGCAAATAGTAATACGCCTGTTGCAACAGATAGCCCCCGGCCGTGATGAAGTTTTCTATCTTTCTGCACCTGTTATAGCAGGCCGGGTTTTTTTCCGCAGCATCATAGCCCCCCTCATTATATTAACCCTGGTGTTGTGGGGCACCAACAGCAGTGGGTCCGGTAAAAGATGGTCATGGCTGGGCAATAGCAGCTACGCCATGTACTTACTGCACTTTCCCCTGCAAATAACCTTTGTGCTCATCACGGACTACTATGGTATCAGCCGGACCGTCTACCACTCTCCATACACTATACTGTTATTTTTTACCATACTGTTGCCCTTAAGCGTTGCCGCACACTATGGTTTTGAATATCCTGTTCAGGAAAAACTGAGGAGCCGGCTTTTCAGAAAGGCAAAACAACCCATTAGCATAGCAGAACCAGCGATCATAAGCCAATAATACCAACTTTAACAGCATTTGATAGATTAATCTATGAGATTACAACTGAACATGGCACTGGCTATATTATGTATTGTAATATTGTCCGCCTGTAGTACAAACAGGAAGCTTACCTATTTTAATGACATTGCAGCCGCCACGGGAACCGATGCTGCAAGCCGCCTGCCGCAATTACGCATACAACCCGGCGATGTTTTACAGATCACCATTACAACGTATGATAAAGAGGTATCCATGCTGCTGAACCCTAACCAGGTAAGCACGCCCGGTATTTCCGGCAATGGTATGGAACAGGGGTACCTGGTAGATAGTGCTGGTAATATCAGCTTACCCATGGCCGGTAAGCTGAATGTGCAGGGTAAAACCACTGCCGAAATTAATGACCAGGTAGCACGGGAGCTGGAAAAAACAATTAAGAACGCCTATGTATCTACCCGGCTGGTTAATTTCCAGGTGTCGGTGCTGGGCGATGTGGCCCGTCCCGGTTCCTTCAGGATAGGCGCTGAACGGGCCTCTGTACTGGATGCGCTGAGCATGGCCGGCGATCTGAATGTTACCGCCAAAAGGGACGATATCATGATCATACGGGAAGTGAATGGCATAAAAAATTATACCTCCATTAATCTGAATGATAGCAAAATGCTTTCCTCACCTTATTACTACCTGGTTAATAATGATGTGATCTATGTAAAGCCCGGCCCCGGCAAGCTGTTTCCCACGTCTAAGCTCCTGCAGCTTTTGCCGGCTATTCTCTCCACTATTTCATTGATCACCACTATTGTTATTCTCAGTAAATGATGCCACCTTATGAATGAAAAGAACACACATAACAAACCCGCCGTTATTGACCTGAACGATCTGTTCCGGAAAATAGTTTTTCACTGGCCGCTCTACCTGATGGTGCTGCTGCTGGCAGTTGGCGGCGCCTTCTTATATCTTAAATACAAAAAGCCGCTGTATATGTCGGCCGCTAAGCTGTACCTGAAAGATGAGAAGAAAACAGGCGGGGAAGAGGCGGATATCCTGAAGTCATTATCGCTCTTTAACAGTGGTAAGAATATTGAAAATGAAATGGAGGTGCTTAAATCACCCATCCTGCTGGAAACAACCATCAGCAAGAACCATTTTAATATCCGGTATTATGCAAAAGGTACGGTACGGAATGAGGAGCTGTATCATAATACACCCCTCATCATCCGGGTGCTGAGCGATAGTGCAAAGGTGGGCTACTATAAATTTGACGTAACACCTGAGAACGGGCAGCTGAAAATAAAGGCCAGCATGCCGGACCATGATTCCAGTGTACAGCTGAAGGTGTTTCCCGGGGAGCCCTTTAGGGTGATGAAAGACCGTTTTGCCATTAGCTACGGCCCCGCAGCAACTGCTGCAGACCTTACAGGCACCTACCGCATACGGGTAGATTCTGTGATAGAGCAGGCCTACGATATAGCGGAAGATATCAGCACCGCATTGGTGAACAGGGATGCTACCATTGTGCTGATCACTTATAAAGACCCGGTGCCGGAAAGAACAGCGGATTTCCTGAATGCGCTGCTGGATAACTATAACGATTATACGCTGGACGATAAGAACCGGGTATCCTATAAAACCATTAACTTCCTTAATGGCCGCATAGATTCACTCAAAGAGGAGCTGGGACTGCTGGAAAAACAGGAAGAGCAGTTTAAGGTACAAAGAGGTATCACGGATATTGATGAAGGCGCCAAGCTGGCGCTGGAGCAGGTAAAGGAAGCAGATCTGAAGCTGAATGAGGCTAACCTGCAGCTCTCCGTATTTGACCAGGTAGAAAACTATGTAAGCAATCCCTCCGGCGATTATCCTTTTGCGCCGGTAGGCAATGTGGATCAAACGCTCACGGCCCTTATCAACCGTTATGAAGAAACACTGAAAGAACATAAAAGATTATCCTTAACCCTGCAGCCCAGCAGCGAGATCCTGCAGAATGTGGATGCGCAGATCAGCGACGCACGTAAAACCATCCGCGAATATATTGCCGGTTACCGCCGCACCGCAGGCGTAGTACAGCAGCAAACACAAAGCAAGGTAAACCAGCTGCAGGGCCGCATTGCCAGCATACCCGCCTACGCCAGGGAATACATTAATATAAAACGGCAGCAAAGCGTAAAGGAAAACCTGTATCTGCACCTGCTGAAGAAAAAAGAGGAAGCAGCCGTGGCCAGTGCCAGCAATGTAACAGATAATAAGACCATTTCACCGGCCTATGTGCCTGATAAGCCGGTAGCGCCCCGCAAGCCCCTGGTGTTTATAGGATTTATAGCCGGCGCGCTGGTGCTTGCCAGCGCATACATTTACATCAAGTATTTCCTGAACCCGCGCGTGCTCAGCAAAAAGGAAATAGAGCAGGTATTTAATATGCCGGTAGTAGCAGAAATTTTCCGGCATGAGGAAGGCGTCAGGAACCTTTCCTTAGGTAACCGCTCTATATTGCGGGAGCAGATCCTGAACCTGCGCACCAATATCAAATTCCTCCTTACGGAACATACGGGTACCGCCACCATTTTACTCACCTCCAGCATCTCCGGTGAGGGCAAAACTTTTTTGTCGGCCCACCTGGCCAGCACCCTCACGGTAAACAATAAAAGCGTGGTGCTGGTAGAGCTGGACCTGCGTAAGCCCAAGCTGTCCAAGTTCCTGGGCATGGACCATAACACCGGCATCACCAACTATATACTGGGTACTGAAACGGAGGATGAAATTATCCGCAGCGTGCCCGGCGTACCGCGCCTGTTCATTGTATCATCCGGCCCCATTCCGCCCAATCCCATTGAGCTCATGGAAGGGCAGCGCATGAGCAATTTGCTGACTTCCTTAAAGGAAAAGTTTGATTATGTAATTATTGATACCTCGCCTATCGGCATTGTATCAGATGCAAAAAGCATCCTGGCGCATATTGACTGCTCCCTGTTTGTGGTGCGGTATAACTATACCCTTAAATCCAAGCTGGTAGCAGTGGAGGAAGGATTGCCGGAAGAGTTTTTCCGGAAAACGGGCATTGTCTTTAACGGTATAGAGCAGGATACTTTTTACCCGTACTACTATTACTACCAATACCGGTATGAGGAAACAAAACGGGAAAGAAATACCTGGGGTTCATTCATTAAAAAAACAGCCAAAAGAATTGCATAAGGTATTTGAAAATAGCGCCTGGTTAATGATCGATAAGGTCAGCAAGCTGTTTCCCGGTATTCTGATAATGGCGGTTATAGCCCGTCATTTGGGGCCGGAGCAGTTTGGCATATGGAACTATGCTATTGCCCTTACCACTATTGTAGGCAGCATGGCTTTGCTGGGTATGGATAAAATTGCAGTAAAGGAGCTGGTGGAGCATGAGCAGGAGCAGCCGGCAACGGTGGCTACGGCTATTAGCATGCGTGTGGCAGCCGCATTGGTTTGTATGGCCATTAGCACCGGTATTGTGATCCTTACCCGCCCGCAGCAGCAGCTGTACCTGTATTGCACCCTGTTTGCAGCAGCTACCATAGTATTACAGTCTGCTGATGTGCTGGATTATTTCTACCAGGTGAAGAACGATGTAAAGAAGGTGATCATTCCCAAAGTGAGCGTGTTCCTGTTTTTTTGCGTGGTAAAGATGCTGGTTGTTTTTTTCAGCGGTACGCTTATCACCTTATTATGGGTTACGCTGCTGGAATCACTGGTAACCTTCCTGGTAGTGATCATTGTATACAGCTATAACCAGGTACCTCTATCTGTGCTGAATGTACAGCCTTACCGGGCAGGCCGCTTACTTACGCAAAGCTGGCCCCTGGTATTTTCCAGCCTGCTGGTAATGCTGTTCGTAAAGGTAGATCTGTTGCTGCTGGATATGCTGGGCAGCGCTGCCCAGCTGGGAGCCTATGTGGTAGCAGCGCGCATTTCCGAATTATGGTATGCCATTCCCACTGTATTTGCTACCGCCATGCTGCCCACGCTCATGCGGCAAAAACAGCTCAGCAGGGAAGCTTACCTGGAGGTGCTGCAGAAATGGCTGCGTTTATCTTTCTGGTCATCCCTGGTCATTGCCGTATTGGTCACCTTATCCGCACATATCATTATTCCGCTGTTGTATGGCGCTAAATACCTGTCTGCATCCCCCATCCTCATGATCCATACCTGGGCCGGCATACCGGTGTTCCTTAGTGTAGCTTTTGTGCAGTACCTGATCATTGAAGGGAAGTATAAAATATACCTGTACAGCAATATCAGCGGCCTGGTGGTAAATGTGGGGCTTAACCTGCTGCTCATTCCATCCTTTGGCGGTATAGGAGCGGCAGTAGCTACCGTAGCCGCCTATACGTCGGTATACGCTACCATGGTGGTGCTGGACAAAAGCGGGCAGGGATGGCTGCTTTTAGGAAAAGTGATGGCGCCGTCACTGGTCCGTAATGATCTGCGGCAGGCATATAACAGGCTGAAAATTTTTACAGGCAGGCGCTTGTATCCCGAAAATATAGCAACGAATGACTAACCTCAAAAATATACTGAGCAATACAGCCGGACGGTTATTTCCGCAGCTGCGTTATGGTGTAAGGGCCTTTAGCTCCGAAGGGGAGGACCTTATCCTGAAAAGGATCTTTCACCAGCAGGCAGAAGGTGTGTATGTGGATGTAGGCGCGCATCATCCCTTTCGTTTTTCCAACACCTACCTGTTCTACAAAATGAAGTGGCGGGGCATTAATATTGATCCCATGCCAGGTTCCAGGGCCTTGTTTGATAAATACCGCCCGCTGGATACTAACCTGGAAATGGGCGTATCTGCACAACGGCAGTCGCTCACGTATTCCATTTTTAATGAACCGGCCCTGAGCACTTTTTCCTGTGAAAAGGTGAGGGAATACACGCAGGACCCGCAGTACCACGTAATAGGACAGCAGCAGATAGAAACCTGGCCCCTGGCCGATATCCTGGACCGTTACCTGAACGGCAGCCCCACCATCGACTTCCTGACCATTGATGCGGAAGGGCTGGATATGGAAGTGCTGCAATCCAATAACTGGAAAAAATACCGCCCGCGTTACGTGCTGGTAGAGTCGCAGCCTTTTGAGCTTTCACGTATTGATGATAGTGAATTGTGCCGGTTTATGGAGCAGGTAGGCTACCGCATTTTTGCCAAAACCTATTACACTTACTTCTTTAAAAATATGCAACCGTAATGATGAATGGCAACCGGTTATATGTACAATATGGCAGTGGCCCTTATACTGCACCAGCCGGCTGGAAGAATTTTGACGCTTCCCCAACGCTGCGGCTGCAGCAGCTGCCGGTAATTGGTAAGCTGCTTAAAAAAAGGATGCACGTAGCCTTTCACCCTGATGCGCTGCTGGGCGATATCCTGAAAGGGCTGCCCGGCATTCCGGAAAACTCCTGCGATGGTGTTTACTGCTGTCATGTGCTGGAGCACCTGTCCTACGCAGACTGCATTACCGCTGTACGCAACACCTACCATATCCTTAAGCCCGGCGGCATTTTCCGCTGTGTGCTGCCGGACCTGGAATGCGCTGCCCGCCGGTATATAGATAACCTGCAGGGGAATGACCGCGAAGCCAATGTGAAGTTTATGGAAGAAACATTGCTGGGCAGGCAGCAACGCGTGCGCGGTATGCGCCAGTTAATACAAACAGCCTTTGGTAATAAAGAGCATCAGTACATGTGGGACCATGTATCCCTCACACACCAGCTGCAGCAGGCCGGCTTCCGGCAGGTGCGCAGGTGCGCGTTTAATGATGCGGCAGATGAAATGTTTAAGCGGGTAGAAGAAGAAATAAGATTTCAAAACGCTGTTGCATTGGAGGCAACCAAATAATGTTAAGCACCCCCATTCTGTTACTGGTATTTAACCGCCCCCTGCAAACTATGCAGGTGTTTGAGCAGATCCGGCTGCAACGGCCGCAGTGTTTGTTCATAGCGGCAGATGGGCCCCGTGCAGGTAAACCGGGAGAGGAAGCGCTGTGCACGGAAACGCGTGACAGGCTGCTGGCAGGTATAGACTGGCCCTGCGAGCTGCAAACCCTGTTCCGCCCCGCTAACCTGGGTTGCGCAAAAAATGTTAGCAGCGCCATTGACTGGTTCTTTGGCCAGGTGGAGGAAGGGATTATACTGGAAGATGACTGCCTGCCGGATCCTACCTTTTTTACATTCTGCACCGTTATGCTGCAACGGTACCGTAACAACAGCAATATCATGCATATCAATGGCGGCAATTTCCAGGCAGGCATACAGCGGGGTAATGCCAGCTATTATTTTTCCCGTTACTCCCACATTTGGGGATGGGCCACCTGGCGAAGGGCCTGGCAGTACTATGATTTTACATTACAGGCTTACCGGCATGCCCCTTTAAATGGGCTTAACCGCTGGCTGTTGGCTGAGCTGGAAGCCATGCGCAGTAAAAAATTAGATACCTGGGATATACAGTGGTTTATGACCGTATGGTTTAACCGCGGCCTGGCCATTACGCCCAATGTCTGCCTGGTCAGGAATACCGGGTTTGGGAAAGATGCTACGCATACCAGGCGCGCCCCGGGCTGGTTCCGCAAAATAGTGTATGGCGCTGTTACAGATATCATACATCCGCAGGCGCAGGTAATAGATGCGGAGGCCGATCATTACACGGCCAGCACCGTATTCCATATCAACCGGCTTACCATGCGTATTAAAAAAATAGTGAAGGGCAATACATTGTTGTATGGGTTATACAAACGCATTTCATAATCCGCTAAAAGCAAGCAACATATATGCAGGGCATTTATAGCAGGTTACAAAGCAGTAGTTTCTTCGTGGAGTGTTTCCGGGAAAGCATGCCTTTGCTCATTGCAGCGGTGTTGTTGTATTTGTATTACAAACGGCGGATCTCTATTATAGATACCCTGTTGTACGCCTTTGCTTCAGAAGCGTACACCATACTGGCCATAGGACCCACATTCACCGCTACCTTTTTTGTTAGCACCTTTATTTTTATTGACCAGGCGCACCGGCTGTTTACCGGCGGGCAGCACATCCGCAGGGAATATTTGCTGCTGTTATTACTGCCGTTACTATCGCATATAACGGTATTCCTGATCACACAGCTGTACAAAGATCCTTTTAATTATCCCGGTGGCAGGTATTATGCTTTTTATACCAAGCCGCTTTATTTCTACATTAAAACCTACCTGCCGCTGTTTGCGATCGGCAGCAGAATAGTACAGGAAAGAACCCCTTTATCCTGGGATGCGTTCTGTGAAACCGTGAAACGCATTACAAAGATCTCCCTGTGCATAGCCGGTCTCCAGATCTTTATACAGCTCACTTTCCAGAATGTAGCGTTAAGTGAAATACTGGGGCTGCAAAGCCGCTACCTGGCAGAGCAGATCAGCGGCCCCCTGGGATTGCGGGTACAGGCCTGGTTTGGTGAGCCCAAAGTATTCAGCGCATTTTTATCCCTGGCCATCCCCATTTTGTTAAAGGACAAAGACTATAAGATTGCGGGCGCCGCCTTTGTGGTAGGCATTCTTACGGCTTCCCAAACCTTTTATATTAACCTGCTGGTAGCAGGGGTAGTATTTGTAATATTCGGCCGGCTCAATGGGGTACGGCTCAAAATACTGTGCACACTGGGCCTTATCATAGGCATTTTTATGACGGTGGCCGCTTCAAAAGATTACCTGCTCAAAACTTATATGGCCAATCGTAACGATCCCGTGTATAAAGCGCTTTTTGAAAGATCGGCCTACCGTTACGATAATGAAATATGGCAGAAGAACAATATTGTACTGGGCATGCCGCTGCAGCGGGATATGGAATTACCGGTAGTGGATTTCCTGCGCGATGAGCCCTACCTGCTGTTATCAGGTTATGGGGCCGGCAACAGCACCTTTATCCCGCCTTCTTACTTTTTCGGGCAGCCGCTCTATGAATTCCGGGTAGCAGGCGTAGGCGGGCATAATCTGAATATGCGCTGGTTTTTTATACTGGCCGAATTTGGCGGGGTAGCGCTCGTCTTTTTCTTCCTGGTGCTTACCCGCGTTGGCAGTGGTGTATTGCTTTTCCAGCGCAGCTATTTTGCCTTTGTAGCCGTCTGTTTTTTCTTTAGCCAGATAGATCTGATTATGATCATAGTAGCCATGTTAGGTGCTTATGGTACAGCGCCTGCACAGGAGCCGCTATACGAAAAAGATATACGCTTAGCCTGGGGGCGTTAAGCACAGGCCTTTTTATCATATCCTATTAACCGATTCCCGTTATGCAGGTGTACTTGGATAACATTGTATTCTCTATTCAAAAAGCAGGTGGCGTATCCGTTTACTGGTATGAGCTGCTACAGGGTATTTTTAACAGCGGCTTGTCCGTGAACCTGCTGAATACGCAACGCGCCTCTGCAAATATTTTTGAGCGCAGGCTTGATTACAGCCGTTTTGCATGCCTGCGGGAAAGCAGGCTTCCCTTCAAATACCTGCGTTACATGCCCATCCGCTGCAGGTTACCGGCAACATCCATTTTCCATGGAGGATACCTGCGCGTATCGCCCCAAAAGAATGTCCTGAACATTTTAACCGTTCATGATCTTGCGCATGAGCGCAAGCTGGCTACAAAGTTCCCCAGGGGTTTAACCAACATTATACAAAAGGCATACGGCATCCGCCGGGCAGATGGTATTATCTGCATCTCTGAAAGCACCCGGCAGGAGCTGCTGCATTTTTATCCCTTTGTAAACCCGGAAAAGGTAAAGGTGGTGTATCATGGCATAGCCAATGATTTTTACCCGCTGAATAAAAGCATCCCGCCATTTTTTACCCTGCCCTTTAACCTGCGGCAGCCTTTTATATTATATGTAGGCGCGCGCAGGAACTATAAGAATTTTGGTATAGCCGTAAAGGCCCTCAAACAGCTGCCGGAGGTTTATAAGCTGGTGATCGTGGGCGGGGAGCAATGGAGCCGGGAAGAAATGATTGGTTTGCAGGAAATAGCAGGCCGCTATCACATTTTTGAAAATGTGAGCGCTGCAGATCTGAATGTGCTGTACAATTATGCATTCTGCCTGTTGTATACTTCCATTTATGAAGGCTTCGGATTTCCGCCGGGCGAAGCGTTGAAAGCAGGCTGCCCCGTGGTAACCACCAACCGCACTTCCATGCCGGAAGTGGTGGGCCCCGCCGGCCTGCTGGTCGATCAGCCGGATCCCCTGGCCTTTGCAGAAAAGATCACCTCACTGGAAAATCAACCCTACCGGCAAAGGCTTACCAGGGTAGGGTTACAGCAGGTACAAAAATTTACCTGGGAAAAAAGCGTACAGGAAACTATCTCTTTCTATCAAGATTGTTGGAATTATAAATTCTCAAAATGAACCTCCTATTTAAAATTGCCGATACCGCAAAAGTGTATCTGACCGCAGGCCGGGGAATTTCTTCGCTGCTGGAAAAAGGCGCTTCAGTGGCCTCTACCCAGATCCTGCATAACTGCCGGCATTACATCCCTGACCTGAAAGTAATTATAGATGTAGGCGCCAATAAAGGGCAGTTTACCATGGCCGCCAATCATTATTATCCCCGGGCTGCCATCCATTCATTTGAACCTTTGCCGGAAGTGTTCCAGGTATTACAGCATACTACCCGCAAGCTGACCGGCGTAAAAACCTATAACCTGGCGCTAGGGAGTTCCAGCGGTTGCCTGAAATTTTACCGCAATGCTTATTCCCACGCCAGCTCTGCCTTACAAGTGTCAGGCCTGCAAAAAGATATGATGCCCCAGACCGCTGACACGGACCAGATAACGGTACCGGTTAAACGCCTGGATGATCTGCTGCCGGATATCCGGCTGTTATCGCCCGCATTATTAAAAATGGATGTGCAGGGTTATGAGAAGGAAGTGCTGAAAGGCGCTGTGAACGGCCTGCGTAATATCGACTACCTATTATTTGAATCATCCTTTGTACAGATGTATGAAGGGGAGCCCCTGTTTGATGAGATGCATAATTTCGTAAAAGAGCTTGGGTTCGAGTTTATTGCCCCGGTAGGATTTTTACAATCGGATCAGCTGCAGATCCTTCAGATGGACTTGTTATACAAAAGAAAAAGATAGTTGTTATTCCGCTGACCTCAATTTCTACTGCCCCCAAATAAGTGTTTTATGAAATGGAATACAGATGTTAGTTATTATATTAGACTGTTGATCGATTATGTGGTGCTGACCTTGTTTTTCCTGTGCACGCGCCGGTATATAGCCGGACAGGGAGATGTGTTCTTTTCTTCCTTTAACTGGCTGCTGCTGGGCATCAGCTTAATTGCATGGACTATCATCGGCATTTCAGTGCACTTATATGACGACTTCCGCACCCGCCCCTTTTCCATTGAGCTGGTAGCTATTCTTAAAACAGTGCTGATCCATGCCTGTTTACTTACCTTCCTGTTCTTTTATTTTTTTAAATACTATCCATATCCCCGCACCTTCACGTTGCTGTATAACCTGCTTGTTTTTTCAGGGATCGTTATCGTCAAATACATCGTTAAAAAATCCCTGCTGCGCTTACAGATCATGGGTTATAATACAAAAAATGTACTGATCGTAGGCACGGGTGATATGGGGATGAACTTTTACAAGACCATCCTGGATAATGAGCATTTTGGCTACCGCTGTGTAGGTTTTGTAGATGAGCAAACCAATACGCACCTCAACGGGCAGTTCCTGGGCACCCTGCCGGATCTGAAAAGGATCCTGGAAGAGCATGATATTGACGACGTGGTAGTAGCCATGCCCGGCGGTTTAAATGAGCAGCTGCACCAGATCATTGTAATGAGTGAGCAGGAAGCCAAACGGGTACGGATCATTGCAGATTGTTATAACTACTGTACTAGTACCGCCAGTATGCACCTTTGCGGTAACCTTCCGTTGTTAACCATCCGTTCCTCCCCGCTGGATGATCCTGCCAGGCAGCGCCTGAAACGGTTTTTGGATGTTACCATCAGCATACTGCTTTTTATTTCCATGTTTAGCTGGCTGTTCCCCATCATAGCTCTGCTTATTAAGCTCACCTCCAAAGGACCGGTATTGTATAAGCAGGAAAGATGGGGATTAAAGAACCGGAAAATAACCTGTTACAAGTTCCGCTCCATGGTACAGGATTGTGATATGGTGGATGCCAGCGGCCGTTTTTTACAGGCTACCCCAAATGATAAACGCATCACCCCCATTGGTAAGCTCCTGCGTAAAAGCAGCCTGGATGAGCTGCCGCAGTTCATTAACGTACTGCGGGGCGATATGACGCTGGTAGGTCCCCGGCCGCATGCCATACCCCTGCACATGGAGTCTAAACAAACTATACAGCGTTATATGCTGCGCCACCTGGTAAAACCGGGTATTACGGGCTGGGCCCAGGTAAATGGCTGCCGTGGTGAAACCCGCTTGCCCGGGCAAATGCAAAAGCGGGTAGACCTGGACCTGTGGTATATTGAGAATTACAGCTGCTGGCTGGATTGCCAGATCATTCTGCAAACCTGCATGAATATGATCAAGGGAGATAAACAAGCGTATTAACGGGCGCTTTTGCGCAGCGCCACAATATTCTGGAAGGCAAATATTTCATATTGGGTAACATTGTATTTCCCCAGGGGTTTCAAACCATCCGGCAATAAACGGTAAAAGTCATAACCGGGCAGCACAGCTACAATATCCCTGAAAAAAGTGCGGGATATTACATTCATTTCATTGAACTCTATTTGCACGGCTGCTATAAGGCCACGCGCAATGGCTGTTTGAGCGCCTTTTAATACACCCAGCTCATGCCCTTCGGTATCAATTTTCAGTAAGGCAATTTTGGAGAGCTGGTTACCGGCTATAAAATCATCAATAGTAGTAAGGGTAATATGTTTTTCCTCTGCCTGCCCTTCATGCAATTGCTCTATAACTTCTTTGTAAATGCTGGCGTGTTCGGAGCCCCCATCGCCCGCATAATCATAAATGGCGGCAGTAGCAGGTACTTCACCGGCGCCCAGCTGCACAGGGGTGAACCGGTAGGTGCGGGCAGCGGCTTCCAGCTTTTTAAAAGCTGCAGGGTGCGGCTCAAAAGCAAAAAGAGGCAGGCGTATGTGCTGCTTACGCAGCATAATGGAGTAATGCCCTATATTAGCGCCAATATCAAGAATAACCCCGTCATTCAGCTTGCCATTGTTAATAAGGTAACGGATAAAAGCCTTTTCCCCCGACAGGTAATCATTTTCAGAGTTGCGGATGCCCAGGCCGGACATGCTTAGCTTATACAGGAACAGGTGCGCCGGGTAAAACATTTTCCGGGCAAACAGGTATGCATAGGCTTGCTTGAAAGATCTGCCAAGGAGATTCATGGGTGATATTGTTAGGGTATTGCAGGTATTAAATATACCATTATTGGGTAGGGGAAAGTTGTTCATTTTGTTCATTGAGATTTGATCCTATCTTTGCCGTGGAATTAATCATGGAAACTATGAATTTTAACCTGGATAAGATCCCCGGACGTACCGCACAGCCACGCACTTACGGGCTTACAATGGTAACTGATAAAGGTTTAAGCCTGCAGGATACCAAAGACCTCCTTTCCGTGGCGGCTCAGCATGTGGATATAGTGAAGCTGGCCTTTGGTACCGCGCATGTAACGCCTAACCTGGCAGAAAAGATAAAAACATACCAGTCGTATAATATACCCGTGTACTTTGGCGGCCTGCTGTTTGAAGCCTTTTTGGTACGTAACCAGTATAATGATTATGTAAATGCCATAAAGGAATATGGCATCAATTATATAGAAGTATCCGATGGCTCCATCGATATTCCGCATGCGGAAAAGTGCGGGTATATAGAAAAGCTGGCTAAGCTGGGCGCCGTATTAAGTGAAGTCGGCTCTAAAGATAAGGACCGGCAGCATATTACGCCGCCGTATAAATGGATAGAGCTGATGAAAGCAGAAATGGAAGCCGGTGCGCAATACGTAATTGCAGAAGCGCGTGAAATGGGTACCGTAGGGCTGTACCGCGATTCAGGGGAAGTAAGGGAAGGGCTGGTGCAGGAGATCCTCACAAAAATCCCCCATGAAAAGATCATCTGGGAAGCGCCGCAAAAGAACCAGCAGCTTTATTTCCTGGAGCTCATAGGCTGTAATGCCAACCTGGGTAATATTGACCCGCATGAGGTAATTCCCCTGGAAGCCATGCGCATAGGGCTGAGAGGGGATAGTTTTCATTTTTATTTAGGAGAATAGCCGAATAGTTATAAAAGGTCCGGCAGGTTTTATAGGCTGCCGGGCTTTTTTTATTTTTTGATCCTTGCTTCCGCATTTTGGGTAGGAAAGTATTGTAGCCTGCTTCCGTTTTTCCTGAAAGCAAGTATGCCTTTATCAACCAATAATTGCAGATCAGTTCTGGCAGTTTGGTTACTTATTTTAAATCGTGTTTCTACTTGTTTTACCGTAAAATAGACAGTGTTATCCAAAAGGATATCCTTTAAAAGTATCACTTGCCGGTCATTATAATCTGTATAACGTATAAGTGCAAGTGTGTTTTGTTTCTCATCTGTTTTTTTGCGGATGTACTTTTTCAGGTCTTCCAGGGCTGTCTGGATCGCTTCAAGATTATAAAGAATGAAATACGTAAGATCGTTTTCATCCAGTTCTGTATGTAAATAGGCTCTTGCATACCTGGCCTTTGATTCCAATATAATTCTCGACACAGACATGTACTCAATTAACCAATAACCCTTCTTTATCAGGTACCAGTAAAATACAGTGCGTGCGGTACGGCCATTCCCATCAGAAAAGGGATGGATGTATCCAATTAAGAAGTGTAATATAATGGCTTTGGAAATAGGATGAACAAATAATGCATCTTTATTATGATCGTTGGCATAATGGCAAAAAGCATCCATAAGTTCTTCCAGGTATATATGCGATGGTGGGGTGTAAATTACATTGCCGGTTTGTACATCCACAACGTTTACCTGGTCATCCTTTCTGAATTGGCCCTCTTCTGAAACTGCTCCCAGTGTTCCTTTTGATATAATGCTATGTATCTCAAGTATTCTTTTTGTTGTAATAGTAAGGCCTTTATTCGCAACTACCCACTGCATAGCGGCATAGTTGTTTGCAATCATTTGTTCAGAAGTGTTTTTAGGCTTACGGCTGGTTTCCAGCATCTCTTTAGCAATCTTGCGGGTTGTAGCCGCTCCTTCCAGCTGACTGGATGCGATGGCTTCCTCCATTAAAGAACTGATCAGGTACCGGTCCTTATCATCTTCTGGGATAATAGAGCTGCTTTGCAATACACCGCCCAGGTTCATATCCAGTTCATGTAAGTATTGCTGGATTATAGAAGGGGAGCTAATATTAAAATGAAAACCCTTATGATCTGAAAATAGGACTTTACGTTTTCCAAGTCTGGCTGATTTTACGGCAAACCATAGTTTCTCTGGCAAAATGCCCCATTCCTTTGCAATATATTTCCATTTTTCCCAGTATGGGTAAGCAGTTTCTTCTTTTTCAAAAAAAGGTTTGAACTTTTCCAACCGGGTCAGCTCTTCTAATACATTTCTATAGTCATACTTTTTACCAGTAAATGGAGGCCGCTGAGGTATTCTCATAATATCTCCTAATTTCTCCAAATTTAGGAGATTTTCCCCATTTTCCTCCTAATTTCGGAGAAATTAGGAGATATTAGAAAATTGCATAAGTAATTGATTATAAAATAATAGTAATAAAAATTCCTTTCTTTCATCTACAGGTGCTCCTTAGTTTTTTGCAAATCAATCTACTGGTCCACCATATCTTCCGGGCCCCAAGCTGCGTCTTAAATATCAGGCACATGATTAAGCCTACTCCACATACACCTCATCACAACACACTGCCGCCAGCTTATTCCCCGGCGCTCCGCGCCAGGCCGGTATCACCGGTAGGCAACGCGCCGTTATTCGTACATACCGCGCCTGCACCCCCGCAAACCGTATATTACAATCATTGATCTGCACCGTATAATCTTCCGCTTTCAGCTGTGGTAGCTGCTGTGACCCCATGGAAATAAAATTCACACCGTCAGCAGAGCTTTCCACTATCACCGCCACCGGGTTAAAAATATAATGCCGCGCATCCTGCAAAAAATGTGTGCTTATTTGTTGTATGGTTTTGTTATCCCCAAGATCTATCGTAGCTACCAGGTCTTTGCCGTAAATAAACAGCCAGTTGGTGCTGAAATCATTTGTGCCCGTTACGCCGTTGGTAAGTGTTTGTTCTTTATTGGCAGGGTATTCCGGTGCATAGGGGTTTAATAATTTCACCGGCGCTCTGAAAGCCAGGCTGTTCACCCATTTCCGGGCAAACAACGTGTCCCATTCCCGCTGGTAGTCATCCGGGCTAATGCCGTTTTCAGCAAGCACAGTTACACCGGCCTGTTTGCACTGTTCCACAAATTTTTGCACACGCCCGGGCCACCGCGGATTTACAGTATACCCGTTGCCATCCGGCACCAGGTAACCATGTTTTTCCGTACCAAAAAAACGGGATTGTTGTAACACGGTGTATTCCAGCGGCAGGCGGGCATTCCGCACCCGGCTGGCCAGCAGGGTATCCCCATCCACGGCTTTTTCCGCATGATCTAATAAGGTAGCATATTTATCAATAGCGGCAGGCGAAAGGTAATTGGAAAAATTATTTGCCGGGTTACCGTAAATATCCAGCTGTGCCTTAGTGTGTTGCAGGGTATCGCTCAGGGCTTGTAAATACTGCGCTATAAAAGGGCCGGCCTTGCCATAATAACCATCCAGGAAACCGGTGATAATAGCCGTAGCCAGTTTGTCCGGGTTCCACAGCAGCTTGGCCTGCAGATAGCTGTTAAGCTCCGCCATATCGCTATACGTATCTGCGCTGCCTTGTGAAAAAACGCCTTTTACTTTATTGGCGGCAAAGTATTGCAGGTTAGCCTGCAGGTTATTGTAATCCGGGAATGGCGCCAGGTAATTGGTGAACTGGGTGGTGTAGTCCCAGACAAATAAATTAGGGGTCAGCGCGCCCCAGTCCTGCAGGTTTTTGCGGAAGCCGGCAGCAGAAGGCGCACTGCTTAAAGGCTCCTGCCGGTAAGCGTCAATGCTGCTAAGCATAATGTACACATTAGCTGCAGGTTTGGTTTGCTGCGGCGGGCGGGCTGTTTGCTGGTAGGCCAGGGTGCTGAACTGCTGTTTCGGGAAAGTGGCCGCCACCTTATTTACAAAACGTATAAGCGTACCTGTGGCACTGCCCTCTGCAGCATTTATCTTACTGCATTGGTCGCAGGTACAAAAGCCGCCTCCATCTTCTGCTGCAATGGACCAATATAATGCATCGGGGTTATCAGCAATGGCTTTGCGCAAATGATCTACAGTGATCTTAAACACGGCTTCATTGCTTAAGCATAATTGGGTAGCCTGCCGGCTGCCATTTACCAGCGCATAATATTCCGGGTGGGCGGCAAAATAAGTATTGGGGGGCACCAGCTTAAAAAAGGAATGCCCCCATAAACCCCAGAGATCCTCAAAACGCTGCAGGTGGTGCCATTCCAGGTATTCGTTATCAAATGCAGCAGGGTAGTAGGTTTCCCGGTAAAGGAATGCAGGCTCCTGTTTATCCGTTAGCTGTGCGGGCAGGTGCAGGTTACTGCTGTGTGGCACGGTGGCTGGTATGCCGGCATATTTACGGCAGCCGCAGTATTTTTCCAGTAAGGTATATACGCCGTATACCACACCTTTTCCCCGGCTGCCTTTTATGTACAGGTTGCCTTGTACGTCGGTAGTAAGTAAAAAACCTTCATTTTTCAGCGGGCGTGTATCATACTTTTCTCCTGCGCCGGTATTACCAATAAAAATGGCCGGTTGCTGCCGGTAGCTTTTTTCTTTGATCAGGGGCAGGCTGGCGCCGGATATGCGTTTTACATAATCCTGTAACACGCCGGCGGCATGGGTTTCATTCTTACCCGCATCTTCCGGTATTACGATCACGTATTTGGAGGCGCCATTGGTTACAAGGTTAATTTGCCCCGGCTGGCAACCGGTGTAGCCAAATAGCGTTATTAGCAGCATCCATGTAAACATAGTCCTGAACATGTAATGTGATTAAAACCTGCGCTGCAGTGTTACATAAATATCATACTGGTTCTGGAAATTGGTATCGCTGATCTTTTGATTGATCCAGGTACCATATAAGCCCACTGTAGTGCGGTATTTAAATGTTTTCTGGTAACCCGCGCCCACGCTGCGCGTAAGCAGGCCGGATAGTTTGGGGAACTGTATCAGGCGGCTGCGGTCATCCGGCGAGGTGCCCAGGCCTGCTATAAACGAAATATAGTCCTGCCCGTGGTTCATATAATAACGGGTGGTCAGGTTAAAAGAAGTATAGAAGTCCGGCGAATCACTGATGAAATATGCCCGCAGGTTCACATAAAAATCTTTGAATGTTTTGCCTAATGATGCCACACCGGAAATTACGTTGCCGCTGTCTGCCTGCTGCAGGTAACGTGCGCCCAGCTCCGCTTCCACATCATGCTTAAAGGTTTTAAATAAAGAGTAGGCCAGCCTTACTTTTGGAAATACCAGCTCATTGGAATAGCTGGCCAGCGCATAGGAGTATAGCTGTTTGTTGTGCGTGTAATACAGCTCTGCTTCGCCCATTAATCCGGTGCCCTGTTCCCGCCCGGCGTAGTTTAACCGCGCAGCATAGGAGCCCCGTTTAAAAAAATGCCGGTATTCCAGGGTGGCAATGTTGTACTTATTATCGTTGTAGTCATAGCTGGAATGCAGGAAGAACATACCAAACTGGTTCTTCAGTGTTTTGCTTTGCAAAAAGTCTGCATAATCAATATTGGCGGCACTGCCCTGCAGCTTCACTACAGAATCTGCTGCTGCGGCAGCCTGCGCATACTCCTTTTTATTTTCCAGGGTAATGGCTCTTTTCTGTAAAAAGGCTACATTATCAGGGTAGTAATGTATGCCCCGGTTGGCATATAGCAGCGCGCTGTCATATGCCTGCCTGCCGTTTAAAATATTAATGCTGTATAACAGGGCCAGGGAATCCCGGCTATTTACGGCCAGCACCTGGCTAAAAGCCTGCAGGGCGCTGTCCGGCGTATTGTTCCGCTGGTAGCTGGTACCGGCTGCCAGCAAATTCTCCGTATAGGCGTTGCGGTATTTGGTGGAAAAAGGGTAGCGCTGCATTAAGGCGTAAGTGATAGCGCCGGCTTCCTCATAGCGTTTCATATCTGTGAGCAGGCCGGCTTTTTTCAGCAGCAGGTCTTTATCGTCCGGATGGTATCCGAGGGCCAGGTTGGCGTAGTGCAAAGCGCTGTCAGGCCGCTGCCGGGCACTTTCCAGGTTAATGAGGTAGTTCAGCGCTTCTGCGTTATCCGGCTGTTGGGCCAGTACGGCCTGCAGCTGTAAACGTGCCATATCATACTCTTCTGCCTGCATTAATATGCGGCCGGCTGTTAAACGGGTATCTGTAAGCATACCGCTGTACCTGGGATCATTGGGATATTGGGCCAGCAGCGCAGCGGTTATATCTGCTGCTTCATCATACCGCCCCATATCCGCCAATATGTTGGATTTCTTTAGCAGAAAGCGGGTGTTATCCGGGTAAGTGTTCAGCGCCTGGTTCAGCACCTGTAAGGCGCGGGCAGGATTTTTTTGTACCAGGTAGGTGTTGGTAAGCATATCCAGTGCTACAGTATCAGCAGGAGCAGCCTGCAGGGCCATCTCAAATTCAGAGAGGGCCAGGTCATATTGCTGCTGCGCCAGGTAATCCCGTCCGCTGGCCACTTTCAGGCTTACATAGCGGTTCTTCAGATCTGCAGATGAGGGGTTGCTTTGCCGCAGCCGCCCGGTAAGCGCAGCTGCTTCCGTAAATTTGCGGTCGCTTTCCAGCACATCTATTTTTAATCCCAGCAAACGCTGATCATTAGGGTTTTGTTTCAGTCCCCGGTTAATCCATGCCAGCGCTTCCCGGTATGCTCCCCTGGACATGCTTAGCCCAATTACTTTATCCAGCGCCTCCCGGTTACCTGCATCTTTTCCCAGTATGTTTTGGTATAACAGGTAAGGGTCTGTTTGTGCATAGTAGGCTGCAGCCTCCATACGCAGGGATACATCCATACCGCGGGCTTTGGCATCATTGGGATAATATTTCAGCACCTGCTGCAGCACGCCCAGCGCATCTGCATAGCTGTGCATGTCCTGCAGCAGTGACAGCTTGCGCATCAGCAGCTCGTAAGATGATGGATTGGTGACCAGCGCAGCATTCACCTGTTCCAGTGCAGGAGAAAAGTTACCGGAACGTATATACATGTTAGTGATGGCGGTTTTGGCTTCCTCGTTATCCGGCTCCATCATCAGCGCTTTTTCATAGCTGCTGCGCGCCAGGTTAGTATTGCCCCTGGCCCGGAAATAGTTGCCGGAAAGCAGGTAGTGGCCGGTATAGGCATTGCGCACCGTAGTATCTTCCGGGTAGGTATTCAGCAGGGTAGTGGCATACGCATCGCCCTTGTAAAAGTTGGCGGCTGCATCCAGCACGCTTAGTTTCTTTAACATCAGGTCGTGGTCATTGGGAAAATAACCCAAGCCCTGATCTGCATAACAGGAGGCTTCCTCGTATTTCTTTTCAGACAGCTCTATATTGATCGCGTAAAAGTAAGCATCGCGGTAGCGCGGGGCAGCTGCCAGCACCTGTTTTACATACTTTCTGGCCAGATCGTTCTGCCCGGTAAGCATGTACAGGTGGCCCAGCAGCAGCTGCTGGTCTGTCATATCCGGTTGTTTGGCCAGCGCCTGTTTGGATATTTCAATAGCCTGTTTATAATTTTGCGCTTTGGTTTGCCGTACTGCTTCATTGTACAATTCCTCTGCATCCTTCCCCTTTTTTCCAAATAGCTGGGCCGTGGCCGGCAGATAGCTGCACAACATCACAACCGGTAACAGGTATTTTATAACACTCCGCATGTATAACAGTTTGGTCTAAGCAGCAGTCGTTTTTTTCTGTCCAAAACCCTGGCGCTGCATATTTCCCCAGGTATGTTTTTTTCCTACAATAAAGAAATAATATCCGCGCAGCGCAAAGAACACGATCAGCGGATGATATACGAATGGTTCCAGGAAAGCCATCAGCGCCAGTCCCATTACCTCTTTCCAGGTTTTATAATAACGGTAGGTCATCTGGTCCCACCAGATAGCCAGGGTAGTGATCATTACGGAATAGAGGTACACAAACAACAGCAGTATGGTAGCAAAGGGCCAGTTAATATGGTTGGTGATGATCAGGTAGATGTAATACAGGATACCCGTAAATTCAATAATAGGCGCCAGGAACTCAAAGAACAGGTTATACGGCAGCACCACCATGCCTAAACGTTTATACCGCGGGTTAAAGATCACCTTGCGGTGTATGGTCATGATCTCTGCCAGGCCGCGCCCCCAGCGGGTACGCTGCCTGCTGAACACTTTGAGGTTAGGCGGCCCTTCTGTCCAGCACTGGGAGGTAGGGATGTAACGCACGGCGTATTTCAGCTTATTATCTATCATGTAGGTGCACATGCGCGTTACAATATCCATATCCTCCGCAAAGGATTTGCTGTCGTAACCGCCGGCTTTAATAGCAATTTCTTTATCAAACAATCCCAAACCGCCGGATACGTTGGGCACGCAGTTAATAAGGCTCCAGCCCATTTTACCCAGCACATAGGCGCGTATATATTCCATTTCCTGGAAGCGGGGCAGCCAGTGCCGGGGCGGCCGCACACGGGTTATTACGCCTTCATCCACCTCGCAGGAGTTGGCCAGGCGCAGGGTAGCGCCTGTGGCTATTACCCGAATGCTGTCTTCCACCACATGCACATACCCGCATTCCGGGCAGGGCTCGCCTACTTCCCTGATCTTTTTGTTCTCCTCATCCATAAAGGGTTTGATCATGCGCAGCAGCGTATCTTTTTCAATAATGCTGTCCACATCCGTACACAGGAAATAAGCATAGGCAGCCGCGTTAATGCCGGCATTGGAGGCATCTGCCTTACTTTTACCATTCACCTTATCAATCACTACCAGCTTATCATAGGCGGTATTAACGGACTTGAATACACGTTTTACAGGCTGGGATTGTATGCGTTCATTATAGGCAAAAACCACTTCTGTAAGCTGGAACTCGTTAATAAGCTTTTCCAGCGTATCATCCGTGCTGCCGTCATTTACAATGATCACTTCAAAAACAGGATAGTTCAGCGTAAGCAGCGACCGTACATTGGAGATAATGGTAACCCCTTCATTATAGGCCGGTGCAATTACGGAAATGCCCGGCGCCAGGGGCGATTGTACCATAATATTATGATCCACATAACTGTTCTTGCGCTGGTACCGGATAATGCCCCGCAGGGAAAGCATGGCCAGCAGCGCATACCAGAACAGCATGGTACAGCCATACACAAAAACAAAACCCTCATAAAAATTCTTAATAAACTCCACGCGCGTTCAATTGGTTTTTATGGTTAAACGGCGGCTGTTTTGGCGCCAGGCACATTTTGCCGGAAGCCCCGCCGCTGCATGTTGCCCCAGGTACTTTTCTTCCCCGTCAGGAAGTAATAATATCCCCGCAGGGAGAATAATACGATCAACGGGTGATACAGGAAAAATTCCATAAAGGGCGTCATACACAGGTAAGCCACTTCTTTCCAGGTGCGGTAATACCGGAAGGTAAGCTGGTCCCACAGGATGGCGATGGTAGTGATCATCACCGAATACGTATATACGAATACCAGCAGCATAACAGCGGTAGGCCAGTTGATCTGCCCCAGGCATATCATGACGATATAATAGATGATACCGGTCACCTCCACCAGGGGCGCCAGCAGCTCAAAAAAGAAATTATAGGGGAAAATGATGAGGCCCATTTTTCCATACCGCGGGTTCAGGAACATGCCAAAATGGGAAAACATCAGCTGCGCCAAACCTCTTGACCAGCGGGTACGCTGCCGGTTAAAGATCTTTACGGATTCCGGGGCCTCGGTCCAGCAAAGGGTTTTGGGAATATAACGGATGGCGTAGTTGATCTTATTATCATGCGCATACCGGCACATGCGGGTCATCAGCTCCATATCCTCGCCAAAAGAGCTATGATCGTAGCCGCCGCTGCGGATGGCCACTTCCTTATCAAACAATCCCAAACCGCCGGATACATTGGGCACGCAGTTCAATAAGCTCCAGCCCATTTTGCCCAGTACAAAAGCGCGGATGTATTCCACTTCCTGGAAGCGGGGCAGCAGCTGCCGGGGCGGCCGCATGCGCGTCATTACGCCCTGGTCAAACTCGCAGGAGTTGGCAATGCGTAAGGTAGCGCCGGTAGCAATCACCCGTTTGGTGCCTTCCTGCATTACAGGTTTAATAAGCTCCAGCAGGGTGTTTTTATCCAGTATGCAATCCACATCCGTACATACAAAATAGTTATAGCTGGCCGCGTTAATACCGGCATTCACTGCATCCGCCTTGCTTTTGCCATTTACTTTGTCAATGATCATCAGCTGCGCATACGCCGGGTTAGTGGATTTAAAGATCTTGCGTACCGGCTGTGTTTTTATTTTCACGTTGTAGGCAAAATCAACCTGCACCAGCTCAAATTCCGTGATCAGCTGTTCCAGGCTGTTATCCGTACTGCCATCGTTCACAATAATGATCTCATATTTGGGATAGTTCAGTGTAAGCAGGGAGCGTACGTTATAAATAATGGTAAGGCCTTCATTGTAAGCCGGCGCCAGCACGGTAATACCCGGCGCCAGGGGTGAGCTGTTGAGCATATTGCCTTGCCCCAGCTTGTCTTTGCGGGCATAGGCGCGCACCGCTATCATAGAAAAAACAGCCAGCATGGCATAAATAAACAACAGCACCGTTCCATATACAAAAACGCTGCTCTCATAGATCCGTCCTATGGTTTGCCAAAAGCTCATGCTGCCGTTCAAAATTTAATCAAAGGATTCATGCAATGTTTCAGGATGCGTTTGTTTTCCGCAGTAGCGGTATCCACCAGCTCGGTGATCAGGTTTTTGGCTGCCCATTGATTCTTGATCAGTGATTTGGCGGCGTTCTTGCGCAGATCAAAATCGGTGGAGTGTAAAAATTCCTGCCGCAGAAAATCCACGTGTTTGCCGCTGCTAACACGGCCCATCAGCTTCAGGATCTCTATCTGGCAGTTCAGCGGCTGGCTGTTGTACATGCGTATCAGCTTATCTTCCACTTCCGCTATCTGCATTTTGCCCAGGCAGTTAATGGCATCGGCCCGCAGGTAATGGTCGCGCGTATCCAGCAGCTTTTCAACGGCCGGCACTGCGCTGATCTGGTTGTAATGCACTACCAGCTTCAGGCAGAAAGAGATAATGCTTTTATTGGATGAGTAGGTGATCCATTGTGCAAAATTGGGAATAGCAATTTTTTCCGTAGTGGAAATAATACGGAACAATTCCACCTGGTCCCATAACAGCAGCGGTTCTGTAGCCAGGTCAAAGAACTTGAAGGGCTCGTTCTTACTCAGTTTAATATACGCATGCCGGGCGGCCGCACGCAGCTCGCGGTTGCGGCTGTTGGTAAGCGGCAGAATGGTAACATCGGCTATGGACATGTTCATGCTGGTAAGCTCCGCCATGGCCTGCACCTTTTTATCCCATTTGCGCGACTTCATTTTTTTCAGGGATTCTTTATCCAGCTCCAGCTGTATGTACAGGTTGCGCAGCTGCTCGCCCATAATACCGCTTACATTATTGCGGTAGTGTATCAGCCGGTCTATCAGCGCCTGCCGCGCCCAGCGTTTGCGGAACACAGGCTGGTGAAAAGCATCTGCCGCCACGGGAATTTCTTCAGCATCTTCATGGATAAGCGCCTCGTTCATCAATACATTATCCAGCAGCAGCTGGTCAATGAGCGGGTGCAGCTTAGCCAGCTTTTTTTCATGCCGGTGGCCTTTATAGCGGCCTATGAGTATAGACAGGTAAGCAGTAATAGTGCAGGTAACGGCAATAAATATAAATACGCATGCGATCTGGATGATCAGCGGCGCATACCTAAGGTTATATAGGACAGATGTAAAAAATACAGGTAACACATTCATTTTTCAGTAGGATCAGTTATAACAGTGCCTGGCATACCGGCTAAAGCACCGGCAGCAAGCCACATGCCTATTTATATTGCATGAGCAATCTTTTTACGCGGATCAGTAATTCACCGGGCATTACCGGCTTTTTCAAAAAATCGTCGGCACCCAGCTTAAAACCTTCCAGCACCATATCCTCATTGCCCGCATTGGAAACAATGATCACCGGGATGGGCTTACCTTCTTTACGGTTCTTTACCTTGCTGATGATCTCAAAACCACTGGCGTAAGGCATTAATATATCTGTAATAATGAGGTCATAATCATAACCGGTGTCATCCAGCTTTTGAAAGGCCTCTTTACCGTTGGTAACATGGTCTATGCGGTATTCCTCCCGGTGCAGGATCCTCTCAACAATCTTTGGCATGACTTCATCATCTTCAACTAATAAGATCTTATTCATGTTGGCAGTTTTGGAATACCCCTATCGTTCACTGTATTCATAGAGTAGGGATTGTGGTGATGCATTAATTTTTTTAATAAACCGTTATCCGGTTAAAACAAGTATCAGTTCGGTATCCTAACGAGAAATTTTATCGAATATAAGCCATCGTAGCAAAAAAAAAAATATTACTCTTGTTTTACAACAAGGCGTGACGGCCTTTTTGGCGGATTGAGCATTAAGGGTGCTGAATGATAAAATGCAATCGAATGTTTGTATAACATTAAATTAACTGATATTTTTAAGTATATATTTGTCCATCACGAATTGATCATTTCCACTAGTTGGCGCCATATATATGAGACCAAAATTGAAGATAGGGCTATTCCTGGGCTTTGGGGTGGCCCTGGTATTAGTGATCACAGCAGGGATCTTTTCTTACCTGACCTTTAATAAACAACGTACAGAAGCCGGCTGGGTGGAGCATACGTATGAAGTAATTACCCTGAGCCAGCGTATTAACCGCATTGTGTACGAAATAGAATCCGCCGGTATCACCTTCCGCAGCACACATGATACGCAATACCTGGCGCCTTATTATGCCCAGCGCAGTAAGCCCTTGCCGCTGGTGCAGGAACTGAAGAAAATGGTGGCCGATAACCCAGCTGAAGCCCGGCGCGCCACGCAGATAGAAAATAACATGATTGCCCTGCTGAATTTCTGGGAACGGCTGGACACCAAACAGGACAGCAATTATATTTTTAGCCATGTAGTACCCATTGCAAAGGAGGAAAGAAAATACCTGAACCAGGTACATACCAGCCTCGCAGACCTGACAACTGCGGAAAGAAACCTGCTGGTAACCCGTAATGAGCAGAGCAACCGTGCGGTAAGCCGCGCCACAGTTATGCTGATCATTAACACCCTTTTAATTCTTCTGGTAGCCAGTATATTAATGATCATCTCTTACCGGGAGCTTAGCAATCGTATAAAAGCGCAGCGGGAGCTGAGGCACAAGCTGAATGAGCTGGTAAGCCTGAACAATACTACCAATGAAAAGAACTGGCTCCTAAGCGGTATAGGCCAGGTGAATGAAAGCCTGCACGGGCAAACCAGCATAATTCAGCGGGCAGAAAAATGCCTGCAAACATTGGTACAATACCTGGCCCTGCCTGCCGGTGCGATCTATTATTATGATGAAGAGGAAAAGCTGCTGAAGCTGGCCGCCGGCGTAGCCCTGCAGGCTAATCCCGTAAAAAACTATACTTTACAGGAAGGTTTGATCGGGCAGGCCGCCACTCAAAAAGAAATACAGGTACTAAAAGATATTCCAGCTCATTACTGGCAGATAAGCGCTGCAACCCTGACCGGCCAGCCTGGCGCTTTGTTATACGTACCGTTGTGGGTGGATAACCGGTTAATAGGCGTACTGGAGCTGGCTTCTTTCCTGGAGGTACAACCCAAGCAGCTAACCTTTTTAAAAGGCGTTACAGATGCTATTGCCATTGGCTTCCAGGCCGCTATTTCCAGAACCCGCATATTAAGCCTGCTGGAAACCGTGCAATCCCAAAAGCAGATACTGGAAACGCAACAAGGCAAATTACAGGAAACCAATAGTGAGCTGCGGGCCTCTGAAGAAGAATTGCGGGTGCATGAAGAGGAGCTGCGGCAGGTTAATGAAGAAATGAAAGCCAAGAACCATACCCTGGAGCTGGCTAAGCAGGAACTGGCGCGGAAAGCGCAGGAGGTGGAACAAAGCAGCAAATACAAATCGGAGTTTTTAGCTAACATGTCGCATGGGCTGCGCACGCCGCTGAATAGCGTGTTAATACTGGCCCGTCTGCTGGAAGAAAATAAAGAGCGCAACCTTTCTGCCAAGCAAATGGAGTACGCCGGCATTATTCACCGCTCCGGCTCCGACCTGTTAAAGCTGATCAATGACATACTGGACCTTTCAAAGATAGAAGCCGGTAAGCTGGAGATCAATATAGAGGAGGTGTCCATAGCCGCTGTGATGTACGACCTGGAACAGCTGTTCTATTTTGTGGCAGAACAAAAGCAGATCCACTTTATTACAACAATAGCGCCCGGGGTGCCCGCCAATATTCATACAGACAGGCAGCGGCTGGAACAGGTGATCCGGAACCTGCTGTCCAACGCATTTAAATTCACACCGTCAGGAGGTACCGTACGCCTGCAATGCCATATGCAGGACGATGGTTTGCATATAGCCGTTGCCGATACCGGCATGGGCATACCGTTGGATAAACAGCTGCAGGTGTTTGAAGCCTTCCGCCAGGCAGATGGTTCCACCAGCCGCAGGTTCGGCGGTACAGGACTAGGGCTTTCTATTAGCCGCGAGCTGGTGAAAATGTTAGGCGGTGAAATACGGCTGCAAAGCAGGGAAGGACAGGGCAGCACCTTTACCGTGGTAATGCCCGTAGCAGCCATTACACAGCAGATTTCTGCCGGCGTGGCCATCCCGCATGCCCCCATACCGTTTGGTTACCAGAAAGAGGCGGCGCCGGTTACAGACGACCGTGAGCAGCTGAGCAAAGGCGATACCGTAGTGCTGATCATAGAGGACGATGCGAATTTTGCCACCATCCTGCGCGACTTTGCCCGGCAAAAGGGATATAAAACAGTGGTAGCGCTGAATGGTAGCGATGGCCTGTTCTTTGCGCGCAAATACCTGCCGGCAGCCATTATACTGGATGTAAACCTGCCGTTTATTGACGGGCATAGCATTCTGAAGGTGATCCGCAATTCACCGGAGCTGAAACATATCCTTGTACACATCATTTCTTCCGGAGAAATATCCTTACAGGTAAGCGATCACATACAGGGATACACGCAAAAGCCTTTGCAGATGAATGACCTGGAAGCCGTATTCTCCGGCATTCAATACCATGTGCAGGAAGATCTGAAAAAGGTGCTGGTGATATCCGCTAACACCTTGCTGCAGGCGCCCTCCCTGCAACCGCTCAGCGATGAGCGGCAGCTGCACACAGAATACCGCCATGTAAAGCATATACAGGAAGCAGCCGGCATTTTGCCGCAGGAAAGCTTTGACGGCATAGTGCTGGATATTGGCAGCAATGTGCAGGAAGGCATCCGGCAGCTATCACTGTTAAGGTCTATAGTGGGAAAAGATAAGCCACTGATCGTATACCTGGACCGCGACATTTCCGAAGCAGATGAAATGCAGCTGAAAAAAGAAGCCGCTGCCATTATCCGCGATTCCACTTTTTCCCGTGACCGCTTGCTGGATGAGCTGGCGCTATTCCTGTTCCGGGTAAATGAAGCAAAGCAAGCTCCTTTGCAGGCAACAGCCCCGGCCCCTGCAGAGCAAAGCCTGGAAGGGCAAAAGGTGCTGCTGGCAGATGATGATATGCGCAACCTGTTTTCTTTAAAGGCATTATTATCCGGCAAAGGACTGCAGGTAATAACGGCTACAGATGGTAAAGAGGCACTGCAGCAGCTGGAAACCCACCCGGATATACGCCTGGTGTTAATGGATATTATGATGCGGGAAATGGACGGTTATGAAGCTATACGGCATATCCGCAATAACGAGCGTACCGCCCTGCTGCCGGTAATAGCGCTTACAGCCAAGGCTATGGGCGGCGACCGCGAGAAATGTATAAGCGCCGGCGCATCAGATTATATTGCCAAACCGGTAGATGGAAATAAACTTTTTTCACTGTTGCGTGTATGGTTAGGGTAAGCAGGTATATCCTATGAGTAATGAATTAAGCAATCACGATCTTTCCGGTGTATTACATGTGCTGAAGCTGCAGTATGGATTTGATTTTACCGGTTATATGCAGGCCTCCGTTAAACGGCGTATCCTTTATTTCATGGGGCATGAGGGAGTGCCTGGTGTGTTTGACCTGAAACACCGCCTGGTAAATGAGGCCGGTTTCCTGAACCGCATGGTGCAGTACATAACTGTGAATGTTACGGAGATGTTCCGGGATCCATCGTTCTTTAAAATATTGAAAACACAGGTGCTGCCTAAGCTGGCCGCCTATCCCATTATTAAGATCTGGCATGCAGGCTGTGCCACAGGCGAAGAAGCGCTGTCTATGGCCATCTTATTGCACGAAGCAGGTTTATTGAACAGAACGCGCATTTATGCCACGGACCTGAACCCCGCTAACCTGGAACGGGCCAGGGCGGGTATTGTGCCGGTAAGCGCCATGAAGCATAACACGCACAATTATATACAATCCGGTGGCCAGGCCGATTTTTGCGATTACTATACTGCCAAATACGACAGTGTGATCTTTAAAAAAGAGCTGCGTAAGCATATTACTTTTTCACAGCATAACCTGGTAACAGATGGTTCTTTCAATGAGTTCCAGCTGATCTGCTGCCGCAATGTGTTCATCTATTTTAAACGGGAGCTGCAGGCGCAGGTGTTACGGCTGTTTGAGGAAAGTTTGTCGCCGCACGGTTACCTGGCCCTGGGCACTAAAGAATCTATTCACGCCGCTGAAATAAGCCGGCAATTTGATACCGTGAATTTGCAACATAAAATATACCGCCATAACCAATCATAATGAATGTGAGCCGAACAAAAAAGATCACCATCCTGTTGGTAGATGACCGTCCTGAAAATCTTCACTCGCTGCAGGCTATGCTGGAAGCGGATCACCGGGAGTTTATACTGGCCGGCTCCGGCAGCGATGCCTTAAAGGAAGTACTGCGGCATGAGGAGATCGGGCTTATTTTACTGGATGTGCAGATGCCGGATATAGATGGCTTTGAAGTAGCCCGCCTGTTAAAGGCTGATCCGGAAACACGCAACATCTCCATTATTTTTGTAACTGCCAGTAATAAGGAAGAGCAGGATATGATGATGGGTTTTGAGCAGGGCGCCGTAGACTACCTGTTAAAACCGCTGAATGTAAATATATGCCGTGCCAAGGTGGATGTGTTTGAACGGCTGTATTTCTATGAACAGGAGCTAAAGCAAACCCTTGAAGAAAAAGAGCATGTGAACGGGCAGCTGGAACGGTTCATGCATACGGTAGCGCATGACCTGAAATCGCCGCTTTCCGGTGTGGCCGGCCTGTTATTATTACTGAAAGAAGAAAAGCAATTGCAGCAGGCGCCGGAACTTATGAACTACCTGGAAATGGCTATCAGCTCTGCTACCCAGCTTTCTGATATGATCAGCGCCATACTGGAATACAGCAGCCTTCACCCGCTGCAGCAGGCAGCGGAAGAGGTGGATGTGCCGGAGCTGCTGGAACAGCTGGTAGAGCTGCTGTTTCCGCCGGATCATGTGAAGATCCACATTGAGCCGCAGTTACCGGTGCTGCATACCAACCGGCAAAAGTTATGGCAGGTGTTCCAGAATTTATTAAGCAACGCCATTAAATACAACGATAAACAGGAAACCGTGATCAGTATAGGCGGGGCATTAAAAGGAGAGTTCTACGAATTTTATGTAAAGGACAATGGCCCCGGTATTGAAGAAAAAGACAACACCCGCATTTTCCGGTTATTTGAAACACTGGATGAGGATGATACAAAAGGAACAGGTGTAGGGCTTAATATCCTGAAACTGCTGGTGGAAGCGCAGGGCGGCAAGGTGTGGGTAAGATCTGTAGCAGGGGAGGGGAGCTGTTTTTATTTTCAGTGGAGATAAAAAAAGTGCCTCAACTTTCATTGAGGCACGTTACTGTATATATGAAAACCCCGTTTATTTCTGCACCACTGCAGGGCGTACTGTTTCTACTACTTTACCAACCTGGCCGATCAGCTGGTCAGAAAGGCCGTTCTTTTTAGCCGCAGCTACCAGGTCCACTATGAACTCATCAAAATCAGCATTGGCTGCTTTGCCGTTCATACGGGAGTTCTGGGCCGGGTCGTGCGCAGCCACCATGCTCTTACCGCCATACTGGAAGTTTTTAGCGCCTGTAGCCACACAGAAAAAGTCTGTCAGATTTTTGCTCAGCGCCTGGAAACCGCTGGTATTGCCGGAGGTAACCTCTGCCAGTAATACGGTAAAGAAACCATTGAGCTTTGAATCACCTGCAATTACAAAAATGGCGCTGTCCACTACAGAACGGAGGCCCAGGCGGCCCTTTTCTATCATCATGCCTGCATTCGCAGGGTCGCTTACCATCGTAGTGCCACCTAAGGAATCATACAGGGTCATTTTAGTGGGAGTGTCTGTATTCTTGTCTTTCTTACAGGATTCCATTACTGCAAAGGCGGCCACCAGGCCAAGGACAAATAACAATGTTGACTTTTTCATGTGGGTTGATTGATTTTACTATTTAAAAAATGTATTTAACAATGCTGGTGATCTTAGACGCAAAGGAGGCGCCCATAGCCGGGCATCCCTGCTTCATTTCTTCAGCGCCTGGCAGATACCGGTCACCTGGATAATGAAGCGCCATTTTAAAATTGTGTACGATGTCGGTAGCGCTGGTTTTTACCGGAAAAAAAGTAAACACCACGATCCTGGACTGCGGGTTTACCATTACGCGGTCTACTCCTTGCTGCTGGTACATCCAGGAAGATATCTTATCCGCATCCTGCTGTGAAAGCGGCTGTTTAATATCTATCCGAGCCATAATACGGGTATGTGCATCCGGTGCCTTGGGGCGTGTAACCATATAAATGTGTACCGCTAATACTACTGTCAGGCACAGGAATATACTACCTCCCCACAGGAGGATCTGTTTTACAGTTTTCCTTTTCATAAATGTGTTTTGAATATGTTTAGGTCCTGTGTATAGCAGGGCCACAGGATTGTTGACCTTAAGAATAATGCTTCTGTATATTTGTTGTTTCCTGGAACGGTTACATATACGAGGGGGTTTTATAAAAAGTTTGGGAGGGGAGATTTTTTGTTTTGTGGTGTTTGATGGCGAGGAGGGGTGGCTTATAGTAGATAATATTCCTGAGCCTGTAGTTTAAAATGATTGATTGAAACTGCTAGTACAAGGAGGAAGTGGAAAATCGGCTGGGGCAGGAAGGATAAAGCTTACGGAAGATAATCACCGCATGTATTGCAGCGAATAAACTTAAATGGCTTTAAGTATTTTCATAAATGTATCCGCTTGTTCCTGAGTTTTAATAACTCTGTACTTCGGGTAGTATATCTGCCTCAATTTCTAAATAGTTATTGTCGCGTTTTAAGGTAATGAAAGGACCCGATTTTCCGTATCCCAGCCTGTCATACGCCAATACATTGCAATCAGCTAATGCGCCAAGGTTTTTCGGGAAATCCCTCCAAAGTTCAATACAGCCCAGGCTATCATGTAAAAGAACGATGGTAGGCTTGTTTGGATCTTTTTCATGTTTCAAAACATGTAGTTCGCCAACAGAAGTGCTAATATTAAAGTGCATTGTTGTATCCTCCTCCTTTTGTCATATTCCATACGGAAAATGATGTAATATTACCGGAAATCCATCATAATGGAATTACCTATTGTTCAATATAAAAGGCACCGCGTTGCTTATTCAGTAGCAGCAGTCATCGGTTTCCTGGCCGCATGCCAGGGTTTTTACTGGCTTGCAAGTAGGAGTGTAGCTTCGTTTTTCGGCTGGTTTTTTTTGACGATAGGCCTTATTGCATTTGGCCGCTGTACCTGGGTTGCTATTAAAAATTCCCTGGTGATGGAGCTGAATCATGAAGGAATTAAATACAAAGGATCTTGTTATGCATGGAACACCCTGCGCAGTTATGGTATAAGGGAGGAGACCGGTGAAAGCGGCTCATTCAATTACCTGATATTATACTTTAATGATGGCGGAGGCGCGTTAGAGATCCAGCTGGATTGGATGGATAATAATGAATCTATACCGGAACAAATGGCGGTTTATGCAAAAGCTTTCCAGGTTGAGTTTGATGGGGTAGTGAAAAAGGAAGTGTGAGATCAAAGCGCCTGTCATCTTTATCAGGCAGCGTAAGATCTTTAATTAGGGATCTATAACCTTTTACACTTGCGTCAGGAAAAGCAGTGTTCATTGCCTTTACTGTCTTTCGCAATTTACTTTCTGATAATGCCGGCCGGTTGATCAGGAGATTGCTGATCCACTCTTGCTGGATTTCATCGGTCCACTTAGGCTTATATAAGTTGGTTGCTGCCAATCGTAACAAAAAATCCCGTAATGGAGCCGGGTAAAGTACATTGGCATCCAGTATTACAATGGGGTTAAACAAATTGACCATCAGTATCCCATGTTAAGTTCTTGTGCTTGTTTAGCAAGAAAATCAAGGTTCTCTGTTCTGCTCTTTTTCTGTTTCTTATCGTACTCCACCAGGTCTTTAAGCAGGATACGGCGATGTGTACCGGCTTTACTAAAAGGAATGATACCTTTTTCCAGCAGTTTAATGACGTGTGGTCTTGAAACGCCCAGTAGATCGGCTGCTTGTTGGGTGCTAACTTCATTATCAGGTTGGATGATGGCAATGGATCTTCCATCAGCCATATTATCCAATATGTCGAACAATAAGAACAGTGCCTTGGTTGGAATTTCCAATGGTTCGCCCTTTCCCTGAATATTTATAGTAACTACATTGCTACGATCATCTGAAACTTTTTTTGATGCCAGGTGAACCTGCTTGATAGAGGCTTTTGCGATCTGCTGATCCTTTTTAGTAGTTTTTTCAATAATTGCGTCCATGTCTCTTTACTTTAGCTATACAAATATAGCTAAACGAAATAAACGAAACAAAATAACTACCAGGCAAGTTACGAGTAAAGAATATAATTAATTGTATTGCAATTAATTATAAGAATTGTTTGTAGGGGCCTTTTATTGTGAATAAAATGTCAATACACCCCAATTAACCAAAATATTTCCTTACTTTATAGCACGTTGTGAATAACATAAATCAGTGAACAATGATGAGGTATCTCAAGCCGGCTATTTTGTGGGCATTATGTGCTTTTTCCATACGGCCAAACACCTTTGCCCAATCCATTCCGCCGCTTACTTACCTGGGTATTGAACAGGGGCTGTCCAATAATGCCGTTACCAGCATTTACCAGGACTATAACGGGTTTATGTGGTTCGGAACCTATGATGGATTGAACCGTTATGATGGATATAACTTCACCATTTACCGGAATGAATTTAATGATACCAATTCCGTGGCCGATAACCGCATAACCTGTATCACAGAAAGCCACGACAACCGCCTATGGGTAGGCACCCGCAGCGGCATCAGTATTTATAACAATGCTACAGCGCGTTTCTCCGGCCTTAGCTACCTCCCCTATAAAGGCAGCGCAGCCAGGAAGGTGCTGGTTTCCATAAATGCCCTCAAACCAGGGTCTAAAGGAAGTATGTTCATTGGCACTGATGGGGAAGGCCTGCTCATTTATAACCCGGGCGGCGCAGCAAAACAGGCGCCCCTCAGGAACGGGAACACGGTTAGCGCGCATTATGAGGTAATGTCCATAGAGCTGGATGCTGGGCAGCATGCCTGGCTGTTTGTGCGCAATGTAGGGCTTTGCCGCTATGATGATAACAGCGGCACCATAAGTGTGATCAATAACAGCATCCGGAATGGCATTGCCCTGCAGGCAGATAACCACGGCCGCCTGTGGCTGGGTACCGATGACGGGCTATATAAATACACCATTGCATCCAATACATTTAACAACATGCTGTTAACGCATTCCAAAAGGGTAGTGCGCCTGGCCATAGATAAACAGGATCAGCTGTGGATAGCATCTGACGGGGAAGGCGTTTTTACAATGCCGCTGGCCACCGGCAAGGTTACGCGGCTGGTATCGGCCAAGAACAAAGAGCTGCTTACCAGCACCGCGGTATATGCTATCCACGAAGATCATGAAGGCCGCAAATGGATCGGTACCCTGCGGGGTGGCATCAATATCCTGGATCCCGGCAAAACCGGTTTTGCCGCCATCACGCACGATCCCCTTAATGCCAATAGCCTGATCAATGATTTTACCCTCTCGCTTTGTGAAGATGCGGATCACAATATCTGGATCGGTACCGATGGCGGCGGGCTCAGTGTCTGGAACCGCAAACAGGACCGGTTCACCAACTTCCAGCAGCTAACAGGCAGCCATTCCCTGTGCAGTGATTTCGTAACCAGCATTGTCAGCGATTTTCAGCATACCATATGGATCACCACCTGGGGCGGGGGCATTTACCGCTATAACAAAACAGCCCGCTCTTTTGAGCATTATGCCTGTTTTAATCCGCTCAGTGGGCGGGAAGATAAAAATACCTGGCTGCTCTATGAAGATACCCAAAAAACGCTGTGGGCAGGCGTTTGCACCAATGGGTTGCTTTACCGGCTAAACAGGGCCGCCAACCGTTTTGAGGTGTTTGACAGTACCCTTACCAACATCCTTTCCATGGCGGAAGACAGCAGCGGCAATTTCTGGGCAGGAAATTATACCTCCTTAATAAAAGTGGACAGGGTCACTAAAAAACACCGGGTATATGATATTGGTTATGCCGTGCGCGTTTTTCATGAGGACAGGGACGGCAATTGCTGGGTAGGTACTGAAGGCGGAGGTCTGCTGCAATTTAACCGGGAAACCGGCGCCTATACCAGGTTCACAAAAGCCAATGGTCTTTCCAATAACTCCATTCTGAATATACTGGAAGACAAACGAGGCAACTTATGGATCAGCACATTTTACGGCATCTCAAAATTTAATCCCCGGGAAAAAAGCTTTAAAAATTTCTCCCAATCCGATGGGTTGCTGTGCAACCAGTTCAACTATAACGCCGCCCTGGCCCTGCCTTCCGGCGAGTTTATCTTTGGCGGCATCAAGGGGCTCAATATCTTTTACCCCGATAGTTTGCAGTATGTTTCAAATATGCCCAAAGTAATGCTCACGGGGTTAAAGATCGCAAATACCCCGGTAGAGCAGGCCGGTGCTTATGTTACACAAAGCACACAGGATCATGTACAGGCGCTGAGCATACCATATAATAAAGCAATGATCGCATTTGATTTTGTAGCGCTTGAATACTCAGCCCCGGACAAAATAGACTATGCCTATTATATGGAAGGCTGGGACAAGGACTGGAACTATGTAGGCAAATCAAGAACCGCCAATTACACCCGTTTAACAGAAGGCAGCTATACCTTCCGGTTAAAGAGCACCAATGCAGAAGGTGTTTGGAACACCCATGAGTACATCCTGAAAATAACCGTGCTGCCACCCTGGTACAGAACCTGGTGGGCCTACCTGCTGTACCTGTCCGCCATTGCCGGCCTGGCCTACATCTACCTCCGGTACAAAGCGCAAAAAACAAAGCTGGCCTTTGATATACGGGTAGCCCGCCTGGAAACAGAGAAAGAAAAGGAGCTGAATGAAAAGAAGTTGGCCTTTTTTACAAATGTATCCCACGAGTTCAGAACGCCGCTTACGCTCATCATTAATCCCGTGAAGGAAATGCTGAACACTGGTGATAAACCGGCAGGCAACGGCCTGGAAGTAGTATACCGGAATGCCCGGCGCCTGCTAAGCCTTGTGGATCAGCTGCTGCTGTTCCGTAAGGCCGACAGTGAAGGCGATAAATTGAAAATAACCTGTATCAACCTCCATGACCTGTGCAAAGAAGTATACCTGTGTTTCATTCAGCAGGCCGGCGCTAAGCATATTCACTACACCTTCAGCTGCGATAACCAGCAGCTGGAAGTATATGCCGACCGGGAAAAGATAGAGATCGTGTTATTCAACCTGCTCTCCAATGCGCTGAAGTTTACGCCGGACAGTGGAACAGTTAGCTTTATGGTCAGTGAGGAGGAGAACGATATTATTGTTAACATTACAGATACCGGCTGCGGTATCACCGAAAGCGCCCGCCAGCGGATGTTTGAAAGATTTTACCAGGTAAAGGAGAAGAGCGTGCCGGGCAAAACCGGTTTCGGTATAGGGCTATACCTCTCAAAGCATTTCATTGAAAGCCATAAAGGTCATCTATCCTTTACCAGTGTGGCAGGGCAGGGAGCTTCATTTACCGTGCGCCTCAAAAAGGGAACCAGTCACTTTGCCGGGCAGTATATTTTTGAAGAGCTGCCGGAAAGCGCTGCGCTGCTGGAAGAGCTTATGGGCAATATCAACACGGAAACGCCCCTGGCAGAAAAAGAGCAAAGCCTGATGGGCGATATTATTTCCGGTAAGCGGTCCATCCTGGTGGTGGACGATAACCCGGAGATCAGGGACTACCTCCGGCAGCTTTTCCGCGAAAAGTTCCTTTTCCATGAAGCAGACAATGGAACGGACGGGCTGGAGCTGGCCCGGGAACATTGCCCGGACATTATTATAAGCGATGTGGTCATGAAAGGAATGAACGGGGTGGAATTGTGTAACGCCATCAAACAGGATCCCTCCCTGAACCATATCCCGGTGGTGCTGCTCACCGCTAACCCTTCCCAGGAAACCAAGCTGCGGGGCATTGAATGCGGTGCAGACGATTATATTGTAAAACCGTTTGAAAAAGAGCTGCTGCTGGCCCGTATTCACAACATCCTCCAAAACCGGAATGTGCTGCAGCGCTATTTCTTTGACAAGATCACCCTTAAAAAGAACAATGCCCGCGTCTCTGCCGAATACAAGGATTTCCTGGAACGCTGTATCAGCATTGTAGAGGATAACCTGGATAATGACACCTTTAACATTAAGATCCTGGCCACAGAAATAGGCATGAGCCATTCCGGCCTTTATAAGAAAGTAAAATCAGTTTCCGGGCAATCCGTAAATGCCTTTATCCGGTTCATCCGCCTGCGCCGTGCAGCAGTATTATTGCTTAGCACAGACTGCAATGTAAGCGAAGCCGCCTTTGAGGTAGGCATCAATGACATGAAATATTTCCGGGAACAATTCTACAAACTCTTTGAAATGAACCCCTCTGAATACATCAAAAAGTACCGCAACACCTTTAATAAGGACTTTAATGTGGTAAACTGGAAAGAATAACCACCATTTTACCAGTTTACCCCCTCTATTTGATCATTTACCCCCGGTGGTTTCCCGGCCGGCGGTCCTATACTTGCATTCAACAACACAGACCGGGCATTGCAAATGCGCGGTTCAGGGAGGCAAGAAAAGGGACAACATTCAACCAATTAGTTTCCACGGTACAAAAATCAGATTGTCATGTAGCCGGCCCCGAGTAAGCAGGGCGGTACCATCTGGCAATTAAAAATTTAAATCCTTATCAGATGAAAATTTATCTCGCGTTATGGAAGAAATGGGGATTCCTCTGTTTCATTTTCTGCAACTATTCAATGCTCCTTTATGCACAGCAGCCCGTTAGCGGAAAGGTCAGTGCCGGTGATACGGCCCTGCCGGGTGTGGTTGTGTATATAAAAGGTACCTCCGTTAATACCCAAACAGACGGTAGCGGGCGGTTCACCGTTAATGCTCCTGCCGGGGCCACCCTCTCTTTCAGCCTCATGGGCTACGGCAGCAAAGAGGTGCCGGTAGGTAACCGCAGCTTTATCAATGTACAGCTGGAATCCGTTACCCAGGGCCTGGGCGAAGTAGTAGTGGTAGGTTATGGCACCCAAAAGCGGAAAGACCTTACAGGCGCCATTTCCTCCCTGAATGCCACGGTCTATAAAGATCAGCCGGTGCTCAACGCCTCCTCCGCACTGCAGGGCAGGGTGGCCGGCGTATCTGTAGCTAACAGCTCCGGGGCGCCAGGCGGCGCGGTAAAGATCCGCATCAGGGGCGCCAATTCCATCAACGCCAGTAATGATCCCCTCTATGTAATTGACGGGGTGGCGCTGAGCAGCATTAGCATACAGGACATCAATGTAAATGATATTGCCTCCATGGACGTGCTGAAAGACGCCTCCGCCACCGCTATTTACGGATCGCGCGGCGCCAATGGCGTTATCATTATCACCACCAAAAATGGTAAGGCCGGCACCATGCATATTGAATACAATGGTTTCCTGAGCAGCAACAAACCCATGAAGAAGTATGATCTGCTGGATGCGGTAGGCTATGCACAGCAGGCCAATCATATTGCGGGATCATCCGTTTTCGCGGATCCTTCATCTTATGCCGGTAAGGGAACCAACTGGCAGGATCTGATCTTCCATACCGGTATTACACAAAACCACCAGCTTTCCGTTTCCGGCGGAACAGACAAGTCCAGGTATTATATTTCCGGTTATTACGTAAACCAGTCAGGCCTGTTGGTGAACACCGGCCAGGAAAAGTTTGCACTGCGCGCTAACCTGGATAGTAAGTTAAGCAACCGGGTAAGCATAGGGCTGGGCATCTTTGCCGCACATTCCAACTCAAACAATAACGGCGATATTGGCGGCAAGGGTAACCCCGTAACCGCAGCGCTGGCATGGGCGCCAACTGAGCCGGTATATGATTCCGGTTCCCAGTACAACCGCTTTGCCATTTCCCCCATCTGGTCTAACCCTTACATGACCATCAGGGAAAGGAACAGCGTTACCTCTTCCAATTCCGCAGTGCTTAACGGACACCTTGCCTACAACATTACAGACTGGCTTGCACTGAACATTAACCTGGGGCTGGATGTAAATAATTCACGCAATGCCTATCTGAATAACGACTGGATAAGCCCCGGCAATCCGGGGTCCGGCCAAAGCTCTGTAGAAAGCTATACTTTCCAGAACAGTAACTCGCTTACCTTTCACAAAAAGTTCAATGAAAAGCATGACCTAACGGTAATGGGTATAGTGGAAGAAACTTCCAGCAAGTACAATTCTTTCACCGCCGCCGGCTCAGGGCTTACCTCTACCTCTAACGGTTATTATAACCTGGGGCTCAATACCTCCCAGGGTATTTCATCAGCCTATACCAATTGGGCGCTGCTCTCTTATGTAGGCCGTGCTTCGTATACATTTAACGATAAATATCTTATTACTGCTACTTACCGGGCAGATGGTTCTTCCAAGTTCCAGACCACCGCCAACAAGTGGGGATACTTTCCTTCCATTGGAGTGGGCTGGCGCCTGTCTGAAGAATCCTTCATCAAAGACCTGGGCATTTTCTCCAACCTGAAGCTGCGCGCCAGCTGGGGCATTACGGGCAACCAGTCCATTAATCCATACAGCAGCCTTGGACTGCTTACAGGCATGCAATATTCTTATGGCACCACTACGCTGTACCAGGGTTACCTGCTGGGAAGCCCCAGCAATCCGGATCTGAAATGGGAAACTACCAAGCAAACAGATATAGGCCTGGATGTAGGACTGCTGGGCGGACGCTTGAACATTAGCGCCGATTACTATAACAAACGCACAAAAGACCTGCTGCTGCAGGTGCCCATTGCCAGCTACGACGGCGGCGGCACCATGTATAAAAATGTAGGTGTGGTAAATAATAAAGGCTTTGAAGTTTTTGTGGATCTGACAGCCATACAGCAGGGTGATTTTTCCTGGACCACCAGCATCAACGCATCTGCTTACAGGAACAAGGTCGTAAGCCTGGGTAAAGATTCCATCCTGTACCGGCCTGTTATTGGCGGCGGATTAATTAACACCAACATACAGGTGGTAAAAACCGGGGAGTCGCTGGGCGCATTCTATCTTATTCCCTGGCAGGGCATTTACAGGACCGATGACAACAGAACAGGAGGTAAAGCAGGCGATAACCGCTATACAGACGTAAGCGGCAACGGCTCTATCGGTTATGAGGACCGTGTTATTGCGGGCAGCGCCATCCCCAAATTCCAGTGGGGCTTTAATAACAACTTCCGGTATAAGCATCTTGAGCTGAACGTGTTTGTGCAGGCATCGCATGGCAACAAGATCTTTAACGCCACCTATGCAGGTATAGCAGCGCCAACCAGCGATGTGAAATACCCTACCCTGGCAGCATCCGCTAACTATTGGACAAGCAGCAATACCGGCACCGTATGGGCCGATCCTGCCAGTAAAACTAACCGCAGCTACGTGGAATCTACCCAGTACCTGCAGGATGGCAGTTATGTGCGGCTGAAGAATATTAGCCTTTCTTATACACTGCCAAAAAAGGCTACCCGTTTTGCCGATGTACGCTTTACCCTGAGCGCGCAGAACCTGTATACCATCACTAATTATAAAGGATACGATCCGGAGGCCACGTCTACTTCCGCTACCAGCGATGCTGATGCCGGTATTGACCTGGGTGCGTATCCCTCTCCGCGCACCTTTACATTCGGGGTAAATATTTCTTTATAACGATCATGTTAAAACTTGAACGAATGAAATCGCATATAATAATTGTTTGCCTGCTGCTTTTGCTAACCGCATCCTGCAGCAAGGATTTCCTGAAGGAAGATCCGAGAAGCAACCTTACACCGGATAATTTCTATAAAACATCAAACGATCTGAATATGGCCGCTATTGGGCTGTATACACAAGTGAATGGAGCCTTTAACCAGTCTGCAGGTTTCTCTACGCTGTGGGGCGGGGATGATATGACCGTGGCCCGTGCCGGCAACAAAATATCTTACTCCGATTTTGATACCTACCAGGCCAACTCCTCCAACGACCGTATGACCAACTGGTGGAGCTATTTTTACGCCACTATCAAATCAAGCAATTCGTTGATCAATAATTACCAGAATGCTACAGAAGCATCGGAAGATGATAGGAACCACGCAGCCGGCCAGGCTTATTTTTTCCGTGCACTCAGCTATTTCTTCCTTACCCGCACCTGGGGAGAGGTACCGCTGACCACAGATAATACGGTAGATTATAACAGATCCAAATCACAGCCAGCAGAGATCTACGCATTAATAGTAGCTGATCTGCAGAAGGCAGAAGTTATGCTGCCCGATGTATGGGATGGCACTAAAAGGCAGAGCGGTGTAGATATACCGCCTACCCGCGGCTCCGCAAAAGCGCTGCTGGCCAATGTATACCTGACCATGGCAGGCTGGCCGCTCAAACAAACAGATAAATATGCGCTGGCCGCAGCCAAAGCCAAAGAGGTGATAGATAACAAGGCTACCTGGGGTTATGACCTCACCACCAACTATGCAGACCTTTGGAAGAAAGGAGGGAAGTTCAACCACGAAACAGTATTCGGCTGCTACTACAATGTAAATGTATCCGGCTGGGCATGGGAAAACTACAATATGCTAACGCCAAATGCGTATGCGCCGGATGATGAAGGCGGCTGGGGCGATGGTTACGGAGAGATCAATTTCTACAAGAAATTTCCGCCGGGCCCCAGGAAAGAAGCTACTTACCAGTCTGTATACTATCTCAACAACGATCCCGGTAAAGCTGTTGACTGGACTGGCACACTGCACAAACATCCGTATTTCTTTAAGTTCCGTGATGATGATGCGTTCAACCCGGTAAACCATGTGAACAATAACTGGATTGGCGGCCATACCGTGCCGGTGATCCGCTATGCAGAAGTATTGCTTACTTATGCAGAAGCAAAGGCCATGTCTGCCTCCCCGGATGCAACCGCCTATGCCGCCATCAACCAGGTAAGGAACAGGTCCGGGATTGCTAACCTTGTTGCCGGTTTATCCCAGGCAGCCTTCCGCGACTCGGTAATAGCAGAGCGGGGCTGGGAATTTGCAGGTGCTGAACCTGCAGCCCGCTGGTATGATCTGATACGTACGGAAACAGTGGCCAAAGCCAATTCAGACCGGGATGTTTCAGAAGAAGCATTGAAGAACATTCCGAACGATGCTTCACATACCTTTTACTGGGCGCCCATACCCGTAGGCGATAAGCAACTGAACCCAAATCTGTAACAACATGAGAAGCATTACAGCACTATGGTTATTCCTGCTGGTAGTACCGGCATACATAACAGGTTATGCGCAACAGCAATATATTATTCCCGGCGCCAGCTGGCAGGATACCGCAGGTAACCAGATCAATGCGCATGGCGGCGGTATCCTGTACTACAACGGCATCTATTACTGGTATGGCGAAATAAAGAAAGGCACCACCTGGCGGGTACCCGGATCCACCTGGGAAAACTACCGGGTGAATGCAGGCGGCATCTCCTGCTACTCATCCAAAGACCTGCTGCACTGGAAGCCGGAAGGGGTAGCCCTGCAGTCCGACGCAACAGACAGCACCAATGACCTGCATATCAGCAAGGTCATAGAAAGGCCTAAAGTGATCTATAACAAAAAGACCGGCAAGTTTGTGATGTGGATGCACATAGACTCCCAGGATTACAGCTACGCCAGGTCAGGTGTGGCGGTAAGCGACAAGCCCGAAGGGCCCTTTCAATACATTGGCAGCGTGCGGCCCAATGGCAATATGGCCCGGGATATGACCATTTTTCAGGACGATGATGGCAGGGCCTATCATTTCTATTCATCAGAAGAGAATCAGACCATGCATATCTGCGAGCTGACGGACGATTATCTTTCACACACTAAAAATGATCACCGTATACTGGTACAACAGGCCAGGGAAGCGCCGGCTGTATGCAGGTACAATAACCGGTTTTACCTGTTCACTTCCGGCTGCACCGGGTGGTCGCCCAACGCAGCATCTTATGCCACGGCAGATAGTATTATGGGCAGCTGGACCGCGCATGAAAATCCCTGCCATGGCAGGGATGCTGACAGCACCTACCATGCGCAAAGCACCTATGTGCTGCCCGTGCAGGGCCAAAAGGACACGTTTATTTTTATGGCAGACAGGTGGAACAAAACTGACCTGGAAGCATCCCTATACATATGGCTGCCGCTGAAATTTAATGCCGAAGGAAAACCGGATATTTGGTGGAAAGAAGAGTGGACGATAGAGGGAGCAGCGCTGTAAGCGCTGTTCCTCTTTGAATAGTAGCATTATTGTCTTTGTCGGCTGGCTGCGTATATTTTTTTCCTCATTTAATTTACTGGATATCGCCCAACCGCCTCAATACCTTTGTCTGTGAATTTTAGAATTTCTGTTGTTATGGGATAGCCAGACTGCTTATATTCGTCAACTACTACCTGGCCAATACGTTTTGAGAAAAAGTCGAGGTCTTTTTCTGAGAAAATATAACAAAAATCTCTGACTGGAATAACTGCATAAAAAGGAAAGCCAAAATCTTTTTTTACTTTTTCTTTCATAGCCGGAGCAAACAGTAAAGCAGCTTTCAACGTTGGATATTCAGGTTCTATAAGTCCAAGTTTACGGTTTTCTATTGTGTCAAATGAAATTTCAGTCTTTGCCAAAAGATTGTCAGCATTTGTATTTGCCTGGCTGTCCAATTCAGTTTCAGTTATTCCCCATTTATTTAAATCGTCTTGTGAAATCCAGGAAAATTTGCTTTGTCCGCTATGTACATATACTTTACTGAATTCATCTGTAACTTTAGTGTGAATAAAATCCTTAAACTCGTAATCGTTAGGGAAAAGCGAAATGTAAATGTCGCTTTTAGCGTCAACCCATTTTGAAGGTATCCCCACGAGCAAATACATATTTTAGCATCACGGCAGTTGGCATACATTAGACATTCAAATCTAAGCGATGCCA
>NZ_JAGXJN010000289.1 GCF_019091455.1 Chitinophaga sp. GbtcB8
TGAGTATGGGGATCAGATGAAGTATGTTCCAGGCAGTGCAAAGGCCCGGTTAGGGGTAGGCGCTGAACTGATCCGCCCTGATGGAATAATGGCCTGGGCTCCTGTTAGCGGGGCTGATGGCAGCGAATTACAGAGGGCTGCGGGGCGGGGGTTGGTTAAATGCAGTGGTGGGTGGAAAGAGCTTCTCTGATATCCCATACATGTGGTAAAGTGCTAAGTGGAGGCGCACCAAGGGCACACGCGAAACTT
>NZ_JAGXJN010000290.1 GCF_019091455.1 Chitinophaga sp. GbtcB8
AAATACGGCGATCTGCTCCGCGACGAATTGGAACGCATCGAGATCATTACGAGCGAGCTGCTCTCGATGGCCAAGCCGCAGGCCGCCGCGTACACGGTCGCGAACGTCAGGGACGTCATCGAGCAAACGCTCGAATTCTTGACGCCGCAGACGCTATTGCACAACATCGCGTTCATCCGCGAATACCGGGGGGAGCATTTTCCGGTGACGTGCGCGACGAATCAATTAAAGCAGGTGTTCCTTAATATC
>NZ_JAGXJN010000291.1 GCF_019091455.1 Chitinophaga sp. GbtcB8
CTCGCTTATAACAGAAAGAAACCCACTCTCTAGTTCAGTGATATTTAAGACCACTTCCATCAGATCGAATGCAATATCTTTTTTGTTATAAAGAACGTCGCTGTTTGCTTGTTTCGCAATACTTAGGATCTTATCTTTGATTTCGCTGTGAACTGCCAATTCAAAAACAGACTTCTCAAAATTGTTCATCGTACGTGGCTCCCCATTGATTAAATTTTAAATGCTTGTTCGCTTAATCAACAGAACCAC
>NZ_JAGXJN010000292.1 GCF_019091455.1 Chitinophaga sp. GbtcB8
GAGCCTTGGCGCAAAGGGGGGTGGGGTGACCCGGGCGAACCCTTCCACCCCTGACCTTAGTTCCCCCACCACCCCAGCTAGCCGGTTTTACGCCGGGTTTTGTAGGGGGGCCCCTTTTTTTTTTTAAGGGCCTTTTAAGGGTCCCCCGGGCTTATACTTATCTTATTTTTAAAAATATTTCTATTTTTTCTGAACATATTCAATAACATGAGTAAGAATAGAACCGTGTTCCCGGTAGAAGATGATTCG
>NZ_JAGXJN010000293.1 GCF_019091455.1 Chitinophaga sp. GbtcB8
CCTGCCTGCAGCAATGGCATGGCTACGCTGGCCGCGCTGAAAATTTACGGGATCACGACAGAGCCTTATTACCTGCAGCAGGGCATCCGTTTTTATGAGTGGATGTACCGGCGCCTGCGCGATTCCGCCGGGCTGTATGTGAATGATATTAAAACCGCTACAGCGGCCTTCAACCCGGTGTATTATTCCTACAACTCCGGTTCCATGCTGGAAGCGGCCATGCTATTATATCATTTTACGAAAGAGCA
>NZ_JAGXJN010000294.1 GCF_019091455.1 Chitinophaga sp. GbtcB8
CCAGTATTCGGCCCACCGCATAAAGGTAAGCATAGTAACAGAGTTTCATGATCAGCTGCCGCTTACCATTAACAGCGATAAGGCCAAGCTTACCCAAGTAATGAGCAACCTGCTCGTGAACGCGGTAAAATTTTCCGCCCCTAAAAGCCGTGTAACAGTTAAGGCCTATGTAAAGGACGGGCTGCTGTATATGGAGGTAAAAGACCGGGGCAAAGGTATTGAGCGGGAACGCCTGCACACCATCTTTG
>NZ_JAGXJN010000295.1 GCF_019091455.1 Chitinophaga sp. GbtcB8
TCAATCAATATTTCTCTCCATCCCGCACAGATTTCCTCTATCAAAATCAAAACTTAGCAATCTCATAAAAAAAAAATTGCCAGAAACCTTCAGTATTTCAGCCATCCAATTTACCGAACCAGTTTTCAGACAGAACCAATTGACCAAACTCGTCTCCTCTACTCAAAGCCCTCACCTCCAAGACTTCCTTCCTCTTTCAAGAAGCTCAAGAGGACCAAATTTGAAATAGCTCATTTTGTAGCGCGCCT
>NZ_JAGXJN010000296.1 GCF_019091455.1 Chitinophaga sp. GbtcB8
TTTTACCGATATCTTCAACCTGCTTGGGTCAAGGTTTGATTGTCAGTGAACATTGACTAACATTGCTATGTATGCTGCATGGTTGAGGCATCCACAACATTGATTTCAATCAAAGGTATTCATGTGGAAGCATGCAATATGTTTCTGACACAATTTGTATCGTGCCATTCAGTACTCTCTTGTATCAGCGGGTACATGCCAAAAGTGACCTAGCCATGTATTTGCTTCTCCAGCATGGATATATGTGG
>NZ_JAGXJN010000297.1 GCF_019091455.1 Chitinophaga sp. GbtcB8
GCTAAACCTACTAGTGCAATCTTCCTTGTCTTGTTGCCTCTGCAATCACCTTGCTTTGTGAGGTGGTTGAGATACAAAGGAACTAAAACAATAATTTTTGGACAAAGGATGTGACCTGTGGAGCCCCCCACGTGAGCGTGACATAAGAGCAGCTTAAGTGTTCCAAATTTGAGCAGAAGGTATATAATATCTTTAATGCATAAGATACTTTTCTCACTTAAGAAGACATCTTAATCATATAATTTGTT
>NZ_JAGXJN010000298.1 GCF_019091455.1 Chitinophaga sp. GbtcB8
TAATCACGCGTTTCCGCCAACTTGATTGCGGATTTGACGGATTTGGGCGATACTCGTCTACATGGAGACGAAGCAGAAGGATCGAGTCCGCATCGCCAAGCGTCAGATGGACGCGGAGGTCGGTCGGCGTGTCCACATGCTGATGTGGGACCAGCAGCTCACTCAGACCGCATTCGGGGCTCGCGTGGGGATCGACCAGAGCACGCTCGCGAAGAAGCTGCGAGGACAGCGCGGATGGAGCCTCGAC
>NZ_JAGXJN010000003.1:0-116547 GCF_019091455.1 Chitinophaga sp. GbtcB8
AAGTTAAGCCCCTCATGGCCGATGGTACTGCACCACAATGCGGGAGAGTAGGTAGCCGCCGTATTTATTAGAAAAGGCTCTGATCATATGATCGGAGCCTTTTTGTTTTATATCCTTTTACTGAATGATCTTTCCTTAGCGCTTCTTGTGGAAATCATCATACCAGTGCGCAATATTTATAGATGCGCCTAACCCCAGCGACACCGGCTGAAAGTACTTGTTTACAACAGATCCGTCATCCCGGTTATCATACCCGTTATCAGACAAAGGAACAGAAAAAGACAGCTGCATCTGGAACTTCACATACTTATAACCCGCACGGAAGGTAAATGCCGGCTCCATAAAAAAGCGGGTTTTCTGGCTGATCTGCCCAAAGCCATCCCGCCGCTCAGTGTCATTCTCAAATACCTTATTGCCTAGGGACATATCGTAAAAGTTCACTACAGAAAAACGGCTGCTAAAAGCGGTTTCAATGGCAGGATGCACAAAACCAATACTGGGTTGTACAAAGAATTTGCTGAAATGGGAACGTAACAGGTAATCATTCACGTTACCGGTATTACCATCGTCATGATACGCTGCATCCAGCGTTTTAAAGCTGCCGGAACCCAAACCGGTATAAACATCAAACACCATCCGCTTTTTCGACCCAAAAGGCGAAAAGAATCCTATCCCGCCTTCAAACAAGCCCCCTTTTGCGTATTTATCAACAAACACATCATCATTATCATCATTATTGCCGAAGGGACGAAATACATATTGCCCGTTAGCCATAACGGCAATATGATCAGTAACAGCAAAAGCAGCCTGGTAATTGGTGGGAGACAGGCTCCCTTTAAATTCAAATTGCTCTTTTAATAAAGGAGCATTCACTGTATTGGGAACATAGATGTTCTTATTGCAGGCGCCCAGGAAAATAGCAGCGCCTAGCAGGCAGGGAGTAATAAAGGTTTTCAGCATTCTCTTAACATTTAGTCAGTTGTAGGTATATACTTGTTATTCTAATAAGCTGGATTGCCGGGGGATCAGCTCTACAGGGAACACAAAGTTCTTGGTCACTTTTACATTTTCATCCTGGTTAATGAGCTGGATCACCGTTTCCACGGCTTTTTGCCCCATTTTATAACCCGATTGCTCAATGGTAGTGAGGGAAGGAGAAATGATGCGGGAGGACAGATCATTGGAATAGCCCACCACTTTTATCTGCTCCGGTATGTTTATCTGGTGGCGCCGCGCTTCCTGTATAAAGGAAACTGCAGAGGTATCATTGGCCGCAAACAAACCATCCGGCAGCGGCTTGCTGGTTAGCAGCTCCTGGGCTGCAGTAGCTGCCGCATCGGTAGTAAGATTGTGAATATACAACAACTGTTCATCATATGGAATATTATACCTGGTCAGTGCAGCTTTATAACCGGCCAGCCGCTGCTGGTAAAGGTTACAGGTAAGCACACCGGAAAAGTGGGCTATCCGTTTACAGCCCTGTTTTATCAGGTGCTCCGTAGCCAGGTAACCGCCGGTAAAATCATCGCCCGTAATGCTGTAGCCCGGGAACTCAATAGGCACACGGTCATAGAACACCATGGGTATATTGTTCTTTATAAAAGGGCTGAAATGTTCGTAGTTGGTGGTGAACATGGAAGCTACGGCCAGCAGCCCATCCACCCGCAGGGAAAAGAACGTGTGTACCAACTCCTTTTCCATAGCCACCGTTTCATCTGACTGGCCGATCACGATGCTAAAACCATATTTATGCGCCTCATGCTGAATGCCGCTGATAGCAGTACTCTGGAAATACATGGAAGTACGCGGCACAATTAACCCGATAATATTAGACCGTTTCTTGCGCAGGCTGGAGGCGATCCAGTTGGGCACATACCCCATTTCAGCAGCCATTTTCTGCACTTTGTCGCGGGTATCATCATTGATCAGGGGGTTATTCTGCAAGGCGCGGGATACGGTCGATGCAGACAGGCTCAGCGCCTGGGCAATATCGTAGATGGTGATCTTACTGCGTTCTTTCATTCGGAGTTTTTTTTCTATAGATCATGGAACCAGGCGATTATGCCGGTTTCACTTTTTGAGGTTTCAGTTATAAAATAAAAATAAGCTATATTAAGCAATTTATATTACAATTGAAATGCTGATTCATATTGCAATAACCCCTTTGTTGCAAATGGCGAAAAAGCACGGCTTGCTGCAGACAGTATTATTTCAGCGGTGGAGCTTGAAAAACTCCATAATTATTCCTAATTTTTAAGGCTGATTGAAATTCCGTTATGAAACTGATACGCTCCTTTACCAAAGCTGTATGAGTAGCACAGCAGTTACCATCCACGGTTATGCCATTTTGCCTTGGGAATTTTACAAAAAATACAGAAGATGTAGTGCCGGAAACCCTTGTGCAGCTGTGGTGTCAATGGCAGCAATTTGATCCTTTTGCTGCAGTAAGGTTTATGAAAACCCAACCCAGGATATTCCCAAAACAGAGAACATCCACCGGCGCGCTGCCCTGATACCGGATCTATTTAAACACCCTGCACTACCAGGAAACGCTGTGGCAACAGGAAACAGATGAGCTGAACATCCGTATGTAGTGAGATGTGAAATAACACGATACTAAACATACAGCATATATGAAATTACATTTCACTTATTGGTTGTTAGCCGGCTGCCTGTTACTGGCTGATGTTGCCCGCGCACAGCAGGTAACGTTAACACCGGAGCAGATAAAGTCCCTCACGGCTGCCTGGAAAGGAGAACGTTTTCCCGATGGCCGGCCTAAAGTGCCGGATGCCCTGCTGCAACGCCTGAAAAAAATATCCATTGAAGAAGCCTGGGGCATTTTGCGCAACAAAGGTTACCAAAACCAGTTTGAAGGCGAGTGGATGCTGCTGCGTAATGAGCAGGTAATGACCGGCCGCGTGGTAACTGCCCAGTACATGCCTATGCGCCCGGATATGGATCAGCTGATCAAAGACAAAGGCAAAGCAGAAGGCCGTATTGGCGGTACCAACTCCTGGCCCATTGATGTACTCTCTAACGGTGACGTATATGTGGCGGATAGCTACGGCAAGGTAGTGGATGGTACATTGATCGGTGATAACCTGGGTAATTCCATTTACGCCAAATCAAAGAACGGTGTGATCTTTTACGGATCCGTGCGCGATATGGAAGGGCTGGAGGAAATAGATGGTTTCACGGCCTGGGTAAAAGGGTACGATCCTTCCTATATACAGCAAATGATGCTGGCCGGCATTAATGTACCCATCCGCATTGGCCGTGCAACAGTGCTGCCCGGAGATGTGGTGCTGGCAAAAAAAGGCGGCGTAATATTCATACCTGCGCATCTGCTGGAAGAGGTAGTGCTGAACGCAGAGTTCATAGCCCTGCGCGACCAGTTCGGCCACCAGCGCCTGCGGGAAGGCAAATACACGCCCGGCCAGATAGATACCCAATGGACCGATGTTATTAAAAAAGATTTCCTGCAATGGCTGGATACCCAGGGTGATAAGCTGCCCATGAGCCGCCCTGAGCTGGACAAATTCATGCAGAACAGAACATGGTAGTAAATTCTTAGCTCCTACATCTTACTTCAAAATCATCGTTTATGAACCCATCACAAAAATTCCTCTCAAAACTTGGCGTAGCCGAACCAGCAGATCCACAAAATGAAAAGGCGCTGGATAACCGCCGCTCTTTCCTGAAAAGAACCCTGGGCGGTTTGGCGCTGGGTGGTTTTATGTTTGCACCGCTGGAAGATACGCTGGCTTTCAGCACTTCCAAAGTGAACCGCAATTCTTCACCGTCTGATCTTAAGATCACGGATATGCGCTACGCAATTGGTATGAACTCAACGGGTCGTTGTCCCATTATCCGTATAGACACTAATCAGGGTATTTACGGCCTGGGCGAAGTAAGAGATGGTGCAAGCTGGCGGTACGCGTTGTTCCTGAAAAGCCGCATACTGGGCATGAACCCCTGCAGCGTGGAAATGATCTTTAAACGCATTAAACAATTTGGCTTCCACGGCCGGCAGGGAGGAGGAGTGTCCGGTGTGGAAATGGCATTATGGGACCTGGCCGGTAAAGCCTATGGCGTGCCCGTGTACCAGCTGTTAGGCGGTAAATACCGCGACCGCGTAAGGTTGTATGCAGATACGCCTGAAGTAGAAGATCCCACTGAATTTGCTGCTAAGCTCAAAGACCGCCTGGAAGGTAAAGGTTATACTTTCCTGAAAATGGATTTTGGGATTGAGCTGCTGAAGAATACACCCGGCGCTTTAGTGAATGATAATTTCTGGGATGTAGGCCGGCAATGGACCAATCAGCCCATGACCTATGGCGCTACGGAACACCCGTTCACGCAGGTGCAGATCACACCCAAAGGACTGGACATTCTGGCGCAGCGCATCAGCCAGGTGCGGGAAGCAGTAGGTTATAATATACCACTGGCATCTGATCACTACGGACATTTTGATCAGAACAACGCTATTCGTTTAGGCAAGGCCGTAGAGCCCTACCGTTTGGCCTGGCTGGAAGACCTGATCCCCTGGAAATTCACCGAACAATGGAAACAGATCACCAATGCAATAGAAACGCCCACCCTTACCGGGGAAGATATTTATTTGAAAGAAGAATTTATTAAATTGATAGACGCGCATGCAATAGATCTTATACACCCTGACCTGGCAACAGCCGGCGGCATCCTGGAAACCAAACGTATTGGTGATTATGCGGAAGAGAAAGGAGTGGCCATGGCCATGCATTTTGCTGGCCTGCCGGTTTCTTTTATGGCCAATGTGCATTGCGCTGCAGCTACGCAAAATTTTGTAGCGCTGGAACATCACTCGCTGGATGTACCGTATTGGAATAGTTTAGTGAAGTCAGATAAACCGCTTATTGAAAAAGGTTTTGCTATTGTGCCTGACAAACCGGGATTAGGCATAGAGCTGAATGATGAAGAGCTGAAAAAACACCTGGCGCCTGAAGATAAAAGTTACTTTGCACCTACGCCGGAATGGGACGATAACCGCTCCTGGGACCGGCTGTGGAGCTGATATTATAAACCATTTCATTATGCACAAACTATTCTGGTATATAGCCGCACTGGCTTTTATTACTTACATTATTACTACCATTCTGCACTTACACGCGGCAGGCGGCTGGTTGCTGATGTGCGGCTTTACTATGCTGGCACTGGCTTTCAGGGGATACCCGGTATTAAAAGGATTTTCATACACGGTGATGATCTTTGCAGCGGTAAGCATGGCGATGTATTACCCCCAGCATTTCATCCAGGTAGGTGATTTCAAATTGTCGAAGCTGATTGTGCCGTTGTTGCAGATTATTATGTTCGGGATGGGTACCGGTTTAAGCTGGAAGGATTTTGCACAGGTAGCTAAAATGCCTATGGGTATTGGCGTTGGCATTATCGGGCATTATACTATTATGCCGCTGATCGGTTTTACCATTACGCAGCTGTTTCATTTTCCACCGGAAATAGCAGCAGGTATTATTTTGATCGGCAGCTGCCCCAGCGGGCTGGCATCTAATGTAATGTCGTACCTGGCAGGCGCTAACCTGGCCTTATCGGTATCTATAACTGCAACGGTTACACTCTTAGCGCCTATTATTACACCGTTGTGGATGAAAGTGCTGGCCGGGCAATATGTAGATATTGTATTTGAAGAAATGATGTGGCATATTATCCAGATCGTAATACTGCCTATCATACTGGGTTTGGTGTTCAACCATTTCCTGCATGGTAAATTCAAATGGCTGGATGCAGCCATGCCCCTGGTATCTATGATCAGCATAGGATTGATCATAGTAGTAATAACGGCCAGCGGACGTGATAGCCTGCTTACAGTAGGCCCTTTGCTGGTGGTGGCTACTTTGATGCATAATCTGTGCGGGTATTTCCTGGGGTACTGGGGCGCACGGTTGTTCCGCATGCCGGAAAAAGATTGCCGTACCGTAGCATTGGAAGTAGGCATGCAAAACGGCGGACTGGCTTCCGGCCTGGCATTAAAAATGGGCAAGCTGGCTACAGTAGGTTTAGCGCCGGCAGTATTCGGCCCTTTAATGAATATTACCGGATCAGCACTGGCTACGTGGTGGAAAAGCAAACCAGCGGAGGAGAAGGAGAATTGAATTACGAATGAGTAGATTGTTGTGAGGTAGTGCATTTGTAAGTTGTTTATAAAAAATCAGTCCTGCATGTTTACACGCAGGACTGATTTTTTATGAATGTTTATACTACCACAGTGCACTCATTCGTAATTGACAATTCGTGATTATCACTTCGGCTCTAATGCTGAAGTGATACGCTGCACCAGGTCTGTTAAGTGGTAACGGCTCATATTATCCGGCATAGCAGCAGCGGCGGCGCGCATCTCATTACGTAAGGTGGTCAGCTGTGCACGTGCAATGCTGCTTACATCCGTTCTGCTGGGATCTGCAGGCGCGCTGCCGAACATGATAGTCATACCGCCACTCAGGCTGGGACCACCACCGGACGCCAGCAGCTCTGTAAGATTTTTCACATAAACCTTTTGCAGGTTGCGGCGGAAAATGTCAATAGGCTTGTGCGTATATACTTCACTGAAAATACCTTTCTTCAGATCATTCATCATGTCTGTAGCCTGGTAAGCATTATTGCCTTCCATGGCCGATGCGTTTAACAGCTTATTCAGTGTGCCGGTACTTAATAAGCGGTCCAGTATGGGTTCCTGGCGCGCCAGTATCACCGTGGTAGCATCATTACCGGTACGTTGCAGAATATCTTTATCCAATAACCATTTAGGGGTAATGAACAATTGCTGGTTCAGGAATTTAATAGCCTCCTGCTGGGTAGCTTTGGGTACGGCTTCATACACGGCGCCTTCCTGCTCCACTGTTTTAGGCGTTTCATAAATGCCGCCTACATTTTTGGTTACATGGCCCAGGTACCGGGAGTATTGGCCGGTTATTTCGCGGTACAATTCACCCAGGTTGCTGTACCCTTCGTTCGGTTCACGGGTCCAGGCCATAAGATTGGGAATGATGCGCTGCAGATTTTTAATGCCGTAATAGCTGGCCTTCATGGCATTATCGCCCAGGTCTTCGTTCTGTGAGCGCGGATCATCCGGGTTGCTTTCTGTACCAAACCAGTAACGTTTATCTTTTAAGCGGTTGATGGTCCATTTATTCAGGATGGGCTTTTCAGCTTCTGCGGTGGCTGCTTCCGGGATCTCGCGGTAACCCCATTCAATAGCCCATTTATCGTAAAAGTTAATGCGGGGATACAGGTCGGCGCCGGTAATGCTATCTTCCGGTTGTGCTACATAATTAAAACGGGCGTAGTCCATAATAGAAGGAGCGTGGCCATTCTTTTCCACCCAGGCTTTATCGCGCAGCTTTTCTACCGGATAGGCAGAGCTGGAGCCAAAGTTATGCCGCAGGCCCAGGGTGTGGCCTACTTCGTGCGACGATACAAAGCGGATCAGCTCTCCCATCAGCTCATCATCAAACTCCATAGTCCGGGCACGGGAATCATTGGGGGCGCATTGCACAAAATACCAGTTGCGCAGCAGGCGCATTACATTATGGTACCAGTTAATATGGCTTTCCAGTATTTCGCCGGAGCGGGGATCATGTACATGCGGACCGCTGGCATTGGCAATATCAGAAGGCTTGTACACAATAGCAGAAAAGCGGGCATCCTCCAGGGACCAGGTAGAATCTTCCTGGGCAGTAGGCGCCATTTTAGCCAGGATAGCGTTTTTGAAGCCAGCCTGCTCAAAAGCAACCTGCCAGTCGTTCACCCCTTGTATCAGGTACTTGCGCCATTTGGCCGGTGTAGCGGGATCTATATAAAATATGATAGGTTTCTTAGGTTCTACCAGCTCGCCGCGTTTGTATTTTTCCAGGTCTTCTTCCTTAGGCTCCAGGCGCCAGCGGGTGATCATCTGCAGGCGTTTTACACCCTGGGGATCTGCATCAAAGTCGGTTACGCTGGTGGTAAAAAAGCCTACGCGCGGGTCAAAGTACCGGGGCTGCATAGGCACATTGGGCAGCAGTACCAGGGAGCTGTTCAGCTCCAGGGTAGCATTGCCACCAGCAGCAGGCGGAAAACCGGGAGCACCCGGTGCGCCGCTTTTGGAGTAGGTTTTAACGGTTTTGATCTCTGTATTAATGGGGTAGGAGCGTACATCTACAATGTAAGATTTATCAGGCTGCACGCCACCCAGGCGCAGGCCCGTTTTCATGCGCTGGTCAAAGAACAGGATCTCGTTATCACCATTAATATAGTCTGTGAGGTCTACAATGCTGCCATTGTTCTCTTTTGAAAAGGCTTTGATATCAAAGGCGGCGGCAATGGGCTGTATGTTGGAGTTCATTACCGCATTGAACATAGGCTGGGTGCTATCCTTTGATATTTCGCTATAGGAAACGTTCTTCAGGAAAATGCGGTTATTGGGTCCTTTCTCAAAGCGGATCACGTTTTCACCGATCTGGTCACCACTGTAGCCATAAAAGAAGGAGCGCAGGCCGGCGGCGGATTTAGAGATGCGGTTTACCACCAGTATATCGCGGCCCAGCAGGGAATCGCTTATTTCAAAATATACCTTGTCATCCAGCTTATAAATGTTGAACAGGCCGGAATCGGCTTTTGCCTTAGGGGTAATGAGTTCGCTGAATGGCTTGGGATTGGCTTTAGGCGTGCCCTGCGGTGGTATAATGGGTGGCTTGGCGGTGGTGTCCTTTTCTGCGCCGGCGGTTACCGCGTGTTTTTTCTTTTTCCTTTGTGCAGATGCCGGTGCGCTAAGCGCCAGGCTTATACAGCATAGGACTGCTGCTACCGCAACAGACCTGCTTCTTACATGCATGTTCATAATGATTTGATCAAAAGGGTTGATTTCTGACAGGATATGTTTATTTTATCCGTTGTTGCAAATAAATATATAATGCAGTAACTTATCAGGAAATTCCATAAACGTTATAATTGTCTTAGGAATGGAAATAATAGCAGTATATTGACCACGTTAATGGCCAGGGACTTTTAAATTTAGTAAATTAGCATTATTATATTAATATTGTCTTTGATATATAACAGCCGTTTTCAGCTATTGTGATGAATTAGAAGGCCTAAGGGTGGGAAAGGGCATGTTTTTAGCGGGGTGATAAGTTAAAAACAGCTACTGTGGCTGAAGGGAACTTAAATGTGAATAATGATAAAATTTGTTGGAACATTTAAAAATTTCCTTAAATTGTGCGTCCAACTTTGAAAAAAAATCAATAAATTTCGATTTTCAAGGACAGTAACAATACAGGTTTAGAATAGCCATTAGACATTGTTGCTCACTCATTTGTGTTTTAAGTGTATGCTCAATCAATTTGGAGATAAAAAGCCTGTTACAGGCTTTTGTGGGGAGATTAAATTTTGTGAGATTTTTTGAGCAGCACTTGTTTTTTTAAGGCAACCGTCTAATATTTGCGAAAGCCGTAATTGTAGTTGTTACATTTAATAATTCAATCTAAACGGAAATACTAAAAAACCATAGTTTAATTTTTAACACTAAAATTCAATCAACATGGCTGAGACTAAAACAACTGTGACTGCAGCTGCTGCCAAAACGACAACCACTTCTCATCAACCTAAGAAATCATCTAATGTGTTTGCGGCATTAGCCGTTCCTATTTGTTTAGTGATCGGTATACTCTTCTACGCTTTTGTATTAGGTAGCCCGGCAAACTTTCAGGGTGGCGTTGTAGGCGGGCATCCAGTTGAAGAAGGCATTGGTAAATGGTTTGGCACAGTTTATATGGGAGGATATGTAGTTCCTGTATTGATTTCTGTATTATTGATTTGTTTAACTTTCGTGATCGAGCGTTTCCTTTACCTGTCTAAAGCAAAAGGTAAATTCAGCGGCGCTGAGCTGGTACGTAAAGTACAGTATCACCTGGCTAACAAGAACGTTGATGCTGCCCTGGCAGAATGCGACAAACAACAAGGTTCTGTTGGTAATGTGATCAAAGCTGGTCTGAAAAAATACAAAGAAATGATCACCAACACTGAGTTGGATACTGATCAGAAAATACTGACCATTAAAAATGAGATCGAAGAAACTACTGCGCTGGAACTGCCGATGATGGAAAAGAACCTGGTGTTCCTGTCTACTATCGCTTCTATCGCAACCCTGTTAGGTCTGTTCGGTACGGTATTAGGTATGATCCGCGCGTTCGCTTCAATGGCAACCGGTGGCGCTCCTGATTCCGCTCAGCTGGCAGGTGGTATCTCCGAAGCATTGATCAATACTGCACTGGGTATCGGTACTTCCGCTGTATCCATCATCATGTACAACTATTTTACTACCAACATTGATAGCATCACTTATGCAATCGATGAGTCTGGCTTTACTTTAACTCAGAGCTTTGCTGCTAACCACAAATAATTTTTAATTATTTGTATGGAAAACCAGCAGGTTTGAATCTATTTAAAGTAAACTAAAAAGGAGTAAAGATGCCAAAAGTTAAAATGGCCCGGAAGAGCACAACCATCGACATGACCGCAATGTGCGACGTTGCGTTCCTGTTGCTGACGTTCTTCATGCTAGCCACTAAGTTTAAGCCCGAAGAGCCGGTGACTGTGGTTACTCCGTCCTCTATTAACACGAAACTGCTGCCTGATTCCGATGTGATCATGTTCACAGTGGACCCAAAAGGCAGGATCTTCTTCAGCATGGACGGTCAGCCCAAGCGGAAGAAATTAATTGAGGACCTGAACTCACAGTTCAAACTGGGATTGGATCAGAAGGCTATGAACAACTTTATAGTAGGCGCCAGTGTTGGTACTGAAATAAAGAACCTGAAATCTTACCTGGATATGAAGATGGAGGACCGGAAAGCTTCCGGCCTGGAAACAGGGATCCCTTCTGATTCGGCCAATAATGAGCTGTCAACCTGGATAAACTACGCCAGAACTGCACAGGGTGGAAACCCCAGGCTGCAATACTGTATTAAAGCAGATAATGGTACCCCTTATCCCAAGATAAAGGAGATCATGCAAACCTTTAAGGATCTGAAGATACAGAAGCTGAACCTGGTTACCAGCCTGGAATCAGTACCTCCGGGCACTGCTGCTGCACTGGCAAATACAGGTGCTGCACCGGCTAAGAAATCAGAATAGTCATCATCAGTAAACGGCAGGTGTTTTCCGCGGAAAGCCCGCTGCTATCACAAACTAAAAAAAAGAGCTACTATGGCAGAAATGGATACCAGCAGTAGTGGTGGTGGAAAGAAACACCAGGGAACGAAATCGAAAAAGCTTTCTACCCGTGTGGATATGACGCCGATGGTGGACTTAGGCTTTTTGCTGATCACCTTCTTCATGCTCACCACTACCATGTCCAAGCCCAAAACCATGGACTTGATCATGCCCAAGGATACCAAAGATGAGAAGGAGCAGAATAAAGTGAAAGAGAGTACTGCCCTTACTATATTGCTTGGAAAGAACAACCGTGTATATTACTACGCCGGTCTTGCCCAGGACCCGAACGCATCTGCTAACCCGGACTTTTTCAAGGCTACCAGCTTTGCCAACAAAAATGGTATCCGGGATGTGCTCATCAAGAAAAGAGATGAAGTAGCACAGCTGCGGAATGCAAAAGGTGAGCCTGAAGACGTGGTAGTGATCATTAAAGCCAATGACGACGCGACTTATAAGAACTTCGTGGATATATTGGATGAAATGGCCATTAACCGTATCCAGCGCTATGCTGCCGTTGATATCAGCGATCAGGATAAGCAATGGATCAAGCAAACCGAAACGGCTAATACAGGTGGCGCACAGTAATTTGTGGAAAAAGCAGATTTTTTGCATCCATCTATAAAAAACAGACAATGGATTCAGCTAGAATACTAAAGGCCGATTTTCTTGATATCCTGTTTGAAGGCAGGAATAAAGAATACGGTGCTTATGAACTAAGAAGAAAGTACGAGAAGCGCGTACGCAATGCCCTCCTGGGTACTGCCGCTGTAGCGCTCTTGTGTGTAGGTGGCTATGTTGTCAGCAATATCATAAAGGGTATCGAGGACAGAAATCCGAAGAAACCCGTTATTGAGCAGATCAAAATGGAAGACATTAAGCTTCCGGATGATCCCAAAACGCCACCTCCGCCACCTCCTCCGCCTGCACCACCCCCGCCGGTGAAACCTTCAGTGCAGTTTACACCACCCGTTATTAAGAAAGATAATGAGGTGCCGCCGGAAGAAGAACCACCAAAAGTAGAAGAGATCAAGGATAAAGCGGTAAGTACTAAAACCATGGAAGGTGATCCCAACGGTATTGACCCGGGATTACTGGAAGACAGTAAAGGTACCGGTGTGGTAGAAGCACCGCCCCCGCCGCCGAAAGAAGAGATCTTTACCTTTGTGGAGCAACCTCCTACCTTCCCTGGTGGTGAGGAAGCCCTGGCCAAATACCTGAGCAAGAACATCCGATACCCGCGCGTAGCACAGGAGAACGGTATTTCCGGAACTGTATTTGTGCAGTTTGTGGTAGATTCTGAAGGCACGATCAAAGACGTAAAAACAGTTGGCGCCGCCAAAGGTGGTGGTCTGGAAGATGAAGCTGTACGCGTGGTGAAAACCATGCCCAAATGGAAACCTGGTAAGCAGAACGGCCGTCAGGTATCCGTACAGTTTAACCTGCCCATCCGCTTTACTTTGCAAGAGTAGTACTGTTAAAACGATATTACTGAATTCCCCACCGGCCAACCGGTGGGGAATTTTTTTTTAGCGTAATTTTGCGCTCTTATTATGTCAAACAAACTCACAGGATACGATGATACGATAGTGGCGCTGGCCACCGCCCCGGGTGTAGGCGCTATTGCCGTGATCCGTTTAAGCGGCCCGCAGGCCATTACCATCTGCAACCAGCTATTCCCCTCCAAAGACCTGCTGCAGCAGGCCAGCCATACGCTGCATGTGGGCAGCATTGTATCAGATAGTAAGATCATTGATGAAGTAGTGGTAAGCTTGTTCAAAGGCCCCCGTTCCTATACCGGAGAAAATGTAATAGAGCTATCCTGCCACGGCTCCCCCTACATACAACAGCAATTAATAGATGCCTGTATACAGGCCGGCGCCCGCCTGGCTAAGCCTGGTGAGTTTACCATGCGCGCCTTCCTGAACGGTAAGCTGGACCTGGCCCAGGCAGAATCGGTAGCAGACCTGATAGCCAGCCATTCCGCCGCCAGCCACCAAACTGCCATGCAGCAAATGCGGGGTGGCTTTTCCCGGGAGCTGCAGGCCTTGCGGGAGCAGCTGATCCGCTTTTCCGCCCTTATAGAGCTGGAGCTGGATTTTAGCCAGGAGGATGTGGAATTTGCGGATCGTACCCAGCTCTATGCACTGATCAAAATTGCCCTGGAAGTGGTGCAGCATTTAACGGACTCTTTCCGTATGGGCAATGTGATAAAACATGGCGTGAATACAGCCATTGTTGGCAAACCTAATGCGGGCAAATCTACCTTGCTGAATACCCTGCTGAATGAGAACCGTGCCATTGTGAGCGATATTGCAGGCACCACCCGTGATACGATTGAAGAAGTGCTGAATATACAGGGTATCTTATTCCGCTTGATAGATACCGCCGGTATCCGTGAAAGTGTGGATACCATTGAAAGCATTGGAGTACAAAAAACACTGGAGAAGATCAAAGAGGCAGGTGTGGTGATCTATTTGTTTGATGTAAGCGAGCTAACAGCGGCGGATATACGTAATCAGGTTTCACTTTTTGAGCAGGACGGCATTAATTACCTGCTGGTAGGGAATAAGATGGATGTTTTAGGTGAAGACGAGGCGCTTGCTAAGTTTGCGGGGATCCCGGACATCCTGTTTATCTCCGCGAAGAACCATGCACATATTGACCTGTTGAAGGACCGGCTGGTACAAAAAGTAATGAGCGGCGATATTAATATGGAGGCTACCATCGTAACAAATGCACGGCATTACGCAGCATTGCAGTCTGTGCTGCAGGCGCTGCACGATGTGCGGAGCGGGATGGATAGCGGTTTGCCGGGCGACCTGCTGGCGCTGGATATCAGGAGGTGTTTGCATTTCCTGGGTGAGATAACGGGAGAGATCACGAATGAGGAGCAGCTGGATTGGATATTTAGTAAGTTTTGTATCGGGAAGTAACCGCACATAATTTAAAAGTGACAAATTTATACCAAGGCTCGAAAAGTACCCTAAAACCCGGTATTGTTTAATTGAATGATTTTGCAGATCTTCAAAACTTATATACGCTCCTTCTAAAATTTGCAAACCAAAATTACAATCAATATGCAACGCAGGAAATTCCTCCAGTCTTCGCTTGCGGCTACTGCGGGTATGGCAATACCCTTCAATTCTGCAACAGCGGGTGATAAGCAGCCCATGCAAAAAGAAATATACGAATGGCGTGAATATGAAATGCGCTTTGGCTCCAACCCTGCGCAGCTGGAAGATTATTTTAAGACAGCGCTTATTCCTGCATTGAATAAATATGGTGTAAAAACAGTGGGTGTATTCAAGGAATGGAGACCATCGGAACCAGCTAAATTTTATTTATTCGTACCTTATTCTTCTCTTGACAACTACCTTTCGGTAAATACGAAAGCAAAGGCGGATGCAGATTATATTAAAAATAGCTCAGCATATAACAGCATACCGGCTGATAAACCTGTATATAACCGCTTTACCTCTTCTTTGATGATTGCTTTTGATGGCTGGCCTGCAATGGTTTTACCCTCAGGTGGATCCCGGATGTTTGAATTAAGAACGTATGAGGGTTATAGTGAAGATGCCGTAAGAAGAAAAATTAAAATGTTCCATGACGGGGAGTTCCCCATTTTTAAAAGGGCGGGATTAAATCCCGTATTCTGTGGTGAAGTGATTGCCGGCGACAAGCAACCCCGTCTCACTTATATGATCACATGCCCCAGCATGGAAGAACGCGACAAAGGATGGTCTGCTTTTGTAGCGGATCCTGAATGGAAAAAATTAGTAGCGGATCCTCAGTATGCAAATACTATTTCTACTATCAGGAATACCTTTTTGGTTCCAACCTCCTATTCCCAGGTGTAGCCGGCCAGTTTGCCGCTACCGGTTGAAGGAGGGCATTTCCACCAATTGAATATCATGGTCTTTGGCATATTGAATGCCCAGGCCATGCAGCTTATTGTAGCGGTCAATCATATATGGTTACCTCTCCGCAATCAAACGATCTACCCTACTATTAAACACAGCCTTGCTAATGCCTGCTACCTTCTCCAACATCCTGAAATAATTTTCATCTCCTTTCTCACGTTTGCCGCAGCACAAAAGCGCTTTCACGGCATCAAACCCTTTTTCTTTTTCCAGCTGCTGAACGATCAGGGCATTGATGACATAAGCAATATTCAACCGTTTGGTTCCTTCCACAAAATTTTGCTCACTGATGTACAGGGCAAGCCAGTCGGAATGTTCATTTTTGGCAGCATAGCCCCTGGATGCAGCCAGGATCTCTTTCCATTCAATGCCCCAGCTGCCTCCGTATAAATAAGCGCATCCTTCATCTACCGGCTTGTTAATGATCCCGGTGGAGTACATATTGTGCAAGCGGTCATGCCACAGATCATGCGGGTCAAACTCATTAAAACCCGTAGGGTTAGCCATTCCGCTAACTATTAATGTTTGGTTATTGTGGCAAGTATACAGGGAAAGATGGTTATACCCGTTGTAAATGGCCTTGTACTCAACCCCAATCAGCTTCAATGCTTCTTCAAAATCATCACAGCAATAGAACCGGATCTGCTGTTGGGGAGCCCCGATCTTTTTATCATAATACAGGATCATCTGCTGCAGCTTTTTGGCGTCCTCCAGGTTGATCTTCTCTTTGTACCTGAATACAACATTATCTATCCGGTGAGTTTTCCAAAGCATAACATTGGTGGATAATGGAGAAAGGAAAATAAACCGGTCTGCCTCCTGCCTGGCCAGCAGCCTGAAACTCCCCCTCAGTATCGCCGTATCTTCCCTGGTTCCCATGTACGATAGCTGCAGCAGGTAAGTATGTTCATCCCTTTGAATAACATTGGTTAGGTAGGGTTTAAAAAAGGTGCTGTTATTGTACCGGGCATTTTTTTCAATGCCCTTCATTTCATCTGTTAACAGGCTGGTTTCCAGGAGATCCGCTTTTGATACAAAACCGTTTGCCGCATTTGCGCTGTCTTTACTGCGCAGGAATCCATCCAGGCTACGCAGCAGCGCCTCCTTTATAGCAGTATCCTTGGGCAGGGAAATGTTGTTAAGTATTCTTACAGGATTTGATTGACCATAGGTAAGGGATGCCAGCAAGGTAAAAAGGGATAAGCAGTAAATTTTTGTATTCATAGAATATAGGTTATTTAATCATTCTAATATATTCATCCGGGTTATACTCAGTGACCGGGTAATTAAAAGGTATAAATAATAGACGGATAAAAAGTATGCATTTTAATAGCTCTCTGCATCATATGAAGTAATAAATAAAACTGATCCAAAAACCCATGAAACAAACATTCAGACAACGCTTTTGGAAATCCGCAAAATGGTTCGGCGGGTTATTTCTCCTGATGCTGATATTCCGGCTGATCTACGGTTACGTTGTTACAGACGCGGCGCAAGGAGGAGAATATACAGGTGATTTCTTCAGCACTGTAGCGAATTTAAGAAAGAACTACGCCTCTGAAAAACAGCTGCTAAAACAGGATGTAGCGCCACAGGCTAATGCTGCATCTTCCCAGAAATACGAGAAAACAGCTACAGTCAGATCAAAGACATCACAATTTGAAAAGGACATAGATACGATCAAAAAAGTTACAACCAGTTTTGAAGGTGTGATCCAGTATGAGCAAAACACCGGTAATAAAGGAAACCGGCAAATTCAATTGCTGATCGGGATTAACCCTGAGAAGTTTGACAGCTTTTATGAGAAGATCCAGCATATAGGCCAGGTGAAATCAACAGAGATCACAAAGGTGGATAAAACAAATGAATACCGGCAGCTGAACGCAAAGAAAGCCTCTCTTGAAAAGAACCTGGCTTCGTTAAATGAGCTGAGATCCAGGGGCGGCGCCATTGGAGACTATATTAAATTACATGAGAAGATCCTGGAAATAGAAACCCAAATGCAGGAATTGGGTGTTGAGCTGGGTAATTTTGATACGGAGAATGAATTCTGTACCGTCCGGTTCTCACTCTATGAAGGCGCCCCGGAAAAGAAAGTAAGTTTTGCCAAACGGGTTAAAGTAGCCCTGGAGTGGACGATTAAATATTATGCAGTGTTAATGTGCTCATTACTGCTGCTTGTAATGGTTATATTTATCATGCTTCTGATCATTGATAAGCTGAAAGTGATAAAAATGGTAACAGCTAAGCTGGATGAATAAGACACTTCCGTATCTTAGCACTATGCTGGCAGTTAGCGAACTATATATTTATCCTGTTAAATCATTAGGGGGAATTGCATTGCCTGCGGCTTCTCTGACTGATCGTGGTTTTGAATACGACAGAAGGTGGATGCTGGTAGATGAGAACAACCGTTTCCTTTCGCAGCGTGAGGTACCGCTCATGGCTTGTTTACATGTAGAGCTACAGAACGATTACCTGGTGGTTAAAAATATACATAAGCCGGATTTTTTTTACCCGATCCCGCTTCACCCTTTAACCACTGAAACTACCATGGTTACTGTATGGGACGATCAGTGCCCTGCCCAATGGGTAAGTACAAAAGCCGATGCCTGGTTTAGTGAACAGCTGGATCTTTCATGCAGGCTGGTGTATATGCCGGATAGCAGCCACCGGCACGTAGATGAGCGTTATGCAAACAATAAAGAAATTACCGGTTTTTCTGACGGATATCCTTTATTGATGATTGGTCAGGCCTCCCTTGATGACCTGAACAGCCGGTTAGCATCTCCTTTACCTATGAACCGTTTCAGACCCAATATAGTATTTACCGGGGGGCTGCCGTTCCAGGAAGACGATATGCAACAATTTAGTATTGGCGATATCCGCTTTTGGGGTGTTAAGCTCTGCGCACGCTGCGTCATGACTACCATCGATCAGCAAACCGCTGTAAAAGCAAAAGAACCTTTGAAAACACTCAGCACTTACCGTATGAAAGAAAATAAGATCCATTTTGGCCAGAACCTGTTGTATCAGGGCAGCGGGACCATTCGCGTTGGTGATGCCATTACAATATAATATTAACATAGCCGTCCCCCTTTGGGAACGGCTTTTTATTTTATTTCAGCGATATCTTCTCCATATCATCAAACTTCGCCTGCAAGCCCCATCCGCCAAAGTTTTCAGCTACTACAAACCAAAGCTCATTGCTGCCTTTTTTCAGGGGAAGAAAAACCTTATCGAAAAAACCAATAGAGCCTAAGAACCGGTAATCCCTTGACCTAAAAACATCTGCACCGGCATACAAAGCCCGGCCATTGAAATAAACCGTTACGACATCACTGAATCCGAAGGACAGCGCTTTTATCTGATCCATGCCCGATTCAATGCTAACCCTGGCTACGATCGTGGTTGTTGTATTCGTTAACCTGCCAAATCTTGAAAAGTTAATAATGCCGGAAGGCTCGGTTTGTTGCGTGGTCCAGGTAAGACTTTCTTTGATGGCGGGTGTAAGCTGATATTTTTTCTCAAACAGGCTGCTGCTGACTACATTGGATACCTGCCACCGGGTTATAAGGCCACCTGTTCCATTGGCAGGGATGGGCGCCGGAGAAAATGCAACTGCCGGCCGCAGGGCATATTGCAGATTAGCATAATGAACAGGCGCTCCGCCGGAAGTTAATCCTATACCGCCTGCTTTGGGCGTGCGCTTTAATTCTGCCACCTTTATCAAAGGGGTTTGCATATCATCTATATAAATTTCCGCCTGCAGGCCATGTACATCAATTTTGATATGATGCCAGAAATCAAATTTAAGATCGAATGCCTCGGAATACCCTTTGCCATGATATAATTGCCAGGCAGCTTCCCCATTAAAAACAGGAGTGTACTGTGTTGCATCCGGATTGCCGGACTGATGGGGGCGCACATAAAAGTTTTCAAGTTCAGCGGTATCCTGCATCCTGAAATAACAGCCGGGAAAGCTGCGGGCCCTGGGGAAATTGATATCGTATTCAATAGTGCCATCCAGGAAGCCAACATCTTTTAGATAAATGTCCCCGGCTTTCAGGAAGATGCTTTCCTTGCCCATATAGGTTTCCTGAACCATCTCCGCCTGCCTGCTGATCCACTGGTCTGAGGTAAAAGGTACTTTAATGGTTTGTGCGGTTGCAAAACAGTAGCATAACAACAGCATGCAAGCTGATAAAGAGGATTTTTTCATACAGTTTGTTTTATCTGATCCATGCGCAATAAACAAAGAGATGAAAAGAACCTATGTTCATTCAGCGTTCATTTAGCGGTCATTTATTGTTCAAATCCGCTTTAAGCTGTAATTTAACTGCATGAGCCTCACGGAAAAGGAATACATAGCGCGCTGCAAGCAATTGATCGGGGAACAGTTACGCCTTGTGTCCGATGATGGAACGCTGCGTCAACGGGACCTGGAATCTCTTGCGGATAGTATTGAGGAAAGGTCAGGCATCAGGCTCAGTCTTTCCACCTTAAAACGGTTGTGGAAAAAAGACTATGACCAGGTGCCGCATCCATCCACCCTGCAGGCATTGGTTTCGGTACTCGGGTATAAGGACTGGCAGGAATTCCGGTTAAAACAAGCCCCTCTTCCTGCTGCCCCGGTAGCTGAAAAGCCTGCCCGGCGTTTAAACCTTTGGATGATCTTGCCTGCAGTAGCTGCATTGGTCGTTTTTTCCTGGCTGATCGCTTTCCGCTCAGGCCAGCCCGCCAGCCTAAAACCGGTGGTGAAAGGCCCGGTTACTTTCACCGGGAATAAAACGGTTGCGCAGGGGGTGCCCAACACCATTGTTTTTAATTACGATGTGCGTAATGTGGTAGCCGACAGTTTCTTTTTCCAACAATCCTGGAATGAGCAGGAGCGCGTAAAGATTGATCCTGGAAAGCATTACTATTCTGCTATATATTATTATCCCGGTTTTCACAGGGCCAAGCTTATAGCCAACGATTCCATCCTGAAGCGTTTTAAAGTACATATTACGACAGACGGATGGTTTCCACTGGCCCACCATGTATCCCGGGAGAGTATGCCGGTCTATCTCCCCCAAGAGGGTTCTATAAGAGATGGAGCCTTGCACATTTCCACGGAGACGCTTGTTGCTTCCCATATTGATGTAAATAAAGATTTCACCCTGAGCTATTTTAATGTCCGGGAATTTGAGGATACTTACAGCGATAATTTTTCGCTGGATACAAGAGTAATCCTGGACAGTACAAATCTTAATGCATGTCCGGGTCTTAGCCTGGTAGTGATGTGTGAGGAAGACATCTTTTTTGTGTGCATGATCAGAAAAGGATGTGAGCGGAACAGCAATATTAAAATGGGAGAAGTATACGAGGATGGTGTACAAAACGACCTTTCCTCATTTGGCCGAGATCTGTACAAGTGGCAACAGCTACAGATCCAGGTGGTGAATAAACAGGCAACCATTAGCCTGGATGGCCAGCCGGTACGTACCATCCGCTTTAAAAAGGATTTTGGTAAAATAATGGGACTGGCGTATCATTTTACCGGTCCCGGGGGAGTAGATTATGTGAAACTGAAGAATGGTAAAAATAAGATGGTTTACGAAGACGAGTTCGGGAAATGAGCTAGATGATTTTTGTAAGCCCATCCTTTATGGCTTTCAGATACTGTTTGTTATTTGATTTTGTAATGGTAACATCCCTGCACTGGTTGAATTTGGCGAATATTTTAATAGCATCAATGATCTGAACGATCATGGGGTTGCTTAATTTCAGCGGTTCAAAGTGAAGGTTGTGAATGATCAATGTCCGCTGTTTCCGGTCCGCCTTTGAATCCATTCTGGCTACAAAAGTATCACCAACCAATACAGGCAATGAAAAATATCCGTATTTCCGTTTTGGCTCGGGAACAAAACATTCTATCTGGTAGTCGAAATCAAAAAAATCCCTTAAACGATGCCTGAATACATTTAATACATCGAAGGGCGAAAGAATAAATGCCTCGCCGGACAGCTGGATCTTTTTGGTTTTATAAGCAGGTAACATATAGAGGGGCGCGCTTTTCAGGCCTTCGATCTCAACTTTACAAATTGCACCCTCATCCACGAGCTTTTCCAGCTCCTTTTTTACTAAATTATTTTTCACGCGGCGGGCACGCCAGGCTAGTTCTTTTGCGTAGGCAATACCAAGGGCTTTCAAATCACGCAGAATAACATGCCTTGCAAATTCAACGGGTGTTGGCAGGGTGGTATCCACATCATCCGGAATTAAATTCACAGGCAGATCATATACTTTCAGGAAGCCCTTTGTTCGCGTAGTCATCAGTCTTCCATCCAGGTACAGGCGTTCGAGCGCTATCTTGGATGGGCGCCAATCCCACCAGCCTTCACTTGGCAGCGGACGGTCATTTTCAAAATCCTTTACCATCAGCGGGCCTTCGCGTGCAACCCTGTCCAGCACCTTGTTCATAAGATTGATCTCGGCCTGTGGCAATGGCTGCCTGTTATCTGAAAAGCTTTGTTTTACAGGCAGTGAATAGCGAAAGTTATGCATGGGCATATACCCTGAGTCGGAAGTGAAGAATTCAAAGATCCTTCCATCCTCCTGCAGCTCATCGAGCCATTCCAGCTTATAGTCAGGCACCCGTGCTGCAATGCTGTGGTGATGCGCGCGCTCAACGGTATAATTTGTATCCAGCTGAATAAAACCAAGATGGTCAATGAGCTTGTAGACCGCCTCACGGCCCTTTCCAAACTGCGCCCGTTGAGAGAGTCCTGCTGCGTGGAGGATGATTTTTCTGGCTTGTGCTTTGGTCAGGATAACTGGTTTCATACGTATAGTAAAGTAAGAAAATATTCAGGATTTTTTTCGTGCAGCTATCACCTGTCGCATTGAAACCGCAAGGGGGCCTGATGGCAGAGCTTCGTTAAATAATTAAGCCGTCCCCAGGGAGACGGCTTAATTATTATTTTCCTACCGGCATTATGCTTAATACCCGTCGTTCTGTTTTAAATTTCCATTCTTGTTCTTCTCTGATTGCGGAATGGGGTACAGTATTCTGTAATTGCCGTTGGGTGCGTGGGATAACCATGATTTCTTTGCAAAAACATTAAAGCGGATCATGTCCTGCCGGCGATGGCATTCTTCAAAGAACTCCCATCCCAGCTCATCCAGCAAGCGGCCAAACTGTATGTCTGCACCTCCTTCATTGGTGGTAGCGTGTACATCGCGCAGTCCATAATCATAGCTGCTTCCTTTTTGCAGGTCTGCCGCAGTTACTATCGCTTTTGCAGGGTTATTACGGAAAGCTCTTTCCCGCACCATTGTAACTGCTACAGCTGCTTCCCCGGCGCTACCTGTACGTAACAGGCATTCGGCTTTCATCAAAATAACATCTGCATATCTGAGCAGGGGAAAATCGTTGCTTAAACGGTTAGTAGCACCTTTCTTTATTTCAAATTTCCCCAGCCGGTAACCATGGATCGCCTCAGAGGTATCAATGGCCGGCACTACATTGATCAGGTTCAGCGGCTGCCCGGTGAACCTTCCGTTCTGTACTATCAGCGTGGCGCCTGCGGATGAATACTGCTGTCCCCTGATCCAGTTATCCGTGAACCGGCTGTCCTGCGGGTCAAAAGTATTAATGAACTGCGGCACCGCGCAAATACCGCCCCAGGGCGAGGATTGCAGGTTAAAGGTGGCCTGGCATTCCTGTGGCAGCGTTTGCATATGATGGTCAAACGCATTCCAGTCTGTTACGTATTTATCATCAAACGGAAGGGGAAAAATGATCTCTTTTGAATCTTCATTATTGGTGATGAACACATTTTTCTGGTTCATTTCCAGGCTATACAGTTTGGAATCTATTACTGCATTACACTGCTCCAGGCACTTTGCCCATTGCGCGGTACCTGAGTACACTTCCGCATTCAGGTATACTTTGGCCAGTAAGGTGCGTGCAGCCCACTGGTTAAACCGCCCGTAGGTGGACTGGTCGCTTTTTGTGCTGAGCAATGAAAGATTATCCGTGATCTCTTTCACAATAAAATCATATACCTCTTTCCGGGTGCTCTGTTTGGGCAGAAAGCCGTCAGGCACTGTAAAATCAGTAACAACGGGCACATTCCCGAACATATCGCAAAGCACCCAGTAATAAGAGGCCCTCAATACTTTCAGCTCTGCCAGCACATTTTCTTTGCCATCTGCTACGGGGATCACGCCGGATGATATTTGTTCAATTACCCTGTTGCAATTGTTAATGCCTTCGTAGGTCCTAGTCCAGCAGTTAACCGGGATGGCATCCTCTGAGGTCCACTTGTGATAATGGAACCTGCGGTATCCTCCATCGTCCACCCATCCCCAGGGCCTTTTGGGTATCAGCAATTCATCACCTGAAAGCTCCTGTGCCCAGAAATAGCTTTGCCACAGGTTGAACAGTTTGCGCCAGGGTATGTATGCTGCGGCAATCAGCGGTTCAAGGTCCTTTTCCGTAGGCTTGAACTGGTCTACTATTACCTGGTTATAATTTTTGTCTTTCAGCTTGGTGCAGGAAAAAGCCGGCAGCAGGCATAGAAAAGCAATTGCTATGATTGAATGATCTCTTTTGTTCATCGGTTAAAAGTTTACGTTAATACCAACAGTAAAAGCGCGCGTGGTAGGATATTTCTCACGGCCATCATTGCCCGGCGCCAGGCCGGTCCAGGTCACTTCCGGGTCTATGCCTTTGTATCCTGTGATCATGAAAGTATTGCGTGAGGATACATATACTCTTACGGAGTGTATGTATTTGATGCCTGTTGTGGGGAAATTATATCCCAGCGCAATATTGTCAACCTTCCAGAAATCACCGTTCTCCACATAATAGCTGTTGAATTCCAGTGGCAGGTTGCTGTTCAGCACCGCTTTCCCGTAGATCTTGTCATACGCAGATTTCAGGCGGTTGTACTGCTGGTAGCCGGTGTTTTCATAATACATGCGCTGTGAGTTGATGATCTGGAATTTGAATGATCCGCGCATGGTGATATTCAGGTCAAAGTGTTTATACCTGAACGTGTTGTTCCAGGCTGCATGGAACCTTGGAACGCCGTTGCCAATAACCTTCTTATCCTCAAACCCGCGGTTGAACTGGTCATAGGGAACCGGTTTGCCGTCCTTGCCTTCGTAGATCCATTTACCGTCTTCGGAAATATCAACCACCTTGTAACCATGGAAATTGCCGATCTCCTTGCCAATCTCCACCAGGTGTGTATGTGTTTGTATGGGTACGCCCGCAGCGCCTTCCGTAAAGTAGTTAACGCTAAGCTTATACAGATCGTTAGAAAGCTTTACCAGCTTGTTGCTATTGGTATTATAGTTAATAGTGGTGCTCCACTCAAAGTCCTTTTTCTGTACCGGTATAAAATTCAGCTGTACTTCCACTCCCTTGTTTTGCATTACGCCTACATTGGCGGTAGTGGAGGGATATTGGTTGGGAGGGCTGGGCACCTGGTACTCCCACAGCAGGCCGTCAATATTGCGGACATAATAGTCCACGGAGCCGCTGATCCTTCCTTTCAGGATAGAGAAATCCAAACCCAGGTTGGTTTCTTTCTTCTCCTCCCACTTCAGGTTGGGATTAGGATTTTGTGCCGGGGTCAGGGACCTTACCCAGTTACCGTTCAGCAGGTAATAGTCGCCGTAAGAGAGCGTAGCTGCACCCAGGAAGAGTGCAGAAGGCGCTGTGCCTGTTACGCCGTAACCGGCTCTTAATTTCAGGTCATCAAAGATCTCCAGCCCTTGCATAAAAGGTTCCCGGTTGATGCGCCATCCTACAGAGATCGCAGGAAAGTTACCCCAGGGTTTCTTAGCGCCATAGAGCTGGCTGGCTGCTTCGCGCCGCAGGCTTCCCAGCAGCAGGTACCTGTCCTTGTAGCTGTAGGTAACCCTGCCAAAAAAGCCTATCAGGTTGGTTTCAGACCGGAAGCTGTATTCCGGCGCCAGCCCTTCTTTTATAGCATTGCCGCTGCCGATGTTATTATAGCTGAAAATGTCTGTCGGGAAATCCCAGTTCTGTATCCAGTTCTCACTGAAATCACTTTCCTGGTAGCTGTAACCGCCCAGTATGGTGAACCGGTGATTGAGAATGGTTTTGCTGTATTCCGCCGTTAGCTCCATTAGCCTGTCAACACTTTCTTCTGCGCCTGTGGATGCATAGCCGTTACGGCCATCGCGCAGGGTGGAAATATGCCGTTTGGTTTCAGCATATCCTCTTGACTGGTTGTATTTGGAATAGGAGAACAGGGCATTCAGGCGCAGACCTGCTACCGGCGTAAAGGTGATGTTGCCATTATAGCGGGTGCGCTGTTCCGTGTTCCGGCCGTCACTTTCGTACAGGCGTGCCAGTGGGTTCTCATATTCAAACAGGGATGGTTTTTCAAACCAGTTGCCAGTACTGTCACGAATGGGCTGTGTAGGGTTCTGCCACATGGCCTGCCGCCAGGTAAAACCGTTGAAGCTGGAGCCATCGCCGGTGGTGGTATATTTCTCCTGGGAGCTGATAAGGCCGAAATTGAATTTCAGCTTATCATCCAGCATGCTGTGATTGATGTCTATGCGGCCCCTGAATACCTGGTCGTCTGATTTCTGGAAGATACCCTGCATAGCACGGTAGTTCACATTCAGCAGGTAATTGGTTTGGGAGTTGCCGCCCCGGTAGGTGAGGTTGTGTACATGGGAAACGGGTGTACGGGAAATAGCTTTTATCCAGTCGGTAGAGCCACCGTAATCCCAGTTAGCATCCCGTGTGCCTGCGGCAATTTGCCTGTGATAGTCGTCTGCGGTGAGCATTTCCGGCTTACGGGCAATTGTTTCTGTACTTACAAAGCTGCTGTATTCTACCGTATTGATGTTATTGCCGCTGGCCCTGCGGGTGGTGATGAGGATCACGCCGTTAGTGCCCCTGATGCCGTAGATAGCGGCTGCGGAGCCGTCTTTCAGCACATCAATGGACTGTATATCTTCAGGCGCCACAGTTTTCATATCCCCGGGTACCCCGTCTATCAGCACCAATGGATTGGCATTAGCGCCCAGCAGGGTAGTATTGCCCCTGAGCAATATCTGTGTGCTGCTGGTGGGATCTCCGCTGGGAGCTGATATGGACAGCCCTGCCACTTTACCCTGCAGCAGCTGGCCGGCATCCACCACGGCGCCTTTCACAAAGCTTTCCGATTTCACGGTGGCAACGGCGCTGGTGATATCGGCCTTCCGCTGTGTTCCGTAACCGATCACAACTACCTCCTGTAATGCCTTATTGGAAGCCTCCAGCACAATATTAAGCCGGGTATTGCTGCTCACAGGAATTTCTTTTGTTTCAAATCCTACCAGCCTTACTACCAATACGGCGTTATTATCAGTAACAGTCAGTGAAAAATTTCCGTCCTCCCCGGAAATAGTACCGTTATTAGTGCCTTTTTCCTGTATGCTTACGCCAATCAGGGGATGGCCGTCTTTGTCCGCTATCTTCCCTGTAACGGTTGTTGCAATCACGGCGCTGTCTGTTGGCTGGCCCGCGCCCATGATCACTACCAGCTTATCGCTTACTTCGTTGTAGGTAAGGGATGTATTACCCAGTATGATGCTTAGCACTTCCCCGAGAGAGGCATCCCGTACATTCACAGACACCTTCTTATCTTCCGGGAGCAGGCGGTTCTTATACACAAAGCGGTAAAAGCCCTGTTCTTCAATGGCTTTCAGCGCGCTTTTCATTGAAACGTGATCCAGGTTCAGGTTGATATTTTTCTGGCCGTAGGTGGTGCCAAATGCCGGGATCATAAATCCCAGGAGCAGTATGATGGTAAGCTTCGTCATCAATACGTATTTAATAGTCAGGCTGCCCGTCTTACACGACAGGCGCTCTGGGATATTTTTCATACTTTAGCAATGTTTAGGTTTAAGATGAAATGGCTCACCGCCAGTGAGCTTTATCTGTCTTTTACGTAGCTGGGAGAATGTGTCAGCATTCTCCCATTTTTATGACAAATATGGAATAGGTCAGGTTGGAACTGCTTTCATGTGGTATCAGTTTTTGGTGAAAAAATGGAATTTATGTATCTATTACAAGTCTGGTATGGGACCTTTCTATAACCCTATAGTGACTACTTTTTTACGAATAGTATAACGAAAATTGCCTGTTAGCTGTAAGGCATATAGTACTTCTGAAATATCTTCATTCTCAAAAATGCCGCTGTATTGCACGTCTTCCAGCTGCTTATCCTGTATGATCACCTTTACATCGTACCAGCGCTCCAGCTTCAGGGCGATCTGCTGCAGGGTTTCGCCGTCAAACACCAGCTTGTTCTTCATCCATAGCGCTTCTACCGGCGGGTTTTGCTGTTTCTTATCCAGGTAATGCACCTGCGTAAGCAGCAGGATGGGTTCCGGTTTTGTAAGGGTAGCGGTATCGTTCCTTACTACCAGTTTCTCATCCGGCCGGAGGATGATCTTTTTCTCCGGGTTCCTTTGCAGTACGATCTCTACCGCTCCACTGATCAATGCTGTTTCCGTGATCTTTTCATCAGCGTAAGCACGCACATTCAAAGCTGTTCCCAATACTTTTACATCCACCATATCCGTATGGATAATGAATGGTATGCCATTGCGTTTGGTCACTTCAAAAAAGGCCTCTCCTTCCAGCGTCACTTTCCGGGTGTCACCGTTGAAATCATTGCCATAGGTGACTTTGCTGCTGGCGTTGAGCCATACTTGCGTGCCGTCTGGCAGCGTTAACTTTGACCGGGAGCCTTTCTTTGTCCATACCTCGTTCTGTGCAGCGGCTACCGGCACCTTCTCCTTCCTGGTGCCAAGCAATACAAGGATGATTCCCAGCGCCAGGCAGGCGGCAATAGCTACCGGCAGGATGGCCCGCAGGGAGAAAGTGCGCCGTGTGGAACGGGCCTCCGTATCATATTTCAGCGTTCCGTCTGACAGATGATTGCTTAGCCGTTGCAGGTGCCTGTTAAAGCTGTCTGCTGTATCCGGCTGCTCTCTTTCCTGCCTGCTACTCCATACGCCTTCCAGTAAACCTGCCTGCAATGCAAGGTCAGGCCGCTGTTTCAGCGCTTCTTCCAGTTCAGCTTCCTGATCGGGTGTTGTCTCTCCTGAGAGTTTTAAAACAATGAGTTCCCAGATTTTTTCGTCCTTCATTATTTATGGAACATGTGTCAATAGGACAATAAAAAAAGAAGGAGGTACCAAAGGGAAAAGAAATTTTTTTTTGGAGTGGGGGAGGGGCATCTATTGCCCATATCGCTGTTTGGCTGTTACAGGTTCCAAATGTGGCCGGATGGCCTGGGTTATTTTACGCACCGCTATAACCAGCTGGTTCCGTATGGTTGTTTTTGAGAGGTTCAGAATATCGGCTACTTCCTTGTGTTTCAGGCCATCTTCCCTTACCATGCGGAAGATCAGCCTGCACTGGGCCGGCAGCTCAGCGATAGCCTTATTGATCTTTTCGGACATTTCAGTGGAAATATATAGCTCTTCCGGATTAATGGGGGTGCTTACATCCAGCTGGATCTCGTCCAGGCTAACGTGCGGGTATTTGTATTCCTTAATAATATAGTTCAGGGAGTAATTGCGGGCAATTACATAGAGGAACACCTGTAAATTCCTGATAGAGGGGAGCTCATCCCGGATCTTCCACAATTTGATAAAAACGTCTGAAACTATTTCCTCTGCTGCTTCTCTGGATTTTACAAATGAAAAAACAAACCAGAAAAGCCGCTCATTAAGTAGCTCATACAATTGCCTGTATGCGTTCATGTCCTCATAAAGAGCTATTTTCTGCTGCAGATCAGCTATAGTACTTTTTTCACTCATAACGGGCGTTCTTTCATAACGGGAATTCTTCCGAGTAGAACAGTGGATGGCATTATCTTATACTAAATATACAGTAAATAATTATAATTGTATGCATGACACTAATAATTTATGGCGGCGTGAGGGAGTGGATGGGGATAAAATTTATAGATTTAGCCGACTTGACATTCAATATCGGGCTAAATCTGGTATTGATGACGTTTTAGCCGGAAGCGAATCGTCCAAATTTTCGAAAAAGGGGGTAGGAGACTCTATCAAAAGGCTTACCTGGTCCGTGATTACGGAATGAATGTACAGCGGGCGCTGGATTCTGCTGCAATAAAGGAGGGCACATTCCTGTTTAAAGGAACGGTTGACAGCCCGGTTAAAGCAGATCTGGTAATAGATCACACCGGCCAGGACCTCAATAACCTGGGCCGCACTGCAGATGTAAGGGTAGTGTATCTTGAAAAAGGTAACATCCTGGTTAAAGGGGATGATGCGGTTAAACAGGCTGTTATTACAGGAAGCGCTGCTGGTAGCTGAAGGAGTAAAATAAGCACGATATTCATCAGCACTTATGCAGTTATCCTGATGTGCCATACCCGGATATCTCAATCAATCTTTTTAGATCAGTGATGCAAATTTTTCTGCCTTTGGTAATTAGCATACCTGCGAGCTTAAATTCTGTTAAAAACCGGGCGATGTTCTCATCGCCGGTGCCTACCATATTCGCCAGATCGTTGCGGGAAACATTGATCATGATCTCCTCTCCGGCTGCGGTTCCTTCTTTAAATTTTTCACGTAATACAATCAGCGTGATCGCTAATCGTTCCTTTACGGAACGCTGGGCAACAACAGAAATGCTATTTATCAATACGGCAAATTCATGGCTGAGCGTTTTGAGCAGTCTGCGTGGTAAAACAGCAGACTTTTCTAAGGCACTTAAAAAATCCTCTTTGGGAATGAATGCAATAACGCATTCTTCTAAAGTAGCAGCAGAGTCCGGGTAACGTTCATCTGCTAAAATAGCATGATATCCTATTAGCTCGCCGGTATTGGCAACATATATGATCTGTTCTCTTCCTGTCTGGTCAACCTGGTACTTTTTCACCTTCCCTTTTTTAATAAAGAAGATGCCGGAAGCAACCGCACCCTCCCTGAATATTACTTCTCCTTTATTATACTTCTGCTCTAACATATTAGCGCAGAGGTATCCGTATTCGTCTTCCGGCAAATTATTCAGGATGGACTGTGATTTGAAGTTCCATTTATCAATTGGGAACAGACCCGCTAAACTCATAATCGATCTAATTGATAAAAAGTGACTTTTTGCAACTTTTAAATTGAAAAGTATCAGTTAAACCAGACATCCCCAAAGGTACCTTTGCAATATGGAAATATCAACTATTTCTCACTATCAGAATTAACACATTAAAGTTGCTAATTAATACTAAAATGGGAAAAGCCTTGGTTAAATCTACCTGGTACACGACAGATGCCGCATTTGACTGGTTGTATCCCGAGCGGATACAGCTACTATCAAAACGGCATTGGACCCCAGTGGACGTGGCTAAAAAGGCTGCCCGGTTTTTAGCAACAGAACCGGGAAAGAAGGTCCTGGATATTGGCAGCGGTGTTGGGAAGTTTGCCCTCATCGGTGCGCATCACTTTCCGGATGTTTTTTTCTACGGGGTGGAACAAAGAAGAGAGCTGCACCACTATGCACAGGCAGCTAAAGAGTATACTAAAACAAATAATGCTGACTTTATTCATGGCAACTTTACACAGGTTGACCTGGCAGAATATGATCACTTTTATTTTTATAATGCTTTTTTTGAAAATTTAGATAGTAATGGCAGGATGGATCATCAGATGGAGTATTCCACTGGTTTATATAACTATTACTCCCGTTACCTGTTTAAAGAGCTGGATGCTAAACCCAGCGGAACAAGACTGGCGACCTTCCATAGCCTTGAAGATGAAATTCCTTCCAGTTACCAAATAGTAGATGTCTCAACGGATCTTCTATTAAAAACATGGATAAAGCAGTGATTAAGATCTCTGACAGATCAATGTTAAAGTAAATACATTCAAACATGACCACTGATGAGTACGTGACCACTATCATTGAGCAAATTGAGGTTGCAAAAGATGATAAGGAGGTGGAAAGGATCATTCAAATAGCGGTTACAAAAATGGAAGAAAGAAAAAAAAATGGGTTCATTATACAACGATGCATGGACAAATTAGGCATTGCTATACAAGATCTGCAGGTACTTGAATCTAGTAATAGCCGGTGGAATTGCTACCGGTTTGCATTGATCTGCATAGGGAAATTGACGGTTAAGAATGTAATTAAGGACTAGAAGAAAAATACCCTGATGAGTAAATCTAATTTTATTACCAGCATTTTGAAGAGTAAATGTCCGCGGTGCAGAATGGGGATATTATTTAAAGCAAATAACCCCTACCAGCTAAAGCATGTTCTTGACATGCACGAACAGTGCCCGGTATGTGGACAGCAAACAGAATTAGAGATCGGATTTTGGTATGGTACGGGGTATGTCAGCTATTTATTGGCGGTACTTTTTTCCATATTTAATTTAACCTGGTATTGGCTGATCTTTGGTATAACATGGAAAGATAATAGTGTGTACCACTGGCTTATTGTTAATGGAATAATACTTACCCTATCTATGCCTGTTCTCATGCGCTTGTCCCGGATAGTGTATCTGAACTTTTATGTTTATCATGATCCGGATGCTGAAATTATTAAAAGGCAACATGGTAAGTAAACAGATTGCTATACACGTAAAGGATCAAAAACCAACCCTTTTAGATAGTAGTGTCGCATAATCAAAAGTTTTCTGGAAAAAGGAGCACGTCTGTGCTCCTTAATTTTATACCTTGATCCAGAAACTTAGTAAATGATCTATTTCAGTGCCCACCAAATGATAACCATCCGGGACTTCTTCCTCTGAACAATGGTAGGTAGCAAGCCTTGTACCTGCGGGCATTTTTTTCAGCTGATCACATAAATGCCGGTTATAACTATTATACAGGGATCTGGAATAGGAAAATTTATTATCTATTTTTTGAGTACCCGGGAGGTTCTCATAGAAGGAGTTGAAAAAATAAAAATGATCATATTCTCTGAAATCAAGCTCAATTAGGTTGGCATGTATGAATGTTACATTGCCGAGCCCTAACATTTCTTTTGCAGTGGTGGCATAAAATATCAGGTCATTCCGCTGTTCAACTCCGTGAAAGCTGGCTGCCGGGTTATAATAGGCGCCACTCAGGCAAAATTTTCCCGGCCCGCTGCCTATATCCAATATTTTTGCGCCAGGTTTGGCTGCCAGAAAATCCGAGGCCTTTTGGGCAACTTTTAAAGGGGTCCAATGCTTTTGTGCGAGCTCCCGTATGTAAAGCGGATATAGATGATGAAAATTAAAATCGGAATCAAACCATTTATTTAAATGTCCGGATAAAGAGGGTGTTGTTAATGACATACACTGGTGTAATAAAATTTTCCTTACATAATCTTCTTAATTCATTTACAAAGGTATTTCGCAATCTATTCGTTTACAGTAAACTTTATCACCTTGAAAAGTGACTTTTTTCAATTCTAAAATGTTAATTTTAGTTGTTATGAGTATCAAAGGACTTTTTCCTATAGACAAGTGGGATTTCAAGAGTGAATCCATCTTTGCCGATCTGCGGCCGGATGACTTTGAGCTGCTGACAGCCCATAAAAGTGAGCATGTTTATAAAAAGAATGATATTCTTTTCAGGGAAGGAACTTACCCATCAGGAATATTTTTTATCAATAAGGGAAAGGTAAAAAAGTATAAAGTAGACAAGGATGGCAAGGAGCAGATAATTTATTTAGCCAATACCGCGCAGCTTATCGGTTATCACGCGGTTCTTTCGGGAGATCGTTACCCGGATTCAGCTGCTGTTATGGAAGAAAGCGTTATTACTTTTATTCCTAAAGAAGATTTTTTAAAGACGTTGGATCAATCTCCGGCATTGAACAACAGACTGCTTAAAACTTTAAGCCATGAGTTTGCCGTACTGGCAAACAGCCTGACCATGTTCGCTCAAAAAACGGTACGGGAACGGTTGGCGCTGCAATTAATTGTTATCCGGGAAAAGCATAAAGTGGATTCTATTGAAGGGGCGCCTGTAGAAATAAATATTAGCCGGGAGGACCTGGCCAGCCTTGTAGGCACTGCCAGGGAAAACGTAATCAGGATCTTAACTGAATTTAAGGAAAAGGGCATTTTGGAAACAAAGGGCAGAAAAATTATAGTGAAAGACATTAATACGCTGATTAAAATTGCTAATCACAAATAGATAAAAATACCGGAAATGGGGACGGCCTTTCTTTTCCGGATCCTGATACGATTTATCATCTTACTTAGCCTTATCCGGAAAGCATCGTAGAACATGGCAATAACCAATATAACTGCCGGTAAATAAAAGGTGTAATATTTCAAGCTCAGGAATGCATACCCGCCAACGATACCTCCGGCCAGGAAAAAGAAGATAATCACCAGCCGCAAAATGATCTTTCTTTTGATTACAGCGATATTTTTACGTGGTGCCGATATGAGTGTATACAGGTCAATCCCCAGGTCTGTGAACATTCCGGTAAGATGAGTGGTTCTGACAGTATACCCTGATATCGTAGAAACAAAAGCATTTTGCATTCCCATTGCAAATAACAGGCTACCGGCAAAATAGGCTGTTTTGATAACTGATTGATTAAAGGTATGTCCAAAGCTGCCCACCAGTAACAGAATTATGATCTCTATTATTATGGGCAATGTATAGGCAAACCTTTTGTTTTGTCCTACCCTTCCAATGCAGAAGCTGGAAAAGAAAGCTCCTGTGAGGAACAGCAAGAGCCATAATCCAACCATCCATGACGCCTGCAGATCCCCTGTTGCTAATTTATGCGCCAGTAATGCGGCATGTCCTGTTACATTGGTGGTAAGCACAGAGAACGCAAATAAGCCGGCAGCATTTACCATTCCTGCAGTAAAGCACAAAAGAACTGCTAACCGTAAATTATGCCTATAATTCCTCTTCCTTCCCGTATGACGAAGCATATATCACTTCCTTTAAACATTTCATCAACATAATTATAAGCTGCTCATAGATTCTCCATTTAAAACAATGTCCATCATCAAAGATTCCCGGAGATATATAACAGCATAACGTAAGCGGCTCCACTGCGTACTGTCGCAATCAAGCGGCGATAGATCTTCTAACCAGCTCCGCAATTTGATCAGAAAGGGTTTAATCAGATCTGCGCCTTCCTTTTTCTCAATATCTGCTATTGATTGTAAAATAATTATTTCTACCTGCTTATTATGTGGTGCATTCTTCAGTTGTTCCGTTATGAGTAATAAATATTTATCTGTCTTCATCCTTCAAATAATTTACTAAAATGCTATATGCGTCATTATATAGCCGCCTGGATTTATTAAAGTATGCTCTGCATTACACTCAATAAATTTTTTTTGCACTGGTTAGCTTTTGATATTCTTCCGGGGAGAGTAATGGCTCCGGGGTGCCAAATTTTAAGGGGCTGATAAAAAACACCCAGCCGTTGTCCTGCGGGCTTTCCAGGATCAGGTCTAACCGGTTGGCCAGTTTGGGATTAGGACCTAAAATCACACAGCTTACAGGGGCATGTATAGGAATGTTGTAGTCTTCAGAATAAAGTTCGGCCACCAGCAAGCCTTTATTAACGGTTCCACGCTGCCGGTGCCATTTTATGCTATCAATTTTTTTAATACCCTTAAGTTTAAAAGCGGAAATGCCCACAAAGCCCACAGTGCCATTATAATCAATCCATTCGTGATCGCTGGTGAAATGCATTCTGGGACGTGAGATACTTGATATTTTCATTCTGCAAAGGTACTTGCAGCGGCAGTGGGTTTAACTGATACTTTTCAGGTTAAAAACTGCAAAAAGTCACTTTGGGGTTAAACATCTTAGTGAAGGGGTGTCTATAAAGGCCGCTCATATATTTCCTGTATGCCCAAACATCTGAAGCTAATACCAGCATCGCCCATAAAAAAAGCCGTCTCCTGTTTTTTGCAAACATAAGAGACGGCCTCCTTTATACTCTACGTCAGATCAAATTAATGTTTTGCCCACCAGAGCGGCGTCAGGATGGCATCAGTGCCATTCAGCAAAGCCGTTGCCTGCGCATAACCATTTGCATTGCTGCTGGCCAGGCTGCTGGGGTATTTAATACGCTGTGGGAAGAACTGGATATTGCTGGTCATAAAATTAGCAGCAGTCAGTCCCGGCAGGTTAGGCAGCGGATTTTCAATAGCCGGGTTCTCGTAGAAGGGTAAGCCCAGTCTGCGCTGATCGCTCCAGGATTCTAACGGTAACCAGGGCACCTGTGCAATGAACTTCTGCGTAATGATCTTGGTTAGCTGATCATTACGGACAGCGCCATTTTTATACAAAGTGTTCACCGGGTAAGCTATGTTCACGGTGCCGGCAGTACCGGTATAACCATCCTTGTAGTTCATGGTATGCGTAGCGCCTGGTTCCACTGTGTGGGTCCAGCTTACGGAAGTACCATCATTGTTATAGGCCTGCGAAGCCAGGTAAGTGCCCAGGAACTGGCTCACGCCCCAGTATTCAAAGCTGCTGCCAATACCGGCTTCATATGCTGCCTGCGCAGTCATAGGAGTGGTCCAGCCCCTTACACTACCTTCTGCCAGCAGGAAGTAAGTTTCCCATGGTGCAAAGAAGATGCGTTGTGCAGTACTGTTACGGAAGCGTAATGCCAGGCGCGGGTTGGTGCCTTCGAAAGTATACACTTTGTTCTTGGCGCCTTTCGTACCCCAGTCACCGGTAGTGGTAGCATTCCAGGTATAAGCAGCATTTATATCTCCAAAGTCGTCCAGGCTGCGAACAGTTGTCTTGGCATTGTCGCCGCCATACGGGCAAAAATCCGGGTTGTTGAACTGGCCGGGAATAATGAAGGTTTTGTATGCACGCGGGTCAATGGTATTCTGTAACCCATCAAACCAGTAACCAGCCATCGGCTCATTGGTACGCTGGGAGAAATGGTTTAAGAACCGCAGCCCTGCCCAGTTAGCAGGCTTAATGTGAGATTGCAGGGAATCCGGCAGCTGAGCTGCAGACGGAACACCGCCTAAGTTAACGTACAGGTTATTCAGCGTAGCAGAGATCAGCTGGGCATTCCATTCGCGGCTCATTACGCCGGTCAGGTCGTCCCATCCCGGTTTTTCCTGCACTTTAAAGATCTGTGATGATTCTGTGAGCAGTAAACCCGAATTAGCCGCTTCTTCAAACTCTGTTTTTGCCTTGCCGGGATCTACTTCAGACAAACGCATGGCCAAACGCATACGCAGGGAGTTGCCGTAACGTTTCCATTTGTTATAATCAAAAGCAAATGCAGGATCGTATTTCTTTACTTCATCTGTATTCGCCACGCTTTCGTCAATGGCAGCTATAGATTCCTTCAGCTCCTGCAGTAAGTAATAATACACATCCTTTACACTTACAAACTCAGGGTTCACGCCCTGGAATGCTTTAATGGGAATAGGCCCAAAGTTGTCCGACATTTCGCTTAACAGGTACGCACGCCAGATACGGCTTACCTGCAGCAGGTTCTTGGTGTAAGGTTTCTCGGCATCGGTACCAATCCTTTTGGTAGCCAGCTCCACTGCCAGGTTCACCCCATTCAGCCAGCCGGATACAGAATTGTAATAGGCCGTGGTCCAGCCGTCATCATAACCACCGCTGGATAAGCCGCCCTGGCGGTGCTGGCGGCCGCCGGTTTTCCAATACAATACAAAGGAACGTTCGGCTACATCCGGGTTCATTTGCGCACCAATGATAGAACCATTCAGTGCGTATTCCACCTCCACCTGCGCTTCATTGGCAGACTTCGGATCTCTGTTGATCTCTTCAAACTTTGAGCAGGATTGTACAAGCAGGCTGGCTGCAAACAGTACAAATGTGCTCTTTATAATATTTTTCATAAATGTCCTTTTTCAGCAATTAGAAACTAACGGATAAATTAAACAGGAAAGTACGGGTGGTAGGCGCGCTGCCGTTTTCAAAACCCGTAGCGTTGGTATTGGTTGCAAAAACAGATTCCGGGTCAATACCTTTCAGATGGCTGGATATTAACCATACATTGTTGCAGGAGAAACCAATGCTGGCACGCTGTACCGGTGTACGGGACAGCAGTTTGGCGGGCAGGGCGTAGCTCAGCTGCACATTACGCAAGCGGATGTTGGAAGCATCATACAGGTTGGCTTCTACAATACCAACATTGGTTGCACCAATGCTGTTCATCCAGTAATCCTGTGCAGATACAGCCACGGTGTTCTGTTCATAGGTTTTGGTGTCTGCATTATACACAGCGCCATCTACTATGAAATTCTCGCGTTTGCCATTCACTACTGTTTCAGCAGCAGTGCCCGCCCTTTGCATGGAGATCAATGTTCCGGAGAACATTTTACCACCAAAGCGGGCATCTACCTGGAAGCCCAGTGAAAGGCTTTTCCAATAGAAGGTATTGCCTACACCTAATAAGCCGCTGGCCTGCTGGTTGCCCAGTCTTACTTTATTCTGGGTGGCCAGGGGAAGGCCGTTGCCGTTTACGATGATCTTACCGAAGTAAGGGCTGCTCGCATCTGTTACGCGCTGGAAAGCGGTACCATAGATCTCACCAAACTTTTTACCGGTTTCTGCATATACCTGCACGTCGTCGTAACCGCCCAGGGAATACAGGCTCACATCGTTGGTCAGCTCCTTAACGGTGTTGTCGTTCACGGAGTAGTTCACGGTCATATCCCAGGAAATACCTTTAGGTTTATCCAGCACACGTCCGTTTAACATTACTTCTATCCCTTTATTCTGAATATTGCCCGCGTTGATCTTCCTGTAGGAATAACCACTCAGTGGATCCATGGGCAGGTTAATGAGCTGGTGGGTAGCATTGGTTTTATATAAAGCTACGTCCATGCCTAAACGGTTACCAAAGAAACGTGCTTCAGCACCTACCTCAATAGAGCGGATGGATTCACTCCGTACATTCTCGTCATAAAGCGTATTCTTTCTTTTTACCACGGTATTGCCGTTTGGATCTTTACTTACTTCATAAGTGTTATAGAGCTCATATGCTGCCAGGTCATTACCTACCTGGGCGTAAGAGCCGCGTAATTTACCGTAGGTGATCCAGGACGGTACGTTGCCACCCATACGCTCGATCATTTCTGTTAATACCAGTGAGGTGCTCACAGAAGGGTAGAAGAAAGAACGTTTATCCGGGCTGAGCGCAGATGACCAGTCGTTACGGAAAGTAGCGTCCACAAACCAGTAAGCATCCCAGTTCACACCCACTGTACCGTATAAGGAGTTGATCCTTTTCTCACTTACTAATTCCGTTACTGAAGGGCTGGATTTACCGTTGTTCACTGAAAAGAAATCAGGGATCTGCAGCTCGCCAACGCCGGCATCCAGGCGGCTTCTTTTCTGCTTCATCAGGTTGCCGCCTACAGAGGCTGTACCACCCAGCTTGCCGAACAGGTTATCTTTATGGGCAGAGATCAAAGCGCTGTAGTTGATCTCACTAAAGGTTTCCTTGCCCTGGCTATAGCTGCCGTTAGCCACACCAGGAGCACCGGCGTAACGTTTAGCTTCGTAGTTGGTGGTATAGATATCTGCACCGCCTCTTACCTCTGCGCTCAGCCAATCGGTCATTTCATATTTTACTGTACCGGTCATCAGGAAGCGGTCGCGAATATCCTGATTCTGGTTGTATTGGGAAGCCCAGTAAGGATTCAGCTTATTACTGTTGCTGTACCATAACATTCTGCCGTTCTCCCTTTTTGCAGCGCTGAAATCGTGGATGTTCAGGTTCACCGGCAGCATATACATGGTGCTGAACGGGTTGCTGTCGTTCATACCGTTCTGCGGGCGGTTCACTGCATCGGAGTTAATGTACTGTACTTTGGTATCGGTGCTCCAGCGGTTACCTTTGCCAAAGCGGGATACAGCGCGGGCAGTGAGGTTGGTACGATTCAGCTTGGTGCCGGGAATAATACCTTTATCAGTAAGGCGGGTAACGGAAGAGTAGATGGAGGTACCTTCGCTTACCTGCTGCTGGAAAGAAATGCTGTTCTTTATATTGATCCCTCTTCCGAAGTAGCCGTCCAGATTATCATGTGCTGCCAACGGAGCATCTTTACCCTGCCAGTCTTTTACGGTTTGCCCGGTAATTTCAGGCCCCCAGTTCTGCTCAGAGATCGCATCAAAGATGGCACGGTCGCCCTGGGCAAAAGATTGCTGCAATTCAGGACGGGTAAAGATCTCAGAATAACCGATCTGTGAAGAGTAGGTAATACCCAGACCTTTTTGTTTTTTACCGCTCTTGGTGGTGATCAGGATCACACCATTACCGGCGCGTGTGCCATATAAAGCCGCAGCAGTAGCGCCTTTTAATACGGACATGCTTTCAATATCTTCCGGGTTAATATCGGATAAACCATTACCCATATCTCTTGCAGGGTTCCAGAAGTCGTTGTTGTTAGAGCCGATGAAGTTGTCCATCGGAATACCATCCACTACTATCAGCGGCTGGTTGGTTCCGGTGAGCGAGTTGTTGCCACGCAGCGTGATCTTGGTAGAACCGGCAGGGCCGTTGCTGGAGCGCAGTACCTGCAAACCGGCTACCTTACCGGTTAGGGCGTTAGTGAGGTTTGTTTCCCGCGCATTGGTCAGCGATTCGCCGCTTACTTCCTGCAGGGCATAACCCAGTGATTTTTTCTCGCGTTTAATACCCAGCGCGGTTACTACCACCTCGCCCAGGTTTTTGTTGTCAATGGCCATATGCACCTGCAGTGTGCTTTGGCTGCCTACGGCTATCTCCTGTGAAAGAAAGCCTACACCGGAAAGCACCAGTGTTGCATTGGGGCCTGCCTGTAGTGTAAAATTACCTGCGCCATCAGTTACGGCGCCATTAGAAGTCCCCTTTTCAATAATGGTTATACCAGGGAGGGGATTGTTGTCGGCATCCTTTACATTACCGGATACCGCTCGCTTCTCCTGTGCAATTGCGTTTACGAACACGCATAGGGATAGCGATAAAAAGATGAGTAATCTTTTCATAGTTCTGTGTTTGATAGATTGATTATAAAATGGACCTTTTAAAAGCAGTCAAGTCAGCTCTGCATTGATTTCACGGTTTAGTCGAATAACAAGTAAATAAAATAGAGAATAATAATATTGACAGCATCCTTTAGCAGATGCATGGCATATATTTCCGGTTGATATTAATTGTCCCCTGGTTGTTGTTGTTTGAATTAACGGCTCAAGTTTTACACACTACAGCAGTTTAGAATGATAAAATATTGAAGGTTGATGACGTTTATAAAAACCCGTCTCAATATAAATATCATAAAACGATTTAGCAAATAATATCACTTTGAGTGAATAAAAAATCATAACAGCTACCTGGTTAACAATAAATTCTTATGAAATTTTAATGTTGTGAAAGGCTTGCTGTTATTGAATTTCAGTGAAAGAGGGTTTGTAATGAACTAATCATGTAAATACCGCTCATAATAATCAAAAAAGATATTGTTTATTGAGAACCGGGAGTACCCGCAAAACCCATCGGGTGAAATACTTTATACTCCTATAGGAAATTCAAAAATAATTGTAGCTTTGATTAGTTGTGAAAACGTTTACATAAATCCACGGAAAAACTGATCGCTTTGTGAAAACTGCCAAAACCGTCGCCAGTTTAAAAACCGTTGCCAGCTTAGCGGGTGTGTCAATAGCCACTGTTTCCAGGGTATTGAACGGTGATCCCGTGGTAAAGGACGAAACCCGGCTGGCCGTACAAAGGGCTATCAAAACCTCCGGTTACCATCCCAACCGCGTAGCGCAGCGCTTACGTTCCACCAACCGTTCCAAGAAGCTGATCGGATTACTGATACCGGATATTCAAAACCCGTTTTATGTAGATGTGATCCGGGGCATAGAGGAATATGCTTATGCAAACGGGTCTGCCGTGGTGATCGGCAACTTTTCACAGGATCCGAAAAGAGAAAAGCTATATATAGATATTCTCCGCTCAGAGTCCGTGGATGGCTTTATTGTAGCGCCTTCCCACGGGAAGGACGAGGATGTGGAGGAGCTGATCAACGATGGGCATGCCGTGGTATGTATTGACCGGGGCCTCAGCAACCTGAATGTGGATGTGGTAAAATCAGATAATGAAAAAGGCGCTTTTAACGCTGTAGCGCATTTGATCAAACTAGGCCATAAACGTATAGCCCATATTACCGGCGACCCTGCCATTCCTACAACCCAGGAACGCATTGCCGGTTATATAGCTGCACATAAGCATTACGGGTTACGGGTAGATCAGAAGATCATTAAGGGTAAGGAATCTAACTTTATCAGCGGGGTAGAGATCACTAAACAGCTGCTGGCATTGCCGGAAAGGCCTACCGCCATTTTTACTGCCAATAACCTGCTGACCTTAGGCGCGCTGGAAACCATTCTGCAGCAGGAGCTGAAAATACCGGAAGAAATAGCCATTGTGGGTTTTGATGATGTGTATTGGGCTACTTCCCTGAACCCACCGTTAACGGCTGTACGCCAGCATGGTTTTGAAATAGGGCAAAGGGCCATAGAGCTGCTGTACCAAAGGATCCAGCAGCCCGACCGCCTGCCGGCTAATGTGATCGTGAAAACGGAGCTAATGATCCGGCGGTCCTGTGGGTTTAAGTAAGATCCTGCCGGTGCGGCGAAAATGCCCCTCCCGGAAATGGTTACCGGCGTTTTTTTGATTGAAAAATGTAAACGTTTACATAAAAATGAAAAACCTGAGCATGCAAAGTGTAACGATCATAAACCCTAATAAGCTGGTGTTTGGGGAGAACAGCTTTGCGCAGTTTATCACAGACTACACTGCGCTGGGATTGCAGCGCTTATACCTGGTAACCATACCACCGGTAGCTGCACAAATAGCAGAGAGCCTGCATACCCTGCAGCAACAGGGGGTAGCCATACAGGTGAATGACCGTATTACAGGAGAGCCCTCCTTTAATGATTTTGAAAAGCTGCTGGCAGAAGCAAGATCTTTTGGGGCCGATAGTGTAGCAGGTATTGGCGGTGGCAGCGTGCTGGATGTAGCCAAGCTGATAGCCGCACAGATTAAGAACACGCAAACCACGGCAGAAGTAATAGGTATCCGTAACCTGAAAGAGCGCAAAACTTACCTGGCCTGCATTCCCACTACCTCCGGCACCGGCAGTGAGGTATCGCCCAATGCATTGTTTATAGATGATAGCGGCGCCAAGGTGGGCGTGATCAGCCCTTTCCTTGTGCCGGATGCCGCGTATATAGATCCTGCGCTGACGCTGAGCATACCGGCCTCCATTACAGCCTCCACCGGCATTGATGCGTTAACGCATTGCCTGGAAGCATACACGAATAATTTTGCGCATCCAGTTATAGACCTTATTGCATTGGAAGGTGTACGGCTGATCGCCCGTTACCTGAAACGTGCCTGTGACAACGGGCAGGATCTGGAGGCGCGTGCGCAGGTGGCATTGGGCAGCATGTACGGTGGCATGTGCTTAGGGCCGGTGAATACGGCGGCCGTTCACGCGCTGTCTTACCCGCTGGGCGTATCATACCACGTGCCGCATGGTTTGTCCATTGCATTGCTGCTGCCTTATGTGATGGAATTTAATTTACCGGCAGCGCCGGAACGGCATGCGCAGATTGCCCTTGCACTGGGTGCTGCGCCGGGCCAGCCTGATATAGCCACTGCCCGCGAGGGCGTTGAGCTGATCAAAAAGCTGATCAGCGATTGCGGACTGCCTGCCTCCCTGGAAGAGCTGAACATTCCTTTTGACAGTATTGATAAAATGGCGGAAGATGCCCTGAAGATCCAGCGGCTCCTGAAGAACAACCTGCGGCCCGTTACCCAACAGGATGCCGTTAACATTTACCAGGCCGCCTTTAATAAAGTAGCAACATGAAAAGCGAAAAAAGATACAGCGGGGTAGTGGTGCCTATGATGACACCCTTTACTCCGCAGCATAACATTGATGAAGCAGCCGTACAAAAGCTGGTGAATCATTTAATAACCGGTAAAACACATCCCTTTATTTTAGGTACTACCGGGGAAGCAGCTTCTATTTCACGTCACCAAAGAGCAACGCTGGTCACGGCTGCTGTTAAGGCTAACAGCGGCCGTGCGCTGGTGTATGCCGGTATGTCAGGCAACAGCCTGCAGGATGCAGTGGAGGAAGGTAAAACCTATCACGGCCTGGGCGCAGATGTGCTGGTGAGCACCATGCCATCTTACTACCCGGTAGCGCCGGAGCAAATGCTGCGCTACTTTACCGCGCTGGCAGATGCGCTGCCCTGCCCTTTAGTGCTGTACAATATTCCGGCCACCACACATTTGTCTATTCCGCTGGATGTGGTGGAACAATTAAGTGAGCATCCCAACATTGTTGGATTTAAAGATTCTGAAAAAGGCGTGGAGCGCATTAGCACCGCTACTGCTTTATGGAAGGACCGTAAAGATTTTTCCTATTTACTGGGCTGGGCCCTGCAATCCCGCTCAGCCCTGGAGCAGGGGGCAGATGGTATTGTACCCAGCAGTGGCAACCTGGCGCCGGCTGTATACCGCAAAATATATGACAGCGTACGTGCAGGGGATACCGTAGCCGCTGCACAGGCACAGCAAAAAGCAGATCAGATCTCTGAAATGTACCAGAAAGACAGGATCCTGAGCCAGTCGCTGGCGGCCTTTAAGGCCATGCTGGCGGCTTATGAGCTCTGCGGACCGGATGTGCTGCCACCGCTCTACCGCCTGCCTGCTGCCGAAGAACAAAAGCTGATGCAGGAAGCGCGCGCTGTATTTGGTGATTTAAATAACATTAACAGTATTAATAATGACTGATCACAAACCAATAATAGGAATTACCATGGGCGACCCGGCCAGCATTGGGCCGGAGATTGCGGTGAAAGCGCTGTTGAACGAGAATATACACGCCATTTGCCGCCCCTTGCTGGTGGGCGATGCAGCAGTGTTCCGCGATATTATTACCCGCCTGGGCTTGCCCGCCACGGTAAACGCTATTCAGCATGCAGCCGAAGCAAAATTCCGGTTACAGCAAATAGATGTGATTGACCTGCAGAATGTGAACATGGCGGCGCTGGAGTTCGGAAAGGTATCTGCCATGGCAGGTAATGCCGCTTTTGAAGCAGTGAAAAAAGTAATTGATATGGCCATGGCCGGGGAAATAGCAGCCACGGTCACCGGCCCTATTAATAAAAAATCCATTAACGAAGCAGGCCATCACTTTGCCGGGCATACAGAAATATATGCGCATTTCACCGGCACTAAAAAATACGCTATGCTGCTGGTAGAGGAGCACCTGAAGGTGATCCATGTATCCACCCACGTATCCTTGCGGCAAGCCTGCGACCTGGTAAAGAAAGACCGCATACTGGAAGTAACGGAGCTGCTGCGCAATGGTTTAATACAGCTGAATGAGACGAATTTGAAAATAGGCATTGCCGGCTTAAACCCGCATGCAGGGGATGCCGGTTTGTTTGGTACGGAGGATGACATGGAAATATTGCCTGCCGTGGAAGAAGCCCGCCGCCTGGGTTACGAGGTAGACGGCCCTGTGCCGCCGGATACTTTATTTGCCAAAGCAGCTACCGGTTATTACGGCGGTATTGTAGCCATGTATCATGACCAGGGGCATATTCCATTCAAGCTCTCCGGTTTTAAATGGAATGCGGAAAAACAACAGATGGATAGCGTGAAAGGGGTGAACATCACCATGGGCCTGCCCATTATCCGCACTTCTGTAGACCATGGCACTGCGTTTGAAATTGCCGGAAAAGGCATTGCCAGCGCAGATGCTATGTTACTGGCCATTGAATCTGCTGTACAGTTATCTAAAAACAGGCAGCCCTTATGATGGTAGTAATTGCAGATGACCTGACCGGCGCAGCGGAAATAGGCGGGTTGGCATTGAAGTACGGTTTAATGGCGGAGATCACCACCACGGTGAACCTGCGTTCCGATGCAGACCTGCTGATCATTGACACCGATACCCGCTCCCTGTCCAAATCCGCTGCCAAAGCAGTGATAACGGAAATATGCGCAGGGCTGAAAGAATTGCAGCCCACCTTACTGTTTAAAAAAATAGATTCTGTATTACGCGGTCATGTATTGGCGGAAATACAGCTGCAGCAGGAGCTATTGCAGCTGCCCAAAGCCCTGATAGTACCGGCTAACCCGGGATTGGGCAGAACCGTAGTGAATAACACTTATTTCCTAAACGGACGCCCCCTGCACCAGAGCAGCTTTTCGCAGGACCCGGAATTTCCGGTATTCAGCTCCGGCATAAGGGAGCTGCTGCAGGCAAAGGACGGGGATATACAGGTGCTGCCACACCATGCGCCACAACCGGGCGCCGGCATTGTGGTAGCGGAAGTGCAGGACAGTACGGACCTGGTTGCGTGGAGTAAAAAGCTGGATGCAAGTACACTGGTAGCCGGCGCCGCAGAATTTTTTGCCACTGTTCTGGAAGCAAGGAATATGCGCCCGGTGATCATGGAAAAAAGCAACGCTACCCTGCACCCGCCTGCGTTGATGATCTGCGGCAGCGCATTTCATAAAAGCCGTGCATTTGTAAAGAAAATAGAGCAGGATGGATTTCCCGTAAGCTACATGCCCGCTGCATTGGGTAATGCTATGGCAGATGCGCAATTATTTCAGCTTTGGATGGAAGACACATTGCAACAGCTGAAACAGGAAGGGAAAGTAAGCATAGCCGTACATCCGCAAATGGAGGATGATAAAGCGCATGCGCTGAACATACGGAACAAGATGGCGGAAGCAGCAGCCTTTATTGCAGGCCAGGCCACGCTGCATGAAATACTGATAGAAGGCGGCTCCACGGCTGCTGCCGTAATGCGTAAGCTGGGTATTGACAGATTATACCCCACCATGGCGCTGGCGCCGGGGGTAACGCGTATGCGCGTACAGGGTAACAAAGAATTGCATCTCACATTAAAACCAGGCAGCTATGAATGGCCGCCATTAGATCTTTTTCCACTCATGCAATAAGCAATGCCACATTATGAATACATCATTGCATATAATAGACCACGTCATCATTATTCTTTTACTGGTAACTACCATTTCCTTTGGATTTGTATTTGCCAGGAAACAGAAAACCAGCCAGAATTATTTTTTAGCCAAGGGTAAAATTCCGGCCTGGGCGCTGGGCATGTCGCTGCTGGCCACCCTTATCAGCAGCGTAACTTTCCTGGCTTACCCCGGTACCGGTTATTCCTCTAACTGGATCTTACTGGTACAGGGCCTCATGGTGCCCATTGTATTAATATGCGTGATCTGGTTCATAGTACCGCTATACCGCAAGGTAATACGGTTAAGTACCTACGAATATTTTGAAAAACGCTTTGGTCCTTTTGCCCGGTATTACAGCTCCCTGGCCTTTGTGTTACGCCAGTTTTCAGGTATGGGCACCGTATTCTTTTTACTGGCGCTGGCCCTGCACAGCATTACAGGAGGCAATACCATAACGATTATACTGGTAGTTGGTTTGATCATTATTGCGGTGAACTTGCTGGGCGGTATAGAAGCGGTAATATGGCTGGATGTATTCCAGGGATTTATGCTCTTTGCCACGGGCATCATCTGCATCAGTGTATTACTGTTTTCCGTGAAAGGCGGTTTGCCGGAGGTGTGGAAGGTAGCATCTGCCAATCACCGCACCGGTTTTGGCCCTTATGACGCAAGCCTTTCCCGGCTTACGTTCTGGGTAATGGCTATTAATGGTGCATTCTACGCCATTCAGAAGTATGGTACAGATCAAACAGTAGTGCAGCGTTATTTAACTGCCCGTACAGATAAAGCTGCCATCAAAGCATCTTTAATGGGCATACTGCTTACTGTTCCGGTATGGACCTTATTTATGTTTATCGGTACCGCGCTGTTTGTATTCTACACCCAGCAGCCCCTGCCCGTTGGTATGCAGCCGGATGGAGTGTTCCCTTATTTTATTGTAACACAATTGCCGGCGGGTGTGGTAGGTATTATCATTGCCGCTATGATCTCTGCCGCTATCTGCAGCCTGAGCGCCGATCTTAATTCCCTGGCCGCGGTAGGTGTGGAAGATTATTATAAAAAGATACGGCCCAACCGCACTGATAAGGAATACCTGAAAGCCGGCAGGTGGCTGGTAGTAATATCCGGCTTACTGTCTATACTCATTGCTATGTTTTACATCAGCGCAGGTGATGAAGGCGTGCTGGGAATTATTTTCACCCTCTATGCTATCTTTTCCGGCGGCATTGTTGGCATTTTCCTGTTAGGATTGTTAAGCGCAAGGGCCAATAACCAGGGCATTACCATTGCCATTATTGTATGCATATTATTTACCGCGTATGCCTTTCTTACTTCCACAGCCATTGGTTTAGGGGATCATAAAAAACTGCTGCTGGACCTGGGTAAATACAATTTTACCCATCATAAATTAATGCTGGGCGTATACAGCCATTTAATTGTAATAGGGGTAGGATATGTGGCCAGCCTGTTCTTTCCCAAACCTGATATTGATAAGAGCCTGTTGTACAGCGGCTGGAGAGAGATCAGGCGCGCTGAAAAGCAGGAACAGATCGGAATGGAAATATAACACTAAGGAAATAGCCTTCTATGCGGCATATAGCCCTGTAACATGCATGTGCAGGGGAGGGATTGTTTTTATCGCATGTTCAAATAACGGAAACCACGTCAGGTAACCTATGCAACTACACAGCTTATGATCTATTTGCCATACTGGGAGCTTTTCTGGGGCGCAGCCCAACAAACAGCTACCAGTGTATTTATGCTTAACCATTCTAAAACAAATACTGCGTTATGAAAAATAAAACCACGTTAGTATACTTATTTATTGTATTGCTGCTAGGCAGTTACACGCATGTAATGGCCCAGCAAAGAACCGTAACCGGTAAGATCATTGACCAGGTTACCAAACAGCCGCTGCCCGGCGCCACGGTAAATATAAAAGGTACCTCGCAGGGCGCTGCCGCCAATGCCAGTGGCGTATTCTCCATCCCGGTGCCGGGTGATAATACGGTGCTGGTGGTAACCTACATAGGTTACGGCACACAGGAGATCACGGTTGGTAAACAAACAGACCTGAACATTGCATTAAGCAATGCCATCTCCAACGTAAATGAGATAGTGGTGATCGGCTATGGGCAGGTGAAAAAGCGCGACCTTACCGGCGCTGTTGTATCCATAAAGGGCGATGAAACGGTAAAGGTGCCTGCCTCCAATGCCATTGAGGCCTTGCAGGGTAAAATTCCCGGTGCAGATATTTACCGTGACAATGGTTATGCAGGCGGCCAGTCGAACATACGTATACGGGGTACCCGTTCTATCGGTAACCCTGCCAGCTCAAACAATGTGTTATACATTGTAGATGGCGTGCAGGGCGTAAGTATGTCGGACATTGACCCGAATGATATACAATCGGTAGATGTGCTGAAAGACGCTTCCTCTACCGCCATATACGGTTCGCGTGGCGCCAATGGCGTTATCATCATCACTACCAAAAGAGGTACTACCGGTAAGCCGAAGCTAACCTTCAGCAGTTATGCCGGCGTTTCAGATGTGTCTAAGTATGGGCGCATGAAAAACGGGCCTGAGTATGTTGCGTTTAAGCGCGAAGCTTACCGTGCTGTAGGCACCTGGAACAGTGTTGCGGATGATCCGCTGATCTTTAACCAGAAAGAGCTGAACGCCATTCAGAACCAGCAGTATATTAATTATCCCGATCTGATATTGCACCATGGTACCCAGCAGAACTACCAGGTAGGGGTGTCAGGCGGTACGGATAAAACAAAGATCTATTTCTCTGCAGGATACTATCGTGAAAAGGGCATTTTAGCGGGCGATGATTATAAACGTTATACCGCACGTTTTAACCTGGATCAGACTATTAACAGCTGGTTAAAGGTGGGTATCAGCAGCCAGTATGCGAATATTAATAATAATATACGCCGCGATCCTTTCAACGCTGCATCCAAAGCCATTCCCCTGGGCCTGCCTTATGACTCGGCGGGTAATGTGGTCATGTACACGGTAGACCGTTTGCAGATAAATCCATTGATAGATGAGCAGCCCGGCTCCTGGGCCGCCAATACAAAGACCAACCGTTTTTCAGGCGCTGTCTATGCAGATATAACGCCGCTGAAAGGCCTGGATATCCGGTCCACTTTTTCTACTACGCAATGGAGCTCCGTAGCCGGGCAGTTTTATGGAAAAAACTCCATTAACGGCAATGGCGCCAATTCACAGGCCTCTGTTACCAATACGCAAAGTAATTTTATAAGCTGGGAAAACATCATCACCTATAACAAGGAAATAAAAGATCACGCCTTTACAGTTACAGGCGTAACCAGCTATATACAGAACATTGGTACCGGAAGTTATGCGCTTGCAAAGAACCAAACCTTTCCCTCACAGCTATGGTATAACCTGGCCGGCGCTACACAGTCGCCCGGTTATGGCAGTAACTACAACAAGTATGCATTATTATCATTTACCGGCCGTATTAACTATAGCTACCAGGGCAAGTACCTGTTAACACTAACCGGCCGTAGTGATGGATCTTCCAAGCTGGGACCCGGTAACAAATGGGCTTTCTTCCCTTCAGTAGCGGGCGCATGGCGTGTGAGCGACGAGAACTTTATGAAAAAGCAGCGCCTGTTCAGCGAGCTGAAATTAAGAGTAGGCTACGGTATTTCCGGTAACGATGTAATTGCGCCTTACGCTACGCAAAATACTTTAACGCAGATCAAGTTCTCTTATGACGATACCAACCTGGCCCCCGCCTATACCATTAATCCCAGTATTGGTAACAGCGATCTGAAATGGGAGCTGACTGCCACCACCAATATAGGCGTTGACTTTAGTTTGCTGAAAGACCGCATCAGTGGTACGGTTGACTATTACGATGCGCGCACCTATAACCTGATATTCCCCTACACCATGCCAAGCAGCACAGGAGTATCCACCATCAGCCGTAATATAGGTAAGACCAGCAACCGGGGCGTGGAAGTAAGCTTAACCACCAATAATATTGTGAGCCGTAACTTCCGCTGGACCTCTACCATCTCTTATGCACACAATAAAGAAAAAATTACAGAGCTGCCCAACGGCAATGTAATTGATAACGACTATCGCAAATCGCTGATCCTGGGACAGTCGCCCACCATTTATTATGACTACAAGAAACTGGGTATATGGCAAACCGGTGAAGCCGCGCAGGCCGCCCAGTATGATGCATTACCCGGTGATATTAAGCTAGCGGACATTTCAGGGCCGGATGGTAAACCGGATGGGAAGATCACGGCAGCCGACCGTACCATTATAGGCACCCGTGTACCCAAATGGACGGGCGGTTTTAATAACAATTTTACCTACAGGAATTTTGACCTGAATATCTTGTTCATTGCCCGTGTAGGCCAGTGGATGAGCTCTGACTATTATGCCAAATATGTGCGCAACGGTTCCCAGAACGGATCGGCAGTGGATTACTGGACACCGGAAAATCCCACGAACGCTTACCCGCGTCCGAATGCCACCCGCAGCTCATCAAACATCACCACTTTAACAGAGTATGAGAACTCTTATGTAAAGCTGCGCAACATTACGCTGGGTTACAATGTGCCTAAATCATTCATCAGCAGGGCAAAGATCGAGAACGTAAGGATCTATGTATCCGGTAAAAACCTATGGTTCTATTCCAGTAACAACAAAGACTTTGATCCGGAAAGTGAAGGGATCATTGACCAGCCTTTGAGCAAGCTGTTCGTGGCCGGTTTGAATGTTACATTTTAATCATTAAAATCTGAAGAAAATGATGAAGCTGCATATAAACAAGATAGTACTGCTGTTAATGGCAACATGCACTATAACAGCCTGCACTAAAAAGCTGGATGAATATAACCCGGGTGGCGCCACGGTAGAAAGCCTGTTCAATACCCCGGAAGGTTTTGAATCGGCCGTTACTGCTACGTATACCTATAACCGTAGCTTATTCGGTAAAGAAGAAGGTTATGCATTGCTGGAAGCCGGCACAGATATATGGACCAATGCTGCTTTTAATGGCAACACGGGCATTAACGGTATTTTTCCCAACACACCGCTTACCACTTACCAGGGGCTTATTTCCGATAACCTGTGGGTAAATACCAGTCTGTGGGTGCCCTGTTACGCGGCCATTAACCTGTGTAATACCGGCTTAAAACATATCAATGACGCCGGTTTGGCTGATACCCGTAAGCCGGTGCTGGAAGGGGAGCTGCGCTGTATGCGGGCCTGGTATTATTACCTGCTGGCAGAAGCATTTGGCCCGGTGAATTTTACGCTGGAGCCTACAGAAGGGATGCTTACAACCGCCAACCGTACCCCGGTTGAAAAAATATATGAGCAGATCTTTGCCGACCTGCAGTTTGCAATAGATCACCTGCCATCCACCGCAGCTGATTACGGCCGCGCCACCAAACCGGTAGCAGAAGCATTAATGGCCCGTATAAACCTTACCCGCGGCAATAACCAGGCAGCCAGTAATTACGCAAGCAGCGTAATTAAAAATTACAAATTTTCACTGCTGCCTAATTATGCCGATCTGTGGAAGATGGAGAATGAAAAGAATGCAGAAGTAGTATGGGGCCTTAACTACTCCAAAAACCTGGAGGTGAATGCAGGCAGCAATGTAGGGCATAGCATGTTTGTAATGAACTATATTGACCAGCCGGGCATGCAGCCGGATGTGCCCAATGAAGTAGCCAATGTACGCTGGATGCCCACACAGTTCCTGCTGGATCTTTTTGACGAAACATCCGATGCCCGTTTCAGCGCCTCTTTCAAACAGGCCTGGATAGCCAACAACAGCAAAACACTGCCTAAGTGGACCACCGCCGATGCAGCACAGAACCCGGTGCTAGGCCCACTGGTAGGCAGCAATAAGTTTGAGGTGGGCGATACTGCATTATTTGTAAGCAAATACCCGGTTGATAATTTTCAGCAGAAATACAGTACCCGTTACCGTTATACCACTTATGACCGGGATGATATCTATGATGCAAATGGCAAACCTAAGGACCGCTTCCACTACATTACCCTGCAGAAGTTTGCAGACCCTACCCGTGGATCAGCTACAGAGCCTCAAAGTTCCCGCGATGTTTTTTTAATACGCCTGGCTGAAATGTACCTGGTAGTGGCTGAAGCGCAAATGAAGCTGGGCAAGCTGGATTCTGCCGCCCTGTACATCAATAACCTGCGCAAACGGGCCATTATTCCCGGAAAGGAAGCGGCTATGGAGGTGAAGCCGGCTGCTATTAATATAGATTTTATACTGGATGAACGTGCGCGCGAGCTTGCCGGTGAACAGCTGCGCTGGTTTGACCTGAAACGTACGGGCAAGCTGCTGGAGCGCGTGGGAGCGCATAACCCGGATGCAGCTGCTTACATAAAATCTTATCACATGCTGCGCCCCATACCACAGGCCCAGCTGGATGCAGTTACCAATAAAAGCGAGTTTAAACAGAACGATGGTTATTAAAGCACAAATAATATATGCCTGATATGAAGAAGCTCTTATTTCAACTACTTACTGTAACCTGCATGAGCGGCATAGCCTGCACGGCATACGCACAGTACCCGGTGATCCCCAAATCCATGGAGGATTCTGCCGATGCCGTAATGGCGCAATACAAAAAACAATCGGACATAGCTTTTACCAAAGCAATGCCTACTATTGAAGCAGAAGCAAAAAAAGGGAAACCCTATATACCCTGGGCGCAAAAACCGGAAGACCTGCCCCAGGCTAAGATCCCCGCCTTCCCCGGTGCAGAAGGCGGCGGCGCTTATACTTTTGGCGGCCGTGGCGGTAAGGTATGCGTAGTTACCAGCCTGGCAGACAGTGGTCCCGGCACATTCCGTGATGCCTGCGAACAGGGAGGCGCCCGCATAGTGGTATTTAATGTAGCCGGTATTATTCATTTGAAAAGTCCTGTCAGTATACGTGCGCCGTACATCACCATTGCAGGGCAAACAGCGCCCGGCGATGGGGTGTGCGTAGCCGGTGAATCCGTATGGATCGATACGCATGATGTAGTGATCCGTTACATGCGCTTTCGCCGTGGCGCCACAGAAGTAACCCGCCGTGATGATGCGCTGGGCGGCAATGGGGTTGGCAACATTATGATAGACCATGTATCCGCCAGCTGGGGCCTGGATGAGAATATGTCCATGTACCGGCACGTATATGATAAAGGCGATGGCTCCAAACCGGAGAAGCTGCCCACGGTAAATATTACCATCCAGAACTCCATTTTTTCAGAAGCCCTGGACGTATATAACCATGCCTTTGGCAGCACCATTGGCGGCTTAAACAGCACCTTTATGCGCAACATGTGGTGCAGCAACATTAGCCGCAACCCTTCCATTGGTATGTATGGCGACTTTGGTTTTGTGAACAACGTAGTGTTTAACTGGTGGAACCGCAGCGCAGATGGCGGCGATCATCGTTCAAAATTCAATTTCATTAACAACTACTTTAAACCCGGCCCTATAACGCCGCTGGATAAACCCATCGGCCACCGCATTTTAAAGCCGGAAGGTAACCGTGATAGAACAGACGCTAACCATTACGGCCAGGCCTATGTGGGCGGTAATATTATGGAAGGTAATGAGGCAGTCACTAAGGATAATTGGGCCGGTGGCGTACAGATCGGGGAAATGCCGGATGCCGGTGAGTTTACAAAAGCCATCCGCGTAAATGAGCCTTTCCCGATCGCTAAATTTCCCATTATGACGGCAAAGGAAGCCTATGTTTATGTGCCGGAACATGCCGGCGCCACCTTACCTAAAAGGGATGCGGTAGATAAACGTATAGCCGAGCAGGTGAGGACCGGTAAGATCTTATATACGGGCGGCGGACCCAACACTGCCAGTAAATTTATTAAACGCCGCCTGCCGGCAGATTCCTACAAGCTGGGCATCATCACCCATCCCGACCAGGTAGGCGGTTACCCGGTATACAAAGGCACACCGTATAAAGATGCGGACAATGATGGCATGCCGGATAGCTGGGAAACACAGCATCACCTGAACCCGAAAGATGCGAAGGATGCGGTAGCAGACCGGGACCAGGATGGTTATACGAATATTGAGGAGTTCCTGAATAGTGTGGTAACCGGTAAATAAAAGAGCTGTTCCTGCGTTTGCAGGTAATCAATCGTTTCAATGATCATGATAGTATCTTTATACTATCATGATTTGTTTTATGCCGTTCTCATCAATAAAATAAGCCCTTTTTATTTTTAAGCGCGCTTTGCAAATACTAAAAATTTTCCTGACATTCGTTGCTACGTAGCACAAGGTTCCGTGTCAGTTCTACAACAATTTACATCATGCTTTTCGGCTTCATAGTGTTACAAATATTTATTAATACTATGAATTGCTTTGTTTGTCTATGTCGTGAGCAATTGAACAAAAAATCATTACAGGTAGCCTGCAGGTTCGTCATCAAAACTAGGTTCTGGTTATAAGAGCCCCGTTCCTTTTGTATACCGCACTTTATTTATATTAAGCACTTTAATTGATACAACATGAAAATTGATATCTCCAAGGTATTCCTGAAAAAAAAGAAACAGATCCTGGAACAATGGATGAAGAATCAGCTTGCAGATGAAAGCCTGCGTGAAGATCTGATGAGCAATGAAGAGCTCCGTACAGAATCGGATGAGCTGCTGGACGCCCTGGTTAGATCATTGAATGATAACAACCTGTCGGATGCCCAATCCACAGACTTTGAGAATGTAATAGAAATATTATCCGGTATCTCTATTTCCAGGGCCCGTCAGGGTTTTTCACCACGGGAAACCGGTGCCTACATCTTCAGTCTGAAAGAGGCTTTGTTACAGATCTTACAGGAAGAGTTGAAGAGCGACCCGGCACAGCTGACATCCCTTATACTTAAGCTGAACAAGCTGATCGATAGTTTTAGCGTAACCACTTTTGAAACTTTTATTAAAGGAAGGGAAGAGGTGATCCTGCGCCAGACAGATGAGATCACAGATATCTCTACCCCGGTGATACGCCTGTGGGACGGCATTTTGGCCCTGCCTATTATTGGCACCCTGGACAGCGCCCGTACGCAGGTAGTAATGGAAAGCCTGCTGCAGGAAATTGTAGTAACCGGCAGCAGCATTGCCATCCTGGATATATCCGGTGTGCCGGCAGTAGATTCCCTGGTAGCACAGCACCTTTTAAAAACCATCAGCGCTACGCGTCTAATGGGAGCGGAGTGTATTATCAGCGGCATTCGCCCTGAAATTGCACAAACCGTGGTGCACCTGGGTATTGATCTCTCCACTATTATCACCAAAGCAACTTTGGCCAGCGCCTTAAAATATGCTTTTGCAGTGCTGCAATTAGAAGTAAGGAAATCATCAGTAAAAAACAGCTAGTAATTGAATATGGATAGGATACCGGTTCTTCAAATGGGCAAATTCCTGCTTGTGACTATTCAGGTGGATTTGTATGACCGTTTGGCTCTGAATTTAGAAAGTGACCTGGTGCAGATGGTAAGCAAAACCGGAGCAAGGGGCGTGTTGATCGATATATCAGCGCTATCTATAGTGGACTCATTTATGGGACGCATTATTGGTAACATTGGTAATATGAGCAAGATCATGGATGCTGAAACTGTAGTGGTGGGCATGCAGCCTGCAGTGGCCATTACCCTGGTAGAGCTGGGGCTGGAGCTGAGAGGTGTAAGCACGGCATTGAACGTAGTAAAGGGAATGGAATTGTTACACAAGAAAATCGGTTCTTTAGAAGACACCACAGAGGAGGAAGAACACGATGATAGTAGTGCTGACTAAAGATTCGATGATCATCCAGAGGGAACAGGATGTAGTGCCGTTCCGTAACCGGGTAAAAGAATATGCCGTTAAGATCGGCATGAGCCTGGTGAACCAGACGAAGCTGATAACTGCCGCTTCAGAGTTGGTACGTAATATGCTTAAATACAGCAATGGCGGCAACACCGTGATAGAAGTAGTAAGCAAAGGAAGGGAGAACGGCATCCGTTTATCTTTTATAGATAAAGGACCTGGTATAAAAGATGTGGAGCTGGCCATGAAAGACGGTTATTCCACTGGCCGGAGTTTAGGATTGGGCCTGCCCGGCGCTAAACGCCTGGTCAGTGAATTTGATATTAAGAGTGCTGTAGGCAAGGGTACTACGGTTACCATTACTAAATGGAAAAATGGTTAATGCAGTTCATCTTCGCTTTAAGGCAACTGATAGGAGCTACTTTGCGATACTAAAAAAAGAGATACATGCCCTGGCTGCCGGCGTGGGGTTTACAGCAAAAAAATTAGGAGAGATAGATATTGTGGTGGCAGAGATTGTTTCTAACCTTGCCAAATATGCCACTGATGGAGAGCTGCTGGTAAAACTGGTGGAGGAAGATCATCAGCAGGGTATTGAGCTGATCTCCATTGACAGCGGCCCCGGCATGGCGGATGTTCCGAAGATGATGCTGGACGGCCATTCTACATCCAACACATTAGGGCATGGCCTGGGCTCTATAAAACGCCTGACCAACAAATTCCAGATCTATTCTTTAAAAGGATGGGGCACCATCTTGCACTGTGCTATTTTCAATAAAGCATTACCGGCTCTTGCCAGGCCTGAAAATATTGAGATCCGCTCCCTGATCGTGCCCAAACCGGGTGAAACTGCATGCGGAGACGGATTTCATTATAAAGAGACTAAAGAATATATTAAGCTGTTCCTGGGTGATGGGTTAGGCCATGGGCCGGATGCACAGAAAGCTGTGCAGGCCGCCATTGATGCATTCAGGATCTGTCCGGATCACAGCCCGCTGGAAAACCTGCGTTTCATACACCGGGAAGTAAAAAAAACAAGGGGGCTGGTAGGTACGGTAGTTGTATTTGACCGGAAGGAAAAGAAATGGTCCATCTGCGGTATTGGCAACATTCTCACCAAGCTACAGGGTGTTACCTTCTCAAAAAGTTATGTAGCATACAATGGTATCATCGGGTTAAATATTCCCAATACCATGAAGGACCAGGAAGTAGCATATGAGAAAGGACAGCACCTGATCATGTGCAGCGATGGTATTAAGTCGCGCTGGGACCTGCTACGCTACCCGAATTTGTTCCGCTATGATCTAACGGTGATGGCGGCTGCCCTGCTGAAAGATTTTGCGCGTAATAATGATGATATGTCTATTGCTGCTTGTAAAATAAATGTATAAATGATGCTGGACCTGGTAAAAGTTACGCTTAGTAATGAGATGGATCTGATCCTGGCGCACAAGCGGTCCATGAAGCTGGCAGAGCTGGCGGGCCTTTCCCTTTCCGCTCAAACCACTTTTGCCACCGCGGTATCTGAAGTGTCCAGGAATGCTATAGAGCATGGGCAGAACGGTTACCTGGTCCTAAGCGTATCCGGCCAGAAACGGGAACAGTATATTGTTGCCCGTGTTACAGATGAAGCACATAATGTACAAACCAACCAGGGACTGGAATATGCCAAGCGCCTGGTGAATAAATATAGCATTACCACCACCGGTGATGAAACATCCGTAGAGCTTTATTATGCCTTACCGGCCGCAGAAAAAATAGACCACCGGAAGATAGACGACTGGCGGAATATGTTCCGTAACGAGCCGCCTATTTCCCCTTATGAAGAGCTAAAGCGGAAGAACGAGCTGCTGCAGGACCTGTCGCAAAAATTGCAGGAAAATGAAAGCCAGTATAAAACACTGACCGATACTTTACCTATCATTATTTTTTCATTGAACCTGCAGGGTGAGCTGATCTATGCCAATGAATGGCTGTATAACTTTACCGGGCAAACCATTGCACAGCTGAACCAAACCAAATGGAAAGAAGTGGTGCACCCGGCCGACTATGATGCCTTTAGCCTGTTATTAACGCACAGGATCACCGCCGGCGCCTCCGCCATTAAAGCCCAGTGCCGCCTGCGGCATGTGAATGAAAAGGAATACTACTGGCACCTGGCCGCTTTATCGCCCCTGAAGGATGATAAAGGACAGCTCTTATACTGGATCGGTTACCTGGTGGATATTCATGCACAAAAGGTGGTGGAGCAAACCCTGGAAAATAATAAGGAGCTGCAACAGGCACAAACCCAGTTAAAGGAAAACCAAACCTTGCTGGAAGACAATATTTCTGAGCTGAACCGCAGCAACCAGGAGCTGCAGCAGTTTGCCTTTGTAGCCTCCCACGATCTGCAGGAGCCCATCCGGAAGATCAGCTTTTACAGTGATTACTTCCTGAATAAATACGCTGATAGAATAGATGATAAAGGTAAAGACTACCTGAAGGGCATGTTATCCGCCTCGCACCGTATGCGTAACCTGATCCATGACCTGCTGGCTTTTTCCCAGGTAGAAAAGAAACAGGTGGAATACCGGCACATTAACCTGAACCACGTAATACAGGATACCCTGCAGGACCTGGAGATCATGATCCGGGAAAAGGAGGCCAATATTGAGATCACCGCCCTGCCCTCTATTGATGCCGATGAAAGTATGATCCGCCAGCTGTTTGGCAATATTATCAACAACTCCCTGAAATATTGCAAGAATGATCAGCGGCCGCAGATCCAGGTTACCAACCGGTTAAACACCCATTACCTGGAGATCTTTATTAAGGATAATGGAATAGGATTTGATGAAAAGTATCTGCCCAAAATGTTCACGCTTTTTCAACGGCTGCATACCGGGGATAAATATAAGGGCACTGGTTTGGGCTTAGCCATTTGCAGGAAGATCGTTGCTTTGCATAACGGCGCTATCACCGCCTCCGGCAAAGTAAATGAGGGCGCCACCTTCAGGATCACCTTACCACTCAACCAATAACTGCGAATAACTGATAGTATTATCTATGGAAAAAGGATTTCCTAAAATTATGATGGTGGATGACGATGCGGAAGACCGCCAGATCATCAAAGATACCTTTGAAGATCTTGGATACGGAGCTGTGATCCATTTTGAAGAGAACGGGGAAGAAGCAGTGAAATACCTGCAGCAATGCACACCCCTGTTACCCTCCCTTATTATCCTGGACCTGAACATGCCTAAAATGAACGGTACGCAAACCCTGCGTTTCTTAAAGGGAAATGGGACCTTTGCCGATATTCCCGTTATTATTTTTTCCACCTCCCTGAATCCTATTGAGCGGGATGAGTGCCTGGCTTTAGGCGCGCATTCCTATGTAATAAAACCTATTTCCTATACACAAACGGTAGATGTAGTGAAGCACTTCTATAATTTATGTAATGAGCTAAGCAAGGCCGGATCTTCCTCACAGGATTAACATTTTATATACCTGCCAACAAGGTTTGTGCGTATTTTTACCCGGTAATGAAAAATAATTTTCCGGTTAGTGCAGCTGTTAAGGGCGCTGTTAGTGCTATAAATGTTTCTTGCACCCAGTTTTTAGTTAAATGACTTGTTTTCCATGAACATGAAGCAACTGGTATTTCTATTAGGGGCACAGGTGTGCCTGTATACTGCCATCCATGCGCAGCAAACACCGTTAAACGGCAGCAATCTTGATTATGTAGATCCTACCATTGGGAATGTGGGCCAGCTGCTGGAACCCACCCGCCCTACGGTGCAGCTGCCCAACCAGATGATACGCATGGCGCCTGACCGGAAAGATTTCCTGGATGACCAGCTTTCCGGCTTTCCGCTGAATATTGTTTCCCACCGCATGGGAGAAGTATTTTCCCTGAAGCCGGTGGTGAAACCGGTTACCAAAGAAAGCTGGCGCGCCAGGCTTACCTACGACCAGGAAATTACCCGGCCCTGGTACTATAGCACCTGGCTGGTGGATGATGAGGTGAAGGTGGAGTTTACGCCCGGCGCCAAAACCGGCATTTACCGGTTTACCTTCCCGGCTGCCGGCGATAAAGCGCTTTTACTGGGCGTGTATAACGATGGCCCATCCGAGTATAAATTTTTATCTGATAAGGAGCTAACAGGTATAGAAACCTACCATGATGATATTGAGGTATACCTCTATGGCCGGTTCAGCACCGGCGGCGCCACCAGCATATGGGATAATGGGCAGCTGCAGGCCGGCACAGAGAACAGCGGGCGGCATGTAAGATCCGTGATCAGCTTCCCGGCTGCCACCAAAACCGTTGAATTTAAATACGCCATTAGTTATGTAAGCGCAGCGCAGGCTAAAAAGAATTATGAAGAAGAGATCAGCCAGCCGGCCTTTGATGCAGTAGCTGCCAACGGTAAAAAGCTATGGGCAGCAGCCATGGGCCAGATAAAGGTAGAAGGTGGCACCACTGCGCAAAAACGCTCCTTCTACACCGCATTGTACCGCTGTTATGAAAGAATGGTGAATATTACTGAAGATGGCCAGTACTACAGCGGTTATAATAAGCAGGTGAATAAGGATCCGCGTGCTTTTTACGTGGATGACTGGTCATGGGATACTTACCTGGCCCTGCACCCCCTGCGTATGATCATTAACCCTAAGGTGGAGGAAGATATGTTGCAGTCTTACGTACGCATGTATGAGCAAAGCGGCTGGATGCCAACCTTCCCGCTCTTGTTTGGCGACAATGCCTGTATGAACGGGTTCCATTCTTCCATCATATTTTTAGATGCTTACCGCAAAGGGCTGCGAAATTTTGATGTGCAAAAGGCGTATGAAGGTATGCGTAAGAACGCTACCAGCGCCACTATGCTGCCCTGGGAAAATGGTGATAAAACACGGCTGGATGACTTTTATCATGAGCATGGTTACTTCCCGGCCCTGCATGAAGGTGAAAAGGAAACAGAACCTAAAGCGCATAACTTTGAAAAGCGGCAGGCAGTAGCCATTACACTGGGACATAGCTATGACGACTGGGCTTTGAGCCAGCTGGCTAAAGACCTGGATAAACAGGATGACTATACGCAGTTCTCCAAAAGAGGCATGAACTATAAGAACCTCTGGAACAATGAGCGGCAGTTCTTTTTACCTAAAGATGAAAAGGGGAACTGGATCAATATAGATCCTAAGTTTGACGGCGGCATGGGTGGCCGTGATTATTATGATGAAAATAACGGCTGGACCTATATGTGGCAGGTGCAGCAGGATGTACCGGGCCTGGTGGATTTAATGGGCGGCAAAAAACCTTTTGAAGACCGGCTGGACCAGCTTTTCCGCGAAGGGCTGGACCGTTCCAAATATGCCTTCTGGGCCAAGTTTCCCGATGCTACCGGTTTGGTGGGCCAGTACTCTATGGGTAATGAGCCCAGCTTTCACATTCCTTACCTGTACAACTTTACGGATGCACCCTGGAAAACGCAGAAGCATATACGCTTACTGCTGGATGTGTGGTTTAAGGATAACATATTTGGTGTGCCCGGCGATGAAGACGGTGGCGGCATGATGGCCTTTGTGGTATTTTCTTCTATGGGCTTTTACCCGCTTACGCCCGGCTTACCGCTGTATACTATAGGCAGCCCGGTGTTCAGCAAAGTAACCATTGACCTGCCCAATGGCAAAAAGTTTACGCTCACTGCAAAGAACTGTTCTGTTACCAATAAATATATTCAGCATGCTACTATGAACGGCAAGGCGCTGAACACGCCCTGGTTTACGCACGATCAGCTGATGAACGGCGGCCAGCTGGTATTGGAAATGGGGCCGGTACCTAATAAAACCTGGGGGAAATAAAAGAATGTAAAATCATAAATGTAAAATTTCAAACCGACGAAGGAGGTTCATAGAGACCATTTAAAAGACTTTATGAACGAGATAAATGTAAAAGTGAAATGCCGCGAATATGGGCCAGTACCCGTATCGCGGCATTTCACTTTTACATTTATGATTTAAAATTTTACATTTTACATTCTATTACTGCTGCGGCGCTGTCTGGAAAGAAACCTTCTCCACCACCACATCTAACTTCTTCAGCGCTGCCTGGTCTGATCTTACTTTTTTATCGCCGGTAACCTGGTCATATTGTTTCGGATCGCCGGTATTATTAGCTTTTAGCTGCAGGGTCACGCCTTTTTTATCCATAGCGCCACCGTCCCAGCTATCGATCATACCGCCGTTGGTCCAGTCAAAACCATTGATGCGGAATGCGCGGCCGTTGATCTTTATCAGCTTTTCCAGCGGGTCGCCGGGTTTAATACCAAAAGGCGATTTCCATTTGGAATGCTCATGGGTAAAGGTTACGAGCTTGCTTTTATCTTCTTTAAATACTACTTCCATTTCATTATCCGTGTCCGGGAACACATAGTAACCGGTGCCCAGGTCATTGCCTTCCAGGTCCTGCGCAGGACGGGCTGCTACATTTTCCTTACCATATTTTTCCGCCAGCTGGTCCGGGGTGGTTAAGGGAAAAATGTTGCGCACATCCCAGTCATACGGATCTGCTGCCGGCGCAGCTGGAGCAGCGGGTGTGGCAGCAGGCGCTGTAGCGCTAGCAGGCGCGGTTTCCTGGGCGCTGCTGCCCGGTGTTACCGGCTGCCCGGTGGGGGCAGTGGAGGTAGCCGGTTGTGGCTGGGCAGGTGCTGCCGGCGGTGTGCCGGGAGCTACTGTGGCAAATTCACCGGATTTTATCAGGGTTGCTTTTTCTTCTGTAAGGGCTTTGGCCTCCCCTTTAAATTTATTTACCGTATAGGTAGCCAGGGGGAACACGTTGTTAGTTTGCAGGTTCATGGCGCGCAGGTTGGCAATCAGCTGCTGCCGGTTACAATCACTGAACTGGTACACGTATTTCAGGGCTGCATCCAGGGCCGCAGGGTCCTTTTTCAGCTCCACCATGGTTTTATCTATTTCCAGGCCGCCGGCGCCGCTGCGCGACATCTGGTCGGCTACAAATACCAGGAGGGGATCATTCTTCTGCTGGAACTTCTCTGCTGCTTTGGTAGAAAAATCTTCGGCCACGGCTTCCGCCAGCTTCACCTGTGCGCTGACGATCAATGGAAAAATGAGCGCGGCCAATACTAAAATCCTTTTCATGTGTGAGTGGATTGAATAACTGATAATCTAACTAATGGTATAAACGCTTCCGTACTCACTAAATTATGCAATATTTCCGCGCGGCCCGTTTTATTCTTAAGGGGAGTGATCTGGGGTTAAAAAGCCTGGCCGGGTTCCAGCATCAGCACCACGCCCTGGTCATGGTCCTCGATCCAGCCTTTCAGAAAGGTGGCTTTGTCCACTTCTATCAGCCCTTTTTCCGGGTCGGCCATTAGTATCTGGCTGCCTGGCTGCCCGCTGTTATAGTCCTGCGGGGGTATTACCACAAAATGGTTGCGGTTCCAGAGTATAATGCAGGGCAGGGGCGTTTCCTGGTCCAGCTGCTCAAAAGTAACAGAAGCTGCCAGGGTATTAAACCCCATTTGCTCGGCTGCCTGCCGCAAATGCAGCAGGGAGGTGCCGTCATGGTCAATGGTAACAAACTGCCGCAGGCTTTCCGGCGTATAGGTTTTACCGTAGTGCCGGGCCACCATCCGTAAACAGGTAGGGCCGCAATCCATTTGTGCTAACTGTCTATAAATTGGAAAGTCCATGTTTGCTGGGTAATGGCTGTTGCTGTTTCTTTTTTTGAATGGCAAGCTGTGATTCATAATAGCGGCTCATAAAATGGTAGATCACCAGCTCATGTTTGCGCTGGTTGGAGAGCAGCATACGGTTCAGGAACATATGTATATAGCTGGAAAGCTGTTCGTGTACCGGTTGTGCCGACTTTTGCAAAGCAGCAGTATTGCGCATGGATCGCAGGGTAAAAATAGCGATCACTTCTTCAATGGCATTTTCCGCATCCTGCTGCGGCTGTAAAAAGCTGCCCAGCTGGCGCATATGCTCCCGGTGTTTATCATTCAGCTGGGTTTGCAGGGCTTTGTCGCCGCCAAACTCCTGGAAAAAGCTTTGCTGCATACGCTTTAGCAGGGCGGCTTTGGCCGGCAGGTCATAACCCGCATCCTGCAGCAGCATATCAATACCGCGGGCCGCCAGCAGCCAGCGGTAGCTTTCGCCTTCCTCACCTTCCAGCAGGTCTATACAATCAATAACGGCCTGGCTGTCGTAGTAAAAAAGCGCTTCACTAAGCTCCATCGTTGCCCCGCCGTAGCGTTCAATTTCCCGTTCGTAGGTATCGGTTTGCAGTTTATGAACAGCGCCGCTGTCCAGATCCGGTTGAAGCGCAGTAAATAATTTTTCCAGCACCGTTTTCCAGAAATCCTTATCCGTGGCATGGTGAAAGCGGATGCGGATATGATGTTCCGGATCGCTATACCGTAAAAAGAACCATTGATCAATGGCGCCGGCTGCTACCAGCTGCTCCGTTAAGGGTTTGATCACGGTTTTTAAAATGCGTTCTGCGCTGCTGGTGCCACAATATATTTTTACGTATAGCCATTCACTGCCGGTAATAAAACGGCGTGCAGGCAAGGCCGGCTGCCTGGCCTCCGTGGCGGTGGAGATATTTACCGGCGTGGCTTTGGCAGCTGCGCGGTGCATGGGTATGATCACCTCGTTGGTGTAGGTGCCCTCTGCGCTGGTTACCCAGCCCAGGTCTGCGGTGTTTAAAAATTCCTGCAGCTTCACCCGCTCTTTTTTAATGAGCGTAGTGGCCAGCAGCTGCAGGCAGGCGGCATTGTCCAGGTCTATGAACAATTCATTATCGCCTTCCGCGATCACTAAAAAGCGCGGCAGGTTCCACTGCGTGCGTATTTTACCAAACAGCGCTGTATAATCCGGTTTTATATTTTTATCCGTTAGCTCCGGGTAATCTTTTTTATGCAATTGCCAGGTGCATTTGCTCAGGATGATCTTTCCATAACGTACCCGGGGTAAAAAGGGCTCCTGGCCCAGGTGCTCCCAGCCCCAGTAAAGGCCGGAGTGCAGCTGCTGGAACTGCAGGTCGCACAGGAATTTATACGCGGGCAAACCGCCTGCGCGGTAGTTATGGGCCGTGCTCAAACGCGGTATCACCCGCTTGTTCAGCTTTTGGGAGCGCAGCACAATGGTATTATTCTGCACGCTTACCATCAGGTCAGCGAGCGGTAGCTGGTGGTCTTCAGGCACGCTGCCATTACCCAGGTACACAATTTCATACTCACGCAGCTGGGGGCGCAGTAGAATGTTGCCTGCCCTGGCTTCCGGCAAGTGTATTACTTCTGCATAAATATAATCCGGGTGCTGGGCAGCTTCTTCCTGTAAACAGTTCTTTACCTGGTCGGTAAGCAAGGTGTCGCCATGGCAGAAACGGCCCAGCAAATTGGCGGCAGAAGGGCCGTTGCAGGTGCTTAGCTCAAACAGGTAATCACCGGCATCTATATCCGCAGCGCTTTTGCCCAGCAGGCTGCCCATCAGGTACATACTGTACGGCAGGTCCGGCGTATCGGTTTCTTTCAGCTCATCCAGGTCTTTATCCGTTAATACAATTTCCGTTTGGTGGTTGCGCAGGCATTCATGCAGCTGTTTTAGCTGGAAGTCCTGCAGCTTACCCCAGGAAATGGAATTGCTGCCCGTGGTTTTTTGATTTACAAAAATATCATCTACCAGCGGTGTATGATCCGCCTGCCCGCCGGTATGGCCGGCGTATCCAATGCCGGCTTCTGCATCCAGCGCAATGTTCAGCGGTATTTCCTGTTCCTCGTAACGTTCCCGGAAAGCCTGGGCAAATTGTTGCAGGTCAGGATTATTATTACGGCGGCTTAGCTTCCAGAGGGGAATAATTTCCTGTTGAATATCATTAATAACCGTATGGCTAAGCGTATTATGCTGTGTAGCCAGGAACAGGTCTGTTTGTACCAGGTCTTTACTATTGGTGTCCGGCAGCAGCTGTTTTACCAGCGCATGTGTTTGCAGGTATTTATCAATGCTGGCGCCGGGAGCCTGTAATAGCTGGCGGATGTTTTGCAGCGCTGCGGTAATAGCATCCGTATTTTGCAGGGTGGCCAGTTTGTGAATGAGGTGGTTAAAAAATTCTTCGCCGGTAACGGTGGGCTCCAGCTCACTTACCAGGATCTGGCTGTCTATGAGCTCCTGGATGAACTCACGTGCTTCACCCATCGTAATATCATCGCTCACAATACTTTCACATAATTGCGCAATGGTAGCGCCCTGTTTTGCTGTTTCTAAAATAGCATCCAGGTAATCCGTACAGTTCACGGAGGTAAGATCATAATGCCGGAACTTATTTTTTACCGTAAAGGAGGCATAGCGGTAAGCGTTACCGATCTGGTATAATGAATTATTCGGCACATAGGTCAGCTGTTGTTGTATCTCCGGCAGCTGTGTGATCATGGCGGCCAGTTCTGCCACATAGTTCATATCCAGCCGGCAGTGTTTTTTATGCTGCTCCATAGGCGCCAGCTCCACGCGGGTAGCAGCCGCTACCTGCCCGGTTGCACAACCGGCAAATAAGCCATAGGGCGTGCTGCGCGTGCACATACGCAGAATATAACGGAACAGCGCTGCTACCAGCTTGTTCACTTCCTTTTCGCCTGTAATGAGGCCCTGTTGCCACTTTTGCAGCTCCTGGCATAGTTCCGGGGAAGCAATGTAAATGGCTTCCAGCAAATAAGGTTGTGTAAAGATCTCTTTCACCCGGTCGTTTAATGCAGACAGGGGAATATCATTAAACTGATCCAGGAATTGCAGGGGTAACAAGGGGGTTCTGATCAGGTAAAAATCTTTAGCAGCTATCATGACGCAGATCGTTAAAAAATGAAAATTAGCGCATTTGCATAAAGCCGGATATCCCCTTAAACAGGGATATTTTTAACTTATCTACCTCGAAAAAGGCAGGATAATTTACAAAAATCCCCTTTTTACAGGGGGCGGCTGCCTTTTATTTTTCTTTACTTTTAGATACACTGTAATTCCACTGCCACCTAAATCTTGCTACTATGAAGCCGTCACCCTCAAAGAAACTGCTCCTGCAGAAAATTAAAATTTCATCTTTCAGCAAAACCGTTACCACGGGTCCTAAAGAAGCATACATCCGCACTGTGCAGGTTTGCACCACGCCGGGTGATACGGTTTGCTTCAGCGACTTTGTAGCCTGTAACACGGTTTTGTGCGCTTAACAATTACCGGATTCATTTTTCATTTTATAACGTTAAACTGTAAGTCTCATGAAAAAAAGCATGGAGAAAAAATTGACATTGGGCAAAATTAAAATTGCCAAATTAAGCCAGTCAGAACAGGCTAACCGTAAAGGTGGCGCTGCCTTCCGTCCTACTTATACTGGCTGCAGCCTTTATAAATGCCCCCCGCCCCCTGAAAGGGAAAATTAACCTTCAAAACAGGATGTTACCATGAAAAAACAACCTTTAAAAAAGCTGCACCTGGGCAAGATAAAAATTGCCAGCCTGAGCCGCTCCAGACAAGAAATGATCAAAGGTGGCGAAGCCATGCTGGTCACTTTTATGAACACCTGCAGTGTACTGTGCCCTACCCGGCCCTGTATCACGCCTCCGCCACCGGAGCAATAATGTTGTTGGAACGTAAACAAAGAAGTGTTGAATCTAAAATCATTTTAACAATGAAACGTAAACCTTCAAAAAAGCTGGGTCTTGCAAAGATCAAGATTGCCAGCCTTAGTAAAGCCAGGCAGGAAGCAGTTAAAGGTGGTGTGGCTACAACATCCTCCATTAAGATCAGCTGCATTAGCCAGGGTGCGCCCATTTGCAGCGATGATTCCTGTATTTTCTAACGTGTTGCCTGTATAAAAAAGGTCCGCCCGGAACGTGGCGGGCCTTTTTAAATGGCATACACCAATCGTAAACCTGCAGTCAAATGAGAAAGCAAACAACAAAAAAACTAAGCCTGGGAAAAATTAAGATCGCCACCTTAAGCAATGCCAAACAGGAAGTGCTGAAAGGCGGCGGACAAGGTAAAAGCGCGCAATGCGTTTCCTACCCGCTCAGCTGCATTAGCCAGGGCCCTGGAATTTGCAGCCAGGACATTTGCCGGTATTAACCCGCAAGCACAGTCCACGGATGATTGATCGCACTTTCACATTCACGGAAATAGCCGTGTTTTATGCGCCATCTGATACCTTATAGTGCAACTCTTTCACATTGAAAAACACCGTGGTCTGTTTTACGCAAACCTTCACCGGGAAGAAACACCATGGACTATGGACCATGGACTATAGACCATTTAAACAATCCACCATGAAAAAAATAGCAGAAAAAAAACTGAGCCTGGGCAAAATTAAAATTGCCAGCTTAAGCAAATCCAAACAGGAGCTGGTAAAGGGCGGTATGGCCCTTACCGCAGGCACCTGCAGCGTATTATGCAGCCTGAGGATCTGCACGGATAATATTAGCCAGGGTGCAGAGATCTGCAGCGAAGATTCCTGCCGTTTCTAGGAACGGTTCATTAGCCGGTAGCCTGCTGCTGTTTTACGTTGAACGGGTAAGCAGGCTACTGCTATAAAGCTTATTTTAAGTAAATTGGTAACGGTCCGCCATCACGACGGGCCGTTCACTATCTGAGACCATGAACAACCATATAAAGCAGGCCGGTAAGGTATTACAACAGATCAGTCCCATATTGGACGACTTTATTCAACAGGAAGGAACACCCGGTTTATTGAGCGGTTACACCGGCTGCGCATTATTCTACGCCTACTACTACTATCTCACCGGTAAAAAGAAATACCTGAAACAGGTGCATACGGTAATGCTGAAAAGCATACAGGCCCTGTCTGAGCAGCAAATGATGCTTTCCCATTGCAGCGGCATTTCCGGCATAACCTGGAGTATTCAGCACCTCATCAACGCGGGGTTTGCGGAAGGGGATGGGATGCAGGATATTTTTGAAGAAGCCGACGAGATCCTGGGCAACTTTATGGATGAGGACCTGCGCGATAACAACTACGATTTTCTGCACCAGGGCTTAGGTACAGCCATTTACTTTTTAGAACGCCTGCCGCATCCCACGGCAGTAAAATATTTAAGCGGGGTGGTACAGCAGCTGGAAAAAAGCGCGGTATCAGATGCGCAAGGCATACGCTGGAAAGACCGTTTTTCCCTTACCAGCAGGGAAGAGCAGGTGCGCGGGCAAAGCTGCTTTAACCTGGGCCTGGCGCATGGCATGCCGGCTATTATCACTATCCTGGGCATGATCTACGAAAAAGGTATTGAAGTGGAAAGCACCCGCCGCCTGATAGAAGGCAGCCTGCAATGGCTGCTGGCCATTCAGAACCCGCCGGCAGAAGGCCTTAGCTCCATTTACCCGCCACTGGTAGGCGAGGCCAATGAAGCTATTAACGGCGGGCAAAGCCGCCTGGGCTGGTGTTATGGTGACCTGAGCATTGCTGCTGCTTTATGGAACACCGGAAAACGTATAGGCCAGCCCGTTTACCAGCAGGCGGCATACACAATTTTTGAACATAGCATACACCAGCGCACCCTTAAAAATGGCAGTGTGCACGACGCCTGTTTGTGCCACGGCAGTGCCGGCATAGCCCATATTTACCGGCGCATGGCGCTGGATAACCGGGATGCGCTATTACTGCAGGGCGCTGATAAATGGCTGCAGGCTACACTGGAAATGAACACCTGGCAGGATGGACTGGCCGGGTATAAATTCTTTGCACATCCTGATTATCAGAACAGTTATAACCTGCTGGAAGGTATTACCGGGGTAGGGCTGGCGCTGATTGCAGCAGTAGACACCCAAACCGCGCCTGCCTGGGACCGCTGCCTGTTATTGTCATAACACCCTGCTAATCTTTTCAAGTACTAAGAGAATTGCTGAAAATTAGCCCTGTTTTCACTATATTACTAGAGTTAATCTAAACCTGTATTCCCGTCTTAGCACCTGTTAACTGTGCCAAATTGTTAAGACCGTTAAAGTAAACTGGAAATAACCATGATCCGCTTGTATTTTGTAGATGACCAGCCACTGGTACTGGAAGGGTTGCGTTCCCTGTTACGTTCCGAATCAGATATTGAGCTGGTAGGCCAAACCCGCAACGGGCAGTCCTGCCTTTCATTTTTACTGGACCACAGCACAGATGTGATCCTGATGGACAGCATACTGCCGGACATTAGCGGCAGCGACCTTTGTGCCACCATTAAAGCCCGCTATCCCGATACTATGGTGCTGGGCCTCAGCTCTTTTAAAGAACGCAAATATGTAAGCAGCATGATGGACAGCGGCGCCAGCGGCTACCTGTTGAAAAATGCGGATAAGGAGGAGCTGTTGCAGGCTATACACCTGGTGCATGCCGGTAAAACCTATTTATCGTCCGGGGCGGCGCAGGCCATACAGCCGGCAGAGCAGCCAGCCAACGGGCAGCGTAACCCGCATTTAACCAAAAGAGAAAAGGAAATATTGCTGCTGATAGCAGAAGGATATACCAACCCGGAAATTGCAGAAAAGCTGTTTATCAGCGCTACTACGGTAGACAGTCACCGCAAGAACTTACTGGCTAAGCTGAATGCCCGCAATTCCGCCATGCTGGTGAAATGCGCTATTGATAATCAACTGCTGGTGTAAGCGCGTGCACATTATAAACCACCCGCAGCTGGGGCCTTTTATGAATATTATTGAACAGGAACACCCCGCACAAAGCTAACAGCGTGCAAACAAGATTAAATCCTATATGCAGGGGATAAGGGATCTTTCCCAGGATGCCATCGGAGGCATAAGAGATGTGCGCGTAAAAAAAGTACAGCGTGCTTAAATATCCGCTGAAAATGAGCAGCTGGAAAAAAGCGGCATACAACCCCCATTTTTTGGTAGAGGTGATGTGCAGCAGCACTACCGTTAAAAATTCAAAGCCCAGTATAGCTTTTGCCAGCATAGGTTTGTTAATGTTCGTAAGCAGGGGCGACTGGTCCAGGTCCATAATAAATCTATCATAGGCCAGGGCCTTTACCGCAGCAGCGTACGCAAATAAGATTGTTAGCAGGAAAACTATTATGGCTAACAGGTTACGTCTTTTCATGTGTCCTTTGGAGTATACCCTAAGCTAAGGAAAATTTTCCGGGCAAACAACTTATAGGCCTACCATCTCCTTGCGCTCGGCATCCCACACCTTCAGGCGCAGGCAGGCATAAATATCCCCGATCCTGAAAGAGGTGGTTTTAGGTGTTTGCAGGGCCGGGATGGCGGCCATCACCTCCGGCAGGCGGTAAAAAGGGATCCGCGCGTTCAGGTGATGGATATGATGATAACCGATATTGCCTGTAAACCAGGCCATTACAGGATTCATTACAATATAGCTGGAGGAAAGCAGGGCCGCATCATGGTAACACCAGTCTTCATTGCTATTAAAAGACACCCCGGGAAAATTATGCTGTGCATAGAAGAGGTAGGCGCCTATGCCGCAGGCAATAAAGAAGGGCACAAAAATGAACAGCAGGGCCGCCTGCCAGCCCAGGAATATAACGGTAAGGGTAATAGCGGCTGCGTGCAGCACCATGGCCAGCAAAGAATCCAGGTGTTTGCGGGGGCTGGAAATAAATGATTTTAAGGACATGCCCAGCAGGAACATGGAAAAATAACCCAGCGCAATGGTAAGCGGATGGCGGATAACCAGGTAAGCCCGTTGCTGTTTGGGCGGCAACGATAAAAATTTTTTACGCGTGAAAATGGGATAAGAGCCAATATCCGCGCTGAATAATTTGGAATTATGTTTATGATGATAGTCGTGGGAACGTTTCCAGATGCTGGTAGGCGCCAGCACATAAATGCCGAACACGGTCATAATAGCGTTGGCCAGGGGGGAATTGTGTAAAATGGTATGATGCTGATGATCATGATAGATCACGAACATGCGTACAATAAGCAACCCTGCCAGCACGCTGCTGCATACCCTTAACAGCAGGTAAGGCAGCATAATGGTGCCGGTTAATGACAGGATCAGCAAAAGCAGCGTAGAGATGGTGTATAACCAGCTCTTGGCTCTAATCTCAGTGGCATATGGCTTGGTGGCCAATATAAGGTCTTTACCTTCTAGCATAGGATATGAGTACAATAATAATTTTCAGATGCGTTTATGTTTCCAACGGCGGTGCGACCATAACCACGTAGCCGGTTGATCCATAATGTCTTTTTCCAGCTTCCTCGTATGCAATTCTGTAATTGTCCCGTCTGCGGTGCCTGCAGGCTGTTCTACCAGGATCTCTGCCAGCACCGTATAGTATCCCCGTTTAATGCGTTGTACAGTCACATACACCACCGGGTTATTCATTTTCTGCGCTATTTTCTCCGTACCCTTAAACACCGGGGTATCCTGGTGCAAAAAGGTCATCCAGTGGGCATTTTGCGGCTGCGGTGTCTGGTCCGCAATAAAAGCCGTGGCATTCACTTCCTGCCTGTACTTCACCATATCCCGGAAGGTATCCTGCATGGCAATTAGCCTGGTGCCAAAGCGGGTGCGCATGTTGTACACGAGCCCGTTAAAATGCTTATTCGCCAGCGGGTGATAGATCACGTACAATTGCTGCGGGCAAAGAATGCTAAAGGTATTGCCTGCCCATTCCCAGTTGCCTTTATGCCCCATTACCAGGATAGCGCTTTGCTTTTCAGCCGCCAGTTTGGTAAAAAGGGCCACCGTGTCCGGGTGAAAGCTGCAATGCTTTACCATGGCACGTTTGCTGATAGTTAGCGTTTTAAAGGTTTCCAGGAACAGATCACAGAAGTAACGGTAAAATTCTTTGCTGATCTTTTTGATGTCGGCCTCCGTTTTATCAGGGAAGGCATTGCGTAAATTCTGAACAACCACTTTTTTCCGGTAGCCGGCTACGTAGTATAACAACAGGTACACCCCGTCTGATAATAAGTAGAGTATCGGAAATGGCAGCAGCGATACCAGGTAAATGAATGGCAGCGCCAGCCAATAGAGGAATAGGGACAATGTACTAAAGTTGTAAAATCCGTAAATGCGTGAAAATAATATATTATTTATTAATAATCATCTTATAGGGATAATATTAACATATATTTTTCTATATGTCTGCCCCTGTTCTTTAATTGCCCGATTTGTGGTAAATTTAAATAGACCAGCAACCCAAAATTTTGACAACTTTCTTCCTCAATAACAATCTTTTACACACTGATATGCCCCCGGGGATGTTGCTGCTGGATTTTATCCGTTACCACCAGCATTTGACCGGGACTAAAATTGGCTGTAATGAGGGTGATTGCGGCGCCTGTACGGTGCTGATAGGGCGCCTTGTCAATAACCGCCTGCAATACCGTTCTTTTACCTCCTGCCTTACACCCCTGGGTAATGTGCATGGCAAACATGTAGTGACCATAGAGGGTATTAATATGCAGGGGCTTAACCCTATTCAGCAGGCTATGTACGATGAATCAGCCACACAGTGCGGGTTTTGCACGCCGGGTTTTGTAATGTCGCTGGCCGGGTTTTGTTTAAGCGAGGCAGCGCCCACCACGCAGCAGGCCATTAGGGCCATTGATGGCAATATTTGCCGCTGCACAGGGTATAAATCCATAGAGCGGGCCGCAGCCAGGGTGGCACAGCTGGTACAGGACCGGGGTGAAGCAGCGCCCGCTGTATTTGCAGCGGAACAACAGATACTACCTGCTTATTTTTCCAATATTAAAGAACGCCTGCAAACCTTGCAGTTATCCCTGAACGGGGAAATGACGCCGGCTGAAGATGTGCGCGCACACTACGTAGGCGGCGGCACGGATGTGTATGTGCAAAAACCGGAGGAGATGAAACAAAAGGCCATCCGCTTTTTGTTTGACCAGCCGCCCCTGAACGGCATTACCCGGCAGGGCAGCCGCGTGGTGCTGGGGCCGGCCGTAACAGTTACGGATCTGCAGGAATCACCTGTTATGCAGGATTGTTTTCCGCAGCTGGATGAGTATATAAAGCTGGTATCCTCTACGCCTATACGTAACATGGCCACCATTGGCGGTAACTTCATTAATGCTTCCCCCATCGGGGATTTCACCATTTTCTTCCTGGCGCTGGATGTTACATTGGTATTAAGCGACGGGGAGCATACCCGTGAGCTGCCGCTGCGCCAATTGTATAAAGGGTATAAACAGCTGGCCAAAACACCGGAAGAATATATTACGCAGCTCTGGTTTGAGTGGCCGGAAACTGCGCAGCACCTGTTCCGCTTTGAAAAAGTAAGCAAACGCACCCACCTGGATATTGCCAGCGTAAATACAGCGCTGCACATTCGTATGGAGCAGGAAGTAATGGCGGAGGTGCACCTGGCTGCCGGCGGCGTAGGCCCGGTGCCTATGCGGCTGGAACGTACCGCTGCTTTTTTACAGGGACGATGGCTGAGCGCCGCGCTGCTGCAGGAGGCGCTGAACATTGCCCAGACAGAAATTACCCCTATCAGTGATGCCCGGGGTACGGAAGCGTATAAACGATTGTTACTGAACCAGCTGATCAAAGCGCATTTTATAAGCCTGTTCCCGCAGCTATCTGTAGCAGACCTTTTAAATCTTTAGCAGATGAAGAATATAGATGCCGGCACACATGTAAAAGGAGGATCTGTTTACCTGGATGATATTCCACTGGTGAATGGTACGCTGTTTGGCGCGGCATATGGATCCCCCCTAGCGCATGGCAATATTGAGCAGCTGGATGTAACGGAAGCTGCGCAAATGCCCGGGGTAGTGAGGATCTTTACCCATGCAGATATTACCGGTGAAAACCAGATAGGAGGTATTATTCCCGATGAACCCCTGTTTGCCGAAGGGCAAACACATTTTTGCGGTATGCCGTTGGCCTTTGTAGTAGCCACCAGTAATGAGGCAGCCCGTGCTGCGGTCAAAAAAATAAAAACTGCCATTACCCCGCTGCCGGTGATCACCGACCCGCGGCAGGCGCAGGCCCGGGGCGAGCTGATAGTACCGCCCCGCACTTTTACATTGGGCGACGTTAGCACTGCCTGGCAGCAGTGCACGCATGTGATAGAAGGCCGGGCTGATACTAACGGGCAGGAACATTTGTATATAGAAACACAGGGTGCGTATGTAATTCCGCAGGAAAATAATGTGCTGAAAATATATTCCTCCACCCAGGGGCCTACTGCTGTGCAGCGGGCCGTATCAAGATCTGTGGGTCTGCCCATGCATATGCTGGATGTGGAGATAACCCGCCTGGGTGGCGGGTTTGGTGGTAAAGAAGACCAGGCCAATACCTGGGCCGCATTATGCGCCCTGGCAGCCCATCACTTAAAGAAACCGGTAAAATATTCGCTGCACCGTATGGATGATATGGCCATGACGGGTAAACGGCATCCCTACTCCTCCGATTTTAAAATAGGGCTGGATCATGAGCTGAAAATTGTAGCATACGAGGTTACTTTTTACCAGAATGCCGGCGCAGCGGCCGACCTGTCGCCAGCTGTGCTGGAGCGCACTTTGTTCCATTGCACTAATTCATATTTTATTCCCAATGTAAAGGCCACGGCTTATAGCTGCCGCACGCATTTGCCGCCCAATACCGCTTTCAGGGGTTTTGGCGGCCCCCAGGGCATGTTTGTGATTGAAGCGGCTATTGCCAAAGCCGCTGCTGCGCTGGGTGTGCCTGCCGCTAAGATCCAGCGACAGAACCTGCTGCATACCGGCGATGAATTTCCTTACGGGCAAAAGGCCCAAAGCGAAGCGCATGCCTGCTGGAACAAGGCGGAGGAATGGTATGATACAGCTGCCATCCGGCACAACATATTTACATTTAATACCGCCAATAAGCTGTATAAAAAAGGCATGGCCATGATGCCGGTTTGTTTTGGCATTTCCTTTACCAAAACCCTCATGAACCAGGCCCGCGCATTAGTGCATGTGTATACGGATGGCAGTGTGAGCATAAGCACCGGCGCCATAGAAATGGGGCAGGGGGTGAACACAAAAATAGTACAGGTAGCAGCAGCCGTATTCGGGCTGCATGCGGATAAGGTACGCATACAGCCTACCAGCACTTTCCGCATAGCCAACACATCGCCCTCCGCCGCCAGCGCCACGGCCGATCTGAATGGTAAAGCCACCTGGATGGCATGCACCGCTATTGCCGGCCGTTTAAAAGAGGTAGCAGCAGCGGAATTAAATGTGGACGTTAATGCCATCACCTTCCAACAGGAACGGGTACACGTACACGGAGTACCTACAGGCTGGAACTGGAAAAAGTTGCTGATGGCTGCTTACGCAAAACGGGTAAGCCTGTCGGAACATGCGCACTACGCCACCCCAGAAATACACTTTGATGGTGTTAAGGAAAAGGGCCATCCTTTTGCCTACCATGTGTATGGCACGGGCATACTGGAAGTAACGGTAGATTGTCTGCGCGGCACCTACACCATAGATACCGTAAAAGTGGTGCACGACTTTGGCGCCACCATGAACCCCGCTATAGACCAGGGCCAGATAGAAGGCGGTATTGTACAGGGCATTGGCTGGATGACCATGGAAGAAGTGATCTATGATGCAGAAGGGCGCCTGCGCTCCAACGCACTCTCCACCTACAAAGTGCCGGATATTTATGCAGCGCCGAAGGAAATACTGATAGAATTCCTGGATACCCAGCAGGACAACCTGGCCATTTTCCGCTCAAAAGCGGTAGGGGAGCCGCCTTTGATGTATGGCATTGGAGCCTGGTTTGCCTTACGCAATGCCATGCTGGCTTTTAACCCCGCCGCCGATATTCCCTTTACCGCACCCATGACACCGGAAAAAGTATTACTGGCTTTGTATTCAAAACCAGCCAACGGAACTATTGTAGCGCATGAAAATACAGTTAGCCACCTGGCAGTTGATAAATAATTGTTTACAGCAGCAGGTGCCTGTAATGCTGTTGTACGTGCTGCAAAGCCATGGCAGCAGCCCGGGCCGTCCTGGCTTTTTTATGGCGGTAGCGGCCAATGGGGCCATGGAAGGCTCTATTGGCGGGGGCATTATGGAGCACAAGTTTGTGGAAATGGCCAGGGAACGGTTACGGCAGCACGAAGATGAAACCACCATCCGCAAACAGGTACACAATAAAAATGCGGTGAAAGATCAAAGCGGCATGATCTGCTCCGGTGAGCAAACTATTTTATTATACCGTGTAAAACAGGAGGAAGCACCCGCTATACAGCAGATCATTACCTGCCTGCAGCAGCACCGGCAGGGCGGCTTACAGCTATCACCGGAAGGCCTGCATTTCCGGGAAAGCTTTATGCCACAGGATGAGCCTTACTTTGAGATGACCGATGAAAACAACTGGGTGTACCAGGAGAATACCGGTTACCGCTCGCATCTGTTCATTGTCGGTGGCGGCCATTGTGCGCTGGCCCTTTCCAGGCTTATGAGCACAATGAACTTTTACATTCATGTATACGATGACCGGCCGGAGCTGCATACCATCCTGCAAAATGATTATGCGGACGAAATATGTATGTTAGAGGATTACAGCCAGCTGGCAGAGAAAATATCTGCCGGCCATCACCATTATGTAGTGGTAATGACCTTTGGTTACCGTACAGATGATATTGCCATCCGCGCCTTGCTCAATAAAAAATTCCGCTACTTTGGGATAATGGGCAGTAAAAGTAAAATAGAAAAAATGTTTGAGGTATACATTGCAGAAGGTTTTAAGCCTGAGCAGCTGTATAACCTGTATGCCCCGGTGGGACTGCCTGTTAACAGTCATACGCCGGAAGAGATTGCCGTGAGCATTGCAGCGGAGATCATACAGGTTAAGAATAAAGAAGATTAAAACTTACTCCCGCACCAGCGTACCGCTAATATAACCATAAGGCGCATCGGTAGCTACAAATACCTCGTTCTGGTTTTTCATGCCAAAGGGTTCCAGGTTAAAGGGAATATGATGTTTGTTGGGCATTACCAGGCTAATTTCCTGCACGGCATCATAGGCTTCCAGCACGGCTTTACCCATATCATACAGGGTTTGTTGTACAGAAAGGCTTTTGTGGTGCGCAAAGGTATGTAACAGCGTTTGACGGATGTTGCTGAACAATGCGCTGAAATCCTCTGCTGGTTTGGTATAACGCCAGGTGGCCGTGCATTGTGTAGCCAGTATGCGGTCGCTGGCAGGTTTAAGGGTAGTATATGCATCCTGGATATAATGCTCAAAAGCAGAGTCGGTGGTTTTCAGGATCAGCAGGTCCGCAATGCCGGCGCTAACGCTAATGGTATTGCCTTCCTGCAAAATAAGGGCGGTATGTTTTTCTGATCCGCCGCCGGTATAAGCGTGCGGGTGTTGCTCTCCGTTAAACTGCATGCGGGTCCAGGTATGTTCCTGTATTTCCACCTGCACCTTATGTATCTGCGGATTATGGGTGCTAAAGTGATTGGCCAGGTACAGCGCAAAATCTTCAATGCTGCCGGTAAAATGTTCTTTCGCTAAAGCGTACACGGTATTCTTCTGGGTGTCAGTAGGCAGTATGCGTGTATTATCGCCCTGGGTATAAGCTGTTTCAAAATCGCCTTCCAGCAGTGTATTTACAGATACCTGGCGAAATTCATGGTAGCCGGCATGCCGGATGATCTTTGACAATTCCACCGCATTTTTGCCGTAAGCATTCTCACCCAGTTTGATTTTCATAGAGCTTGTTTTACTTAACTTTAGCGTATCCTAATTTAAAAAATTAATTCTACTTTTAGTAAAACCGGCTCCCGTGTATGTTTGATCTGGCTATAAGCGGCAACAAAATCCTTACGCGCGATGGGCTGCAACGCGCGGTGGTATTAGTGAGCCATGGCCGGATAGTGGATGTGGCGCCTGCCCTGCCGGATAATATTTCCCCTGATAACATTACAGATATAGGCAACCGGCTGCTGATGCCCGGGGTTATTGACCCCCATGTACATATTAATGAACCGGGCCGCACGGAATGGGAGGGGTTTGAAACCGCTACCCGCTCCGCTATTACAGGAGGCATTACTACCCTGGTAGATATGCCGCTGAATGCATTGCCGGTTACTACTACCGTAAAAGCCTTTGAACAAAAATTAGCGGTTGCCGCAGATCAGCTGCATACCAGCTGTGGTTTTTGGGGTGGGGTAGTGCCGGGTAATGAAAAGGAGATCCCCGGTTTAATTGACAAAGGCGTATTGGGTTTTAAAGCATTCCTCACGCATTCCGGTATTGATGATTTTCCCAATGTTACGGCCGCTGACCTGGAAAAGATAATGCCTCTTATTGCCGAAAGTAATTTGCCTTTACTGGTGCATTGTGAATTAAGTGATGATACTGCGCCACCTGTAACGGATCCACATTCATACCGGCAATACCTGGCCTCCCGCCCCGCGCGTTGGGAAGATGCAGCCATTGCCTTAATGATACAGCTATGTGAAAAATACCGCTGCCGTGTGCATATTGTACACCTGTCCGCCGCATCATCCATAACACCGCTGCGGCAGGCCAAAGAAAAAGGGCTGCCAATTACCGTTGAAACCGCGCAGCACTATTTATACTTTAATGCGGAAACTATCGCTGACGGGCAAACGCAGTTTAAATGTGCGCCGCCCATTCGTGACAAAGTCAATAATGAGCAGTTATGGGAAGCCTTGCAGCAGGGTATTATTGATTTTGTAGCTACAGATCATTCGCCTGCTACGCCTGCCCTTAAACAGCTGGAAAGTGGTAACTTCAGCAAAGCCTGGGGTGGCATAGCCTCTTTACAGCTGGCCTTACCCGTATTGTGGACCGCCGCCCGTAAAAGGAATATCCCGGTAACAGCCATGGCGGAATGGTTGGGCGCTGCACCGGCCCGGCTGGCAGGTTTGCAAAAAGGCATGATCGCTAAAGGGTATAGTGCCGACTTTGTAATATGGGACCCGGAAGCCACGTTTAAGGTAACAGAAGGTATATTACATCATAAACATAAGGTTACACCATATATCAATGAAACCCTGTATGGGGTAGTGGAGCAAACTTATTTGGGGGGCCGGCTGGTATATGACAAGGGCCGTTTAACGGCGCCGCATACCGGCAACATTATATTAAGATAAGCCATGCAAACGTATAAACAGCGAGCGGAAGATATTATGGATCGCATACAGGCGCTGGCCAGGATCAGTGAAATGGAAGGCTGTATTACGCGTACCTATGGTACCGCTGCCTGGCGGCAGGGCGCATTAACCATCATGGGCTGGATGCAGGTTGCCGGGTTAACAGTAAGTATGGATAACATTGGTAATGTCAGGGGACGCCTGCGTTGCGGGCTACCGGGCGCCAAAACCTTTGTGATTGCTTCCCATATGGATACCGTAATAAATGCCGGTAAATTTGATGGGCCGCTGGGAGTGGTTATGGGCCTGGATATGCTGAAAGCATTGATCCGCAACCGTACCGCGCTTCCTTTTGATATTGAGCTGGTAGCTTTTTGTGATGAGGAAGGCTGCCGTTTTCATACCACTTACCTGGGCAGCAAAGTGCTGTCCGGTACTTTTGAACCTGCTTTGCTGGCGCATGCGGATGCAGCCGGTGTTACTATACAGGATGTGATACATGCTAATGGCAGCCACCCTGCCGGCTTGCCGGATGATGCTATAGGGGCGCAGGATTGGTTAGGCTATTTTGAGATACATATTGAGCAGGGCCCTGTGTTATATGAAAAAGATATACCGGTAGCAGTGGTACAGGCCATTGCCGGGCAAAAAAGAATAGGCCTTACCTTTAGGGGAATGGCCGGCCATGCAGGTACCGTACCGATGGATATGCGGCAGGATGCCCTGTGCTGTGCGGCAGAATTTGTGCAGGCAGTAGAAAGAACAGCCCTGTTACATAAGGATAAGATAGTGGCTACCGTAGGTAAGCTGCAGGTGGAAAATGCCGCCAGCAATGTAATTCCGGGCTTTGTTACCTGCACACTGGACCTCAGGAGTTCTGATGAAAGTATGTTAGCGGCCACATATGAAACGCTGCAGCAAACAGCGGCTGCTATTTGTAAACAGCGTAACATACTGTTTGAATGGATGCCCGTGCAGGAAACCGCAGCGGTCTTATGCGACGCCGGTTTAAACGCATTGCTCACAGCCGCCATTGCGGATGCCGGTTATAAGCCGCTGGCATTAGTGAGCGGAGCCGGGCACGATGCCGTGGCCATTGCTGCAGTAGCGCCGGTAAGTATGTTATTTGTGCGCTGCTTTAAAGGCATAAGCCATCACCCGCTGGAAGATGTAGCGCTAAAGGATCTTATTGCTGCCGTGGAGGTAGCAGACAATTTTATACAGCATGTTATTCATCAATATGATCAGGTATGGAAATATCAGCATTAACCCGTTCCGTGGTAAAAGGCAGTCATGCCGTTATTAGCCCGGACGGATACGTGAACAGCACCGTTCCCGGCTGGACAAACTGCACCGTGAATGTGATCATCAGTGAGGCTATGGGTGCGCAGCTCACCCAAACCCTCATTACCGCCAGGGAAGGCGGGCGCATTACCGGCGCTACGCACGCCTCGCAGGTATTCTTTTACGTGATCAATGGCGGCTGCCATGCCACTGCGGACGGTAAAAAGAACCTGCTGAGCGCAGGACGTTTTCTGTATGTGCCCATTGGTAAAACTTACCAGCTGGAAAATACGGTGCCGGGTACACAAATACTCTGTTTCCATAAAGTGTACGAAAAGCTGGAAGGCTTTGCGCCGCCACCGGTGATCTTTGGTGATGCTGCGCAGATCGAGGGCCCTACCTACCTGGGCGATCCTGCCCTGCGTTTGCAGGTATTACTACCCGATCACCCGGCCTTTGATATGGCCGTGAATATATTTACCTACGATAGCGGCGGGCACCTGCCTTTTGTGGAAACGCATATTATGGAACACGGTCTGCTGTACCTGCAGGGGCAGGGCGTGTATATGCTGGACCAGGAATGGTATCCCATAAAAAAAGGCGATTCCATCTGGATGGCGCCGTACTGTCAGCAGTGGTTTACCGCCATGGGTAAAGAGCCTGCTGTATACATTTATTATAAAAACGTAAACCGATTCCCCTTTACACCATGACTATTGAAGCACTTAACAAACTGACACAGCCAGTTTTAAAAGAAACCCTTTTTCAATGTTGCGGCTCTACTACCTGGGTAGAGCGGATGAGCAGACGTTTTCCGTTCCAGGATGAAGCTGCATTATACCAGGCCGCAACGGAAGTTTGGGAAAGCTGTACTGTCGGAGACTGGAAAGAAGCGTTCTCCCACCATCCGATGATTGGCGACCTGGAAGATCTGGAAAAAAAGTTTGCCGGTACTACCCAATGGGCAACCGCAGAGCAGGCTGCTGTACAACATGCTACCAACGTCACTTTGCTGCTGCTGGCAGATGCGAACCGAGCCTATTTGCAAAAGTTTGGATATATATTCATAGTTTGCGCTACCGGTAAGTCTGCCGCTGAAATGCTACAACTGTTAGAGGAACGGCTAACCAATGAGCCGGCAAAAGAAATATGGATTGCCATGGCAGAACAGGGCAAGATCACCAGGATCCGTTTACAAAAATTATTAGTCGTATGACGCAAATAACTACCCATGTATTAGATACCAGCCAGGGAAAGCCGGTGGTGGATATGACTGTTTTTTTATACCAATACCAGAATAATAACGACTGGGAAGCCATTGGCGGCGGTGCTACAGACGATGATGGCCGCCTGCCGGACATGCTGGGCGAAGATGCTGTATTAACAGAAGGCATCTACAAGCTGAAATTTGCTACGGAGGAATATTATGAAAGTGTAGGCATCAATACGTTTTATCCTTATGTGGAAATTGTATTCTATCTCAATAAGGGAGAACACTATCATGTGCCGCTGCTGGTAAGCCCGTATGGGTATAGCACGTACCGGGGATCGTGATTGATAATTCGTAATTCTAACTCATGATGCTGTCCATTAATGAAAACGACCAGGCCCGGTTGCTCAACACACTGGGCGAAGCCAATAAAAAATTTCAGCAAACCTATCCCGGTGATAAAACAGACCGCCAGCCGGTACATACGGTGTATGGCGGCGCTAACCTGTTTAAGGCAGATACCTGTGTAAAAATGGGAGAGGTGGCTTTAAAGAACCTGCAAACCTATGCGCCCAATTTTGTTGTGCTGGCCAATGTGCTGGAGCTGGCCGGCCATCAGCATTTACCTCATTCCCTGGAAGATATTATAACCCTTACGCATAAACTGGATAGTTTACCGGAGCCCGCCCGCCGGCAGGAATCCGCCTGGCTGGCCTATACCGTGTATAACAAGATCATCCACAAACTGCGCACAGAACCGGTAGAGGATTTTCGTATAGACTTTGAAGATGGTTTTGGCAACCGGCCGGATGCGGAGGAAGATGCCACTGCCATTGCCGCTGCGCAGGAGCTGGCTAAAGGTATGGCGCAAAAAACAGTATCGCCTTTTATCGGCATCCGCATCAAACCCTTCACAGAAGATCTTAAACACCGCGGCGTGCGCACGCTGGACCTGTTCATTACCACTTTGCTGGAAGCTACCAAGAGTGTGCTGCCGGCCAACTTTGTAGTGATGTTACCCAAGGTTACCATCCCGGAACAGGTAATTACACTGGTACGTTTATTTGAAATACTGGAAAAAGCGCATCACCTGCCTGCAGGTTCCCTGAAAATGGAAACCATGGTAGAAGCTACGCAGATCATTATGGATGAGGAAGGCCGTAACCCTTTAATGCGCATCATTAAGGCCAGCGAAGGCCGCTGTATTGCCGCACATTTTGGTACGTATGATTATACGGCGTCCTGCGGTATTACGGCCAGGTACCAGACCATGGCGCACCCGGTATGTGATTTTGCACATCATATGACCAAGGTTGCGCTGGGAGGTACCGGCATTTTCCTGTCAGACGGGGCTACCAATGTAATGCCGATTGGCCCGCACCGCGGAGAGGACCTTACTTTTGAACAACAGGCAGAGAACCGCGCTGCTGTGCACAACGGCTGGCGCACCGGTTTCCATCATACCATGCACTCCCTCATTAATGGTTTTTACCAGGGCTGGGACCTGAATCCTGCACAGCTGCCTATGCGTTATGCCGCTACCTATAACTTCTTTTTAAGCAGTTATGAAGATGCGGTATTCCGTTTAAAAACTTTTGTGGAACGGGCTGCCATCTCTACCCTTACCAAAGATATTTTTGATGATGCCGCTACCGGGCAGGGACTGCTTAACTTCTTCTTAAAAGCCATGAACTGCGGTGCCATCGGGGAATCTGAAGCTCTGACCACCGGCCTTACGCTGGATGAGATCAGGAGCCGTTCTTTTTACCGCATATTGGAAGGCAGGCGGAAAAAATAATTATTATCTTTAAAGCCTTCATCTGCTATAGTATAACCATTATGCAATTTTCCAACGGAGTAACGGAACCGCCTGTAAAAAAGCTGGCCGGACTGGATCATTTACGGGCGCTTGCCATTACACTGGTATTCCTTTGTCATTACCGGATGTTTGGCCACCCGGATTGGGTGAATGAAGCAGGCAGCTTCGGCTGGACAGGCGTGGACCTTTTCTTCGTGCTGAGTGGTTACCTGATCTCCGCACAGCTTTTCAAAAGTTTGCAGCAGGGCAAAGGCATTTCCCTCAAAGAGTTTTACATCAAACGGTTTTTTCGCATTCTGCCGGCTTACCTGGCAGTGCTGACCTTATATTTTGCCGTGCCTGCTTTTAAGGAATTTGAAGGCTTACCACCGCTCTGGAAATTCCTCACCTTTACGCAGAACTTTGGCCTGTACCTGGGTACTGCAAGGGCTTTCAGCCATGCATGGTCCTTGTGTATTGAGGAACAGTTTTATTTATTACTGCCATTGATCCTGTTGTTTGTTTCCCGGTTCAATGTGCCGCGGGTAATGGCCTTTGGATTACTTACCCTTTTTGTTGCCGGGTTTTTCATTCGTGCCTGGGGCTGGGCGCATTTTGTAGCGCCATTAGACGGGCAGGATGGTTTTGGCCTGGCCTGGTTTAAATGGATCTATTACCCTACCTATAACCGCCTCGATGGATTATTGACCGGCATTGCCATAGCTGCCGTATTCCAGTACCGCCCGGCGCTGAAAGAAAAGCTCACCCGGCACGGGAATGTTATGCTGATATTGGGCCTGGCGCTGATCACCGGCGCTTATTTTTTGTGTAATAAAGAGATGTTCACCTGGAATACCACTGTGATCGGCTTTCCGCTGATCTCCATTGCGTTTGGTGTGATGGTGATAGCGGCGTTAAGTCCGTCCTGCATTTTGTATAAGCTGCCGGCGCACGGCACCCGTTTAATTGCTACTTTATCTTACTCTATTTACTTAAGCCATAAAGGAGTGGTACACCTCACACAATTGTGGTTAGGCAAATTTTTAGATCCCACAGGATTGGGCATGTTTGTGATCTGTACCGGGATGGTAGTGCTGGCAGCCCTGGTGTTGAGATGGGTGGTTGAGAAACCGTTTTTAAGATTGAGAGATAGGGTGTTGAAAAGAGGAAAAGCCACGCCGGTAGGGAGTTTGAAGGAGCAAAAGGCGGCGTGATACTATGATTATTTTTTTGGTAGAAAGATGGGGAAGTGCTAAATTTACTAAAATGATTAGCAAATGAGCGAGTATAGTATTGCCTACGACCTGGCAATGAAAGCTGCCAAAGAAGAGCTTGAGAGAGAGGTCACCCCAGAGGAAGCATTGCGTCAGCTTGTAGCTGCCGGTATCCTGGATAAGGATGGCAATTTCACAGCGCCTTACCAAAATCTTGCAAAGGTTGTCAGGGATCTCCGTAAATAAATAGTTTGTTACTCCCATAATAAGTAGTGAATGTATGATGTTAAGCCCAATCTCATCATAGGTTTCCACGGCTGTGATGCAGATGTCTGTAAAGCCCTTTTAAATAATCCGGATCATATTAAGATCAGTAAGAAGCCATATGACTGGCTGGGGCGCCCCCTCCACTTTAACATACTCTTAAGAAATGATGTTTTATTTTAATAGGGCATAACCCTGCCCATGCTCAATTAAAACCATCAAACATGAACTTCAACAAGATCAACAACATTACCGGTTGGATCGTGTGTGTGATTGCGTGTACCGTGTACCTGCTTACTATGGAAGCCACCGGCAGTCTTTGGGATTGCGGGGAATTTATAGCCGCTTCCTACAAATTACAGATCCCTCACCCGCCGGGCGCCCCGTTGTTTGTGCTGCTGGGCCGCCTGTTTACCTTGTGGTTGTCGCCCGCGCAGGCTGCGGTAGGGGTGAATGTAATGAACGCCCTGGCCAGTGGGTTTACCATCCTCTTTCTTTTCTGGACTATTACGCATTTTGCACGTAAGCTAATGGTAAAGGACAATACCACCATCAGCGGGGAGCAAACGTTGTTGATCATGGGCGCCGGTGTAGTAGGTGCGCTGGCTTATACCTTCTCTGATTCTTTCTGGTTCTCTGCTGTGGAGGGTGAAGTATATGCCATGTCCTCCCTGTTTACGGCAATGGCTTTCTGGGCCATTCTAAAATGGGAGCAGGAGGCAGACAGATCCTATGCAGACCGCTGGCTGATATTGATCGCCTACATTATAGGATTATCCATTGGTGTGCATCTCTTAAACTTACTGACCATTCCGGCCATGGTAATGGTATATTATTTCCGCCGTCACAAACCTACACTCAGGGGCACGCTGCTGGCGTTAATGCTGGGCTGCGCCATTACAGGGGTTGTACAAATAGGGTTTATCCAATACCCTGCTAAAGCTGCCGGCGCAATGGACGTATGGTTTGTAAATTCACTGGGCATGCCGTTTAACAGCGGCTCCCTGTTTTTTGTAGTAATGATGGTAGTAGCGCTTGTGCTGGGTATGCGCTGGGCAAAACGTAAGGGACATTACTTTGTGCGGCTGGGATTACTGTGCACCATCTTTTTATTCATTGGTTACTCCACTTACATTACAACACTCATCCGTTCCAATGCCAACCCTGGTATTGATATGTATAATGTAGATAATCCCGTGGCATTGAAGGGCTACCTGGGCCGGGAGAATTACGGTGATTTTCCGTTGGTGTACGGGCAGGTATTCACTGCCAAACCGCAGGACTACAAAGAAACCGGTAATACCTACAGCAAGGGTGCTGATAAGTATGAAGTTACCGGCAAACGTTATGAGGCCGTGTATGACAGTAAGGATATGATGCTTTTTCCCCGCGTTTGGGACACGCAGAACGACCAGGGACATGTGGATGCTTACCGGCAGTGGCTGGGACTGGCGCAGGGCGAGCAGCCTACGTTTAAGGATAACATCCGCTTCTTTATGGGATACCAGGTGAACTTTATGTACCTGCGTTATTTCATGTGGAATTTTGTAGGCCGGCAAAATGATATACAGGGATCCGGCAACGTGCGGGATAGTAACTGGGTATCCGGCGTATCTTTCATAGACAACCTGCTGTATGGCGATCAGAGTAAGCTGCCGGATAGCCTGAAAGAAAATAAAGCGCATAATACTTTATTCTTCCTGCCGCTGATCTTAGGCATATTTGGCTTGTTGTATCATTACAAACAGCGGCGAAAAGACAGCCTGGTGGTGGGACTTTTATTCTTCTTCACCGGCCTGGCTATTGTGCTCTATATCAATCAGCCCGGCAACCAGCCCAGGGAAAGGGATTATGCCTTTGTTGGCTCTTTCTATGCTTTTGCCATCTGGATAGGGCTGGGGGTATTAGCGGTGCACACCTGGTTACAACAGCGCGCCAGGTTGAAGTTCGTATATGCGGCACCGGTAGCGCTGCTCACCTGCCTGCTGGCAGTGCCTGCCTTAATGGCTTCCCAGGAGTGGGATGATCATGACCGTTCCCAGAAAGTGCTGGCCCGTGATATTGCCAAAGATTACCTGGAATCCTGCGCACCCAATGCTATTTTGTTTGTAGCAGGTGATAATGAAACGTACCCCTTGTGGTATGCCCAGGAAGTTGAAGGCATCCGCCCGGATGTGCGCGTGATCCATACCAGCCTGCTGAGCGCCGACTGGTACATTGAGCAGCAGACCCGGCGCACCAATAAAGCCGGCAAGCCGGTAGCCATGACCTGGGGGGCCGATCAATATAAAGGAGATAAGCACAATTACATACTATACCATGATGCCGGTATTTTTCCGCAGGATAAATTCTATAACCTGAAAGAGGTAATGGCCTTTATGGGCAGCGATGATCAGCGCGCGCAGCTTATGACCAGCAGCGGTGAATCCATGAACTACCTGCCCTCCCAGCAGTTATTCCTGCCGGTGAATAAAGCGCAGGTGCTGGCGAATGGTACCGTATCTGCGGCAGACAGTGCACGGGTGGCCCCGCAGGTAACCTTCCGCATTAACAAGAATGCGTTATATAAGAACGACCTGGCCATGCTGGACATCATTGCCACCAATAACTGGGAACGCCCCATTTATTTTGCCAACCCGTTTATTCCGCGTGGCACCGGTTTGGAGAACTACCTGGAAAGTGAAGGCATGACCTACCGCCTGGTGCCTTTAACACCGCTTGCGGACGATGCTGCTGCCGCTGCGGTAGACGGGGTGCCGGTAAACTCAGGAAGGATGTATGATAACCTGAAAAAGTTTGCTTTCTGCAGCGCGGATAAAAAGGGCGTTTACTTTGATGAGCCTAACCGTAGCATGCTGCAGCAGCTGCGCGCCACCTATACACGCCTGGCTATTGACCTGGCTGCCAAAGGTGATAAAACAAAAGCGCTGCATGTGCTGGATACCATGGATCGTAACATACGTGAAGATAATTATGCATACGGCATGACCTCGCAGGGAAATTCGCATAACATGAGCTCCATGCAGGTGGCCTATGCTTATTACCTGGCCGGTAACCCGGCAAAGGCAGAAGCGATCTCAAAAAAGATCATCAAAGATTGTGAGCAGCAGATCGCCTATTATGAATCTTTACCGGATGATAAGCTAACGAATGATCTGCGTACCGATTATCAGCGTGCTGCAGAATACATTATTCCGCAGCTGCAAAAAATGAAGGCAGCCTTTGGCAACAAGTCCGGAAAGCTGTTGTAGGTGCGGGCTACAGCCCACTGTCTACGGATCACGGTCCAGGGATGATGGCCTTATGTTGGATTAGTTAGTTATACTAGAAATAAAAAGCAAGCATTTAAATGAAGCTCAAAGCCATTTAAATGCTTGCTTTTTTATTGAGAGATCATTCTAACGCACTATAGTCAATGGACGGCTTTACGAAGTACTAATACCACCGCACTACGCCATGGACCGCTACTGTTACCGCAGCAGCGCCGTTGCACACCACAGCACAGGCGCCTGCCCGTGCAGATCGCCGGTAACACGGCCGCGGTCCAGGTAATACTGATGATCATTCTTTTTATTGGTGCCTTCACATACTTCACGGATGTTATTGTCTTCGTCCAGGTAAGTGATCAGCTTCAGCCAGCCTTTGCGGGCAGCCGGGCCATAAGTGGCAGCATCCAGCCAGCCGTTCTTTACACCGGTGATCATGGCAAAGGTGAACATGCCGGTGCAGGAAGTTTCCGGCCAGGAGCTGGCATCATCCACCAGCTGCCGCCACATACCATCTGCGGCCTGGTATTTTAATAAAGAGGCCATCATGGTCTTATATCCTTTCATGATGCGGGCGCGGTCAGGATTATTTTCGGGCAGAGAGCGTAACAGCTCGCTCATGCCGGCTGCCATCCAGCCATTGCCGCGGCCCCAGAAATAAGGCACATCCGGTGCATGGTAAAAAAGGCCGTTGGGGCGTTGCAGGCTATCCAGGTACATCACCATTTCTTTGGCGGCGCGTTCTATGTATTTCGGATCGTTGGTAGCGCGGTAAGCCTGGGCCTGCACTGCGGTGATCATATACATATCATCGATCCATAAACGGGTTTGCCCGGTATAACCCTTATGGTACCATTCCATTGCCTCCGGGGTGGCGCGGGCGCCTTCCGGTGCGCTCCATTGCTGGTCGGCTATTTGCCGGCCCAGGGTTAAATATTTCTCATCTTTGGTTTGCATATATAATTCCAGCGGCACTGCGCCGAACACGGTATAGTCTACATGCACCGCTTGCGGCACCAGGGATGATTCTGTGGTGAACAGCGGGATAAAACGCTGTTCCAGCTTATCTAACAGGGTTTTATCTTTTGTTTCTTTGGCAAAGGTTAAGGAGCCGTACCAGGCGCAGGTTTCCGGGTAAATAATAAATTTAGAAGGGCCATGTCCCACATTGCCGTGCGGGGTTTCAATAAAATGTTCCGCTACACGTTTGCCAACTTCCTGTGGGGTGCTGCCCTTGGGAAGATCTTTAAAATAAGCATTGGCTTTCCTGGATTGCGCCACAGCGCCGGTGTTAACAGCTGCAGTAAAGAACAAAACCGCCATCAGGCGGTACAGGGTGGGTTTCTTCATAATCGTGTTATTTATTAGGAATAACAAGATAATAAAGTCGCCGCTTTTATTCAGGGTTATTTAACACATAAATGGTCTGCGCCTCTTTTTCAGTAACTGGCTGAAAGTTGGTGCTGATAATGAGCGAAGCCTTGTTCGCATCTGCAAAATCCATCGCCACAATGCCAAAACGCCCGCGCTGGTTAGCCGTAAAAAAGCGGATAATATTATTACCCATGGCCAGGGATACTTTTTTAATATTGGGAATGCGTAGGAATGCGCGCGGTTTATACCCACTCAGGAAATTAATATACAGCGCTTCTGTATTTACGGAGCGGGCCTCTGTAAGCAGCGCATTGCTGTTGCTCCATTTAATACGGTTACGCGGCACCAGGAACTCATCCTGCACCCGTAGCTGCGTAGGGCCGTTATTAATAGTAAAGGTGCGGTTCCGGGCCCAGCCGGTAGCATCGATCCCCATATCTTCATTTTTAGCGGTAAAGCGCCGCAGCAATACAATTTTGCCCCTGGCTTCCTGCAGGGTAGGGATGGTAGGGCTTAAATACCATTTATCTGCATACCGTTTTGCATAGGTATCAAATGTTTCCTCAAAAGAGCGGGTATTATTAACAGACCGGTATTCTTCCTTAATGCTCATGATAATACATTCACCGGGGTGGCGGTCCAGGAATTCCGTGCAGGCGTGCATGACAGCATCAAAATCAAGCCGCTGGTACACAATACCGTGATGAATGGAGAATTTATTATCAATGTGGCGGCAGCGCACATCCAGGAAGCGGATGCCTGCCTCCAGCTGTTCGCTGATAGTTAATGTCTGGCATTTAGCGGTTTTGCCAAAACGCTCGTAACGCGCGCAGGCATTGTGAGAGCCGGGCAGGGAAAGGTGTGTAAGGTTCACATTACCAGGCACCATCTCCATCCAGCCGCTAAGCGGAATGGTGGCAGGATACGCCGGCGTAGAGGTTTTAAAGGTGGCGTGCTTGAAATAGGATGCCGCCTCCGGGCGTGCTTCGTAAACAGGTAGCTCTCTGGTGCAGCCAATCAAACAGATCGCTACCGCCATGCAGGCGGCGGCAGCAATGAACGGTTGCTTATTCATAGTAGCAGTTGTAGGTTCCACAAAATTACGTTCAGCTATCTGTTTAACCAGCTATAGCCACGTGGTATAACAATTTGGTAATACTATCTGATATTTACTATACCACTTTTGTTATTTATACAATATAAGGCAGAACGCAATTAAAAGATGAAAAAATATGATTCGTCGGAATTTGACTGAAAAGAGACAAATTTTCTATTAATTTAGTTCCTGCAGTTTCCGGGAAGCTTCACCTATTTTATTGAAACCGAGCATGATAACCTTTCCCTGCCATACAGGAGAACTGCCAGAGGGGGGCGACCTGATCACCTGAAAAAAAGGATCGCTTGTGTTTAAAACAAATGAAGTACGTTCCTAATGAAGGCAAAACAGGTTTTCCAACCGGCCAGAAGGAGCAAAACGGAGCAACAGATCTGCCGGCATCATTGAACAGCAATGCTTTTAAGCAGCTTGTCCAACCGAAAGTGAAATAACATAAGAGTATAAACCGTGGCAACAAACATCTAACGGGTGAAATGCAACAGAGCTCCTATAACGAAACCGAACTGTTTAAGCGTATAGCCGAAGGAAATGAGCCCGCCTTCCGTCAGCTATTTGAGATGTACAGGCAACGGCTCTTCATTTTTGCGTACCAGTTATCGCATTCTACTGTCGATGCTGAAGAAATTGTACAGGACATTTTCTTAAAACTTTGGGAGAACAGGGCGCAGCTGGCCCTTATCAGCTATCCCCGTAAATACATCTATACCATGGCGCGCAACCGTGCCCTGGACCTGTTGGCTGCCCTGGCCAAAGATAAAAAGGCCATGCAGGCTATATGGGCCAATCTTTCCCCTTTGCAGAATGTAACAGAAGAGCTTTTGCAGGCGCAGGAAAGTCAGCGGCTTATTAACGAAGTGATTGCCCAGCTGCCAGAAAAAAAGCAGGCCATTTTCTGGCTCAGCCGCCGGGATGGGTTGTCGCACCAGGAAATAGCCCGGCAAATGGACGTTTCCGTGCAAACGGTGAAAAATAATCTTACGGATATATTAAAATATATAAAGTCGTACCTCTCCCGGCATGCACAATTATTATCCATTGTATGTTGCTGGTTAAATACTATAATCCTGTTTAAGCGCCATTAAGAAGGCTCTGGCACATAACGGAAAAATATATATATTTTCTTCCCGGTACTATCCCTTTTTAAAACAGTCTGTATAAGTACAGAGTACAAAAATGTCAACAAATGACGGGGAATTCCGACCGCCTCACCTATTTGTATAGGAAGTATATTAATGGAACATGTACGGAAGTAGAATTGCAGGAGTTTTTTGAATACATCGGCCAACCGGGAATGAAGGAAAAGCTGGAAGCGCTGGCCGATGAACACCTGGAAAATATACTTCCCGGAACGGCAGAACCGCCCATTGACTGGGAATATATGTACGGCAGGGTTACCCGCAATGCACTACCGGCAACGGGTAAACGAAATAAAGTAAAGCGGTTATTGGCATGGCCTGCCGTAGCTGCAGCCTCCATCATAGTTCTGATGGCGGCTACGGGGCTTTACTTCCTGTTCAGAGAAAAACATCATGAGCCGGCATGGGCGCATAACCGGTTTCAGAATGATCTGCCGCCGGGTAACAGTAAAGCGGTATTAACGCTGGCCAACGGCACCTCTATAGCGTTGTATGAAGGAAGCAGCAGCTTTCTTTCACAGCTGGAAAATACCCAGGGCCTGAAGCTGAACAGCGGAGAGCTGGTGTACGATACGCCCTCCGATGCTGCCGCCACAGCAGGTTATAATACGCTTACCACGCCCAGGGGCGGCCAGTTCAGGCTGGTATTGCCGGATGGCAGTAAAGTATGGCTGAATGCCGCATCGTCCATTACTTACCCGGTAACCTTTACAGGCAGCAGCCGTACAGTAACCATTACCGGGGAGGCTTACCTGGAAGTGGCCAGGAACCCGGATAAACCATTTAAAGTAATGGTGAACGGTATGGAGGTAACCGTGTTGGGCACTTGTTTTAACATTAATGCCTACACGGACGAAGCAGGGATCAGCACCACACTTTTAGAAGGAGCAGTAAGAGTAAGCAGGGGAAATAATATACAGGTGCTGCAACCGGGCCAGCAGGCGCAATTACAGCCCAACGGCACTTTCCGCCTGATGCCGGATACCGACACCGCCGCTGTTACCGCCTGGAAGAATGGCATGTTTGCCTTTAACGATGCAGATATTGCCTCTATAATGCGGCAGGTGAACCGCTGGTACGATGCGGAAATTGTTTACACCAGCGCCGTATCACAACATTTTGTGGGATCCATACCCAGGGATGTGCCGGTTTCCAAACTGCTAACTATGCTGGAGCTAACCGGAAGGCTCCGTTTCAGGATAGAAGGCAAAAAGATAATAGTAACGCAACCGTAATAAATATTATAGCTCAACCAAAGTAAAGTAATCAACCGTAAACCGTTTTCAAATAACTATTGAACGTCATCATTTTACCGTTAAGTAATTCGTATTAGACTTGTTATTTTATCACCTTTAAAAACAGCCAGCTTATTAATGTAGAGAAAACAACAAAATGAATACCCTTAAAAGGAAATAGGAATGTTGGTCGCATTCCCCTATTACCCTGTGGGTGATCTAAACCATCGTGTTCTGAACATTTATTAATCAACCAAAATCTAATCTATGATCTTCGCCGTCTGGTGCAGAGGCAGGCTTGTTACATCATTCCTGTCACTGGTATTATTACTCGCCGTTTGCCTGCCTGTAAGTGCCGGTACCTTACAAAGCATTACCCTTTCTTTAAAGGACATTACCCTGGACAGGGCTTTCAAAGAGATACAAAAACAAACAGGTTACTCCTTCCTATACTCAAGAGAAGACCTGGAAAAAGCAGAACCTGTCAACCTGCAGGTAAAAAATGTAGATCTTCAATCCGTATTAAAACTTTGTTTTCAACGTCAGCCGCTTACCTACAACATTGTAGATAAAGTGGTGATCGTAAAAAGAAGCACCGGCTCCACCAATGTAAGCGCTGAGGCAAGCATAACACCCGCGGCTGTGCAAGGGCCTGTGAAAGGAGTGGTGATCAGCTCTGATGGCGGTCCCGTACCCGGCACCGTTATCCAGATAAAGGGCAAAAGCTCCGGTACCGTTACGGATGGGGAAGGCCGGTTTGAGCTGAACGTACCCATTGGCACTACGCTGGTGATCCGTTCTGTAGGTTATGAGCAGCAGGAAATAAAAGTAGAGAGCGAGGCCGCCCTGCGCATTGTACTGAAAGTAAGCAATAGCATACTGGAAGAGGTGATCGTAACCGCCGGTGGTATTAAATCCAAACGCCGCGAAGTAGGTACCGCCAACACTACTATTAAAGCAGCAACGCTGGTGGCCGGAAAAGCAGTGAACATTGCCGGCGGCTTACAGGGTAAGGTAGCCGGTTTGCAGATCAATGCTACCAATGGTGGTGTAAATCCCAACTACCGTTTGATATTAAGAGGCCAGCGTTCCCTGACCGGTAACAACCAGGCGCTGGTAGTGCTGGACAACGTAATTGTACCTAACACCGTATTAGGTAACCTGAACCCTGAAGACGTGGAAGACCTGACAGTGCTAAATGGTGCCGGTGCAGCGGCTTTATACGGTTCTCAGGCATCTAACGGCGCCATCATCGTAACCACTAAAAAAGGTAAAAATGGCATTACGCAGGTAAAAGCATCTAACACTACCACCATTGAATCTGTAGCCTACTTTCCTAAGCTGCAAAATGGTTTTGGCGCAGGTGGCAGCTCTTATGGGTATGATGTTAACGGCAAACCACTGTTCTCCAACCTGGAAAACCAGTCATACGGTCCTGCATTTGACGGCACTAAAGTACCGCTGGGCGTGCCGCTGGAAGATGGCAGCCAGGATTCCGCTCTATATAGCGGCAACAATGAGCACAACAATTTCTGGCAGCATGGCTTAACCAACCAGACAGATTTTTCCGTTACCAGTGGCGATGATAAATCTACCTTCTACCTTTCTGGCCAGTACGCTACCACAAAAGGTACTACACCTAAAGATAAATTCAACCGCACCACCTTACGCGCCAACGGTACCCGTAAAATAGGCAGTAAAGTAAGCAGCACTTACGCTATTGGCTATACGCAGAACAGGTGGGATATTACCACGCAAACTGCCAGCATGTATGCTAACCTGCTGAACATGCCGCAGAACGTGGATATTACCAAGTATAAGAACTGGCAAACCGATAAGTTTGCCAACCCCAACGGGTTCTATAATCCCTGGTACCAGAACCCTTACTTTACCCTGGATAACAACCGTTCCAAAAGCCGGAATGATTATTTAACTGGTAACCTGGAGCTGAAATATTCCCCGGCTGAGTGGATTGACCTGACGGTACGCCAGGGTATTGCTACCAGGAATTACTCCGGCAAAACCTGGCAGGGCGCGTTTGATTATACGGCTTATGCAGAAACTACCAGCGGAGCGAAAACAGATATCCCTGCTGCGGTTTCCGATGAAAGCGGTTATATCACGGAGCTGCTCAGCGATGCATTTGCACAGTTCCGCAAAGAGTACGGAGATTTCAGCTTTAACCTGATCACCGGCGGCCAGTGGCGCCAGGACGAATCCAAGTTCGTAAATGTTAATGCAACCGGCTTAACCATCCCGGAGCTATATAACAGCAGTAACACTACTTCTAACCTGGGCGGTGGTGAGGTGAATTATAAAGCCCGCCAGATGGGTGTTTATGCTGATTTTCGTATCGGCTATAAGAATTTCCTATTCCTGCATGGTACCGGCCGTAATGACTGGGTTTCCATACTGTCGCCTGATAACAGGTCTTTCTTCTATCCATCTGTGGATGTATCTTTCATAGCCAGCGACGCCATTACCGCATTAAAACAAAGCCGCACCATTACTTACCTGAAGCTGAGAGGTGGCTGGTCAAAAGTAGGCCAGGTGAACCTGGGTAACGCCGGTGATTTTGGTGCGTACTACCTGCAGCCCACCTTTAGCCAGGCCAATGGTTACCCTTACAATGGCGTAGCCGGTTATACGGTGAATAATACGCTGATCTCCTCCAGCCTGAAACCGGAGATCACCAAAGGTTATGAAGCTGGTTTTGACTTAAACCTGCTGGATGACCGCATTACTACCAGTGTAACCTGGTACAGCACCAAAACCGATAACCAAACGGTAAATACTACGGTTTCCAGCGCTACCGGGTTCTCCGTTTTCCGTGTGAACAGCGGGCAAACCACCAGCCGCGGCCTGGAAGTAACCACACACGTAACCCCCATCAAAACGGCTGACTGGGATGTAACTGTAGGCGGTAACTATACTTTCCTGGACAATAAGGTAAATAACATCAGCGCGGATCTGCCCCGTTTATCACTGGCCTCCTATGGCAGCGGTACCGGTTCTTATGCCGTAGCCGGCAATATGTTCCCGGTAATTATGGGTAAGGATTACAGCCGTGATCCGGAAGGTCATGTGATCGTGGACCGTATTACCGGTACACCTAAAACAGATGATACCATTAAGATCCTGGGTAATGCGGTGGCGCGCCATCGCCTGAGCCTGGACCTGAGCGTACGTTTCAAACAATTTCGTTTAACAGCCCTATTTGAATACCGCGGTGGTTACATGGTGTTTAATAACATGGGTGGTGAGCTGGACTGGTCCGGTACCGGTTACAGGTCAGCAGCGTTTAACCGTGACCGTTTTGTATTCCCCAACTCCGTATATGAAGATCCTAACCATCCGGGCCAGTACATTAAGAATACCAACATCACCGTTACAGATGGTAATGGTAACTCCGGATTCTGGACCAATGATGAAAACCGTACGGTGGCCTCTAACTACATTACTTCCGGCGATTTCTGGAAGATGAGGGAGATCGCATTGTCATACGACGTGCCGGCATCCTTCCTCAGCAAGATCAGGGTTATTAAAGCCGCCACGATTAGTGTGCAGGCACGTAACCTGTTCATCTGGCTGGCCAAATCAAACTATTATACAGATCCTGAATACAGTGATGCAGGTAATGACAGCAACGGTATAGGCCTTACCGGCCTGGGGCAAACGCCTCCTTCCCGTTTTTACGGTGCCACCCTGTCATTGACATTCTAACTGCAGCTTAAAAAATCAGAGAAATGAAAAAACGCTTATTACTTTTTATATCCATAGGGATGGTTGTGTTGGGAAGCTCCTGTAAAAAATACCTGGATATCAACACCAACCCGAATACCGCTACCTCCGCTACGCCGGAAGTAGTGCTGCCGCAGGCAATTGTATATACGGCTGCCAACATCAGCAGCTTTAACAGCTACGGCTCCCAGCTGGTAGGTTATGCCGCCAACGCCGGTGGTTACGGTGGTTTTGGCGCAGCGGTCACCTACAATTTCAGTAATGCTACCAGCACCGGCTTATGGACCTCCTCCTACGACCTGCTGGAAGATTTCCAGTACGTGATACAGCAAACAGATACCATAGCGGATTACGGCTACTTTAACGCAGCAGCCCGCATTATGAAAGTTTTCAACTTCCAGCTGCTGGTAGATACTTATAATGATGTTCCTTACAAGGATGCATTAAAGGGCGTTAATGAGCTTACACCTGCTTATGATAAGGCAGAAGATATTTACAAGGACCTGGCCATACAGCTGGATTCTGCCATCACCATCATTAAAAATACACAAGCCAGCCAGGAAGGCAGCACCACCAGTAACGTAAAAGACCTGGGCAGCAGCTCTGATCCTATGTTCAAAGGCGACATGGAAAAATGGAAACAGCTGGCCAACACCATTAAGCTCCGCTTAATGATACGTGCCGGCAGCAAGGTTACTTTTGCCAGCACTGCTTTTGATGATGCCGGCTTCCTGACCACTGATGCCATTATAAACCCCGGTTATGCCAGGGATAATAACCGGCAAAACCCTGCCTGGAACACCTGGATATATACTTCTACCGGCAGCGCAGGCAATAAGGCCTGGATCCCTACTAAATGGATCCTTTCATTTTACGATGGTACCAAGCTGGATGATTACCGGGGTTATGCCATTTATTACCAGTTCCCAAGCACTACGGCCAACCAGCTGGGTTATGAGAGCAACAGCGTACCCTCTGCACCCGCAGGCAGCGCCTGGTTATCCGGCGCCAATGCAGGCAGCGACAGGGGCAGCACTACGGCCGGTGGCAGCATTGGCATTTTCAAAGCGCCCAGCGCCGGCGAGCCTTTGCTGTTAGCGGCTGAGAGTTTTTTACTGCAGGCAGAAGGCGTGGTAAGAGGGTTTGTTACCGGCGATGCAAAAGCGCTGTTTGATGCAGGCGTACTTGCCTCTTTCAAATATGATTATATGAAACCGGATGGCACCTTTGACCTGAATGGCTGGGATCCGCAGGTAGATTACGATGCTTACCTGGAGAACAATGAAGGCAGCTACCTGGTGCATTTTGACCTGGCCACTACGCAGCCGCAGCAGATAGAAGCCATCATTACCCAGAAGTATGTGGCGCTGAACTTCATACATGGGCATGAGGCCTGGAATGAGTACCGCAGAACACATTACCCTGCGATTACAAATGGTTCCTCAGATGCGCTGAAAACATTTGCATCCACACAATCCATCAGCACCCGTGCTGACAGGCTGCCTACCCGCTTACTGTATCCCAATACAGAATCATCCAACAACGGTACTAACATGCCGAAAGGGATCAATCCTTTTTCATCACTTATTTTCTGGGCAGCACAGTAAGGGGAGCCGTTTTGTGAAGTATAAACAATTAAAAAAAATACGATGAAATATATCATAGAGAAAGTATCGCTTGCTGTAATGGCGCTGGCATTTACTTCCTGCTTAAAGGATCACCTGGCCATGGATCCTGCACAGTCTAACAACGTGGTGGAATTTGAGAATACCGGTTCTATTGTATCACCTGCCGGCGCTATAGTGCCCCGGTTTGCAGTGGATCTGGGCAGCCTGGGAGTAGGAGAGTCTGCCAACATAAATATTAACCTGAGCTATTCAGGCGCGGAAATGGCGCCCAATGATATTACGGTAACGCTGGAGGTTGACACTGCTGCATTAAATGCATACAATGCAGAACAGGGGACGAACTATGTTGCGCCCCCTGCCAGCGTATACCATCTGCCCAGCAATATTGTGATCAAAAGCGGTACGCAAAAGATCCAGGTATATGTGGCTATTACCCGGAGCAGCGATTTTGATTTTAATGTGAACTATGCGCTGCCGTTAAAGATCGCATCTGCCTCCACCGGTATTATCAGCGGAAACTTTGGTACTGCGCTGTTTTCCTTTGCTGTGCGTAACAGCTATGATGGAATTTACACCATGACGGGATCTATGACAGATAACACCAGCTCCTCCCTCACGGGTTACTATCCGCTGGATGTGAACATGATCACTTATTCCGGTAATTCCATTGCCATGTATGATCCGGTTGTGGCCAAAACCTATGGCCATGCTATCAGGAGCGGCGCTACCGGCACCTCTTACTACGGCAGCTTTAGCCCGGTGTTCTTTTTTGATGATGCAGGAAAGATCACCTCCATCACCAATTATTACGGGCAGCTGTCCGGCGCCAATAAACGCTCTGCAGAGCTGGACCCTACAGGTGTGAACAAGATCACCTTTGGCGGCGATGGTAAAGTGGCTTCTTTTGAAGTAAGCTATTTTATGACGCAGAACGGCGCCGTAAGAACTTCTTTCAACGAAAAGTTCACTTACAAGTCATCAAGATAAATGAGTGCAGTTTTCTAACTGGTGCTTAGGCAAATCAGGAAGCTAGGTTGAGGCTTCCCCATAAGCGAGCATATAGCCCCCGGTTCACGGGGGCTATACTGTTTCATGGATAAAAAAAATCCTACCCGCCTGAAAGCGGATGGGAAATGACCTTGGATGTTGGTCGCATCACTGGTCTGCGGGTAAGCTACATCGTGTTCTGAACTTATTAGTCACCCGGACCAAAAGTATGAATTTAGCCAGTAATACGTCCGGAAACGGCCCCTTTTTTACATGAAAGGCTAGCGCGTTCTGACGGGCTGCGTTCTATCATCTACGTATAACTACGTATAAGGGTAGCAGTTAATCCGGCAATTATTTTATTGCACTTAATAGCTGCGCTATCATGCTGTTCATGGCTTTATAATCAATCCATCTTACTACGGCTACCAGCTCATGATCGGGGTCAACATAAATGAAATTGGTGCCATTGCCGATATGGATAAATGCATTTGCCGGTGCGCTGGCCGCCAGCTTATGATCTGTGTTCAGGAACCAATTCATATAACCATAAGTAGGCTCCGCAGCTGTAGGTGTAAGCGCTTGTTTAACCCATTGCTCAGACAACAGCTGCTGACCGTTCCAGTTACCCCGGTGCAGGGTTAGCAGGCCAAAACGGGCCATATCATATGCGCTGATGAACATACCACCGCCCCAATGCCCGCCGCCACTGACTGATTGCACGGGTGCGCCATCCAGCACGATCCACGCATTGCGGTAGCCATACCAGCGCCAGGTATTGGATGCGCCAATGGGGTCCATAATATGCTGCTTTAATACCTGCGGCAGCGGTTGCCGCCATACGCAGGTAGCTGCCAGCGCCAGGGCATTCACCCGCACATCATTGTACTTGTATACGGCGCCGGGGGCATTGCGTTTACGGTGCAGCCAAACTTCGGGATCATTGCCCACCGGACGGTCTGCCCAATCCGGCTTCCCCCATAAAGTACCTTCCCAGTCGCTGGTTTGCCGTAACATTACATCCCAGGTAAGGGTACGGTTATGCTCACCTGCAAAGGGATATAACAAAGCCGGCTGCCCAGGTGTGGAAGCCGTGCTAACGGGGTTATATACTTCAATGGGTGGTATATAAGGCGCTACGGTATCTGTTACGCTGCGTATAAGCCCATGGTCTACCGCCACGCCTATCACGGATGATAAAAAACTTTTGGTAACGCTGTTGGTAATATCTACACGCAGCGGTTCTCCCCACTCCGCTACAATATAACCTTTGTAGATGATCACACCCGTAGGCTCTCCCCGTTCAGAGAACGGGCCTATGCCTGCGCTGTACGGCTCTTTCCCAAACTGGATAGCCTGGGTAAGCTCCTGGTTGCGGGGATATTTGGATTCATTATCGCGTGCAAATTTAATAGCGGCCTGTAATTGGGCCGAATCCAGCCCCAATGCGGCGGGCGGGCGGTGCTGCCATTCTCCGCGGGGTGGAAAGTAACTTTTGGTTTTGGATTGTGAGTAGGTAAGCAGGGTATAGCCCAACAGCAGGGTGAGGAAAAAGAAACGTTTCATAGGGATAAATTACGCACTTTTTCCCATGTCTTTCTCATGTGTTTCTCATGTCTTTCCCTACTGGATCCCATGTTTCTCACTAGTCCATCCCTAGTGAAGTTCATGTCAGGGTTTAAATATGCAGGCAATTTCTTTAAGGAGGAGTAATAAAATTAATACAGCTGGTTACGCAGGATGCGTTTGATCATTTGCACGGTAGTGCGGGTGGTTTGGCCTTTATATTTTTCCACCACTTTGGTTTCGCTCATGCCGGCGCCTAGGTCGCTTACAATGTACCACCACTGACCCAGGAATTCGGCGTTGGGCGTGCGGTATTGAAGCAGGCGTTTTACGGTGGTGATAACCGTCATGCTAACGTCGCCGTCATGCAGGGCAAATACCTCGTCAATGCTCAGGCCTAGGGTAAGATCATCGGCAATACGCGAATAGTCGTGCAGGTATTTTTCGTTGGCTTCCATTACCTGCAGCATGGGATTACTGCTGTACTGGATCTGGGTATGTTTGCTGCGTTCCTTTGGTTTCTGTACCCAGGCAAAACCGCGGGCAATATTATCACAGATCACCAGATCATCCGGCAGCAGCTCAAACCATTCACCCTTTACGCGTTTATGCTGGAAAGCCATGTGCAGGCTTACTTCCAGGTCATCCATAAGTGTAGTGGTGTATTGGCGTACCAGGCGGAAAACAATAGGCAGGTGGGTATGATAGGAAGAAAGCCTTTTTTGCAGATCCTGCGTTTTGCCGATCTTATAAAGGTTCTTCCCGGTTTTCAGTACATATACGGAATGTCCATTTTGCACCTGGTCCATGTACACGAAAATAAATAAATTATCAGTATGAAAAATGGTTTTTAGTCCATGGGCCATAGTTGATGGTCCATAGCCCGTTCATGAGGGCTGTTCAGCAAGTATATGCAGGGGTTTGGAGCCCTATTCCAATTCTTGCTCATCTTATGCAATGGACCATCCACCATGGACCATCGACTTTCCTTATCTTTACTATTTACCCCCCGTCATTTGTATGTTCTATATAGCAGACCTCCATATCCATTCCCACTACTCCCGTGCTACCAGCAAGGATCTTAACCTGGAAACCCTCTATCAATGGGCCCGGGTAAAAGGCATTCATGTAGTAGGTACCGGCGATTTTACGCATCCCCAATGGTTCAAAGAATTACAGGAAAAACTGGAGCCCGATGGCAATGGTTTGTTCCGCCTGAAGAACCCGCCCGCCACACCGGCACTGCCGGGTATGAAGGTGCAGGATATTGATGTACGTTTTTGCCTCACCTCAGAGATCAGCTCTATTTATAAGTACGGGTATAAGGTGCGCAAGAACCATAACCTGGTATATGCGCCGGATTTTGAAACCGTAGCCCGCATCAATGCAAAGCTTTCCACTATCGGTAACCTGGCTTCAGATGGACGGCCTATATTGGGTTTACCATCGCGCGATCTGCTGGAAATTGTGCTGGCCGCTTCCGACCAGGCCTACCTGGTGCCAGCGCATGTGTGGACACCCTGGTTCTCCACCCTGGGCTCCCGTGGCGGTTATGACAGTATCGACGAATGTTTCCGTGATCTTTCGGGTCACATCTTTGCTATTGAAACCGGCCTGTCATCAGACCCCGCCATGAACTGGCAATGGAGCGCGCTGGACCGCTTTACGTTAATATCCAACTCAGATGCACACTCGCCCCAGAAGCTGGGACGGGAAGCTAACCTGTTTAATACAGAGCGCAGTTATGAAGGGCTGTTCAATGCATATTCCCGATGAGCTGCGCGAAGCGGTGAAGGCTGCCCCTAAAAAAGAAAAAAGCAAAACCGGCGAAGACCAGCTTTCACTGTTCCAGGCCGGTTTGCCTTGATAGATCTATAAATGATTCTTAAATAGACTTCAGGAAACGTATCAGTGCATCCCGCTCTGTTTTACTGAGGGCTGCAAACTGCTGGCGGCTTTTTGACGCCTCGCCGCCATGCCATAAAATAGCTTCTTCCAGCGTGCGTGCACGGCCGTCATGCAGGTAAAAAGGCGTACCGTTTGTTTTTTCAAACAGGCCTATACCCCACAATGCCGGTGTTTTCCATTCATTCCCGTTTGCCGTAAAGTCCTGGCGGCCATCACCCAGGTCCGCGCCCAGGTCATGCAGCAGCAGGTCGGTGTAGGGGTGAATGCGCTGGTTGCTTAATTGCTTAAAGCGTACATCCACTCCCGTTTGCACGGTAGGTTTGTGGCAGCTGGCGCAACCGGTTTGCGCAAACAATTTTTCACCCTGTTGTACCTGCGGGTCTGTTACACTTCTGCGGGCCGGTACAGCCAGGCTTTGTATGTAAAATGCAGTAGCGTTTAAAATAGAATCCGGCAGCTCCGGGTCATCCTTTAACCCATCAGCCGGCGGCTGCCCAAAGGAGCTTTCTTGCGGAAATACGGTGCTGGTAATACCCATATCCTGCTGGTAGGCAGCAGCCACCTGGGTAAGGATGGTAGCGGTATTGGCCTTCATTCCAAAACGGCCCAGCATCATTTTTTTATTCACGGGGTCCCAGGTATAGTTGGGCCGCCCGCTGATACCATCGCCATCTGCATCACCTTCATCTGCAAAACCCAGCACCGTGGATTCAGGGATGTTCTGTAACAACCCTAATCCAAAAAAGGGCGGCGCCATACGGGCAGAGATAACTACGCCGGAAGGCAATGGAATGTAAGGATTCAATATTGTATACCAGGGTTTGCGCAGTGTTACAATAGTGCCGTCCGGGTAAGTAAAAGGCTGGTCGGTGTAGGTGGCGCCTATCTTTGCCTCCGGCTGTTTGCCAAAAATGGCCACATCCTGCAGCTGCAGGCCAAAGCCGGGCACAGGCGCCGGTCCGCCATGTTCGTCGGTACCGGGCATGCTTAAACGTACCAGCATGGAAGAGCTTACCAAACCCGTGGTGGGATTGCCTTTCCCGTCGTTATGATGGCAGCTTACGCAGCTCACATTATTAAAGATGGGGCCTAAGCCGCTGTTAATGGGCGCAGGCGCTGTTACAAAGGTTTGCTCCACGGCATGGTCGCCCAGCTCATGTGCATGTTGATCATTGCTATTCATGCCATCCATCATATGCCCAAAGGCTTTGCTGGTTTCATCAAACGCGGTGGCAGCGCCTCCGCTCAGGCGAATGTCGTATTCATTGTCCTCAAAAGTGGCTGGCTTGCTACACATTATTACCATAAATGGTAAGGTAAGCAATGCTGCCACCAGGTATATCTTCCTTATCTGCATGTGGTGTATAATAAGCTACCGGCCTTAGTCGGTAATGTTGGTAATGATGAAAGGCTTCAGCTTTTCTTCCAGTGTTGCTTTCAGATCATTAATGGCATTCATGGTATTCTGGCATTGTACTTTCTGGGTCAGAATGGCCTGCTCATAAGGTACCGTAATGCTGTTGAATGAGGTGATAGCTGCCTGGAACTTCTGCTGGATCTCATTATCCAGGGAAATGTTCTTCATGGCCACCAGCTTGTTTAAGCCGGTACCTTCATTACCCAGGAATTTGCAGATGTATACGTTATATGCGCCGGTAATGTTGTTCTTAAAGTCAATAGCAGAGTTACCGCTGAAAGGTGATTCCACGATCTGCGGGTCCTGCGCATCAAAGGGCTCTTTCATTTTACCACTGCCTACTTCGTCACAAATACCTATCAAACCATCTGCAATGGCAATAAAGGCTTCCTGCTTTTTGGCAAATACGGTGCTGCCGCTGCCGGCGGTTTGTACTTTGCTGGCATAGTTGCCGCCTTCCGGCGCCCAGCTGGTGTACAGTGCCGTACAAATATTCTTCAGGTCCAGGGAAAGGCTGGTGATGTATTGTTTCTGGCGGGCCGTAATGGAAGCTGCGGTGCGCTTACCGTCTTTACCCCACAGCACATATTCTATCGGGTGGTAACCTCTCAGGGAAAGGGTGCTCAGGTTCTCAATGTCTGTCAGCTGCAAAGCATTGCTACTGGCCAGCAGGGAGTCCATCTGCACATAATCCACCGGCCAGGTGTCCATGTTGGGATCGTAGTTATCATCTTCCACAGGGCCAAACAGGTAACCTTCACATTGTTCCCAGGTGCTGCGCATATCGCGCCAGGCTGCCTGCGCAGCGGTAAGATTTGCATCGGTAGCGCTGCTGTTCAGGGCTGTGATGGCGTTGTTCAGAGTAGTGGCTTTATCTTTCAGGTTGCTGTAGCCCGGCAAGCCGGTTTTAGTAGCAAAATCCACCAGCACGGTGGTTTTCATGGTATTGAAATCTTCATTGGTATCACCGCCGTTGTTATCATCTTTACTGCACGCAAACAGGGTTAAGCTACAGGCTGCCAATAGTATGGATAATTTTTTCATGGTGTTTTACTTGTTATATATGTATGATAAGGTTTGTGTCGTTGGTTTCTGTGGCCAGCTGCAGCAGGCGCTTTTCTGCAGGGCCTTTTTTCACCAGGCCGGTTTTATCAAACTGGCTGCCATGCAGGCTGCATAGAAAACCGTTGCCGGTAGGTATCAGCTGGTTGGCCTGGTGGGTGCAGCGCATTAACAATGCCTCATAGGTGTTATCCGCATTCTTGCGCACGGCAATTTCGTATTCATAATTCTTAGGGCTGATGATCTGCAGATCGCCGGTGGCGAATAATGATAGCGGTACTTCTACCCGGTTGTTATTTACGGAAGTCTTAAAACCCTTCATGGTAGTGCCGCAGGCATCCAGCACATCGGCCATGGAGAAAGCAGCAGCGCTTAACAGGCAGGCCTTACACGTATCTTTGAGGAAGTTTCTTCTATTCACCGTTATGCGTTTTCAGGTTTAGAATGCGTAGCCAATACCTACGTTCAGGAAAGTATTGTTTGTTTTATAAGGGATGCGCGCCGGGCTGGGATTAATAACCAGCACGGGATTTTCATCGCCGGTATGCGCCAGCCGTACATCTGCCTTAATGGCTACGTTAAGAATGGGCAGGTAGGTGAGGCCGGCTATCAGGTGTTGTTGTTTAAGCGTACCATCATAAATGCCATTAGCAGGAACGGAGGAATTCAGGTCAAACACCTCGTAACGTGCAAAGGCATTCAGCTGCTGCTCTTTGTACTTGATACTTTTTTCCAGCAGGTTATAGGCCAGTTCTGCATAGGCGCCATACATTACCTTACTTACGTTGTTGGCGTAAGCTTTGTTAATGTCGGCTGCATCAGGGTAAGAGATAATGCTGCCAATGGCTTTAAAGGCAAACCCGTTATGCGAATATTGTATGTTGGCCTCACCTAAATAAAGGGGCAGCCCAAATGCGCCGTGGTGCAGCTGCAGGCTGTCTGACTGGCGTTTGTTGGCGCCATTGGTGCCACCCATATAACCGGATACCTGGAAGCGGAAGTTCTGCCAGTAGTACTGGAGGGAGGCTGTAATGGCAATATCGTTGGCAAAAGCGCCGGAGCCTTCTGCCCGGCCTTCTATAATGCCGGTGCCATGTTCAAAAGAGGCTGCGCTTAGCCCGTTTAAGAGCGCAATGCTATAGTTCAAAGGCTGGCGGCGTAAGCGGCCGTAAAAGCCAATGCCCAGCTCACGCCAGGTGGCGGGTATAATAAGCTGCTCTACCAGCGGGCGTTCTACCCCGTTAAAATTCACCGGCAGGTGGTTTTCATTGAGCATACCAATGCGCGGGGTGAATAAACCTGCCACTATATACTGGCGGGGATTCAGGTTAAAGCGCAGGTAGGCCTGCTCCATAGCCAGCTCCCCTTTAAAATTGTCCTTACTGTCTGACCCGGCTTCCACCACAGCATTTTCCAGCTCCATTTCACTGAAGAATGAGATTTTGTCATTGAACCGGTGCCCAATGAATAATACCGCTCTTTCCAGCGTAGCCCTGGACATTTCTTCATTAAAGTTCCGTTGATAGAACGCAGATCCATAACCGGATACTACCGTTTTATTTGTGGCCACACCGGCATTCAGGGAATCTTCGTTGGTGCGTAATACTAGCTGCTGCGCAGGAGTGTACTGTTGTGAGTATAGGAAGGGTATAGCGATGAAGCATCCCGCCAGACATAAAAGGACCTTTTTCATATAAGCATTTCGTGCTGCAAATGTGCTGCATCATATCTATGTCCCGTTTACGCAATCGGGAAATATTTTTATCTAAAGCGGAATATTTGGGAAGCGGGGGTGTTTACTACCTGATTTTATATTATCAAAGCCTGATACTTTGTTGTAAAGGCCGGGATTAGGTATACAGCCACCTGGTTTTGATTGTATCTTAGGTACCTTAACAAACCAGCATCGTAATACTTATGCGTACTATTCCGATCCTTTTGCTGCTGATCTTAACCGGCAGCATGGTCTACCCGCAGCAAACCGCCAACAAACCTGAAAGAGAGCAATGGTTCATGGATATGGGCCTGGGCATGTTCATTCACTGGAGCGTGGATGTGCAGCTGGGCGCAGTGATCAGCCATTCTATGGCCGGCGCATCGGAAAATTATTTGCAGAAGTTCACCACGGAGCTGCCTAAAACCTTTAACCCTAAAAAGTTTGATCCGGAGGAATGGGCCGTGCTGGCAAAACTGGCCGGCATGAAATACGTGGTGTTCACTACCAAGCACCATGCAGGGTTCTGCATGTGGGACACCAAAACCACAGACTTCAGCATTATGCATACCCCCTTTAAGCGCGATGCGCTGAAGGAGATCATTACGGCTTTCCGTAAACAGGGCATAGCCATTGGCCTGTATTTTTCACCGGAAGATTTTCACTACTTCTGGAAACATAACATTCCCCTGGGCAGAATGCAGGTGCCACAGCACTTCCCCGCCCAGAACCCGGAGCTGATGGCCTATGACAAGGCACAGGTAAAAGAGCTGCTTACACAATACGGAAAAATAGACCTGATATTTTTTGACGGTCCGGCAGATGGATTAAAGGAATATGCCTGGCAGCTGCAGCCGGATATACTGGTAACCCGCGGCGCCATGCGCACACCGGAGCAGGAGCTGCCCAACCAGCCGGTGCCCGGTCCCTGGGAAGCCTGCTTTACCATGGGTACAGACTGGCAGTGGAAACCTACCAACGATCCCCACAAATCCGGTACAGAGATCATTAACATGCTCATTGAAACCCGCGCCAAAGGCGGTAACCTGCTTATGAATGTAGGGCCCAAGGCAGATGGGGAGATCCAGATAGAGCAGGAATCCCTATTGCGTGAGCTGGCTTTATGGAATATGGCCAATGAGGAAGGCATTGCCGCCATCCGCCCCTGGAACATTATCCGCGAAGGCAACATCTGGTTCACCAAAGCAAAAACCGGCAATACCGTGTATGCCTTTGTACCTGCCGGTACAGAATGGAAATATGGAGAGCGTAAGGATCTGGTGCTGAAAACCCTGGAGGGTAATGCACAAACCAAAGTATCCATATTAGGTTATGCCAGTGAGCTGGTGGAGTATAAAAAGGATTTTGATGCGCACATCTATGTACAACCCACCCCTGTTGGGCTGGTGATCAGCGCTGTGAACGGACAGCGTTTTTACACCAATAATAAGTGGCCCAACCCGGTAGTGCTGAAAATAGAGAACGTGCAGTATAAACCGAACGAGGATCACTCTACCCGGGCCCACCTGGACGGCGCTAAATAATTTTAGTATTTATCATCATTCACCTCTACCCAATACTTATCAGGGTCCTGCAGGTACACCTGTTTAACACCATCTACCCGGAGGGTATACTTTTGCTTTTCGCCCTGCCAGTTACGGAAAGGAATGTTCAGCTTATTCAGCTTAATAATAAAATCATCTATGGAGGGCACGCTGAAGCATAAGTGTGCAGCTATATCATGTTCTGAAACTTCCCTGGCAGCCTTGATCAGGTGCAGCTGGCTGTGGGGGCCGATCTTCAGCCAGGTATGTTTGCCGTCGTGGAAGGGTTCAGCCAGGGTGTCTATCTCCATTACATCGCGGTAAAAAGCAGTGGCTTTATCCAGGTCGTATACGGCAATGGCTATATGATTTAGTACCGGGCTTTTGTGCTGCGCATGCGCGTTAAATGATAATGTTATGATACCGGCGCAAAAGAGCAGGCCGGCGCGTACCAGTTTTTTCTTCATACAACAATATACGCAGCGGATCTTACACGCACAATAGACTATCCTGTTACTATTTTATAAATGAGTAAGGCTAATCAATCGTCATTGCGAGAAGCCCGGAAGGGCGACGAAGCAATCCCCAGCCATTCGGGAGATTGCTTTGTCGCCCCACACGCCCTGGCTTTATTTTGCTCCTCGCAATGACGCGATTGGTATATGAAAGCGAATGCCCTAGTTTTGCTGTATGAACTACAAATTATTAGGCAGTTCTGATCTGAAGATCAGCGAAATTGCTTTTGGGGGAATGTCTTTACAGGGTAGTGATGCGGACAATGCCGCTCTAATACAGCAGGCGCTGGCCGCCGGTATCAATTATTTTGATACAGCAGATCTGTATGACAAAGGCGCTAATGAAAGCACACTGGGCAAGGCTTTACAGGGCAAACGCAAAGAGGTGATCATTGCCACTAAAGCAGGTAACCAGTGGCGGCCTGATGGCAGCGGCTGGGACTGGAACCCGCGGAAGGAATATATTTTAAGCGCCGTAGAGGGCAGCCTGCAACGCCTGCAAACAGATTATATTGAGCTGTACCAGCTGCATGGCGGCACGCTGGAAGATAATATTGATGAAACTATTGAAGCCTTTGAACGGCTGCAGGAACAGGGCAAGATCCGTAATTACGGCATTTCCTCCATTCGCCCGAATGTAATACGCGCCTATGTGGAAAGGTCCCGTATCGTAAGTGTAATGATGCAATACAGCCTGTTGGACCGCCGCCCGGAAGAAACCTGTTTTGAGCTGCTGCAGCAGCATAATATTGGGATACTGGCCCGCGGCAGTGTAGCCAAAGGTTTGCTGGTAAATAAACCTGCTGCTGCGTATTTAAATTATACGGCAGAGGAAGTACAACGCGCAGCCAACGCCGTTAAAGCCCTTTCCAATGCACAACGCGGCCCTGCGCAAACAGCCCTGCGTTTTGTGCTGCAGCAAGGGCCGGTAACAGCTGCGGTGGTAGGTATACGCACGCCTGAACAGCTGCAGGATGCAGTGGCGGCAACTGATGCTCCTTTGCTGAATACCGGGGAGCTGGAGCAGTTAAAAGCGGCGGTAGCGGTGAATGTGTATGAGCAGCATCGTTAAAATACCAGCAGCTTTCCCTGCTCAGGGAAAATAAGCCGCAGGTGTAATGCATTCATGCTGGTTAGCTGTTTATGAATAGCAACTTCATTATTACCGGAAGGTTTAATATGCGTGATCACTACCGGAAGCCCATTCACAGCATGCGGCCCGCCCAGGCTATCCAGCGTATGCATTTCCTGCATCAGCAGGCTGGGGGTAAGGTGCCCGAATAGCTGCTTCCGTGGCTGTTCTTCGGGGAACGATACTTCTATAAAAATAGCTTTCAGCTGTTTGGCTTTCAGCAAAGGCGCTACGGTTTGCCATAACTGTAACAGCTTATCAGACCCTTCAACAGCATCTGCACCGGTATCGCCCAAATAAAGTAAATAAGCATCTTTAGAACGCACCAAAAAGGCGGTGCTCTGTAAAGGAGCGGAGTGACTTAACGGGAACGCCTGCACGCTTAGCTCCGTTTGCGTAACAGGTGTTGCTTCACCGGGCCCCATGGGGCTGTAATGGTATTTTTTCAGCTGCGGGGTTTCACCGGCATCGGCAAAGTTGGCCCAGCTTTTCCAGGAAAAGTATTTGTCTTTGATCACATCCAGGCAAAAAGGCAGGCCGTAAATGGTCTTGGCCGTATCATCCGGGGAGTTGATGATGAGCCCTGCCACATGATCCAGGTGAGGATGGGAAATGAAGTATGCTTTTACGTTTTGCCTCAGCACATCACCCGCCGGTTTTTTAAAAAGGCCGTTGTGTACTGCTTTTTGCAGGCCGGCGTGTAAGGTGCCTGCATCCAGGCATATGTAGTTGTTGGATCCCTGCGGGGCTACCAGGTAAGCGGAAAGATTGCTTTCATCCATACCACCTTTTACACCCAGGGGAATTACCTTAAAAGCCGGGTGTTGCGCAACCGCGCTAAAGTATAGGATGGTGCAGATAACAGAAAGGAAATACTTCATAGATTAAAGATACTCATTCATCCACCAATAGTTCTGTAGCCAGCTGGTGGGTTGCTATATAATCATCGTACCGGTCAAAGTAATCATCCTCTCCCCCACAATACATGCAATCACCATTTCATAGAATGTATGGTAATGGAAAACGGTTACCTGCCCGGTGCTGGCATCCTTAAAGATTAACTTGCCGGCAGGGTTCATAGCGCGCCTTCAAATAACATTTTTACGGAGTAGTTGCCAAACCGTATCTGGCTGCTGGCATGTGGTAATAATTTTTCCAGCAGGGGCGCCAGCTGGATCCGCTTTTTTTTGCAGGCTTTCAGCAGATCGTTGAAGTACATGATCTCATCCCGTGCATCCGGCATCAGGTCGCGCATCATAAAAAAGGTGAGCGCATATTGCAGGTTTTGCTGATCTGCTATTATTTCATCTGTGATGGGCGCCAGGAAATTTTTCAGCTGATGCGTTTGCCCAATGAGTTTGGCGATGGTATGTACATTGCCATAATTGGCCTGTTCCAGGCATTCCAGTATGGCCTGCCGTATAAAGGCCAGCTCCGGCTGTATGGTAAGCCTGAAGGCCTGTGTGGCGGCCTGCATAGTTTTTTCCCACTCCGGCTGCGTAAAATCTACAGCCGGCTCTTTGTATGCTTTGGTGATCTCTTCATCAATCAGCTCAACCTTTGATCGTATATCCGCCATGGCGATGAATATTATTAAGGACTTTAAAGTGCTTCATGTTATCCGGGTGCACCATGCCCGTTATTCCGGCCTTCTGCATCTTCATACTACCCCTGGTACCGGAAAGGTACCAGTCCTTATCTCCTGCTAACTTACGTACGTTACCATAAATATCCAATTTGCAGGCCAATACTTTTTTTTTACCTCATTACAGGCTTCGCAGGCATGCTCCGCTGGTTGGTAACATAGTGTACTGCGATCTGAGGAAAATATTGCTTTCAGCAGGATAGGGATGATAGGTAAAGGCGGTTAATTCAAATATAAATAAAACCGGCAATAATTTACGGGGGGGATGTGAACAGCGCAGGTATGGAAATGCCTGAAATGCAAATGTGCAAATGACCGGTATCCGGCAAAGCAGGATCCTTCATTTGCACATTTGCAGATCTGTACATTATTTTCTGAAATCCACCATGCCATTAAACTGGCCGGAGGTAATGGAACGTTTAATATTTTTACGCAGGCTTGGATCCGCTGTCATACGCAGCTCTGTAGATGCCTGGCGGAACCTGCCGGTGCTGATATAGCTGAATATTTTGCTCAGGTGGTCGTCGCCGGTGCTGCCCCAGGGGATGTTTACATAGTCTGTAGCTGCCTGGTCCGGCGCTATGCCGGAATAATACCCGCCCTGGTTGGATGCATTCTTGGTTTCAAAGTTAATGGCATACAGGTCGGCCAGGTAATTTTCCTTGCCGGTGCTGTCATAATCCGAAATAGTATAGCTGAAAAAGCCTACTGGTTTGCCGTAGGTAGTGTCGCCTACCAGTTTTACGGTCATATACGGCTTCAGGTTGTTCAGCGTTAGCTCGCTGGCAGAAGCTGTTTGACCAGCAGTGATAAAAAATACTTTTTCCAGTGACAGGCCGCCAGTGGCGCTGAATTTAATAGACGCCGGCAGGCCGGTAGCCGCCAGGTTCTGCGTCAGCTTATCGTTATAGGTGTAGTTGTACATTACCTTGTTCTGCGCGCTGGACGGCGCTATGGCGCTATCCAGGTATTGCGCGGTAGATACGGCCCCGCCGGTATTGTACCGCAGATCCACGATCAGGTTACTGATATTGGCGGATTTAAATTTGGCAAACAGCTGGTCCAGCACCTGTTTGGTAGGCGTGGCTGCACCGCTGGTATTGGTTACACTGGAGTAAGTATAGAACACGAAGTAACCTACCTGTTTTCCGCTTACGGTATAAACAGTATCAAATAATACCGGGTTTACATTGTAAGAGGAAGGCGTTAGGGTAAGTGTAGCGGTAGTGCTGTTAGCTTTCTTAAAGGTAAAGGAGGTTGCGCCGGTAGGGTTATAGACCGCATTGGTTACCTTGGTAGTGTTAGCGCCGCCGTTATCATACGCAATATTATCATCGCCGTTAATAGCGGTTATTTCCCAGCCTCTCTGTACGCCCTGCACACCGGCCGGGCTGTTCTTATCCGCATATAGCACCATCAGATGGCTGGCATCGTTCTGGTCCAGGGCATAGGTTACTTCCATTCCCAGGCTGCCGTTGGTGCCGGCTGCTTTCTCGATCACACCGTTCTGCAGCTTATTGGCAAGGGAGCCGGTACGGTCCAGGAAGCTGTAGCGGTCCAGGTTGTTGCCGTTCAGCTTAGGGTAGCTGATCATGGTGCTCAGCAGGTCTTCCGCTTTGGCGTAGGAAGTGCTGAACGGGTCAATGGAAGGCAACTGGCTGTACCAGTAGTAGGTAGGCAGGCCTTTGGCTGCATTCCGGCCGCCATCTGCATACGTTACCTGCATAATGCGGTACATCAGGTATTTCAGTGAATCCTCGTCAGTACGTGCGGTGCCATTATTCCCGGAGTTATCATCCCCCGGTGATGTTTTATCTTTTTTACAGGAAAAGAACACGCTGCTGCAAAGCAGGCTCATTATTATCATGGGCATTCCGGCCGATAAAAAATGCTTTCTCATTCAAACTTGCATTTAGCTGATTAATAGTTGGCTTACCACGTTACAATGGTACTGATCTGGTAAAACATATAAACGCGAAAAAAGTGCATTTGTGCGAATGGCTCGACGAAAAGCGCAAATTGATCGGTGAAGATTACCATTAATTGCCCTATAATAATACGAATTTCTTTTAATACGGGCAGACAGTGGAAACCGTTGCCCTGGGGAATTGAACAAATTTTAATATAACTGTCAGGAGTGGCTGGTTAGCGGTTAGCAATTAGCCGTTAGCCGTTAGCTGTTAGGGCCGGTTATGCATTATGGAAATAGTACAGTAATGGCTACTGTTGTTAACAATAAGAAATTAAGCAACAACTGCCCACTAATCCGCTACGATCCTAACAGCTAACCGCTCTCCTAATTCGCCGCTGCAATTATCGCCGTAACAGCCACGCCTATGCCTAAGCCGCCAATGCCCCAGTACAGCTTATCCAGGAAGCTTCTTTTCCGCGCCTGGTTCACCTGTTTAATAGCATCTCCGATAATAATATTGGTATTATTCAGCTGCGTGGATACATTGTTCAGTGTATCCTTTACAATACCAATATCACGGCTGGTGCGGTCCAGGGAAGTAATCGAGCTGCGGAATAAAGAATCGAACTGCAGCTTCAGGTTGGTATAATCCTGCTGGCCATTGGTAATCATACTATCCTGCTGCTGCACCAGGGTTTCGTAGGAGCGCAGGATCTCGCCACTGTTGCCGCCCTTACGGAATTGCTGGTAGGCCGACTGGTAAATGGAAAAGTTACGGCTGTTCATCAGCAGGCTGCTATCGCACTGAATAATAATAGTATCGCCGTTGGTAAGCCGGTAGTTGCTGCTGCCGGTGCAGGTGTTAAAGAATTTGAGCCGGCCCTGCGCAGCAGTGTGCAGCACGGACAGCAGGCCTGCCAGTAACAACAGGCCGCATTTGAGGTTAGTTTGCATGGGGTTATGTATTTATTTTATTTCAGGTCTTCGGTAATAATATCATCTGTTGGCTGATAGTTGCTCAGTGTTTTGATCCGGTCTTTAATACTGTCTATTTTTACTTTGCTGTGCTCATCCCGTACGCGTTTTTCCAGGTCCATCAGCTCTGTTCTGTAACGGATATCGTTGATCAGCGCTTTTTGCCGGTCCAGGTTAACCTGTATGGAATCCAGGCCATTGCTGGCATCCTGCAGCTGCACCATAGCGCTGTCCAGCGTTTTACGCGCCAGCTCCAGGTTGCGTACCGCCTGTTTTAATCCTGCATTGGAACCAAACAGGTTAAAGCCCAGGTTAATTACAAGCACGCCGATAATTACAAATAAAAGAATTTTTGGGGCATTCGTGTTCATGGCAGTAGATTGTTGGGGTTATATACTATTTATAACAAATGTAACGCAAAAAATTTAAAGGGGAAGGGGGGGCACCGTTCATAAAAATAACCCTTAACATTGTTTTGAACTATTATTTTTACGGTCTTATCGCTAAAATTAACACGTCTATCGTACTATGAGGAAAATAATCGCAACTGCCCTGGTGCTGGCTGCTTTATCAGCCCAGGCGCAAACAGTGGACAAGATCAAAGATCCCGCAGATTGGGTGAACCCGTTAATGGGTACCGCTTCCAAACACAGTTTGTCTACCGGTAATACTTACCCGGCCATTGCCTGTCCTTGGGGAATGATCTTCTGGATGCCGCAAACCGGCAAT
>NZ_JAGXJN010000003.1:116557-303558 GCF_019091455.1 Chitinophaga sp. GbtcB8
GGCGACGGCTGGGCCTATACCTTCGATGCTGAAAAGCTGCGCGGGTTTAAACACACCCACCAGCCCAGCCCCTGGATCAACGACTATGGCCAGTTTGCCATAATGCCCATTACCGGCAAAATAGTTTTTAATGAAGATGAAAGGGCCAGCTGGTTCTCCCACAAGGCAGAAATAGCCCGCCCCTATTACTACAGCGTGTACCTGGCCGACCATGATGTGACCACCGAGATCACACCCACGGAAAGGGCTGCCCGCCTGCGTTTCACCTACCCCGCTACAGATAGCGCTTTTGTGGTGGTGGATGCGCTGGACAAAGGCTCCTACATCAAGGTAATTCCCGGGGAGAATAAGATCATTGGTTATACCACCAAGAACAGCGGCGGTGTACCGGCTAACTTTAAGAACTACTTTGTACTGTATTTTGATAAGCCCTTCACCTACCAGGCCACTTTTTCCAATAAAAAGCTGAACACCGGCGACCTGGAAGCAAAAGATAACCATGTAGGCGCCGTAATAGGTTTTAAAACCCGGCAGGGCGAGCAGGTGAATGTGAAAGTAGCATCTTCCTTCATCAGCCCTGAACAGGCAGAGCTGAACCTGCAGCAGGAAATAGGCAGCAGCGATTTTGCCGCCATTGAACAAAAGGCCAAAGCCGCATGGAACAAGGAGCTGGGCCGCCTGGCAGTAGAAGGTGGTACGGTAGATCAAACACGTACTTTCTACTCCTGCCTGTACCGCGCCATGCTGTTTCCCCGCAAGTTTTACGAAATGAATGCCAAAGGCCAGGTAATGCACTACAGCCCTTATAATGGCGAGGTGCTGCCCGGTTATATGTTCACCGATAATGGTTTCTGGGATACTTTCCGCTCTGAGTTCCCCTTCTTTACACTCATGTATCCTACTATGGACGGGCACATTATGGAAGGGTTGGTGAATGCCTATAAAGAAAGCGGCTGGTTACCGGAATGGGCCAGCCCCGGGCACCGCGATTGTATGATCGGTTCCAACTCCGCCTCCATTATTGCCGATGCTTACCTGAAAGGCATTAAGAACTTTGATGTGAATACTGCTTACCAGGCTATTTTACACAACACGGAAAACGAAGGACCTTTAACCTCCGTAGGCCGTAAAGGCGTGAAATACTACAATGAGCTGGGGTATGTACCTTATGATGTAGACATCAATGAGAATACCGCCCGTACCCTCGAATATGCGTATGACGACTTTACCGTATACCAGCTGGCAAAAGCGCTGAAACGCCCGGCTGAAGAAGTAGCCCGTTTTGCCAAACGCTGCCAGAACTACCGCAATGTTTTTGATCCGGAATCAAAGCTGATGCGCGGCAAGAACAAGGATGGTAAATTCCAGACACCGTTCAATCCCTTCAAATGGGGCGATGCCTTTACAGAAGGTAACAGCTGGCATTACAGCTGGTCTGTATTCCACGATGTACAGGGCCATATGGACCTGATGGGGGGCCGCGATGTATATGCAGGTATGCTGGATTCTGTTTTCAAAATGCGTCCGGTGTTTGATGATAGCTACTACGGTGGCGTAATTCATGAGATCCGTGAAATGCAGATCATGAACATGGGCCAGTATGCGCACGGCAACCAGCCCATTCAGCACATGATATACCTGTACAACTATGCCGGCCAGCCCTGGAAATCACAGTACTGGCTGCGCGAGGTAATGAACCGCCTGTACCTGCCTACACCGGATGGTTATTGCGGGGATGAGGATAACGGCCAAACCTCCGCCTGGTATGTATTTACCGCGCTGGGTTTTTATCCTGTTTGTCCGGGTACACAGCAGTACGTGATTGGCGCACCGCTGTTCAAAAAAGCAACGGTGACCATGGAAGATGGTAAAAAGCTGGTGATCACCGCTCCGCAGAATAATGCAGATAACCGTTATGTGCAGGATGTGAAAGTGAACGGGCAGCCGTACACGAAGAACTGGTTTGCACACAGCGCGCTGCAGCAGGGTGGTACCATTAACTTTAACATGAGCGCTACGCCTAACAAAAGCAGGGGCACCGCCCCGGCCGCCGCGCCTTACTCCTTCTCCCGCGATGAGAAGCTGAAATAATTCTTACTTTTGTAATACTGTTTGAGGGTTTGATGAATGGGTATACTAATAGCCCATTCATCAAACCCTTAAATATTACACCATTTAACCGTCTTAACTATTCAGCATGGGAAACCCTTATATATCATTATTGAGCACGGCATGGCGTTTTGCGCGCCAGGAGCGGAAGAAGTATGTACTGGTATATGTCATGTTCCTGTGCTCCAATATTGCCGCTTCCCTTACACCTTTTATTTTCGGCTGGTTTATTGGACAGGTACAGCGGGATACGGCCCGGGTATGGCATTACACCCTGTTGTACGCAGGCGGTTATTTCTTACTGAAGCTCACGGAGTGGTCTTTTCACGGCCCGGCCCGTGTAATGGAGCGGCAGCTGGCCTTTAACCTGAGCCGCAACTTTTTGCAGGAACGTTATCACCAGGCCTTACACCTGCCGGTAAAATGGCACCAGGATCATCACAGCGGCGCCACCATTAACCGCATTCGCAAGGCATATGAAGCATTAAGAGAATTTTTTGACCGGGGTTTTATGTACATGCATGCGCTGGCCAAATTCTTTTTTTCCGTAGCGGCCATGCTTTATTTTTCCCCGTTGTATGGCTGTATTGGTATACTGCTGGGCGCTTTCACCATCTGGATCATCTTCCGGTTCGATAAACCTTTCATCCGCACGCTGGACCAGGTGAATGAGCGGGAGCACGTAGTATCCTCTACTTTGTTTGATAGTTTATCCAACATCATGACGGTGATCACCCTGCGGCTGGAAAAAAGTATGGAAAGCGGCCTGCTGAAAAAAGTGCAGCATATTGCCAGCCCTTTCCGCAAAAATGTAAAGATCAATGAATGGAAATGGTTTTGTGCAGATATGATGGTAACGCTGATCTACTGCGTAATTGCCGCCGGTTATGTGTACCAGCACTGGGAGCCGGGCAAGGTATTTTATGTAGCCGGCCTGGTTACCTTGCTGGGATATGTAAACCAGTTCACCAGCGTGTTCCATGATATAGCCTGGCAGTACACGGATATTGTGCAGTATAACACCTACGTACAAACGGCCGGCAATATTAAAGAAGCTTACCTGCAGCAGCACCGCCCGGATGCGCCTACAGACCTGCCGGAGAAATGGCGGACCATACAGATTAAAGAGCTGAGCTTCTCACACCGGGAGCAGTATGATGCGGAACATGCGCCGCAAAGCCTGCACCGTTTGAATATTACCATTGGCCGCGGCAAACGTATTGCGCTGATAGGGGAGAGCGGCAGCGGTAAAAGTACCCTGCTCTCTTTATTAAGAGGCTTGTACAACCCGCAGCCGGGCATGGAATTAACGGTAGATGGTAAGCCATACGGGCTGGATACGATCAATGAAACAGTAACCCTGTTCCCGCAGGAACCGGAGATCTTTGAAAATACCATTGCCTATAACGTTACGCTGGGCCTGCCTTTCAGCGAGGAGGATATTTTGAGCGTATGCGAAAGCGCACATTTTACAGATGTGATACAGCAGCTGCCGCAGGGACTGGGATCAGACATCCGGGAAAAGGGGGTGAACCTTTCCGGTGGCCAGAAACAACGCCTGGCGCTGGCCCGCGGCATTTTAGCCGCCCGGGAAAGCGAGCTGGTATTGCTGGATGAGCCCACCAGCAGCGTGGATCCTAAAACGGAAGCCATGATCTATGATAAGCTGTTCAAAGCATTTGCAGATAAAGCCCTTATTTCCTCCATGCACCGCCTGCACCTGCTGGGGCAGTTTGATTACGTATATATCTTACGCCAGGGGCATATTGTAGATGAAGGCACCTTTGAACATTTGCGGGATAACAGCCCCATTTTCCAGGAGCTTTGGAAACACCAGAAAGATACTATTGGCAAACATTACCAGTAACCGAACTTTTTGGCATAACATTGGTTTTAATAGCGGTGAAAGGCGTATATGCTTTGCCTTTCACCCTTCACTTTTTTACAAAAAGTACAATTATGATGATCCGCGTTCTGGTACTTATCACGTTCATCGCATGTATCTATAGCTGCGCCAGCTCACCATACAGGGCTACCAATAAAGTGCATAAACAGCAGGTAAAAGCTTTTTCAAAAGTATTACGCCAGCCCCCGGCGCCGGTGTTTATTGATTCCGTGCAGAATGTTACCTGGTGGGCCGGTACAACTAATTTCAGTATCCGCAAACCTAATTATGTGATCATTCACCATACCGCGCAAAACAGCTGTGAGCAAACGTTGCGCACCTTTACTATGCCCAGCACACAGGTGAGCGCGCATTACGTAATTTGCCGGGATGGGGTAGTGCATCAAATGCTGAATGATTACCTGCGGGCCTGGCATGGCGGCGCATCCAAATGGGGCAGCCTTACGGATGTTAACTCATCGTCCATAGGTATAGAGGTAGATAATAATGGTTTTGAGCCCTTTCCCCCGCAGCAGATCCGCAGCCTGATGATCTTACTGGATACGCTGCGGCACCGGTATACGATCCCTGCTGCGAATATTATTGGTCATGGCGATATTGCACCTGGCCGCAAAGTGGATCCCAGCGCGTATTTCCCCTGGCAGCAGCTGGCGGAAAAAGGTTTTGGCCTTTGGTATGGGGATACTACTAATATTGTAGTACCGGATAATTTTAACAACCTGCAGGGATTGCGGATCATAGGTTATAATGTAAAAGACAGTGTAGCCGCTATTAGCGCATTTAAACGGCATTGGATCCCGGCTGATTCCCTGACACGTGATACCTTAAGTATGGGAGAAAGAAAGATCCTGTATAGTATTATGGAGCAGAGCCAATAAAAGGTTATCTTTATGTTGTAAGCCCTCAAACCTATGCATGACAGATATTATTCGGCTGTAAATCCCTCCGGCCGCTCCGCACAGGAAGCTATTGGCACTGCAGGTGTGCAGCGCAAAGCAGTTGTATTTACACCCGCGCAACATAATAATGCAGGTTTAGTGAAAGCATCTCCTGCAAGACCGCAGCCATTGCAATTTATACCGCAGTTAAAACAGAGTTCAGGTGAGCAGCTGCCGGGCCGTTTTACATTACCAGCCGGGCCGGTGGTGCAGCGTAAAATAGGCGCTGAAATAGAAGTAAAAGGGCAATTGACTTATACCAGCCCGGAAAACTTTGCCCAGGGAACCTCTGTAGCTACCATGATGGTGAATGGACAGCCAACGGAAATTCACCTGGAACATCCTAAGAAACTAGACGATACTAACGGGATAGCTACACTGGAATTTGCTACCGGTAAATATAATCAGCCCGATGTTGCGTTAAACTCTGCGCTGGCAGAAGGTACCAGGGAGATCAGCAGTGCAGCAGGCGCCCTGACGCAAGGCCAAACGGTGCCACTCACCAGCATGCAGGGAATTGCCTTAACAGCAGACGGTCTGAAGATGAACGAGGGCGCGGGCCCGCAGGTGATCATCAATCAAAAAACAGGATCCTTCCAGGTGAATGTTTCTCCTACAAAAGAAAGCGCTATTGACCTGCATGAATACCTGGATATGAACCAGGGCGTATCCCAATCTATTGTAGACAACAGTTATAAGGTAGATAAGCGGCCGTCCGCGCAGCCCAGGGATATGGCTGTTCTTTTCACCAATGAAGTATATAAAATAATAGTAGACATCATTGAAAAATCTGTGGAGGCTACTACACCCATGCCGCCTTACCTGAAAGCCGCCATCCGTACCATGGCAGATATAGCTACTGTGTACTGGGGCAGAATAGAAGAATCCCTGAACCCTGAGGGGATAGATACTAATATCGAGAAGAACAGGTTCCCGGTAAATACCCGTACAGATATTGAAGCTTTATGGCGGGAAACATTAAAGGACCCAACAGTATCAGCCTGGATAAATGGCAGGAACATGGATAAGGAGCTGCTGAGCGGGTTTGAGCAGGCATTACCGGAAATGCTGAAAGAGAAGTATGCTTTGCGGCGGGAGAAAGAGGTAACAGGATATTCAAATGAAGTGCGGGCAAAGGAATTAGAAGGGGAACAGAAGCTGTACTTGCGGCTATTTATGTTAAACCAAACTGAAGAATTAAATAGGAAGCTTACAGAGATCGCTATAGAGCTGAAGTCATTAATGGTAACTGATGTGCAGGTAACTGATAAGGGCGACGAGATGATTGGCCAAACCATGAACGCTTTAAATGCTGTATTAAAGAGAAATCTGTTATTGCTTGCACCAAGAAAGAAGGATGATCCCCGGCGTGAGATACCCGCTATTCTTCCAAAAGAAAGAACAGACACTACTTATGTAGATATAGATGAGGAAGCGCCGGCCGGCGTAAAAGAAGTGAGGGATCCCTTCAGGTTTGGCGACCTGAGCTTCGGCGCCTGGAAAGATGCCGTCATCTTCTATGAAGCAGAATTAGCAAAGGCTGGTGTAAAATATTGATACTTCTATTTAGTCTATAGTGTTTGTAGAATAATAAATTATTACTACTTTTGAGCCAGGAAACTAAATCCAGGCCATAAAATGACGACTGATACGGTGCACACCGGCAGGGGCATATCCCTTGTATTTTACTGTAGCCAACATCACAATTACATTTCAGGCGCCTTCATACATCGCTGTATGCCCTGTCAGGGCTGGCGTTAACAACATGTATATAATCTAATCTGATACAAGCGCTGCAGGCGCTTCTTTGCGGTGATCGCCGCAACACAATTCCTATTGTCGTGAACAATCAATTAAAACCAGTTTTATCATGAAATTTTTACACACCATCGTATTGCTGTCCGTGCTGCTGTTGGTACAGCAGGCCGTTTACGGGCAGGATACAAAGATCACGGGGGTGGTCACTTTTAAAGCGGATGCACAGCGCGTGCCCGGCGCCGTAGTTACGGTAAAGGGTAGTAGCAAAGGCACGCAAACAGATGCGGATGGGAAATATTCTATCTCCGCCAAAGCAAATGATACGCTGCACTTTTCCTACATTGGTTATACCGGGGTGGATATAGCGGTAAATGATACACGTGTTATTAACGTAGCGCTGGAAAGTTCAGAAAGCCGTTTACAGGAAGTAGTAGTAACGGCGCTGGGCATTTCCCGTGAAAAAAGATCATTGGGATATGCCGTACAGGAGCTGAAATCCCGCGACATTACCGAGGCGCGCGAAACGAATTTAGTGAACGCGCTATCCGGTAAAATAGCCGGCGTAAATATCACCAACAGCCAGGGTAATCTGGGATCTTCCCGCATTGTGATCCGTGGCGAAACCTCTATTGCAGGTAACAACCAGCCCTTGTTTGTGCTGGATGGTATTCCCATAGATAATAGCCAGCTGGGTGTTGGTATTGCTACCGCCCGCGATTTTCCCAATGCTATTTCTGACCTGAATCCGGATGATATTGAATCCATAAGCGTGCTGAAAGGCCCTAATGCAGCGGCTTTGTACGGCTCCCGCGCAGCAAACGGCGTGCTGGTGTTAAAAACAAAAACAGGCCGCGGTGCAAAGGGCTTAGGTATTACGGTTAATTCCAGCGCTACTATGCAAACGCTGCTTACCTTACCTAAATACCAGAATGCTTATGGCCAGGGTTCCGGCGGGCAGTTTGATTATGTTGATGGTAAAGGAGGAGGAATTAACGATGGGGTGGATGAAAGCTGGGGCCCCGCGTTGGACGGGCGTCTTATCCGCCAGTTCTTCTCTAACGGCCAGCCTGCGCCCTGGGTAGCGCATCCTGATAATGTGCGCGACTTTTACGAAACCGGTTATACGCTGAACAATGGTTTGTCTGTTGCCGGTACAAATGATAAGCTGGATTACCGCTTCTCTTACAACAATGCCAAACAAACCGGCCTGTTACCCAACACCGGTATAACCCGCAACACCTTTACATTTAACAGCACTTACCGCATAGCGCCTAAGCTTACACTGAGCACTTATGGCAGCTACATTCGCGGTAATGCAGATAACCTGCCGGGTGTAGATGGTAAGCGTGCCAACAGCGTTACCCTGCAGTTCATTTGGTTTGGCCGCCAGGTAGATACCAGGCTGCTGCGCAACTATAAAGACGCCAGTGGCAATGATTATAACTGGAACCACAGCTATTACAGCAATCCCTACTGGATCCAGTATGAAAATACAGTAGCGCAAAACCGTAACCGTTTCTTTGGCAATGCGCGCCTCTCTTACCAGGTGCTGGATTGGTTAACCGCCAACCTGCGCGTAGGTACAGATTATTATAACGACCGGCGTAGGTACAAGGTAGCTTATGGCTCCAACGGTACGCCTTATGGTTCATATACAGAAGATGCCTATGCTGTAACGGAAACCAATTCAGAATTTACGCTGAACGCCAACAAAAAGCTGAGCAGCGATTTTAACCTGGATGTGCTGGCAGGTGGTAACGTGCGTACCAACCAGCTGGAAAATAACTACCAGCAGGCGCCCCGCCTGGCCGTGAAAGATGTGTACACGCTCAATAACTCCCGCGACCCGGTGATCTCCACCAACTACTTTTCAAAGCTGCGCGTATATAGCTTGTTCTCCTCTGCCCAGCTGGGTTTCCGGGACTATGCGTTCTTAAACCTTACGGCCCGTAACGACTGGTCATCTACCTTACCCAAAGGCAATAATTCCTATTTCTACCCTTCAGTAAATGCCAGCCTGGTGCTGAGCGAAGCGCTGCACATTCAAAGTAATGTGCTGTCCCTGCTGAAGATCCGCGGTGGCTGGGCGCAGGTAGGTAAGGATACAGATCCTTATCAGCTGATCAACACTTACCCGTTCAACCAGCCTTTTGATAATAATCCTTTATTAACAGTATCTGATAAATTCCTGAAGGATGATCTGAAGCCGGAGATCACTACCGCTACAGAGGTAGGTGCGGAAATCGGCCTGTTCAAAGACCGTGCACGGCTGGATGTTACGTACTACAACTCCAACAGCTCTAACCAGATCCTGCTGGCAGATGTAAGCCCCACCACCGGTTACCTGAAAAAGCTCCTGAATGCCGGTAAGATCAATAACCACGGGATAGAAGTAACCCTGGGTTTAACACCGGTTAGCACGGCATCCGGTTTTCGTTGGGACGTGAACGTGAATTATTCCAGGAACGTAAGCAAGGTGGTGGAGCTGGATAAAGATGGTTTCCTGAATGATTATGTACTGGGCAGCAGCGGCAACATACAGGTGCTGGCCAGCAAGGGACAACGTTACGGCGCTTTGTTCGGCAAGGCTTTCCTGCGGAATGACCAGGGACAGATAGTGGTGAATGCCGACGGCTCACCTGCCATTGATCCCAATAAAAAAATACTGGGTTATTATACACCCAAATGGATCGGCAGCATCAATAACGTATTATCCTACAAAGGCATTAGCATCAGCTTTTTGATAGATACCAAACAAGGTGGCTCCATTTGGTCCGGTACCAACTATACCGGCATTTATACTGGTGTGCTGGCAGAAAGCCTGCCTGGCCGCGATGCGGAACACGGTGGCTTGCCCTATTACTACCCGGGTAATGATAAAAAAGCTACACCCGTGCAGCTGGCAGATCATAATACCGGCGCACCGGGTGGTGCTACTGTATATCATGATGGTATGATCTTCAACGGCACAACCGCTGATGGTAAGCAGAACACTACCATTCTGCCTGCACAATCCTATTACAAAGCAGTATACAACAGCAGCCTGAATGAAAGCAGCGTGTACGACGCCTCCTTTATTAAGCTGCGCGAAGTAAGGATCGGTTATACCTTCCCGCACGAATGGCTCCGTGGCCTGCGTTTTCAGGATCTGAACATTACGCTCACCGGCCGTAACCTCTGGATCATCGACAAAAAAGTACCCAACATTGACCCGGAAACCGCTTTCAACACCGGTAACGGGCAGGGCCTGGAAACCTTGCAGATCCCTACGGCACGCAGCTTTGGTATTAACCTGAGAGCATCCTTTTAATTGTGAACGCGAAACTGAACTAACATGAAAAAGTTAAAATTCATATATACATTATGGTTAGCACTGCCGCTGGTAGCTGTTATAAGCGGTTGCCAGAAACAGCTGGAGCGCATTAACCAAAACCCGAATGAACCCCGCATTGTGCAGCCGGATTACCTGCTGAGCAATGGTATTAAAGCTAACGTGGATACTTACTGGGGTAATGAAGCAGCTATGGAAGCAGCCCTGCTGTACGTACAGTACTGGTCCAAGATCCAGTATACAGACCCGGACCGTTACATACCGGCAGCAGCCAACATCCAAACGGTGTGGAGTAACTTTTATGCGCAGGGCATAGAAGATTTTACTACCCTGGTACAGCTGGGCGATAGTTTGCCCAATCCCAACTACAAAGCCGTAGGCCTTATTATGCGGGCCTGGCTGTTCCAGAATGTAACCGACCTGTTTGGCAGCGTGCCTTACTCTCAGGCCGCTAATATCCGGCAATACCTTACGCCTAAGTATGATGAGCAGAAGGATATTTATACCGGCATACTGGCAGAGCTGAAAACAGCCGCGCAGCTGATAGACGAAACCGGCAATCCCATACAGGGCGATATTTTGCTGGCCGGCAATATGCGTTTATGGAAAAAATTCGCCAACAGCCTGCGCCTGCGCATTGCCATCCGCATTGCCGACAAGCTGCCGGAGGTATCAAAGACAGTATTTGCAGAAGTAGGTGCAGATGCTGCTTTGCTGGTGGCAGACAATAAAGAGAACATACAGCTCAATTACAAAGCATCGCCCAACCAAAACCCGGTAGGCCGCAACCGCGAAACCCGGAATGACTACCGCATCAGTAAAGCTATTGTTGATAAGCTGAAGGCGCTGAACGATCCGCGCTTAACCATTTATGCGGATAAGGCCAAAGATACCAGCGTGCATGATCTTATTGGCGTAACCAATGGCCTGCCGGTAGATTCCGCTGCCCGCCTGGGTTTTGACAGAACCTCTGATATTGGTACTGTATTTAAGACCAGCGATGCGCCTGCAGTATTATTCAGCTATGCAGAGCTGTTGTTCATACAGGCAGAAGCTGCGCAAAGAGGCTGGTTAAGCGGCAATGCAGCTACTTATTACAACCAGGCCGTTACCGCTTCATTAAAACAGTATGGTATAACAGATTCACTGGTGACTAAATATTTAGCGCAGCCTGCAGTGGTATATAACGCCACTAACTATAAACAATCTATTGGTGATCAAAAATGGCTGGCACTGTTTGGAAATGGCCTGGAAGCCTTTGCAGAATGGCGCCGCCTGGATTATCCGCAGCTGAAACCAGCCTATTCCGGTGTGCTGCAGGGTAAAATTCCATTGCGTTTCACTTATCCATCAACGGAACAGGCCGTGAACCGCGAAAATTATAAAACAGCAGTAGCCACGCAGGGTGCTGATGTGTTAACGACTAAGTTGTGGTTTGATGCGAATTGAGCAGAAAGCATAAAGCTTAAAGCCTAAATCAAAAGCTTAGAGTTAAAAAGCAAAAAGCAGGAAGTCATTACAATGGCTTTCTGCTTTTTGCTTTCTGCTTTGCGCTTCTCTCAAAGCCTTCGCTGAAAAAGTACCGGGTACAGCTTTTCTAATTCTTTCTGATGCTGCGGATCTATCTTATGAAATTCCTGTGAAAATTTTTCCCGGGCAATATGATCTTTCACAGAATCCTGCACCCGCACAACCGCATCCATTAAATTTCCACGGGCGCCCATCATCACAGTGCCCTGGTATTTAAAACGCAGGTAAGCCGGCAGCTTGCCGTTACTTTTATAACAATCTGTCCAGTAAGTTATCAGCGCACTGTCAAATGAGTGTTGTCCCCGCGGCACCGCCTGGTCATTAACCCTGATATTTACCATAGAATCTACTACAATGAACTGCGTGTCAGGTACTTCCGGTGTGTTGCCCAGGTCGGGTACGGCCGTAACAGCGCTGGCATTGGTGTCTGTGGCTTGGGTAACATTTTTATTGGGCGTTGAGTGCGTACAGGCAGTAAATAGCAGGCCTGCGCAAAAGGTGAATATCACCTGTCGTGAAGTCAGAAAAAACATAAGCAATCCAGTTTGAACCACCTTGCTCCTGCAAGATTGATGCCTTAATATTAAGGTGTTATCCCACCGGCGTTCTGCCGCCGTCTACAGAAATATTCGTTCCCGTAATATAGCTGGCGCTGGGAGAGGCCAGGAAAGCAACCAGGGCGGCTACCTCCTCCGGTTGCCCGAAACGTTTCATGGGTATTTCTGACAGCCATTCCTGCTCAATATCTGCTTCGGCCACATTGCGCGCTTCTGCGCTGGCACTAATAATAGAGCGCAGGCGGGCAGTAGCGGTAGCGCCGGGTAATACATTATTTACAGTAATGCCATAGGGCGCCAGTTCACCGGCCATAGTTTTAGCCCAGCCAGCCACGGCCCAGCGGGTGGTATTGGATACGCCTAAATTTTTCAGGGGTGTTTTTACAGAAGTGGAAATAATATTAATGATGCGGCCGTAACCAGCTGCCGTCATACCCGGGATCACGGCCTGTGACAGGATATGGTTGCAGACCAGGTGCTGGTTATATGCTTCCGTAAAGGCATGCGCTTTGGCGTCCAGGATAGGGCCGGGCGCAGGGCCGCCGGTATTGTTAACTAAAATATGGATAGTGCGTTTTTCTGTAAGGGAAGTGATCACCTGCTCCACCCAGGAAGGGTCCCGGAAATCAGCTACTACAAAATGATGTTGCTGTTGTGCATCGGTGTTCAGCAGCGCCTTTGCTTTTTTTAACCGGGCTTCTGTTTTTGAGATCAGGATGCATTCTGCGCCGGCGGCAGCCAGCTCCTTTGCGCTAGCCAGCCCTATACCTTGTGAGCTACCACATATGAGCGCGGTTTTCCCTTTTAATGAAAGTTCCATGGTTCCCCGTAATTTAATTAACAATGAAGAATTAAACGGATAGTAATTGTAAATCAATGCAATATCCTGATTAATTCTTCATTGTCAATTCAGATTTTATACACGTACATAAATACGCTTACGGTCCAGTATTTTCCCTACGCTCCAGCAAAACAGCATGTAGGCCACCGCAAACAGCAATGAGCCTACTTTGCCCGGTGCAATGGGCTGGAAAATATGATCGTTTATCCATGTATATACGGAAACACCGCCGGTGTGGATGAAATACAGGAATATTACCACCACTTCAGACAGCAGGTACAGGAACAGCGGGTTCTTACCAAACACTGTAAAGAAGCCTGTCCAGCCGGTTTGTTGTTTAAAATCTATTATAAAGATCAGCAGGGATAACAGCAGCAGGTCAATCCCCACTGTGAACAGCACATAAGAGCTGGTCCAGATCTTTTTATTGATGGGAAATGCAAGGTTCCATATTTGTGCGGCAATGATCAGCGCCAAACCTGCCACAATAAGCCGGGTAAGGCCTTTTTGTGTTTTGCCCTGCTGCTGTACAAAAAGCCCGGTGTAATAACCTGCCACCACGTTTACAATGGCTGGCAGCGTGCTTAAAATACCTTCAGGGTCAAAAGGAAAACCTTCGCCTTTGTACAGGTGATGATCGCCCATTATAAAGCGGTCAAAGGTCAGCACCGCATTGCCATGTAAGCCATATTGATCCCCGGGTTGGCCAAACAGCCAAAGAATTAGCCAGTATCCTAATAATAACACTGCAGATAAAGCCCAGACACCTTTCTTTGGCAGGAAATAGATCATGAGCGAGGCCAGGCCATAACACAGGGCTATACGCTGTAACACGCCTAGTATGCGGGTATCGCCAATGGGAATAAATTCCCAGCCGCCGTCAGCCGCATGGCGTACAAAAGGCAGCCAGTACATCAGGAAGCCTAATAAGAAAATGAGGAACGTTCTGCGTAATATTTTAGCCAGTACTGCGCTGGTACCCAGCTGATCGTATTTGCGCATGCTAAAGCTCATTGCATTACCCACTGCAAACAGGAAGGAAGGGAATACCAGGTCGGTAGGCGTACAGCCATGCCAGTGAGCATGATGGAGCGGTGCAAAAGCATCTGCGGTACCCGGCGTATTTACAATGATCATGAAACATACGGTCATACCCCGGAATACATCCAGCGGTAGAAATCTTTGTGGTGCTGACGACATAAGGTGAAGGAATTAATTCTGAATAATACGTAAAAAACCCTGTTTTTCCTACATTGTGGCAAATGGCCAAACCAGTCAACCAGAAAGTTACCATCGCAGATATAGCCCGGGAGCTTAATCTTACCGGCGCCACGGTATCGCGGGCGCTGAACAACCGTAAAGGCACCAGTGAGGATACCCGCAAGCTGGTACAGGCAGCAGCAGCGCGCATGAACTACCATCGCGACCGTATTGCTTATTCCCTGCGGGCCGGCCGGACCAATATTATCGGGGTGATCATTCCCAGTGCAGAGATCAACTTTTTTGGCTCCGTGATACATGGTATTGAGAACATGGCCAACAAACATGGCTACAATGTGCTCATCTACCAATCCAATGAGCAGCCGGAGTTTGAGCAAAAAGGTATTGCCACCTTCCTGGGTACACGGGTGGATGGGATCCTGGCTTCCATTGCCAAGGAAACTACCAATTTCAAACACTACCTGGAAATAAAGGAAAGAGGGCTGCCCCTGGTATTCTTTGACCGGGCCAATGATACCCTGAACATTCCATCTGTAGTGGTGGATGATTTCAAGGGCGCTTACTATGCCACAGAACACCTGGTACACCAGGGCTACCGCCGCATTGCGCATATTGCCGGGCAGCAGCACTTAAAAATATTCCGCGACCGGCTGGAAGGTTACAAGGCAGCGCTTACTGCCAACAGCCTGCCGGTAGACGATTCCCTGATCTTTAACGGTAACGTATCCATAGAGGCCGGCCGCCAGGCCATCAGTCATTTCTTAACACAGGCCATACCGCCTGATGCTGTTTTTGCGGTGGAAGATTTCTCCGCCCTGGGCGCCATTAAAGAGCTGAAGGACCGGCAGATCTCCATCCCGGAAGATTTTGGTGTGGTGGGTTTTGCCAATGAAGCCTTTGGAGAGCATATCACCCCCAGCTTAAGCAGCATAGACCAGCAAACCGTGCAAATGGGCAAGGAAGCTTTTAAACTGTTGTTAGAGCTGATAGAAGAAGGAGGGGAGCCGGTGAAGCATAATACCAAATCCAGGATCATACTGGAGCCGGTACCGGTGTTCAGGCAATCCAGCCAGCGGAAGTGAATTACGGAATGCTTTCTATCTTCCTACTCTCAACCTCGTCCTTATTCCTTTATTAATTGCCCACATCCTAAAAAAAAAATCAAAATTTCATTTTGCCAATTCAACGTAATCGATTACTTTTATTTTCCTAATCAGTTTACGTAATCCTTAACTGGCATAGCGTAATCGATTACGTAAAAATCAAAAACTGACCATAAATAATTCCACATGTCCGTGCAAGAAATTCAACCGATCATTGAAAGATCAGCCAGTCCGGCAGCAGCCCTGCAAACGTTTTGTGATGCAAATTTCAATGCAGCACCCCTGGTGATACGTGCCGCCGGCCGTATTAATCTTATTGGCGAGCATACGGACTATAATAACGGCTTTGTGCTGCCGGCCGCCATTGATAAAGCCATTTACCTGGGCATTATTAAACGGAACGATCAGCAGCTGCGGTTCCACGCACTGGACCTGGACGATCATTACACCGGCAGCCTGGACAACCTGCAGCCTTCCTCCAAACACTGGCCTGATTATTTACTGGGTGTAGTGCAGCAGCTGCAGCAAAAAGGTTATCCCATACAGGGATTTGAGTGTGCCTTTGGCGGCAATATTCCACAGGGGGCTGGCCTTTCATCATCCGCTGCGCTGGAATGCGCTGTGCTGTTTGCCCTGAACCAGCTGTTTGAGCTGAATATCTCTAAAATGGATATGGCCCGTTTAGCACAAGCTGCAGAAAATAATTTTGTAGGAGTGCGCTGCGGCATCATGGATCAGTTTGCAAGTATTTTTGGTAAGCGCCAGCACCTTATAAAGCTGGACTGTGGCTCGCTGGAGCATGAATATATTCCTTTCCGTTTTGATGATGTGAAGCTGGTGCTGCTGGATACCCAGGTAAAACATTCCCTGGCATCATCTGAATACAATACCCGCCGGGCAGAATGTGAGCAGGGCGTAAAGCTGGTAAGCCGTCACCACCCGGAAGTAAGCAGCCTGCGGCAGGTAAGCATGGATATGCTGGATGCATATGTAAAACCATTTAACACGGTTACGTATAACCGTTGCCGGTATGTAGTGGAAGAAATACAGCGTTTGCAGGATGCCTGCGCAGACCTGATCAAAGATGACCTCTCAGCTTTTGGACAGCGCATGTTTGCTACGCACGAAGGGCTGGATAAATTATATGATGTTAGCTGTGCAGAGCTGAACTGGCTGGCGGAGATGGCATCCGGGGAATCCGGCGTGCTGGGCGCACGTATGATGGGCGGTGGTTTCGGCGGTTGCACTATTAACATAGTACAAACCGATGCGGTGGAAGATTTTATTGCAAAAGCAGGTCAGGGATACCAGCAGCAGTTCAACATCCCGTTAAAAGCCTACGTAACCAGTATTGAAGATGGTTGCCGGGTGATGGCATAATTACCGGCATTGATACTCAGCTATAAAATGCAAATTTACAAGGAGTGGCACACCAGTACGGTGTGCCACATTTATTTCAGAACATCAGCTCCGCGCCGCCAAAGTAGTTCCTGCCCGGCGCGGGGTTATAATAACGCTTGCCTACAGCATTCAGATCATTCCCCAGGCTGTAAGACTGATTCAGCAAATTATCCGCTCCCACGTATACGGATATACGGCATTTACCGGCATGTGGTATTTGCCAGCCCGCTTTGCACTGCACCAGGTTATAGGAGCGGGCAAAAGCAGTATTGGCATCATCCAGCGGTAAGCGGTCTGTGAAATTATGCTGGCCAAAAACATAGATCCCGGCCGGTAGCTGCACCAGCAGGCTGTTAACCGCTACTTGTCTGGGTACGCCTGTCAGCTGGTTACCGGAAAAATCCTGTCCGGCGCTTTTGTAATCACTAAAACGGAAATGGCTATACGTATAGCTGCTTTGCCATTGTAAACCTCTTAACACTCCCTGCAACCGCGGGGCCAGGATCCATAACATGCCCTGCGCTTCTACTCCCGTTTGATGGGTGCCGCCTGCATTGGTAAAAAACTCTGTACCATCATCATGAAGGTTGCGCACAATGGCATTTTGTAGGCGGTAGTAATATACAGAGGCATCTATCCAAAAGCGGTTACGGTTGCCGCTCATGCGCAGGCCTGCTTCATGGTTCCAGCCGTTTTCTGCCTGAAGTGCAGTGTTGATAATATTGTCGGAGGCGCGTACTTCTGCAATAGCAGGGGTAGAGTAGCCGCGGCTAACCGTAACACGGGCCGCCAGTGCCGGCGTGATCAGGTAAGAAAGGGAAAAACGCGGCATCCACTGTGCATTGAATTTACGGGTGCTGTCACCTTTAGCGCCTTCACTAAAATTATAATGGAAATAGTTCAGGCTTACGGCCGCCTCCCAGATCCATTTTTCGTGCAGGCGCACACTGAGGCTGGTGAAATAAAAGTGCTGCTGCGCCCTGAGCTTGTCTGCTGCCTGCACCGTATCCCGTTTACCGCCGCGGTTGCCGTAGTTCACAATATCAGAGCTGGTAACCTGCCATTCCAGGCCGGTATTCCAGTTTACCAGCAGATCCGTCCCTGTTATGCGTTTATCGTGCAGGGAAATGTAGGTGCGTGCGCCGGCTGTATTTTCATCCCGCGCTTCATAATTGGTAATGAAAGGATTTTCAAAATGTGTGTTGGCGCCAAAAACAGTGATCACATGCTGCCAGCTGTTGCTGAGATTTGCTTCATGCACCAGCCCGCCCTGTAAGGTACGGTTGTATATGGCCGCTTTTTGATCTACGGCGCCTGGCAGGGTGAGGGTGGCTGGCCGTGCTGCGCGTGGATTGTTTAATGCCTGCGCTTCTGTAAGCCCGCCGGGTGTACGATAAGAGAGATCACTGTAAAAAGCCAGCAGCTTTAATTTATTTTTTTCATTATACTGCCATTGCTGGGCAGTTTGCAGGTAATATCTTTTAGAGGCGCTGTTGCTGCGGTAACCATCCGCGCGCTGGTAGCCCTGGTACAGGCTTAGCTGGTAGTTGCCAAACTTTTGCTGCCACCCTGCTTTTTCGTGGAATAGGCCATAGGCGCCGCCCTGCACGGCTGCCCGTAAATGCATACTGTCTGCACCCAAACCCATGGGGTGCAGTAATATCACTCCGCCGGAGTTGGCGCCAAACAGGCTGCCATCCGGTCCTTTCAAGATCTCTGCGCTTTGAATGCTGCCCGGGTCTGCCAGGTTCAGGTAAGTGTTGCCGCCGGCATCGGTAAGCGGCATTTCATCCATATATATTTTCACGTTGCGGATGCCAAACGGAGAACGCAGCAGGCTGCCTCTTACAGAAAGACGGTAGCTGCCGGGCGAACGTTCTTCCATGCGTACACCCGGAACCGTATTCATGGCCGGTAGAAGTGTAGCGCCGGGTTGCAGCTGAAATTGTTTGCTGGTAATAACGCTGGTGGAAGTAGGTACCTGTAAAAGTGTTTGTTTACGTAAATAAGCCTCCACTACAATCTCGTGAAGCTGACGCGTGGTATCCGTATCCTGCGCTGCCAGCCGGGTTAAGGGCAAGCCGGCAACCAGGAAAAGTAAAAGTTGTTTCATAGCAGAAACTAATGTAGAAAATATTCTTCAGCTCTCAGGTTACTTTCTGCTTACCCGCCAAATAGTGGCGGCATCATCGGGTACCAGCAAAGCACCATTTGGGCCATAATTATGCCAGTACTTGCCATAACTGCTTTTTCATTTTCTACCCGCTCACCGGCCTTATTTCGGCTGTATTAGTGATAAAACGGCCAGGAATTTCCACCTGGCGGGTGGTTTGCCTTTTCTTACAGCCCTGTGTATTGTTGTTGTAGCTAAGGTGAGGGCAGGTTGCAGATCTGCTGCGTTGGCCGCGGGCACAGTGATGATATTACCGCCGGGGTGGTACCGGCAAGCAACAAACCTGCGGCAAACAGCATCACAGCGGTTTCATTCAAAAATGATTGGGTATTATAAGCGTCCACAATTATTCTGCCATTACATACGTAGAAGGAGCGCAGCTTTCCGGAAAAAAAGGATCTGCTTCATTCAAAAGATGATCGGGTATTATATACAGTTGCAATTATTCTGCCATCACATACGTAGAAGGAGCGCAGCTTTCCGGAGAAAACGATCCGCTTCATTCAAAAAATGATTGGGTATTATATACAGCTGCAATTATCACATACGTAGAGAGAGCGCAGCTTTCCGGAAAAAACGATCTGCTTCATTCAAAAAATGATTGGGTATTATATACAGTTGCAATTATCACATACGTAGAAGGAACGCAGCTTTCCGGAAAAAAAACGATCTGCACAAAAAAAATCTATGCGTTCTGTTTGGAATTATGAATTACGGATGTATATTTGTCTACCAATTCTATAGGAAATATAGAAATAAAAATACCACCACCCGGGAGTACGCGGCTTAGTACTCCGGCAGCTGTTGTCCCACCAGCTTAACACTGCCCGCCGGTCCATTTTAAATCATAAAAATGGCTGTTATGCAACGGTATATTCGTATAGCTGTCTGTGCTTACAGGATGGGTGTGATGGTAAAGGGCGGTTCTGCCCGGACCCTGGCCTGCAGTGGCTATGGTTGTTGTTAATAAAAGCGTTGTTTGCTGTAAATAAATGCTCCGGATGGTTTGCGGGATCGGCATGTTGCAAATTTATTGGTGGTAAATTTTGTGTAATGTGCCTCCCGCGCCCCGTGGCATTCTCTTAGCAGCATCATTCATAATATTGAGATGCATATAAGATACAATACTTCCTTTAGCAAGATAGGTGATCCCGATCCGGATGTCAATCTGGGCTGGTATAATTATATGCTGTAACTCATTTTCATATAGTCTTTCCGTTTCGTTAGATCAGAAACCAGTCTTTATACCCCTTCCGTAGCTTCAGCTCTGGAACCTGCTGTAAAGCGATCCGTTTAACGGAGCTGCTTTACAGCTTTTTTTATTCCTGCATATGGAAAATTATTCCATCCCGCATCTTATAGAAAACTTATACCATGATGACCTCAACTACACTCCCCGGAAATGATTTTCTCGACATCCTGTTTAACGGAAGGAACAAGGAATATGGTGCTTATGCATTGCGCCGAAAGTATGATCAGCGGGTACGGAATGCCATACTGGGTACGGCTTCCATTGCGCTGGTGGTTATAGGCGGTTATGCATTGAATAACACGCTGATGGCATCGGTAACGCATACACGAATAACGATGCCTCCTGTTGTACCCATTACTCCAATTGAGCCAATATTACCTCCTGAAAAAGTGGTTACTCCTCCACCGCCACCAGCTACAGCAAGCACTCCACCCCCTGTAATGGCCAGTGTTACATTTACATCGCCTCCCAACATTACCAGGGACGATGTGCCGGAGGAAGATGAAGTGCCACCCATTACTGAACTGGAACATAAAGCTGTAGGCTTAAGAACCAGTGACGGTCCTGATGATGGTATTGATCCCGGATTAGTGCCATCAGTAGGTACAGGTGTGGTAGAAGCACCCGTTGCAGCTGTGCGGGACGATCATGATGAAATTTTCAGATTTGTGGAAATCCCTCCTTCTTTCCCCGGTGGTGAGGAAGCGCTGGCACGTTATTTAGGCAACCACCTCCGCTATCCGCAGCTGGCTTCAGAAACGGGCGTTTCAGGCACTGTATTCGTACAGTTTGTGGTAGACTATGAAGGCAATGTAAAAGATGTAAAACCGGTAGGCGCCCGTAAAGGCGCTGGGCTGGAAGAAGAAGCTACCCGTGTGATCAAAGCTATGCCTAAATGGAGACCCGGCAAACAGAACGGCCGGGCCGTATCCGTACTTTATAATATACCAGTGAATTTCCACTTAGAAAATTAACGGGGGACATATAGATCCGGCAGACGGCCATAAGAAGCACCTGGCGCCCATCCCTGGGAACAGGCTTTTTATGGCCGCTGCCATCTTTTAGCCTGCCAGCAGCTTTTTGCTTTTACCTTTCTGCATTTATTCGTACTTTTCGAGCGGGAATCAGCAAATCAGTTAGCATGGAAGCTCCGGTTAATAATGCATTACAGTTGTTCAGGAACCTGGTAGGAACTAAGTTTCAGCTCTATAACAGTCTTTTTACTTCATTACCTTTTCACCGCGTTGAAAAAACGGGTATTTTCCTTTCTCTGTTCCTGCTCCATTGTGAGGAGGGATTTGCCAGGAAACATAGCCCGGAAGAGATCCTGAGCTCTTTTTTTGAACAATATACCACTTATCGTGATGAGCAGCAGCAAACGGACCTGCTGTTCCGCTTTGTACAGTATGCCGAACGGCAGGTGGTATTATTTGATGCCCTGGAAGATGCGGCCTTCCGCGATATCCGCGATACACAGGGCGCCGGCTCGCTCCGGCAGCTGCAATCGCAGGTAATGCAGGGGCAGGCGGAAGAGGCCCTCGCCAAAAAGCTGGAGGACTTTTCCGTACGGCTGGTGCTCACAGCCCACCCCACGCAGTTCTACCCCGGCGAAGTGCTGGGCATCATCAACGACCTTTCCAACGCCCTTATAAATGATAATACCGCCCAGGTAAATATGTACCTGCAGCAGCTGGGTAAAACGCCTTTCTTTAAAAAAGAAAAGCCTACCCCCTACGATGAAGCTATTAGCCTCATCTGGTTCCTGGAAAATGTATTTTACCAGGCTGCCGGGCGTACGGTATCTTACCTGAAATCACATTTCCCCCAGGCCGTTAGCGAAAGCAACCAGCTGATCCGCATGGGCTTCTGGCCCGGTGGCGACCGTGACGGGAATCCTTTTGTAAATGCACCTATTACTTTACAGGTAGCAGACGCCCTGAGGGGTGCTATTATAAAATGTTATTATTTAGATGTGCGCAAGCTCAAACGCCGCCTTACATTCAAAGGCGTGGAAAATGAGCTGACCACCCTGGAACAGAAGCTGTACAGCAACCTGTTCATACCCGGCCAGCGCACAGATCTTTGCCAGAGCGAAATACTGGATACCCTGCTGCGCATTCGCGATACCATAGTGCAACAGCACAACGGGCTGTTTGTACACCTGGTGGAAACGCTCATCAGCCGCGTAGAGCTGTTCGGGTTATTCTTTGCTTCGCTGGATATAAGACAGGATAGCTCTGTACACAGCAAGCTGCTGGAGGTCATTGCGGAAGTGAGTGATGCTTTGCCAAAGAACTATACATCCTTACCGGATGCCGGTAAAATAAAAGCGCTGCTGGCGGTTACCCAACCGGTGAACAGCAGCCTTTTAAAAGAAGACCTGCATAAGGATACGCTGGAAACCATCAAAACCGTGCAAACCATCCAGCAGGCCAATGGGGAAGAAGGCTGTAACCGCTACATCATCAGCCACAGCACCAGCGCGCTGAATGTAATAGAAGTATACGGCCTGTTGCTGCTGGGCGGGTGGAAAAAAGAGCATCTTACCATTGATATTGTACCACTGTTTGAAACCATCGACGATCTGCGGGCAGCCGGCAACGTAATGCGCTCCCTGTATGAGAACGAAGCATACCGGCAGCATCTGCACCGGCGCGGTAACAAACAAACCATTATGCTGGGCTTTTCAGACGGCACCAAAGACGGGGGGTACCTCATGGCCAACTGGAGCATTTATAAAGCCAAGGAAGAGCTCACAAAACTTTCCCGGGAAGCCGGTATTGACGTGGTGTTCTTTGACGGCCGTGGTGGCCCTCCGGGCCGTGGTGGCGGAAAAACGCACCAGTTCTATGCTTCCATGGGCCGCAATATTGCCAATAAAGAAATTCAGCTCACTATACAGGGACAAACTGTTAGCTCCAATTTTGGCACGGTGGATTCCGCGCAGTTTAACCTGGAGCAGCTGGTGCATGCAGGTATCTCCAATGAGCTGTTCTCCTCCCGCGAGGTAACGCTCAGCGATTCGGAAGCAGACCTGCTGCAATCCCTGGCAGATGCAGGCTATCAGTCGTTTAATCAGCTGAAGCACCATCCCAGCTTTATGGATTACCTGGAGCATACCAGCCCCTTACGTTATTATGCAGAGGCTAACATAGGCAGCCGCCCTTCCAAGCGTAATGCCGCAGCCAGGCTTAACCTGAACGATCTCAGGGCTGTACCTTATGTAGGCGCCTGGAGCCAGCTAAAGCAGAATGTGCCTGCCTTTTATGGTGTAGGCACCGCCTTGCAGCAGCTGGAAAAAGAGGGCAGGTGGACTGAGCTGGAACGCCTGTACCAGCATTCCCTGTTCTTTAAAACCTTGCTGGATAACTGTGAAATGGCTATGATAAAAAGCTATATGCCGTTAACCGCGCATCTTGCCAATCACCCGGTATATGGTCCTATATGGCAAATGATCTGTGATGAATTTGATCTGACGAAAAAATATCTGCTCAAGCTTTCCGGCGCATCCACCCTGATGGGGAATAGCCCGGTAGAGCAGCTGTCCATACAAATGCGGGAGCGTATAGTGCTGCCGTTAGTGACGATCCAGCAATATGCCCTGGGCCGTATCCGTGAGCTGGAACAGCAGGAGGATAAAGGTAACGGGCATAAGGAAGTATTTGAAAGGCTGGTAGTACGTTGTTCTTTCGGTATTATCAATGCCGGCCGCAATTCAGCTTAAGAGCCGAAAGCGCAAAGCATAAAGCACAAAGCTGAATGCGCAACATTCAAAATATAACTAAACCATAACATCAATAGCAAAAGGCAGGCGGCTTTATGCTTTGCGCTTTATGCTTTCTGCAAAAATTTGATGTATTTGTCCTAATTTTACAACTCTTTCACTTTTACTTTATCTTATGTCAAACAGCTTATATGATTTTGGAATGATTGGCCTGGGGGTAATGGGCAGGAACCTGTTACTGAATATGGCCGATCATGGATTTTCCGTTATCGGATTTGATAAGGATGCTACCAAGAACGCTGCGCTGGAATCCGCTGCCACAGCAGGTACTACGGTAAAAGGCGTAGCCGAGCTGGCCACCATGATCCAATTGTTGCAGCGCCCGCGCCGGGTAATGATGCTGGTGCCTGCCGGTCAGCCGGTGGATGATGTCATTGCTTCCCTGCTGCCTTTATTGGAGCCGGGCGATGTGATTATTGACGGGGGCAACTCGCACTATACAGATACCCTGAGACGTGTAAAATATTTAAGGGAAAAGCAGCTCCACTTTATGGGCATTGGCGTTTCCGGTGGTGAAATGGGCGCCCGTACAGGGCCGGCCATTATGCCCGGCGGCGACCAGGAAGCCTATGAAAAGGTACGCCCCATGCTGGAAGCCGTTGCGGCCAAAGTTAAAGGGGAGCCTTGCGTGGCCTACTTAGGTAAAGAAGGCGCCGGCCATTACGTAAAGATGGTGCATAACGGTATTGAATATGGTATTATGCAGCTGATCAGCGAAGCCTATGCTTTACTGCAACAGGCCGGCCTGGATAACGACCAGCTGCATAAAATATTTGATTCCTGGAACAAAGGCCCGCTGCAATCTTTCCTGGTAGAGATCACAGCCGACATCTTTTTACAGAAAGACGATAAAACCGATAAACGCCTGGTAGACGTGATCTCCGACAAAGCCGGCTCCAAAGGTACCGGTAAGTGGACTTCTCAGGATGCGATGGACCTGCCGGTAGCTATACCGGTAATTGATACGGCCGTAGCACTACGTACGTTGAGCGGTTATAAAGAGGAACGCGTACAGGCGGCAGCGTTATACGAAGCGCCGGCTGCACGTATCAATACACCGGCCGATACCTGGATCCAGCAGGTGCATGATGCCTTGTACTTTGGTACCATCATGAGCTATGCACAGGGCCTGGCCATGCTGCGTAAAGCATCTGATGAGCTGAAAATGGAAATACCATTACCGCAGGTAGTTAAAGTATGGCGGGGTGGTTGTATCATCCGTTCTGTGCTGCTGGAAACATTTGCCAATGCGTACGTACAGTCGCCGGACCTGCCCAACATCCTGCTGAATAAGGAAGTGGCGGCAATGGTGCAGCCCATTGAAACCAATACCCGCACCGCCATTGCACAGGCTGCGCAGGCAGGTGTACCGGTAGCCGGTATCATGGCCGCATTATCTTACTTTGATGCATACCGTACGGAAAGAATGCCTACTAACCTGGTACAGGCGCAGCGGGATTATTTCGGGGCACATACCTATCAGCGTATAGACATGCCCGGTACTTTCCATACCGTTTGGGAACAACATTAAATAAAGCTGTAAGCTTTTAGCAGCCAGCCTTTAGCCTGTACTATTTTGCTAACTGCTAAAAGCTAACGGCTAACAGCTAAATATAATTTTATGCAAGACCATAAGCGCCCGCCTGCCTCCGTACTCTTTATTTTTGGCGGCAGCGGGGACCTGAACTACCGGAAATTATCACCCGCCTTATATAATCTTTTCCTGGACGATTGGATGCCGGAGCAATTTGCCATCATCGGCATCGGGCGTACACCTTATACCAACGAAGCCTATAATGAACATCTGCTGGATGGCATCAGCAAGTTCTCCCGCCGTAAAGGTGAGCAGAATGGTGAATGGGCGGATTTTTCCAAACACGTGAGCTTTTTGCAGCTGGATGCGGAGAATGCAGCATCCTACGATGCAATGTCAGAGATCGTAAAGCAAAAAGAAGAGGAATGGGGCACCCATCCCAACGTGATCTTTTACCTGGCAGTAGCGCCGCAGCTGGTGCCCGCCATTGCAAAAAAGCTGGGTAAGCTGAACCTGTGCAGCGATAAGCATAACACCCGTATTGTAGTAGAAAAGCCCTTTGGCCACGATCTGCAAAGTGCGCATGAGCTGAATGCTTTGCTCACAAGCATGTTCTCCGAAGAGCAGATCTTCCGTATAGACCACTACTTAGGTAAAGAAACGGTGCAGAACATATTGGCGCTGCGTTTTGCCAATGCGCTGTTTGAGCCGGTATGGAACCGCAATTTTATTGAATATATACAGATCACCGCGGCAGAAAGCGTAGGGCTAGAAGGCCGTGGCGGATACTATGAGCGTTCCGGCGCCCTGCGTGATATGGTGCAGAACCACATTCTGCAGATCTTATGTATGGTGGCTATGGAAGCGCCGGTATCTTTTGATGCCAACGAGATCCGTAATAAAAAGGTGGATGTGCTCAACGCAATCCGCCCTATCAGCAAGGATAAAGTGCATGAATATGCCGTACGCGGACAGTATTCCGGCGGCTGGATGAAAGGAGAGCGTGTAGCGGGCTACCGTGAGGAAAAAGGCGTACAGCCCGGCTCCAATACGGATACTTATGCAGCCGTAAAATTTTATATTGATAACTGGCGCTGGCAGGGTGTACCTATTTATGTACGTACTGGCAAGTACATGCACCAGAAAACTACGCAGATCAACTTACAGTTCCGGCAGGCCCCTCACTTTGCATTCCCCACGGAATCTGCTGAAAGCTGGAGGCCCAACCGCCTTACCATCAGCATTAACCCGGAAATGGATATCCGTATCCGCTTCCAGGCTAAACGTCCGGGCCAGACCATGACCCTGGACCCGGTAGAAATGGTGTTTAACTATGATGCGGCTTATGGAGAACATGCGCCGGAAGCATACGAAACACTGCTGCTGGATGTAATGGAAGGGGATGCAACGCTGTTCATGCGTGCCGACCAGGTGGAAGCTGCCTGGAAGCTGATCATGCCTATACTGGAAACCTGGGAGAACCGTGTACCCCAGAACTTCCCCAACTATGCCCCCGATTCCTGGGGACCGAATGATGCAGATGCCCTGATAGCGCAGGACGGACATAGCTGGATAAACTTATCAAAATAAGGTTCAATTATTGTAAAGGAAATGTGCAAGTGATGATGATCGTGATCATTCATTTGCACATTTTTACTTTCGCATATCAAATCATTAAATATGGAATTGCACATCGCCAAAGATCCGCAACAGCTGAGTGAGAACCTGGCCGCCTGGATTAGTAATTATATCCAGGAAGTACTGCAGGACCAGGAACAATTTTCGTTTGTATTGTCAGGTGGTAACACGCCCAAGCAGCTGTATCATTTACTGGCTAAGGAGCCTTACCAGCAAATGATCCCCTGGGAAAAGATCCATTTTTTCTGGGGCGATGAGCGCGCAGTGCCTTTTGATGATGAGCGCAACAATGCCCGCATGGCATATGAAACCCTGCTTACACCCATGGGCATCCCGGAAGAAAATATTCATGTAATGCGCACGGATATTATGCCGGAAGCCGCCGCAAAAGAATATGAAAAACTATTAAAAGAATATTTTAAAGACAGTGATGTAACCTTTGACCTGGTATTGCTGGGTATGGGAGATGATGGGCACACCCTGTCCTTATTTCCCGGTATGCCCGTAGTGAATGAGCAAAAGGATTGGGTAAAAGCATTTTTCCTGGCTGCCCAGCACATGTATCGTATTACCCTCACGGCCCCTGTAGTGAACAAAGCCGCCTGCGTAATATTTATGGCTACCGGCGCCGGCAAAGCCGTAACGCTGAAAAACGTAATTGAAGGCACCTTCAACGCAGAGCAATTTCCCTCTCAGCTCATCCGCCCCCAGGACGGTGAGCTGCATTGGTTCGTAGACGAAGCCGCCGCCGGAGCATTGGAATAAATTAGGGAAGATGGGAGATAGGATATAGGAGGTAGAAGATAGTAGATAGGATAGTGGATAGTAGGTGGGATGATTGAGTTCTCAATAGCAATAAACATCAATAAAACATCAATAAACAATAAAGCGTATGAGGTAACAAGCCACTTCATACGCTTTATTATTTACAGCAGTCTATACTACACCAGGTCCCATTATCATCCATACTGCACACCCACACATACTTGCAGTACATGCCCATTTTTTTGCAGGCCCAAAACGCCTGGACCTTTGCCCGGCGTGCCCCGCTTGACAATGCTCCATCCATGTCCCAACCCCAACACGACCATCTCCCGTCCCATAGTCATTCAAACAGGCGGGTGCAGTCCAGCGTTGGGCCTGCAAAAAAATGCCTGCAAAAAACACGAGTAACAAACTCTTGTAATAAATGTCTATATATTCCTCTATAATAAACAGTCGCAAGCAACCGCAAAACAAACCTCCGCACAAACCTCCTCACGCATTTCCCTGAAATATTTATTATTTTACTCACTGCTAAACTTTGCCGTTATGAAAAGAATGATCCTCGCCGGTAGCCTGATCTTACTATTGCTGCAGCCATTGCTGGCGCAAAACTATTCTGCTGACTGGTCCTCGCTGAATACACGTAAGATCCCCGGATGGTTCCATGAGTCTAAGTTCGGGATCTTTATACACTGGGGAGTGTATGCAGTGCCATCCTTTGCTGTGGTAGGCCCCGGCGGTTATTCTGAATGGTACTGGCACAATCTCATGAATAAGAGTTCAGATACCCACGCCCAGGTACAGGCTTTTCACGATAAACAATTCGGCAAAGGATTTCCATACGCCAGTTTTGAACCGCAGTTCACCGCTGCATTATTTGATCCGGCGCAGTGGGCAGATATCTTCCGCCGCTCCGGCGCTAAATATGTAGTACTTACCTCCAAACATCATGAAGGTTATTGTTTATGGAACAGCCCCTGGGCAGATAAAGCCTGGGGCCGCCCCTGGAATGCAGTAACAGGCACGCCTAAACGTGATCTGCTGGGCGATCTGACAGAAGCCGTACGAAAAGCAGGCCTACGTATGGGATATTACTACTCCCTGTATGAATGGTATAACCCTTTATGGCTCTCCAACAAAGAGCAATATATCAAAGAAGTGATGCAGCCGGAGTTCAAAGACCTGGTAACACGTTACAAACCATCCGTGATCTTTTCAGATGGAGAATGGGAGCTTTCAGATACCGCCTGGCAGTCGCCCGCTTTGCTGGCCTGGTTGTACAATGAGTCGCCGGTGAAGAAAGATATAGTAGTGAACGACCGCTGGGGAAGCAATACCCGCGGGCATAACAGCGCCAGCACTTACCTTACCTCTGAATACGGTAGCGGAATGGAGCCGGGCGTAGTATGGGAAGAGAGCAGGGGCATTGGCATGTCATACGGGTATAACCGTATGGAGAATGTAAATGATTACAAAAGCAGCCACGACCTGCTGCTGGCATTAATAGATATTGTATCCCGCGGGGGCAACCTGCTGCTGGATATTGGCCCCACAGCAGATGGACGTATTCCCGTGATCATGCAGCAACGGCTGGTAGATATGGGCAGCTGGCTGGCTACAAATGGAGAAGCGATCTACGAAACAGAATCCTGGAAACAAACGCGCCAATGGAGCCCCGGCCAGCAGCCAACTGTAAAGAAGGCCTCTTTCATGGCTGATTATGATATTACCCGCATGATACAGCCTTCAAAGGAACACGCGCACATAGAGATGTTCTTTACCCGTAAGAACAATAACCTGTATTGCATTGTTCCTTCTTATAATCCGCAGCTGCTGCTGCGCAATTATACGCTGCCCGCCGGCGCAAAGGCCAGTATATTAGGCAGCAAGGCAAACATCCGTGTAAAACAGCAGGGAAAGGATTGTGTGCTGGACCTGTCGGCCCTGCACCCCGGCGATGTACCGCCACAGTTATTCGTTATTAAAATTACCGGCGCATGATCTTCGATGCACATTTTCACATTATAGACCCCCGTTATCCTTTGGTAGCTAACCAGGGATACCTGCCGCCTGCCTTTACAGCATCCGATTATAAGAGCAGGGTAGCACACTTGCAGGTTACCGGCGGCGTTGTGGTATCAGGCTCTTTTCAGCAGTTTGATCAGCAATACCTGGTAGCTGCGCTGCAGCAGCTGGGAGCCGGTTTTGTGGGTGTAACGCAGATCCCGGAATATGTAACGGATAAGGAGATACGGCAGCTGCATGCATCCGGTATACGGGCGGTACGTTTTAATGTACAACGCGGCGGCTCCGCTACCGTTGATCACCTGGAGGAGCTGGCCCGCCGTGTATACGACCTGGCCGGCTGGCATACGGAACTGTACATTGATTCCCGTGAGCTGAAAGACCTGCTGCCGGTTTTAAAACGGTTGCCGCGTATAAGTATTGATCATTTAGGTTTATCAAAAGAAGGGCTGCCTTATTTATTAGAGCTGGTGGCAGATGGCGTACGGGTAAAAGCCACCGGTTTTAGCCGTTGCAATTTTGATGTGGTGGAAGTAATGCAGCAGATCAATGCGGTGGACCGTTCCGCGCTGATGTTTGGCACTGATCTGCCATCTACCCGTGCACCACAGCCTTTCAGCGATGAAGATGTAGCTTTGGTGAAAGACAATTTCCCGGAAGATGTGGCAAAGCGTATCTTTTACCAGAACGCAAAGGATTTTTATTTTCAATTGTAACAACGGGATAGCAATAAAATAAAAGGTGAAAAGGAGCTGCAGACTATCCTGCTATCCTTTTCACCTTTTATTTTGGAATACATTCTTTAGTTCCAGCTGTCTTCACGCGCCATCTCCAGCTCATTCCTCATTACTTCATGCAGCTGCCCGTTCTGGAATACACCAGCAGTTACGCTGGGGTATATTTCTTCAAAACTGCGTACCTGGTTCATAAACACACGGCGGAAAATGTGGCTGCGGGTAATATCGTGCGGGCTGCTTAAACCTGCAGCAGCAGTCAGTTCCATGGCACTTTCAATCGTATCGCGGTGGTAATTGGATACGCGGTGTTTTTTATCTTCCACCACCAGACCTTTGGCAAGCCATTTATCCTGCGTGGCTACACCCGTAGGACAGCGGTTGGTATTACATTCCAATGCCTGTATACAGCCAATGGCCATCATCATAGCGCGGGCGCTGTTACAGCCATCCGCACCCAGGGCCATGGCGCGCAGTATATGGTAGCCGGTAAGTATTTTACCGGAAGCTATCAGCTTCATTTTCCCACGGATATTAAAACCCGTAAGGGTATCATGCACAAAGGCCAGGGCATCCATTAAAGGCATGCCTACGGAATTGGAGAATTCCGGTGGTGCAGCGCCTGTACCGCCTTCCCCGCCATCAATGGTAATAAAGTCAGGATAGATGTTGGTAGCCACCATGGCTTTGCAGATAGCAAAGAACTCCCGGCGTTGTCCTATACATAATTTAAAACCCACTGGCTTGCCTTTGCAGAGCGTACGCATGTGCGCAATGAACTGCATCATTTCCCGTGGCGTATTAAACGCAGTATGATAGGGCGGTGAGGACACCGTAGTATAGGGTTTTACATGGCGGATGGCAGCAATTTCCGGTGTGTTCTTGGCAGCAGGTAATATGCCGCCATGGCCGGGCTTAGCTCCCTGTGATATTTTTAGCTCCACCATTTTAATTTGTGGCAGCGCCGTTTTTTCTTCAAACAACCGCTCATCAAAATTGCCCTCATCATTCCGGCAGCCAAAATAACCGGTGCCTATTTGCCAGATAATATCTCCGCCCTGGTTCAGGTGATGCTGGCTAATGCCCCCTTCACCGGTGTTATGTGCAAAGTTACCCAGTTTGGCGCCGCCGTTTAAGGCCTCTACTGCATTGGCGCTCAGTGAGCCATAGCTCATGGCAGACACATTCAGTATGCTGGCTGAATAAGGCTGCGTGCAGTCACTACCGCCAATGGTTACACGCGGATCTTTATCCATGTGCTCAAAGCTCCTGGGTTGTATAGAGTGGGCCATCCATTCATACCCTTCCGCATAAACATTGAATTGGGTGCCAAAAGGCTGGGTATCCAGCTCCCGCTTGGCGCGCTGATAAATGGTAGAACGGTCTACCCGGTTAATAGGGCTGCCACCCGTATCACTCTCTACAAAGTATTGGTACACCTTGGGCCGCAGGGCTTCCATCCAGTAACGCGCCCGCCCTACTACAGGGAAATTGCGCATAATAGCATGTTTGGTTTGCAGCATATCCACAATACCAATAATGATCAGCGGCACTGCCGGCAGTAATAACCACCATACCCAATGAAAAAAATATCCCAATATCCCCATCACCAGCAAGCTGCCCACCGCAAACGCCAAAAATCTTTTAGCCATACACGATCATTTTATAAGCTAAAATTAATTAATAATTAATGATTAATAATTAATAAGAAATAGTCAATAGTGAAGTGTTCTCCGGGGAATGCCACTGTTTTACTGTCATTATTAATAATTAATAAGAAACAGTTAATAATGAGGTATTTCCGATACGCTCACTGCTTCACTAAGATTATTAATTATTAATTAAACCCAGTTTTTCCTGTATCAATTTTCGCTCAGCCTGCGAAGTAGTAAGACCACGGGCCTGTGTAAGATGTTTTTGAGCTAAGAGGGTCTCGCCGCATTGCAGGTAAAGATCACCCAGTACGGCACTGTAGATATAATGGGACGACAGCAGTTTTTCAATATCCGGGATAGCCAGGATCTCCTGTATGGCAGTTGCTTTTTTACCCAGCTGGGCCTGCACAATGGCCCGGTTCAGCAGCACTACCGGCATGGGTTTTTGTTCCAGCAGCAGGTCGTACAGCTGCCGCATGCGCTGCCAGTTGGTTTGTTCAAAAGTGGCTGCCAGGCAGTGTTCCGCTGCAATAGCCGATTCAACATGGTATACGGTGAGCCGTTCCCCGGCGGAAGATAGGCGAAGGTAATGGTATCCCATGTCTATCAGCTCTTTGTTCCAGGTGCTGCGGTCCTGGTTTTGTAACAGCACAATGGAATTATTTTCATCAATACGGCTGTCAAAACGGGAAGTCTGAAAACACATTAAGGATAGCAGCGCAAAAGTAGCCGGCTGTTTACCCACCTGGTGTTCTGATAATAACAAACAAAGGCGCATGGCTTCCATGCACAGGTCTTCGCGGATCAGCTCATCCGCTTTCAGGGAATTATAACCTTCATTAAATAACAGGTATAAAACGGTGTACACGGTTTCCAGCCGGGGCGGCAGCTGCGGCCCCAAAGGGATCTCCAGCTGAATGCCTTCATCCCTAATAAATTGTCTGGCGCGGTACAGGCGTTTCTGGATCACGGCCTCATTGGTTAACAGCGCCCTTGCAATTTCTGCGGCGCCAAAACCCGATACGGTTTTTAATGTGAGCGCAATCTGGTCTTCTTCTTTCAGGGAAGGATGGCAGCATGCAAAGATCATGCGTAGCTGGCTGTCGGTGATTTCCGTATCCAGGAACAATTGGCGCACAGTATCTTCAGCGGCATGCTGTAAGTGATAAGCCAGCTCTCCGGAAAGGTGCTGGAAATGCTGCTGCCGGCGAATGATGTCCAGTGCTTTGTTCCTGGCTACGGTCATCAGCCAGGCGGAAGGATTGTCGGGAACCTGGTTAAATGTCCAGGTTTGTACTGCTTTTAAAAAAGCCTCCTGCACCACATCTTCTGCAAGGGATAAGTTATGCATCCCGAAAATGCGGGTTAACACGGCGATCATTTTCCCCGATTCATGCCGGAAAAGATGATCAACAATTTGTTGTGGTGAGGAGGCGCCGGATTGCATAATGGAAGGCTTACATACCATCAAATTTCATTACTTCCCGTACTTCCACACTACCGTTCAGTGGAAGATCGGGACAGCCCTTAGCCAGTTCTGCAGCGGCTTCCAGCGAATCGGCCTGAATGATCATGTATCCGCCTACCAGCTCCTTGCTTTCTGCAAAGGGGCCATCGGTTACCACGGCTTTGCTGCCGCTGACCATTTTACCCGGGGGATATAAAGGCTCTCCGCCTACGTAAATGTTTTTAGACCGGAACTGGTCTATCCAGGCAAACCATTGCTGCATATTGTCCTGCATTTCTTCCGGGGATAAATGACCTGCGCTGCTGCCGCCGCGGAAAATAAACATGAAGTCTTTCATGATGAAAGGTGTTTGTAGGTTAAATAAATACGAATAACAGGATAATGACGAGCGGAATATTATATGCAGGACAAAAATGAAGAATTTTTTTTAGACGGGTAGGAATTATATGAGCTTATGCTCTTTCATGACGGTTGTTACCTGGCTGATAACGGCATGCACCGCCTCATTATAGTGGTCGTTATCATTATTGTTATTATCATCATAAGCTACCCAGCAGTTTACGGTTACCTTCACATTAGCGCCGTCTATGTTGGAATATAATACCTGTAAAGGTCTATGCTCTGCAAGGTGTGGCAGGCCTTTCAGGGCGTTCTGCAACAGGGATTGTACGGAGTCCATTTGCTCATTCACAATAGCCACATTAAAGGTGAGCGAAATACGGCGCTCCGGGGTAAGGGAGTGATTAATGATGGGTTTCTGGAAAATTTCTTTATTGGGGATGATCACATGCAGGCCGTCCAGTGTACGCAGGGTAGTAGAACGTAATTGTATATTTTCCACGTTGCCGGTAAAACCATTGGTCTCTATCTGGTGGCCTACTTCAAAGGGCTTGCGGAACGTAATGAAAATACCGGAAATGAAATTGGCGGTCAGGTCCTGGAAAGCAAAGCCCAGCGCTAAGCCTATAATACCGGCGCCGGCCAGCAGGGACGACACTGTTTTATCCAGCTGCAATACATCCAGCGCAATAAATAATCCTACAAAGCAAAGGAGCAGGTAGGCAACACTTGAAAATAACCCGCTCAGGGCCGGTGTATCAGACAGGCGGTAAACCAGCTTGTACACCAGTTTTTTCATCAGCCTGGCCAGCAGCACAAACAAAGCTAATACCAATATCGCTACTACCAGGTTAGGCAGCATTTTGATAGCTGTTTCCAGCCATAGCTGGATCTTGTTATATATTAGTTTGGTCCATTGCATATACGCCATCATATTATTCCCCCTTGGTTCGGGAACAAAGACCGAATAATTATGCCGTTTTTAAACACGGGGAAGGGAGTGTCTTATCCATTGATATTCAGTAGGATAAATGAGTAAGCGCATCTACACTGCGGAAAAAGTTGCCCATCCGCTCCTACCTTAAAATCCAATTAAATTAGGATTGCCTTTAAAGCCTCCATACAACTTAAGCGTAGCTTTGAGTGTTAAAATTGATACACTGCTATCACTTATATGCCTGTAAAATTCACCTTACGCGTAGCGCCTTTACTAAAAAAGCTGCATTTAAAAGAGCTGCTGTCAGTGTTATTCCTGCTGCTGGCTATCTATTTTTTCCGGCAGGAGCGGTATGAGCTGCACGCGCTGGTGCCGGCTATTGCACAGGCTAACCGTGTATGGATGAGCGGTGGTGTATTACTTACGTGCGTATACATTCTGCTGCAGGCGCTCATGTATTATTACAGTTTTAAAGCAGTGGAAGCGCGTTTGCCTTTGTCTTTAGGGATAGAGCTGTTCCTGAAGCGCAACCTGCTCTCCGTATTTTTACCGGCAGGCGGTGTCAGCTCGCTGGCCTATTTGCCAAAGCGGCTGCGGCAGGCCGATATCCGCAAACAGCAGGTGCACCAGGCCTCCGGCATTTATGGGTACGTGGGCATCTTATCGGTATTCCTGGTAGGTATACCCATAGTAGGGCTGGCCATTTTGCGCAAGCCGGACCTGCAACGTGCGCTGCCCGCGCTGGCAGGCATTTGTGTGCTGCTGGTAGCAGCAGTATGGGTATTCCGCTCTATTCAAAAGAAAGGGGCCGTATATACGTTACTGTTAAAATATTTCCCGGGCGTTATTCATCAGATAGATGACATCTTTTCTTTTCAGCTGCAGCGCGGCGCTTTTGCAAGCACCGTATGGGCTTCTGTAGGTATTGAGCTGGTGGGTATTGCACATTTGTACGTGAGTATGCTGGCCACCGGTGTTACACCCTCGCTGGAAGCGGCCTGTGTGGGTTACATTGTAGCCACTATCTTTTTAATTATCTCCCCGTTCTTACGCGGGTTGGGCGCTATAGAATTATCACTTACCTGGCTGCTCAGCAGTTATGGGTACACCTCGTTGCAGGCATTGGAAATTACGTTGCTGTTCCGGTTGTTCGAGTTCTGGTTGCCGCTGGCCGGCGGGCTGCTGGCCTTTGCGCTGAAGGGGCGGGAGCTGGTATTACGCCTGCTGCCACCGGTGCTGATATTTTTACTGGGCATGGTCAACATTTTTTCCGTGCTCACACCACCGCTCACAGATCGTTTGCGCCTGCTGCGTGCCTACATACCGGTAGGCTCTATTCATGCATCCAACCTGCTGGTAGTGTTCCTGGGATTGGTGCTGCTGGTAACTGCCACCTTTTTAGTCCGTGGCCTGCGCAGCGCGTGGATAGTAGCCCTTGTGGTATCCCTGTTATCTGCCATCGGGCATATGAGTAAAGCGCTGGATTATGAAGAAGCTTCTCTGGCATTGATCACCGCTGTTATATTGATCATCACTGCCAGTCAGTACCGGGCAAAAAGTAATCCCCAGCTGGTGAATATTGGTGTGGTTACAGCCCTGGCTACTTTTGCAGGGGTGCTGATCTTTGGTGCGCTGGGTTTTTACTTTTTAAAAGCCCGTCATTTTGGAATTGATTTTACCTGGCAACATTCCCTGCAGGCCGCTTTCCGTGGATTTATGCTCATGAACGATGAGGACCTGCACCCGGTAACCCGCTTTGGGCGCGAGTTTCTGAGCGCTATACAGGTATTGGGAGTAAGCGCCTGGGCTTTTTTATTTTATACTATTATACGGCCTTACCTGCAGGTGCACCAAAGCAATACCGCATTGGAAAAAGCGCGCTTTTACCTGAGCCAGTATGGCGATTCTGCCATGGATTATTTTAAGGTAGGAGAGGATAAGCTGTTATATATCTCTGATGGCCCGGAAGGATTTGTTGCTTACCGCGTGGCCAATGGTTTTGCCATAGTGCTGGAGGAACCCGTTTGCCGGGAAGAGGATAAGCTGCTCCTGTTACAGGAGTTTGAGCAGCAATGCCGCAAAATGGGCCTGCGGCCGGCCTTTTACAGGGTAGATGAGGAAAGTGTATTTTACTTTAACCACCTCCGGAAAAAGCGGCTGCTAATAGGGCAGGAGGCTATTATGGATATCCGCGGTTTTACATTGAGCGGAAAGGATAAGAAATCGTTACGGAATGGGTTGAACAGCTTAGCTAATAAAGGGTATACCACCACCATCCGGCGGGCGCCGCAGCCAGCGGACTTAATAGCGCAGCTGAAAGCAGTGTCCGACGAATGGCTGGCGCAATATGAGGTAAAGGAGATGACCTTTTCACAGGGATCGTTTGATGATGCCGTACAGGCCCAGGATGTGATCACTGTTAATAATGAAGAAGGGCAGGTGGTAGCTTTCCTGAACATTATTCCGGATTATGCACCGGGAGAGTGTACCTACGATATGATCCGCAAACGCAGCGATGCGCCGGGCGGTGTAATGGATGCGTTGATCATTGCGCTTATACAGGATGCGCAGCAGCGCAACCTGCAATACCTGAACCTGGGGCTGGTTCCTATGTCGGGCATTGGACAGCCGCAGAATACGGCAGAGCAGGTAGTGAAATTTGCGTATGAAAAGATCCGCGCTTTCCGCCATTACCATGGCTTGCGGGAGTTCAAGGAAAAATACGCCACTGCCTGGACTAATAAGTACCTGGTATATGAGCATGATTTTGATCTGATACAATTGCCGGCTGCGTTGAGTAAGGTAATGCAACCCTAGCGTTAATTACGAATTGGATTTTCGGTATGATTGTGATTCGTAATTGACAGTTTGTGATGTTGAATAGTTTGAGATTGCCTGATCCATTTGTTAATGAATTTGTAATGGACGATTCGTGGTTAAACTTCGCTTTGCTCATTTGCTCTAATCAATGTGTAACTATTCATAATCATAATTATTTTCAAAGACATTCCCCGCTGGGCGGGGCAGGCTATGCCCCGCTATGGGTGGGTTCGTAATTGAATATGTTTTCGCTTCATCCATTCGTAATTCGTAATTGAAAATTCGTAATTAACATATGTACGTGCGTGAATTACTGCTTGTGGCTTTTTTTCAGGGGCTTTTTCTGATGGTGCAGGCCCAGACGGCTGTAACGGAGCTGCCGGTAACTGCTATGGCGCCGGCCGGCAGCGGTCAGTATCCGCTGGTATTATTTATAACCGGTGATGCCGGCCTGAAAAAATTTAATGTAAGCATGATAGATGCGTTTACCAAAAAAGGTTATGCCGTGGTAGCGCTGAATACCCTTAAATACTTCTGGAAAAAGAAAACGCCGCAGCAGGCGGGGGCAGATGTAGCTGCTTTACTGAAACATTATGCCGGCCAGTGGGGGCATAAGAACTTTTTGCTGGTAGGTTATTCCATGGGTGCAGATGTGTTGCCTTTTATTTATAACAACCTGCCCGCCGATGTGCAGGCACAGTCGCAGCAGCTGGTGTTTATGTCGCCCTCCCGCTTTACAGACCTGGAAGTACATGTGTCGGAAATGTTAGGTAAGACCAGCAACAATGGCCTGAGTGTGCCAGGGGCTATGAACCACATTACAGGTAAGCCTTTATTGTTATTATTCGGAGAAGGGGAAAAAGATTTTGATCTGCAGGAGCTGCATATTCAAAACTACAAGCACATGGTATTACCTGGCGGGCATCATTATGATAACAACGCAGGCAATGTAGTGCAAACCATTCTCTCACACCTGGTACTGCACTGAGATTCAGCCGCATATTTTTTCTACAGGTTAACTTGAAATTAACCGCTAAAAAAATAAACAGCAGTATCATTGCAGTCAGCAACGCAATATCGGATGGATATATGATTCTTCTGGTATCTGATACCCGGCGGCAAGACAAAAAGGTAGTCCTTTCCTGCTTTTATACTATCGGTGTCTTTTCAAAAACCTCCCGGATGCTGCAACCTTGCTGGTCTGTACGGCCGGCAAGGTTTTTATTTTTCTGTTAACATGCAATTAACTGTTGAGCGCTTAGAATGCCTTAACATTGTTTTGCTGATTTAATGAGTGTTAAAAATTACTATTTGTTTCACGAAAGGAGATCAGGTAATGATGTACCGGTTTTAACAACCGGGAAATCATAACTGAGCTCTACGCGCCCGGTCTTTACCGGGAGCTTTCTTAAAACGGATGAAACTCCAGCCCAGCTTGTGTGCTCACACATTCCCTGACATTACTACCGGGGAGTGCTTAACACTATTTCACTATCGGGTTTATTAACTGCGATCCTATTGCAGTGTAGCTTGCTAACTTGCATTTAATGCCTGACCGGTAAAGGAAGCCTTTTTAATTACCCTCGAAAAACCCATGTATTATGATATACATACGGCACTCGTTTACATTGAAGCATACGCAAACGCGGGCACTGGGAGCACTAGCGGGAACTTTTCTTACAGCCCTTTAACCAGCAGCACAACTACGGAGAAAAACTATTGAATAAATGATGTTGGTTTCAATTAAAGGGTTGATACTTATCAAAATAATTGTATTTAACTTATTTTGGTATAATAATTTTTATAAAGTAAATTCCATTACCCGTTAAACCCCCCTATGCTAACATGCCTAAGCGTTATTTTGAAAGGTTACAAACGATCGATTACCTCATTCGCATTAAAGGTACTGGTAAACCTGCCCAGTTGGCCAAACGGCTGCGTATTTCCGAACGCACCCTGTATGAGTTCCTGAAAATGATGAAAGACTTAGGTGCGCCTATTGAGTATGACCGATATAAGGAAAGTTATTATTACGCGGAAAAAGGCGGGTTTAATATCCGCTTTGTAAAGAACCTGGCGGCGGCAACCACCATATTGGCAGCCCTTTTCCTGGATTCCTGGTAGTTATAACGTCATAGTCTGTACGTAGCAGGGGAAATGGTCATTCACTCCGGCCATCCTGTTCCCATTATTGCCGGTCGCGTTAACCCAGTTAACCTTGTATTAACTTACTCTTTAACGCCTAATTAACCAATAAGAAATTATAAAGGCTGAATTTCACCCCCGAATATCCAAAAGGTATTCAATATTCAATTCTCACACTGAATATAAAAGACGGTTTAGATTACAAAACTAGCAACGCGGGTTTCTTTTCAGTCACCTGCCGGTTTTTTAAATCCCTAATGCCATCAGGTTATCTTCAGCACTTATATTTTCCGGTTTTATAGATGTTCAGATCATGATCATCGGATCTTTGTATGGCAACAGGTACTGCAATGAATGACAGCTGCCTGATAAAATGCGGAGCGCTGCCCCCCTTAAGCAGGCCTGATCTATGCTGCGGTGGTTGCACTTGTGAAAGGAGCTGCTACTGCCTGATAAATACCGGGACCCACAAAACGGCTGTTAACACCTCTACTGAGATCTTGCACCATAGCCATCCCTGGCCGTACGGTTGCGGATCAACCATAACACTTTTCGTCATCACAAACCGCTCACAACGCAATTATTAGTACCTCTGCCAAGACCTTGCATCATAGCCATCCCCGGCCGGACGGTTATCATCAACCATAAACCTTTCAGGGTCACAGGCCAGCCCATCACATCCTTTAAACATCATAAGAACAGGGAGTTACTTTTTCCTGCAGGGTAATAATAAACCGCCAGAGTAGACACTCAGGCGATGTGATATATAACGATAGGAAAAAGAATGCGATGCTTATCGCATCACGATTACAATGTTACAATAGTATTTACCGCTATTAGTTAATCACCGGTTAACAATTGAGGTTTGCTGCCCCAAAAAAGGATCCCCCGTAGTAAACACTACGGGGGAACGAAGTCCTTTAAAAGGTGGCACATACCATCCCGGCCCATGATACTTTTGGGGTTATTATTTATAGGTACCTGGGCCAATATTGGACCTCCGGAAATAAAAAACCATATGGAAATTCTCAGGGTTAAAACCCCGGTTGTATTTGCATACACCAGGACGCGAACATCTTTATTAGAATAGCTGTTTTAAATGATCTGGAAAATAGATTTGCAATTGAATGCCCGTCGTTTGCTCAGGTAAAGTGGAATCCTCTTCTCATAACTATAGGTCTGTTATAGCTGCATTTAAATTGATATGCAACATTAGTATTATTTCTTCGCTTATTAGTTAATAATTGGTTAACGGAAAAATATATCTGGCTGATTGCCAGCCTATTACAATCGATTGCCATGGCGGCGGGGTTAAAATACGGTTAATCTCATGTGAGGCGATTTCTGTATTATCATTCGCTAAATCACTATTACAAAAAGCGGATTAATTCAGCGAACTTCATCAGTATCAAAACCCGATTCCACGAAAAGGGCATCGTTGCCCGCTTCAGCATGAAAACAAATAGCACATTATGAAAAAAAGCATGTTCCTCCTGCTGTGTGGCCTGGGGCTGTTATTGCAGCTTACCGCACAGGAAAAAAAGATCTTTAATGAAACACCGGAACAAAAAGAACAACGCCTGGCCTGGTGGAAAAATGACCGCTTCGGCATGTTCATTCACTGGGGCCTGTATGCCCTGCCCGCCCGCCATGAATGGGTGAAAAACCGGGAGCAGCTAACAAATGAAGACTATCAGAAATACTTTGATGCGTTTAACCCCGACCTGTACAATCCCAAAGAATGGGCCCGCATGGCCAAAGCCGCCGGCATGAAGTACGCCGTGATCACCAGCAAACATCATGAAGGATTTTGCCTCTTTGATTCCAAGTACACGGATTACAAAGCCACTAAAACACCTTACGGGAAAGATATTATTAAAGAATGGGTGGAGGCCTTCCGTGCAGAAGGATTGAAAGTAGGTTTCTATTATTCCCTGATAGACTGGCATCACCCGGATTATACCATTGACCGGGTGCATCCGCAAAGGCCGGCCGATACTGCAGATTATAAAAAGCTGAACCAGGGCCGCGATATGGCTAAATACCGCGAGTATCTGCGTAACCAGCTGAAGGAAATATTAACCAACTACGGGAAAATAGATATCCTGTGGACGGACTTTTCTTTCCCTGGTGCTTATGGTAAAGACCATAACGACTGGAATTCAGTTGAGCTGATCAAAATGATCCGCAAGCTGCAGCCGGATATTATTGTAAATGACCGCCTGGATTTAGGTGAATATGAAGATGGAGGTGATTTTGTAACGCCGGAACAATACAAAGTATCCGAATGGCCTACCCGCAATGGTAAGCAGGTGCCCTGGGAAACCTGTCAAACATTTTCCGGCTCCTGGGGGTATTACCGGGATGAAACATCCTGGAAGGATACGAAGCAGCTATTAGGCCTGCTCATAGAAACGGTAAGCAAAGGCGGTAACCTGTTATTAAATGTTGGCCCAACCGGCCGCGGACTGTTTGACCCGCGTGCACAGGCTGCGCTTAAAGCCATGGGCGACTGGATGCAGGTGAACAGCCGCGCTATCTATGGCTGCACACAGGCCCCGCCTGAATTTGCCAAACCGGATAACTGTTTGCTTACTTACAATCCCACCACGAAACGTTTATACGTGCACCTGCTGGATTATCCGTTGCAGAACTTTACACTGCCGGGTTATAAGGGAAAAGTAAAGTATGCGCAGTTCCTGCACGATGCATCTGAAATAAAAATGAGCGCACCCACCCAGCATCATAGTTTAGGTAAAAATTTAACGGACAATGATCTTAATCTGAGCCTGCCGGTAAAAAAACCGGAAGGAGAGATCCCCGTAATTGAGCTGATCTTAAATTAGTAATTCTTGTAAAGTCTTGAAAAGATAACGTCCACTGCCGTTACATGGCAGTGGACTTTTTTATTTTGGTGTCAGTTGTCATTATTAGTTACCGACTATAAAAAAGTTAGTAAGCGAGCGAGCTCTACAGGAAAATGCAAAAATTGTCCATCAACGGTAACCTGCAAATATAAAAAAAGAGTATTTAAGGCCTCAAATGTAGCACGGGCGTGCTTAATCCATTGAATATAAAATAGTTGTCCACTTTAGCTTTTTACCCCCAATTTTATCCATGTATTGGTTTTTTAAATAATATAAATTATTTTGTTTATTAATATTTTTTTAAAAACCATATATACATCCGATTGACTGCTGAGGGTATTTGTTTCAAATTTGTTTCGTTATTGGGATTGTGTCCTCATTAATATTATACTAATAAGCGCCTTTTTCGTCATTAAGAGAACTTGCAGTACTGTGAGAAGAATTTTCACAAAATAATAAACCCAAAGTAAATATTATGAAAAAAGTGCGGCGTGATAACGCAGGCCACTTAAACGGAACTGATATTCTTGAAGTTGCCGGTATCCAGAGTGACGACGAACAAATCTTACAACAACTTGCTAAAGACATTTGCAACATTGTATTCATGGATGTTGAGATTCCTGGTGTAAGCGCCGTTGAAGCAGCCAATATTTTGAAAGCTGCTTATCCCGACATCAACGTGCTGCTGTTAACCGTACACCGCGACAGCCATTCCTTAGCCAGTTTGCCAGCCCGTACCACCACAGCGGATGAACCCATTAACCCGCCGGCTTTAACAGGATTTGTATCCAGGGTATATGATACCGCCGTACAGACCAACCTGACCGCCATACAGAAGGTGCTGGCTTATTTTCATCACCGCGCACAACATGATATTTCGCAGTACGGGCTTTCCCCGCGCGAACAGGAAGTGCTGGACCGCCTGGTAGATGGGCATACGTATAAGAAGATCGCAGAGCTGTGCCACATCAGCGTAGGTACGGTACGTTCCCACATCATGAATATTTACCGTAAGCTGGAAGTAAATTCCCGCAGCGCTGCTATCGTGAAAGCAATGCGCGGTTAAGCCGGAATGCAAACGTTTGAGCGGGAACGCTGAGGAAAGGAAAACGAAAACAGAATGTCATTAAAATATTACACAGAGGTTGCGCCTGCTGTTACTCATTTTATGCCTATATTCTATACATTCTAAATCGTTTCTCTTCACGATACCTTCGTTGTAATTCACAACCTGCTTGCAAATAAATGCCTAACTTGCCGCATGGCCTTACATGCTTGGGAAGGGGATGCTGACCTATGGCGGCATTTTTTGCAGGGCAGCCGGGAAGCCTTTACGGTACTATATGCCAGCTTTGCGCCGTTGTTATATAACTACGGATGTAAGCAGTGTGCGGACCCACGTCTGGTGGAAGATTGTTTGCAGGATGTTTTTGAATACCTGCTGCAGCACCGCACTCACCTGTCTGAAGTAACCAATGTAAAAGCTTATTTGCTGAAAGCCTATCGCCGTGCGCTGTTGCATAAAATAAGCAATGTGCGTAAAAATATACCCGCTGTATTAACAGATGAGTCCAGCTTTGCTGTTATTCTTTCGCCGGAAAGTATCCTCATTGCCCGGCAAAGTGAGCTGCGCCGTAAAGAGCAGGTGAAAGCCGCGCTCAACGCCCTGCCACCCCGCATGAAGGAAGCGCTGTTCCTGCGTTTTTATGAAGATCTTCCTTTTGAAGATATTGCAGCTATCATGGAAATTGATCAGAAGTCCGTGTATAAAATGATCTACAAAGCCTTTGATAAGCTGCGGCAAAAGCTGGCCGGCTTCCCGCTCTGGACGCTCTTCCTCGCCATTTGGTTATAATGGCAGCTTTAAACTTCTCTCCCATTTCTGTTGTTGAATAAGTTTTCTCTGAAAAAATATTTCCTTGCAGAAGGGATAAAACCCTGTTAACACTCCTCTATATATAGTTAAAATCACCAAAACAGCGCTGTTGTTATGGAATGGAAGGACTACGCAGACTTTTCAGTAACTGATTTCCTGGCGGATGATTTTTTTACGGAATGGGTATTACGCCCCAACGTAGAAAACCAGTCGTTCTGGGAAGCATGGCAGCAGCATTACCCTGAAAAGCAAACGGTAATAGCAGAAGCGCGGGTTATGTTATTATCACTGGAATACCAACGGCATCAGATGCCCGGGGAAAGTTACGATCGTATATGGCATGCGCTCCATGGCAAGATGGAGCATGCTCTGCCGGAAACCATGTTAATGCAACGTACCCACTACCGCCGGAACTGGCGCCGCGCCGCCATGTTCACCGGCGTATGTGGGATACTGGTCCTGTGTACATTGTGGCTGCTGCGTAAAGAAGATAAACGCGCCGTATATACCAGCCAGTTTGGAGAGAACCGCCGTCTGTTGCTGCCGGATAGCTCGGTAGTAATACTGGGACCGCATTCCGCATTAAAGGCAACCGCTTTTTCACCTGAAACAAAGACAAGAGAAGTTTGGCTGGATGGTGAAGCTTATTTTATGATCAAACCAGACCTGCAGGGTAATAAACCTTTTACCGTACACACAGGAGATCTAAATATAGAGGTGCTAGGCACGGAATTTAATGTAAGTAATTATGATGGCCGCCCCCAGGTAGTCTTGCATAGTGGTAAAGTGGCGCTGCGCGATAATACAAAAAAGTCCGCACGTATGATCATGGAGCCGGGGGAGATGATCACCTACAGTACCAGTCAAAATCGCTATCTGCGTCAGAAAGTTGTTACGGAAAAATATGTTTCCTGGGTTCATCACACTTTAATATTTGAAAACACCAGCCTGGCAGAAGTAGCCGCACAGCTGCATTATAAATATGGTATCCGCCTGCAGTTTGCAGATAGTACGCTCCGTGGGGAACAGTTCAGCGCTACCCTGCCGCAAGCCGATCATAAGGTGGTGCTTAAAGCTATTCAGGAAGCCTTTGGCGTGCAGCTCACACAAGAAAATGATAGTACGTTTTTGATTAGCCGATAGAGTAAGGGACACTTTAGCCAACTAGCTATTAAGCTGTCATGTTGTTAATACCACATTGTAGTTCATCATAGACCGGAAACGGAAGCAAAAAACAATGATATCATGCTAACAGCGAAAGCTGACCACTAAATTTTGCTCGTAATTAAAACAGATCGTTATGAAAGTAACAGGTACACACAAGTGTAAAACCTTGCTGGTGCTGATCCTGGCTGCCGCAATTACCACGCAGGCACAGGAGCTGGCCTATAAAAGCCCTCAGGCTGCACAGGCAGATAAGCCGCAGCCTTCCCAAAAAACGGGTACGTTACCGCTTAAGTCGGTCCTTCAGCAGCTTGAAAAAAAATACGGGGTCAACTTTGCCTATAATGCCCGGCTTGTAAAAGAAAAGCAGGCGCCGGCGGGCATTTTGGATCAGGCAAACATACCGCTTACAGACCTGCTGCAAAACTTACTTACCCCGCTGGAGCTACAGTATAAACAAATAGACCCGCTGGTATATGTAATAAAAACATTGAAAGTGCAGGAGCAGATTAGTGCGGGTACTAACATTAACATACCGACGGAAATACCGGCAGGCGGGCTGCAGGCAGCGCCTGTTAAAGGGAAAGTAACCGACAAGGCCGGCACGCCGCTGATCGGAGTAACCGTACGCGTTAAGGGTACCAGCGCCGGCGGTACTACCGGGCCTGATGGCACCTTTACTATCAATGTACCGGAAGGCCGGGATACGCTGCAGGTATCTTACCTGGGTTATTTGCCACAGGAAATAAGTATTGCCGGTAAAACCACGGTAGACGTGGTTATGCAAAGCTCCGAAAGTCAGCTGGAACAGGTAGAGGTAGTAGGTTATGGTACGCAGCGTAAGCGCGACCTGACCGGTGCTATTTCATCCGTAAAGGGGGAGGAGCTGGCCAAACAGCCGGTGCTTACCGCCACACAGGCTGCACAGGGTAAAATAGCCGGTGTACAGATCATTTCTTTCGGACAGCCCAATACACAGCCACAGATAAGGGTACGCGGTACCGGTTCTGTAATGGCGGGCGCCAATCCCTTGTATGTAGTGGATGGTGTGCTTACAGATGATATCCGCAACATTAACAGCGCAGACATTGTGAATATGGATGTGCTGAAAGATGCGTCTGCAGCTATTTACGGCGTACGCGCCGCCAACGGTGTGGTGATCATTACCACCCGTAAAGGGCGGGCCGGCAAAACAGAAGTGCGGTATGATGCCAATGCCGGTTTCCGCGAAGCATCTAACCTGGTGAAAATGGCCAACCGGGATCAGTATATAGATTATCTGAAAGATGCGGCCCCGGGCAGGGATCCCATCAATGACGCCGTAGTGTTTCCCGGTACTACCAACTGGTATGATGCTACCTTGCGCAAAGCTTTACAGATGAATCATAACCTTTCCTTATCCGGCGGTACGGATAAACATACCTACTTTTTCAGCGGTGGTTTTATCCAGGACGATGGGATTATTAAAACCAACACCTTCCGCCGTTTTACGCTGCGCGCAAACAATGAGGTAAATATTTCCGACCAGTGGAAGTTCAGCACCCAGCTGTCATACTCCAGGGGCGACGGACGTAACGTGGACCTGAACGCCGTATACGGCAATATTTACCGCGCAGCGCCTATTATACCGGTAGAAGAAAATGGCCGTTATGGCAATACTTCTGCATGGGGTAACGTAAACAACTCCCTGCTGCAGTTAAATACCCGCAACTACCGCCAGCAGGACAGCCGCCTGCAAGGCAACCTGGCGCTGGAATTTACGCCGGTGAAGGCACTGAAGTTCCGTTCTGCATTCAATGCAGACCTGCGTTGGGGTACAGACCGTATTTATGTATATAAGTTCCTGAATGATGATAAAACTTTCCTGGTAGCCGGTGGTAACCAACGCCAGGATAACAGTCAGCTGTTTATTGATAACTCCCGCTCACAGGGATGGGTATGGGATAATACGGTTACTTTCGATAAAACGTTCAATAAACATTCCATTACCCTGCTGGGAGGTTCTGTAACAGAAGGATTTTACAGCACTTACATTACAGGCTCACGCATTAATGTACCGGCCAGTGAAGATCTCTGGTACCTGGATCTTGGCAACCCGGATGTGCAATCCAAAATAAATAACGGCGGCGATAAATATGCGCGTCAGTCTTTTGTAGGTCGTGTGAATTATGGATATGATAACCGTTACCTGTTAAGCGCCTCCATTCGTGCAGATGGCAGCTCCAAGTTCAGGGAAAGATGGGGTTATTTCCCCACCGTAGGCGCCGGCTGGGTTATTTCACAGGAGCCGTTCATGCAGGACCAAAAAGTGTTCAGCTTCCTGAAGCTGCGCGGCAGCTGGGGTGTGCTGGGTAATGATAATATTCCCGCCAACGCCTATATTAATACCGCTACAGTGAACCTGCCTTATTTTTATGATGGTGTAATTTCTTTAGGCAGCGCCCTGCAGGATACCAAAGACGCTAACCTGAAGTGGGAATCTACCACCCAGTTTGACTTTGGTATTGAATTTACTCTGCTGAAAGACCGCTTAAGTGGTGAGGTAGATTATTATAACAAGAAAACAAAAGATGCGCTAACGGTAGTGAATATACCCAGTATATTAGGCGATCCCAATAATACCTACATTACCAATGCCGCCTCGTTTAAAAACACCGGTTATGAGTTTACCCTGAACTGGAAAGATAATATTACCAAAGACCTGAGCTATAGTATTGGCGGCAACATCACTTTTAATACCAATGAGATCACCAACCTGGCCGGCGGACAGGCACTGCTGGGCGGTAACGTGGGGCAGCAGAGTTTTATAACCCGCACGGATAACGGCCGTCCGGTAGCCAGCTTTTACGTGCTGCAAACACAGGGCGTTTTCCAGAACCAGGATGAAATTAATAACTACAAGAACAAGGATGGTAAAGTGATCCAGCCGGGTGCCAAACCGGGCGACCTGAAATACCAGGACACTAACGGCGATGGGGCTATTGATGATAACGATAAGCAATACGTGGGCTCCTATCAGCCAAAATATTTTTATGGTTTTAACCTGGGCCTGAACTTTAAGGGCTTAGACCTGACCGCTGATTTTTATGGTAACGGCGGCAACAAGATCTATAATGGTAAAAAGGCATTCCGTTATGAAACCACGGATAATATAGAAGCCGGTTATGCGGATAAACGCTGGAAAGCAGACCGGCCTTCCAATACGGATCCGGCAATACTAAGCTCCTCTATGCCTGCTTCCACTTACTTTGTGGAATCCGGCGCTTTCCTGCGTTGTAATAATCTTACCATTGGGTACACATTGCCGGCCACCGTGCTGAAAGCTATTGGCATCAACCGTTTCCGGGTATATCTTACTTCGCAGAACCTGTTCACCATTAAAAAGTTCAGTGGCTTTACCTCAGAGCTGCCGGGTGGCACCATTGATTTTGATAACAGCATCAATAACCGCATCAACAACCGCTCTACTAACGTAAACGCCAGTACGGCCAATGCTACCAACAACAGCAGTGGTATCCTGGATGCGGGTATTGAGCTGAACGTGTATCCTACTACCCGTACGTTTGCCTTTGGCGTAAATGTTTCATTCTAAAAAAAGCGTCATGAAGAATATACTGATAAAAATAATGTCTGCCGGCCTGGTGTTGCCCGCCCTGCTGATAGCCTGTAATAATTACCTGGATGTAAAACCGCAGGGGCAGATTGATGAAGAAGCAGCCACCAGCGACCCGGAAGCGGCTCAGAACCTGGTAACCGGTATCTATAATAACCTATGGCTGGGGAACATACATGGATTCCCTTTTATAGGGGTTACCAACATTGCATCGGATGATGCTGATAAAGGCAGCAACGCGGATGATGCAGCACCCACACAGGGCGCATTGGATAACCTGACCATGAATGCCGGCACCTCCACGTTAAACGATATATGGTCCGGGTACTACCAGGCTATAGCCCGTGCCAACAAAGCATTGCAGGTGCTGGAACCGGCCACCATAGATGGTGAGCTGAAAGCCCGCTTACAGGGCGAAAGCCATTTTCTGCGGGCTTACCTGTACTTTAACCTGGTACGCCTGTTTGGTGGTGTTCCTAAAGTAGATAAGGTATTAACACCGCAGGAAGCAGCTACCGATCAATACCAGACCCGTGCCGGCAGGGATACTATTTACCAGCTGATCACAGCTGACCTGGAATTTGCCCTGGCCAACCTGCCCGTAAAAGGCGGTGAGGGCAGCCAGGCAGGCAAAGCTACTAAAGGCGCCGCTGCTGCGCTCCTGGCCAAGGTAAGCCTGTACCGGCAGAACTGGCAACGCGCGTACAGTCTTACAGATTCTATTATTACCGGGCAGGTAGGCAGCTATTCCCTGTTGCCCAACTATGCAGATATATGGAGGGAAACCGGCAAGAATGGGGCTGAATCTATTTTTGAGGTACAAACAGGTATCAATGCCTCCTGTGATGCGGCTATAGATGTATACAGCGTTTGCCAGGGCCCCCGTGCAGGCGGTAAGCGTGGCTGGGCAGATCTGGGCTGGGGATTTGACAACCCTTCCCTGAGCCTGTTGAATGCCTATGAAGCGGGCGATAAACGCCGGGATGCCACCATTATATTTATAAATCCCGGGGGTACTGTGCTGTGGGATGGTTTTCGTGTACCCGGCCGCGATAGTGTGGAAAATGACCGCTATAATTACAAGGCCTATCACAGCCGTACCCGCGAGCAGTACTGCGGCAATGCAGACCGTTTGCCAAAGAACCTGCGCATACTGCGTTTGGGCGAGGTGCTGCTGATACATGCGGAGGCCGCGCTGGCATTAAACAATCCAGGCCCCGCTGTTACAGATATTAATGCGCTGCGCACCCGCGCCGGGCTGCCCACCAAAGGTGCAGTAACCCGTGCAGATGTTTGGAAGGAACGGAGGGTGGAAATGGCTATGGAGCATGACCGCTTTTTTGAGCTGGTGCGGGAAGATGCGTTGGTGCCCGGCACCGCTGCTGCCGCTTTTCAGGTGCATGGAAAAACTTATGTAAGGGGCCGGAATGAAGTATTTCCCGTACCCACCACACAAATACAATTCAGCCAGGGAAGGCTCACTCAAAACCCCGGTTATTAACTGATTTACGATGTATGATTTTAGATTTTAGACCGGGCCGGAATGAAGCAGGGCTCCTTTAATCTAAGATCTAAAATCGTAGATCTAAAATTGGAACGATGAAGTTAATATGGATAGGATGCCTGCTCCTGGCCGGTTTGCTGCCGGCACAGGCGCAAAAGGAACAACACAGGGATACACCACGCGAACAGATCAGTGATTCTGCGCTGCTAACCTTGGTGCAACAACGTACTTTTAATTATTTCTGGAAGTTCGGGCACCCGGTATCCGGGTTGGCAGCTGAGCGTACGGCCACGCCGGATACCATAACTGTTGGTGGCTCCGGTTTTGGCGTTATGTGCATACTGGTAGGTATTGAAAGAGGGTTTATTACCAGGGAGCAGGGGCTGGACCGTTTGCTGAAGATCGTGAACTTTTTATACAGGGCCGATAGCTACCATGGTATATGGCCACACTGGCTCAATGGCGCTACGGGAAAAACCATTCCCTTTAGCCGTAAGGATGATGGTGGCGACCTGGTGGAATCGGCTTTTATGTTCCAGGGATTGTTATGTGTACGGCAGTATTTTACGGGCAGCAGCGCCAAAGAAACAGACCTGCGTACTAAAATAGGATGGTTGTGGAATGAAGCGGAATGGAGCTGGTATACCCGTGACGGGCAGCCGGTATTATACTGGCACTGGTCGCCAAATAACGGCTGGGCCATGAACCATCCTATACGTGGGTACAATGAATGCCTGATCACCTATATTCTGGCCGCGGCCTCACCCACTTATCCCGCACCTGCCAGGGTATATCATGAAGGCTGGGCCATGAGCAATTATTTTAATAATGGTAAGGAATACTATGGTATGAAACTGCCGCTGGGCTTTGATTACGGCGGCCCTTTATTTTTTGCGCACTACTCTTTCCTGGGCCTGGATCCACGCAGCTTAAAGGATAAATATGCTGATTACTGGCAACAGAACCGTAACCACACGCTTATAAACCGGCAGTACTGTATTGAGAACCCTAAGCAATTCAAAGGTTATGGGCCGGATTGCTGGGGCCTTACGGCCAGCGACAGCTATGGAGGTTATGATGCACACTCACCTACCAACGACCTGGGGGTAATCAGCCCTACGGCGGCATTATCTTCCTTTCCCTATGCACCGGAATATGCCATGCAGGCGCTTAAATATTTCTACTATAAGGCCGGCGGCCGCCTGTGGGGCGAGTACGGTTTTTACGATGCCTTCAGCGAGTCGCGTGACTGGGTTGATAAACAATACCTGGCCATTGACCAGGGCCCCATTGTAGTAATGATAGAAAATTACCGCAGCGGCCTGTTATGGAAGCTGTTCATGTCGTGCCCGGAAATTAAAGCTGCGCTTACACGGCTGGATTTTACCAGTCCGGCTATTTCGGAATTACAGGAAAATAAAAGGTGAATGATCTCCCCGGGAATTATAACAGGATGATCTTTTGTTCAATGGCGTATTTGATTAGGCCTAACGTGGTTTTGGTGCCAGTGGCCTCTTTTAGCTGTTGTTTTATTTTGTCAACAGCGCTGGTGCTCAGGAACACTTCATTGGCAATTTCCTTGGTGCTCTTTTCTCTCCACAGCAGCTGTAATATTTTTTTTTGATTTTCTGTAAAGATTAACTGCTGCTGTATCGCATGGGACGGTAAGGGGTGGTTAGCCCGCCAGTTCAGAGTATCCGTCAGGGTTTTATTCTGGTATACCATTCCAACGGCTGCTGCATTAATGGCCTGCAGCAGCTCCGTGGTATCCGCCCGTTTGGAAAGATACCCATGTATACCCAGCTCCAGCAGATCGTTGGCCATATACGGCTCAAATTGCATCAGCATTACGATCACCTTAATATGCGGGTGATGATAACGGATCTGTGACAAACTTTCTTTTTCATACACAGAGGGCGCAAACAGTAATACATCCGGGGTATCATTACTATCCAAATTTTTTAAAAGTTCAGCTGTGTTTGAAACGTCAATGATTACTTTCAACTCTTGTGACCTGGAAAGCAGATCGCTTATGGCCTTTCTTATTATAGTATGGTCACAAGCAATGGCTAGTCGAATAGTGTTATACATAGGAACAACTTTAGACTAATTTTTAACGGGTTTTAAACGGGGATTAAGCCGGCATTTGTATCATAATGGTTATTAGTAATAGGTCCGTTTTAGTTTTTTGAGTTAGCTATTTTACAAAAAAAAAACAGATTGCACAACATGGAAGGCTCATTTTACACGTCTTTATTACCTTGAAAGTAGGGAAATCCTTACTAAAGTTTACAGATTTTTGCATTTTTTTTAAAATATTGTATCGATAATTTCGTAGAGATGTTATAGAAATGCAGTCCGCATTAAGTGATGGTTTGGACATAACAGGTATCCCTCAAAATAATAACCTTTAAATAGCAGGACTGGGAGTCAATCTAGCGAAGCTCTGTTCTCCCGTGAAAATAGCCATTTAACATTCATCCTCTACACCGGTTACCACCTCAATGCCGGTTGTAAGGCCTATCCCCTTTGCCTTTGAAGTATCTCTTGTTAACACACCGACACGTAATCTAACCGCATTTTTAATCCTAGTAACCATATTTTGTTATGTCCCATGTATGCCAGCTGGAAAAGAAATGGTTTGTTTTGTTTACCAAACCCAGATACGAAAAAAAGATTGCGCAGGAAATATCTCTGATGGATTATGAGCACTATCTGCCGCTGCGTACCACCCTCCGTAAATGGAGCGACAGGACGAAGCGGATCCAGGAGCCGCTTTTTCCCAACTATCTTTTCGTTAAGATCTCTATGCAGGAAAAATACAAGGTATTATCTGCTGATGGGGTCGTTAAATTCGTTTCTTTTGCAGGGCGCCCGGTGCCCATAAGTGAAATGGAGATCGTAAAGATCAAAAGGATAGAGTCTGCCGATCATGATATTGCAGTAGAGCGTTTTAGCAGCATTGGTGAAAAGGTAAAGGTAACGGAAGGTATCTTTGCCGGCCTGGAAGGAGAGCTTATACGCGCCCCGCAAGGCTCCCGGCTGCTAATAAAGCTGCACATGATCAACTATGCCATCTCTGTTGAAATGCACACCAGCCACGTACAAAAGATCGTTTGATCTCTCCTCCCTCTGAAATTTTCCACCCGCATTATTTATTTCCATATTTAATATTACCCACATGGAGCATAATTATATGTCCATAGAGCAAGGTACGCTCTATACCCAGGTACTTTTGCAAAAAGACAATAACCTGGATAAAAATGACAACCTGGATGACCTGCCTGAAACGCCCGCCGTATATGCGGTTTGCGGCCGTGTGAACGGTCAGCCGGCCAATCCACGTTTTATTGGAGAAACCGGCAATCTGCGTGCAGCCATAAGATCACATTTTGAAACAACGGATACTAACGGTGATGTGTGTACGCAGTGCTTTAAAGAATTTATGCTGTCCATCAAAATAAAAGAGCTGGTATACACCTTGCTGCCGGACAGTTCGCCGGAAGAGCGCAGCAGCGTAAAAAAGGAATGGGAAGAAAAATATAAGCCCAACTGTAATAAACAGCTGAACGAAGTACACTAAAACCATTGGTTGTGACAGCAAAAATAATATTTGGCATAGCCATGGCCGTATATATGGGCCTGGATCATGCAGCTTACCCCGTAAAGATTGCCCGGCAGCCATTGCCGGACACACTGAGTATTACACCTGCACTACAATCTGTAAATGGAACGGCCTTTATACGTGCCGGGCTCACCGGCAAAAATGTAAAGGTGGGCGTAGTGGATGTAGGATTTGAAGGCGCTGATAAAAACCCCCGGTTGCAGAATTTTTTTACCGCCAACAAGGTAGCTGCTACAAAAGATTTTATACATCCTAATGAGCAGGTGCTGTTCAGCAAACAAACGGATATGGATTGGCATGGCACCTATGTATGGAGCTATATAGGTGGCAAAGATGCTGCCGGTAAGCGTTATGGCCTGGCAACCGATGCTGTGTTCTACCTGGCCCGTACGGATGATGGGGCAAAGGAATACCAGAAGGAGCAGGAGTATTTCCGCGATGCAGTAGAGTGGCTGCACACGCAGGGTGTAAGGGTAGTGAATGTTTCACTGGGTTATGCCTATGATTTTGATAACCCGGCTGAAAATTATGTTCCTGAAAATATGAACGGCCAAACGACCATCATTACAAAAGCTGCACGGGAAGCGGCCGCGCGGTATAATATGATATTGGTGATAGCAGCTGGTAATGATGGTGATAATCCCTGGAAAATTATTTCCGCCCCTGCAGATGCAGACAATGTAATTGCGGTGGGCGCAACAGATATGAACAGGAGCAAGAAAACCTTCAGCGCTGAAGGCCCTGACTTTTTACCTTACCTGAAACCCAATATCAGCTGCCTGAATGATACCGGCGGCACCTCTTTTTCAGCCCCGGTTATTTCCGGCGTTGTGGCATGTATGTTACAGCAGCAGCCCAATATAACAGCCCGCCAGGTGGTACGCATTATTGAACGTTCCGGCCACCTGTATCCTTATGGTAATAATTATGAAGGATATGGCGTGCCGGACGCCGCCCGCATACTACAGTTGATGAAAGACAGCACCCAGGATTTTAAAACGGCCCGGCAGATCAAAGCAAGCGGTAATGAGCTGCAGCTGCCATCCGACGGTACGGGCAAGGACTGGGTGTTATTCCACAAAAAAGATAGCTGGATTGTGCTGGAGCAGCAACAGCTGAAACAGGATGGTGCACAGATCACCATAAAAAGACCTGCCCCGCTTACACGCTCCCGGCTGGTTGTGGACGATAAGGTAAAGGCGGCATTCCACACAACGGATACGCAGGAAGCTGTAAAGCGCACCACTGTAGCCACTTCCAGGAATGTGATTGAAATCGTTTGGCCATAGGAATAATTATGGAAAATATCATGGATCGTACAGGCGCTAACGTTACACTCATTACACTGCTGGAAAAACTGGCAGCGGTGAACGATCGTGGCATAACCCTGATACACAGCCAGGAAAAAGAAGGATTCCTTTCCTACGCAGACCTTTACAGCAATGCTTTGCAGGTGCTGGGCCACCTGCAGGCGCAGGGCGTACTGCCCGGTAATGAAGTAGTGCTGATGCTGGAAGATAACCGGCAGTTCCTGCTGTTCTTCTGGGCCTGCCTGCTGGGGAAAATAATACCGGTGCCTTTGCCAGCCGGCAACCAGGATGATCATAAATATAAGCTGGTAAGCGTATGGAGCACGCTGCATAATCCTTACCTGGTTTGTGAGCAGGTCTATTACAACCGGCTGTCATCGTCGCTGTCAGCGCAGCAGCCTGCTGCACTGGAAGCCATTGGACTTCGTTACCTGCCTGCGGCAACTTTATTAACAGCTGCAGCGCCCGGGCAAACAGCGCCGGTACAGGCAACGGAAACCGCTTACATCCAGTTCTCATCCGGCTCTACCGGTACGCCTAAAGGCGTTACGCTTACGCATCAGAACCTGCTTACCAACATACAGGATATAGTTTCCCGCTCTCAAACCACCGCTGCAGATAAAAGCCTTAGCTGGATGCCATTGTCGCATGACATGGGGCTGATCTGTTTTCATTTATCCTGTTTGTTAGCGGGTATTGATCAGTATATAATGGATACGGCCCTGTTTATCCGTAACCCGGTGTTGTGGATAGAAAAGGCCAGCCAGCACCGCATCAGCCAGCTGTACTCACCCAACTTCGGGTATCATTATTTCCTGTCTGCGCTGGAAGGTAAAGCTGCCGGCGCCTGGGACCTTTCCACCATCCGCATTATTTATAACGGGGCAGAACCTATTTCCCACAAGTTATGCCGGCAGTTCACAGAAAAGCTGGCGCCCTGCGGGTTACGCAGCTATGCCATTTTTGCGGGTTATGGACTGGCAGAAGCATCTGTGGCTGTAGCCCTGCCGGATGTGAATGATGCTTTACGCGTGCACTTCCTGGACCGGGACCACTGTAATATAGGCAACCGGATAAAACTGGCGGAGCCCCGCAACGGGATCGTATTCGTAGAAAACGGTTACCCGTTGGAACATTGCGCCGTAAGGATCTGCGGTAATGAAGATGAGGTGTTTGAAGAGCGCATAATAGGACATATACAGATCAAAGGCGGCAATGTTACCGCCGGATATTATAATAATACCGCCGCTACCTGTGAGCTGCTAACGCCTGATGGCTGGCTGCGCACCGGCGACGTGGGGTTTTTATATAAAGGCCGTATAACCATTACCGGCAGGCATAAGAACATTATTATTATTAACGGGCAAAACTATTACCCTCAGGATATAGAAGCCATGGTATCCAGGGCACTGCCGGCCTTTGACCTGGGTAAGGTAGTGGTGTGCGGGGTAAGAGATGAAAAGAAGGGTAATGAGGAATTGCTGGTTTTTCTTTTATACAAAGGGGATGTGGCCGGGTTTGCGCCACTGGCCGGAAGGGTAAAAGAAGCGGTGCTGGAAACCACCGGGTTAACGGTACAGGCAGTGATCCCGGTACGCAAAATACCTAAAACCACCAGCGGAAAAGTACAGCATTTTAAGCTGGCCACTCTTTACCGGCAGAGCGCCTTCCAGGATATAACCAGTAAGCTGGATGAGCTGGTGGCCGCTGAGGAAGCAGATCAATTACCGGATCATTTATCCATCCCTGAAAAGCTGGCGCGGATCTGGAAAGATCTGTTGGGCATGAAGCCACTGTCACCGGAACAGGAATTTTTTACCGCCGGCTTAAACAGCCTGGTAGCTACCCGTTTTATCAGCTATATACGCAGGCTGTTACAGGCAGATGTAAGTATCAGCGATCTGTTCCGGCATCCATCCCTGGACCGCCTTGCAGCCTGTGTGGCTGCAAAAGGCACTGTGAAAGAGGGGGCAGTATCCATGCTGGAAGAACAGGATCATTACAGCTGTACAGATATACAACAGCGCTTTTGGTTATTGCAGCAAATGGATGTGCAAAGCACCGCCTACAACCTGCACAGCGGTTTTGTAATAAACGGTGCATTGGATCTAACGGCGCTGAACAATGCCATTACTACGCTATTATTGAAATATGATATACTGCGCACCACGTTTGTGAACCTGGATGGCAACCTGCGGCAAAGAGTGAGCCGCCATCCGGATGCAGCTGTGGTGCTGCAATCTAAAGATCTGCGGGAGCAGCAGGCATCTCCGGAAGAGATAGCATTATGGGAAACCCAACAGCCTTTTAACCTGGAACAGGGCCCCTTATTGCGCTTTACTTGTTACCAGCTCGCAGATACACAATACCTCCTGTTCTTTGCCATTCATCATATCATTGCCGATGGCTGGTCTGTGAATGTGATGATGGACCTTATAAAAAAGCTGTACCGCCAACATCAGCAGCTAAGGGGGGCAGGCCTGCAGTATCATGATTATGCGGCCTACAATGCAGCCCGTAACAGTGCGCCCTTACAGCAGGCGTTCTGGAAAGAAACGCTGGCAGGTTACAGCAAAGGTGTAGAGCTGCCGTTCACAAAGCCGCGTAGCGCTGTACAAACTTTTGCAGGGCATGCCATTAAGCAGGCGCTACCGCCAACCCTGCACGCTGCTATTAAAAAATATTGTCTTGAAAACGGCTGTACGGAATTTATGCTGGTTACGGCCGCCTTGCGCGCACTGTTATTCCGCTACACACAACAGGCAGATATTGTAATAGGCACAGATACCGCCGGCCGCACCCACCCGGATCTGGAACTGCAGCTGGGCTGTTTCCTGAACACGCTGCCATTGCGGCTGCCCGTGCAGGCAAACGAAAGCTTTAAGGGGTTGCTGCGGCGGGAGAAGCAGGGCATTTTGCAGGCCTTGCAGCACCAGGCCTATTCCTTTGATAAAATGATAACGGATGTGCAGCCGGAACGGGAATTTAGCAGAACGCCGGTGTTTAATGTACTCCTGTTATTCCAGAACCTGGAAGGTTCCACTAGCTTAACAGGGCTGCATGAGCAGCTAACCGTACAACCTATATCCATGCCCGTTACTACCAGCATGGTAGACCTGGAAGTGGAATTTACCTATGAGGGACCGGAGCTTTTTTTCCAGCTGCGTTATAATACTGACCTGTTTGATGATGCGCCTGTGGAGCGTATGGCCGGGCACTTCATCCGCCTGCTGGAAAACGCGCTGTCAGCGCCGGATACGCCGGTAGCTGCCATTGATATTTTAAGCCAGACAGAAAAAGAACAAGTGCATAATATGGGCCGCGGATCAGTACGTGATTTACAGCATCCGCATGTGCTGCAGGCCTTTGAACAATGGGCAGCCGTTAGTCCGCATGCAACAGCCCTGGTCTTTGAAGGGCAGCCGCTTTCCTATGAAGAAGTGAATCTGCAGGCCAACCGGCTGGCGCATTACCTCATCACAGAAAAAGGCGTGCAGCCGGGCCGCCGCTTAGGGTTAATGATGGAACGCTCTGCAAACATGATCATTACCCTGTTGGCTATATTAAAAACCGGCGCAGCTTATGTGCCGGTGGATGCCGCCTATCCACCGGAGCGGGTATTATTCATAACAGCAGAAGCAGGGCTGCAATGGCTGCTTACAGATGAAGACTGTTTGCCGCAAACAGCACAGGTGAATAACCGGTTACAGGTAACTGCCGTACTCCATAACGGCACTGCTGCTGTTAATCCGGGTATAGTGATAAAAGGGGATGAGGTAGCATATATCTTATACACTTCCGGTTCAACCGGGCAGCCCAAAGGCGTAATGATACGGCATGAAAGCCTGGTGAATTACATACAGACTTTTATGCAATATTTTAACGTAACACCTGCAGACCGGGTCATACAGCAATCAGCCCTTGTTTTTGACATATCTGTAGAGGAAATATTTGCAGCCTTTAGTTCCGGTGCTGCATTAGTGGTTGTGAAAGACGGCGGCCGCAATGTAGCCGCCCTTTTGCAGACTATAGAGAAAGAGCAGGCCACTATCCTCAGCACTACGCCCCTGGTTATAAAAGAAATAAACGCGCAGGCCAGCCGGGTTAATAACCTGCGGTTGCTGATCAGCGGGGGAGATGTGCTGAAACCTGCTTACATAGACCAGCTGCCGGACAGTGTAGCAATATATAACACCTACGGGCCTACGGAAACAACAGTATGCGTTTCCTATAATAAAATAACAACACCGGAAACTGTATCGCTGATAGGCAGGCCCTTACCGGAGCATCATATTTACATACTGGATGAAGCCTTTCAGCCTGTGCCGGTGGGCATTGCCGGGCAGCTGTATGTGGCAGGTAAAGGTTTGGCCAGGGGTTATGTTAACCCTGCGCTGGACCAGGAAGCATTCATTCACCACCCGGCAATACCGGGTGAGCGCCTGTACAGGACCGGTGATATGGGCCTGTGGACGGAAAACGGTAGTATACGTTTCCTGGGCCGCAAAGATGCGCAGCTCAAATGGAATGGCTATCGTATTGAGCCGGGTGAAGTAGAGAAGAAGATCCTGCTGTATAAAGATATAGCCGATGTCGTGGTAACCATTAGCGGCATTGCGGAGCGCAGGCGCCTTACCGCCTACCTGGTAGCGCCGGCCTCAATGGATACAGCTGCGCTGAAGCTCTTTCTGCTGGAGCATTTACCGGCCTACATGATACCAGTTGCTTATGTGATCATGGAGCAGCTGCCGGTGAATGTGAATGGTAAGGTGGATATGAAGGTTTTGCCCGAACCTGCTGACCTTACCACCCTGGAAATGGTATTGCCTGCAGGCAGCACAGAAGCTGCGTTGCTGGAAATATGGCAGCAGGTGCTAAAACAGCCGCACATCAGCGTATTGGCCAGCTTCTTTGAGCTGGGCGGCAATTCATTGAAAGCTACCCAGGTGGTAACACGTATACAGGATCTTTTTGGCGTCAGCATTTCCATAAGGGAAGTGTTAACCCATCCCACCATCAGGAGCATGGCTGCCTGCATTAAAACAGCAGGCGCAGAGAACCGGCCGGATCTTCTTCCGCTGGGGAAAGCGGATCACTACCCCTTATCCCTGTCGCAAAGAAGGCTTTGGGTATTGCAGCGGCTGGAAGTATTGCCGCTTGCCTATAACCTGTGCTGGTCATTTATTATAACCGGTGAAACAGCAGCCGTACATTTTGAGAACGCACTGACTGAATTGGTGCAACGGCATGAAAGCCTGCGCAGCACTTTTACCAGTATACAGGGAACACCTTTTGTGGTGATCCGGGATCATATACCATTGCCGCTTTCCCGGAAAGATCTGCGGGATGAAAAGGATGCATTAGCCTGGAAAGCCCTGGCCCTGGCAGATTCCAGAACACCTTTTGACCTGGAAAAAGGCCCGCTTTTCAGGGTGCAGTTGTTACAGCTGCAGGAGAATGTATACCGCGTGATCTTTACCATCCATCATATTATTACAGATGGCTGGTCAATGGAAGTGCTGTGGAAAGAGCTGGGTATGATAGAAGCCCTGCCGCCGCTTCAGGTACAGTATAAAGATTATGCAGCCTGGCAGCAGCAGCTGCTGGCATCAGAAAACATGCAGCCGCACCGGCGCTACTGGTTATCCCGCTTCCAGGGGCAGCTGCCTGCGCTTACATTTCCCTTTATTAAGCATACGCCGGAAGCAGGTTTTGAAGGTAAAAAACTGCAGTTCCCGTTATCTGCCCGCTGGCAGCAGCAGCTTATGCAGCTGTCAAAGGGGAATGATGTAACCCTGTTCACCGTACTGCTGGCAGTATGGAAGCTGTTGTTATTCAGGCTTACCGGGCAGCAGCAAATGATCATTGCCACACCCACAGCCGGCCGGCACCATACTGCGCTGGAAAACCAGGTAGGTTATTACCTGAATATATTACCGCTGTATACTGCGTTTAATGCAGAACTGTCGTTCAATGTTTTATTGACTGCAGTAAAACAAACGGTGGAAGAAGCTTTTGCTCACCAGGAGTTCCCGGTAGAGGAGCTGATAGCGCATTTGGATATGGGCCGGGATATTAACCGCAATCCTTTATTTGATGTAATGCTGGTGCTGCAGAACTTTGAGCACCTGCGCGCAGCCGGTCCTGTTGCTTTACAGCAGATAGAAGAAATAGATAACGGCACCAGCGTAGGCAGCCTGCTGATAGAATTTATTGAGCTGGAACAGCAATGGTTCTTAAGGCTGCGTTATGATACACGTATCTTTAGTGAAGCACAGGTGAGCCGCCTGGCCGCTTGTTTTGAATACCTCTGTGAGCAGGTAGCTGCAGATCCTGATCTGCCGCTGCACCGCTACAGCCTGTTAACCGCTGCAGAAGAACAGCGGCTGTTACATACCTTTAACACCCCGCAAACAATAACTTATCCTGCAAATACGGTAATGCCATTGCTGGAGCAGGCTGCCGCGCAGTTTGCATCACAGGCTGCCCTGTATGAAAAGGGTACGATACTTACTTACCAGCAGTTACAGGAAAAGGCAGCACGGTTATCTGCACAGCTTTGTGAGCTGCAGGCCGGCGGCCCGGGCAAGCGGGTAGGTATTTTACTGGAACGTTCAGCCAATCTTATCATCAGCATACTGGCAGTGTTAAGGACCGGCGCGGCTTATGTGCCGCTGGATGCAGAGTATCCTGCAGAGCGCATCCGTTTTATGGTAACGCATGCCGGTATTGACCTGGTAATTACTACCGCGGCCGGCCTGCAGCAGGTACAGCTAACGGAGACGCCTGTACTGGATCTCAGCAGCTTTCAATGGTCGGCCCCCGTAATGGCAGCGCCTGCCTATGCCGTGCAGCCGGATGACCTGGCGTATATTATGTATACCTCCGGCTCCACCGGCCGGCCCAAAGGCATACAGGTATCCCATGCCGCCCTGGCAGATTATGTGCAAACCTTTATCCGTTATTTTTCCCTTAACAGCAATGACCGGGTGATCCAGCAATCATCACCGGCATTTGATGTATCCATAGAAGAAATATTTCCTGCTTTATGCAGCGGCGCAACAGTGCTGGTATTACCCGAAGGCGGCCGCGATATTGACCGCCTGTTACAGCTGATGCGGCAGGAGCAGGCTACCCTATTAAGCACTACGCCGCCTGTAATAGCTGCGCTGGATAAACATGCCACGGACCTGGGCGCGCTGCGTATACTCATTAGCGGTGGCGACCGGCTGACCGGCGCCCATATTCAACAGCTGACAGGAAAGGTAGCTATCTATAACACCTATGGGCCTACGGAAACAACAGTATGCGCTACCTACCATCCCGTAAAAGCTGCGGATGATGCCGCCTGTATAGGCAAGCCCATTCCCAACCGGGAGGTATATCTGTTAAATGAGCAGCAGGAGCTGGTGTTACCCGGTATAGCAGGGGAGATCCATATTGCAGGTGCAGGCCTGGCCAATGGTTACCTGCACCTGGAAGCAGAAACCAGGGAGCGGTTTATTCCACATCCCTTTAAGCCGGGCAGCCGCCTGTATAAAACCGGCGACCTGGGAGTATGGGACGAGGAAGGGAATATTTACTTTACAGGCAGGAAAGACAGCCAGGTAAAGATCAACGGTTACCGTGTAGAGCCGGCGGAAATAGAAAAAGTATTACTTACGCATCCTGCCATACAGGATGCGCTGGTAATGGCAGCTGCCGGCAACACTACCCTCAGGGCATACATAATAACAGAAAATTTTGAGGCAGCAGCAATAAAGAGCTGGTTATCCGGCAAGCTGCCCTATTACATGATCCCTGCTGAATTTATACAGCTGGAGGCTTTCCCTGTTACGACCAACGGCAAAACAGATCTAACGGCCCTGCAGGCGCTAACAGCTGCTGAAACAGCTGCTGCGCTGAATACGCTGTGGGAGCAGCGCTTGTCTGCATTATGGAGTACGGTCCTGGAAACAGCTGTAGTTAACCGTACCGATAACTTCTTTGCCCTGGGCGGCAATTCCATTAAAGCCACGCAGCTGGTAAGCCGCCTGCAGGAACAATGGCAGGTACAGCTGCCCTTGCGTGATGTGTTCATTCATCCATTATTACATGAAATGGCCGGCCTGCTTTCAGCAGCAGCCGTGTCTTATAAAATAGAGCAGGCGCCTGCGCAGGCAAACTACCAGGTATCGCATGCGCAGAAAAGGATATGGCTGCTTACCCAGCTGGGATACGACGAGGGCGCCTATCATATTTACGCCGGTACACGCCTGCAGGGAAAATTGCAGCCTCATTTGCTGGAACAATGTTTTAACGCATTGGTGGCCCGTCATGAAAGTTTACGCACCACCTTTGCAATGGTGGAGGGTGAGCTGCGGCAGGTGATCCATGTGGCGGATGATCTCTCCTGTAAAATAATTTATACAGATCTGCGGCAACAGGAGCAGCAGGAGCAGAGGATCCACAACATTATACAAACCCTGCAGCATAGCCATTTTGATCTTGCACAGGGCCCCTTGTTCAATGTGCAGCTGTTGCAGCTGCAGGACGAGGCATGGATCTTGCTGTTAGCGGTGCATCATATTGTGTCCGATGGCTGGTCTGTAAATATATTGTTCCGTGAGCTGGAAACGCTTTATGCAGCGGCTTGCAAAGAAGATGTATTACCTCCGTTGCATTTGCAGTATAAGGACTATGCGCATTTCATGAACAGCCCTGCTGTTGATGAGAACCTGGCCTTACACCGGCAATACTGGCAGCAGCAGTTTGCTGTACCGGCGCCGTTGCTGGAATTACCACTGGACTTTCCGCGCCCCCGGATCCGCAGCAGCCGTGGCAGCGCTGTTCTTATGGAGCTGGATGCTGTGTTGGTAAGCAGGCTGCATGAATTATCGGCCGGTAGTGGCGCCACGCTGTTTATGCTGCTGCTGGCCGCTTTAAAAGCATTGTTGTACCGCTACAGCGGACAGGAAGATATTGTAACCGGCACGCCGGTATCTGGCAGGGAAGCAGGCGGCCTGGAAAACCAGGTAGGCTGTTATGTAAATACGCTGCCGCTCAGAACTATCTTTTCCGGCAATGACAGTTTTGAAAAATTACTGCAGCGGGTAAAGGAAAATGTGCTGGAAGCTTTTGCACATCAGCTGTATCCCTTTGATGAAATGGTGAAGGCGCTGCAGCAGGAGCGGGATCTGAGCCACTCGCCTTTATTTGATGTGATGCTGGCCATGCAGCAGGATGCACGTACACAGCATACCATTGATAGCTCCGCAGCGCTGCAAACCGCTCCTTACTGGCTGGAAACCGTCAGCAGTAAATTTGATCTTACTCTTTATGTATATGAAACCGGCGCTCAGCTGCAGCTGGTGCTTGAATACAGTACGGACCTGTTTGAGCAGCCTGCCATAGCACGTTTGCTGGAACATTACAGGAACATACTTGAACATGTTACCGTAGCACCGCATACCCAGCTTAACCGGCTGCCATTAATGAGCGCTGCAGCGCAGCAACAGCTGCTGCAGCAATACAGCCTGCCTGTTATGCCTTTACAGGAGCCGCCCAGGTTTGTTACAGACCTGCTGGAAGCAGCTGCCCACGGGCATCCGCAGCACACCGCTGTTGTTTGCGGTACTGCCATAATGCCATATCATGAGCTGCTGCAACAGGCGCAGCGCATAGCTGGCTACCTGCATACGGTAGCAGGCGTACGGCCTAATGACAGGGTAGGTTTAATGGTAGACCGTTCTGAGAAAATGGTAGCCGCCTTGCTGGGCATCCTATTCTCCGGTGCTGCTTATGTACCTGTTGATCCGGCCTATCCGCCCAACCGTATTGCGCATATTATCAGCGATAGCGGGCTTACAGCCGCCATAACAGAAGAACAGTATGTACATCATTTTACACCGCCTGTTCATTGCATTACAACTCCGCAGCTGCTGGCTGCAGAACAGCCTGTGGTGTGGCCTTTGCCCCTAACCCGCAGCATACATGACCAGGCTTATGTGATCTATACCTCTGTCTCCACCGGGCAGCCTAAAGGCATTCCCATCACACACTATAATTTATGGTCGCTGATAAGCTGGGCGCAACGGGAGTTTGCAGCAGACCAGGCAGATATTGTATATGCAGTTACCTCTTACTGTTTTGACCTGTCTGTTTTTGAGCTGCTGTATCCCCTGGGCGCAGGGAAAAGTGTGCGGGTGCTGCAATCCGGGCTGCACATAGCTGATCACCTGGAAGCAGACCGCAATATCCTGATCAATACAGTGCCCAGTGTAATGGACCAGCTGTTAAAGAACGGGATGTTAACGGATAATGTTAAAAGCATTAACCTGGCTGGTGAACCTTTATACCCAGGTCTTGCAGAACAAATAACTCAAACGAATATACGTTTAAGGAATTTATACGGGCCCTCTGAAGATACTACTTACAGCACCTGCTATGTGTTTAAGCCACAGGATGCAACAGTGACCATTGGCCGGCCCATTGACGGCAAACGGATTTATATTGTAGATGCACATATGAACCTGCTGCCACCCGGTGTAAAAGGGGAAATTGCTATTGCAGGCCCCGGGGTGGCAGGCAGTTACCTGAACCAGCCCGCCTTAACGGCTCAGAAATTTATACCGGATCCTTTTTACGAAGGCGCCACACTTTACCTTACCGGCGATATAGGCAAATGGCTGCCGGATGGCAACCTGGAATTTCTGGGCAGAAAAGATCAGCAGCTGAAAATAAGAGGTTACCGTATAGAGCCTGGTGAAATTGAACTGGCGCTGTTGCAGGTGCCGGGTGTGCAGGGCGCGCTGGTAACGGGCATTTATAAAAATGCCGGTGATCAATACCTGGCAGCATATTATACAGCGCCCACGGTTATTAACCCGCAGCTGATACAGGAAAGGCTGCAACAGCAATTGCCGGCCTATATGGTACCGGCGCAGGTACACTGGCTGAAGGAATTCCCTTTAACCCCTAACGGTAAAATAGACCGTAACTTATTACTGCAAACCACAACAGCAACTGCACATAATACGTTTGTTGCAGCAGTTACGCCGGTTGAGCAGGCGCTGTCGGCCATCTGGGCGCAGGTGCTGGATCAGGAGCGTATAGGCGTAAAGGATAATTTCTTTACAGCCGGCGGGCATTCTCTGAATGCAATGCAGGTGGTACATAGTATTATCCGGCACTTTGGAGTACAACTGGTTTTACGGGACCTGTTCATGAACCCTACCATTGAGCAGCTGGCGGCCCTTATTACCCAAAGCAGCCCGGCAGCCGAAAATATACCGGTGCTGGAAGAGCAGGTGCACTACGTCCCATCGCACATGCAACGCCGCTTATGGATCCTGGACCGCCTGGAAAAGAACAGCGCGGCCTACAACATGAGCAGCGTATACCAGCTAAGCGGTAAGCTGGATCAGGCCAGGCTGGCCAAAGCCTACCGCTCACTGATAGCCAGGCACGAAAGCCTGCGCACCACTTTTATAATGGTGAACGGGGAAGTACGGCAAAAAATAAATGCAGAACTGCCGCAGGCAGAACTGATACAGCAGGTGGATATGCGCGGCCGGGAAGCCCTTGCGCCGGAAGCAGCCGGCGCCTATATGCAGTATGCATTTGACCTGGAGAACGGCCCCTTGCTGCAGCTCACCTTATTGCGATATGCAGATGAAGATTACTTTTTCATAGTATGTATGCATCATACCATTTCCGATGGTATATCCATGAACGTTATAATGCAGGAGATCCTGCCAGCATACGGGCAGCTAACAGGTACATTGCCGCCGTTAAAGATCCAATACCGTGATTTTGCAGCCTGGCAGCAGCAGCTGTTTGCCACTGGCTGGGGCGAAAAAATGCAGGCTTACTGGTTACAGCAGCTGGGTGGCCCTATACCTGTGCTGGATCTGCCCGGCGCCCGCCTGCGGCCCGCCGTTAAAACCTACCAGGGCAGTGAGGCTGGGATATGGTTGGGAGATGATACTGCAGCAGCGCTGTCACAATTGGCAGCCGGTAACCAGGCCACGCTTTTTATGCTGCTTATAGGAGCGTTTAAAACCCTGTGTTACCGCTATACCGGGCAGGAAGATATTTTGATAGGTACACCTGCAAGCGGCAGGTGGCACCCGGATATGGAAGACCAGGTAGGTTTTTATGTAAATACGCTGGTGCTGAGAACCACGCTGAACGGGAAGATGAGCTTTATTCAGCTGCTGGGCCGCGTAAAAGAGATGTTGCTGAATGCGCTGGAGCACCAGTACTACCCGTTTGACAAGCTGCTGGAAGAGCTGCAGCTAAAGCGCGACATCAGCCGTTCTCCCTTATTTGATATAATGGCAGTATTCCGCGACAGCCGCAATGAAGCCACCGCCGGAACACTGGAGAACCTGCACTGGAAGGAGGTAACGGTACCGGCTACACAGAGTAAGTATGACCTTACCATCACCTTTACCCAACAAAAAAATGGCCTGGCAATAAACGTAGTTTACAACACAGATCTATATGACAGCAGCTGGATAACCCGCATGCTGGAACACTACCGGCAGCTGCTGAATGTTATTGTGCAGCAACCGGCATTAACGCTGAATGCATTCACTTACCTTTCACCGGCAGAACAGGCAACGCTGGCTGCCTTTAACAATACCGCCGCCCCACGGCCGCCAGGTGAAACACTGGTAAGCCTGTTTGAACAACAGGTACAAGCCACGCCTGATAATCCGGCGCTGCTGTTTGAAGAAAAAGTGCTCAGCTACCGGCAGCTGAATAAACAGGCCAACCGCCTGGCCGCGCTACTGCGAAACATGTACCAGGTACAACCCAATGAAAGGGTAGGTATTATGATGGACCGTTCTGAAAAGCTGCTGACCGGTATCCTCGGTATCCTTAAATCAGGAGCTGCCTATGTGCCCATTGATCCGGCCTATCCGCCTGAAAGAAAAATATACATTGCGGAGAACAGCCGTTTAAAGGTATTAATCACAGAACAGGCTTATATAGATACTGCAGGCGCCTGTACGTACCTGGTGCCGGATGAGGCGCAGCTTTCAACGTTACCTTCGCAAAACCTGCCTGCCGTAAATACGCCGGACAGCCTGGCATATGTAATTTACACTTCCGGTACCACCGGCCGCCCCAAAGGCGTGATGGTAGAACATCATTCCGTAGTAAACCTCTCCGCATGGCTGCATACCGTGATCTATAAGCAGCATGCCAGGCCCTTAAAGGTGATGGTGAATGCATCTGTAAGTTTTGATTCATCTGTAAAACAGCTGTTTCCGCCGCTCCTTGCCGGCGCCGCACTGATGCTGATACCGGAAACCACGCATAAGGATCCTAAAGCATTGGTAACAACCCTTCTACAGCACCGCATAGATGTGTGGGATGTTACGCCCGGTTATCTCAACTATATATTAAAGCACATACAGCCTGATAAGCATTTCCCGGCTTACACACTAGCCGGCGGGGAAGCATTAAGCCCCGTGCTGGTTACCAGGTATCATGCGCTGTTGAACGGGCGCAGCACCTTAATGAATGTATATGGCGTTACAGAGGCCACCGTAGATTCCACCTGGTGCATTACCAATGAAGATGCCGCAGCGTACTGCAACATAGGACGGCCCTTGCCCAATACCGCCATCTACATACTGGATGGCCACCGGCAGCAGGTACCCATAGGTTTTCCGGGAGAGATCTGTATTGCAGGTGCAGGTGTATCCAGAGGGTATTTGTATGACGAAGAGCAAACAGCAAAAAAATTCATTCGCAATCCATATGGTGAGGGCCGTTTGTACTGCACCGGCGACCTGGGTAAATGGCATGCGGATGGTACCATAGAATTCCTGGGCCGTGCAGACAGACAGGTAAAAGTAAATGGCTACCGCATTGAGCTTGCAGAAATAGAGCAGGTTATCTTACAACACCAGGGCATACAGCAGGTATACGTAACCGTTATACAGGATAGCCAGGCAGAGCTGCAGATAGCAGCCTATTTTGTGAGCGATGGTGTTATTGCCCCTGCAGACCTGCGCAGCCACCTGCAGCAAAAGCTGCCGGTCTATATGCTGCCGGCCTGGTTAATACCCTTACAGCAGCTGCCGTTAAATGAGCACGGCAAAGTTAACAAGGCCGCTTTACCTGATCCCCGTTCAGCATTGCCCCGTAACACGAATAGCCCTGTAGAACCGCCGGCCGGAGAAGCCGCCCGTACGCTGTTAACCTTATGGGAAGCAGTGCTGGAAAGCAGCCATATAGGTTTGCACGACAACTTCTTTGACCTGGGCGGCAATTCCCTGAAGGTGATCCGGCTGTATAACGCTATCCAGGAAATATTTCCCGATCAGCTGGAAATACACCAGCTGTTCAGCCATCCCACTATCAGCAAACAAAGCGCCCTGTTAAGCCCCGCTTCTCTGAAAAGCAGCAGCAGCGCCTCAAAAGACATAAACCTTATTGAACTGTAATTAATTATTTACAAACTATGATGATCTGCGGTCTTAAGCTTACGCACGATGGTTGTATTGCCGTAGTAAATAACAACCAGCTGTTATTTAGCACTGAACTGGAAAAATTAAATAACAACCCCCGTTATGCTTCCATCGACAACCATATAACTATAACGGATATACTCCGTAGTGAAGGCATTGCCCTCAGCGATATACACCGGTTTGCCATAGATGGCTGGGGCGGGTATGATGATGAAGCGCTGGCCCTTCAGCCGCGCTTGCATATCGGGAAGGAAAATAATTTCCTGGATTGCAGGAACGGGCCAGAAAGTTTCCGGTTGTTCATCGCACAATACCAGGAAAGGGAGCCCCGGCATAATGTATTAACACCGCTGGAATTTACCGGTTTAAAGATAGGCGCCGGCGAGTTTTCTTATACCAGCTACCTGCATGTAACCGGGCATATTATGAGCGCCTATTGCACCAGCCCTTTTGCTGCCCGGCAGGAGGATGCCTATGTGATGATATGGGACGGCGGTATGTATCCCCGCCTGTATTTTGTGCATGCCAAGGCAGGCGCCATTGAAAATATAGGCCCTTTGTTCCTGATGATCGGGAATATCTATACCATCTTTTCACAGCACTTTGGTCCTTTTAAAGTAACCGGCAATTTTGCAAAAGACGATCTCTCTGTAGCTGGAAAAGTAATGGCTTACATAGCATTGGGAGAAGAAAGACATGAGCTGCTGCCCATATTTGACAAGATCTATGAAAAATGCTATGACAAACCAATGGGTTTTGCCAATGTATTTGCCAACAAATTCAAGGAGCTGGTAAATGGACAAGGATACCAGGATGAAGATATCCTCTGCACCTTTCATTTATACCTGGAAAAAATGTTGCAGGAGAAGCTGGAGAAAAAGATCAAACGTTTTAACCGTAACTGTGCCAACCTCTGTATAGCCGGCGGTTGCGCGCTTAATATAAAATGGAACAGCGCCATTCGCAGCATGCCGCTTTTTAAAGAGGTGTATGTGCCGCCGTTCCCGAATGATTCCGGCAGCGCCATTGGAATGGCTTGCGCAGAAATGGCGGTAACCACCGGCCGCTGGGCGTTGAAATGGGATGTTTACAGCGGGCCCGCAGTGGTAAAGAGCAGTGTTATTCCCGGCTGGGAAGAAAAAGACTGCACCGTGGAAATGCTGGCCAGGCTGCTGTATGAAACCAAAGAACCGGTAGTGTTCATTAACGGCCGCGCAGAGCTGGGACCCCGTGCATTAGGTAACAGGAGCATACTGGCGGATGCCACCCACCCCGGCATGAAAGATATATTAAACCGTGTAAAGGACAGGGAAGCTTACCGCCCGGTATCTCCCATATGCCTGGAAGAAAATGCTGTAACCATGTTTGACCCCGGCACACACGATCCTTATATGTTATTTGATCACCTGGTAAGGCCCGGATGGGCAGAGCGCATACCTGCCGTATGCCACCTGGATGGAACGGCACGCCTGCAAACCGTGAATGAACAGGAGAACAGCGTAATAGCAGCCCTGTTAAAAGCCTATGAAAAACTAAGCGGTATTCCGCTGTTATGCAATACCAGCGCCAATTACAAAGGCAGTGGTTTTTTTCCGGATGTAAGATCAGCAGCAGAATGGAACGGCGTTAATTACATATGGAGCGATGAGGTATTGTATACGCGCATAGAGAAGATACAGTTTAACTCCGGTATAACCTTTAAGGAAGCGGCACTATGATAATATGTGGCATTAAACTAACGCACGACGGCGCATTGGCGCTTATTGACGACCAGCAGCTGGTGTGCTGTATTGAAATGGAGAAGCTGGACAACGCACCCCGTTACATGCATTTCAATATTGAAATGGACCGGCTGGAGCAGCTGCTGCAGCAATACGGCTATTCATTTAACAGCATAGACCGGCTGGTATTGGACGGCTGGGCGCCGGAAGAACAGATCACCATCAACCTGGGCAAAGGAAATTTTCCGGTTAAGCTGGCCGGTTACGGCAGCATGGTAATGCGCGAGAACATACTGGAACGCCAGTGTTTTGATATGCCGGGTTTTAGCGGGTTAAGCTATGCCAGCTACCAGCATGTAGCAGGGCATATTGCCGGCGCATATTGTACCAGTCCTTTTGCAAACCAGCAGGAAGATGCATTTGTGCTTATCTGGGATGGCGGCATGTATCCGCAGCTTTTTTATTTCCATCATAAAACAGGCAGTGTAGAGAACCTGGGCGTGTTATTTATGCTCATCGGTAATATCTATAGCATCTTTTCCCAGCACTTCGGCCCCTATAAAGTAAAGGAAGGTGTGGTGAATGATCAGCTATCCGTAGCGGGGAAGGTGATGGCCTACATTGCGCTGGGTGAGCTGAAACCTGAGCTGCTACCGGTCTTTCGCAGCATCTATGATGCACCGGGGCAAAAGAATATGCAGTTTGCTAATAGTTTTTCCAAAACTTTTCTTCAGCAGGTACAGGGACGTAATTACCGGGATGAAGATATTCTGCACACCTTTCATGTTTTCCTGGAACAGCTGCTGGTAGAAAAACTAACAGCTAAAATAAAAAGATACCCGGGCAGGCAGCCCAACCTTTGCTTTGCAGGCGGCTGCGCATTGAATATAAAATGGAACAGCGCTATCCGCAATACCGGATTGTTTAAAGAGGTATGGGTACCGCCTTTTCCCAATGATTCAGGCAGTGCGCTGGGAACAGCCTGTTGTGAAATGATCACGGCCGGCACTAACTATGCGCTGGACTGGAATGTGTACAGCGGCCCGGCAGCAATAAATAATGGTGCGGATGAAAAATGGATAACGCAGGAAACTACCGTACAGGAGCTGGCGCAGCTGCTCTTTGAAAAAAATGAGCCGGTGGTTTTCCTCAATGGTGCGGCAGAGCTGGGGCCCCGGGCCCTGGGTAACCGCAGCATTCTGGCGCCCGCAACAGATGCCGCAATGAAAGAGGTATTGAATAAAATTAAAAGCAGGGAATCTTACCGGCCCGTAGCGCCCATTTGTCTGGAAGAAGATGCGCCGGATATTTTTGAACCGGGCATACGGGACCCATATATGCTGTTTGACCACAAAGTAAGGCCAGCCTGGAAAGACAGGATCCCTGCCGTTTGCCACCTGGATGGTACTGCCCGCCTGCAAACAGTGAACAGTACGGATAACCCGGTGATCTATGAGCTGTTAATGGCCTATAAACAGCTGAGTGGAATACCGCTGTTGTGTAATACCAGCGCCAATTTGAACGGGAGAGGCTTTTTCCCGGACGCTGCTTCTGCCATGGCCTGGAATGAGGTGAACTATGTGTGGTGTAATAACCGGCTATACGAAAAAACAGAAAAGCACAGCTTCCAGCTTTTATCTCCTACTTATAATACCAGCATTTAAAATGCAGCAAGATATAGCGATCATTGGAATGGCCGGACGTTTTCCCGGTGCAGGGAACCTGCAGCAGTTATACGGTTTGCTGGCGCAGGGAAAAGATAGTGTGGGCAGTATTTCCGCAGAAAGGGTCAAAAGAACAACGCTTGATCCGCAGCGGGAATATATGACCTGCGGTTACTTGGAAGATATAGATGTATTTGATCATCAGCTGTTCAATATATCAGCAGGCGAAGCACAGACCATGGACCCGCATTTGCGGCTGCTGCTGGAAGTGGCGTACGAAACTATTGAAAATGCAGCCTATGCTATAGAACAGCTGAAAGGAAGCAATACGGCTGTTTTTATAGCAGATGCTTCCCTGGAATATTATAAGCTGGCAGAAACATTTGTGCCCACACTGGCCTCCGGTAATACCAAGGCTTTCCTGGCATCCATGCTCAGCCGGCAGTTTGATCTCAGGGGCAACGCACTTACCGTAGATACCACCTGCTCCTCGTCCCTGCTGGCCGTACACCTGGCTTGTAATGAGCTGATATTAGGCGATGCGGATCTGGCGCTGGCAGGTGGCGCCAATTTGTATCTTTTCCCGTATAAGGAACCCATAGGTTTGGACCTGGATGCGCCGGATGGCAGATCAAAAGCTTTTTCCGCACAGGCCAATGGCATGTCGCATGGAGAAGCAGTTGCCTGCGTGCTGCTGAAACGTTTGGACAAAGCCCTGGCAGATGGTGATATTATCCACGCTGTTATAAAAGGATCGGCGGTGAACTGTAATGCAGGCCGCTCCGCCAGTATCACGGCTCCGGATAGTGAAGCGCAGGCAGAAGTGATCCGGCTGGCCTGGAAAAAAGCCGGCATAGATCTCAGCCTGGCCGGGTACATGGAAGCGCATGGCTCCGGAACTGTGCTGGGCGATAATATTGAAGTAGGCGGCTTTACCCTTGCCTTTAATGGTTATACAGATGATAAACAGTTTTGTCCCATAGGTACTATCAAATCAAATATCGGCCATACCCGTTCGGCGGCCGGTATAGCAGGTTTGCTGAAAACAGTATTATCCCTGCAGCATAAGGAGCTGTTCCCCAATATCCATTTTGAAGCGCCGCATCCGCAAATCAATTTTAACAGGTCGGCAGTGTTTGTTAACCGTCAGCTACGGCCATGGCTATCTGAAAATGGCCCGCGTTATGCGGGTGTAAGCTCCATAGGCCTGAGCGGCACCAATTGCCATATGGTGCTGGAAGAAGCACCGGCAGCTGCGGTGATGCCCGCAGCACATTTACCGGCTTACCTGCTGCCGGTAAGCGCACAAACGCCTGAAGCATTAGCGGATAATGTAAAAGCGCTGCTGGCGTATTTAGACACTGCGGAAGACGATCTGTTGCCGGCAATAAGTTATACACTTTGGCACGGCCGTAAACATTATGAGCACCGGGTAGCTATAAGTGCCGCCGGTATGGAACAGGCACGTGAACAGATGCGCCAGTGGCTTGAAAGCAATAAGCCTGCAGCAACAAAACCGCTGCATAAGCTGGTGTTCATATTGGATGAAGGAGATAATACCCTGGCTCACTATCAATCCCAGTACGATTTTTATAAATGGCTGGAAGCGCGCGGTATCAGCACAACGGATATAATGGCAGCCAACGGTGGCCGTTATATGGTAGCTGTTATTAAAGGTGAAATAACACTGGCTGCTGCCTGGGAGCAATTATCCGGCGCAGCTACAGATAATACGGATAACCTGCCTGCCAGGGTAGCTGCCTGGTTACAGCGGGAAACAGAAAAAGGCCGCATGGTGCTGGTAAGTATGGGGCGCCGGCCAGGAGCCTTATCACAGGAATTGCAACGGCAGGCAGCCGCATTGAAGGCATGTACTTTTGTTAACCTGGAACAGGGTGATCTGCTGGTAAGGGTTTTGTATGAGCAACAGGCGCCTGCAGACTGGAAAAAATATAGCGCCCATCTGCCGGGTAAACGTATTCCGCTGCCTGGCTACCAGTTCCGTAAAAAACGCAGCTGGCTACGGGAGCTGCCGCTTACCACCGCAGTTACCACAGCACCGGTACAGCAGGAAGTAAGCACAGGCCTGGCCGGCGACATAAAAAAATACTGGAAAGAAATATTGCAGCTGGCAGATTGCCGCCCGGACAATAACTTTTTTGAGCTGGGCGGGGATTCCATCAAAGCCACGCAGGTAATTAACCGCATAAATACCGCCTTGGGCTTTCGCCTGGATTTTGAAGATCTGTTTGATTATCCCACCATAGCAGCTTTGACCGGTTACATAGAAGAAATATCCGGTACAGCGCAAAAGATCTATCGTATCTGGAAAGATGTGTTAAAGCAGGAGCCACTGGCATACGATGATAATTTTTTTGAGCTGGGCGGTCATTCTCTTATAGCAAACCAGATCATTAACCGGGTAAGGCAGCAGTTTAATACTGCCATTAGCTTTGATGATTTTTTCCGCTTTCCTACCATTCGGTCTTTGGCCGGTTACCTGGATGCAGCTGCGCTGCAATCACCCGCCGGAATGTTACAGATCAAAAAGCTGCCGCTAAAGGCGCAGTATGAAGTATCCCATGCCCAGAAAAGATTGTGGATCCTCAGCCAGTCACCGGAAGGAGCAATTGCCTATAACCAGCCGGGGCTCTATAAAGTAGGCTCTCCACTGAACATGCATTTGCTGGAAAAAGCATTTGAAGCGCTTATAGACCGGCATGAAATATTACGTACCACATTTACCATGGAGGGCGATGAGTTGGTGCAAACAGTACTGGCTACCCCTGAAATTGGTTTTACCCTTCAGTACTACGACTACCGTGAACATGCCGCCCCTGAAGCAGATGCGCTGGTCCATTGCAAGGGGCAGGCCGCCCGGCATTTAAACCTGCACACAGGGCCCTTGCTGGATGCGCTGGTGATACAGACCGGAGAGCAGGATTACATTATCCTGCTGAACCTGCACCATATTATAACAGACGGTTGGTCTAACGGTGTGCTGATACATGACCTGCTTACCTTTTACCGCGCCTTTGCGGAAGGCAGGTCAAAGCCGCTGCCTCCGCTGGAAATACAGTATAAAGATTATGCTGCCTGGCAAAATGAGCAGATCAGGAATGGAGCATTTGAACCGCATAAACAATACTGGCTGCAGCAGTTCAGCGAACCAGCGCCGCCGCTTGGCTTCCCTTCGGACTTTACGAGGCCGCCGGTAAAGGCCTACCAGGGACGTATACACGAATTTGTGATAGACAATACCGTGCTGGAAACATTGAACGCCTGTGCGCTTGAACATAATGCCACTTTGTTTATGGTGCTGCTGACCGGACTGTATGTATTACTCTACCGCTTTTCAGGACAGCATGATATTACAGTAGGCACTTCGCTGGCTAACCGCGATCATGTGGATCTGGAAAACCAGATGGGTTTTTATGTGAATACACTGGCTATCCGTACCCGCTTTCACCCGGAGCTCACCTTTGCGCAGCTGCTGCAGAAAGTAAAGGAAAATACATTGCAGGCATATGAGCACGGCGTTTATCCGTTTGACCTGCTGGTGGATGATCTGCAGCTGGAAAGGGACATGAGCCGTACCCCGCTGTTTGATATTATGCTTACCCTGCAGAATATGGAAAACAGCCGGCGTTATAATGCCGGCACCATGCAGGCGCTGGAAGTGGAAAGCATAGAACCGGATATTCATATCAGCAAATTTGACCTGCTGATATTGGTATCTGAGAATAATGGCCACCTGGATGTGCTGATGGAATATGATACTGCCTTAATAAAGGAAAGCACTATTGAAAAGGTAAGGGATGGGTTCATCTCTATTCTGCAGCAGGTGCCGGAAAACCCGCCTGTTGCTGCTATGGTAGCCGCCATAGCCCCCGCCTCCCAACAGGAAAAAGCCATCTTTGATGATTTTATAAAAGCTATACAGGATATATGATCCTGTAATCAACGTACGCCTATGTGTGGAATTGCCGGCATTTTTAATACCCTCCGGGGGCAGCCAGTAAATAAGGAATTTGTTGCTGCCATGACCCAGGCCCTGCATCACCGCGGACCGGATGATGAAGCTGTTTTTGTGAACGGCCAGGCAGGCCTTGGCTTTAAACGCCTTAGTATTATTGATATCAGCACTAACGGTAATCAGCCTTTCTTTAGCAGCGATGGGAAGCTTGCTTTAATATGCAACGGGGAAATATATAACTATAAAGAGCTGCGGCAGGAGCTGCAGGCAAAAGGTTATCGCTTTGCTTCAGACTGTGATGTGGAAGTGATCGTGCATTTGTACCAGGAGTATGGCACTGCGCTGCTGCACCGGCTGAACGGACAATTTGCATTTGCCCTGTACGATCAGCAGAAGCAGGCACTGTTCCTGGCCAGGGACCATTTCGGCATTTGCCCTTTGTTTTATACGCAGGTAAAGGATTCCTGGCTGTTTGCTTCGGAGATCAAGGCATTGCTGAAACATCCGCAGGTGCGCAGAGAGGTAAACCTTACAGGCCTGGACCAGCTTTTTTCCTTACCAGGCAATATCAGCCCCGCCACTATGTTCAGGGATATCCACAGCCTTAAACCCGGACACTACCTGTGGCTGGAAGATACGCAGGCTGTTCAGCGGGAATACTGGGACCTTTATTATCCCACCATGTCGGAACCGCTGGAACGCAGGCCGGATGCATATTATGAAGAAGGACTGGAAGCATTGCTGCTCCAGGCCGTTAAATACCGCCTGAATGCGGATGTACCGGTAGGCTTTTACCTCAGTGGCGGATTAGATTCTTCCCTGATAGGCGCACTAATGAAACGAACAGGCGACCGGAATTACGAATCTTTTTCCATTGTATTTCCCGGTGATCATGAAATAGATGAAAGCCATTACCAGCAGCTCATGGCCAGCCATGTACAATCGTACCGTAATGCAGTGCCTTTTGACAGCATGGAAGTACAGCGCCGGCTGGAATCGGCAGTATACTTTTCTGAAACACCGCTGCGCGAAACTTACAATACCTGTTCGCTGGCGCTTTCTGAAAAAGTACGGGAAAGAAAAGTAAAGGTGATCCTTTCCGGCGAAGGAGCGGATGAGCTGCTGGGTGGGTATTTCGGCTACCGCTTTGATGTACAGCGCATGACCAACCATGCTGCTGCAGGTATTAAACAGGTAGAGGAGCTGCTGGATGAAGCTATCCGGGAACGGTTATGGGGAGACCCGTCCTTTTTTTATGAGAATAATGAAAGGGAGCTGGAAGAAACGAAAAGGGCGATGTATGCCAGTACCCTGCAGCACAGGTATCCGGAGTTTGACTGTTTCCGCCATGAATTTGTTGATAAGGAAAAGCTGCGCGACCGGCACCACTTCAACAAACGTTCGTACCTCGATCTTAAGCTCCGCTTATCAGATCACCTGATAGCAGATCATTGCGACCGTGTGAACTATGCCAATGGGGTAGAAGGGCGGTATCCATTCCTGGATATCAACGTGGTGGAGTTTATGAAAACCATTCCCTATGACCTGAAGCTGAATAACCTGGTGGAGAAATATATTCTGAAAAAAATAGCAGCTAAATATGTGCCGCAGGAAATTTGCACCCGGCAAAAATACGGATGGGTGGCGCCAGGCAGCCCGGAGCTGCTGCGTAGCAACCTGCCCTGGATCAATGACCTGCTTTCTTATGACCGGATCAGGCGGCAGGGATATTTTAATCCCGATACTATTGAGCGGCTAAAAAAAATGTACAGCAAAGATAACTTCAGGCTGCATACCTCTTATGAGAATGATCTGCTGATAGTAGTGCTTACGTTCAATATATTCCTGGAATTGTTTGGATTGCCTGATCTCTGATTTTTTCATACCCAAATCACTTTCCTTATGTCCACCATTTTTTATCCTGAAATAAAGAAAAAGGGATTTCCCCACGTGCTGGAGTTTGCAGGTAAAACCGATCCTGCAGAATTTATTGCATGGTATAACCTGCACCGGGATGAGGCGGAAGCTGCATTGCTGGAAAGCGGCGCCCTGCTGGTGCAGGGACTGGAGATTGCTGCCACTGAAAGTTTTGGTGCAGTAGCCGGCGCCATAGAGGAGGAGTTTACGGATTATATTGATATCAGCTATCAGCGCCGCCGCTTGTCTTCTAACGTGTATATCTCTACGGAATATGATTCCAGCTTCCCCATTAAAATGCATAATGAGCTGTCTTATGCAAACCACTGGCCTTCCCGGCTTTTGTTTGCCTGTCTTATTCCATCGGCAACCGGGGGAGAAACGCCCCTGGCAGACAGCCGTGCGGTACTGCGTGCGCTGGACCCGGCCATTGTGGAAGAATACCGGCGTAAGCAGGTAAGGTATGTGCGTAACCTGCACAACGGGCAGGGACTGGGACCTTCCTGGCAGGAAACTTTTAAAACAAATGATAAAGCACTGGTAGAGCAATACTGTCAGAAAGAAGCCATGTTATGGCACTGGAAGGCAGACGGAGGACTAAAGCTGGAAGCCTACGCCCGCCTGTACGTAAGCACCCCAAAACCGGCGCAGAGGTTTGGTTCAGCGTAGCGGAGCTATACCACCCTTCCCATTTTGACCAGGAGTATTATGAAGGCTTGCTGGAGCTGGTGAATGGTGATGAGGAAGAGCTGCCATTATATGCATCTTTCGGAGATGGCACAAAGATCAGCAATGAAACAGTAGCTGCTGTGATCAGTACTATTGAGCAGCAAAGAAAGCTGCGCAGCTGGCAGCAGGGCGATCTGCTGCTGGTGGATAATATGTTAACCAGCCATGGCCGCATGCCTTATACCGGGCAGCGGAAAATAGTGGTATACCTCTGCAAATAAGCAACCCCGCAAGTTATGCAAACAATAACCCCCAACAGGAAAAAGCTGGGCATCATAGGCGGCATGGGCGCCCGTGCCGGCGTATTGCTGATGCAGAAAGTAGTGGACTATTCACCGGTAACCAAAGACCAGGATTTTATTGAGATCCTGCTGCATAGCAATGCCTGCATACCGGACCGTACCCGGGCCATTCTATATGAAGGCCCCTCTCCCGAAGAGGAGCTGATCCGGTCCGTAAGCGGATTTAGTACCTATAACGTGGAAGCGATCGTGATGGCCTGCGTAACCGCTTATTACTATTACAATAAGCTGCAGCAGCACACGCCCGCATATATACTGCACCCGGTGGAAGCGCTGTCCTCATATTTGCAGAACGCTCAGCCGCATGTGCGGCGCATAGGCCTACTGGCCTCCACCGGCGCTATACAGGCAGGTATCTTTCATCGTTTATGCGATACCGGTATAAACATCATTACGCTGGATGATGAGCAGCAGGAAACCCTGTTCATGCAATCACTGTATATGCCCGGAGGGCTTAAATCCGGTAATATCAGTGATGCGGCAAAAGAGCTGTTCTTTGGCGCAGTAGAAAAGCTCAGAACACAGCAGGTAGATATGATCGTAGGCGGTTGTTCGGAAGTTTCCATTTTGCTGCACGCAGATGCGTTGGATATTCCCTATGCAGATGTAATGGACCTGCTGGCCATGGAAGCCGTTAAGTACTGTTATAATTTAAGCTGAATGCCTTGTTTACCCTCTAAAATAATTATATGCCGGACCAACATCAATTACTGATAGGCGGATTGGGCGACGATGCGCATTCTATAGGCATTGGCCTGCTGGCGCTGGGTTTCAGGGAGGCCGGTTTTAATGTGCTGAACCTGGGGATCCGGAACAGCATTGCAGATTTTTTTAAGTATGCCGCTTCGTTTGATATTATTATGATCTCCAATAAGAACGGGCATGCAGAGCTTTATCTGCAGGACTTTGAACAATCCATCCACGCCTTTAAGCTGGCCAATGATACGCCTAAGCTTTGGTACCTGGGCGGCAGCCTGGCTGTAAGCATGTCGGACCACCAGGTAAAAAAGAAATTCCTTTCAATGGGATTTACCAACGTATATCCCAAAACAGTAGCCTTTAGCCTTATACTGGATGATGTGCAAAAAGATATTGTCCGTTATAACATTCCCAAACGCAATGCCGCCAGGGCAGGAAAGGACATTCGTGTACATCCGCCCCTGAATTATGATAGTTTGTCGGATAGCCGTTACAGTGAGCACGCCCTGCAAATGGAGCGCAAGCTGGTGCTTACGGAATGGCATACAGGCAATGATGTGAACCCCGATCACTTTGAAAAACCCCGCTATTCGCTGGACCGCCTGTTGTGGCAGCGTAAAAAAAGTGGTGGTAATGTGCTGTTGCAGCCGCGTACAGGCGTAGCAGATATAAAAGAGCAGATCAGTAAGCTGCAGGCGCTGGAAATGGCCGGCAGCGATATCAGTTCCGTGCAGCTGGATGCAGCCTGCCGCAGCAAGCTGTATGAAAAGGCAAAGGAGTTCAGGGATATTTCGCTGGGCAGAAAAACATCTGCGCTGAACGGATTCCCTATTCCGGTGTATGGCGTAAGCGAAGTAAAACGGCTGGTGAACAGTATGAGAACGCCTTTTCAGCTTCGTGCCGGCGGGCCTGATCACCGCTTCACCTATGAAATAGCCTTGCAATCAGGCATTTCAGGGCTGGAAGGCGGCGCTATCTGTTATTTAATGCCCTATGATAAGCTTACCAGTCCTGTTGAATCTGTAAAGAACTGGCAATACATTGACCGTTTATGCGCATTGTATGAGCAGCATACCGGGTTTGCCGTGAACCGGGAATATTTTGGTGTGCTCACCGCCACGCTGATAGCGCCTTCCATTGCCATTTCGGTAAATGTGATACAGGCTTTGTTAAGTGCGCAGCAGGGCGTAAAAAGCCTGGCGCTGGGTTATGCGGAGCAGGGCAACCGCATCCAGGATATTGCCGCTATCCGCGCGCTGGAAGCATGTACCAACAAATACCTGCACCGGTTTGGCTTTAAGGATTGCCGCGTTACCACTGTGTTTCACCAGTATATGGCCGCTTTTCCTTCAGACTATGCCCGCTCAGAGGAGCTGATCTTTAATTCGTGCATCACTGCCAGCCTGGCGAAGGCCACCAAAATGATGGTAAAAACTGCAGCAGAATCATTCCGTATCCCCACTACCAACGATAATATAAATGCGCTGCAGCTTTGCAAAAAGGCCATGGCCGTAGCTAAAGAGGTGAGGGTGAATGAACCCCGTATCCGTGAGGAAACGCAGCGTATCATACATGAAGTGAACCAGATCATGCAAGCCGTGCTGGACCTGGGTGGGGGAATGGTTTCAAAAGGCATGGTAAAAGCCTTTGAAACCGGTGTGTTGGACATTTTCTGGTCACCCAATATTTACAATCAGAATAAAGTTACCTGTATCCGCGATGTGGATGGCGCTATCCGCTTCCTGGATTTTGGCAACCTGCCCTTTGATGAGGATACCAAAAGCTTCCACTATGAAAAAACATTGATCCGGAAAAATATGGAACGCGACCCCAGCCTGTTTTCCCTGCTGGAAAAAGACCTGAGCCGCATCTGGAAAAATGAGTACAAAGCGTGGCCGCTGGATGCCACTTATGTTGATTAATCAATTGCTTAATATGAGCCAGGAATTACTACATACCATCTTAGAGCAGCATGCTGCACAATATGCTGATAAAATTGCCATCACGGAAGAAAATGCCGCCATCAGCTACAAACAGCTGAAAGCCGGTGTAGATAAGCTGGCTGAAACCTGCCTGCTGGCCGGCCTGCAGCCCGGTAACCGGGCCGCTGTACTAATGCCGCCGGGTATTAAATGGGTAACCGCCATGCTGGCGCTCTTTAAAACAGACCTTATTTATCTGCCATTAAGCAGCGCCTACCCGGACAAAAAGCTGCTGGACATTTATGCACAAACCAGGTTTAGCTGCCTGGTGGTGACCAAAGATCTTTTACCCAGGGCCCAAACCTTCCTCAATGCGTTAAAAGATCACCATATTATATTATTGGTGCTGGATGATGATGGGAGCATACAACAGCTGCAACCTGCTGTCATGCAGCCGGAACCGCCGGTAGCAGATCGTTATAAAGACAGTAGCTATATCATTTACACATCCGGCAGTACCGGCGCCGGTAAAGCTATTGTAGGCTCCATAAAGGGGCTGGCGCATTTTATCAGCTGGCAGGTAAGGGAGTTTGGACTGGATGAACATTGCCATGTAAGCCAGCTAACGAGTATGGTGTTTGATGCATCGTTCCGCGATGTGCTGCTGCCGTTGAGTGTGGGCGGCACCCTTCATATACCGGGAGAGGCTACACGAAATAATACCGCCCTGCTGGTGCAGTGGCTCATACAAAACCAGGTAAGCCTTATACATTGTGTGCCGGCTATGTGGAAGCTGATCACCAGGCAGCTGGAACAGGCGCCGGTGGATCCTGCATTATTACATAACCTGCAATACATTTTCCTGGCAGGCGAGCCATTGTATGCAAGAGATGTAATGAAATGGCGCGCCGCAGCCGGTGAGCACACGCAGATCATTAACCTCTATGGCACATCGGAAACCACTATGGCCAAAACCTTTTACCGGGTATCCGCCCTGCCAGCCAATCCCGCACAGGTGCTGCCGGTAGGTAAGCCTATTGATAATACCGCCATCGCTATTATTAATCATAACCACCTGTGCCGCGCGGGTGAGCTGGGCGAAGTATATATAAAAACACCTTACTGGACAAAAGGTTATTATAATGATGATGCGCTGACCAGTATGGTGTTTGTACAGAATCCGCTGGTAAGCGGCCGGGAAGATATTGTATACCGCACCGGCGACCTGGGAAGGTACCTGGAAGATCAAACTATTGAAGTAATAGGCCGGGTGGATGACCAGGTAAAGATCAATGGCGTACGGGTAGAGCTGGGTGAGGTAGAGCAGGCAGTATTACAGATGCCCGGTATACAGGAAGCTGTGATAAAAACCCGGCAGGATGAAGAAGGCCGTTATGAATTGGTATGTTATTATACCAATAAACAGATCACTGCTGAGGACCTGAGGTCCTTTCTCCGCACTGTTTTAACGGAAACAATGATCCCTGTTTATTTTGTTTGCCTGCAGGAATTTCCGCTAACCCCCAGTGGCAAGGTGGATAAAAAGGCGCTGCCCGAACCAGACCTGCACACGGGTATTGCAGGATATGAATCTCCCCAGAGTAATACGGAGCTGCAGATGGAACAGATCTGGAAAGAGGTGTTGCGGAAGCAGCAGGTTGGACGTAACGAATCTTTTTTTACAACAGGCGGCAACTCGTTGAAAGCTATTCAGCTGATCACCCGCATCTCCAGGGAATTTAAAGTGCAGGTAAAGGTGGTGGAGATCTTTAATAACCAGACCATTGCCCGCTTAAGTGCGCTGGTAGAGCGCCTGGGTAAAACTGAACAGGAGCCCATACCGGTATGTGCGCCACAGGAATATTATGAGCTATCGCATGCGCAAAAACGTTTATGGGCGCTCTGGCAAATAGATCCCGGTTCCTATGCCTACAACATTCCACAGGCCTTTGAGCTGGAAGGCGGTCTGAACACAGTTGCGCTGGAAAAAGCGCTGGAAGCCATTGTTGGCCGGCATGAGATCCTGCGCACCAATTTTGTGCTGGCTAACGGCAGGCCCGTACAGCAGATCCACCCCGCAGGAACCGTTCAATTCACATTGGAATACGTGGACCTGCGCAATGAAACAGACCAGGCGATTGTGCTGAACCGCCTGTTACTCACAGCGGCAGCAGTCCCCTTCAACCTGTCTGCAGACCGTTTGCTGCGCACGGCTCTTTACCGCCTGTCTGCAAACAGCTATGTTTTCTTCCTCAATATGCACCATATTATAACAGATCAGTGGTCAGAGGAAGTATTTTTCAGCGAATTACTGCAGGCTTACCATTCCCTGGAGCAGGGGATGGATGTAATATTGCCTGCTTTACGGATACAGTATAAAGATTTTGCAGCCTGGCATAACCGGCAGCTGGATACAACAGCACGGCAGGAGCATCAGGCCTACTGGCATACACAGCTAAACGGCAGGTTAACGGATGTACCGCTGCCGCTTGATTTTCCAAGACCGGAATTACGTACAGCCGCTGGCGGTAGTGCGGAGCTGGAAATGGATACTACCGCCTCTAAACAATTACTTACGCTGGCGCTGCAGCATAGAACAGGCCCCTTTGTATTGCTGCTGGCAGCTATAAAAGCATTAGCCTACCGGTTTACCGGCCAGCGCCAGGTGATCATTGGTACGCCCTGGGCCTGCCGCAATCACCCCGACCTGGAAACGCAGATCGGCTTTTATGTGAATACCCTGCCGGTAGCCGTACGAATAGATCCACAGGATACCTTCACTGCCCTGTTACAGCAGGTAAGGGACATAACAGCTACTGTAGGCCAGCACCAGGATTATCCGTTTGATATGATACTGGAAGATCTTCAGATAACACGTAAGCCGAACCGCGCGCCGGTTTTTGATATTGGCTTTACCTGGCATGACCGCATCAATATGGCAACCCCCGCCAATGCGCTAAATGTTAGGCCCTATCCACTGGATTTCAGCGGTATTAAATCTGACCTCTGGTTTCATGGATCTGCAGCGCATGACATGCTGCAGCTATCACTGGAATATAGCGGAGACCTGTTCCGCGAAAGTACTGCCCGTATGTTGCTCACCAGCCTGGAAAAAATATTATTAAAGGTGCTGCAAAACCCGGATGCTTCCCTGGAACAGATCACGGCGGATGTGACAACGCCGGTGCTGAACAAGGACATAGCCGGTATTGAATTCAGTTTCTGACAAAAAAATTATGTAAGCCATGAAAAACGATTTTGTTTACCTGAAACGTAATGTTGTGCCGGAGCCCCTGTTTGACCAGTGGTATGCCTGGCCGCACCTGATATCTCCCGCCACGGCAGCCATGAACATACTGGGCCGGCATATCAAGATCATGAACTCCTATATACTGGCCCCGCAGATCCATGCAGAAGCAGTAAAAGATCCTAAGCTGCTGGGCGGCCCGTTCATGGATTATGATGGCAACCGTAAGGAGGAGGTTAAACAGTTAAAAGAAGCTACCCTTACTAATAACAGCCGGTTAATAGAATTTGCCAAAGCTGTGCAGCAGCTTTGCAAGCTGTTGAAAACAGAGGCAACCGGCGCATCTATGCAGGAGCTGTATGAAAAAGTACCCGATATATTAAAGGGATATGTAGAGCTGTTTTACGATGTTAATAACCAGCCCTCTTTTCGTTTTTTTGAATCGCTGTTGTATAAAAGTGAATTTTATAAACCGGAGCTGCAGAGCATTTCTTTTTACCTGATAGAAGAGGATGACCGCCCCTTTATTTTAAGCACACCCAGGCTGCAAACAACTACAGATACAGTACATATACGTATGCCTTTTAACAGCCCTGTGCTGGATGAGCTGTTCCGCATGCAGCGGGAACCCGGTTCATATAGCTATATCAAAGAAAAAATGGGCATCGGGGAAGAAGATGATGCGTTGTTCCGTACTTTTTTTACTACAGACGCGCCGGAAGTATATGCCAAATATGACGGGGATTACATCCGCACCCGGTATTTTGGTCATGCCTGTATCCTCATAGAATCAAAGAATGTAAGCATCCTTTCCGATCCTGTTATCAGTTATGGATATAACTCACACATTTCACGGTTCACTTATTCAGATCTGCCGGATGTAATAGATTATGTAGTGATCACACATAACCACCAGGATCATATTCTGATAGAGACCATGATACAATTGCGGCATAAGATCAGGCATATTATTGTGCCGCGTAACGGCACAGGCGCCCTGCAGGATCCTAGTGTAAAGATGATGCTCAATAACCTGGGTTTTCATAATGTGATAGAAATAGACGAGCTGGATACGGTAGAAATGCCCGGCTGCACCATAACCGGCCTGCCCTTCCTGGGCGAGCATTCCGACCTGGACATCCGCACAAAAATGTGCCACCATGTAAGGCTGGATAATGAATTGTCTATTTTGTTAGCTGCAGATTCCTGTAATCACGAACCTAAAGTATATGAGCATATACAGCAGGTGATCGGGGATATAGATGTATTGTTCCTGGGCATGGAGTGCGACGGTGCACCCCTGTCCTGGCTCTATGGTCCATTGCTGCCGGAAGCGCTGCCAAAGGAAAAGGACCATTCACGGAGGTTAAGGGGAAGCAATTTTAAAGAAGGCATTGACCTGGTGTACCGCTTTAAGCCGAAAGATGTATATGTATATGCCATGGGACAGGAGCCCTGGCTCAATTATATTATGTCGCTAAAGTACACAGAAGAATCCTCTCCCATTATTGCATCCAACAAGCTACTGCAGGTATGCAAGGAAATGCAGATCAATGCAGAAAGGCTGTTTGGAGAAAAAGAGATCGTTTATAAAAAGGAAGCTTCAATTCTTTCTGTATGACAGATCCAACAATGCAGCAAAAACTGGCGGAAGAATACTGGTATAAGAAACTGGCGGATGTTGTTTTGCCCACTGCTTTCTACCATACAGGTGCAGGTAATGCACAACAGGCCGTGGTAACAAAAATGCTGCCAGAGGCCGCAGTCAGTGCTGTTTCCCGCCTGGGGAAAGGAAATGCGCTGAGTGAGTATGTGATCTACCTGGCCATGTTCGGTTTTCTGACCGGTAAATATTTCCGGGGAAGACAGCTGCTGGTATACTCCCCGCTTATGCGGGATGCAGGCGCCTGTATGCCGCTGTTCCATAACCTGTACATAAATGCTGCACAGGATATGGGCAGTTATATACGCGAAGTTGCTGCCGCTGTACAGCAAAGCAGAACATATGACTGTACGGACTATACCGTTCTGAGTAACCGTTTTGCAGACCGCAATATTGAGGAGCCGCTGATCCATAGCATAGGATTCCGCTACGCCCCTTTGCAGGATGCCGGTGTTAATGAAAAGAAAGTGAAATGGATGCTGCTGCTGGAACACACAGCAGAAGGGCAGCTGCAGGCCACGCTGCGTTATAGCGCACACCTGGTGGAAAACACTGCTGCAGAAGATTTTATGGCCCGTTACAGCCATTTGCTGCAACAGCTGGACGCTCACCTGAGCGTAAAGGTACCGTTGGATAAAGTGGAGCTGCTGGAAACCGCAGAACGGAACCAGGTTTTCTTTGCGTTCAACGAAAATGCGGTCAGCTTTCCGCATAAGACACTGGCAGCCCTGTTTGAAGAGCAGGTGGAAAGAACACCCGGACAAATAGCCCTGCAATACGGAGAAGAACCCTTAACATATGCTGCATTAAATGAACAGGCCAACCGCCTGGCCGCTTATTTAAAACAGCAGGATGGTGTTAAGGAAGATGCTATCATTGGTGTATTGTTAGACCGCTCGCTGGATATAGGCATAGCCGTAATGGGCATACTGAAGGCCGGTGCAGCCTTCCTTATCATTGACCCGCAATCCCCGCAGGAGCGCGTGCATACAATACTGGATGATGCACGCCCTGCTGTTATAATCACCCATTCTGCGCAGTTTGCGCTGCTGGAAGGATATGAAGGAACCGTGTTTGCGATGGATATACAGCTGCAGCTGCTGAATATGGCTGCAGGAAATTTTCCGCTATCGGTAACCCCGCAAAACCTGGCTTATATACTTTACACCTCCGGCACTACGGGTATACCCAAAGGAGCTATGATAACGCAGGAAGCGGTGGTGAACCTGGTGACCGGCCTATGCAATACCTTTTTTCCATCAGCCGCGCATATGCAAATGGCGGTAGTAGCGGCTACCGTGTTTGATCCCTTCTGGAAACAGTTCTTCCTGGCGCTGCTGCAGGGGCATACCCTGCATATAGTACCGGATGCAGTGAAACGCAGCGCCACAGACCTGTGGAGCTTTTACAGCCATCATCACATTGAGCTGACCGATGGCACCCCTTCCTTATTAAATATCCTGGTGGATAACCTGCCGGCATTACCGCTGCAGCTCCGCTATTTTATGATAGGTGGCGAAAGATTACACGCAGCGCCACTGTTACGGTTATATGATTTCTTTACCGCAAGCGGACAACAGATAGCTGTTATTAATGAATATGGGTTAACAGAATGCTGTGTGGATAATATTTGCGGCCTGGTAAATCCCGATGTTTTGCAGGAAGATGCGCCGGTGTCTATAGGCCGGCCACTGCCTAATAACCAGGTGCTGATACTGGATGCAGACAACCGGATGGTGCCGGTAGGCAGCTATGGGCAGATCGGGATACTTGGAAAAGGTGTGGGCCGTGGTTACCTGAACCGCCCGGAGCTGACTGCAGAAAAATTTATTGACAGCCCTTACAGCGCATTTACAGGTAAGCTATACCTGACCGGGGACATAGGTAAATGGCTGCCGGACGGCAACATTATTTGCATGGGGCGCCTGGATAACCAGGTAAAGGTAAATGGCTACCGTATTGAGCTGGGTGATGTGGAAGCCGCCATGCAAAGGATCCCCGGCATTAAAGAAGCCGTAGCTGTTACCCGGGAAAGGGATGGCAGGAATGTGATAGCAGCCTACTGGACCGGTAATCCGCACCTGGATGCCGCCGCAGTAAAGGCAGCGCTGGAGCAGTATTTACCCATATATATGCTGCCTGCCTGGTACCGGATAATGAAACAAATGCCGCTAACCGTTAACGGTAAAATAAATAAACAGGCGCTGCCTGATCCCTGGGCAGAAGATAATGATAACGGAGAGGTATATACGCCGCCGGTAACACCCATGCAGCAGCTGCTGGCTGGCATATGGCAGCAGGTGCTGGGTATGCCGGCTGCCGGCATACGGAATAATTTTTTCCTGAACGGCGGCGATTCCATTAAGGCCATACAGATGGCTTCCCAGCTGCATGGCATGGGATATAAAATGGAGGTAAGGGATGTTTTTCAATACCCCACTATTGAAGAATTGGCGCTGGTAATAAAAACGCTGGAAAGGCTGACGGATCAGCAGCCGGTAACCGGCGAGCTGCCCCTTACGCCGGTGCAGCGGGAATTTTTTGCTGTGCATGCACAGGCCCCGCATCACTACAATCAATCAGTACTGTTACAATATAATACCCGGGTTGCCCCGGAAAAGATAACCGCGCTTTTCAAGTTCCTGCTGCAGCATCATGACGCGCTGCGTATTGTTTTCAAACAACAGCACGGAGAATGGATCCAGCAGAACCGGGATACCATGGTTATGCCTGCCCTGCAGGTGTTTGACTGGGAGGAAAAAGATTATACCGCAGATATGTTCAGCGCAGCCGCGGATGAGCTGCAGCATGGCGTGCACCTGGAAGAAGGACCGCTTATGCAGCTGGGGCTTTTCCATGTAAAGGATGGCAGCCGCCTGCTGATCATCGTACATCACCTGGTAATGGATGCGGTATCATTCCGCATATTGCTGGAAGACCTGTCTGCGCTGGATGAGCAGTATGAAGCAGGCCTTCCGTTGCAGCTACCGCTTAAAACAGATGCCTATAAATTTTGGGCAACACAGCTGGCAGCGTATGCCGGCAGCCCCGTAGCGTTAAAAGAAAAGCTATACTGGCTGGCACAATTGCAGGCCATTCAACAGCTTTCAACACCTGTACAGCTGCAGTTGGCCCAGGCAGGAGCACAGCGTTATACCTTTTCACTGGACCGTGTGCACACATCGTTGCTTACCGGAAGAGCCAACAGGAGCTTTAATACGGAAGTGCAGGATCTGTTGCTTACTGCTGTAACCCTGGCCTGTAAAGATGTTTGGCAAACACCTGCTACCGCAGTTATGCTGGAAGGCCATGGCCGCGAACCGGTGATGCCTGGTATGGATGTAAGCCGCACGGTTGGCTGGTTCACCAGTATTTATCCTGTGGTGTTTGACCTGGGTACGGCCCGGGATCTGAAAGATGCCGTTATCACGGTAAAAGAGGTTATCCGCAAGGTGCCGGGTAAAGGTGTTGGATATGGTGTGCTCAAATACCTGGCGGATGATCATTTACCAGCCGGTGTGAATGTGCCGCTGCTTTTCAATTACCTGGGCCATTTTAACGCAGATGCATCCAATGGCATTTTTAGTCTTTCAGACGAGCCGCACGGCCGGGAGCACGATGTATCAGCGCCCTCTCCATATGCTTTGGAAATAACAGCCGTTATTACAGAAGGTCAGCTGCATGTGGGCCTGGAAAGCCGGGCAGATGGTACCGCCGCCATACCGTTGTTCTTTGACCAGCTGCAGCAGCGCTTACAGGAGCTTATAACATATACAGCCGCCAGGGAGCAGGTAACGCTTACACCTGCGGACCTTACCTATAAGCACATCAGCGAACAGGACCTGGCTGTTATTTGCCGGCAGTATGCTGTGCAGGATCTTTACCCGCTTTCACCAATGCAGGAAGGTATTTTGTTCTCCTGTTTGTATAACGATGCGCCGGCCTATATCCAGCAGCTTTCTTACCGCGTAAAGGCGCCTAAGCTGCGCCCTGCGCTGGTAAAGGCCAGCATAGAGCATCTTACCAGCCGTCATAATATTTTACGCACGGTGTTCCTGTACGAGGCGCTTAAAAGACCGGTGCAGGTTGTATTAAAGCACCAGGAAGCAGGTTGTTTGTTTGAAGACCTGCGTGAAAGGAACGATCAGCAGGCCTACCTGCAGGATTTTAAAAGGAAGGACCAGCAGCAGGCTTTTGAGCTTGCCTCCGGCCCGCTGCTGCGGGTAGCCATTTTCAGGCTATCGTCAGATGAGTATGAGTTTGTGTGGACGCATCACCACCTGCTGATGGATGCATGGTGTGAAGGCATTCTGATCCGCGAGTACTACCACATTTATAATAACCTGCAGGAAGGCACGCATATTGATCTGCCATCTGCGCTGCCATATAATACCTACATTAAATGGATAGAGGAGCAGGATAAGGCGGCCGCAAAAGCTTACTGGCAGCAGTATTTGTCGGCTTTTGAAAAGACCACGGCTTTGCCGGGAAAAAAACGGACCACCGCAGCCGGCAAAAAAAATACACAGGAGCTGCCGCTGGATGCTGCTGTTACAGCAGGATTGAGCCAGCTGGCGGCCAGGTGCCAGGTAACACTGAACACCATTATGCAATGTATATGGGGCATACTGCTGGCCAGGTATAATAATACAGAGGATGTTGTTTTTGGCAGCGTAGTATCCGGCCGGCCGCTGGCCATCCCCGGGTCAGACAGCATTGTAGGGCTTTTCATTAATACCATACCGGTAAGGATCCGGTTCAGCAGTAATACCACCGTATCACAGCTTTTAAAAGAAGTACAGCAACAAGCCCTGGAAAGCGAGCCTTATCATTACCAGAGCCTTGCTGAAACACAGGCATTAAGTGGTCTTCCGGTGCAGATAGATCATATCATGCTGTTTGATAACTATCCTTCAACAGAACAGCAGTTAAGCAGCGGAGAGGCCACAGCAGCTGATCTGCCGGAGATCTATGAACCGCATATCTTTGAAAAACCTCATTATGATCTTAATATCCGCTTTATACCAGGCAGCAGCCTTACCATACGGTTAGACTATAACGGCGAGGTATATACGCCTGTATTTATGGAACGGATCCTGCTGCAGTGGGAATGGCTGTTGAAAGAAGTGCTGGCCCATCCGGATGCTGTGATCACAGCGCTGGATATAACACCGCCGCAGGAAAAACAGCAGCTGATTGCTTTGGGCAGTGGCAACCCAGTAACCTATCCGGTAACGGCCCTTATTGACAGGTTTGAAGCGCAGGCTGCTGCACACCCGGACCAGGTAGCCCTGGTTTATAAACAAAAAGAGCTCACCTATGCTGAGCTTCACCGGCGGAGCACAGTACTCGCCGGCTACCTGCAGCAGCAATACCAGGCAGGTGAAGGAAAGCTGGTAGGCATTATGCTGGAAAGAACAGAGCTGATGGTGCTGGCCGTATGGGGCATACTCAAAGCCGGCGCAGCCTTTTTACCCGTTGATATGGCATTGCCTGCAGACCGCAAGCAATTTTTGCTAGAGGATGCGGATATCCATTTGCTGCTTACCACCTCAGATAATTTATTTGCGCTGAGTGAGTATTATCAGCATGAAGTGATAGCCATGGACCTGCTGGATACAGAAGGAACAGATAATCTGCCGGCGCCTGTTACCCCTCTGAATGACCGGCTGGCTTATGTGCTGTATACTTCCGGTTCCACCGGGCAGCCAAAAGGGGTGGGCATCAATATGTCAAACCTTGTTAACTACCTGGAATGGGCCAATACTTATTATTTCAGCAATGGAGCAGGACATTGTTTTGGCCTGTTCACTTCCCTTTCTTTTGACCTGAGCATTACCGCGCTGTTTTCCGGCCTGCTCCGTGGCGATAAGCTGGTGCTGTTTGACAGTGAAGCGGAAACAGCTGACTTGTTATTCTACCTTTTTGAACAGCAGCAGGAAATAAACACCCTGAAGCTAACCCCTTCACATATCGACCTGCTGGCCGGCCTTACATCAGGGCATTGCAACATACAAACTGTGATCCTGGGCGGGGAGGCCATCCGGGAATCGCAGATCCGGCTGCTGAAAAGCTTAAATCCGGCCATCCGTATATTTAATGAATACGGGCCTACGGAAACCACCGTAGGATGTACGGTAAAGGATATACGTAAACCGGCAGAAGCAGCTTCCATTGGCCTGCCCATTAACAACACACAGCTGTATATTTTAGATGCCGCCTTACATTTTCAGCCGGTAAACGCCACCGGGGAAATATTTATAGGCGGCGCCGGTGTGGGCAATGGATATCTGAACCGCGCTGCGCTTACAAATGAACGGTTTATCAATGATCCGTATGGAGCAGGTAACCGCTTATACCGCAGCGGCGATCTGGCGCGCTGGACGGAAGAAGGAGAGCTTGAGTACCTGGGCCGCGCAGATGATCAGCTGAAGATAAGGGGATACCGTATAGAACCGGCGGAAATAGAGGCCGCCGCCTTGTTATATCCGGGCATTACCGCCGCAGTAGTAATAGCTGTGGAGGATAAGGAAGGCCGCTATGAGCTGGCCTGTTATTATACAACCACTACACCCATACCCGCGGTAACCATGCGCGGGCACCTGTTACAAACCCTGCCCGCTTTTATGGTACCGGCTTACTGTGTGCCGCTGGAAAAAATGCCCTTGAATGTAAATGGTAAAATAAGCCGCCAGGAGCTGCCTGCGCCTGCAGAGGCCACCTATGATGCCGGCCCGCCGGTATTGCCGGAGAACAATATGGAAGCGCGATTGCTGGATCTCTGGAAAGAAACACTGGATCTGCAGCAGGTAGGCGTTTGCGATAATTTTTTTGCAATGGGCGGCAACTCCCTCAAAATAGTACGGCTATACGATTTAATACGCCAGTCCTTTAATGTACAGCTCAGGATCAGCGCTTTGTTTGATCATCCCACCATCCGGCAGCAGGCCGGCCTGCTGGAGCTAAGCACCGGTAATATGACCGGCAATGCACCCGCCGTAGCGGTAATAGATTTCTAAGACATTTAAATATTAACACCATGGATATCGCAATTATAGGCATAGGCATCAGGATGCCGGAAGCCGCTACACTCCGGGAGTTTCAGGAAAACCTCGCAGGCGGGCGCGATAGCGTCAGGGAAATATCTGCCAGGCGTAAAAAGAACACGAACCTTTCCATGAGAGAAGCATACCAGCTGCTGGGCTACCTGGAGGATATTGATCTTTTTGATCCTGCCTTTTTTGGCATTTCGCGCTCAGAGGCGCGCAATATGTCGCCGGAGCAAAGGATCCTGATGGAAATAGCATATGAAGCATTTGAAAATGCCGGTTATAACTATGAGCACTTTAATAACACCCGCACCGGGGTGTATATAGGCGATACCATGCTGCAGTATTATGAGCTGGCTCGTGAAATAGAACCTACCCTGTACACCGGTAACATGAGCAGCATTATGGCCGGCCGTGTAGCCCGGTTCTTTAACCTGCGCCAAAAAGCAGTGATGGTGGATACTACCTGCTCCTCTTCCCTGGTGGCCCTGCACCAGGCCTGCAATGACCTGGCTGCGGGTGAATGTGATACCGCGCTGGTAGGCGGCGTAAGCATTAACCTGTTTCCCCGTAAGAAAAGCAGCATCGATCACCTGGGCATCATATCGCCGGGTGGTAAAGCCCGTACCTTTTCGGCCCGGGCAGATGGCACCAGCGCTGGTGAAGGTGCCGTATGTTTATTACTGAAACCTTTGGAAGCCGCACTGGCAGACCGTGATATTATTCATGCCGTAATAAAAGGCGCAGCAGTGAACCAGGATGCCAATTTATCCGGCAGCCTTACAGCGCCCAGCAGTACGGCCCAGGCAGAAGTGATTGTGGAAGCATGGGAAAAAGCAGGGATTGATCCACGTGAGGTCACTTATATTGAAGCGCATGGCACCGGCACAAAGCTGGGCGACCCGATTGAAATAGAAGGTATGGGCCAGGCCTTTGCCAGGTTTACGGACAACAAACATTTTTGCGCCGTATCTGCCGTTAAATCCAATATAGGACATACGGACTGTGTAGCCGGGCTGGCCGGACTTGTAAAGGCAGTGCTGTCATTGAAACAGCAGCAGCTCTTTCCTACCCTGCATTTTAATGAGCCCAACCCCTTTATAGATTTTGCAAATTCACCGGTATATATTAATGATACCTTACGTCCCTGGGCCTTGCCGGACGGCTGCAGCCGGCGCATAGCAGGGGTAAGCTCCTTTGGGTTAACCGGCACCAACTGCCATGTGGTGGTAACGGAAGCGCCTGCACGCGATGACAGTAACAGGCCTGCTCCAAAAGACGTATACCCTTTACTGTTATCAGCCCAAACGCAGGTTTCCCTGAAAGAAAATATGCAGGCGCTGTTGCAGCACCTGGGAGAACAGCCCTCGCTTTCACCTGAAGATGTAAGTTATACGCTGGCAGTGGGCAGAAAGCATCATAAATACCGTCTTGTAGTATGGGGCGGTACTGCTAAAGAGCTGGAGTTATCCCTCCAATCCCTTTCTGATGCAGCGCTGCTGCCTTCTTCTCCAGAAGATTATCCCAAACAGGTATGCCTGTTCTCAGATTGGTCTGAAGCTTATCCTGAGCTGGCGCAGGCATATGCTGTACATCCTGTATTTGCTGAATTTTATCAGCAATGTGCAGCTTTGGCCGGGGAGCAGGCCGGTGATCCACACTTTCAGCAGTTTGTTTTCCAGTATAGCCTGTATAAATTGCTGGCGCATGCCGGTGTTCATATCACCACCATGGTAGGGAGCGATGTAGGTAAAATAGTCATAGCCGCCATTACCGCTGCCATGCCGCTGGAGGAAGCCGTGCAGGCCGTATTGCGATATACGCCGGGCCAGGACCAGGAGCTGGAAAAGCGTACTGCCACGCTGCTGAACCGTTTTAAAACAGAACGGGTAGCGTTCATGGAAATGGGCCCTGTTGGCGATATTTCCCGGCAGATAAACAAGATGCCGCCTGCAGACGCACAATTTAAAGTGGTGCCCCTGGCCACCGGGCATAAAGATAATATCCTTACCTGCCTGGCCACTTTATTCCAGCTGCAGGTACCGGTTAATATGGCCGCCTTATGGCCCTTTGCCGGCAGCAGCAGAACAGAGCTGCCGGCTTACCGCTTTGACCGGGAACGCTGCTGGCTGGGAGAAGATCACCGTTTTGATAAAGTGAAGGATTGGTGTTATAATTTTCAGTGGGTAGAAGAGGCATTGCTGCCGGACCAGCAAACCCTTACGGGCCGCAACCTGCTGCTGGCTGCACCCGCCGGCCATCCGCTGGCGCTGGAGCTTAAACAGCAGCTTACGGCACAGCAGAATAATATCCATTTCCTGGAGCTTACCGCCGCAACAAGTGAAAGCGCCATAACCCAGGTGCTGCAAAATGCCGGGCAGCTGAATGGTATTATCTGTTTATCAGGTGCAGATAATATAAACGGACCCTTATCCGCACAAATGGAACAGGCTATGAATGGTGTATATACGCTGTTCAATGTGCTGAGAACAGCCAGCCACCTGTTCTCAGATAAAGGATGCAGCGTGCTGTTAACCACCGTAAATGCCTGCCAGGTCATGCCTGCTGATCCCGCTAACCCTTTCCAGGCCATGTATACCGCCCTGTTGAAAGGCATACAGGCAGAGCATCCCTGGCTGAATATCCGCAGCATAGATCTGGACAGTACAGCAACGCAGTACCTGCCTGTTATTTTGCAGGAGCTGCAAACGGCCACCGGCATTGGTTACAGCGCCTACCGCAATAATAAACGTTATGTGGCGCAGCTGGGCCGCGCAGAAACACTGCTGCCGGCTTATGAAGAAATAGAATGGTTCCCGGAGAATGGTACTTACCTGGTAACTGGTGGCGCCACAGGCATAGGCCTGGCCCTTAGCTTGTCCATAGCGCGCCAGAAACGGAGCAATTTTATTGTGCTGGGCAGAACAACGCTGCCGCATAAACGGCTTTGGAAGAATATACTGGCCGGCGGCAATGAGGACCGGGCCATACAGGAAAGAATAAAGGCCTTAACAGCGCTGGAAAAGCTGGACGCCAGGGTAGAGTATCAGGCCGTGGATATCAGTGATGCCGCCACTTTGCAAACTGTGATCAATAACATTAAAAACAGGTATCAGCAGGTGGATGGTGTATTGCATGCTGCCGGACTGGCAATAGAAAATATTCCTTTTGATCAGCTTACACAAAACAGTTTCAGGCAGGCCCTGGCCGCAAAGGTGCAGGGCACTGTTCTGCTGGATGAGCAGCTGCAGGAGCTGGAACCGCAGTTCTTTGTATTATGCTCCTCACTGAATGCGCTGGTGCCTAAAAAATACAGCACAGCGTATACCGTTGCCAACGCTTTTGAAGATGCCTATGCGTTATACCGCTCAGCCGCAGGCAGCACCTTTTACCGGGCCATTAACTGGCCAGGCTGGGATACCGGGCGCGATGAGCCGGTCCTTCAGGAAATGCCTGTACTGGGCCTGCAGCCGGTAAAAGTAAAAGATGGTATAGCCGCATTTTATTACACCCTGCAGCTTAACAGCGCTAACGTAGCAATAGTGCCTTTTGATCCCGGCGCATTTATTAATCCCTACTTCCTTACAGGTAAAACAACACAACCCTTACAGGCCGTACCTGCAAAACCGGATCAGCTGACGCCAACAGAAAGCAAAATGCTGAACATATGGCAGGAGGTATTAAAGTCAGACAGCATCAGCATCACAGACGATTTTTTTGAAGTGGGCGGACATTCGCTCATTGGCATTCAGATCGTGAACAGGATTGAAAAGGAGCTGGGCATAACTATTGAGTTTGAGCTGTTCTTCGACTATTATACCGTGAAAGATCTGGCAGCTTATATTGATACCCTGTTACCGCAGGATGAGCAGCTGCAGGAAGTAGTGTTTGAACAGATCCAGCCCCTGGAGGAGCAGGAACACTATAATGTTTCTTTTGCACAGAAACGATTATGGATCCTGAACTTCCTGGTAGAAGGCAATGTGTACAACATTCCCACTACCTATGTGCTGAACGGGCATTTGAACATTATTGCGCTGGAAACGGCATTTGATACACTGATCCGGCGACATGAAAGCCTGCGCACCGTGCTGCTGACCATAGATGGCACACCCCGGCAAAAAGTGCTGGACCCCGGCGCCTCAGGTTTTCGCATGAAGTTCCAGGACATCAGCAGGGAAACAAACCGTTATGAGCTGGCCCGCCAGCTGGTGGAAAAAGTGGTGGATACACGCTTTGATCTTTTTAAAGGACCTATCATACTGGCGCAGCTTATACAGCTGGAAGCAGACAAATTTATATTCAGCTTTACGCTGCACCATATCATTTCCGATGGATGGTCGAGCGAGATAATTATCCGCGAGCTGCTGCATGTTTACAATGCCTGTAATAACGGGCAACCGGTGACCATGCCGCCGCTGAACATACAGTATAAAGATTATACCGCCTGGCAGGTGCAGCAAACGAAAAAAGAAATTTTTCAGGAGCACCGCCAGTATTGGCTGCAGCAGTTTGCCGGTGAAATACCGGTGCTGAACCTGCCTACAGATAAGCCACGGCCCTCTGTGCAAACCTTCCGCGGGGAAACACTGTTTTTTACCATTGACAGTACCGTACAGCAACAGCTTAGAGAATTAGGTAAGCAGCAGGATGCCACTACATTCATGACCCTGTTTGCTGCGCTCAACGTCCTGTTATACCGCTACGCTGCACAGCAGGAAATAGTGGTAGGCGCTACCGTTACGGAAAGAGGGCATTATGACCTGGAAAACCAGGTAGGCTTTTATGTAAATACACTGCCGCTCAGAACATCCGTATCACCGGCAGATACTTTTATAAGCCTGCTGGAAAAAGTAAAGAAAGTAGTTGCCAATGCTAATAAACATAAAGATTTTCCGCTGGACCTGCTGATAGATGAGCTGAACCTGGAACGGGATGCCAGCCGTTCCGCCCTGTTTGATATTATGGCGGTGTATCAGCATGTCGGCGGGCAGGGTAACGAGCTGCTTATGGAAGGTATTGAAGTGGATGATTACCCGCTGGATACAGACATCAGCCGGTTTGACCTCACCTTTGACTTTTATGAATCGGATAACGATATTACTTTAAAGCTGGTATTTAACAGTGCCCTGTATACTGCACATTTTGCCAATAACATGGGAATACACCTGCAGCAGCTGCTGTTGTCATGCCTGCAGGATCCATTGCAGGTAATAGATGATCTTTCCCTGGCAGATAGCGCTGAGCTGGAAAAATTACAGGCTGGCACACGCATGGCCAAACTGGCAATGACAGATCACACAGCAAAAGATACGCTGGTAGCCCGGTGGCAGCAGAGTGCCGCCGCTTTTGGCGAAAGACAGGCATTGTGGTATGAAGGCCGCAGCTGGACTTACCAGGAGCTGCATGCAAAAAGTAACCAGCTGGCAGCACATTTGCGTGAAGCCTATAACATCACTGCTGATGATAAGGTAGCTATCCTGCTGGATAAATCAGACCATACGGTGCTGAGCATCCTGGCGGTTTTAAAAGCCGGTGCCGCTTACCTGCCGCTGGATCCTGCGCATCCGGCAGAGCGCCTGCAATACATACTCCGCGATGCGCTTCCCAAAGTGATCATTACACAATCAGATCACTTAATGAAGCTGGAAGATTATGAGGGCAATGTGTTTGCGGCCGACCTGGAGCTGGATATGCTGAAAACCGGCACTGAAGATATTGCCGGCAATGTCACGGCAAAAGACCTGGCTTGCTGTATCTATACATCCGGTACCACCGGGCAGCCCAAAGGCAGCCTCATAGAACATCATTCACTGGTGAACCTGACTAATGGCCTCCATCATTTATTAGCGTTGAGCACTGAGCATCCTTTACGGATGGCCGCCATTGCGCCGGTAGTATTTGATCCCTTTGGAAAACAGCTTTTCCTGGCCCTGTTAAATGGCCACAGCCTGTATATAGTGCCGGATGATGTTAAAAAGTCGGGCACCGGTTTATGGGAGTATTATAGCCGGCATCAGATAACACTCACAGATGGTACGCCTTCTTTCTTACAGCTGTTAGTGAGTTGTTTCCCGGGTGGCGATACGCCGGTGTTTTATTGGCTGATAGGCGGAGAAGTGCTGCCGCAGCCGCTGGTCCTGTCCCTGTTTGAATTATACGGTCCGCAGGAACCGCCGCTGCTGTTGAATGAATATGGTTTAACAGAATGTGCGGTAGATAACTGCTGTTACAAAGTAACCGATATAGCGCAGCTGAAAGAAAAAGCAATATTGCCCATTGGGCAGCCTTTGCTGAACAACGGAATATTTTTGCTGGATGATAAATTACGGCCGGTGCCTGAAGGCGTAGCCGGTGAAATATGCATAGCCGGCGCGGGCCTGGGGCGTGGTTACCTGAACCGCCCGGAACTAACGGAAGAAAAATTTGTAGCCGTGCCTGCCCTGCAGGGATTAAAAGTTTTCAGGACAGGTGATATGGGCCGCCGCCTGGAAAATAATGAGCTGGTATGTTTGGGCCGTAAAGACAGGCAGGTAAAAATAAGGGCCCACAGGATTGAGCTGGGAGAAATAGAACAGCTGCTGTTGAAACACCCGGATGTAAGCGAAGCGTATGTAACAGACCGGAAAGATGCGCAACAGGAACCTTACCTGGCCGCTTACCTGGTGATGAAGAAGCCTGTTGCCCAGCACCAGCTGAAAGCCCACCTGGAAAAGTGGCTGCCTGATTACATGATCCCGGCCTATTTTATAATGCTGGATAGGTTTCCGCTCACTATTAATGGTAAAATAGATAAGGCAGCGTTGCCCGACCCCACCAGGATCAGTACCCCGCATAATGCTTATGTAGCACCGTCTACAGACCTTCAGAAAAAATTCTGCGCCATCTGGGAAGAAACATTAGGAAGAGAGCAGGTAAGCATTAAGGATAATTTCTTTGATCTTGGCGGGCATTCGCTTAAAGCAGTGCAGGTGGTTTTCAGGCTGCAGAAAGAGCTGCACGCAGATATTAATGTAGCTGCTATCTTCAGGAACCCCACGGTGGAAAAACTTGCCGCAGAAATAGAAAACACCCTGCTGCTGAAGAATATCAGTACCCTCAGTGAGGGGAAAGGCCTTCCGGATGTGGAAGAAGTGATCCTCTGAGCCGTTTAATTATTCACTCATCCTCTCAAATTATTGTATTGGAATTCCTGAAAATCCTTTTTGGCAGGTCAAGATCATTTTACCTGTTCCTGGCAATATTGAGCATCTTCAACGGTTTGCTGAATACAGGATTGCTGATGTTCATCAATAAAACCATCACACGCACTCCATTGCCTTTCCTGCCCCGGTATGACTGGTTGCTGTTCCTGGCATTGGTAACTGTATCATTGATCGTAAGTAAGGTGTTTCACACCTATATGGTTAGTCTTACTACGGATATACGCTCAGACCTGCAGATATCTATCCTGCGGAAGCTGAAGCATGCCAACTACCAGGAATTTGAGAAGCTGGGCAATGAAAAAGTGTTTACGGCCATGGGCGATATTAATATGCTTAGCAATTTGCCGGAGGTGTTCATGAACATGATGAATGCGCTGATAACAGTGGCCTGTTGTTTTGTATACCTGTTTTTAATGTCGGTCACCGGTGCCGCATTGATCATGCTGATGATGACGGGTTTGCTGATATTCTACCTGGTCAGGAACCGGAGTGTGGAAAAGCAGCTGAACCTGATCAGGAATATGCAGAACAATTTCTGGAAATACCTGGGCGATCTGCTGGGTGGATTCAGGGAAACAAAAATGCGTTTTACCCGTAATGAAAATATTCACACCGGTTTCCTGGAAAAGAACATTAACGAAAGCAAAGCCCTTAGTATTAAAGCCAGCACCCGTTACCTGGATAATGAGCTTACCGGCAACTACAGCTGGTACCTGACCCTGGGCGCCATTATGTTCCTGCTGCCCCGCATGTTCAGCCTGGACCAGGAAAATGTAACCGCCTTTCTTATCACCATCCTGTACCTGATGGGGCCTGTAGCGGTGCTTATTACCCTGGTGCCCACCTATACGAACGTAAAGATAGCGCTGCAAAGGCTGGATGAGTTTAACGCTAAGGTAAAGGCCCACATTACGCAGGAAACTACCGGAGCGCAAACGGACGACTTTGGACCTTTCCGGAGTATCCGTTTTGAACAGGTGAAGTTTGAATACTTTGATACCCGGGAACAGCGCAACTTTGTGCTGGGCCCTCTGAGCCTTGAAATAAAAGAACATGAAACCGTATTTATAGCAGGAGGTAACGGCAGTGGCAAAACCACTTTTGCCTATTTGCTCACCGGTTTGTACCGCCCATCAGAAGGCACTATTTACCTGAATAATATACCGGTAACGGAGGATAACAGGGCGGTGTACCGCAACCGTATGTCGGCCATTTATACCAATGGTTACCTGTTTGGTGAAAATTATGATGGTTTTGATCTGAACCCTGAAGGCGAACGGCTGGCAGGGCTGATAGCCTTATTAAAGCTTAATGGCATTTTAAGGATGGATGACAAGCATAATATGCTGGACATTCATTTATCAAAAGGTCAGCAAAAACGCCTGGCGCTGATCTATGCCCTGCTGGAAGAGAACCCGTTTATAATGCTGGATGAATGGGCCGCAGAGCAGGATCCTGCCTTCCGCCACTACTTCTATGAAATTCTATTATCCAATCTCAAAGCAGAAGGAAAAACCATTGTAGCCATTACGCACGATGATGATTTTTACCATTGCTGCGATCGTATTATAAAGTTTGGTTACGGTAAAGTGCTGTCAGATCAAAGAACAGACCGTACGCTTTCCTTACAATAAGTATATGCTGCGTATCAATTTATTCTGTCTTCCCTTTGCAGGCGGTAGTAAAACCGCTTATTACCGGTTTACGGAGCTGGCCCCGGAAGCCTTAACCATTATACCGCTGGAGCTACCGGGCAGGGGTATACGCTATTCAGAACCCCTGCTTACAGACCTGCATGTTATGGTAGAGGATATTATGGCGCAGATAAGGCCGCGCCTGAGCCAGCCATACGCCTTATACGGGCATAGCATGGGCGCCCTCTTATGTTACCTGCTGGCCAAAAGAATAACTCAGGAAAAGCTGAATGCACCGCTGCACCTGTTCCTGACCGGGAAAGGCGCTCCTTCCATTCTGTTCAGCAGGAAGGTACGGCACCGGATGTCACAGGAGGAGCTGGTTGCAGACCTGCAGCAAATGGGTGGTATGCCGGACATTGTGCTGAAAGACCATAAGCTGCTGGATCTGTTCCTGCCCATTATAAGAGCAGATTTCCAGGCAGTGGAAAGTTTCCGTTATGAGGAGCCTGCCCGGCTGGATATACCCTTTACCGTTATAACAGGCAGTGAGGAAAGTATAACAGACGAAAAAATAAAACCCTGGCAGCTGGAGACCTTTGCTACAGTAACGTTCCGCAAGCTGCCCGGAGGCCATTTCTTTATTTTCAATTACGGCCGGGAGATCCTGGAAATGATCACCCACGCGCTTTACACTTACGCTTTGAAAGATGAAAACGGTGCAATCTGATAACATATTTGACTTTATTGCACAGCTGCATGCAGCTGATATTCATATGCAGCTGGCCGGTGAACAGCTGAAAATAAGCGGCGCACGGCAGCAGCTGTCATCAGGTATACTGGAGCAGATAAAGGAAAGAAAGGTTGATATCATTAATGCGCTGAAAGGTTATTCCTATAAGAAACACAGTAATATTCCACTCATAGAGGATCAGGAATACTACGATGTTTCATATGCCCAGCGGCGGTTATGGATCATACACCAGCTGGAAGAAGGGAAAAGTGCCTATAATACGCTCTCTATATCCGGGTTTAAAGGGATCCCGGAACCCCGGATGCTGGAAAAAGCCGTACAGCAGCTGATGGACAGGCATGAAAGCCTGCGTACTGTATTCTTTTCACTGAACGGGGAAATAAAACAACGGGTCTGCAACAAAGGAATATTGCCTTCCCCGGTTTTGTATATACATCTTGAGGATGCGGCCCGGCAGCAAACCTTGTTGCAGGATTGTTTAGAGGAAGAGGCCAGTTACGTATTTGATCTGGAAAAAGGCCCCCTGTTCCGCATTAAACTGATTTACTGCAGTAACAGGGAATATATCTTCTGTTTCAATGTGCATCATATTATTGCAGATGGCTGGTCCATGAAGCTGTTGTTAAATGAGCTGCAATGGTTGTATGAGCAAAATCTCACGCAGCAGCACACAGCAGAGGCGCCGCTGCCGGTCCAGTACCGGCATTACACAGCATGGCAGCGCCAGACATTGCAGGAAAAGGGCGCTGGCAGCCATCGCGCCTATTGGAATATGCAAATGGAGGGCGATCTGCCAGTGCTGGATCTAACTACTGATTACCCAAGGCCTGCAATCAGGCGGTATGAGGGCAGCAGCAAAGAAGTTTGGCTGGACCAGGAATTAAAGAACCGTTTAACTGCGCTGGGTTTAGAAGCAGGCACCAACATTTTTGCAGTATTGGTAGCCGCGCTGAGTGGTATTTTTTTCCGCTATACCGGCCAGCAGGATATTATGATAGGTACGCCGGTCAGCGCCAGGTCGCATGCGGACCTGGATGGGCAGGTAGGATTATATGTGAACACAGTCGTGTTCCGCAGCAGGTTTTCCGGTGAAAATACTTTTTATGAGCTGCTCCGGCACGTGAAGCAGGTAGTGCTGGATGGATTGGAGCACCAGCTCTATCCGTTTGATCTGCTGATAGAAGACCTGGATGTAGCCGGGGACCGCAGCAGGAACCCGTTGTTTGACCTGATGATCATTTATGAAAAAAAAGAAGATGAGTATAACGCCAATACAAGCACAACGCTGGAATCGCAGGAATTGCTGAGCAGTAAAGTAAGCATGTTTGATCTGACCTATGATTTCCAGGAAAAAGAAGATGGGCTACAGCTGTCAATTGTATATAATAAGGAATTGTTTGTTCCGCAGCGTATTGAAAATATGGCAGCTCATTTCAAACAATGGCTGCACGCTGTTATCACTTACCCGCACCTGCCGTTGCAGGAGCTGGAGTATCTAGGCCAGAGGGAGCAGCATGTGTTATTGAACGGGTTTAATGATACACACCGGGTTTATACTCCCGGTTTAACCCTTAAGCATTTACTGGAACAGCAGGCAAAGCGTACCCCCGATGCCGTAGCCGTTGTTTTTAAAGAAGAACGGTTAAGCTACAAAGCGCTGGATAAGGTAGCCAGCCAGTTAGCCAGGCTGTTAATGCAGAAGGGCGTAACTACAGAAACGCTTGTGCCGGTATGCATGGAAAGGTCTATGGAAATGGTGATAGCTATTATTGCCATACTCAAGGCAGGGGCGGCCTATGTGCCGGTTGACCCGCTTTATCCTGAAGAACGTGTTCGCTATATTTTACAGGATACCGGTGCAAAGCTGGTAATAACAGACGGTGCTGCGTCCTTCATAGAAAATATAGCCGGCGTGGAGGTTTTAAATATGATCGCTGAACGGAGCATGATTCAGTCTATGCCGGATGCAAACATTGATATGGATCCTGATCCCCGCAACCTGGCTTATGTGATCTATACATCCGGCTCTACCGGCCGGCCAAAAGGAGTAATGATCGAACATGCTGCGATCGTAAACCGTCTTTACTGGATGCAGGAATATTTCCAGTTACAGGAAGACGACCGGGTGCTGCAAAAAACAACTTTTTGTTTTGATGTATCGGTATGGGAATTTTTATGGCCCTTATGCACCGGGGCCCGGTTAATAGTGGCTGTGCCGGGTGGGAACCGAGACAACCGTTACCTTAAAGAAGTGATAGAAAGGGAAGCTATTACCACTCTTCACTTTGTACCATCTATGCTGGAAGTGTTCCTGGCAGATGTAGAAAAAGATGATTGTTCATCGCTCAGAAGAGTTATATGCAGCGGGGAAGCGCTGAAAGTAAATCACGTGCTTAAATTTAAGGAAAGCATGGGGCATGCATCCCTGTACAACCTGTATGGGCCAACAGAGGCGGCTATAGATGTGAGCTACTGGCGCCTGCCGGAAAATGCACAGGCATTAAACCAGGTACCAATAGGAAAGCCGGTTGCAAATACCGGTTTATATATACTAGATAATAACAATAAACTGCAGCCACTGGGCGCCAAAGGGCGTTTGTTTATTGGCGGCATTCAGCTGGCAAGGGGTTATTTGAATAACCAGGCGCTTACAGAAAAGAAGTTTATTGAGCACCCGGAAATAGGGCGTTTATACGATACCGGTGATATAGCCCGCTGGTTATGGGATGGCAACCTGGCATTCCTTGGCCGTGATGATGACCAGGTAAAGATCCGGGGATACCGTATTGAATTGGAGGAAGTAACTGCCGCCTTAATAAAATATAAAGGCATCAAAGATGGGGTGGTAGTGGCCCGCCAGGTAAACGGCGACAATATGCTGGCAGCATATATTATCTGGGAGGGGCAGCCGGATGAGGAAGGAGTACGGATGTATCTGCATTCCTGCCTGCCCTTATATATGCATCCGGCCGTTTATGTTAGTTTGAACGATCTGCCGCTTACTGCCAGTGGTAAAATAGATAAAAAGCAGTTGCCTCCATTACCGGAATTGTTGCAGGGACCTGGTTACATATCCCCGGAAAATGAGATGGAGCAAAAGATGGCGGAGATATGGGAGGAAGTATTTTATCGCGAAAAAGTAGGTGTATCAGACGATTTCTTTGCGCTGGGCGGGCACTCGATAAAGGCAATAAGAATGATCTCATTGATCTATAAAGCATTTGGTGTGCAAACAACGCTCAACAACATCTTTACATATACAACTATAAGGGCGCTGTGCAATGAATTAAAGAAGCAGGACCAGCAGCATAATTCGCCCGCTGAAATAAATGGCCATACTTTCCGGATAGAAGCAGGCAATGAAACCTTTTATGAAGTTACAGGCGGCCAGCAGTACTGGGTGAACATGTATCATGATGAGGAATATAAGCAGCATGATAAACGGCATGGATTAATGTCGCTTATTCTGGAAATAAATGGTGGCTTTAATATCGGGCCCTTTAAAAAAGCAGTGCAGTTTTTGATTGAGCGGCATGAAAGCCTGCGTGCCACTTTCCGTTTCCTGGATGGGAAATGTGTGATGAAAATATTGGATCAGGCAGCCCTTTCTCATTTTCCTGAGTATAGCGAAGCTGTACAGGAAGATATACTGGATGAAGCTGCCGCAAACTTTATCTATTTTAAGGATCACCAGTTTGATTTTGAACAGGGGCCTTTGTTCCTGGTACGCGTGTTAAAGATCAGTCATGATAAACATATCGTGTCTATAAGGATCCATCATGTAATTTCAGATACCTGGACTATAGAAATAATGGCCAGGGACCTGTTCACTGCTTATAAAGCTTATGATCAGCAACAGCTGCCGCAGCTGCCCCCCTTACGGTACCAGTTCAAAGAGTATCTTTCCTTTGTACTGGCCTATGAAAGGGCAAACTGGCAATCGCATGATGCTTACTGGCGGCAGCGTTATACTACCCTCCCGGACGATCTCATTATTCCGGCTGAGCAAAAGGAACGCTCTGGTGACTTTTCAAAGCGCATTGTTCATGAACTTCATTTTCCGGTTCAGCGTCCTTTGTATGAGCAGTTAAAAATATATGCGGGCCGTTTTTCAGCAAGCCTTTTTGTAGTACTGCAGGCCGCTTTTAAAAGTTACCTTCATCATAAGACCGGGCAGCTGGATATTGTGATCGGAGCGGATCTTCATGGACGGGATCACGCCGGCCTGGAAGATCAGATAGGCAGTTATTCCAGGGCTGTATTAGTAAGGACCACCTTTGAAGAGCAGGACGATTTTGCAGCGCAGGTGTATAAAGTAAAACAGGCTAACCTGGAAATGATCCGGTATACTGCAGCCAGCCTGCTTGGATATTTACTGGAATTAACGCCGCCGGGTGTAGACCTTCGGACTACCGTGTGGAAAGTGAACCTGAAATATGATGATGCCGCTCATTATCATGTAAGTGACCAGGTGTTCCGTGAGCTGACCAACGGTTTTGATATAAAATTATTACCGGATCCGGCCAACAGTATCATGTTAACCCCATTTGATATGCAGCTTGGATTTGTGACCACTGAAGAAGGATTGACCATCAGCGCAGAATATGATAGCAGCCTGTACACCAGTGAGTCTATCCGCGCCATGATAGATGACTTTATTACCTATATGCAGGGGCTTTAAACCTTTATACAGAAAATAAAGTGTCTTAATAGTGTTATCCCATCCCCCGCTTTACAGGAATAAAATAAGCAGTTATGTTTAGAAGCTATTTTAAAACAGCCTGGAGAAATATTGTTAATGATAAGGTTTATACAACCCTGAATATACTGGGCCTGGCTATTGGCATGGCAGTGGCCCTGCTGATCGGGTTATGGGTATACAGTGAACAGTCCTATGATAGGTTCCTGCCTGGTTATGAAGATCTGTACCAGGTTAAGATGAATGCAGATAACAACGGGGAAATAACCACTTACAGCTCTACTTCCCTGGCATTGGCAGATGCCCTGCGCATGAGTATTCCTGAAATTAAATATGTAGCGGAAACAGATTGGATGGGACCGCATGGATTAATGGCAGGTAACCGCAAATTCTATCTGAATGGCGGGCAGGTTGGAGCGGACTTTTTAAAAATGTTCCGGTATCCCTTACTGCAGGGGAATGCTGCCACCGTATTGCAGCAGCCCTATTCAATTGTATTAACTGCATCCACCGCAGCCGCTTTGTTTGGCAATGAAGATCCGTTGGATAAAATAGTACGGGTTGATAATATCTATGACCTGAAGGTTACAGGTGTGTTGGCGGACTTACCGGCTAATTCTACCTTTCAGTTTAAATACCTGATCCCTTTCAGCTTTTTTGAACAAACAACAGATTGGGTGAAAGCCGCCAGGAGAGGGGGATGGAAGGAAAACTCATTCCAGGTGTTTGCGCAGCTGCAGGAGAAAGCAAGTTATGAAAAGGTGGCGAACAAAATGAAAAATATTGCAAAAAATAATGATCCCAGCGTGAATACAGAGATCATTATGCAGCCAATGAAGAACTGGCACCTGTATTCTGATTATAAGAACGGAAAAGAAGCAGGCGGGTTTATTGACTATATACGGATGTTTGGGATAATAGGCATATTGGTATTGTTGATTGCGTGTATAAATTTTATAAACCTTTCCACGGCCCGTTCGGGAAAAAGGGCGAAGGAGGTTGGGATCAGGAAAGCGCTGGGTTCCCGGAAGAGCCACCTGGTGATGCAATTTTTAATAGAATCCATCCTGATCACTTTTTTTGCTTTCATCATTTCAATAGTGCTGGTGCAGCTGGCGCTGCCTGGTTTTGCCGTACTAACCGGGCGTAGGTTAAGCATCCCGTTCCTGAGCGGTACGTTCTGGTGTTTAATGATAGCTTATGTGCTGATCACGGGTTTTATAGCCGGTTGCCGTCCTGCCTTTTATCTCTCTTCTTTCAGACCCGTGAAAGTGCTGAAAGGAAATTTAAAAACAGGGAAAGGAGGTACCATCCCAAGAAAAGTGCTGATCGTACTGCAATTCTCCTGCTCCGTAGCGCTGATCATAAGCACCATCATTGTTTATCAGCAAATGCAGCACGCAAAGAACCGCCCCATAGGTTACAACATCAGCCGCTTAATGATGACAAACGACAATGAGGATCTGAGCCATAATTATGTTGCGCTTAAAGATGAATTGCTGCAAAGTGGCATTGTGGAAAGTGTGACCAAAGCATCCAGCCCGGCCACCAATATTTATTCGCATTCCAAAATTGATTACTGGCCGGGTAAACGTGCAGATGAAACCTTTGGCAGCATGGGTACTATTGCTATTGCCACAGATTATTTTAAAACATTGGGCATGCAGCTTAAGCAGGGGAGGGACTTTTTAGGAAGTGTTGACGCGGATTCCCTGAGTGTGATCCTGAATGAAGCCGCAGTAAAAAGGTTGCGCCTGAAGGAACCGCTGGACCAGAGCATAACCTGGCATGATACCGTAAAGCTTAGAATAACCGGCGTGGTGAAGGATGCATTGATGGAATCACCTTTCGCCTCTGTAGAACCTACCATGTTTGTTTACAATCCCGCCCAGAGCGTCGGTAATACTATTATGTACCGGTTAACGCCTGATGCAGATCCTGAGCTGGTGGTGGAGAAGCTTAAGCAGGTATTTAACAAGTATAGCCCCGGGTATCCCTACAATTACCGGTTTGTAAGTGAAGTATATGCCGGTAAATTTAATCTTGAACTTTTTTTAGGGAAACTAGCCGGCTTATTTGCAAGCCTTTCCATTCTTATTTCCTGCCTGGGTCTTGTGGGATTAGCAGCTTATGTGGCAGAGCAGCGCACCAAGGAAATAGGCGTCAGGAAAGTGCTGGGAGCTTCCGTTTTACAGCTGTGGATGTTGTTGCTTAAAGATTTTATGATACTGGTAGCTATCAGCTGCCTGATTGCATCGCCGTTGGCCTGGTTCTTTCTGCAAAACTGGCTGCAAAAATATGCTTACCGTATCAATATAGGTGTTGGCGCTTTTTTAGCAGCAGCTTTTATTGCGATCTTTATCACCACCGTTACAACCAGCTACCAGGCTGTTAGAACAGCGGTTGCAAATCCCCTGAAAAGTTTAAGATCAGAATAAACGCCCGTTAATTTATTTACCCCTTACTCTCTGCTTCCCGTTTAAAACAGGATTAATTATGAATATTGTAGGAATCTCCGCGTTCTTTCATGACGCGGCCTGCTGCCTATTGCAGGACGGCATACTAAAAGCAGCTGCGGAAGAGGAGCGCTTTACCCGTATTAAAGCCGATCCCTCCATACCGGTACAGGCCTTTAAATATTGCCTGGAACAGTCAGGCCTTACTATTGCGGACATAGATTGTATTGCCTATTATGAAAACCCTGAAAAAAAGCTGGCGCGCCAGTTATGGAGCGGCGTATGGGGAAATAAGCCCGGACTTTTAACCCGGCTGCAACCCAATATGGTGGCATCGGCAATCAGGGAACAGTTAGGCTTTGAGGGGCAGGTTAAATTTATAGACCATCATTTATCCCATGCCGCCAGCAGCTTCTTTTTTTCGGGATTTGAAGAAGCAGCAGTACTCACGGTAGATGGTGTAGGCGAATGGGCCACTACCACTTACGGAAAAGGTGACAGGGATAATCTGCAGATCTTTGAAGAGGTTGAATTTCCTGACTCCCTTGGCCTGCTGTATAGCACCATTACCAGTTACCTTGGATTTGGCGTAAACGATGGTGAATATAAAGTAATGGGCCTGGCGCCCTATGGCAAACCCTTATACGCAGATAACATCCGGAAATTAATATCAGTAAAAGAAGCAGGGCAGTACCGTTTGGAGATGCAATACTTTGGCTTTATGAGCAGCCGCTGCATGTATACTGATCTGCTGCCGGAATTATTTGGAAAAGCGCCCCGACAGGAGGATGCTCCCTTAAACCAGTTCCATGCAGATATAGCCAAAAGCCTGCAGGTAGTATTGGAAGAAATATTGCTTGAAAAAACCTTTTACCTGCACAACAAAGTCAATACAGAAAATTTGTGCATGGCCGGCGGAGTAGCCTTGAATTGCGTAGCCAATGGGCACATACTCAGGAACGGGCCTTTTAAAAAATTGTTTGTGCAGCCGGCAGCAAATGACGCCGGCGGTGCAATAGGCGCTGCTGCAATGGCGCATTTAGAGTTGAATGGTGAAAGGCCGGCCCGGAACAGGCTGCAGCATGTATACCTGGGCCCCTCTTTTAGCACTGATGAAGTGCACCGCTTACTGGAATCTACTTCTGTTGAATACATTAACTGCAGGGAAAATGAGAACATGCTGCTGGAGCTTACAGCCAGGAAGATCAGTGAAGGAAAAGTGATCGGCTGGTTCCAGGGCCGTATGGAATTTGGTCCCCGCTCCCTGGGAGCAAGGTCTATCCTCGCTGATCCCAGGAATCCCGATATGCGCGACCGTATAAATGCCATGGTTAAAAAACGGGAAGGCTTCAGGCCATTTGCCCCCGCAATACTGGATGTAAAAGCGCGGGAGCATTTTAACCTGGATCATCATTCCCCCTTCATGCTGGAAACCTGCCAGGTTATTTCATCACTGGAATTACCTGCTATTACGCATGTAGATGGTTCTGCAAGGGTACAAACCGTGCACAGGGATACAAATGAACGTTTTTATGGATTGCTGGAAGCATTTGGCTCCCTTACGGGTTGCCCTATTTTATTAAACACCTCTTTTAATATCAAAGGCGAACCGATAGTATGCACCCCTGAAGATGCTATACGCTGTTTTGTTACCACCGACATTGATTGCCTGGTAATAGAAGATTTCATCATTGACAGGGAGGAGAACAGCCTGGACATACTGAAATACCTTTTGCTCTATACTTTTCCCGGGAAAAGCGGGATCCAGCACGATGTATACACCTTTATATAACTCCTTATAAAATACGATATGGAAAACAGGCCGTCTGACGACTTGAAAATTATTGCGGCGGAACTTGCCCGTCACATAAGCGCGGGTAACATCAGTGCAGCATGTGAACCGCTGCTGGCGCAACTGGCTGGTAATAAATATGATCCCGCATATGAGGAGGCAGCTGATAGCGGAACAAAAGCAGCGCATAATACTGCAATAGGCATTTGGAAAAAAACGGTGGAAGATGGGAAAAGCTTTTACAGCAGGGATGCAGCCCGGCAGATTGAATGGGCATTATGGGCCAATATAAATGAGTTACCGGCAAAAAGCAGTAAAAAAAGATTAGTGCTGTTAGGTGAATCTGTAGCAAGAGGATATTTGTATGATCCGCACTATAATGTGGCCAGGGAGCTGGAAGCGATCCTTAATGAAAAGAGCAGCCCCTGGAATGCAGAAGTAGTAGACCTTGCAAAGACCAGCATAAGTATGAAAGAGCTGCTGGAGCTGGCGGACGCCTGCACCGCCCTGGAGCCGGATATGGCGGTGATCTTTGCCGGTAATAACTGGGATCCTGCCCTGGCAGATACACTGAATGAGGAAGATGTGAATACCATATTGGAAATATTCAGGCAGGATGGTTTTCCCGGCATAAAAGACTTCCTGTCAAACAGGTTTAGGGACCTGGTTACTCAATGCCTCGAACAGCTGTCCGCCTCCTTAACAGTAAAAGGCATACCGGTTGTTTTTGTGATCCCGGAATTTAACCTGATGGATTGGAAAAGTGATCATATAGAACAAGGGCTGTTGTGGTTGCCGGAGGAGAAAATGAAGGAATGGCTGCAGGCTAAAGATCTGGCAGAGCAGGCCGGCGCTGACATGGAAAAGCTGGGCACAGCAGCTGCCCGCATGGTAGCGCTGAATCCATCCAATCCACTGGGATATGAGCTGCTGGGCCATTACTACGCTACCGGCAGGCAATATGCAGCTGCAAGGGATTGTTTTGAATCATCCAGGGATACGGTGTTATTTACCGGGGGCGTCACAAAACCCCGTTGTTATAAAGTTATACGGGAACAGATCTTAGCTGAAGCGCCCCGGCTGGGAATTAAAATAATAGATCTGCCAGCGGTATTTGCCTCCGCTTTCCCGGATAAAATACCGGACAAAAGCCTGTTCCTTGATTATTGCCACCTTACCGTAGAAGGCATCAAACTGGCCATGCGGCATACTGCAGCTGCTATAATAGGGCTGGCTACCGGTAAACCCGTTGATGCTGAAAGCATCCATGCATCTGCCCTGTATCCCGATAGGCATGTGCAGGCTGTTGCACACTTTGGCGCAGCCATACATAATGCGCATAACGGTCAGCCACAGGCTATTCTTCAATATCACTGCAATAGATCCGTTGGATTCTCCAACCGGATAAAAGACACTATGCTGCGCTTCATTGATTTTTCATCCAGGCATGCATCTACCTTCTTTTGTAAGTCATTTGAAGAAATAATCTCAGATGGGGAAATGCGGCAGTATGAAGGAGGACTGTTGTCATTGGTGCATCCAAGAGGCCGTAAATTAATGGATGTTGAGCTGGTGGATGCTATTGTAAAAGCGCTGGATACCGTTCACATACAACAGGCAGATATTATTGACCGCTTAAGGATAAAGGAGCATGGGGTAGGCCCTGAAGGAGTGAACCTGCTCGATTCTTTTTACAGTGCCAGTGATTACAATGAGTTCCTGTCAGTACCTAAAAGCGCTTTTTTGCAGTACCGCACTTTAACAGCTCCCTTTCATTTCGTTGCAGGGAAAGACCATGAAACCCTGTCATTCAGCATCACCTGCCGCACGCCGGAAAGGGAAGAAAAGGATCAGTACATTAAAATTTACCTGAATGATGAAGGGGAATGTATAACCGCTTTACCAATGTGTAATAACTGGAATACCCATCATTTCATGATCACTGAGCGCTTATTGAAAGCAGGGGTTAACCGCCTGGTTATTAAATGGCCTTATACCGCAGCGCCGCTGCCGGAAGTAAGCGGGGTTTCGCGGAATGCTTTGCTCAATGCCATGTACCCTGTGATGGGAGAAATAAGCTCCTTCTTCGTTAAAGTATGTAACAATAGTGTCCCCTAAACTGAAAAATTATATTATATGATCATACTTGGCTTTAATGGCAGTGTTGCCGGCATAAGCGAGAACAGGTTCAACTTAAATGTTGACACCATGCATGATGCCGGCGCTACCTTAATAGAAGACGGCCGCATTATATGCACCTTTGAAGAGGAACGCTTAAACAGGATCAAACATACCAACAAATTCCCGGTACGTGCAATAGAAGCCTGCCTGGAAGAGCATAATATTGACCTGGACGAAATAGATGCATTTGCCTTTCCAAATGAAGAAGCTGTTTATGACCTGGAGATAACACGCTGTGGCACTATAGATCCGTCATTTAATTATGGATCGGCAAGAGCCTATCTTGTTGCTTACTTTCAGCAATATTTTAACCGGCAGATCGACCCTGCACGTATTTTTTTTGTGAACCATCACCTGGCCCATGCTGCCAGCACTTACTACGTATCCGGGTTTAACAAAAGCCTGATCCTGGCATTGGATGGTTGGGGCGATAACTTTTCAGGAGGCATTTATGAAGGGGAAGGCAATGAGATCAGAACCATCCAGAAAATGTCTCATAACAATTCACTGGGCAATTTTTACGTGGAAATAACCCGCCTGCTGGGATTCGAGTTCTTTGATGAATATAAGGTAATGGGCCTGGCGCCTTATGGAGATAAGGATACCTATAAACATATTTTTGACGGCCTGTATGAGCTGCAGCCCCAGGGAGCTTATCACCTGCACCGCGACCGGCTCAGGGTCATAGGTGAAAAGCTGCCGCCACGCAGGAAAGGTGAGCCCGTAACCCAGGTGCATAAGGATATTGCAGCAGCATTACAGGCAGCGCTTGAGGAAATTGTATTGCATTTGGTAAAACATTACCAGTCCGTTACCGGGCATGATCACCTGTGCCTGTCAGGCGGGGTATCCCTGAACTGTACCATGACCGGGAGATTGCTGTATGAAAATATTTTCCGGGATGTTTTTGTACAACCCGCATCCAATGATACCGGGCTGCCTTTGGGAGCTGCCTTGTATACTTACTACCAGGCGCAGCCCCATGCGGAACGTTATACATTTAAACATGCCTACCTGGGAAGTAAAGCGCCGGAAACCACTGCGCTGGTAAGTACGCTGGGAAAATGGAAGGATGTGTTGGCATATTATGAAGCAGATGAAATAACCCATGAAACAGCGCGCCTGATTGCGGCCGGTAATGTAATAGGCTGGTTTCAGGGCAGCTCCGAATTTGGTCCGCGCGCCCTGGGCAACCGTAGCATACTGGCCGATCCCCGGCCGGCAGGCAATAAAGACCTGATCAACAGAAAAATAAAGAACCGGGAAGGGTTCCGGCCCTTTGCACCCTCTTTAACAGAGGAATCTGTAGCACGGTTTTTTGAGCTGCCGGATCACAGGCAGGACCGTTATGGATTTATGACCTTTATACTAAAAGTAAAGGAGGAGTACCGCAGCCGTTTAGGCGCCATTACACATGTAGATGGAACCGCCCGTTTGCAAACAGTGACCCGGGAAACAAATGCCCGGTATTATGAGCTGATAAACAGCTTTGGTGAGTTAACCGGGATGCCGGTGTTGTTAAATACTTCCTTTAACAATAACTGTGAGCCCATTGTAGATACGCCGCAGCAGGCCATTAACTGTTTCCTTACCACTCATCTCGACTATCTTGTTATTGACAATTTTATTATCCGGAAACGGGAACAGCAACCCGCAGCCTTTTTTCTTTCATTATACCCGCTGGTGCCCGCCTACACCCGGTTACATGTTTTGCATGAGAATGGAAAGATCCGTTATGAGATCGGTAATACATTTAATGAAAGAAAACATCCCCTTTCCCGCAACCTGTATGCTTTATTGAAGAACAGCGATGGCAGCCTCCAGCTGGGAAAGCTGATAGCCGGTTTACCCGATGCAGCCCCGGAAGATGCTGCCGCTATTATTGAAGAAGTGCAAACACTCTGGGCATTGAGAACAATTGAATTAACAGCCGGTGCCGCAATGAATTTAGCAATTGGATAAATCAAAAATGTAAGATAATGACCCATACTCTGAAAGAAAATGTTGTGTTATCATTGCTGGTAGCTTATCGTGGCCGTCCGTTGCATTTAAAATGCCTGATGGAATGGTTTAACGTAACCTGCTCTATCAATCCCGGAATCGAGCTGGTGATCATGGAGGATAGCCCGGAACCGTCTATCACAACGGATCCCGGGAAAAATATCAAATATTTCCATATAGACGGTGGTGAGAATTTTAATAAGGCAAGATTGCTGAACATTGGTTTTAATAACAGCAGTGGAAAATTGATCTCCTCTTATGATGTGGACCTGGTGCCGGCGGATCTTTCTTTCAGACAGCACCTGGCTATGGCAGGCAAATCCCCGGACCTGCTGATATCAGGCTACCGGCTGAACTATAAAAAAGAATACATGCACATTGAGGAAATTGACAATGCAAAATATAGTGCTGCTATTGATATCGGCGACTGTACGGAAAGTTTTTTACGGCGGCAGCTGATAGATGGGCACCGGTTTGCCGTTATACCACTCTTCAGCCGGGAACGGATAGAACAAATAGGCGCCTGGGATGAGCGGTTTGAAGGCTGGGGATCAGAAGACATGGATTTTTTAGACCGGTACCTGGGCCGCAACATATTCCAGGTCAGAGCCCCGGACCTGTTATACATGCATTTGAATCACGGTGCGGCCCAGGGCTGGAACGATCCGGCGCTTACACAAAGAAATGACTCCCTTTATTTTGCAAAAAGAGAGCTGCGTAAGATGGCTAACTACAGTGAATAGCACCTCAGAATAACATGAAAACCCAGTTATGATATTGAAAAACCCTGTTGCGGAGCGCCGTACCCATGTGAATGCTCAACCTGCCAGTATTATACCTCCCTTTCGCTCTTCACTGCTTACCACAGTTGCGGAAAAGAAGGAGCATGCCGGCAGGCTGGCCAGGAAGCACTTATTTATGGCCCCTGCCCCGTTAAATATACTTAGGTATCTGGAGGAGAATGAAAGGGAATTGCAGGAGATCTGTGCGGCATTGGCAAAAACAATTGAAAAGGATCTGCCGGTTACACCAGCTGCAGATTGTTTGCTCAATAATCTTCATCTGATAGAAAGCCAGCTGCTGAAGGATAAAGAACGGCTGAAAAGATCAGCCTATCCTGCAGATACCTTTTCCAGGATCTATGACATAGCGGTGGAGCTCATTGCCCATAGCAATGCACAGGTAGATCAAAAAGCTGTAAAGGATTTTGTGGCTGCTTACCAGGAAGTATCTTTTCTGAAGCTGGCGGAATTAAAGTTGCTGCATGTAGCCATCCGTGCAGCATTGATCGAAAATATCCGGCGCATATCCGCGGGTATGAGCCATATCAGAACAGGTGATACCCACAACTATCTATCATTATGGAACAGCGTGCATAGCCTGCACCAGCTGGCAGCGGTGGACTGGCGCAAGTTCGTGGAATCCACCAGCGTAGTAGAGCAGGTGCTGGCTAAAGACCCCGGTGCCGCCTATACGCAAATGGATATTTATACCCGGGAGCAATACCGTAAGGCAATAGAAGAAATTGCAGCAGGAAGCGGAAAGCCGGAACATACCATAGCGCAAACAGCTATATCGCTGGCAAAAGAAAATATCACTGTAAATATCCGCATGGCGCATGTGGGTTATTACCTGTTAGGCCCGGGCCGTACCTGGCTGGAAAAAGAAGCCGGTTGCCGGGTAACAGGCCTGGAAAAATTACGCAGGCAGCAGCCGGCCGGCACTTACGTGAGCGCCATTATATTGTTAACAGTAATAACCGGCGCCGGTTTATTTATAAAGGCGCATAGCCAGCTTTCAAATGCATGGCTGCTGTCATTTACAGCTGTACTCTTATTTGTAGCTATGCTGCAGCCCGCCGGCACAGCAGTTAACTGGCTGCTGTCTTTACTGGTGCGTCCGGCCCTGTTACCCCGCATGGATTTTTCAAAGGGCGTTCCGGCTTATGCGCGCACACTGGTAGTGGTGCCTGCCCTGCTGGGCAGCCACAAGGATGTGAAAACGCTTACAGCCGCGCTGGAGCTGCGTTTTCTGGGTAATAAAAGTAAGCATCTGCATTTTGGCCTGTTAACGGATTATAAGGATGCTGACCGGGAAACATTACCGGAAGATGCGCCGCTGCTGCAGGCGGCCAGGGAAGCCATCACCGCCCTGAATATAAAATACGGCAGCCCGGGGCAGGAGCTGTTTTTCCTGTTTCACCGTAAAAGGTGCTGGAATGCGGCAGAACGTACCTGGATGGGCTATGAGCGTAAACGCGGCAAGCTGGAAGAATTGAATGCCTTGCTGCGCGGAGGCGCTAAAGACAGTTTTTCATTAATAGTAGGACAGCAGGATCTTTTTCCTGCCATCAAATATGTAATTACGCTGGATGCTGATACACAGCTGCCCCGTGATGCTGCCTGGAAAATGGCAGCAGCCATGGCGCATCCGCTGAACAGCGCTGTTTGTGATGCAGGCGCACGGCAGGTAACCGCGGGGTATGGCATATTGCAGCCCCGTGTGTCTGTTGATATGCCCGCCGCCAACAGGTCGTGGTATGCGCGCCTGCACGGGCACAACGCGGGGATAGACCCCTATACCCGCGCGTTGCCGGATATTTACCAGGATATCTTTGGCGAAGGCTCTTTTATTGGCAAAGGCATTTATGATGTGGATGTTTGCCTGCAGGTGCTGCAGGAACGTTTGCCCGAAAACCGCATTCTTAGCCACGATCTGCTGGAAGGTTGTTATTTGCGTTCGGGCTTGTTGAGTGATGTATGTTTGTACGAAGAGCAGTCCTATAGCTACCATATTGATCTGCAACGCAGGCACCGCTGGATCCGCGGCGACTGGCAGATTGCAGCCTGGCTGCTGCCATGGGTACCCGCTGCAGGCGGCCGGCTGCAGCGCAACCCTGTCAGCCTTTTATCCCGCTGGAAAATATTTGACAACCTTTGCCGTAGCCTGCATGCAGTAGCGCTGTTACTGTTACTGGTAATGGGCTGGACCGTATTAAAAAGCGGCGTTTTCTGGACCGGCGCTGTATCAGGCATACTGCTGCTTCCTTGCCTGCTTTCCTTTACCGGCGCCCTGTTGAAAAAACGCAATAACAGAACCGTTAATAAATGCCTGGCAGATGCCCTGGCAGCAGCAAAAGGCCCCTGTATCCAAATGTTGCTTACACTGGTGTGGCTGCCGGCTGAAGCTTTTTGTGCAACGGACGCCATTATACGGGTGCACTGGCGCCTGTGGGTGAGCCGCCGTAAGCTGCTGGAATGGAACCAGTCTGCTAACCTGCACGGAAGTATGAAAACATTGCCGGGCTTGTACCGGCTTTTATGGGCAGGCCCTTTTACCGGCATAGCTGCCGGTATTTACCTTTCGCTGTTCCACCCCCTGCAGCTGTTCATAGCCGGGCCTCTACTGGCAGCCTGGATATTATCTCCTGTAATAACCTGGCAAACAGGCAAGCCCCTGCAACAACCGCTTCCCCGTTTTACGTCCGCCCAACAGCTGTTCTTACGCAAGCTGGCGCGCAAAACCTGGCATTTCTTTGAAACTTTTGTAGGCCCCTGGGAGAACTGGCTGCCACCAGACCATTACCAGGAGTTCCCAGAAAACAGGGTAGCGCACTATACTTCTCCTACCAACCTGGGGCTGGCGCTACTGGCCAATCTGAGCGCCGTAGATTTTGGTTATATAACCCCAGCTGTTTTTATAGAGCGTACAGCCGGTACCGTTAATGCTATGAAAAAGCTGGAGCGGTACCAGGGCCACTTTTATAACTGGTATGATACCATCACCTTTCAGCCGGCGCAGCCGCGTTATGTATCTACAGTAGACAGTGGTAACCTGGCCGGACATGTGCTGGTGTTGCGCCAGGGCCTGTTGCATATGCTGCAGCAGCCCGTGCTGGGGCCCGCCCTGCTAACCGGTTTGCAGGATGAGCTGTACCTGCTGGAAGAAGAATGCAACGCTGCTGAATTGCTTCGGCCTGCCTTTCAGCTGCTGGAGCAAACCATCAGTGCACCGGTACTTACTTTTCAGCAGCTGCACAGCTGCATTACGCAGCTGGCTGTTTATATAGGTGAAGCAGGTGACCGGCTGCAGGTAACATCCCGCTGGTTACAGGCCATCTGCGATCATTTGCAGCAGATCCGGGAGGAGCTGCAGTTATGGGCGCCCTGGCTGTACCTGCCTGCAACAAATTCAGCTGCATTGTTACCTGAACATATACCCTCGCTGAATGAAGCTGCAGAATATATAACAGTTTGCCGTTCCCAGCTGGCGCAGGCAACAACTATCATAGAAGAAAAAAACTGGTTGAACATACTGGAAAAGACCGCCGGTATTGCAGCATCGCGTATAAATACCATTGAGCAATTAGGTATTGCATGTGCTGACTTTGCAGAAATGGAATATGGTTTCCTGTATGATGAGCAACGTCATTTACTGACTATTGGTTATAAACCGGAAACGGATCAGCGGGATACAGGCTGTTATGATCTGCTGGCATCAGAAGCAAGGCTGGGCATTTATGTGGCAATAGCACAGGGTAAGTTGCCGCAGCGTAGCTGGTTTGCATTGGGAAGGCCTGTGATCAGCACAGCAGGCTCGTTCTCCCTGTTATCCTGGAACGGTACTATGTTTGAATACCTGATGCCATTGCTGGTAATGCCGGACTATGAGCAAACATTACTGCATCAAACCATGCAGGCAATGGTAATGCGGCAAATAGAATACGGTGAGGAAAATGGTATCCCATGGGGTATGTCGGAGTGCGCACAGCATGTAATAGAAGCCAGCTTGAGCTACCGGTACAGGCCAACCGGGGCGCCCGGCTTAGGCGTAAAGCGCGGACTGGAAAAAGAGCTGGTAATAGCCCCTTATGCAACTGTTATGGCGCTGATGGTAGCGCCGGAAGCTGCCTGCCGCAACCTGGAAGTATTAACGCAGCAAGGCTTTCAGCGGGAATATGGTTTCTATGAAGCAGTGGATTATCTGCCCTCCCGTTTGCCGGAAGGGGGATCCCATGCTATTGTGCGCTCCTTTATGATCCACCACCAGGGAATGGGTTTTTTATCGCTGGCTTACCTGCTGCATGATAAACCCATGCAAAAACATTTTGAGGCCGACCCGGTAATGAAAGCTGCATTGTTATTACTGCAGGAAAAAACAGCAAAGGAAACTGCATTTCATTTACCGTCTGTCGAGCCGGACAGTACATCATCCGCTGTTGCAACAGCGCTTGCAAGCGCCGGTCCAACAGCTTTGAATATGTCAGCTGCCTTAGGCCCGGAAATGCAATGGCTGTCCAATGGCCGTTACCAGGTAATGATCACCAGTACAGGTACGAATGCCAGCCGCTGGAAACACATAGCTGTTACACCCTGGCAGCCCGATGTATATAATAACCATGGCATAGGTTGTTATATACGGGATGTGGAAAAAGATACTGCCTGGTGCGTTACCAGCCAGCCGCCCGATAAAATGAGTAAACACTTCAGGATGGCATTTGCGCCAGGGAAGGCTTTTTTTCAGCATATACACCAGGAGCTTGTTACGGATACCACCATAGCAGTATCGCCGCAGGATGACCTGGAAATAAGAAAGCTGGTGATACATAACCGCTCAAAGCGGCAACGCACTATTGAAGTAACCAGCTATGCAGAGGTAATGTTGTCGCCCGTGGATGAAACTTCATCATTTCCAGATAGATCTTTTGTACACACGGCAATTCATCCGGGGGAGCATGCAATAATATGCACCCAGTATCTTGATGATCCGCATATTCCCGCAGCCGCTATGTTTCATGTGGCAAAAGCTTATGGGGGAAGGGTAGAGGCAGTAAACTATGAAACAGATGGTTTGAAATTCACCGGCCCCGGATATGACCGCGCTGATCCGCATGCAATACGTAAGAATACAGTGCTGTCTAATAACCAGGGTATAATGCTCAATGCCATTGTAGCCCTGCAGCACCGGATAATGCTGGAGCCGCAGGAAACAGTAACCCTGCATATATACCTGGGAGCTGCTGAAACACGGGAAGCCTGTATTTTGATGGTTAATAAATGCCAGGTGCAACATTTCGCAGATAATGTATTTGCGCAGGCACAGGCCCGGCAATATTCGTTAATAAAACAGCTGGGCATGATAGCTGCAGAAGCTGAGTTTTGCCGTAACCTGGCCGGTCGTGTGTTTAACCTGCATATGAATAGTGCTTCACCCGAAAGTCCGTTTGCACAAACCATCCTGCACAGGTATGGTATCAGTAAGGAAATACCCACCGTATTGCTGCAAGTGGAAAATGCAGATCACATTAACCAGGTACGGCAGCTAATACAGGCGCACACTTACTGGCAGGCCCAGGGGCTAAAAACCAACCTGGTATTATACATTGAGGATAATACCTGTTACCGGCATTTTCTGAAAGCGCATATCATGGAAATTATTACCAGCTGTACCGGTACAGATATAACCGGCCATCCTGGCGGGATCTTTATTATACAGGCAGATGGCCTGCCTCATGAGGAACGCCTGGGGTTATACGAAGCTGCCTGTTTGATATTAAACCATAACGGAGAGCTGTCTATAGGACATAACAGTGTAAGAACGGAAGCAGTACATGCGGAAGTGTAAGTACGATTATGATTCCCCCCATTCCCCCATCATCTTCCCCCACAGCTCTCTCTTCCACTTCCCCCTTCCCCCTCGCGACCATCTCCATTTTCTTCCCCTTTCCTTCCTTATTTTTCTCCTTCTGACAAACACTTCCGATTTTATGCAATCGATTGTATATATTTGATTTGTTGCACAGATTTCACGTTAATAACTGATTGAAATGATCCGCTACCTGTTTTTAACCGGACTTTTATTTTGTTTATTATCACCCACAACCCATGCCCAGCAAAGCCTGCGCCTTACCCAATCCTGGGAATTCTTACGGGAAGATTTAGGCAGCATTTGGGAAGCCGTACGCCCCATAGCAGAAGGCAGTCCGGAATCAGTGCCTTTGTGGGAAAAGGTAAACCTGCCGCATTGTTTTAATGCAAGGGATGCGGTAGACCCGGATGTAAATTATTACGAAGGGCCGGGTTGGTACAGAACCGTATTAGAGGTAAAGAATCCTTACGCGCAGGGCCGCACCCTGCTGCACTTTGAAGGCGCCGGTCAAAAAACAGATGTTTATATTTTCACCACCAAAGTAGGGCACCACACCGGTGGTTATGATGAATGGACAGTAGATATTACAGGCGCTGTACAACAGTTCCTGCAAAGCGCAGACGCTAAACGTTATAATGGTAAAGTGCCGCTGGAGATCCGTTGCAGCAATGCAAGAGATGTGGAAATGATCCCCTCTGATATGTCGGACTTTAACGTATACGGAGGATTATACCGCTACCTGGATCTCGTATATACACCTGCGTTATCTTTTGAGCAATTGCACCTACAGGCGCAGGTAGATGCGCAGGGCAAAACTGGCACCGTGCAGCTGCAGGCTGCTTTCCGCAACCCTTTACATACCACGCAGGCCACCCTGGATATTAACGTCCTGGACCCGCAGCAAAAAATAGTACAACACTGGACGCAGCCGCTTACCCTGCAGGATAGTGTACAGGTGCTGCAACCTTTTACTATTAAAAAACCTTTGTTATGGTCGCCTGCGCAACCGCAGCTGTACACTGTGCAGGCGCGTTTGAAAAGCAGTGCCGGCGAAGCTGTGTGGAGCGGGCATTTCGGCTTCCGCAATTTTGAATTTGTAACGCATGGCCCTTTTATGCTGAATGGCAAACGCTTGTTGTTACAGGGCACACACCGGCATGAGGATGGCGCTGGCGTGGCTGCTGCGCTTACCGAAGATATGATACGGCGCGAAATGCAGCTGATCAAAGATATGGGCGCCAACTTCATTCGCCTGGGGCATTACCAGCAATCACCCCTGGTATTACAGCTGTGCGATAGCCTGGGTATACTGGTATGGGAAGAAATCCCCTGGTGCCGTGGTGGCCTGGGGGGAGAGGTGTATAAAGCACAGGCCCGCCGTATGCTCACCAATATGATCCAGCAACATTATAACCACCCCGCAGTGATCCTTTGGGGCCTGGGTAATGAAAACGTCTGGCCCGGCGATTTCCCGGAGTTTGATAAGCAAAAGATCCATGCTTTTATGAGCGAGCTAAACACGCTGGCACATACGCTGGACAATACACGTAAAACCACTATTCGCCGTTGCGATTTCTGCAAGGATATTGTAGATGTGTATTCACCCTCCATCTGGGCCGGCTGGTACCGCGGCCGTTACACGGAGTATAAGGAGGAAACGCTGAAAGCTATTGCCAGCGTGCCGCATTTCTTTCATGCAGAATGGGGCGCAGACAGCCACCAGGGCCGGCATGCAGAGTACCCCGAAGAAGCCCTTAAAAAAGTAGCTACCGGTAAAGGCGCTGATGAACGCACCGGCGATTTTGCGCTTACCGGCGGCAGCGCACGCGCCTCTAAAGATGGGGACTGGTCTGAAACCTATGCCTGTAACCTCATTGACTGGCACCTGAAAGAACAGGAAACCATACCGCAGCTTACCGGCAGCGCTTACTGGATCTTCAAAGATTTTTCTACCCCGCTGCGGCCGGAGAACCCCGTGCCTTATGTGAACCAAAAAGGCGTGGTAGGCCGGGATCTTAGACCTAAGGAGGCTTATTATGTATTTCAGTCGTACTGGGCTACGCAGCCCATGGCGCATATTTACGGGCATGGCTGGCCGATACGCTGGGGTAAGGAAGGAGAAGAAAAAATGATCTGGGTATACTCCAACTGCCCGGAGGCAGAGCTGTTTGTGAATGGTAAAAGCTATGGCGTTAAAAGGCGCAACAGCCAGGACTTTCCGGCTGCTGGCCTGCGCTGGCAATTACCTTTACACAAAGGCAGCTACCAGGTAAAAGTAGTGGCCCGCAACGGTAAACAAACAATAACTGATGAAATTGCTTTTAACTACCAGACCGGCACCTGGAGCAAACCGGCCCAGCTGCTGCTGGAAAAAACAGCGGTCAATAATGATACAGTAACGGTAAAAGTAAAACTGGCAGATGCGCAAAAGATCATCTGCCTGGATGCAAAGGATTACATCAGCTTTTCAGTTGCCGGTAGCGGCACGCTGATAGATGATCAGGGCACTGCCGGCGGATCGCGCAGGGTACAGCTGGTGAACGGGCAGGCGCAGATAAGCATCCGTTTGAATAAAGGACAGAGCGTGGTAGGAGCTACGGTGCAGGGCGTGCCCAATGCATTTATTAGCTTATAGATTTCCGTTATAGCAATTTTTGAGAGAACAGTTTTTCTTTACTCTAACTTTTGCGTTATGAAAAAATATGGCTTGCTGTTTATTTTACTCTGCTGTACCTGCGTGCTGGCAGCCCAAACACCGGCTACGCAGCAGGCCTGGCTACAACGCGTTATAAAAGACCAGCGTACATTTATTCTGAAAAGAGCTGCCGATGCTATGCAGCAAACGCCGCTTACTATTACAGCGTATAGCTGTCCCCGTAGTGCGGGCGGTAAACATGATTTTTATTCAGAAGCCGATTACTGGTGGCCAAATCCCGCCAGCGCGGATAGCCCCTATATTCAGCACGACGGGCAAACCAACCCGGATAATTTCCTGGAGCACCGCAGGGTAATGGTACGCTTTAGCCGTATTATGGGCGCACTGGCAGCGGGTTACATGGTTACAAAAGATAAAACTTACCTGCGCAAAGCGCTGGCGCATGCACACGCCTGGTTTGTAGATACTGCCACCTATATGCATCCCAACCTGCAATATGCACAGGCCATTAAAGGCCGGGTCACAGGCCGGGGCATTGGTATTATAGATACTATTCATTTCCTGGAAGTAGTGCAGGCATTGCGCATTATGGAAAAAGCAGGCGCCCTGCCGCCGGAAGATCTGAAAGCCATTAAAACCTGGTTCACAGACTATTTGCAATGGATGACCACCCATCAATACGGGCATGATGAAATGAATGCCGCCAATAACCACGGTACCTGCTGGGTAATGCAGGCAGCTGCTTTTGCCGGCTGGGTAAAGGATCAAAAATGGATGGACTTCTGCACAAAACGTTATGAAGAAACATTGCTGCCCAAACAAATGGCTGCTGATGGCAGCTTTCCGCTGGAATTAAAACGTACTAAACCTTACGGCTACTCGCTGTTTAACCTGGATGCCATGACCATGGTTTGCCAGCTGTTAAGCAACCCGGGGCATAACCTCTGGCAGTATACCACTGCAGATGGAAAGAACATTGGCAAAGGCATAGCCTACATGTATCCCTATGTAAAAGATAAAAAACAGTGGCCCTTTGCAAAGGATGTAATGTACTGGGATAACTGGCCCGTAGCACAGCCCTTTTTGCTGTTTGGCGCTGTAGCTTATAATAACATGGATTATTACCGCTTATGGTTACAGCTGGAACATGACCCGCAGGTAGAGGAAGTGCTGCGGAATGTTCCCATCCGCAACCCGGTGATCTGGTTATGGGATGTTAGATCATAATTTATGCCGTATCACACAAATGTGTTAACGGGTGAATCACAACTATTTAACGAAAAATTTTCCGCCCAAAACTTGCTTTTTAATAATATTATGAATAGTTTTATATATATGTAAACTAACTATTCCTATGAACTGGATGAAAGACCTATACAGTATTTACCAGAAGCTGGACGCTACTGGTTTCGAGGAGGTAAAAAAAGAGATCTTAAAGGCACAAGTGTACGGTTGTAATGCAGGAGAAGTATACTACCTGGTATTACAGCAGCTGGTAATGATCAAAAAAGACAAGGTACAGATCTATGAAGTGATCAAGGGGGAAGTGGAGAGCATTATTCACCACAGCAAAAGCATGATATACCTGAACTAAACCGGTTATCTTATTTCGTCAATTAACTTTTTGGCTTTCCAGTAAATGGACGCCTGCTCCGGTATTTTTAGCAGCCATCCAACGCTCTGCTGTTTATCTCCTTCTTTAAGATAGCTGAGCGCCAGGTAAAAAGCGGCGTCGTACCGGTATGGCGATTTATCATCTTTATACACTGTTTGCAGATCAGTACGGGACTGCGGCAAAAGATTCATATCTAACAGGGATACCCCCCGGTAATAGCGGGCGTAGGTGTTGGTGCTGTCCATTTGTAAAACCTGGTTCAGCTGCTCTACTGATTCGCTGAAACGGCGTTTATTGAAATTGCGGGCTGCTTCATGCAGCAGCTTAGCGGCATTATTGGTATCTGCTGTATGGTGGTGCACCATTTCCGTAGGGGCAAATTGCCGGTACACATCCTTTCGCCAGGGGCTGATGAATAACAGGCCGGCTATGATGATAGCCAGCACAGTAATGCCCATCACATATAATCCCATGCGGTTCATATCCCGGTCTTTGCCATAAAACCAGCGTTGCCGCATATCTACCAGTATCTGGGCCAGCTCCCGGCGGGTATTATCCGGTGTTAAAGCCCTGCGCAGCCATTCTATTGCTTCCTTCCCTGATTTTACAATTTCCTGTATACCGCCGTTTTCTTTCAGCTCAATTTCAAAATTTTGCTTTTCCGTTTCCGGCAGGGATTGCATTACATACAGGGCGGTTTGTTCATAACTTTTATTGGATAATGGCTTATCGGTTTGGAGCTGATGGCCGTGCTCAAGCAGCTTAGCCATGCAGGATGGGAAGTTCTCCGGTACCAGCCCTGAGGTGGGATGCAGGTTAGTGCCTGCCCCATCTGCCTGGGGAATGATGATGGCCTGCTGTATAGCCGTTTGGCAGGCAGGCGTTAATTCCATAAAGCATTGCAGCCAGTGCCGCTTTTTTTCACCATTGTTGGTGATCTCCTGTACATATTTCAGGTGGGTATTATCCAGGGTAGCTACTTCCGGCTCCGGTGCTTCTGCTACGTTCAGGCCCCTTTTATGCAGCTCTTTACGCCAGGTTATTTTACATACCAGCATAAAAAAAGGCTCAAAACGGGTGGTCAGCTCTATGGAATGCTTCTTGGCATACACATAAATATCTGTAAGCCCTATTTCAAAAATATGTGCTGCATCTTTTTTATTGCCGCCATGTTGCAGGATGAAGGAGCTAACCTTTTTGGCAAATTGCCGGTAAATGGCATCTATAATGGCAGGGGAGCTATCCAGCAAGCCGTCTATGTATTCGTCGTCGTTATATAAAAGCCGGGTAGAGGTCATATGTTCGCCGGTTGTTTCTTATTATTTAGCTGCCGGTATAAAAGTATAAAACCTTGTCCAACACACAAAAAATTTTGAAACAGCCGGTTCTTTTATACACTTTACGTGCCAGAATTGTGAAGAGGGGTTACATGTCGGGGTATACCTTATGTACCAGTTTCATTAATAGTTCTTTAAGGTGTTTGTTATCTTCTTCCCCAATTAAATAAGCATAGTGCTGTTCCATTTTCTGCACGCCTTCTGTAGCGTCAATCAACAGCTGTTTACCCTTGTCGCTCAGGAATATCATAATGGCGCGGTTATCGCTTTCATGTTTGCGGGTTTCAATATAGCCTGCTGCTTCCAGGTTTTTGACCACTTTGCTCATGGCCTGCTTGGTAATGAGCGCTTTTTTAGCCAGCTCATTATTAATAATGCCTTCCGGGGCAATGTTGGCGATCAATACCATATCCCCCATCTTAAAATCCGCATACCCCCGCTGTTGCAGCTGTTCTGTAAGCCGGTTGTCCATATCCTTTTTGATCAGGTTCACCATACGGATCAACATCTGCGGTCTTAGCGCGATGCATTGTTGTAAACGCTCATCCAACGGACTGTTCATGATAGGCTATTTTAGTCAAATATATATTTATTATCTTGTTATGGCCATGGAAGTGATCGACAATATACTGCATTATATACAACAACATTTCGACCAGGATCTGTCCCTTCATAACCTGGCGGCACAAGCGCATTACTCGCCCTACCATTTCCACCGCCTGTTCCGGCAGCGGGTAGGAGAGGCCCCCAAACAGTACCTATTGCGGTTACGCCTGGAGAAGTCCTGCAAAGAGCTGATCTTTTACCCCTACAAATCCGTGTACGCCATTGCCATAGATTGTGGTTTCAGCTCCCAGTCTGTTTTTGCGCGGGCCTTCAAAAATAAGTACCAGCTTACAGCAGAACAATACCGGGAACAGGCGCTTAGCGCCATCCGGGAAAAAACAGCGGCTGTTTCCCCGGAAGTACAGCAATATCCCATCAGCATTAGCCGCTCCGAAAGCCTGCACCTGGCCTGTGAATTAACGTTCCTGCAGGAGGAGCATATTATGCAGGCCTTTAAAAAACTGCAGCGCTGGGCCGCTGCACATGAGCTGCTGGACCAGCACCCTGAATTTTATGGCGTATTCCTGGATACGCCGTTCACCACCGCCCTGGCCCAATGCCGCTACCTGGCAGGCATTCGCCTGCACCGCCCCTTTACCGGCCGCGAAAGTTATACCACCGGCCCTATGACCATAGCGCAGATACCAGTAATGGGAGAGCTGGAAATTGCCATGGATTATACCCTGTATGTAAAACACCGCTGGCTGCCTGAAAGCGGCTACCGGCTTATACAGGGCAATCCCGGTTATGAGCATATTACCAACATGGACCTCTCCAAACCTTACTCCCGGCATACCCGCATTATTTGTATGGGCCTGCAGCCGGAATAGCAAGAAATGCAAAACGGATCGCAAGAAGGGGGAAAAGCCCCGCTAATGGCGCAGCTACCTTTGGAACATCCAATAAACAAAAAGTTTAAAGATGTCACAGATGAAAGTTGTTATTGCAGGCGGTACTTCCGGTATAGGGCTGGCTGCTGCTGCCTTGTTAGCAAAAGAAAATGCGGCGGTTACCATTACCGGCCGTAACCCGCAAAAAATGGAAGAAGCCCTGGCCACGCTGCCCGCCAATGTAAAAGGCCAGTGTGTGGATGCCGTTAATACAGACCACATCAAAATATTTATGGCTGCCCACGGTGCTATAGATCACCTGGTAATAGCATTAAGCGGCGCCAAAGGCGGCGGCTTATTTAAAGAGCTGGACCTTGCGCAATTGCAGGCAGGGTTTGCAGAAAAATTCTTTCCGCAATTGCAGACCTTGCAGGCAGCGTTGCCCTGGCTCTCCGCAAATGGCAGCGTAACCTTAATAACGGCGGTAAGCGGGCATGCTAAAGCGCCCGGCACATCCGGCCTGGGCGCCATTAACGGCGGCCTGGAAATAATGGTGCCTATACTGGCAAAAGAATTACAACCCTTACGGATCAATGCTGTATCTCCCGGGGTGATTGATACGCCCTGGTGGAGCTTTTTACCGGAAGAAGCCCGTAACGTCACTTTTCAGCAATATGCGCAAGCCGCACCGGTAGGCCGTGTTGGCAAACCGGAAGATATTGCCGCAGTGATAGCACAGCTGATCCATAATACATTTATGACCGGGCAGGTGATTACGGTAGATGGAGGCTTGGGGTTGTAATGATGTGCAGATATGAAAATGTGCAGATGTGCAAATGGAATGCCTTGAATGATGGCAATGTAATAATGTAATGGGCAGGTATGCAAATTGAATGCCTTCGGGGATATTAATGTATTAATGCAAAAAGCCAGGAGCATTAGCCAATATGCAGATAAAAATAAATGCCTTAAATAAGTAGTGTATTAATGCAATAGTATTGAGGCGCTAATAACAATAACGTATTAAAAGCAAAAAGTGCAAATGACAACCTGCCGGCTAATCATTTGCACATTTGCATATCTGCATATTTACAATTACTTCATTCCTCTCGCAATCCCCAGCTCTAACCCGCGCAGCTCTGCCAGGCCGCGTAAACGCCCGATGGCGCTGTAACCTGGGTTAGTTTTTTTATGCAGATCGTCCAGCAGCTGGTGCCCGTGATCAGGGCGCATGGGAATAGAAATATTACGTTTGTTCATCACCGTTAATATGCTCTTCACCACAGCATACATATCTACATCACCTTCCAGGTGGTTGGCTTCGTGAAAGTTGCCCATAACATCGCGCAGGGTGCTGCGCAGGTGAATGAAATGGATATGCTCCCCTAAACGTTCTACCATACCTGGTAGATCATTGTCTGCACGTACGCCGTAAGAGCCGGTACAAAAACAAAGGCCGTTGGCCGCATAAGGCGCAGCTGCCAGCAGCTCGCGGGCATCCTGTTCGGTGCTTACCACGCGGGGCAGGCCCAGTATAGGAAATGGAGGATCGTCCGGGTGAATGGCCAGCTTTATCCCTACTTCTTCTGCCACCGGTGTTATTTGCTGCAGGAAGTAGAACAGGTGCAGCTTCAGCTGGGTAGCATCAACATTTTTATACTTGTCCAATGCTTCCTGGAACTGCTGAATAGTAAAGCTTTCCTCTGATCCGGGCAGGCCGGCAATGATGTTGCGTTGCAGGGTGGTTTTCTCTGCATCCGTCATGCTGTCAAAGTGTTCTTTGGCGCGGGAAATGTCTGTTTCGTCATAGTCATTTTCTGCACCGGGCCTTTGCAGTATGAACAGGTCAAACGCTATAAAGGCTGCTTTTTCAAAACGCAGCGCTTTGGAACCGTCTGCCACGGTATAAGCCAGGTCGGTACGGGGCCAGTCCAGCACCGGCATAAAATTATACGTAACAATATAAATACCGCAGGAGGCCAGGTTACGCAGGCTTTGCTGGTAGTTACGGATGTATTCTTTAAAGCGGCCGCTCTGGGTTTTAATGTCCTCATGCACGGGCACACTTTCTACAACAGACCAGCTGAGGCCTGCTGCTTCAATTTCAGCTTTACGTTGTAAAATGTCTTCCCGGGTCCATACGGCCCCGTTAGGAATATGGTGTAACGCTGTTACAATGCCTGTAGCACCCGCTTGTTTAATGTCCTGCAGGCTAACAGGATCCTTTGGGCCGAACCATCGCCAGGTCTGTTCCATTCTCGGCATAACTCATATAGGTTTTTGTATCAAGGCTCAAAAATAGAAGAATTAATAATTAAAAATTAGTAATTAAGCATGAATAAGGGCCATCATTATATCCATTACATTGGTTTGGGTAGGACCGGTTTTTATTAAGCCGTCAACAGGAGCAAAAAAATGGTAGGCATCATTATTTTCCAGGTAGCTTTCAGCCTGTAAACCAAGGCTGGCAGCCTTTTCCATGATGGCGGCATTTACCACGGCCCCGGCAGCATCTGTTGGGCCATCGGTACCATCGGTACCTGCGCTGAGCAGTGTAATATGCGGGTATGCCTGTAAGGTAACACCGGCGGCCAGCGCAAATTGCTGGTTGCGGCCGCCTAAGCCCTGCCCGGTTACTACCACGGTACTTTCCCCGCCCATTAACAAACAGGCCGGACGTGGGCCTGTCCAGCGAATGGCCTGCTGCGCCAGGGCCTGTGCCAGTGTATGCGCGTTACCGGTAACCTCGCTGCTTAACAGCGTGGTATGATAACCCTGGGCGGTGGCGTATTGTGCGGCTGCTTCCAGTGCAATGCGGTTACTGCCAATTAAGTAGTTACGTGTAGTTTTAAAACCGGCATCGCCGGGTTTGGGCGTGTCCGGAATAGTATGATTAGATCCCTGCTGTAAATGACTTTGCAGGGAGGCGGGTATTTTTTGCAGCAGCTCATACTTTTCCAATATGGCCCACGTATCTGCAAAGGTAGAACGGTCGGGCACCGTAGGGCCTGAGCCTATTACATCCAGGTCATCGCCTACCACATCGCTCAGAATAAGCGTGCATAACGTAGCCGGATATACTTTTAATGCCAGCTGCCCGCCTTTTACTGCGGAAATATGTTTGCGCACTGTATTCATTTCATGAATGGTGGCGCCGCTTTTCAGCAAAAGATCAAATAAAGCTTGTACATCCTGCAGGCTGGAGCCGGGGGGATAATCTATTAATAATGCCGATGCGCCGCCGGATAAGAGGAACAGCACCAGGTCCTGCCGGGTAACCTTTGTCAGCAATTCCATCATTTGCAGGGTAGCCTGTACGCCGTTTTCATCCGGTACGGGGTGCCCCGCTTCTATTACCTTAATATGCTGTAAGGGTAAAGTATGTTCGTATTTAGTGATCACCAGCCCCTGTAGCTCATAGGGCAGGTCCAGGGCTTCCAGGGCCTGTGCCATGGCGGCAGCGGCTTTGCCTGCGCCGGTAACAAATATGCGGCTGTTCTTTTGTAAGGGGAAAAATTTGCCGGATATCCATAGTCCGTTGTCCTGTGCATGCACCTGCCGGGGAATAAGGTGTTCCGGTTGTACAGCCGCTACGGCCTGTTTAAAAATAGATATGGCTATGGATGTTGCATCACTCATTTCTCCTGCCTGGCCAGTTTCCGTTCCTGCTTCTTATCCATTTTGGCCTCCAGGTGTTCCCGCTTCTTCATTTCCCAGTCGTTCCACTTTTTATATTGGGTAGGATTTAATACGGTCTTAAAACGCTGGCTGCGTTCTTCATTCAGTGCTTTCAGCTGCTGCATGCGGTCTTTATCAGCCAGGGTTTTGTTTGCTTTGATGGCATCACGGCGGCGGATGATATCTTCATTAATAGCATAGATCTGTTTATCCTGGGCATGGGTAAGGCCTAGCTCGCGATACAGCTTATCACTCATCTTATCGGCCCTCTTCTCTGCGGTCCACCGGCCTTTTTTAGTGGTATGGCTGCTGTCCTTAACCGGCGCCTGGCTATGTGCTGTAACGGCAAACATCAGGCATAACAGAAAGGTGGTCAACATCATATGTTTATTCATAGTAAAAGGATTGTGTCTTACAATCAAATTTGGCTTGGACTAAGGTACTGAAACTACCACTCATAAAAAATCCCACAAAATAAATATACCTGTATTAAATTTAAGGTTTCACAGGCAATTTGCGCGTATTCAGCTGAACAGGAACCCTGCCACTGCCTGAAAACCAAACCATCATCTAAACCGCAAAAACAAAATCGATCGTATGGAGCAACCCTTAGCTTATGTACCCGGTACCGGCCGAATGAGCCATTTGGTGCCACCCGGGCTTACACGCCGTAAACGAACAAAAGTCTTTTACCTTTTACTGGTAGTCCTGCTGGCCGGCAGTTATGCCAAAGCGCAGGAAACCTTTCCCATAAATGGAGTGGCAGACCCCCGCGAAGGCTGTTACGCATTTACCCACGCTACTATTGTAAAAGAAGCAGGCAGCACCCTGCAGGATGCTACCCTGGTGATCCGCGATGGCCGCATTATCAGCGCAGGCCCTGGCGTAGTCATTCCCAAAGACGCCGTGGTGGTGGATTGTAAAGGGAAATACATCTATCCTTCTTTTGTAGATATATACAGCGATTACGGTACCCAGCCCGTGAAAAAAAGCTCCCAGGGATTCCGCTCCCCGCCCCAGTTCCTGTCAAACACCAAAGGCGCCTTTGGCTGGAATGAAGCCATTAAAAGTGAAATAAATGCTGCTGCTATTTTTAAAACAGATGAGCCTAAAGCTAAAACCCTGCGGCAGGCTGGTTTTGGCGCTGTGTTAACCCATCAGCAGGATGGTATTGCCCGTGGCACCGGCGCACTGGTAACCTTAGCGGCAGACCGTGAAAATAAAGTAATGGTGCGCGAAAAAGCATCCGCTCAATATTCTTTTGACAAAGGCAGCTCCACACAAAATTATCCCGGCTCATTAATGGGCAGCATTGCACTATTGCGGCAAACCTACCTGGATGCACAATGGTATAAAAACCATCCTTCCAAAGAAGGCATTAACCTGAGCCTGCAATCCTGGAACGATGAGCAAACACTGCCCCAGGTATTTGAAGTAAATGATAAATGGGATGTGCTGCGGGCAAAAAAAATAGGGGATGAATTTGGGGTGCAGTACATCATTAAGGCAGCTGGTAATGAATATCAGCGGGTAGCTGAAATGGCAGCTACCAAAGCGGCGTTTATACTGCCGCTGAACTTCCCGGCTGCAATGGATGTGGAAGATATTAACGACGCCCGTTTTGTAGCCTTAAGCGATCTGAAACACTGGGAGCTGGCGCCTACTGAACCAGGAGCATTTGAAAAAGCCGGTATCCCCTTTTGCTTAACAGCAGCAGGTTTAAAGGATAACAAACAATTCCTTAGCAATGTGCGTAAAGCCATTGATTATGGCTTAAGTGAACAAAAAGCGCTGGATGCGCTTACCAAAGTACCGGCTGCCCTTATAAAGGCCAGCGACCAGGTAGGCACGCTGGATGCCGGTAAGCTGGCTAACTTCCTGATCACCTCAGGCCCCTTGTTTAAAGAAAATACAGTGCTGTACCAGAACTGGGTACAGGGCAAACGCTATATTATTAATGAAGATGGCTGGATGGATGTCCGGGGCACGTATACGCTTACACTAAGCCCGGGCGCCACCTATAATATACTGGTAAAAGGTACGCCGGTAGCGCCTTCCCTGGCACTGTTACAGCAGGCAGATACCATTAGCGGTACTATTGTATTGGAAGATAAGCTGGTAAGACTGGCATTTCCCTTAACTAAAAAAGGCACCCGCACCCTGCGCCTGAGTGGTGTAATATCCGGTGATGCCTGGAATGGCAACGGGCTGGATACCAGCGGTAACACAGTGAAATGGAACGCAGCTTTTTCCAAAGCATTTGTGCCACCCGCAGATTCTGCTAAAAAGAAAGCAGACCTGGACCTTACCAAAATATATTATCCGTTTAATGGTTATGGCTGGGAAACCACTAAGCTCCAGCAACAGGACATTCTCATTAAAAACGCTACGGTATGGACCAACGAACAGCAGGGCAAGCTGGAAAATACCGATGTGCTGATCCGCGCAGGGAAAATAGCCCAGGTAGGCAAAAGCCTGCCGGCAGGTAATGCCCTGGTAATAGATGGTACCGGCAAACACCTGACACCGGGTATTATAGACGAGCACTCCCACATTGCCATTACCAGGGGTGTAAATGAAGGTACCCAGTCCGTTACATCAGAAGTACGTATAGCCGATGTGCTGAACCCGGATGATATTAATATTTACCGGCAGCTGAGCGGCGGCGTTACCTCCAGCCACCTGCTGCACGGTTCTGCCAACACCATTGGCGGACAAACACAGCTGATAAAGCTGCGCTGGGGTGCTAATGCAGAAGACCTGAAGTTTGCCGGCTGGGATCCTTTCATCAAATTTGCATTGGGTGAGAACGTAAAACAGTCCAACTGGGGTGAGAGCCAGCGTACCCGCTTCCCGCAAACGCGTATGGGAGTAGACCAGGTGCTGGACGATGCGTTTACCCGTGCCCGTGATTACGAAAAACAAGGCCCCGGCAAACGCCGTGACCTGGAGCTGGACGCCTTGGTAGAAATACTGAATCACAAACGTTTTATTACCTGCCACTCCTATGTGCAAAGTGAGATCAATATGCTGATCCATGAGGCAGATAAATTCGGGTTTACCGTAAATACGTTCACGCATATCCTGGAAGGGTATAAGGTGGCTGATAAAATGAAAAAACATGGGGCCGGCGCCTCCACCTTTGCTGACTGGTGGGCGTATAAAATGGAGGTACAGGACGCTATCCCCTACAACGCCACCATTATGCAGCGTGTAGGGCTTACCGTAGCCATTAACTCAGATGATGCAGAAATGGCCCGCCGCCTGAACCAGGAAGCTGCCAAAAGCATCAAATATGGCGGCATGACCGAAGAAGATGCGCTGAAAATGGTAACCCTGAACCCGGCTAAGCTGCTGCATATATCTGATAAGGTAGGCAGCATTAAACCCGGGAAAGATGGCGACGTGGTGTTATGGTCTGATGACCCGCTGAGCATTTATGCCAAAGCAGAAAAAACGATTGTAGACGGTGTGGTGTACTTTGACCGCCAGCACGATGCAGAGCTGCACCAGCGCATAGCAACGGAACGCAACCGCCTGATACAGAAAATGCTGGCAGAAAAGAAAAAAGGCAGCCCGGTTGATAAAATTAAGCCTACCCGCGATGAGCTATGGAATTGCGAGGATATGGAAAGCGGACATCAACACGGAACTACAGATAACCAGTAAAAATTTTAGATGTACGATTTTAGATTTACCCGGAACCTCTCCGCTGTATTCAAATCTAAAATCCCAAATCACAAGCCTTATGAAGAAGTATCTCACATTATATATCACATGCCTGGCTTTCACCGGCCGGGTGCTGGCGCAGGAAACCATTTACCCGGCTGCCGCGCAGCAAAAAACAATCGTGCTTACCCATGCCACTATTCATGTAGGCAACGGGCAGGTAATAGAGAACGGCAGCATTACATTTGCCAATGGAAAAATAACGGCTGTAGGCGCTGATGTGCCCAGCAGTGCAGATGCGCAGGTAATAGACGTACAGGGGCAGCACATTTACCCCGGCATTATTGCACCTGCTTCTGATGTGGGCCTTACGGAAGTGGAAAGCGTGCGGGCCACCAATGATTACGAAGAAGTAGGAGAGCTGAACCCTTCTGTGCGCGCGCTGATAGCTTATAACACAGATTCAAAAGTGATCAATACCCTGCGGGTGAATGGTATACTGCTGGCGCAGGTAACACCGGCAGGCGACCTGTTATCCGGCTCCTCCTCCGTAGTGCAGCTGGACGCCTGGAACTGGGAAGATGCCGCTTACAAAACAGATGACGGGCAACACTTTTTTATGCCGCAGCTGCTGCCGCCCTCGAACCCTTTCCGCGGACCGCAGCCGCCTGCCAACGACCGGGAGAAAGAAGCCTATGAAAAAATAGAACGTGTACGCGCTTTTTTCCGCGAAGCCAGAGCCTATATACAGGAAGGTAAACACACGGAAACCAACCTGAAATTTGAAGCCCTGCGCAAACTGTTCAGTAAAGAGCAAAAGCTGTACATACACTGTAACATAGTGAAGGAAATGCTGCTGGCCGTGGATTTTGTCAAAGAGTTTGGTTTTGAGGTGGTAATTGTAGGTGGTTCCGATGCCTGGATGATGCCCGATATCCTGAAACAGAACAACATAGCCGTAATACTGGCACAGCCGCATAGCCTGCCCACCATGCAGGACGATGATGTGGACCAGCCTTATAAAACAGCTGCCCAGCTGCAAAAAGCAGGGGTATTATTCTGCATCAGCAATGAAGGTTTCTGGCAACAGCGCAACCTGATGTTTGAAGCCGGCACTGCCAGCGCTTATGGTATGAGCAAAGAAGAAGCTCTAAGCGCCATTACGCTGAACACTGCTAAAATATTGGGTATTGATAAAACCACCGGTTCCCTGGAACCCGGTAAGGACGCTAATATTGCTGTAAGCACCGGCGATATACTGGATATGCGATCCAACAATATTACCCATGCTTTTATCCAGGGCAGGGAAGTGAGCCTGGATAACAAACACAAGCAGCTGTATGAAAGATATAAGTATAAATATGGGTTGAAGTAAGTAGAAAAGCAAAAAGGCGCGGAACCATCCGCGCCTTTTTTATAATGCATTGTTTTTTTAAACCGCTTTTACGAGGTAATAGTTTGTTTTTCCCCGTTGTACAAGAATATAACGGTCACGCAATAACGAAGATTTATTTACCACAAAATCCTGTGCAGTTACTTTGCTTTTATTGATGCTGATACCGCCATTCTGCAGCATTTTACGTGCTTCGCCCTTGCTGGCCAGTATCTTGGCATCGGAAATAAAGCTAATGATATCTTTCCCGTTTTCCAGCTCTGCCAGCGGTACTTCTACCTGCGGTACGCCGCCCATTACTTCCAGCAGCTGCGCTTCTGTAAGCGATAGCAGCATTTCAGCCGTATCATTGCGAAATAACATTTCAGATGCTTTTACAGCAAATTCATATTCCTTTTCACCATGAATAAAAGTGGTTACTTCCTGCGCCAGCCTTTTCTGCAGCTGGCGTCGTCCGGGGTCCTGGCGGTGTTCTGCTATTAATGCTTCTACCACGGGCGGCTCCAGGAAAGTGAACGTGCGGATGTAACTTTCCGCATCTTCATCAGAAGTATTGATCCAGAACTGGTAAAACAAATAAGGGGAGGTCTTTGCCGGATCTAACCACACATTGCCCTGCTCTGTTTTGCCAAACTTGGTACCATCCGCCTTTTTGATCAGCGGGCAGGTAAAGGCAAATGCTTCCCCGCCGGCTTTACGGCGTACCAGCTCAGTGCCGGTTACAATATTACCCCACTGGTCAGAGCCGCCCATTTGCAGCTTGCAGTTCTTGGCAGTATATAAATGGTAAAAATCATATCCCTGTATGAGCTGGTAGCTGAATTCTGTGAAAGACATACCGCTGTCGCCTTCCAGTCTTTTCTTCACAGAATCCTTGGCCATCATATAGTTAACGGATATATGCTTGCCTACCTCGCGTATAAAATCCAGGAAGGAAATATCCTTAAACCAATCGTAGTTATTCACCATTTCCGCTGCATTGGGCAGGGCGGTGTCAAAGTTCAGGAACCTTTCCAGCTGCGCCTTAATACAGCTTTGGTTGTGCTGCAGGGTTTCCAGGTCCAGCATTTTGCGTTCCTCCGCTTTAAAGGAAGGATCGCCCACCATGCCGGTAGCGCCACCTACCAGCGCCAGCGGCTTATGCCCGGCCTTTTGCAGGTGCACCAGCAGCAGTATGGGAACCAGGCTGCCAATGTGCAGGGAATCTGCTGTAGGGTCAAAACCCACGTAGGCCGTGGTCATTTCTTTTTGTAATTGCTCTTCCGTGCCAGGCATTATATCCTGTAACATGCCTCTCCAGCGCAATTCGTCTATCAGGTTCATCGGTAAAGTTGAAAATTTGTGCAAACCTAATAAATAGTTGGCAGTTTGCAGCCCTCAGTTTGCAGTCTGGGCCGGTTCAGCCATGGGATTGGAATAGGTGTAGCAGGAAATGAAGGAAAGATCATGGATGAGGAGGCAGGCCGTATGCAGACATGCACGCTTATTCTAATGATTTGCACCGGGCGGTTGGCCTGTTGTTTGCTGCTCAGGCTAATAGAACTATTCACCCGCTTAAACCCAAAACCATGGCAAACACAAGCAAGCAGCCGGCATTTGTACATATCCAACAGCAGCCCGAAGTAATTGCAGGCATTGACCTGGGTACTACCAACAGCCTGGTGGCCATTATACATCCATCATTCGGACAGCCGGTAGCCCTGCGGGAATATAATAACAGCGCCCTGGTGCCCTCCATACTGTATTTTACGGAAGAGGAAAGCGTGGTGGTGGGCAATAAGGCAAAAGCGGCGCTGATCACGCATCCCCGCCAAACAGTGTACAGCGCCAAGCGCCTGATGGGCCGGTCTTATAATGATGTAAAGGAACAGGAAGCATTTTTCTCCTACCGCCTGGTGAATGATGAAACCGATAGCTTGTTAAAAGTACAGGTGGCCGATAAACATTATACCCCGGTAGAATTATCCGCCTACCTGCTGAGCGCCTTAAAGCGGCGGGCAGAATATATTTTACAAACATCCATCAATAAAGCCGTGATCACCGTACCGGCCAGTTTTAATGACGCACAGCGCCAGGCTACCCGCGACGCCGGTAAGCTGGCCGGGCTGGATGTATTGCGTATTATTAATGAACCTACGGCTGCCGCGCTGGCCTATGGCATGGGATTACAGCCTAATGAGGAAAAGACCGTAGCAGTGTACGACCTGGGTGGTGGTATTTTTGACCTGTCCATCCTGAAAATAGCCAATGGCGTATTTGAAGTGCTGGCCACCAGTGGGGATACCGCCCTGGGCGGCGATGATATGGACCAGGCCATTGTTGAACACTGGGCCTGGTTACATGAAATAGAGCCGGAAGCATTAGGCAGCAATAAAGGACTGGGACAGGCTTTGCGGCTAAAAGCCGCAGAAGCCAAACAGCAGCTGTCCGGCACAGATTACTTTCATACCCGGATGGATAATTACGAATTGCAGCTAACCCAGGCGCAGCTGGAAGAGCTGGTACAACCGCTTATAGCCAAAACAATTGACTGCTGCCGCAAAGCGCTCACAGATGCGCAGCTAACCATAAAAGATATAAATGCCGTGCTGATGGTGGGCGGCGCCCCCCGCATGCCCCTGGTGAAAGAAGCGGTGAGCGGATTTTTTGAGCAGCCGGTAAATGATTCACTGCACCCCGATGAAGTGGTGGCCCTGGGCGCCGCCATACAGGCGGATATGCTGGCCGGTAACCGCCACGTTATGCAGCTGCAGGATGTAACCCCGCTATCCCTGGGTATTGAAACCATGGGTGGCCTAATGGATGTGCTGATACCGCGTAATACAAAAATACCGGCCAGCGCTTTCCGTAATTATACCACGCAGCAGGATGGGCAAACCAGTATGAAAGTAGCCATTTACCAGGGAGAGCGCGACCAGGTAAAAGATAACCGCAAGCTGGCGGAATTTGAGCTGACCGGCATCCCGGAAATGAATGCCGGCTTAGCGCAGATCCAGCTTTCTTTTTCCCTGAACGAGGATGGCATACTGCTGGTAAAAGCCAGGGAGCTGCGCAGCGGTGTGGAACAAAGCATCCAGGTGCAGCCGCAATATGGGTTAACCGGGCAGGAGCTAGACACCATGTTACAATCATCTATCCGCTATGCCCAGGAAGATCTGCAAACCCGTAACATGCTGGAAATACAAACCACTGCCCAGCAGCTGCTGGATGTAACCGCCGCTTTCCTGGATAAGAATACGGAGCTGCTCTCCGGTGAAGAGATCCAAAATACCCGGCAGGCTATGAACGATTTGCAGGATGTAATAGCCACCAATGATAAAATCGTAATAGAAGAAAAGATGGCCGCGCTGAATGAGCTGTCAAAGCCCTATGCAGAGCGGCTTACAGATAAAGCAGCGAGAGCTGATATGAAACAGCATATAGAAGAATAATACCCAAAAAACAATCGCCGTTCCTGTTAAGAGAACGGCGATAGTTGCTTATAATAAGAATGTATTATTTACAGGTGCTGTAAGCACACCTTTAAACTATCTTTCCAGTAAGGCACCTGGATGCCAAATGTTGTTTTGATCTTTTGTTTGTTTAACACGCTGTAGGCCGGGCGTTGCGCCGGGGTAGGGTACAGGTCCGTAGTAATGGGAGATATCTCGCAGGCTGCGCCGGTAAGCTCTTTCACCGTAACGGCAAAATCATACCAGCTGGTAACGCCTTCATTGCTGTAGTGGTATACGCCGCTCACGTTAGTATCCGGGTTTAGTTTCCGGTATTGTAAGATGTGCAGTACGGCTTTTGCAAGGTCTACCGCATAGGTAGGCGTGCCTGCCTGGTCAAATACCACGTTCAGGCTGGGGCGTTCCTGCATCAGCTCCTTCATGCGTTTTACAAAGTTTACGCCGAACTGGGAGTATAACCAGGCCGTACGTATTACAATGGTATTGGGGTTGGCGCCTATAGCAGCAGCTTCCCCACGTAGTTTGGATGCGCCGTAAATGCTTTGCGGGTTAGCCTCATCCTCTTCAGTATAGGGCCGGTAATATTTGCCATCAAATACATAATCCGTAGAAATATGCACCAGCTGCGCGTTGTGCTGCAGGCAGGCTTCCGCCAGGTTCAGCACCGCTTCAAAATTCAGCTGAAAAGCCCTTTCTTCATCTGCTTCTGCTTTATCAACCGCCGTATAGGCGGCACAGTTAATACAGGCATGGATCTCCTGCTGGGAGAAAAGGCCGGCTACGGCTTCAGGGTTGGTAATATCCAGCTCCTGGTAGTCAGTATAAATAAAATTAAGATCCGGGAAGCTGCCGGCTATCAGCTGAATAGCCTGTCCCAGTTGACCATGTGCGCCGGTTACCAGAATGTTTTGCATAAACACTAAGAATTATAAACAAAGTTATGTGTACAGTTTTCCAGCGTAGGTAATACCTGGTCTTTATCAGAAACAACGGCATCTTTCAGATCAAAACCCCAGTCAATGTTCAGGGCAGGATCATTGTAAATAAGACCGCCTTCGCTGGCTTTATGGTAAAAGTTATCGCACTTATACATCACCTCTGCTGTTTCACTCAGCACAGAATAGCCATGTGCAAAACCTTTGGGCACCAGCAGCTGCTTTTTATTTTCGGCGCTTAGCTCTATGGTAAATACTTTGCCATAGGTAGGCGATCCCTTGCGGATATCCACTACCACATCCATTATGCGCCCTTCCAAAGCCCTTACCAGCTTGGTTTGTGCATAAGGCTCCTGCTGAAAATGGAGGCCGCGTAATACCCCGTAGGTAGAGCGGGCCTGGTTATCCTGTACAAAAGGAAAACGCAGCCCTTCCTGCTCAAAAGTGCCTGCGTTGTAGCTCTCAAAAAAATATCCCCTGCTGTCGGCAAATACTCTGGGCTCATATACCAGTAGATCCGGTATTCCTGTTTCCGTAAATGGCATCTTATGGTTGCTTATCTTTTTTGATATTGATCCTCGTAATATTCCTTGTAAGCCCCGCTGGTCACATGTTCCAGCCAGGTTTCATTGCGCAGGTACCAGTCCACCGTTTTTTCCAGCCCTTCTTCAAATTGCAGGGATGGCTGCCAGCCCAGCTCTTTATTTAGCTTGGAGGCATCAATGGCATAACGCATATCATGGCCGGCACGGTCCTTTACAAACGTGATCAGCTGAGCAGAAGTGCCGGGAGCACGGCTCAGTTTTTTATCCATCACCATGCAAAGCAGGTTAATGAGGTCAATGTTCTTCCACTCATTAAACCCGCCTATGTTATAGGTTTCGCCGTTGCGCCCCTTATGGAAAATAGTGTCTATAGCACGGGCATGATCATCTACCCACAGCCAGTCGCGCACATTTTCCCCTTTACCGTATACGGGCACCGGCTTGCTGTTCTTAATATTATGAATAGCAAGCGGGATCAGCTTTTCCGGGAAATGGTGGGAGCCATAGTTATTGGAACAGTTGCTGATAATAACCGGTAAGTGATAGGTATGGTGATAAGCCATCACAAAATGGTCAGAGCTGGCTTTGGAAGCAGAGTACGGCGAGCGGGGATCGTAAGCTGTTTCCTCAGTGAAAAAGCCTTCTGCACCCAGGGTGCCATATACTTCATCGGTAGATACATGGTAGAACAGCTTGCCCTCCATATTATCCTGCCAGTATTTGCGGCTGGCATTCAGGAGTACCGCAGTACCCAGCACATTGGTCTTAATAAAGGCCAGCGGGTCCATAATAGAACGGTCCACATGACTTTCAGCGGCCAGGTGTATAACCCCGTCAAACTGGTGGGTAACAAACAGCTTGTCTATATAAGCTTCATCTGTAATGTCGCCCTTTTCAAAGACGTAGTTCGGTTTATCCTTTACATCCTCCAGATTTTCGAGGTTGCCTGCGTAGGTCAGTGCATCCAGGTTCACGATCTTGTATTCCGGGTATTTTTCAACAAATAACCGCACTACATGTGATCCAATGAAACCAGCGCCACCGGTGATCAATAAAGTACGTTGCATAATGGCAAGATTTGATGCTTAACGCTGAATGCGGAACGCCTAACGCTGACCGTGTTTTGCTTTAGGCATTGTGCCTTAAGCGTTCAGCGTTAAGCATTCAGCATAATTCCTAATTATTTATTTAACGCTTCTTTAAAGTATTCGTACGTGATCTTCAGCCCTTCCTGGCGGTCTACCTTCGGCGACCAGCCCAATAGCTGCTGCGCCTTGGTAATATCCGGCTTGCGCTGTTTAGGATCATCTTTCGGCAATGGCATATATACAATTTTTTGTTTGGTGCCGGTAAGCGCAATGATCTCTTCTGCAAACTGTTTCAGGGTAATTTCCACCGGGTTGCCAATATTTACCGGCAGGTGGTAATCGCTGAGCAGTAAGCGGTAAATGCCATCCACCAGGTCATCCACATAACAGAAAGAGCGGGTTTGTGAACCATCGCCAAACAGGGTCAGGTCCTGGCCGGTAAGCGCCTGGCTCATAAAAGCCGGTAATGCACGGCCGTCATCCAGCCGCATACGCGGGCCGTAGGTATTGAAAATACGGATGATGCGCGTTTCCACACCATGAAAATTATGGTAAGCCATGGTAATGGATTCCATAAAACGTTTGGCTTCATCATACACACCGCGCGGGCCTACAGGGTTTACATTACCCCAGTATTCTTCCGTTTGCGGGTGCACGGCCGGATCGCCATATACTTCAGAGGTGGAAGCCACCAGTATGCGTGCCTTTTTTTCTTTGGCCAAACCCAGTAAGTTATGAGTGCCAAGGGAGCCTACCTTCAGCGTTTGAATGGGCTTTTTCAGGTAGTCAATAGGGCTGGCGGGGGAAGCAAAGTGCAGAATGTAATCCAGGTTGCCGGGTACATGCACAAACTTGGTTACATCATGATGGTAGTACTCAAAATCCTCCAGGGGAAACAGGTGCTCAATATTTTTGATATTACCTGTAAGCAGGTTATCCATGCCTATTACATGGTAGCCTTCTTTAATAAACCGGTCGCACAGGTGCGATCCCAGGAAACCAGCGGCGCCGGTTATTAAAACTCTTTTCTTGCTCATATTCTATATTAGATTTTAAGACTTACGGTTTTGATACCGCACGGCCTACGCTTTCATAATAAAAACCTAATTCCTGCATCCGCTGTACGTCAAACAGGTTGCGCCCGTCAAAGATCACCTTATTCTTTAAAATGGCGTTGATCTGGTCAAAGTCCGGTGTACGGAACACGCTCCATTCTGTAGCTATGATCAGTGCATCGGCGCCTTCCAGGCAATCGTACTGGTGTTTTGCATATTGTATCTTATCGCCCACCACCTGTTTTACATTAGGCATGGCTTCGGGGTCAAATACACACACCGTTGCCCCTTCGTTTACCAGCGCCTCAATAATATATAAGGCCGGCGCTTCACGGATATCATCTGTATTAGGCTTAAAGGCAAGGCCCCATAAGGCAAAACGTTTGCCTTTTAAACCATCTTTGAAGTAAGCTTTTATTTTGGGGATGAGAAATACTTTTTGTTTTTCGTTCACATCCATCACAGCGTTCAGGATCTTAAAATCATACTTCACTTCTTCAGATGATCTTACCAGCGCCTGCACATCTTTGGGAAAACAGCTGCCGCCATAACCAATACCGGGAAACAGGAAACGCTTGCCTATACGGTCATCGCTGCCAATGCCCCTGCGCACCATATCCACATCGGCGCCCAGCTTTTCGCATAACACCGCTACCTCGTTCATAAAAGATATTTTGGTGGCCAGGAAAGAGTTAGCGGCATATTTGGTCAGCTCCGCAGATCTTTCATCCATATACAGGATGGGGTTACCCTGGCGTACAAAAGGCGCATACAGGTCGCCCATTACTTTGCGTGCCCTTTCGGAATTAGTACCTATCACCACACGGTCCGGCTTCATGAAATCATCTACTGCTACGCCTTCCCGTAAAAATTCCGGGTTAGATACTACGTCAAATTCAACCTTGCTGTTCTTTAGTATGGCGGCATGCACTTTTTCGGCAGTACCCACCGGCACGGTGCTTTTATCTACGATCACTTTATAGTCGGTCATCAGGTTACCCAGCTGTTCCGCCACTTTCAGTACAAAGGAAAGATCAGCCGCACCGTCAGCGCCGGGCGGGGTAGGCAGCGCCAGGAAAATAACCTGCGCATCCTGAATGCCCTCTGCCAGGTTGGTGGTAAAGTGCAGGCGGCCTTCTTTCAGGTTGCGCTCAAACAGCTTTTCCAGGCCGGGTTCATAAATGGTGATCTGTCCCGATGATAACTTTTTTACTTTGTTCTCATCAATATCTACACATGTAACATTATTCCCTGTTTCGGCAAAACAGGTACCGGTAACTAATCCTACGTAACCGGTGCCAACTACAGTAATTCTCATTGGGGGTTAGTTTAAGAATGATTTAACTGAGTGAATAATATGCTCCAGCTGATCCGGATCCATTTCGGTATGTATGGGTAAGGAAATTACTTTGGTGGTAAGATCATCTGTAACCGGCAGCTTAAAGGCAGCGCCGCCAAAGCCGGCAAACATTTTTTGCTGGTGGGCCGGTACGGGATAATAGATCATAGCCGGTACATTACGCTCCTGCAGGTACTTTTGCAGCTCATCCCGGCTAACGCCGTTCAGCTGTAAGGTGTATTGGTGGTATACATGGTAGCTGTAAGGGGCGCGGTAAGGCGTGGTAATTTGCGGAATGCCTGTAAAACCTGCATCATAAGCGTCTGCCACGGCTCTGCGGGCGGTAACATATTCATCCAGCAGCTGCAGCTTAATGCGCAGCACTACGGCCTGCAAGGTATCCAGGCGGGAGTTAACGCCCACCACATCATGATAATAACGGGCGGATTGGCCGTGATTGGCCACCATCCTGATCTTGGCGGCTAAGGCATCATCATTGGTGAACAGTGCGCCGCCATCTCCGTAACAACCCAGGTTCTTGGAAGGGAAAAAGGAGGTGCAGCCAATATGCCCGATGGCGCCCAGCTTTTTAACGGTACCATTTTTAAAGGTGTAATGGCCGCCAATGGCCTGGGCATTATCTTCAATTACAGGAATATTATGTTTTTCGGCAATGGCCATCAGCGGTTCCATATCCGCGCTTTGGCCGTACAGGTGTACCGGCACAATGGCCTTGGTTTTAGAGGTAATGGCCTTTTCAACCGCTACAGGGTCCAGGCAAAAGGTTTTCGGATCCACATCCACAAACACCGGTTTCAGGTTCAGCAGGGCAATTACTTCTGCAGTGGCTATAAAGGTAAAAGAAGGAGTGATCACCTCATCGCCGGGTTGCAGCCCTAAGGCCATCATGGCTATTTGCAACGCGTCAGTACCATTGGCGCAGGGGATCACATGTTTAATATCCAGGTATTGCTGTAATTCCTGGCTAAACTGCTGTACCGGCGCGCCGTTTATGAAAGCGGCACTTTCCAGCACTTCCTGGATGGCAGCATCCACCTGCGGTTTAATTTTTAAATACTGGCGTTTCAAATCTACCATCTGAATAGGAACCATGCGGAATAGGTATTTTATTTTGTTTTAAAGTGGGCAAATTTACAAAAATTGCCATTGGAAGGCGATTATCTTTGTGCTACCCTTAAAATTTGTCAGGATGTTTGCAGGTTGCACTATTATTGCCGGAACACCAGCTAAGCGGCTGACAATAAATTCATTCAACCATTATTACGAGCATGTTTTCAACCATTTTCTATAACCTGGGCATAGCCCTGTACAGCGCAGGTCTAAAAATAGCAGCTGCCACCGGAAATACCAAGGCAGCACTTTGGCTGAACGGCCGGAAAGATTGGGCTGCCCAAATGCAGAAAGCTCTTGCAGCCGGTACCGGCGGCCCCCTGGTATGGGTGCATGCAGCCTCCCTGGGCGAGTTTGAGCAGGGCCGGCCCGTGCTGGAGGCTTTCAGAAAGCAGCACCCGGAATGCCGCCTGCTGCTTACCTTTTTTTCCCCCTCCGGTTACGAAGTGCGGAAGAACTATGAAGGGGTGGATTACGTGTGCTATTTACCGTTAGATACGCGCAAAAATGCGCGCCTTTTCCTGGACATTGTACAGCCCAAGCTCGCCATTTTTATTAAATATGAGTTCTGGTATCATTTCATGAATACGCTGCACCAGCGCCAGATCCCGGCCATCCTGATCTCCGGTATTTTCCGAGATGACCAGCCCTTTTTTAAATGGTACGGAGGCCTGTTCCGCAGGTTGCTGCAGCAGCTTACACATATTTTTGTGCAGAATGAAGCCTCCCGTAATATGCTGCAACAAATTGATATTAAGCATGTTACTGTAGCCGGAGATACCCGGTTCGACCGGGTATGGGCCCTGCAGCAGGAGGCAGTAGAGCGGCCGCTGGTAAAACAGTTTGCCCGCAACCGGAAAACCGTGGTAGCCGGCAGCACCTGGGAAAGCGATGAAGCAGCATTGTTTGCCTGGTGGGCCGGACATTATGAGCCGGACCGCCGCCTGGTAATAGCCCCGCACGAGATAAACGAAAGTCATATTATACGCCTGCTGGAGCTGTTCCCCGGCGCCTTACGTTACTCCGACCTGGCAGGCACGCACATAAGCCACCCGGAAGATGCGCCCCATGTGGATATTGAGCACCCCGGCAAGGTGCTGATCATTGATAATATCGGTATGCTCTCTTCCCTGTACCGTTACGCCTGTGTAGCTTATGTAGGCGGCGGGTTTGATAAAGATGGGATCCACAACGTGTTGGAACCTGCCACTTATGGCAAGCCGGTAGTATTTGGCCCTGTGTATGAAGAGTATGCAGAGGCGGTGGAGCTGGTAGCCCTTGGCGGCGCTTTTACCGTGCCGCATGAGCCCGCGCTCTCCCAACAAATGGAGGAATTATTAATGAACGATGAATTATGCACACAGGCCGGTTACATTGCCGGCAAATATGTGTCGGAAAGCAGGGGGGCTACCGGTAAGATCCTGGCTTATATTCAGGAAAAACGTTTTTTGACCAGCGTGTAAAAGTGCTGTACTGCACGGGTATCATCCAGCCATCCCTGGCGGATCTTCAGCTCCCTTTCAATCCAGTACTCTGCTTCCTGCAGGGTATGGAACTCGTTGATGGTTTTAATGGAGCGCTCGTACATGTCCACATCTCCGCGGAATAATTCCTGTATGAACTGGAACTTGTCGTTGATACCAATGGCCTGCCGCAGGTCCTTTACAGGCATTTCACCCAGCCGTTCGCCTATTTCCGATTTGGACTGTTTCAGCTTCTCGTTCAGGGAAGGCATGGTTTGCGCTGCCAGCTCATTGATCTCTTTACGCAGGTTGCTGTTATCCTTTGCTTTTTTAGCGGGCACAGTTGTTTCCACCTCAAACAGCGTAGCGCTCACTGGTTGCTTTTCCGGCAGGGGAGCGGGCTTAGGCTCGTAGCTCCTGGTTTCAGGAGCAGGTTGGGATACCTGAACCATAGCGGGTTTGGGCTCAGCCGGCCTGGTTTCAGGAATAACAGCCGGTTGTACGGCCACTACCGGTTCAGGCTCAAAGGCTGGTGCCTCCACAATTACAGCAGCTGGTTTTATCACTTCTGTTTCAACAGGTTGTGGCTTTGCTGCCGGCGGTTCCGGTCTTTTTTCCGGTACAGCGGTAGTGGTATGGTAGGTGGTATTATTTGAGTTCGTATATCCGTTAGCGTAAGTGGCCGGCAAAGGTTCCGTTAGGGTGATCGTATGTGCCGGTGCAGGCATTATTACAGCAATATGGCTTTTTACCTGTTGCTGTTGTTCCTGTGTTTTCTGTTGTGTACGGACATGTAACACCTCAGCCTGAAGCATTTGCACATAATATGAAATGGACTGCAGGTCTGCGTTGGAATTTTTTAATTCCTGTAATTTGTCAATTAATGCATTGATCTTTTCCATGCCTTAATTGTTTTAAACGCGTTGTGAGAGAATTTATTTTATTTGCATAAAGTTAGCGTTTTTCAGACATTTTGCTAATCTAAACAGGTATAATATGTTTATTGAACCTTCCCTTGCAGGGGAAAGAAGAGGATGGATTGAAGTGATATGCGGTTCTATGTTCTCCGGTAAAACGGAAGAACTCATAAGACGGCTGAAACGGGCCAGGATAGCCAATTTGCGGATAGAAATATTTAAGCCCGGTATAGATGTGCGTTATGATGAGCAGAACATTGTATCGCACGATGAGAATAAAGTACTGTCAACACCTATAGATAACTCGCAGCAAATATTGCTGTTAGCACAGGAGGCAGATGTGGTGGGAATTGATGAAGCACAGTTCTTTGATGCAGAACTGCCTTACGTTTGCGACCAGCTGGCCCTGCGCGGCGTACGCGTAATTGTGGCCGGTTTGGATATGGATTACCGGGGCCGCCCCTTTGGTACCATGCCGGCGCTGCTGGCCAAGGCCGACTATATTACCAAGCTGCACGCCATTTGTGTAAAGTGCGGTAACATCGCCAGCTACTCTTACCGTAAAACAGCCAGCAAAGCCACTGTGGTATTGGGTGAGCAGGATGTATATGAACCCCGCTGCCGCCATTGTTATTATGAAGGTGAGAACAAAAACGCCTGAAAACAAAAACGCCCTGACGAGTTATAACCTGTCAGGGCGTTGTAATATCACTTAAATTTTAGAATAACTTTAACTTTTCAGGCTTCACCTTAAAGGTGAATTTCTTCTGTGTAAGGTAGCTGAAGCACACTACAAAGAAGGTGGTGAATATCTTGGAAATGGTAGGGTAGATATGCAGATGCTCCACAAATAATTTCATAAATACATAGTTCAGCAGTATACAGGCAGCTACCAGCATAAAATAGCGGAACAATTGCGTACGCCCGCGCAGGTTAGATTCTGAGAACACAACATACTTACTAAGTAAAAAGCCGGTGGGAAAAGTAATGGCCAGCGACATGAACAGCGCTGCAATGTGCGGGGTAATGGTTACAAACGGCAAATGCACCATTTGCTGGTGTAACACAAAGTTGTACATAATAAAGTAAAGAACAATATCCAGCGCGGTATTGCCGCCGCCACAGGCCAGGTAGCGAAAGGTTTGCAAAGGTATCAGCTTTGCAAAAGGACGATGAAAGAAGTCTATGACCTGTAGTATTAGGTTCCTCATTTAAAATTATAACTTAATACAAAGTTAGCCCATTTTATCTATCAGCCAATGCCTGGCCATTATCTTAAGGTTTTTCTTTTTTTCCAGCTGCTATTTGCCGCAGTAACAGGCAAAGGAACTTGTCCGATCCGGCTTTCCTCCCATATCTGCGCCGCCAGGATGGCCGCTGCACGTGTGGCTGCATCATCCGTTTTGCGCAGCACCTCTGGTGCAAAATACTTGCCAATAAAGCCCGTGTCAAACTGCCCCTCAATAAAAGCAGGCTGCTGCAAGGCCCAGTGGCCAAAAGGCAGCGTAGTGCGGATGCCTTTTACATGATACTCTTCAATAGCGCGGATCAGCCGCAGCCGCGCCTCTTCCCGGTCACTGCCCCAGGCTATCAGCTTTGCGATCATGGGATCATAATAAATAGGAATATCCATACCCTGCTCATATCCATCATCTACCCGTACCCCGTAGCCCTGCGGGCGAATGTAGGTAGTAAGGGTACCGGTATCCGGTAAAAAATTATTGGCCGGGTCTTCTGCACAAATGCGCAGCTCTATGGCATGCCCGTTTATTTGCAGGCTTTCCTGTGTAAAGGAAAGGGTTTCGCCCCTGGCTATACGAATTTGCTCTTTTACCAGGTCCAGGCCGGTGATCATTTCAGTCACGGGGTGCTCCACCTGCAGGCGGGTATTCATTTCCAGGAAGTAAAATTGCAGGTTTTCATCCACCAGGAATTCCACCGTGCCGGCGCCATAATACTGGCAGGCGCGGGCCACATCCAGGGCGCATGTGCCCATAGCCGCGCGTATAGCAGGTGTAAGGCAGGAAGAGGGGGCCTCTTCTATCAGCTTTTGGTGCCGGCGCTGTATGCTGCACTCCCGCTCAAACAGGTATGCATAATTGCCGTGCTGGTCGCCCAGGATCTGTATTTCAATATGCCGGGGTGCGCCTACGTATTTTTCAATGAACACAGCATCATCCCCAAAAGCATTCAGCGCTTCACTTTTAGCCAGCCGGATCTGCTCTGCCAGCTCACTTTCATTATTTACAACCCGCATTCCTTTACCACCGCCGCCTGCAGAGGCTTTGATGAGGATGGGGAACCCGGTTTTTTTAACCACTTCCTGTGCTTCTTCCAGGCTGCGTAGCGGCGTTTCCGTGCCCGGTACCATGGGCACGCCAAATTTCTGTGCCGCTTGTTTTGCGGCCAGCTTGCTACCCATTATTTCAATGGACTGCGCGCTGGGACCAATAAAGGTAAGACCCGCATCCGCCACCAGCTGGGCAAAACGGGCATTCTCACTCAAAAAGCCGTAACCGGGATGGATGGCATCAGCACCGGTTTGCTTTGCCGCCGCTATGATCTTATCACCCAGTAAATAAGACTGGTTGGAGGGCGCCGGGCCAATACACACGGCTTCATCAGCATATTGTACAAATGGCATGGTACGATCTGCTTCTGAATATACCGCCACGGTTTGAATGCCCATTTCCCTTGCAGAACGCATTACCCGTAAAGCTATTTCTCCACGGTTAGCTACCAGTATCTTTTGCATGCAGTTGTGATTGTTAGGGAGCGAATATAATACTTATTAGCTGTTAGCTAAAAGCTAATAGCTAACAGCTAATCGCTTATCTTTACGCCCCATATGGCCGCCCTTCATCAAACACTTACCCTGGTTAAAAAAGACCTGGTGCTGGAACTGCGCCAGAAGTATGCATTCTATGGCATACTGTTATATATTATTTCCACCGTGTTTGTGATCAATATGATGATGGGCAAACCCGAAGAGCAGATCTGGAATGCACAGTTCTGGGTGGTGCAGCTGTTTGTATCTGTAAATGCTATCGCCAAAAGTTTTATGCAGGAAAGCCGCGGCAGGCTGCTGTACTTTTATTCTGTAGTGCATCCGCGTTACTTTATAGCCGCCAAGCTGCTGTATAATATGTTGCTGATGGCCATTATGAGCATTATAGCCCTGGTAAGCTGCATTGTATTTTTAGGCAATCCCATTATTAATGTATGGTATTTCATAGGGGTGGTTATGCTGGGTGGCATTAGCCTGTCGCTGTTATTCACTATGCTGGCGGCCATTGCAGCCCAGGCTAACCAGAATGCAGCGCTCATGGCCATTATGGGCTTTCCCATCATGATGCCTTTACTGATGATGCTGGCCAACATTGCCCGTTCTGCCTTTGTACCGGTATACCAGCCCGGGTTGCTCAATATGTTCCTGCTGCTCATAGGTATGGATGTGCTGATCATTGGCCTGGCCATGATCCTGTTCCCTTTTTTATGGAAAGATTAACAACCCCTTTCATACCAACTACCTCTCCAATTTTGTGATTAGTGATAAAACCTGTAGGTTTGCCCCCAATATAGCTGACGAAAAAATGGCAAAACATTGGTGGAAAGCGCTGGCGGTACTATTGCTGCTGTATACGATCATAGCCGGGTTCCTGATAAAGGTGCCGGCCATAGAAAATAACCAGCAATCCACGCGCAATCTCTTCTTTCACGTACCTATGTGGGTGTGCATGTATACCTTGTTCACCATCTCCGTAGCCAACTCAATCCTTTATCTCACCAAATACGATCTGAAAAAAGATATACTGGCCAGTTGTGCAGCCAATGTAGGCGTATTATTTGGGCTCATGGGGTTTGTAACCGGCTCATTATGGGCCACCTATACCTGGGGCAGCACCCTCACCAATGATCCCAAGCAGATTGCAACCGCGGTGGCATTGCTCATTTACCTGGCTTATCTGGTGCTGCGCATGTCCTTTACAGATATTGACAAGCGGGCGAGGGTATCTGCCATTTATAATATTTTTGCCTTTGCGCTCTTAATACCCTTGACCTATATTATTCCCCGCATGGTGGATTCCCTGCATCCCGGCAGCGCCAGCAGCCCCGGGTTTAAGTCAAAGGATACAGATGGCACACTAATGATGGTATTTTACCCTGCCTTTGTTGGCTGGACCCTGCTAAGCGTATGGATCTACACCCTGCTGGCACGTTATAAAAGACTAGAGCTAAAAAATATTTTTAAATGATCAATAGAAGAGCATCTTACTTTTTTTCTACCCTGGTCTTACTGTTTACCTCCCTGTTAGCACAGGCACAACAGCAGAATACAGAAACCGGCCCTGTGAATGAAATGCTGCGCAGCAATGGCAAAATTTACGTAGTGGTAGTAGTGCTGGTGATTATTTTTATCGGGATTATTTTATACCTCATACGGCTGGATCGGAAGATCACTAAGCTGGAACACCAACAACAGTCTAAATCATAACCAAAGCAATACTTTCCAAAACAATTTTTTATGTCGCAAGATCAGCATTATAATTTCTTTGAAAGCGTAGAGCGAAGCTTCGATAAGGCTGCGCAATTCACCAAATGGGAAAAAGGGATCCTGGAGCAGATCAAAGCCTGCAACGCAGTGTACCGTATTAAATTCCCGGTAAGGGTGGGAGATACCATTGAAGTAATAGAAGCCTACCGCGTACAGCACTCACATCACAAGCTGCCCTGTAAAGGTGGTATCCGTTTCAGTGAGGAAGTGAACCAGGATGAAGTGATGGCCCTGGCCGCGCTGATGACCTACAAATGCGCTATTGTGAACGTGCCTTTCGGCGGCGCCAAAGGGGGTATTAAGATCAATCCCCGCAACTACAGCCCTTTTCAGCTGGAAAATATTACCCGCCGTTACACCGCGGAGCTGGTGAAGAAGAATTTCATTGGCCCTGGTGTGGATGTACCGGCGCCTGACTACGGTACCGGCGAACGTGAAATGAGCTGGATCCTGGATACTTACATGAGTTTACGTCCCGGTGAAATTGACGGTTACGGTTGTGTAACCGGTAAACCGGTGTCACAGGGCGGGGTACGCGGCCGTAAGGAAGCTACCGGCATGGGCGTATTCTATGGCTTGCGTGAGCTGTGTAATATTAAGGAAGATATGAAGAAGCTGGGCCTGGAACCCGGCCTGGAAGGTAAGCGGGTAATTGTACAGGGTATGGGTAACGTGGGCTACCACGCCGCCAAATATTTCCACGAAGCAGGCGCTATTGTAGTATGCCTGATCGAGTGGGATGGCGCCATTTATAATGAAAAGGGTATGGACCCGGATGCAGTGCTGAAACACCGCAACGAAACCGGTTCTATTGTGAACTTCCCCGGCGCTACCAACTTAAAGAAGAATACCGATGGCCTGGAAATGGATTGTGATATCCTGATACCGGCTGCGCTGGAAAGCGTGATCCATAAAGACAATGCGCCCAACATTAAAGCTAAGATCATTGGGGAAGCGGCAAATGGTCCGTTAACACCGGAAGCAGATGTTATCCTGAATAAAAAGGGTGCCATCGTAGTACCGGATATGTTCCTGAACGCCGGCGGGGTAACGGTTTCTTACTTTGAATGGTTAAAGAACCTGAGCCATGTACGTTATGGCCGTTTGGGCAAACGCTTTGATGAGAATATGAACATTCACATCCTGAGCACCATTGAAGACCTGACCGGTAAAAAAGTTTCTGAACAGGAAAGGAAGTTCATTGCCCATGGAGCTGATGAGGTAGATCTGGTATATTCCGGCCTGGAAGAAACCATGCACGCCGCTTTACATGAAGTGCGCGAAATAATGGTCACTAACAGTAAGATCCATGATATGCGTACCGCCGCTTATGTTTGCGCTATTGATAAAGTAGGTGCAGCATACGAGCAGCTGGGCATATTCCCGTAATCAATACGAATGCTAAATGCTCAATGCCTAAGGCTAAACGCTGATTGTGTTTTGTCTTAGGCATTATACTTTATGCTTTCGGCGTTCAGCATTTAGCTCAAATCCCATACGCCGGTATTTCCCCCAAAAACTCCCACTTCCCCTGGTCCGGCTGGTATAAGCAACAATAGGTATGCACCCCGTTGGTGATCACCAGGTAAACCGCTTGTAACACCATATGGTAACGGGCAATTTGCTCTACTGTTGCCAGGCTTAAAGGCACGTTCATTTCCTTACACTCCACGATCATCCAGGGTTGCATGGCACGGTTATACACTACAATGTCACAGCGTTTTCTCAGCTCACCTAAGTAGATCTCTTTTTCAATACCAATGAGTTTACCCGGGTATTGCAAGCTTTTTACCAGGTAATTCAGGAAGTTTTGCCTCACCCATTCTTCCGGTGTAAGGGTTACATATTTTTTACGGTACGTGTCAAATATCAGCTCTTTGTTGCCTTCACGTACCAGCTTGAAATCAGGTGCAGGAAACTCAATGGCAATCATAACACAAAACTAACATAAAAGTACGGCCAAAAAGGTGTACATTTGCGTGTCAAAAGGCTATGAAGACAAAAGAAGACATTGTAGCTAATTGGCTCCCCCGCTACACCGGAGAAAAGCTGGAAAATTTCGGCTCCCACATCCTCCTCACTAATTTCAGTAATTACGTAACGCTTTTTGCAGAATGGAATGATGCCACCATTATTGGTCAGGGCCGTCCTATGCAATGCGCCACTGCAGGTGATATTACTATCATCAACTTTGGGATGGGCAGCCCCGGCGCCGCCACCATTATGGACCTGTTAAGCGCCATCAGCCCCAAAGCAGTACTGTTCCTGGGTAAATGCGGTGGGTTAAAGAAGAAGAATAATATTGGTGATCTTATCCTCCCCATTGCAGCAATACGGGGCGAGGGTACCTCCAACGATTACTTTCCGCCCGAAGTACCGGCGCTGCCGGCTTTTGCGCTGCAAAAGGCTATCTCCACCAGTATCCGGGAATATGGCTGCGACTACTGGACCGGTACCTGCTACAGCACTAACCGCCGGGTATGGGAGCATGATCTGGAGTTTAAACGCTACCTGGAACGTATCCGCGCTATGGCAGTGGACATGGAAACGGCCACCATTTTCTCCGTAGGCTTTTTCAACAAAATACCTACCGGTGCATTACTGCTGGTAAGCGATCAGCCCATGGTGCCCGAAGGCGTAAAAACAGAGGACAGTGATAAGAAAGTAACTACCAACTTTGTAGAGCGCCACCTGAAAATAGGCATCGACTCCCTGAAGAACCTGATCAACAGCCACCAAACGGTGAAGCACCTACGATTTTAGATTTTAGATTGACGATTTAGATCTCAGCATAATTGTGCGCCATCAGATCTAAAATCGTATATTACTGCATGCTGGTGTCTATTCAGAACCTCACCGTAACATTTGCAGTAGAACAGGATGCCGTAAAGGCAGTGAACAACATCTCCCTGGACATTCCCCGGGGTGGTATCTTAGGCATTGTGGGTGAATCTGGCTCCGGGAAATCGGTAACAGCTTTATCCCTGATGCGCCTGGTACAATCACCCGGCAAAATAACAGCGGGTAATATTCTTTACCACGCACCTGCACAAGCCCCTGTAAACTTATTACAACTCTCCCCGGCAGACATGCGTACCCGGCGCGGTAATGAAATAGCCATGATCTTCCAGGAGCCTATGACCTCCCTGAATCCGCTGCACACCTGCGGCGCCCAGGTTTCAGAAGCCATCCGACTGCATAAAAAAGTATCTTATAAAGAGGCCAAACAGCAAACCATTGCTTTATTTCGCCAGGTAAAGCTCCCTAACCCGGAGCAGCTATTGCACCGCTACCCGCATGAATTGTCCGGCGGGCAAAAGCAGCGGGCTATGATAGCAATGGCCATCAGCTGTCAGCCCCGGCTCTTAATTGCAGTTGAACCTACCACCGCGTTAGATGTAACCGTGCAAAAAGCCATCCTGGAGCTGTTGAAAGAATTGCAGCAGCAAACGGGTATGAGCATCGTATTTATTACCCACGACCTGGGTGTGATTGCCGAAATAGCCAATGAGGTGGTGGTAATGTATAAAGGCAGCATTGTAGAGCAAGGCCCCGTGCAGGACATTTTCCGTAACCCGCAGCACCCTTATACCAAAGGATTGCTGGCATGCCGCCCGCCATTGGATAAACAACTGTACCGGCTGCCCGTTACAGCAGATTTTATGGAGGTAGATGCAACGGGGAACATCCATGAAAAGAACTACGCCGTAAAGGAACTTGTATATAACCTGGAAATACCGCAATCCCGGCTTATGGCACGGGAACAGCAGCTGCAGCAAAGCCCGCCTTTTTTAGAGGTAACTAACCTGCAAACCTGGTTCCCTGCCCAACGCAGCCTTTTGGGCAAGGTAAAGGGCTGGGTGAAGGCGGTGGACGATGTAAGCTTTACCGTGCGGCAGGGTGAAACAATGGGACTGGTTGGGGAATCCGGCTGTGGTAAAACTACCCTGGGCAGAACTTTGCTCCGCCTGGCAGAACCAACCGGCGGCAGTATTATTTACAAAGGGAAAGAGCTTACCACCTTATCTGCCGCAGACATGCGCGATCTCCGTAAGGATATGCAGATCATTTTCCAGGATCCATACTCTTCCCTGAACCCACGCCTTACCATTGGGCAGGCCATTATGGAGCCTATGCTGGTGCATGGATTGTACGGGCAGGAGCGGGACCGTAAACAAAAAGTGCTGGAATTGCTGGAAAAGGTGAACCTGCACCCCGAACATTTTTACCGTTACCCGCATGAGTTCTCCGGCGGGCAGCGTCAACGTGTGGTCATTGCCCGGGCACTGGCCCTGCATCCATCCTTTATTATCTGCGATGAATCTGTAGCCGCCCTGGATGTAAGCATACAGGCCCAGGTGCTGAATTTGCTGATCAGCCTGCGGAAAGAATATGGTTTTACATATATCTTCATCTCCCACGACCTATCCGTGGTACGGTTTATGAGTGACCGGATGATGGTGATGAACAAAGGTAAAATTGTGGAAAGCGGTCCGGCAGGGCAGGTGTATGATCATCCGGAAAGTGCCTATACAAAACAGCTGATTGCCGCCATTCCTAAAAACATTTATGCATAAATGGTTGTTTTACAATTTTGAGAATGTTTTTTTGGTATCCTTGACACTTATTAATACCTTTGCAACCTTTAAATTCATTCATACCGTAATATGAAATTATCGCAATTCAAGTTCGATCTTCCTTTAAATCTGATCGCGCAGCACCCTTCCAAATCAAGAGATGAATCCCGTTTAATGGTGGTCAACCGTGCCACCGGGAAAATTGAGCACAAAGTTTTCAGGGACATTATCGGTTATTTCAACGATAAGGATGTGATGGTGGTGAACAACACCAAGGTATTCCCTGCACGTTTGTATGGCCGTAAAGAAAAAACCGGCGCCAAAATAGAAGTATTCCTATTACGTGAGCTGAACAAGCAGAACCGCTTGTGGGATGTGATCGTAGACCCTGCCCGTAAAATACGTGTAGGTAACAAGCTGTATTTTGGAGACGATGAATCACTGGTAGCAGAAGTTATTGATAACACTACTTCCAGGGGCCGTACCATCCGCTTTTTATTTGAAGGTAATGATGATGAGTTTAAGGCGGTGCTGGACACCCTGGGTGAAACGCCCCTGCCTAAATACATCAAACGTAAACCTGAAGATGAGGACAAAGAGCGTTACCAAACCGTATATGCAAAATACGAAGGTGCCGTTGCTGCTCCTACCGCAGGTTTACACTTTAGCCGTGAGCTGATCAAACGCCTGGAAATTAAAGGGGTGAAGTTTGCAGAAGTAACGCTGCACACCGGTTTAGGTACTTTCCGGCCTATTGAAGTGGAAGACCTCAGCAAACATAAAATGGATGCAGAGTATTTCCATATTGAAGAATACGCCGTAAAGATCGTGAACAAAGCCAAGGACGAAAACCGTAAGATCTGCGCCATTGGTACCACTACCGTAAGGGCTGTAGAATCTTCCGTAACCGCGCAAAATCACTTAAAGGCAGCTGAAGGCTGGACCAATACCTTCATTCACCCGCCCTACGATTTTTCTATTCCCAATGCGCTGGTGACCAACTTTCACCTGCCTAAAACCAGCCTGTTGATCATGGTATGTGCCTTTGCAGGGTACGATCTGATCATGGAAGCTTACCAGCAGGCAATTAAAGAGAAATACCGCTTCTTCAGGTATGGCGATGCCATGCTGATCCTGTAAGCAGTTGAATATTTAGCTTTAAAGATGATTACACGAATTTGTGCAGGTTTTACCTCCGCGGATTCGTGTAATTTTTTACATTCATACCTGTTTTAGAACTATGCAGCAGCGCAAAAAAATTGCCATTATAGTAGCAGGCGGCTCCGGTACCCGCATGGGTGCTGCTGTTCCCAAACAGTTCCTGGAGCTGGCAGGCAAGCCGGTGTTATACCATACTATAGCTGCTTTTATTAACGCCTATACAGATATGCAGGTGGTGCTGGTAGTGCCGGAAGCGCATTTTACACCTGCCCAACAGGTATTGAACAGTTTTACTGCGCCGCCACCGGTTACGCTGGTAAAAGGCGGGGAAACGCGCTTCCACTCTGTGCAGAATGGATTACAGCAGGTGCCGGATAATGCAGTAGTATTTGTGCATGATGGCGTACGCCCTTTATTAACAACTGCGTTGGTACATCACTGTTATGAGCAAACCTTGCTGCATGGCAATGCCATACCGGTAATAGACATGAAAGACAGTGTGCGGGAAACAAATGCCGCCGGCAATAAGGCCGTAAACCGGGAGCAGTTCAAGATCATACAAACACCCCAAACCTTTTTATCAGAACAGCTGCTGCCGGCTTTTGCCCTGCCTTATGATCCATTGTTTACAGATGAAGCTACGGTGGTGGAAAAGCTGGGCTACCCTATACATCTGGTACCCGGGGAAGAGCGCAATATAAAAATTACCCGCCCGCTGGATCTGGTGATTGCAGAGGCGCTGTTAAGGCAATAATTTTAATTAGGAAACAACCTCCCCAAATCTAAAATCTAAGATCAATTTGTAGGAGTAGACTGGTTCTTACTGATCTTCTGCAATATCTGGTGAGCCACATCCAGGGCCTGCAGGCCATCAATTACATTCACGGCTACCGGTTTGTTTTGCAGAATGCTGTCGCGGAATAGTTCCAGCTCCATGCGAATAGCGTTCGACTGTTTTACTTCCGGGTTATCAATGGCAATGGTCTTTTTACCGGAGTTGGTTTCAATGTCCAGTGTAAACAACCCTTCATCTTCCGGGGTTTTCAGCTTAATGATCTCTGTTTTTTTATCCAGGAAATCTATACCAATGTAGGCATCCTTCTGGAACAGGCGCATTTTGCGCATCTTTTTCAGGGAAATGCGGCTGCTGGTAAGGTTGGCTACGCAGCCGTTATGGAACTCAATGCGTACATTGGCAATATCCGGCGTATCGCTCATCACTGCTACACCACTGGCAGAAATGCGGCTGATGGTGGATTGCACAATACTGAGCACTATATCTATATCGTGGATCATCAGATCCAGTATCACGCTTACATCTGTACCCCGCGGGTTAAACTCAGCCAGGCGGTGCACCTCTATGAACATGGGCTTCAGGTTATAGCTCTTCAGCGCCAGAAAGGCCGGGTTAAAACGCTCCACATGCCCCACCTGGAATTTTACATTAGCCTCTTCCACCAGCTTCACCAGTGTTTTGGCTTCATCCATTGTATTGGTCATGGGTTTCTCTACAAAAATGTGCTTGCCATTGCGCAGGGCTATTTCGCAGAGTTTAAAGTGCAGGGTAGTGGGGGCTACTATATCAATGGCATCTACCAACTGTATCAGTTCTTCAGCAATCGTAAACCGGGGGATCTGGTATAGCTCTGCTATGCTGGCAGCGTTGGCATTGCTGGGATCATAAAACCCTACTACTTCCACATCCTTCATAGTTACCAGCTGGGAAAGATGGATCTTCCCTAAATGTCCAACACCAAAAATTCCAATTTTCAACATACCAGATAAGAATGAAATACGGGTTAGAATGAAATATCTGCGAATGTAAGGAAAAAGGGAATTATTATATCCAAAAGTTTAACTATGTAAAAAGTGCTTTATACCATAGTGCCTTCTTCTACCATACTGTAATAACCAGCTTCCGAAACAATGATGTGGTCCATAACATCAATGTCAAATAGCTTACCGGCTTCTTTAAGCTTGCGGGTAAGCCCTATATCTGCAAAGCTGGGAGAGAGGCTGCCGGAGGGATGGTTGTGGCATAAAAGCAACCGGGAAGCGCTTAGCTCCAATGCCTCTTTAAAGATCAGTTTAGGATCTACAATGGTGCTGCACATGCCGCCATTGCTGATGCAGCGGTAATGTAACACCCGGCAGTTATGGTTCAGGTATACTACAAAAAAAGCTTCATGGGTATAATCGCTTAAAAGCGGTTTAAAGAACAGCGCCGCATCAGCGCCCCGGCATATTACTTTTTTCTCTAAAATGGAACCCGCCTGCCTGCGCCGGCTTAGCTCCATAGCTGCTATAATGGTAACGGCTTTGGCGTTCCCAATACCTTTCAGCTTCTTAAGCTGCCGTACATTTAACCGGCCCAGCTCGTTAAGGTTATTACGGGCTGCCTGTAATACTTCCTGCGCCAGTGCTATCGCGGATTTTTGTTTATGCCCGTTATTGAGCAAAATAGCCAGTAACTCTGCATCGCTTAATGCACTGGTACCTTTTTTCATTAACTTTTCTCTGGGTTGATCGTCGGGGGCCCAATCTCTGATGGAGACGTACAACGGGTTAACATTCACATACATACCCAAATTTATCTCTTCCCTTCCGGTAAAAAAAATCTTTTATTCCACAATCCGCCCTCCGGAATTAACCCGTGAGAGCCTTGATATCATTGGATCTATCCATGGCAGGAAGCGCAAAAGTGCTCAGGATGGCCCGGCCCTGGCAAAAAAAATGGGCAGATCCCTTCAAAAGTTATAGTTTTGCAACCTCTTTTCCACCACAATCATGCAACCATCAGTTAAAATCTTTACAGGTAACAGCAACCCCGCATTAGCCGAGAAAATTGCCAAACGTTATGGCAAGGGTAATGGCAATGGTATAGGTAAGTTGCACATCCAGAAGTTCAGCGATGGCGAGTTCCAGCCGGTGTACATGGAAAGTATCCGCGGTGACTATGTTTTCCTGATCCAAAGCACCAATGCTCCCTCAGATAACCTGATGGAGCTGCTGCTAATGATAGATGCCGCTAAAAGGGCCTCTGCAGGGTATATTACGGCTGTAATTCCCTACTTTGGCTTTGCACGGCAGGACAGGAAGGACAAGCCCAGGGTGGCCATTGCCTCCAAACTGGTGGCTAACCTGCTTACTTCAGCAGGTGCTAACAGGGTGATAACCATGGACTTACATGCACCCCAGATCCAAGGTTTCTTTGATATTCCCGTGGATCACCTGGACAGCTCCGCAATTTTCATCCCCTACATTGAGAATTTGAGGCTGGAAAACCTTACCTTTGCGTCCCCTGATGTGGGAAGCACAAACCGGGTAAGGGAAGTAGCGTCATATTTCAATGCAGAAATGGTGATTTGCGACAAACACCGTAAACGGGCAAATGAAATAGCATCTATGGTGGTGATAGGAGATGTGGCAGATAAGGACATTGTACTCATAGATGATATTATTGACACAGCAGGCACCCTTACCAAAGCGGCTAACCTGTTGATAGAAAAAGGTGCTAAAAGTGTGCGGGCTTTCTGTACACACCCGGTATTAAGCGGCAAGGCATACGAGAACATTGAGAATTCTGTATTAAAAGAGCTGGTGGTATGTGATACCATGCCTTTGAAACAGGAAAGTTCAAAGATCAAAGTGATCAGTGTAGCAGAGCTTTTTGCAGTGGCCATCCGCAATATGTACGAGAACAAGTCTATTACCAGCCTGTTTGTACATAGCCAGCGGAGAGGAATGTAAGTGTTTTATTAATTTATATAAATGTTTAACAAATGAAAACAATAACCATCGAAGGACAACTCAGGAGCGACTTAGGCAAAAAAGCCACCCGCCAACTTCGTTCTGAGGAGCAAGTGCCTTGCGTTATTTATGGGGGTGCTGATACCGTGAGCTTTTCCGCTCCGGCAAAGGCTTTTAAAGATCTGGTATATACACCTGATTTCCAGTTTGCCCAGATTAACGTGAATGGCAAAACTTACAGGTGCATCCTGAAAGACAAACAGTTTGATGTAGTAACAGATGAGCTGTCACACGTAGATTTTCTGGAACTGGTAGAAGACAAGAAAGTAGTAGCTACCCTGCCTTTGAAAATGGTAGGCCAGTCTGTAGGTGTAAAAGCCGGCGGTAAACTGGTAGTAAAAATGAAAGCGCTGAAAGTAAAGGCATTGCCCAAGCACCTGCGCGAGAACATTGAAGTGAACATCGACAACCTGGATCTGAATGCTAACATCCGCGTAGAAGATGTAAAGGACGAAAACCTGGAGATACTGAACTCTCCCCGTATTCCCATCGCTTCTGTAGTAATGACCCGTCAGTTACGTCAGGACGAAGCCAGCGCTGAAAAAGACGCTAAGAAGAAATAATTTCTTTTGCAGATATTTCCGCAAAAGCCCCGGTCCCGGTACAACGGAGACCGGGGCTTTTTTTTCATTCCTGATGAATAGGATGTTAATAGGATGTATGCAGATTAAATTTCTATTTTTGATTGTAATTTAAACAGCCGGAAATATCCGGGTATATTAAATGAAATACTTAATAGCCGGTTTAGGTAACATAGGTGATAAATACAATCACACCCGCCATAATATAGGCTTTGACGTTGTAGACGCTTTTGTAGCTAAACATGGCGGCGTATTTGCCAATGGCCGTTTGGCGGATGTGGCAGAATGCCGGTGGAAGGGAAAAACCTTTGTGGTTATAAAACCCACCACTTTTATGAACCTGAGTGGTAAAGCTGTGAAGTACTGGATCGATAAGGAAAAGATCCCGGTAGAAAATTTATTGGTTATAATGGATGAGCTGGCCTTGCCATTGGAAGTATTACGCCTGCGCCCCGGTGGTAGTGATGCCGGGCACAACGGGTTAAAGAGCATCCAGGAGCTGTTAGGCACCAATCAATATCCGCGCCTGCGTTTTGGCATCGGTAATAATTTTCCGAAAGGCCAGCAGGTGGATTATGTATTGGGCAAATGGGAGCAGAAAGAGGAGCCGCTGGTGCAACAGAAGATCGAAAAATCAGTAGAGATCATTGAAAGCTTTGCTGCCATTGGCATTGAAAGAACTATGAATACTTGTAATAATCTGACTTTCCCTTCTGCCGGGTAGTAACGGCAGCAGAGGCCATATTATTTAACCTTTAAAAATACGCATTATGAAGATTATTTGCGTTGGACGAAACTATGCTGAACACGCCAAAGAACTCAATAATGAGGTGCCAACAGAGCCGGTGTTGTTTATGAAGCCCAAAAACGCATTGTTACAGAATAACCACCCTTTTTATTATCCTGATTTTACGGATAATCTCCACTATGAATGTGAGCTGGTGCTGCGTGTATGCAAGAACGGTAAGCACATACAGGAAAAATTTGCCGATAAATATTATAATGAAATATCCGTAGGTATTGACTTTACCGCCCGCGACCTGCAGGATAAGCAGAAAACAAAAGGCCTGCCCTGGGAGATCGCCAAATCGTTTGATAACTCCGCTGTAGTAGGTAAGTTCATCCCTCTTACTCCTGAAACAGATAAAAAGGATATTAACTTTTGCCTGTACAAAAACAAAGAGATCGTGCAGCAGGGTAACACCAAGCACCTGATCTTTACATTTGATTTCCTGTTAGCCTACATTTCAAAATTCTTTACCCTCAACATCGGGGATCTCATCTTTACCGGCACACCGGTAGGAGTAGGGCCCGTAGAAATTGGGGACAACCTGGAAGCCTTTATTGAGAACGACAGCCTGCTGGAGTTTATGGTGAAATAATGTGTCAATTTGCAGATATGCAAATATGCAGATGTGCAAATGGAATGCAGCAAAACTGCCGCTCATTCGCACATCTGCATATCTTCACATTCGCACATCGTCAGGGTATATTGCTGTAAATAACATCCAGTATCCTGGTTAATTCCATATAATCCTTTTCAGTCAGATCCTTCCATCCCGTTTTACGCATTTCCAGTACCAGGGGACGCACATCCTTATACTTTTCAATACCGGCAGTGGTAAGCTGTAAAAACACCTTGCGCCGGTCACTGGTGGCGCCTTCCCGCTGCACCAGGTCCTTTTTTACCATCAGCTCTATTATACGCGATACCGTCGTAATATCCTTTGAGGTTAAACGGGCCAGCTCATTATGGGTGATCTTTTTATGCTTGTACAGGTTCTCCAGCAATAACCATTGGTCCACAGTCAAATCTTTTTGCTGGGCATCAAAGCTCTTTTGCCAATAGTTGCGGATCTTTTTCAAAGTAGCATCCAGCTTAAAAAAAGATGGATTACTGACGTAAGTATCGGGCATATTCAGTAATTTGCAATAGCAATAGTTGGTATAGCAACTATTATTTTCCAGGGAATAGCTTACACCAAAACAATTTTACATGTTTAAAGATAATACAAGCGTTCCAACTTTAAAAACCCCTGCCAATGGGCAGGAGTGCTCCGGCAACCAGGAAGCTTTATTATTGAAGGCCTACCGCTTAATGCGCCTGGCCCGCCACATGGCCGCCACTTATGAAGCTAACCGCTCCACCTGCAAGTATGTACACTCCACCTCCGGCGGTCACGAAGCCATACAAATAGCCACCGGCCTGCAATTGCAGCCATGGGACTATGCCAGTCCCTATTACCGCGACGATAGCCTGCTGCTGGCTATGGATTTTTCTCCTGAGGAGCTCATGATGCAATTACTGGCAAAAGCAGATGATCCTTTTTCTGCCGGGCGCTCTTATTACTGCCATCCCAGCAGCCGGCGGGATGACCGGCCGCTGATACCTCACCAGAGCAGCGCCACCGGTATGCAGGTAATACCCGCCACCGGTATGGCCCAGGGTATCAGCTACCTGGAAAAAACAAATTCCGATGTTTTACGCAGAGGCCCGGATGGGGAGCTGCCCGTTGTATTGTGCTCTTTAGGCGATGGCAGTGTAACAGAAGGAGAGGTAAGCGAAGCCTGGCAATGCGCTGTATTATGGCAGCTGCCCATTATTTACCTGGTACAGGATAATGAATGGGGTATTTCCGCCACTGCAGCGGAAACCCGCGTAATGGATGCATATGAATATGCTGCCGGTTTTAAAGGGCTGGAGCGTATGCGTATAGATGGCAGCGATTTTGAAAAAAGTTACCAGGGCATGGAAGCCGCCATTCATTATGTACGCACAGAAAGAAAACCCATACTGGTACAGGCCAGCGTGCCTTTGCTGGGCCACCATACCTCCGGTGTACGCAAAGAATGGTATAGATCCGCAGAGGACCTGGCTGCCCATGACCGCCGTGATCCCTTGCCTCAACTACGGCAGCTGCTGCTGGAAAAAGGTATTAAAGAAACCACGCTGGCCGCCATTGATGATGAAACAGCACATACTATTGCCGCTGCTTTTGAAATAGCCGTAGAAGCTGCAGCACCGGACCCGCAAACGGTGCAGGAGCATGTGTTTGCACCTGCTGCCGTAACAACGGAAAAGGGCACACGTACTCCAACAAGTGGCAGCAAGGTGATGATGGTAGATGCTGCCCTGCATGCAGTAGAAGAAATATTAGAGCAATACCCGGAAGCTATTTTTTACGGACAGGATGTAGGCCGCCGCCTGGGAGGCGTGTTTCGTGAAGCAGCTACCCTGGCAGAAAAGTTTGGAGATCACCGCGTATATAACACGGCCATACAGGAAGCCTATATTATTGGCGCTACTGCAGGGCTTTCAGCAGTAGGGGTAAAACCTATTGTGGAAGTGCAGTTTGCTGATTACATCTATCCCGGTTTTAACCAGCTGGTTACGGAAATATCCAAATCCTGTTATTTAAGCGCCGGTAAGTTTCCCGTGCAAACACTGATCCGCGTGCCCATTGGCGCCTATGGCGGTGGCGGGCCTTACCATTCCGGCAGCATAGAAACCACTTTGCTGAGCATTAAAGGTATTAAAGTGGTGTATCCCTCTAATGGCGCCGATATGAAAGGCCTCATGAAGGCGGCTTTCCTGGATACTAACCCCGTGGTAATGCTGGAACATAAGGGGCTGTACTGGAGCAAAGTGCCTGGTACCCAGGATGCTATGACCATAGAGCCGGATAAGGATTATATGATACCGCTGGGCAAAGGCAGGGTAGCACTACAGGCCCACCCTAAAGATGTGCAGCAGGGCAACAGCCTTTGCATCATTACCTATGGCATGGGTGTTTATTGGGCACAAGCCGCTGCCAAAGCATTTCCCGGTAACGTTGAGATCATTGACCTGCGCACCTTATACCCGCTGGATGAAGCCCTGGTATTTGACACCGTGAATAAACACGGGAAATGCCTGGTGCTTACGGAAGAGCAATTGAATAACTCGTTTGCGCAGGCGCTGGCCGCCCGTATACAGCAAAATTGTTTTCGTAAGCTGGATGCGCCGGTGTTTACGCTGGGCGCACTTAACCTCCCGGCTATTCCCATTAATACAACGCTGGAAAGCGCTATGCTGCCCACACCTGAAAAAGTGGAAGCCGCCATCCGGGAGCTGCTGGTCTATTAAGCTTTACGGGTAAATTTTTCTCTTTGTGCCAGGTACAAACCGCCTATCACAAATCCTGTACCTATAAAGGTGTAAGCAGTAATAGGTTCATTTAATAACAGGGAAGAATATATGAAACCGAAAATGGGACACAGGAATAACCAGAAAGAAGCTTTTACCGCATCCTGTTTCACCAGGTAGAACCATAGCTGTAAGGCAGTAATAGATACCGGTATAATCAGCCAGAATACAGCTGCCCAGAAGGTAAGCGTTAAACGGGTAGTGCTGAAATGTGCCGCAAACCCGGTAAATGGTAATAATAATAAACCACCCAGCAATACCTGCCACCCGTTAATTACAATGTTGGGGAGCTTCCATTGTACCCGGCTATAATACACCGTAGCAACCGATACCGATACCATTCCAAACAGCAAAATAGCTAAACCGTCAAGGGAGGCATGGCTGTCCTGCAGCAGGGGATAGGTGGCCAGCCCTACGCCGGCCAATCCCAGAATAACGCCTATGATCTCGTACCAGCGCATCTTTCTTTTTACCCAGATAGCGGAAATGAGCATAATGAAAAGCGGGCTGGTAGCGGTAGACAGGCTGCCAATGCCAGCCGATACTTTTTTCATAGATAATACAAAACAACCCAGGTAAATAGTGGTGTTCATGAGGGAAAAAATGATCAGATGCCCCCATTCTGCTCCTTTAGGTAAGGCATATTGTTTATCTCTGCGCAATACATACACATAGCATAACATAAGCAGGCCGGCTATCAGAAAACGTACGTTTGCCAATATTAACGGATCTGCATCCCGGATACCAAATTTAGTAGCCACTGCAGCGGAAGCCCATAACACAGCAAAAAGAAAACCGGCAGAAAGTTGACGCATAAAATTGCGAAAATTACGAATTGTGAATTACGAATTACGAATTAAAATGCAACGGTTTAATCAAGCGATTAAAAAATCCGGGTCAATCATCCGCTTCAAACCATCCGTAATTCGTAATTGACAATTCGTAATTATTAAAACCCCAGCCATTTCCAAATAGTAACCCCGCTCAGCCACCCCATCACCGCTACCACCAGCCAACCCGCAGCCTGCATCCATACGGGATGGCGGTAACCGTTCATTAAGCGCTTGCGGGTAGCGGCCAGCAATACCACGGCCAGGGCTACCGGCAATATCAGTCCGTTGAGCGCGCCTGCCATGATCAATAGTTTTACCGGCTGCCCTACCAGTATAAATACCAGCGTAGAGAATACAATAAAAAAGGAAATGAACCAGCGTTCATTTAAAGCAATGAAAGGATGGAATGTTTTTAAGAAAGAAACAGAAGTATAGGCAGCGCCCACCACAGAAGTAATAGCTGCGCTCCACATTACAACACCAAAAAAACGGTACCCGGTCTCACCGGCTGCAAACCGGAATACAGCTGCCGGCGGGTTGCTGCTGTCCAGCAAAGCGCCTTGTGTTACTACACCTAAAGCCGCCAGGAATAACAAGGTGCGCATAATGCCCGTGATCATAATACCACTTACTGCGCTTTTATTTACATACTGTACATGTGATGGTCCGCTAATACCCGCATCCAGCAGGCGGTGGGCGCCAGCAAAGCTGATGTAACCGCCAACCGTGCCACCCACCAGCGTAACAATAGTTTTGGTATCAATTACAGATGGCCATATGCTTTGCTGTAAAGCAGCACCCAGGGGCGGGTGGGAGCTTACCGCCACATACAATGTTAACAGTACCATTAAAATGCCCAGCCACCGTGCAAAATGATCCAGGGCTTTGCCGGCTTCCTTTAACCAGAAAATAAACAGGGCTATGCCGCCGCTCAGCAGCGCGCCATAAGTAGTATCCATACCGCTTAATACCTGCACACCCAAACCGCAACCGGCAATATTGCCAATATTAAAGGCCAGCCCGCCCAATACGATCAGCGCGGCCAGGAAATAGCCCAGGCCGGGTAACAGCTCATTGGCCAGGTCTTGGGCACGTTTATCCGTTACAGTAAGTATGCGCCACATATTTAATTGTGCGCCAATATCCAGCAGCACAGATATAAGTATTACAAAGCCAAAGGCAGCTGCCAGCTGTTGGGTGAATACGGTGGTTTGCGTTAAAAAGCCGGGGCCAACGGCGGAGGGAGCCATCAGGAAGGCGGCGCCCAGCAGGGCGGAAGATCGTTGTTTGCTCAAGGATGGCGGATGGTTAAGTGGTGATCATGTAAAGCAGCATGCACGGCACGGGCAAATGCAACAGCATGTGCGCCATCCCCATGAATGCAGATGGTATCTGCGGTCAGCGGTATCGTATGCCCGTTAACGGTAGTTACTTTTTGCTGGCTTACCATTTGCAGCACCTGCTGTATGGCCTGTTCCTCACTGTCTATAAGGGCATTGGCCTGGCTGCGGGGTGTCAGGGAGCCATCATCCTGGTAAGTGCGGTCTGCAAATACTTCACTGGCGGTTTTAAGTCCGGCCGCTTTTGCAGCAGTTATCAGCTGGCTATTGCTTAACCCGAACAGGCAAAGTTTTTTATCTACATCATGTACGGCCCTGGCTATGATGCGGGCCATGTTAGCGTCTTTGGCGGCCATATTATACAGGGCGCCATGTGGTTTTACATGTACCAGCGGCGCATGCAGGGAGCTGCATATTACCTGCAGGGCATATACCTGGGTGGTAACCAGGTCATACAAAGCATTATCTGTTAGGTGTTGTTCTGTTCTGCCAAAATTTTCCTTATCGGCAAAACCGGGATGTGCGCCAATAGCTACTTTGTGCTGCACTGCCAGGGTAGCGGTATGTAGCATGGTATCTTTGTTGCCGGCATGGTAACCGCAGGCAATATTAGCGCTGCTGATAAAGGGCATAATAGCGCCGTCAGTATCCAGCCCTTCGCCCATATCGCAGTTCAGATCAATGTAAGCCATAAAGAGAAAGCCATTCTTCTAACCGTAATTTACAGGCATTTTGCAGCAATTGCAAGCGCTGGTCCTGTAGCATTAAAAGGTCTTCCGCTTCCTGTTGTGTAACTACGCTAAAGTGAAGGTGCTGACGCGGTTTCAGCTGTGCCAGGGAAGGCTGGTCGGCAGTAATTACATGCGCTAAACGGGGGTAGCCCCCGGTAGTTTGATGGTCGGCCATTAATATGATCAGCTGTCCGTTGGGTAACAATTGTACGGTACCCCTGGTAACACCGGCCGACAGCTGTTCTGTTTTTACCGCCGTTTTCAGGGAAGGCCCCTGCAGGCGAAAGCCCATCCGGTCACTTTGCGCAGCTATGGAAAAAGCCGTGCTGGTAAATTGTTCTTTTGCATGTGCATCCAGCAGGGTAAAACCGCTGCCATTGGTAATGCGTATATGATCGCCGGTAGTGTACAGGTCACGCACGCCTGTCATCCAGGGCAGCTCACGGGCCAGGTGCTGCTGTAATAGCTTGTTATAGGGAGTAACCTGCCGCATGGGCAGCACATCATTTTTTTGCAGGCACCTGCCCTGGAAGCCGCCGGCGCCTGCTTTCAGGTGAGTGCTATAGCTTCCCAGCCAGGGTGTTAAGGCCAGGCCATGGCGTATAGCCATGTAGGTACAGCCGCCGCTAACCGGTTTGGTAAAATGTAATACTGCCTGCCGGGTCATAAGCACCGGTTTATTTATAGGCACCGGCTGTTCATTTACCATAGCGCCCAGGTCCGCACCGGACAAGGCTATCATGGCAAAATCTTCAAACAGCAATGCCGCAGCAGGGAAGTGCATTTCTATCACCGCTTCATCAGGTGCATTGCCCACCAGGCTGTTAGCTACGTACATGGCTACACGGTCCATTACCCCGGTGGGGTTAATGCCCAGGTGCTGGTAACCGGTCCGTCCTGCATCCTGCACGGTATCCAGCAGGCCGGGTTGTAGTACGCGTATGCTCATAGCGTTTATTTAAATGATTTATGCATGCTTTATACTTAGCTGGTGAAACTCTTCCAGGGAAATGGGCACAAACTGTACCTGGTCGCCGGGCCTGCAATAACAGGGCTCGTCCAGTGCAGCATCAAACAGGCGTATAGGTGTTTGGCCAATAATATTCCATCCGCCGGGGGAGGCCAGCGGATAAATACCCGTTTGCTCACCCGCGATACCCACGCTGCCGGCAGCTACCTGCAGGCGCGGTTGTTTTAAGCGCGGTGTGGCCAGGGTGTTATGCACCTTTCCCATATAAGGGAAGCCGGGTAAAAAGCCCAGCATATACACTGTGTAGGTGGCAGTGGTATGCAGTGTTATAATATCGTTGGTAGTTATATTTTTTTGTTTAGCCATTTCCGTTATATCAGGCCCAAGGGAAGGGTGATAACATACGGGTATTTGCAGGTGGCGGGGCGGAGTAGTAGTAACAGTGATGGTTTGCTGTAAAGTGGCGGTCAGCAGATCTTTGAGCCATATAAAGGCTGGGCGTTTGGCTTCCTGTCTTATCTGCACGGCATCATATAACACGGAAAGGGAAGCGTAAGCCGGTATCAGGTCTGTAACATATGGCAGCTGCAGGGATTGCAGGTGGTGGAATGCCTGCATTACCTGTGTATGCACAGGTAATGTGATCTCTTGTTCCCACTCAATTATCAATGCGCTATCGCCCAGCGGAGTTATACTAAAGGTTGTGTTCATGATATCCCTGCCGGGGAAGATACGGAATCTTTCCGGAGCAGTGGAACATCATCCGGCAGCTTGTATTTACCGGCTTTGGAAGGTTTCTTTTTCTTTTTGCGGTTCAGCCATATGCATAAACCGGTTACAGGCAGGGAAGCCGCCACCAGCGCCGCTATCAACGCAATGATCTTGGTAGGCCAGCCCAGCAGGCTGCCGGTATGAATGGGGTATACCAGCCTCCGGGCTTTCATGCCGCGGCTTTCTGTTTCATAGGGGCGTACTTTTACCAGCTTGCCGCTGCCTGGCTCAAAATAGGCAAAGCTGGTAATGTTGCTTATGGCAGCATCCGTATTCTGCCGGGTTGCAGTAACAGCTTCATTTTTCTTTTCAGCAAAGCGGATCCTGATGGGCCCGTGATAGGCAAACAAACTATCGGTACTTGCTAATACCTGGTCCAGGTAAGCAGTATTCTTAACCTTTGCAGGCATAACCTTAGGGGCAACCATTTTTTTATAGGGCTTACCGTCAAACGTGAGGAAAATGAGGTTATTCACCCATTCATAGCTCCAGGTAAGGCCCATAAGGGCAATGGTGAAAATAACAATATGCACATAAAAGCCCAGTACAGCATGCAGGTCCCAGTTCAGGCGTTTCCAGGAAGCATCCCACTTCACTTTCATGCGTTGCCTGCGGGTATTGCGTTTGGGCCACCACAGCACCAGCCCGGTTAACACCAGTATCAGGAAAATGGAGCAGGAAATACCGGTGATCACTTTACCCACCGTACCCATACACAGGTACCGGTGCAGCTGCAGTACTACATAGAAAAAACGGCGCTGTTCCTTAACCGCTTCAATAATGGTACCGGTGTATTGGTTCACCGCTACATTCAGCCCATCTGTTTTAGTTTTGCGCAGGGTAAAGATCATGCTGCGGCTGGCCTCCTGTTCTATAACAAAATCATACAGCTTATACTCCGGGTATTGCTGCTGTACGGTTTGGGCCAGCGCATCTGCAGACAGGGGAAGGGCGCCGGCAGGCGCGGTTACGTAAAAGAAGGAAGGATGGAAAAGCGGGTCCAGCTCATCTTCAAAAACCAGCAGGCTGCCTGTTAATGCCACTATCAACACCACTAACCCGGAGGAAATACCCAGCCATAAATGTAACCAGCCTATTATTTTTTTCACGTGTTAATGATTTAAATGCGCTAAAGGCTAAATGCTAAAGGCTAAATGCATTCCGCCTTAAAAAGTATACGATACCGTAGCCTGCCAGTTACGGGGCGCTCCCGGGAAAAGGCGAAGATAGTCATATCCGCCCACCCAGTACACCTTATTACCTATGTTATTCAGGTTAAACTGTACCTGCACTTTATTCACCTTATAGTATAAAGCCGCGTTCAGCAAAGCATAACCGGGAAGGTTCTGCGTTTTGCTGAGGCTCAGGTTCCTTTCTGTAACAAAGTTGGCGCCTGCGCCTATGCCAAATCCTTTAACAGGGCCGGCCGGAATGGTATACTTGGTCCATACATTACCTTGCTGTTTAGGTGCATTGGGTTTTTGCACGCCTACCAGGTCAGCATCCGTTTTGCCGGATGAGGTGATCTTGGCATCATTATAAGCATAGGTTACCACTACATCCCAGTTAGGCGCTATTTGCCCGGTTACATCCACTTCCACGCCTTTAGCCTCTTCTTCACCTACCTGTATCATCAGGTCAGGATTGTTGGCATCGGAAGCATTGTACAAAGTACCTTTCTGGCGAATGCGGTATACCGCCAGGTTAGCCGTTAAACGGCCGCTGAGCCATTCTGTTTTTAAACCGCCCTCTACCAGGTTGCTGGTAATAGGATCAAACGGGCCACCGGTTAAACGGTTGGCCTGCACCGCAGGATCCTGCGGGTTGTAACCTTCTGTATAAATACCGTAGATATTAACATTATGGGTAAGGGTATACACCACGCCTATACGCGGTAAAAAGGCATGCTGGCGCACATTTCTTACACTATCTGTTTTATAGTTGGCTTTATCAGTATACAGCTCATAACGCACGCCCAGTAATACTTGTACCGGTCCCAGTTTCACCTGGTCCTGCGCATAAAAGCCGCTTAACCCGCCAAAAACCGGTACAGTAGCGCTGTTGGCTGCTGTAGTGAATATGTACTTCGTCATATCCTCCAGCTGGTTATTCCTTGCGATCAGGTCGTAGGAGGGAACATTGGGTTTTGGAATATACCTCACAGAATCTGCTGTGCCTGCGCTGTTGCGGACAGGCTTTCCATGCGTATCAGTCACTTTATAGTTGTAGAACACATAATCATCTTTCTTTTTGGCATTATAAGCGCCGGCAGTACCATCTTTTTTCAGGTAACCAGTGGCTGTTTGCTGGGAAGATCCCGGAGGCAGCGTGCTTTGGGCATAGTCATAACCCAGCAGCAGCTTGTGAGCCAGCTTGCCGGTATTCAGGTCATAGGTAAGATAGGCTGATACGTTATCGCTGAACTGTTTGGACTGGCGGATGAATGCCTGCCTGGCCACCAGGTTGCCAATAGGTGCACCGGAAGAATCCACCGCATAGGAATTGGCGCTCCGGTTCTCCACCAGGTCCTGTATATAACCCGTACGCAGGTACGAAAGGTTAAATGCAAGCTTAGTGCTGAACTGGTGTGTCAGGGAGGTCATAACGGTAAAGTTCTCCTCGTCCAGGTGATCATTCACCGCATTCAGGGCCAGTGAGGTGGGCGTGGTGTACAACGCTTTCTGGTCGGTGCCTGCAAATACAGACTGGCCACGGTCTAAGCGGCTGTTGGATTTGTTATATACCGCATCAAAGTTCAGCCTGGTACGGGAAGTAGGCAAAAAGGAGATAGAGGGCGCTATTACAATGTTTTTGTCAAACTGCAGGTCGCGGAACGATTGTGCATTTTCATATCCCAGGTTTAAGCGGTACAGGATGGTCTTCTGATCGTTCAGCGGGCCGGTAAAATCGGCCAGTGCGCGGGTGGTATTAAAGCTGCCGGTGGTAAAGCTCAGGGATTTACGGGATTCTTCCAGCGGTTTTTTGGTAACACGGTTTACGGTACCACCGGGAGAGGCATTGCCAAACAGGGCAGAGGCAGGGCCTTTGATCACTTCCACACGCTCCAGGTAGTTTACCATAGGTTGTTTCCAAAAACCGGTAAAGGTGCGCATGCCATTTAACAGCTGTGTGGTGCTGCCCCCGTTAATACGGAACCCGCGAATGGTCAGATCATCGTAGAAGGTGAACTGGTTCACGCCGCTGAAGTTTTTAACCACATCGCCTACCCGAACGGCAGACTGGTCCTGCATCAGTTCTTTTGTTACATAGGAAATAGCCTGCGGCACCTCCTTCAGGGGAGTAGCGGTTTTACTGCCTATAAAAGAGTTAGTGTTCTTGTAACCGGCTTCTTTACGGCCGGTGATCTCTACGGTTTGCAGCTGCTCCGTAGAAGGTACCAGCACCAGGTCTACTACCCGGGTTTCGCCCTGGTTCAGGGTAAGGGTTTTCTGATCTGCTGCAAAACCGGTATGCGTAAAGCGGATGGTATATTTGCCCGCCGGCAGATCGCTGAAAAGGAATGCGCCGGTAGTATCGGTAGTGGTGTTATGCTGTTTATTGAGTAAAATAACGCTTACTTTTTGTACAGGAGCGTTGTTAAGATCCCTCACAACTCCTTTGATGGACGTTTGTGCTAAAACATTCAATGACAAGAGAATAAATACTGCAGTCAGTAACTGCCGGCTGGTCGAAATTGGCATGTGATAAAGTATACTTGTTTTCGCCGCAAAGGAACACCTCCGGGATATTTGTTGGGACTCCAATCGGGAAAACTGTTTACGCAAAACGGAAAAATCGATGAATCTCAGGCTGGCAGTCCCCCCAGGGCCCAAAGCCTTTGACAGGGTATGTTCAGGAGGAACAAAACAAATTATTCCCCAATAGTGCCGGATAGATATACAGTTTTAATGCATTCCGGCGTTATGGCTAATGAAAAGGCCATAAAAAAAGCCGGAACAGGATTATTCCGGCTTATTGCCTAAACCTACAACTGTTACACTGTAGTAACAGCAATTATATACGATGAAAAATTAGAATATTATCGTTTTCCGGTCGAGTAACGGGCAAATTTTTTTAGGACCTTCTAATACCATTCATCAGTATGGACACCAGGAAGTCCATCATTTCCCCGATCTCATCCAGCTTTTGATCCATTACCAGGGCCGTTTCCACACCCCGTTGGGCATTTACCAGTAAAAAAGCCAGCATTTCTATATCCTGCTGATCGTAGTTTGGAAATTCGCCGGTAACAACCCCATACTGCAAGATGCTTTTCAAAATTTCTATCTCCGTACAGTCGTAATTTCTGCGTATGTTGGTTTCCAGCTCATTACAGAGCTTTAACTCACTGGCCACCACCTGGTATAAAGTGGTCATCCGTTTAATCTCCCGCATCTTGCTGCGGGTAAAGGCTTCCAGCTTTTTAACCGCACTATCTTCCCTGCTTACGGATTCCTGTATGTTGCGGAACATCATGTTCTTTTCCTTACGGATCACCGCATCAAATATCTCCTCCTTATTCTTATAATAGTAATACAGCGTGCTCTTGCCTTTACCAACCGCTCTCGCAATATCTTCCATGGTAGTTTTCTGCAAGCCATAGTGCCGGAAAAGCTTCGCCGCTTCCTCCAGAATATCGGATTTGATCACTTCGTCTTTTGCCAGTGTTGTCATTGTAGGTTTAAAGTCGTTCCACTCAAAACTACCTAGAAAAAACGATAAGTACCAAACTTTAACTGACTTTCGGACCAAAATACTTTAAAAGTCGAAAATAAAGATAAGGCAAAAATAATATTTGTTGGAACGAATTATTACTCTTACTTTTGCTAACACCGTTAGGATTTCTAAAGGGCGATTAAATGGAGGAATGAGGGCAATTACACTCCCCATACCTGCATTCAACAATTTATATCACATGGGTATTGCAGAACGTAAACAAAGGCAGCGGGAGGAGATCCGGGCCGGCATATTGGATGCCGCCTGGCACCTGGTGCACGAGGAAGGCTGGGCTGCACTATCCATCCGTAAAATTGCAGAAGCCATAGAATACAGTGTGCCGGTGGTGTATGACCATTTTGAAAATAAGGATGCCATCATCGCAGAATTTAATAAAAAAGGTTTTCAGCTATTGGAAAACCAGCTGCGCAACGCCAGGCAGCAGCATACGGATGCGGAACAGCAGCTGGAAGCTATTGGCAGGGCTTACTGGGATTTTGCCTTTCAGGATAAACAATATTACCAGCTAATGTTCAGCCTGGGCATACCTACCTGTGAAAGCGCGCGCAAAATACCGGAAGTAGGAGAGTGTATGGATGTGATCCGGTGTACTATTGAGCAAATTATAAAACAGAACGGGAACGGGGCCGCAGACCCCTTTTTAAAGTTCCATGCCTTCCAGTCCATGATCCACGGGCTGGTATCCATTAACATCATTGGCCCGGCCAATAATGAGGAGCTGAACCGGTTGGTATTGCAGGACCTCATATCCGGTTTCATTAAAGGATGTAAAGCATAACCTTTATTCAATTATAAAAAACAAAAAATAAAAACACACAATGAAAAAGACCGCCCTGATCTTCGCAGTATGCACTATTTTCTCCCTGGCCAGTTTTGCTCAAACCTGGACACTGGACCCCGCTCACTCTAAATTAGGTTTCAGCGTTACCCACATGATGATCTCTGATGTAGATGGCGCCTTTACCAATTTTGAAGCTAAGATCACTTCTTCCAAAGAAGATTTTTCCGATGCCGTGATTGAGCTGACTGCAGACGCCAACAGCGTAAGCACTGACAACGAAAAACGCGATGGTCACCTGAAAACAGAAGATTTCTTTGACGTAGCCAAATACAAGACCGTTACCTTCAAAAGCAAATCTGTACAGAAAGTAGGCGACAACAAGTACAAAGTAACCGGCGACCTGACCCTGCATGGCGTTACCAAGCCCGTTACCCTGGATGCTACCCTGCGCGGTACTACCGTAAATCCCATGAGCAAGAAAACCGTAGCAGGCTTTAAAGTAACCGGTACTATCAAACGTTCTGATTTTTCTTTCGGTACAAAATATCCGAATGCAATGCTGAGCGAAGAGGTGACCCTGACTGCCAATACTGAGTTTATAAAAGGATAATTTACCGGGCCGGGCAGGCCCCAGTAAAAAAAATACAACGAATTACACGAATTGGTAATTACAATTTGTGTAATTCGTTTTTAATTTGCGGTTAAATTCATTTTTGGGTATTATGTCCTAAGCTTTTTTCTATTCCAGGAATAATTAATATATATGTGCCCACTTTGAACCGAGCCAAAATAATTAAAAAAAATATTTAACCTATTGAAAATGAGCAACATCCCTATAGAAAAACAAACCTTGCTGCAAAATTTTTTGTTAAGAAATGTTTAAGAATTGTATTTTTGGACATTAAAAGTTTTTTAGTCGAACAAATCTAAAGGCTTTTAAGACAAGCAATAAGCAAATTACGCGTACGATTTTCACAGCTAAGCATATTAATTAATGTACAAGAGGCTACCTGTAAAAGAGGCAGTTATTGCCAAGGAAAAAGGTATATATCCGTATTTCAGGCCTATATCATCTGCTCAAGACACGGAGGTGATTATTGATGGGAAGAGGGTGCTAATGTTTGGCTCCAACTCGTATCTAGGGCTTACCAACGATCCAAGGATCAAGGAAGCATCCAAAAAAGCCATAGACACCTACGGCACCGGTTGCGCCGGTTCCAGGTTCCTCAATGGTACTTTGGATCTTCATATTGAGCTGGAGGACCGGTTGGCCCGTTATGTAGGGAAAGAGAAGGCAATTCTGTTCAGCACCGGATTTCAGGCTAACCTGGGCGCATTGTCCAGCTTAACCGGCCGTAACGACTATATCATCCTCGATGAGTATGATCATGCATCTATTATTGATGGCAGCCGCCTGTCCTACTCCAAGGTGATCAAGTACCGCCATAATAATATGGAGGACCTGGAAGCCAAGCTGAAAGGTTTGCCCCCTGAGGTGAATAAGCTGATCGTAGTGGATGGTGTGTTCAGCATGGAAGGCGACCTGGCCCGCCTGCCGGAGATCGTAGCCCTGGCAGAGCAGTTCAATACCGGTATTATGGTAGATGATGCGCATGGTTTGGGTGTGGTAGGTGAAAAAGGCGCCGGTACTGCTTCTCACTTTGGCTTAACAGACAAGGTGGATGTGATCATGGGCACCTTCAGTAAATCCTTTGCTTCCCTGGGCGGTTTCCTGGCCAGTGATGCAGATACCATTGAATATTTGAAACACAGCGCCCGTTCCCTGATCTTCAGCGCCAGCATGACGCCGGCTGCAGTAGCCAGTACAATGGCCGCCCTGGATATTATAGAAACAGAACCTGAGCATATTGAAAAACTGTGGGCTAATACCAATTACGCCAAGGACCTGTTAACGGAAGAAGGCTTTGAGCTGGGACCCACCGCTTCCCCTATTATTCCTGTATATGTAAGGGATCATGAAAAAACCTTTGCTATCGCAAAAATGCTGCAGGACAACGGGCTGTTCGTAAACCCCGTAGTACCGCCCGCGGTGCCTGCCGATGCAACAATGCTGCGCTTCTCCCTCATGGCTACACATACCTTTGACCAGATCGAAGAAGCGGTGTATAAAATGAAGGAAGCTTTCGCAAAACTGGACATCACCACCTTAAAAGAAAAAATATGACGGAGGCAACGCCGGTGCAGCAGCGTAAACCGCTTACACCAGCACAAGGGGTAACTATACAACCCGTGCATACAGGTAAGCAGTTGGCTCAATTCATAGACTTTCCGCACGACCTTTATAAGGATGATCCTTATTACGTGCCGGAACTGCATATAGCCCAGCGCGACCTGCTAACACCCGGCAAGCATCCTTTCCACAAGCATTCCACCCTGCAGCTTTTCTTAGCCTGGAAGGATAATAAGATCGTGGGCCGGATAGCCGCCATCCTCAATAAAAATCATAACGAGTTCAATAAAGCAAACGACGGTTTCTTTGGTTTCTTTGACAGCATTAATGACGAAGGCGTAGCCGCCTCCTTATTCCAGGCCGCTGAGCAGTGGTTAAAGGAAAAAGGCACCAGCACTATGATAGGGCCGGTGAACTTTTCTACCAACGAAACCTGCGGGTTGCTGGTAGATGGGTTTGACAGCGCACCGGTAGCCATGATGACGTATAACAAACCTTATTACCTGGACCTGATAGACCGGCAGGGCCTGCAGAAAAAGGTAGACCTGTATGCATATAAGATTACGGAAGATGCGTTTAATGATAAGGCGCTGAAAATGATGAACCTCCTGAAACAACGTTTGTCTCAGCGGGGTGTTACCATCCGTAATATTAACATGAAAGATTTCAAAGCGGAGGCAGAACGCATCCGTGAAGTATATAATGCCGCCTGGGATAAGAACATGGGCTTTGTGCCCATGACACGGGACGAATTTGACTATACAGCCAAAGATCTGAAATTGATCGCCGACCCGGATTTCATCCAGTTGGCAGAGCTGAATGGGAAACTGATCGGCATTTCCATTTGTGTTCCGGATATAAACCAGATCTTGATCAAAATTAAACGGGGCCGTTTATTCCCCACCGGTTTGATCAAGCTGCTTACCGGCCGCAAAAAAATAAATTCCCTCCGCGTAATGGTGCTGGGAGTGCTGGAAGATTATCGTAGGATGGGTATTGAAGCCTGTTTTTACGGCTCTATCATGGAAAAAGGCCTTGCAAAAGGTATGAAGTGGGCGGAAGCCAGCTGGGTGCTGGAAGGCAATGAGATGATGAACCGCGCCGTAGAGCACATCAATGGAAAGGTATATAAGACGTACCGGATATATGAAAAGGCGATTTGAGGCTTTAGGTTTGAAGTTTGAACGTAGATCGCATTGTCAAACTTTGAACATTAAACCTCAGACAAACAATAAAAGGTGACACAAAAAGTTCTTATTACAGGTGCCAGTGGATTTGTGGGATTTCATGTGATTGAAGCTGCGTTAAAAGCCGGACTGGAAGTACACGCAGCTGTTCGGGCCTCCAGCCAGGTAAAACATTTGGAAGGGCTGGCCGTACAATACGTTTCCCCGGATTTCAGGAGTGAAGAAGCCATAAGGAAATTGCTGGAAGAGCATCAGTATGATTATGTGATACATGGCGCCGGCATTACCAAAGCCTTTTCCGAAGAAGAGTACAATGCGGTGAATGCAGGGTATACACAAAACCTTGCGCTGGCTATTAAAAATGCCAAAGCACCCATTAAAAGGTTTGTGTTCATCAGCAGCCTGGCAGCCCTGGGGCCCATTGCATATGAAGCGCAGGCCCCCTTGCTGGAAGAAAGTGCACCGCAGCCGGTAACGGCTTATGGAAGAAGTAAACTGTTAGCAGAAAAATATTTACAGCAAATAGAGGGACTTCCCTTAATTACCTTACGTCCCACCGCTGTATATGGCCCCCGCGACAAAGACATATTCATTATGTTTAAAATGATCGCCCGCGGATGGGAACCATACATTGGCAGAAAGCAGCAACGCTTCAGCTTTCTGTACGCTAAAGACCTGGCAAAGGCCGCGATCAGTGCGCTTACATCACCTTGCCTGGGTACCTACAACTTGTCAGATGGAAATGTGTATGACCGTTATGCTTTGGCAGACATCACCAAAAAGCTGCTAAAGAAAAACACCCTGAAATTCCATGTTCCGTATGGAATAGTAGAGGTAATAGCGGGCATACTCGAAAAAATGCCTTCCGGAGGGAAAGCGCCGGCGCTCAACAAAGAAAAGCTGAATGAGCTAACCGCGCCCAACTGGAATTGCAGCATTGAAAAAGGCCGGAACAACCTGCCTTATACGCCGGAGTATGACCTTGAAAAAGGGCTGGCTGAAACGCTGCAGTGGTATAAAGAAAATAAATGGTTATAGGTAACAGTTCTTTTATAAAACCACAAAACGAAAAATTGAGCTGAAACCGGTAGCAGACCTGCCGATGCCGTACTGGCATCAGGGGAAAGGTACCGTGCGACAGCTAAAACCAATTAAAGATGGCAAAGAAACAACAAGTTCAGGACGCAAAAGGTAAGCTGGGAATCCTCATCCCCGGCCTGGGCGCAGTAGCAACTACTGTAATAGCCGGCGTTGAAGCAGTTAAAAAAGGTCTTTCCCAACCCACCGGTTCCCTTACCCAAACAGGCAGCATACGCCTGGGTAAAAGAACGGAGAACAGAAGCCCCAAGATCAAAGATTTTGTACCCCTGGCAGACTTAAATGACATTGTGTTTGGCGGATGGGATGTGTATGAAGATAATGTATATGACGCCGCCCGTAAAGCAGGCGTACTGGACCCCCACCTGTTAAAAGCCATTCAGCCGGAGCTGGAAGCGCTGGTGCCCATGAAAGCTGCTTTTGATAAAAACTTTGTAAAGAACCTGGATGGTACCCATGTAAAGGAATACGATACCAAGTACAACCTGGCCCTGGCCGTAATGGACGACATTAAGAACTTCAAGGCCAAACATAATTGTGACCGTATTGTACTGGTATGGTGCGGCTCCACGGAAATTTTCCATGAAGCGGCAGACATTCATGACACTTTGGCAAAATTTGAGCAGGCCTTAAAGGACAATGACAGCCGCATTGCCCCCAGCATGATCTACGCTTATGCAGCGCTGAAACTGGGCGTACCCTTCTGTAATGGCGCGCCTAACCTTACCTGCGATATTCCTGCACTGGTGCAGCTGGCTAAAGAAACCCATACCCCCATTGGCGGTAAGGATTTTAAAACCGGCCAAACTCTCATGAAAACCATTCTGGCACCCGGTTTGCAAGCAAGGGCGCTGGGCGTTCAGGGCTGGTTTTCTACCAATATCCTGGGCAATCGTGACGGATGGGTGCTGGATGATCCGGATAACTTTAAAACAAAAGAAGTGTCCAAACTAGGGGTACTGGAAGATATTTTCCGTCCTGATCTAAACCCCGAGCTGTACGGTGACCTGTATCACAAGATCCGTATCAACTATTATCCGCCCCGTGGTGATAATAAGGAAAGCTGGGATAACATTGACATTTTCGGGATGATGGGCTACCCGATGCAGATAAAGATAAATTTCCTGTGCCGC
>NZ_JAGXJN010000030.1 GCF_019091455.1 Chitinophaga sp. GbtcB8
CAGGAACAGGAATACCACCAAACCCACCTGTATGAAGGGTTCGACCAGGGTATGAATTACTTTTTCAATAGAGGCATCCAGGAATTTGGATACATCATAGCTGATCTCATAATCCATTCCCTTGGGAAAGGAGCTGGCTTTGATCTCTTTCAGCTTGGCCTTCACATCCTTGATCACCTGGCTGGCATTACTTCCGTACGATTGCTTTAACACAATTGCTGCTGAAGATCTGCCATTCAGGTTGGAATAAATATCGTACATGGAGCTTCCGAACTCTACGCTCGCCACATCTTTCAGGCGAAGGATCTCACCATCCGGGCTGGATCTTAAGATCACATTTTCATATCCTTCCTTGGTGCTGAAACGGCCGGGATATTTCAATACATATTCAAAGGTCTGGGATCTTTTACCGGAGCTTTCACCTGTTTTACCGGGAGAGGCTTCCAGGCTTTGCTCGTCCAGCGCTTTCATCACCTCATCCGCTGATATCTTGTAGGCCAGCATACGGTCGGGTTTCAGCCAGATCCTCATGGCATATTCCCGGTTACCGAGAATATCTGCAAATCCAACACCATCCACCCTCTTCAGCTCTGATAATATGTTGATGTCTGCGAAATTGAAAAGGAATTTCTGATCCATGTTTGGATCGGTGCTGTAAAGGTTCACGTACATGAGCATGTTAGATTCCTCACGGGTGATCTTTACACCTTCACGTACTACCAGCGGTGGCAGCTTATTCACTACAGATGCCACCCTGTTCTGCACATTTAACGAAGCCTGGTTAGGATCGGTACCCAGGTTAAATACTACCTGTATAGAAGCCTCCCCATCATTACCTGCATCAGAGGCTATGTATTTCATGCCCGGAACGCCGTTGATGGCCCTTTCCAGGGGAATGATCACAGATTTGATCATTAGTTCACCATTTGCCCCGGGATATTCTGCCGTGACATTCACCTTTGGCGGTGATATGGAAGGAAATTGTGTTACTGGTAAATTGGTAATGGCCAGTACCCCCAGGAAAACGATTATAAGCGAAATAACTATCGACAGAACCGGCCTTTGTATAAACTTATTGAACATTGAACTACGCTATTAGATAATGAACTACTATTCCGCTTTTAACCGCAGGTGGGAAATAACTTCCCCTGGCGCCTGGTATTCAAAGTTGATCTTATCATCATCTTTTACCTTCTGCACACCTTCGAGCAGTATCTTGTCAGTTTCAGAAATGCCACTTTCAATTACAAACAGGTCCGGCATGCGGCCGGTGATGGCAATATTCTTTGATCTTACCACATGGTTTTTGTCTACCACAAAAACATACATCTTATCCTGAATTTCGTAAGTGGCTTTCTGCGGAATAACCAATGCATTTCTCAGCGGTACTGTCATCAGCACCTTACCTGTTTCACCATGTTTTAACAGCTTGTCGGGATTCGGGAATTTTGCCCTGAAGGCAATATTTCCTGTTTCATGATCAAACTCGCTCTCAATGGTTTCCACATCCCCTTTATAGGGCAGGGGACTGTTATTGGCCAGCAGCAGGCTTACCTTGTTGTTACCGCGGCCTTTGGCGTTTGTTTCGTAGTCCAGGTATTCCGGCTCAGATACATTAAAGTAGGCGAACATCTGGCTGTTATCTGAAAGGCTGGTCATTAATTCGCCTTCATCCACCAGGCTTCCCAATTTCAATGGGATGCGGTCAATGACCCCGTCAAACGGCGCCCGGATCTCAGTGGCCGACACATGGAACCTTGCAAGTGACATTTCTGCCTTTGCCTGATCCAGCTTGGCCTGGGCCACTGCCTGCTCATTTTTTGAGACTACATTTTTATCGGCCAGGGTTTTTGTATTCTGTAATTCTATTTCTGCAGCTTTGGCTTCCGCTTCAGCTTTCAGCAATTCAGCTTCATACATTTTCGGCATGATCCTGAACAACAGCTGACCGGCTTTTACAGACTGGCCTTCATCAACATAAATGTTTTGCAGGAAGCCCTTTTCCAGTGCCCTGATCTCGATGTTCCTGACAGACTTTATCTGCGAAACATATTCCTTGGTAAAGGAGGTATCCACCCTTAAAGGACTGGTAACGATATACTTGCTGGCTTCTTCTTTTTCTTCGCTTTTAGCAGAGGTGCAGCTTGTTTGGTACAGCATGGCAGCTATGCCTGCGAGCATGACAATTTTCTTCATGATTGTAATGGATTGAACGGTTGGTGCTTAAGTCAGAGGATCCCTCTGAATATGAGAAGGCATCAGCTGTGAGGGTTAGACCTAAATTGGCATACAGGGGAAGTAATAGACATTCCACCGGGTTTCATGATCATACCTTTGATAACTGATGGTGTGTTAATGATCAGATCCTTAAAGTTCTTTGGGTAATGTATTTACAGGATAAATGGCTGTAAAAAACAGGACGGTCTTTAAAGCCGCCGTAGAAATGATTTAAGCCGGGTGAGCCGGAGGGTATTAAATAACACCTGGTTAACAATTTATATTTCCTGGCAAAGTAATTATTTGCATCCTCATCTTCTACATTGTCACTGATCAGGAATTCTTCTTCTTCATTTGGGTGAATATCCTGGATAAAGGTGTAGGCCTGATCTGTATTTATGGGAGCATTTACCTGCTGTTTTTTTTCACTATCCTGTGCCTGGGAGTAGCACATGGTGCGGTGCAGGGTACCGGTAGTATGAAAATAATCATACCCCAGCGACATCAGGCTACACAGATATATGAAAAAAATAAATACTCTCATTTGGGGCTCAAAATTAATAAAACTTTGAGAAGCCCTTATTAAAAATTGATTAAATTTTGATGGTTTGGCGGGTAAAATGAATATAAATGAATTTTAATGTAATTTTAACAGAAGTTGTTTGGTTGGTAAAAAATGGGGGGAAGGTTCCGGGTTGGCGGGTAACTTCCGGTTAGTGTAAAGATCCCTATTCCGGATCTATCTGCGCCTGAAAGGGTGGGTGATCCGCCACCACCAGGTTCGTTTACGCGTTTCTTCTTTGACTGATGTAGCCTCCAGTGGACTAACAATGGAAACTGTCCCTGTTATTACTACCAACCCGGTTTTAGTCCCGTATCCTATCACTGCTATCTCCGGCAGATCGATGTTTGACTGTTTAAGCTCAATGGTTGTTGACAAAAGCTGCTGATCCATATCAAATGGAACCACCCTTGAGGTGTAACCGATATAGCTGATATTAACAGTAAGTATCTGCTGCTTAAGCCTGGCGGGAATCTTCAGATCAAATTTGCCTTCCCCATCGGTGATGGCGCCGGATCCTTCTACGCCCTTATGTTTTAATGAGATGGTAACACCGGCTAATCCTTTACCGGTAAGCGAATCAATGATCTGCCCTTTAAAAACAGCGGTAGCCCTGCTTTTAGTGGGAACTACTTTAGTGGGTATGGATTGAACTGTAGCATCCGCCGGGGTTTGCGCCTTACTGCCTTCCGGTACCAGGGCCGCTATTAAAGACGCGAATACTGCTGCAGGAAAAAAGGAGCGTTTCGGTGGTAACGGCTCATGCAGGCTGCGGTTGAGTTGTGCAGATTGAAAACGCCCGCAAAGGTTTTTATTGCGGCTACTGATAACCGCAAGTATTTCTTTGTCAGTCATTAATGAAAAATCTATCACTTCATGCTGACAACGGGTACAAAACCGGCCGCCTTCGGCAGGCGTCATATCACTCCAGGCTTGTGTACAGATCCGGGATGCTGACCTGAAACTTATCTTTTGACATTGTATATAAATATAATAAATATTCCAACAGGGTGCTCCCGGTATCTTCTTACCTTTAATGGCTAACATAACGCCACAGTGAAAAAAGTAATCCTTGTAACAGGCGCTTCTTCCGGTATTGGCCTGGCCTGTGCTAACGCACTGCAGGAGAAAGGCCATATTGTTTATGGATCCACCCGGAACCTGCAACGTATGAAAACGGTACCCTTCAGGCCCATTGAGCTGGATGTAACGGATGATACTTCCGTACGTGCTGCTGTGGAACAGATCCTGAAGGCGGAAGGCCGGATAGATGTGCTGGTTAACAATGCCGGCAATTGTGTTGTAGGGCCGGCTTATGCCATGCCTGTTGAAATGGCGCAAAAACAATTCGAGGTGAATTTTTTCGGGATTGTTCGTATGTGCAACACCATATTACCGGGCATGATCGAAAATAAAAAAGGGTTAATTGTAAATATGGGCTCCCTGGCCGGCCTTATGGGGCTCCCTTACCAGAGCATGTATGTGGCTTCCAAATACGCGCTGGAAGGTTATACGCAAAGCTTACGGATGGAATTACGGAGCACAGGTGTTAAAGTGGTGATCCTTAATCCCGGTGATTTTAATACGCCCATCACGCAAAACCGTGAGAAGGCTCCTTTTACAATGCAACATCCCGCTTTAGAAAAAGCTTACTATGCTGTTATTGCAAATATTGAAAAGAATGAAGGCACTGCCGCGTCCCCGGCTGCTATTGGCGCCAGGCTTTGTAAAATTGTAGCTGCTAAACATCCTGCTTACCGTTATCTTATAGGCCCAACCGGGCAAACCATTGTTCCCATGCTTAAGCAAATATTACCGGGACGGTGGTTTGATAAATTGATGAATGATTATTACGGGGTAGAGTAAGATCCCTATGGCAGCAACAGCACCGCTATCCGCTTCAAAAGTTCCAAAGGCTACATACAGCTCATGTCCTTCTATTACCCGTTCCAGATCCTGTGTGTGGTAAAAGCAATACCCGCGGGTGGTAATGCCTTCTGCTTTTAATTCGCTGTAAATATGGCCGCAATCACTTTCACCATCCTGCCGGGTATAACCGGCATTGTGCAGGGCAATAATGCCGGAGCTGTTCCATGTATCTGCCATTTAGCGCAAAGTAAAAATCGCAAATTTCCGGGTCAAATTCAAAGCGCTACAGATCAGGATATTGTTATGTCTGCTTAAAAATATTGGATCAGTCTTATGCCGGGTGTTACCCCTTTAAAGAAATCATTAAAATAGAGCACCGGTTCCAGCTTTGTTTTGCCTTCAAACAGTGATAAGCGGCCTGCACCCAGCCGGAAGGTATTTTTCTCAATATAATCGCCCTCCCGGTGGATGAGATAACTCAGCGAAAAGGCCATCTGCACCTTAGGTTCCTCGCCTGATTCCCTGATAAGCCTTTTTCCGTACGTCACCGTTAAAAAATCATTACGGTAAGTTGCCAGCTTTCCATCGCTATTCCTGCCAAAGAAAAAATTAGGCTCCCAGTACACTCCAAGCTCATGCCTTACAGCTGTATTGCGGAAAATGGAGCTCATTATCACAGCTCCCCCCAGGGTAAAACCGGGTACAAAATAATTCTTATAGTTCTGGATATTTGCTGCTACATTCAGCTCCAGCTGGTCACCCCCTGGAGATAAATATCCCCGGTTCTGCTTAGCAGAGATCAGATAATCTTTTGTAAGATGCATCCGTCCATCTTCTCCTCTCTTCCAGTCAGTATTATACTTCGTTCCAAGGGTATGCAGCTTATCATTCAAACGGCCATCTGCATAGGTACCCAGCTCATTCCAGTTATTCACAAAAAAGCTCAGCCGGTAGGGATGCCCGTTATTTACCCTACCCAAAAGATGTATGGTATCCTGCTCAAGCTTTAAAGCAGCCACCTCTCCCTGTTGAATAAGGTAGCTGCTGCTGTTAGACTGGCCTTTGTAAATGCGGATCTTCTTTGCCTTTGCATCTATTACATAGTCGATCCGCTTATAGCACAGCTCATCAGACAACGAATCCTTTAATGGCGAAAGGTCCTGCAGGAACATCCTTACCAGGGAATCCACGTTCCCAATCTGTTCCAGGTCATCAATATTTACCAGCTCTACCTGCATTTTATTGCCCTTATTCAGCTCAATCCAGAAGCGCCGGGTTATTTTATTTGCAGGCAGCTCAAAGGTCTTATCCTCATTGGTTACGGCTTTTTTCTCCTGCGCACATACCACTCCCGTGATGCTGCTGATCAGCATCCATAAACAAATCGTTTTTTTCATTTAGCTAATTTTTTGGAGAGAGATGAATGTTAAGTGTACTATTTGCAATTGTTTGATCACCTAAACCTGCCGGGCTATTAACCCTTATGGTAAACGGCTTATACTCCGGGTATACTACTTCCCTAACCGTTGCCTCACCCAGCTCGTTAATATGTACTACCCGCATTTTCTTTGGTGCAGTGGCTGCGGGAACAGCCGCCAGCATGGTATCGGTTATTTGTAAGGTATCTTTCTTTAAAGTGGCGGCAATGCTGGTGGGGTTAACCGGATGAACAAGGGCCGGCAATATTGCTGCAACCTCCTGCTGTGCTGCAACCGGTTTATTCATTTCCTTCATCACATTAACAGGAGCTTCCTTTTTTGAAATAACTAAAGTTGCAGGTGTATCCAAATGGCGGTAAGTTACGGCAGGCGCAATGTGTACCCCGGTATACTTTTGTTTATGTACCAGCAAGGCCGGTATTAAGCAGGCGGCCAGTACACAAGCCGCTGCAGCCCAATACCACAAGGCTTTGTTGCTGCGTTGTTTGGATTGTATGCGGGTATGCAGCCTGTCCCACGCGGCGTTCTTATCCAGGCCTGCTTCGCCTGCTGCATGGTCTAAGCCATCCAGCCTGCTTACCCAATCCTTATTGTGTGCTTCGTTTGACATACGTAATGTTTTTTTGCAGCAACATTTTCTGTAACAATGATCTTGCTTTGCTTAGCTGCGATTTGGAAGTACCTTCAGAAATACCAAGCAGGGAAGCAATCTCCCCATGATTCATACCTTCAATAACATGCAGGTTAAAAACGGTGCGGTACCCTGCCGGCAGCTGCACGATCAGGTTAAAAATATCTGTGGCTGATAAATTATTCAATGCTTCCTCTTCCAGCGGGATGGTTTCTGCTACGGTTTCCGACACAATTACAAAGGCCTGTTTCTTCCGCAGGAACATCAGGCATTCATTGATCATGATGCGCTTCAGCCAGGTGTATAAAGCGGCTTCGCCCTGGTAATTAAAAGCAGGCAAGCCTTTAAAGAATTTGTAAAAGCCATCCAGCAGCAGCTCTTCCGCATCCTCCGGGTTCTTCACATACCGGCGGCAAACCATTAACATTTTGTCCGCCAGCTGATCAAAAATGCATTTCTGAGCAGCGGCGCTGCCTTGTTTTGCTTCCTTGATGAGTACCGGTAGATCCATTCCTTTTGGTAAAGTGGTTATACAAGTATAAATGCAGATTATAAACAAAGGGTTGCCTGCTCAAAATAAAATTTCTACCAGCGGGGTATAGTTATTAAGGTCAGGCAAAGAAGCCTATCTCTATCACGGTTTCATTGGCTTCTATACAAAACGGCAGCGCCTCCAGGCCAGGTACAAAATTAAATACCCGCTCTTCTGTCATGGGTAACAACATCATTTTTTTATCCGCAGTAATACGCACGCTTCCCTCCTGTTTATGGATCTCCGCAGTATGCGCTAATTTAATTTCATAGTTTTCTGACGATGGGGAAATAACCGGCACTATTATCTTTACCGGTCTTCCTTCTTTTGCATTATGCTTAAAATGCAGGGTTACTTTGTCTTTGCTGAACCGGTAGATCACTTCACAATTCACGCCGCCTGCTGCAGGCTGCTGCTGATCTTTATTTACCAGCTTAGAGCGGGTATGTATAACGATGGTATCCTGCTCCTGTGTAGTTTTCATGCTTGCAGTAAGGTCGTGGATGTTCAGGTAAGCAGCCCCGCCTTCCTGTAATTCAATACGTGGCGTTAAAGGCATGGATAAAGGATCCTTATTCACCTGCATATTACCTGCTTCATACAGCTGGTACTCATTCATGCTGGCAGTGAAGATCAACCCGGCTTTTTCATGCCACAGCATGGTAAGTGCGCCGCCGGAAGCATGCCCGCCTTTAAAATCTTTATAGTTGCGGTCATAGGCTGTAACAGTAGCCCTGAACGCACCGTGGGAGATGAGGGTGGTTTGTATATCGCTGAAAAAACGGCTGCCGTATGCCTGCTCCCGCGGCAGGATTACCTTTGCAAAAGTAACCGGTGGTTTTGGCACGCCATGATCCAGTATAGTTACCAGTGCTTTAATATGGCAAAAGGTGTGGTGCAGGCTGGCGCTTACACCATGGCTCAGGTAATGCGGGCCGCCGTACAAAACACCATCATGCGTATTGGCTTTTAACAGCTGTGTATTCAGCAATGCTACTTTGTAAAAGGCCGGATTGCGGTTAGCCATCAGCGCATAGGCCGGCTGGCAGCCATCGGAGGTACGGCTGCCCCAATAGGTCCATTTGTAATTGCGGGTGCCCCAGCTGTTATCCCAGCCACCATCCGGTAACATGAACTGCATGTGCGTTTCCAGGGCGCGGCTTACCACATCCAGCACTTCATTATCTTTTGTGAGCAGCCCATACAGCACCAGCGAGGGCAGGGATTCTTCCACATTATATCCTAAGTCTACCGACAAACATCCTTTAGCGCTGCGCTTATAATAAGGCCCGCCTTCGCCGGTAAGGAAACCATCTTTTGCAGTTATAAACCGCAAAACTTTATGCGCCAGCTCGCGGCCACGGCGGCTGAAACGGGGCTCGTCCAGTATTTCACCTAACAGGGATAAACCATAGGTGGCAGAGATAGGATAATTAATATTACCGTAGTCAATGTTAAAGGTCTTGTAGATGAAATCACCGCTCTTTTTCAAACGGGCGGTTAATTCATTTTTGAAATTATTATCCAGCAAAGTACCGTGCTGCTTTAAGGCTTCGCCCAGGGCGATGGCGGAAAATACAGTGGTGCCTTTCCAGGCGCCTTTTACCGGTTCATTTAACCAGGAGCCATCCTCCTGGCTCACGGTACTTTCCATCCAGCGGTACAGGAGTATGGCTGCATCTGCATAATCGCTGTTATTGGTTACATGGGCCAGGTGCAGAAAGGGATAGATGGTATCGCCCATGCGGCCATGCACCGCATTTTCCGGCGGATAGATGATGGTGCCATAATTTTTATCGGCCTTGTCTTTTACCTGCATATTCAGCAGCGTGCTGCCCCAGGTATCCGTAAGCTGCCGGCAAAGCACAGATAGCTCATCTTCATTCATAGATGAAGGCAGCGCCCAGGCTAAACTATTACCTGCATACAATGCGCCTAATAAACCTGTGCCTTGTTTTAAAAAATGTCTGCGGGATAACAATGTGAAATTTATTTAATGATAACAGCTATGAAAAAACGCCCATGAATTAATTCATGAGCGTTTGTATGGTGTAAGTATTTTACTCTACTCCTTTCACACGCATCTGCAGCGTGTAAATAGCTTCTGATGCGGTGATGAATAATGTTTTCCGGTCTTTGCCGCCAAAACAAACGTTGCCTGTCCAGTGGGCGGGGATGGGAATGTTGCCCAGCTTTTTCCCGGTGTTATCATAGATGGTTACGCCCTGTCCTGTAATGTATAAATTCCCTTCACTATCCAGCGTCATACCATCAGAGCCCTGGGATACAAATAACTGTTTAGCTGTTAAAGAGCCATCCGGGTTAATGTTGTACCTATAAGTTTTGCCTGCTTCAAGATCTGCTACGTATAAATATTTGCCGTCCGGCGTGCCTACAATACCATTAGGTTTCACAAGGCCGTCAGCTGCCACCACAGCGGCTTTCTTTCCTTTAGGCAAATAATATACTTTCTGTTCTTTTATGTCCGGTGTTTTGCGGGTCCAGTAATCGCGGGGGTAAAAAGGATCGGTGAAGTAGATACCGCCTTTGGGATCGATCCACAGGTCGTTGGGGCCGTTCAACATTTTTCCTTCATAATCGCTGAGCAGCACGGTTACTTTTTTAGATGGGCTAATAGACCACAGCTCATCTTTTTCATCTGCACAGGAAATGATGTTGCCTTTTTTATCAATGTACAATCCATTGGAGCGGCCTGTTTTGTCCATGAACAAAGACAGCTTTCCATTTACATCATACTTCCAGATCTTATCATTCGGCTGATCGGTAAAATAAATGTCGCCTTGTTTATTTACCGCGGGGCCTTCGGTAAAAGCAAATTGTTTTGCTATTTCCTTTACAGTGGCGCCGGGCGCCACCACCGGTATATCCTGGGCTAAAGTGGAACTGCCCGCAGCTAACAATAATAATAGCAGGGCATAATAACGTGTAACCATGCCCTAAGTTAGCTAAAAAGTACAAAAATGTTATTTCAGCGGAATGTTGGGCATTTTATAATTCAGGGCATTGGTGGTGCCGCAGGTAATATCAATAGTAACACCGGTAATGGAGCCGGCCAGGTCGGAGGCCAGGAATACGGCGGTATTGGCAATATCCGCCATTGGAGGTAACTTTTTAAGCATGGTGTCTGCCCTCATTTTTACTAAAAATTCCGGCGCTGCCGGTGAGCTGGCAATGGCTTCTGCGCGGCCGCCTGCCGTGCGATCTCCTCTGCCGGCTGCTGTACATTTTCCAGGTGCAGGCCGGTTATTTACCCAGCGCTTCCCGCACAGCCGGGGCTATTTTTTTCCCAAACAGCTCAATGGCATGTAATACTTTATCATGCGTAATGTAACCTTTTACCAGCTGCGCCAGGAAACGGGTATTATTGAACAGCTGATGCTGGTACAACAGCTTCTCAATGATCTCCTGCACACTGCCTACAAACAAGGGGCCTTCCGGCATACGCAGGTATTCAAATTGCTCCCGTGTAAGGGGCGGCCAGCCGCGCTCTTTACCCACGCGGTTCATGAGCACCTGGTAAGATGGGAAAAACTCATCTGCCGCCTGGTCTGAGCTGTCGGCCACATAAAACTGGGAATTGATGGCCAGCGGCAGCTGTGCTGGATCATGGCCTGCGGTTTGGGCCGACTGCCGGTATAAATTGATCAATTGTACATACTGGCTGGGGCGGCCTCCCAGAATGGCCAGCGTTAAAGGCAAATTGAGCTTACCTGCCCGTACTGCAGATGCCGGTGTACCGCCTATGGCCAGCCAAATGGGCAAAGCTGCCTGGTAGGGCCTTGGATAAACACCGCGGTTGCTGACAGGCGCCCGGAACTTTCCTTTCCAGGTGAGAGTTTCATGCTGGTTGATCTGTAACAGCATGTTCAGCTTTTCCTCAAACAAAGCATCGTAATCTGCCAGGTTGTAACCGAACAGGGGATAGGATTCTGTGAAGGAGCCACGGCCGGCCAGGATCTCCACCCGTCCGCCGGATAACAGGTCAACGGTGGCAAACTGCTGAAAAGTACGTACGGGATCAGCGGAGCTGAGCACAATAACGGAGCTGGTTAAACGAATATTCTTTGTAACAGCGGCAATAGCCCCCAGCACTACTTCCGGGGCGGATATAACAAAATCAGGCCGGTGATGCTCTCCTACTGCAAACACATCCAGCCCAACAGCATCGGCCAGCTTGGCTTCTTCAATAATTTCCTGCATACGCAGGAAGGATTGAGCTGCATTACCTGTTACGCCTTCCGGCTGTACTTCTCCAAATGTGCTGATCCCCAGTTCCATAAAGTAAACGGTTTTTTATCCGCCTACAATTTAAGGCAATACAGCGAGATACCGGCACTCCACGGCGGCGTAGCAAACGCGGCGCGGGGCTGCGTCATTAGGCTTGTTCCCACTCAGAATACCGGGTTTCTTCCGGCACATCTGTGCTGCTTTCAAAATTCAGGGCATACCCATCCGGATCATACAGGTTAATGACCCACATATTATTTCCTACAAACGGCTCTGTAGTGCTGATACCATTGGCAATAAACTCGTGGTACAGGGCCAGCGCATCTTCACAAATAAAACAGATGGATACGCCCACACCTACTTTGCCTTCGGGCGTCCAGGCATCAGGCCCTTCCGCATGGTACTCCTGTAACATGATTGCGGCGCCTTCCCGCTGTACGCAGCACCATTCTATTTTTCCGCGGGGCTCCCATCTGGCAATGATCTCAAAGCCAAGGCCCTCTACATAAAAGCGGATGGAGGCCTCCATATCTGCTACTGCAAAAAAGGGAACGGCCTGCTGAATATTTTTGGGTGGTAGATATTCCTGCATTGTTTAAAACATTTGGGAGTTATACCATTTTTGATGTTGCATGGCAGGTTAAATCTTTTTGAATGGTTAATAAGGCTGCAGGTCTAAGAACAGGCTAATGGGCTTAACTGAAAATCGTATTATCACTGTTAATTTACTAAATAGGCCGGCCATTTCAATGCATCCGGCCATAAAAAGAGCGCATCATCAAAAAAATTAATCTGGAACCGCTTTCCCCATTTTTATCATGACCGGGGATACTACTATAAAAAAGCCCCCCGGAGCTATTCCGGGAGGCTTGCAGGTTCCTGCGCCAACAGGTTACTATGGTATTTTTACAAACCGTTTTGTGATCTTTTGCGTTTTTTGAGTGAATAGCAATGTATACACGCCCGGAGGTAAAGCAGCAATGTTCACTGTACGCGCAGCCGCATTGGTGCGCATTACAATGTTACCACTGCTGTTCAGGATGTATATTATACCGCCCGACAGATCATATTTAGATTGTAGCTTCAGCTCACTCACGGCGGGGTTCGGATATACTTCCAGGGTGATGGCCTCCGTGGCAGGCAACAGCTTTTGCCCGTTATTGGGGTTACTAATGGACAAGGCCGGCGTGCTGCCGCTACGGGCCAATGCGTTGGCAGGTACCTGTTCCAGCTGCCATTGGGCGCTTTGCCAAACAGGATACATCATACCATGCTGCGCATAACCTTTCAGGTTCTCTATATGAATATAATCGTTTGAGGGACCTGCATTGCGGATACGTACGTAACCATCGCCGGTGTTTTCCATGGCCCAGCGGGAGCTGAGCGTACCGGCGCTGCGGGTGCTAACTTCCACATAATCCAGCGCATGCTCAATGTTTATATACTCGCCGGTAGCGCGGTTCTTAATTTCCACATATCCGCCGCTTACATTTTCCAGCGACCACTGGTAGCTGTTATCTGTGGCTGCAGGGGAAGCAGCGTAATTTGCCTGCGCGCCGCCATCATTCAGATAAGTGTTCTGCCAGCGGTTCTTAATACGGTAATAAATAGTGCTGCCCTGCGTAACAGTTACCGCGCAGGTGGCTGTTTTTCCCTGGTCGGCCGTAGTAACGGTAATTACCGTTGAACCTACAGCTACTGCGGTTACCAGCCCTGCTGCATTAACGGTAGCAATGCTGGTATTGCCTGAGCTCCAGCTTACATTGGTATTGGAGGCGTTGGCCGGCAGTACGCTGGCTACCAGCTGCTGCGTAGCGCCTGTGCTAATGCTTGCAGTGGCAGGTGATACGCTTACACCCGTTACCGGTACATTGGTAGCACTACAGTTTGTTAAATATACGGTGCCGAATACACGCGGATCCTGGAAGGCCGTGGTGGTAGTGGCAAAGGTTGCCAGCTGCGCATCGCGGGTGCCGCCATTATCATCATTATCCAGCTGCACATCCAGGCCAATGGGTTTGCCCAGGGCCGCGGTGGTGCCAATGGTGCTCCAGGGAATGGCTGCTTCCACATTGTAGCCGGTAGCAGTCGCATACTGGCTAAAAGTAATGCCCGTGGTGCGGGTTACAGAATTGCCACCTACATGCAGGGTGTTGTCATTGTAACGGAAGCCCAGCTGAAAATCATTAGCGCCGTCGTAAGTGGCGGTTTTGCTGTTATCGCCATCAATAAAAATTTCCACCACATCATCTTCCCACCAGCTGCCACCGGAATCATTGATCTTAGCGGCATCATTTACCTGCACCAATATATACAGGTTGGTGTTATCGTACATGGCGCGCCACTGCCCGCCGTAACCAGCCGGTACACCGCCCAGCACCACATTGCCAATACTCTTAACAGGTGCTGCAGACCAGGCGCCGTCAATGGTTTGATCAATAACCGGTGCGGTACCTGTAACCCGCGCAACGGTAGGTGCAGTACAGGGTGGCAGGTCATTATCCGTAATGGTGATCAGGGCGGTGGTATCATTACCTAACTGGTAACCGGTACCTGTTTTGAGTGTTAAGCGCAAGGTTTCCGGTCCTTCAAAACTATTATCATCCACGGGCGTAATGGTAATAGTTTGCGCCAGTGTGGTGGGTGATAACGTTACCGATCCTGTTAAAGCCGGACTGGCCGTGTAATCAGCAGCAGCAGCCGTACCGCTGATAATATAATTTACCGTTACTGTTTGGGTGATGGCGGAGGCGCTGATGCGGAAAGTACCGGTATTATTGCCTTCCCCGGCATCTGCATCTGTAGCCGTAATATTTACAGCAGGCGTTACCGTTACCTTGCGGGTAGCGGTAAAATTGCCGCTTTGTGTAGTTACCGTAATGGTTGCAGCGCCCAAACCTACGGCTGTTACCTTACCATTGGCATCCACCGTTACAGCGGCTGTGTTGGAGGAGGTCCAGCTGAGATTTTTATTGGTAGCATCTACCGGTATAATATTCGCCTTCAGCTGAAAGCTGCTGCCGGTAGCTATGGTAGTATCTGTAGCCGTCACCAGCACTACACCGGTTACGGGAATATTTACATCCCGTATAATGAGCTTAAAATTTGTATTGCGGTTCAGGGAAGTGCCGGATTCCGCGTTCCTTACGGTAAGATTGTTGAACACCGCAGAATCTGAATTGGCCTGCGCATAAATACCAAAACCGCCGTAAACATCAGAAGGCACATCGCGCACCACAGGATCCAAACCAGTGCCGTCTATCAGCGTGTTATTGAAAATAAGGTGATGATAATTATTGCCATATAGCTGCACTGCATCGCGCTGCGAGTTCAGGATGTTGGTGTTATCAAACTGTATGTTAAATACACCGGTTTGCGCATAGAGCTCAATGGCGCCTCTTTTCTGGTTCCAGAGATCGTTGCTGGTGCCGCAGCCGATGATGGTATTTTCCGCTACCTTAATTACATCACCGGGATACTTAAAAGTAAAACCGGCAAAGTCGTTGGTGAAACGGATACCAGAGCCGCCTACCCCATCTTTAATGAGGTTGTGATTTATATCGTGCCCCGTGCCGCCGAAAATAGCAATGCTGCCGGCCCGCCAGTTATTTTCAATGGTGTTGTTACGGAAAGTATTGTTCACGCCCATCACGTTGTTAGACGCATCTGTGGAAGGCCATACGGCCAAACCATCATCGCCGTTATTCCGCACGCTGGACTGCTCCACCGTGGAGTTGGAGGTGCCCTGTGAAAAGTTTACACCATCTGCATAGTTGTTGCGGATACGGCATTTGGAGATCATCATGTTAGTGGTTACATCTATCGGGTACGGAGGATCGTAACCCCCGATCCAGAACCCGCATTCAAAATGCTCCACCCAAATGTCGTGTACATAGGAGCCGGCGCCATAGGTGCCCATAAAACCTTTGTACACCTTATACATTTGCCCCAGCGGGTTAGGCTCGCCGCCATATACCAGGCGGGCATTGTTGGCCGTGTTCATGGAGAAGTTGGAGATCTCCACATGGCTGGCCCTTGCCAGGATACCGCCGGAGAACTGTACGTTGGTGGAGAAGTAAACATAGGTATGCCAGATGCCTGCGCCCTGGATCTTAATGTTGCTTACATTCAGCAGCAGCTTGTTGCTGAGTATAAAACGTCCGGCAGGGATGTACACATTTTTTCCCTGGCTGGATGCGGCGGCTATACATTGGGTAAAGGCGGCAAAATCATCCGCATTATCCGTACCATTTGCGCCGTAATCCGTTACAGACAGGTAGTTGGCCGGCAAGGTCAGGGCGGTGGGTACTGCTTCCAGCTCCACAAAATCTACTCCGTAGGTAATACCATCATTGTTATCTTTTTTGATGGTCACCTTATCGCCTGCCTGAATAGCTGCATCCAGGCGAAAGTGCACCTCATCAAAACGCATCAGGATCTTGGTGCTGCCGCCGGAAGGTGTTTGCTGTGGATCTGCTGCGGGAAAATACTGGTAGGCCCAATAAGATGAAAGGGCAATATCGCGCACCTTCACATCATTTACATACAGGCCCAGTGTGCCGGAAGTGCCGGTACCGGTGCTGTTATCCGGCATGGTAAAGCGCAGGTTAAAACCCTGTGCCGGTGCGGATAAGGTCCATTCCACATAGGCCCCGTTGCTACCCAGGCTTACATACTTTTGGTCTGATGCTTCAGCAGCAATATCCGTTTGTATAAACTGGGGAGAGGATTGTAAGCTGGCGCCGCCGCCACGGGCACCGCTTTCTGCTTCATAGCGCTGGTAGGGTAACAGGTTAGCGCCGCGGGGCAGTCCGTCACTTTGTGCGTATACGGGTAATTGGCTCATGCATACGTACAGAACAAGGGCCAGTACCGCCCGGAAAACCCCGGGCGGGCATAGAGTTGTTTTCATAATACGTGGGTTTGGGTTTAAGAATAGTAGTTAAAATTTAATGGGTTGTATTACATAGGCTGAATGGCTATTGCAGCCCCTCCTCCGGCTGCCAGCAGAATGGTTAATACAGTATTTGCATCTACAACAGACGTTTTGATCTGGTAGGCTTCGGGGTTCTTTTTCCAGTCTGCATCCGGCGCATCCGCATATACGGTGGCGCGGTACTTTTTGCCCTTATCCAGGAACTGCAGTGGTATGGCGGCTTTACGGCTGTTCTCATCCGTAATGGCGCCTACATACCAGTTGGGCTTTCCTTTTTCCTTACGGGCAATGGTAATATAGTCGCCCGGTTCTGCGGCTATAATGCGGGTATCATCCCAGTCAACCGGCACTGCTTTTATAAAGTTGAATGCATCTGCATGCGCGGCATAATTTTCCGGCAGGTCTGCCACCATTTGCACCGGGCTGTAAATGGTTACATACAATGCCAGCTGTTTAGCCAGCGTGGTATGCACCTGCCTGTCCGGCACATTGGGTGCATAACCTTTTAATTTAAAGATGCCTGGTGTATAATCCATAGGCCCGCCCATTAAACGGGTAAAGGGCAGTATGGTTTCATGCTCCGGCGCATTTCCGTTGCTGAAGGCATTGTACTCATTGCCCCTGCCGGCTTCACAGGCCAGCCAGTTGGGATAGGTACGCTGCAAACCGGTTGGGCGGGGCGGTTCATGCGCATCTATCATAATGTGGTATTGCATGCCCTTCTGTGCTACACGCTCATAATGGTTCACCATCCATTGCCCGTCATGGTGTTCCCCGCGGGGAATGATCTTACCTACATAACCGGTTTTCACAGCCGGGTAACCATAGGCCTGCATAAAGCGGAAAGCTGTGTCCAGCTGCCTTTCATAATTGGTGGCTGAGCCGGAGGTTTCATTGTGCATGATCATTTGCACGCCTTTAGCAGCAGCATAATCTTCAATCTCCTTTACATTAAAATCAGGGTAGGGTGTTACAAAATCAAACACATTTTCTTTCCAGTTGCCACACCAGTCTTCCCAGCCGGTGTTCCAGCCTTCTACCAATACACCTTTAATATTATTGGCGGCAGCAAAGTCAATGTACTTTTTTACGTTGGCGGTGTTAGCGCCATGGCGGCCATTTGGCACCAGGTCGTCCTTACCTCTTTCAGAGGCGGCATCCGCATAGCTCCAGGTGCTTTTACCGGTTTGCATTTCCCACCACACACCAACAAATTTCATAGGGCGGATCCAGGAAAGGTCTGTGGCAGCTGGTGGCTCATTCAGGTTCAGTATGAGTTTAGAGGCCAGTACATCTGCTGCTTTATCACTTACGATAATGGTGCGCCAGGGCGTTTTACAGGGTGCATGCAGGTAAGCTTTATTACCTACTGCATCCGGCACCAGGCTGGATATGAGCTGATGCGCTGCGCCATTTACATGCAGCTGCATAGCAGGGTAATTGATCAATGCGGCTTCATGAATGTTTACGTACAGGTTATCCGCTGTTTTCATCATCAGCGGCGTTTGCACGGCATAGGGGTCCGGCACGGTGCGTACTGCAATATCTGTAGCGCTTTGCACCTGCTGCGTATTATTAACCTGGCTGAGCTTGGAGGTCGTGTAAGCGTATTCGTTACTATCATAATCACCGGGGATCCAGAAAGTAGTGGGATCATTGGTGAGATTAAATTCCGTTAGCTCATCCTTCACCACAAAATATTTAAGGCCGGGCTGTTGTGGAAATTCATAACGAAAACCCATCCCATCTTCAAACACACGGAACACAAGATCCAGCAAATAACCCGGCGCCTGCTGCTGCTTTAAATGTACCGTCAGCTGCTCATAGTGATTGCGGATGCTGCTTACCTCCCCCCATACCGGCTGCCAGCTTTCATTTACCGATCTCTTTTCCGTACCGGTGATGGTAAATCCTTTGTAGAACAAGCTATCCTGCTCCAATACAAAACCCTGCCGGGAGGCGGCTACCACAGGGCGGCCATTATACGCCAATGCATATACGGGACGGCCGTCCCCATCCAAAGAAAAGGACAGCCGTACTTTATTCATCTCCACCTGCAAGGTGTTAGGTTCCTGTGCCGCGGCACTTTGCAGCATCCATAAACCGGAGAAAATAAAAAACAATCTTTTAAATAACATACATCCGTTTTGATGATTAATTAGTAACCTGCACTTTGTTTCATGCTGCTGTTTGTGTTGATCTCATTGGCGGGAATAGGCCATACATAAGATTTGGCATCGCTCCACTTAATGTTGCCACCAGCCATAGAAGTAGCGTAATAAGCGGCTTCCCCGCTGCCAATGCGCCAGCGGCATACATCAAACCACCAGTGGCCTTCATCAAACAGCTCTGCCCATCTTTCATAGCGCAGGGGATTATTAGCCAGGTTGGCATCTGCTGCGGAGGTTTTATCAGTAAGGGTTTTATAATCCACGGGAGAGGCGCCAGTTACCGGGTAACCGTAGGCCCTTCTTTTTACCTTATTAATGTATTCCAGGGCTGTAACATTATCGCCGGTATTGGCGCTGGCTTCTGCATACAGCAGGTATACATCTGCTAAGCGCAGCAGGTAATAGTTAGCTGCGTCTGCAGCGGCCTGCCGGTTAAAGATGAGGTTATCGTAGGTTACAAATTTGCGCATGCTCCAGCCATTGTACACGGTTTTAAATTCCTCTTTCATGGCAATGTAACGGCATACCGGGCGCCAGGTAGCACCGTCGTTACTGGCAGAATCTACCCAGGGCTGCAGCGCAGCTACATACAGGCGCGGGTCTACCGTTTTATTGGCCCGTGCCGCCAGGGATTGCTGTTTGTAGGCAGGATCTATTACCTCTTTGGGATTCAGGTAGGTAGCGGGTTTACCGGCATCAAAAGCAGGGTTATTGACAAGCTTATAGGTGCCCTGGTTAAAACCAAAACGCTGCAGGTTCTTTTCATGAAAAAACTCATTACAGTATCCCAACCCAATACCGTTCTTTTCCGTTCCATCGTTCCCCAGTATGCAGGGCGACCATATTAAACCCTGGCTGGTAGTAAGGTTATTATTAAAACTAAAAATGCCATAACCGCCTAAAGAGTTACGGTCCACATTAATTTCAAAAATGGATTCTTCGTTAAACTCATTGGCATCAATACCGTTAAATGCATCTTTGTATTTGCTGAAAGGCATCAGGGATTTACCGCTGTTGGTAATTACATCCAGCAATATAGGTTTGGCGGCAGCCCAGTTCTGGTTAAACACATAGGCCTTACCCAGCAAGGCTTTGGCCGCCCATTCCGTAGCACGGCCGGTATTGGCCCCGGTCCATTGGGTGCCTTTTAATAGGGTGGCGGCTTGCTGCAGCTCAGTGGTAATAAAGTCCCATACTTCTTTGGTGCTGTTGCGCGGCACCTGCGTAGCGCTCAGCGAGGATGCCATGGTAGTGATCAGGGGCACGCCCATTTTATCGCCACCCGCGCCGCTGGCACTGATATAACTTTCACCGAAAAAACATTCCAGGTAAAAGTAGTAGAGCGCCCGCATGAAACGCGCTTCGCCCCGCATCTGGTCTATCTCCGTTTTTTCAGCGGCTGAGGAATATTGCTGCTCATAAAAATCAGCACGGTCTAAAAAGATGTTGGCGTTCTTAACACCGCGGTACAGCCCTATCCACAGATCATTGGCGTAGCTGTTGCTGGTGCTCATGTTATTCAATGTAAGCTCTGTCCAGGAAGCATCGCCGGGGTAAGCCAGGTCCGTAACATGCTCACTGCCCGCAAAATCCTTACACAGCAAATTAAAGCCATGCAGCTCTGCTGAGCGCAGGTTGGCATATGCCGGCACCAGCACTGCAAAGAGGTTGGGCAGCGTGGTGGGGTAGTTTAAGCTGTTATACACATCTGTACGGGCTACTGTATCCGGATCTTTTTTACAACCGGTATAGAATAAGATAGTAAGGAATGCTAACGAAAATATTTTCTTGTACATAATTGTCAGTTTCTGGTGAAGCAAAAGCATTGTTTTAGAAAGCCAGGTCCAGGCCTACGGAATAAATACGGGCATGGGGGTACTGCCACACCGCATCAATACCACGGGCCGTTACAGAACCTGACAGCTCAGGATCAATGCCGGAATATTTGGTAATGGTGAACAGGTTGTTGGCCATTACATAAATGCGGGCAGTTTTTATGCTGATCCTTCTCAAAAGATCGTCTGCAAACGTGTACCCCAGCTGCAGGTTTTTCAGCTTCACATAATTGCCGCTTTCTACATAGTAGCTGCTGGATTTAGAGTAGTTGCCATTAGGATCGTTATTATCTATCCGTGGCTGATCCGTTACCTGGTTGCTGCCCAGGAAAGAGGCGTTAAATACTTTGGAAGTAGTGTTGCCATCTGCAAAAGGGAAAGAGGCATATGCTTTTACACCATTAAAAATATCTACACCGGCAGCGCCATTGAATAACATAGCCAGGTCAAAACCTTTCCAGTCCAGTCGAATGTTAGCGCCGTAAATGAACTTCGGGTTCGGGTTACCGATCACCGTGCGGTCCTTATCATTGATCACACCATTACCATCCACATCTGCAAATATCAGGTCGCCGGGGCGGGCGCGGTTGCCCTCCTGCTGCGGGTGTTTGCTGATCTCATCTTCCGTTTTATAAATACCTTCTACCTTGTAGCCGTAGAACTGTCCAAAACCCAGTCCTGCCCTGGTGATGGTAATGGGCTGGTTCACCATAATACCAAAGGAGGCATTACCGTAGTTGTTATTACCATCCAGTATGGGATTGTTATTAATATTATCCAGGTTCAGCACCTTGTTATTATTAAAGGCGCCGTTAGCGCTTACGCTGTAATGGAGATCGCCCACCTTGTCTTTATAGCCCAGCACTATTTCCAGGCCGCGGTTACGCACAGAGCCAATGTTGGTATAAAATGGCGTGGTAATACCGGAGCTTAAAGGAATGGGTAATCCGTACAGCATGTTCTTGGTGGTCTTGTTATACCACTCAATGGTGAAGAACATTTTACTGTCCAGCAGCTCAGCATCCAAACCTATGTTGCCTTCGTATACGCTTTCCCATTTTACATTGGGGTTGGAGAGGAAGGTAGGCGTTACTCCAATAAACGGAGCCCCGCCAGGGGTAAAGTTCTGCACATTCACCTGGTCGTAGGTGGAAAGGAATTTGTACGCGCCAATATTACTGTTACCCAGTAAACCATAACTGCCGCGCAGCTTTAGCTGGGATACTTTTGGCAGCAGGGAGCGGAAGAAAGGTTCTTCGCTGATGCGCCATCCTGCGGAGCCGGAAGGGAATGTACCATACTGGTTGCCGGTGCCAAATACCGTGAAGTTACCATCGCGGCGTATGGTGCCGGATAAATAATAACGGCTGTTGAAATTATAGTTCAAACGCGCAAAGGCGGATTTTATTAACCCGTTAGGATCATAGCTGCCATTCGCCGTGGCCTGTGAAGCAGAGGTTTGTATAAAGCTGAATGAGTTACCGCCTACTGAAGTTTGCGTGGCATACTGCGAGTTGTAAGTAGTTTTAAACTGCTCATATCCGATTACTGCATTCAATGCATGTTTACCAAAAGCATGGTCAAACGATAAGGTGTAGTTTGACATGATGGTGGGCTGGTTCACATTAAATTTCTGCAGCTGGTTAATGGTGGTTGCTACCTGACCAAAGTTATAGGCATCCTGGAAGTAGCTCTGGTTCTCATTATAATAGGTATAACCAAAAGTGGTTCTGAAAGAGAGGTACAGGGGCAGCTGCACTTCTGCAAACACATTGCCCTGTAAATTGAACTTGTTGTTCAGAATATGCGCTGTTTCTATCTGCCCTACCAGGTTAGGCCCGCCAAAACCAATGGGCGATTTGCCCCAGGGGCTTTTAGGATCTCGCGTATCATACACCGGCATAATAGGTATAGAGCGGAAGGGCGGGTTAATGGCGGTTACAATTTCTGGTTTGGTGCTGCGGCTCCATACATACAGCTGCTCGCCCAGCTTCACATATTTGCCCAGCTTAAAATCTGTATTCACACGGGCGCCGGATAAGTAAGAGGAATTGTTACGGTAAATACCGCTTTGGCCGTTGTAAAAAGCAGATACGTAATAATTCACACCGGGCGTGTTGCCGGATACGGAAAGGTTATAGTTTTCTTCTTTAGCATGGCCATACAGCTCCTTTACCCAATTGGTATTGGGCAGGGTATCTACATCTATACCGGACAGGTAGTTGGGATCCAGCGTGCGTTTCAGCTTTACAAAATCATTGCGGTCCAGCAGGTCCAGCGTCATGGGAGTGGTTACGCCATAACGGGCGGAGAAATTTATGGCAGGCTTAGCACCCTGTCCTTTTTTAGTGGTGATGATGATAACGCCGCCGGCAGCAGCAGAGCCGTAAATGGCGGCTGCGCTGGCATCCTTCAGCACATCTACAGAAGCAATGTCCTGCATATTAATATTATCCCCTGACTGGCGCACGCCGTCCACAATGTATAATGGCGGTGCATTATTCAGTGAGGATACACCCCGTATAATAATACTGGCGGTAGCATCCGGGGCGCCGGAGCTTTTAACTACTTCTACGCCTGCCATGCGGCCCTGTAAGGCTTCCTGTACATTGGTTACAGGCAGGCTTTTAATATCTTCTCCCCTGGCAGAGGCGATGGCGCCGGTAAGGTCTGCCCTTTTTTGTGTGCCATAACCCACTACTACCACTGCATTCAGCAGGGTGTTCTGTGGTTGCAGCCGGATGTTTAGCTCTTTGCCGGTAACAGGCTCCTCCCGGGTTTCATATCCTACATAGGAAATGAGCAGGGTGGTAACACCGGCCGGTACGAGGATGCTGAACTTACCTGCTGCCCCGGTGGAGGTGCCCTGTTTGCCGCCCTTTACGGCAACTGTGGCCCCGGTTAGCCCCGTTCCTGTTTCATCGGTAACGGTTCCGGTAATAAGCTTCTCCTGGGCATAGGTGTGATAACATTGTAAAAGCATGAGCAAACACAAAAGGAACGTGGATAGCGATCTTGTTTTTGTCATAAACGAACGTTTGGTTGTAATTAGGGATTGATTGATCTTAAAATGGCCGGGATAATTGTCCGTGGTTTTGAACTACAGTTTTTCGGCTGTGGCTTACGTGAAATGTTAGTACCAGTTTATTCCGGATCAAAGAAAGAGTGGTTGACGGGCGCCGTCAAATTATATGCGGGAAGTATAAGAAATACAGGGGAAATGCCGGGAGCAGCCGCCTTTAATGAATTGGTATTAAAGGCATTGCAATTACATTAATTAAATTAATATATGTTTATTTCAAAGGCAGGAACGGGGTTATTTCCGGGGGCTTACACTGCTTTTATTTCCATTACCCGTTTTTCAAATTCCTCATTGGGCACAATGGATTTGTTCTTGATCTTGGTTTTATAGGTGGTAATAGTGTTTACAGAATACTGCAGGATGTGCGCTATTTTTTCACTGTCATGGATACCCATGCGGATGAGGGCAAAGATCCGCAGATCGGTATTCAGCAGCTCCCCGTCCTTTAATAACAGCTGATCCTCTTCCCGGAACATACTATTAAATACGGTTACAAAGTTGGGGAACAGCTTTAAAAAGGCATGGTCAAAATTGCTGATCAGCTCTTCTTTTTCCTTGCGCAGGTTTATTTTGGCAATGAGGGTTTTAACATCTTCCAGCTTACGGTCCGCCACCTTTTGCTCCAGGGACTTTTTCAGCTTTTCTATTTTATCATAGAACTCTGCGTTAAAGTTAAAGAAGTAGCCAATGTACTTTTCCTTGATCTTATTGGCATCTTCCAGGCGGGCATTGGTTTCTGCCAGCTGCCGGTTTATTTCCAGCTCATTTACATGGGCGCGGGTAATGATCTTTTGCGCAGCTTTCAGCTTTTTTACCTGCTGCCATACAATTACCGCCAGCCCAATGATCAGTAACAGCAGCAGCGTTACTGTGGCAGCGTAGAACAGCAGCTTTCTTTTCTGGCTTTCTACCATGTTTAATTTCTGCGCTTCAATAAAAGGCAGTATGGTGCTTACCTGCACCTTGCGCTGCCGGGCGCCGTAAAACTCCGCATCTGCCACGGCCTGGTTAATACACAGGGAGGCGTTCTTTACATCACCCTTTTTATATAAGAGGCTGGCCAGGTTAAAGGCGGCTGAAGTTTCCTTGGTGGAAGATTGTATATCTGCAATTACCGCAGTGGCCAGCAGCTGTATGGCTTTATCCGTTTCCCCGTTGCGGATGTACAGGTCACTGAGGGTAGAGGTGGTTACCGCTACCTGGTGCTGTGTAAGGGAAGGATTGTTCAGCAGCTGCGTAAGCATTTCAGAGGCCCGCTCCTTATTACCGGCCTTTAGCTCCTTTAAGCCCCGGTAATAGCTGGCCTGGTAAGTATTGGCCGGTAACAGCGCCAGGGCAGAATCCATATACCGGCTGCCCTGTACATTATAAATAGGTGTATGGTACTGGTCATTATCAAAATCACCCAGGTCATAATAATAGCGGCCCAGCAATGCATAATATTCCGCCTTGCTGCTATCCGGCAGCCATTGAGTATGTACACCGGCCAAAGAATCATATGCTTCTTTATACATGCCGGATGATAACAGGGAAAATGCCAGCTTTATGCGTGCATACATAATACGCCCGGTATCCTTCAGCAGCAAAGCTGTTTCTCCTAATTTACGGGCATAGTGGTAAGAGGAATCGTATTGAAAAAGGCGGTACTCTTCATACAGCAGTGTATATACGTCAAATTGTTTGGAGAAGTCGCCCGGTGTTACCTGCATCAAAATTTTCTTCAGGCTGTCAATCTTATGCTGGCGCTGCGCATCATAAACCGGTACATTGTTAATAGCCTTGCTTAGCTGTGCCAGCTGCTGCGCCTGGCCATCCTGGCTATATCCATGGTAAGGTATTAATAACAATAAATAAAAGAGGATAGCGGAAAAACAGCGGCAAGTGGAATTGGGCAGCATATCAGTGAATTAATAGCGTGTCCCGACAAATATAGGGAAATAAAGAAAGAGGCCGCCTCCTATGGCAAAGACAGGAGGCGCCTCTTTCTAAAAGTTATATAAACACCTAGAATTGAAAATAAATAAATGCGCTGCTGCTTTCCTGGCTCAGTATCAGCAGAATAAGCATGGCCGACCATACGGTACCGGTTATCCACCAGGGCAGCTTATAAGCCGCATCAATCACTTTGGTATTGCGTAACACCCAGTGCAGGATGAGCATACCGGTAATTACCACCACAATTTTTGCAATGGCCAGGCTGGTAAGCAGGGGCATGGCACCCTGCGCCATACCCACCATGGCGCCCAGTATTTTACCTGCACCGGCAAAAGTAGTGGCGCGGAAAAATACCCAGGTAATATTGATCAGGAAAAAAGTGAGCAATGCGTAAAAAATACCGGGAAATGTTTTGGGTGCAGGCGCCTGCGGGTTGGGTACCAGCGGCTGTGCAATCAGCTTGTTCTTCTTTCTGTCCTCAAAAAATTTCTCTATCCACAGATACAGCCCATGCAAACCGCCCCAGGCCACAAAGGTCCAGCTGGCGCCATGCCACAGCCCACCCAGCAACATGGTGATCATGAGGTTAATATAGGTGCGGAACTTTCCTTTGCGGTTACCGCCCAAAGGAATGTATAAATAATCCCGTAACCAGGCCGACAGTGTAATGTGCCAGCGCCGCCAGAAATCAGAAAAACCAATGGCAGCATACGGTGTCTGGAAATTTTGCGGCAGGGTAAAGCCCAGGCTCAAAGCAGCTCCCATAGCGCAAATGGAGTAACCAGCAAAGTCAAAGAATATTTGCCCGGTAAAAGCCAGCACTCCCATCCAGGCATCCAGGCTGGTGAGCGCTTTGGTGGTATTAAACACTGCATCGGCCGACGTTGCCAGCATCCCATCTGCCAGCACCACTTTCATAAACAGGCCCAGTGATACCAGGAACATTCCATCCAGCAGCTGCTTACGTGTAGCCGTACGCGGTGTTTCAAACTGCGCGGCCAGCTGCGGCGGGCGTACAATAGGCCCGGCCACCAGGTGCGGAAAAAAGGTTACGAACAGGGAGAAGTCCAGCAAGGTAGGAATGGGCTTGCTCTCCTTTTTGTACATATCTATAGTATAACACAGCGTGGTAAATGTATAGAACGAGATTCCTGCCGGCAGAATAATATTGGGTTTGGGCGGATGGTAGCTGAAGCCTACTGCATTTACCAGGTCCACAAAATTCTCCATTAAAAAGCCACCGTACTTAAAAAAGCATAACATGCCCAGGTTGCCGATGAGGCTTATTACCAGCAGCACGCGCCGCTTATGAATATTGTTTTGCGTATATAACGCCTTTCCCACAAAGTAGTCCACTAATGTAGATAACCACAGCAGCAGGATGAAGGGAGGATTCCAGGCTGCGTAAAAAATATAGCTGGCAAGCAGCAGGTTAACTTTTTTTGTTTTCCAGCTAAAAGGCAGGTTGTGGAGCACAAGCACAATGACAAAAAAAACGATGAACGTGTATGAATTGAAAACCATGACAGGTGATTTGTTGCAGTGATGAGATTAATGTTTTACAAATGATGCCGGCAGCAGCGTAATCAACGCTTTTGTAAAGGCCCGTGCATCCTGGGGTTTAAGGTGCGACCACTCCGGGCATATAAAGTGGCGGGTGCTTTCATAATCCATGAAGTGAATACCCTGGCATTGGGTGCTGGCCAGTAAGGCATTCCATAATTTTTCCCGGGGAAAAGCTTTTTGCTCTATGTCCCAGAACATACCGGAGGAAGGCGTGCGTACAAATACTACCTGGCCGCCGCGTGCTCTTATTTTGTTCACTGCAATGGTTACAGATTGCAGTACTTCCGGTACCATGTTGGGCGGCGGGGGCGGCGCATGTGCAGCCATGTTCAGGAAACCGGCCCATATATTTTGTACCGCGTGCTGCTGTGCTGTATCGCGTACAAAACGGTCGTCCATATAGGTTTGACGGTCGGACTGCACCTTATAAAAGTCAGGCGGGAATGGTATATTATCCATTGATACTACGCCCGGGCGCGGGGGGATAGGCAGCCTGTTGAGCTGCGCATTCAGCGAAAGAAAACGTTTGTCCAGGAACACCAGCTGTGATTCCAGCACATGGTTCAGGTAATAACCTGCTTTTTGTGCAGGCGTTTCTAATTTGTAATAGCTCACATCCCCGGCTGGTTCCTTATTGTACTCCGGCATGCTGGAAAAGAACAGGGGTTCTGTTACATCTACTACCAGCCTGCCGTGAAAGGCCGGATCATCTGCCAGGTCCAGCAGCACCGGCACCGGCGAGTTACCTTCAATAGAAAGCTGCACAGCATCCCTGTCGGTCAGTTTTTTCCAGGTGGGAATATCCAGGTCATACTTGATCCTGGAAGAGCCAATAAATACGGTAGCTGCCTGCGGCGACTGGTACACCTGCGCCCTTTGCGCAGACCATTGCGGGGCTGCATCATCATAAGAAAGGGTGAACCCGCTTGCGCGCAAATAGATCTCCCAGCTGCTGATGACAATTACTACCAGGATGACCATGAACAGTGCTGGCCGTGCTAAATTCTTAGTTGTCATTTTCAAGCGTTAACTTTTAAAACATTTTGAAATGATGAATTTTATATCGCACTGTACACGTAAGTAAAATAGAATTGGTTGCCTTTTCTTTTGGAGCTTAACAGTAATTACGTAGAAATACGGGGTTACATCCGGGGCATACAATTAATCTATAATCCTCTACAGTAAAGCATTCCATTCCTTTTATTCATATAGATACCAGAGGCCAATGCTTTCTTGTGCGATCAAATATTGCGCTGCAAATGTACACGTAGTAATACGCGCAAAACCCCGTAGTAACCCGTATATTTGCAGATCAGCATTAACATATATGCGCCTCCATACTTACATACCAGGCATCCGTTTACAACCGTTCATTAAGAACTTCCTGATCATTGAAAGCGATCACGGAGTGGTAAATAAGATCTTGCCGGATACCGCGGTGGTAATGGCCTTCCGTTTCAGGGGCCAGGTACAGCATAGTATGAACAGCGGCAGCAGGGGCATTGCCCCGGCCACCTGTATCTCCGGCATGCGAAAAACCGCCCGGTTGATCAGCTATACTCCTAATACCGCCACACTGATCGTAACCTTCAGATCAGCCGGCGCAGCTGCTTTTTTTAAAACGCCTTTACACGAATTTTTTGAGCAAAGCATCCCGCTGGATGTCCTGGTAAGCCGGCAACAGCTGGATAACATCACTGAGCAATTAGCCGCTGCTGCCAGCCATGCGCAACGGATCCGCATTATAGAAAGCTGGTTATTATCAGCCGTACAAACATATGAGCCGGATCCCCGCATACAGGCCGCCGTGCAGCAGCTTACCCTGCAGAACATTAAGATCAGGGAGCTCTCCTACCAGCTAAACATTAGCCAGGATGCGCTGGAAAAACGTTTCCGCCAGCAGGTTGGCGCTACACCCAAACAATTTGCCAACATTGTGCGGTTAAGGAAACTCATTACCCAATACACTCCCAACCAAACATTAACAGCCCTTGCTTATGATGCCGGTTATTTTGACCAGGCACATTTTATCAAAGACTTCAAAGCCTTTACCGGTCAATCCCCGCAGGACTTTTTTAAATCACCTGCTTTCTGCTAGATCAATGATTTTTTACAATGCACCGGTTCAGCGGCGGGATAATTTTGCCTTGTAAAAAATAGCAAGATGAAAGAATATGTTTTGATCTTACACATGCGCACTACCCTGCAAACAGATGAAGAATTAAATAACCTGCGTAAAAAATGGGGCGCTGTTATTCCCACATGGAGGCAACAGGGCATTTATGTGAGCAGCAATATCCTGTTCCGGAAAGGCGCTGTATTATCCGGTATAGAACGTACTATTGAAACCGGCGCAATAGAGCGGGATGGTTTAATGGTAGGCGGTACTGTTAATATTATGGCAGCCAGCCTGGAAGCGGCCGTGGAGCTGGCCAAAGCGTGCCCGCCGCTTGACCTGGGCGGCAGAGTGGAAGTGCGGGAAATGCAGCCGCGGCCTGGCACAAACAATAACTAGCCGGCCCATGTTCTGAGTGTGCCGAAAAGTGTTGCAGGCATAAAAATAGAGAATGGCAGATCAACCGTAATGTCTTACTTTGAAATTTGATGAGTGGGGGAATAAGCTGTTATTTATACATTATTATTGCAAAATAAATCCCGATTTTCCCAACTTTCAAAAAACTTCAAATGAAATTTTCAGCCATCTTATGCCTTCTCATAATATTCGCTTGTGGATGTAATCACAACAACCTGCAGACGAAACTTTTAAGTGAACAAAAATTACTTAAGGATAGCGCCAATAATATAAATGAAAGAATGGCTGGCTGTACGTACAATGGCCAGAACGACAGCGCAAAGGCAGAAAAGTTGCAGCTTGGAGCCGTTCATGGCCGGTTGATTGCTATACAATCGTCAATTGACAGTCTTGCGAAGGTGAGATAATAGTATAAAATTTCAACCGGGACGCTACCGGCCAATCCTGCGGTTGCTATTGCTGATTTATTTTTTTATTTTTAGCAACAAGCTCCCGCCGTAGATACGGTTTAAACTGATACAGGATGGACCACTCCAGGAGAGATTTTTTAAAAACAGCCGGCTGCCTGACCATTGGATTTTCTTTTACCCAATTACCCTTTGCAGGCGCAGCCCTACCCTTGCGGGAGTTCCCCTTACAGGAACTACCCGGCAATCTTAAAGAATACTCGAACATAGATGCCTGGCTGGAAGTGCTGGCAAATGGCAGCGTGCGCGTATTTACCGGCAAGCTGGAACTGGGCCAGGGCATACGCACCGCAGTAGCGCAGGTAGCAGCAGAGGAGCTGGACCTGCCCATGGAAAAAGTAACTGTAGCCCTGGCAGAAACAGAAGTTACCCCCAATGAAAATTATACAGCAGGCAGCACCTCTATTGAAACCAGCGCCATGTCCGTACGGTATGCTGCGGCAGCTGCACGGGAACGTTTGCTGGAGCTGGCAGGCGCACAATTAAACTTACCGCCGGAGCAGCTGCGCCTTGATAACGGTAAAGCCTCTACGAAAAATGGCGACCGCTCCGCCACCTTTGCGCAAATACTGAACGGCAATAAGCTGAGCGGTGAAATAAAACCTACCGTTAAGCTAAAACCTAAAAAAGATTATACCACTTCCGGCACACCTGTGCACCGGGATGATGTGCCGCAAATAGTTAAAGGCGCACCTGTGTATGTGCAGGACCTGCATTTTCCCGGTATGGTACATGCGCGCATCGTGCGGCCCCCGGCCTATGATGCGCAGCTGCAGCAGTATAATGAGCAGGCAGTAAAAGCAAAAGTACCCGGCCTGCTGAAAGTAGTAGCCAACGGCAGCTTCCTGGGCGTAATAGCTACCCGCGAGTATGATACCGTACAGGCGCAACAGTTATTATCCCAGCACGCTGAATGGAGCAAAGGCACTCCTTTAGCCGGCAGCCATAATTTAGCGGAACACCTGGCTTCCCTGCCAGTAAGATCACAAACCGTGCGGGAGAAAGGGCAGGCAATAAACACCCCTACCCTGCAGGCCCGTTATTTTAAACCGTATATTATGCACGGCGCTACCGGGCCATCCTGCGCGGTGGCCTTGTATAATGAGCAGCAACAGCTGCAGGTATGGACACACAGCCAGGGCGTATATCCCTTGCGGGAAGCCCTGCAGCAGCTGTTACAGCTACCGGCAGAGCGTATTCATGTAAAAGGTGTTCCAGGCTCCGGCTGTTACGGGCATAACGGGGCCGATGATGTAGCGGCAGAAGCAGCGCTGCTGGCCATGGCATTACCGGGCAGGCCTATACGCCTGCAGTGGAGCCGGCAGGATGAACATGGCTGGGAGCCTTATGGCAGCGCCATGCTCATGGACCTGGCAGCTACGCTGGACGATAAAGGAAAAATCACACACTGGCAATATGGGCTGCGCTCAGACACCCACGGCGCCCGCCCCGGCGGCCAGGCAGCCAATTTATTGCCGGGCCGTTACATAACCAAACCTTTTAAACAGGAAGGCGGCGGTTATGCCGGTGGCGCTTTCCGTAATTCAGAACCGTATTATAACATTCCCAACCAGCACATTATAGCGCATGCCTTCCAGGGGCCGCTGCGCACCTCTTCCCTGCGCAGCCTGGGCGCTTTTGCCAATGTTTTTGCTATTGAATGTTTTATAGATGAGCTGGCGGAAAAAGCGCAGCAGGATGCCTTTGCCTTCCGGCTGGCACACCTGGACGATGAAAGGGCCATTGCAGTACTGCAAAAATTAAAGACCATGCTGCCACCTGCGCCTGCTGCCAGTGGAACAGCAGTGGGAATTGCATTTGCGCGGTATAAAAATTCCGGCGCCTACTGCGCAGTAGCTGCACAGGTGCACATTAAAACAGACTATAGCATACAGGTGCAAAAGATGTGGGCGGTAGTAGATGCCGGTGAGATCATTAACCCGGATGGCGTAAAGAACCAGACAGAAGGCGGCATGGTGCAGGCCTGCAGCTGGACCATACGCGAGCAGGTAACCTTTGATGAACAGCATGTAACCAGCAGGGACTGGATCTCTTATCCCATTCTCAGTTTTAAACAATCACCTGCAGTAGAAGTAGCGCTGATACCACACCCGGATGCGGAACCGCTGGGCGCAGGCGAAGCAGTACAGGGCCCTTCCGGCGCAGCTATTGCCAATGCCGTGTACCGTGCCAGCGGCAAGCGCATACGGCACCTGCCTATATTACCCGAGAAGCTGAAGGGTTAACGCCAACGGTTATACGGCCACTGCTTCCTTGTTGTATTTATTGCGGTATTCCATGGGTGAAAGACCGGTGACCTTACGGAAAATGGTGCGGAAAGCCTTTACATCTGCATATCCTACATCATACATTACTTCGTTAATATTCTTACGGCTGGTTTCAAAGCTTTTCTTTGCAGCCTCGATCTTTACCCGTTGTATATATTCTGAAACCGTATTGCTGGTGGCTTTCTTAAAGCGGCGCTCCAGGCTGCGGCGGCCCATAGCAAAGGCGCTGGCCAGCTGATCTACCGTGATCCTGTCCTGGAAGTTCTTTTCTATAAACTCCTGCGCATTTTTCACCGCTTCATCTTCATGGGTCTTTTGTCCCTGGAAAATAATAAAGGGCGATTGGCTGTGCCGGTCTATATCTATCATAAATGCTTTGGAGATAAAGATGGCGGTATCACGGTCGGTATATTTTTCGATCATGTACAGCAGCAGGTTCAGGTAAGAGTAAGCGCCGCCACTGGTATAAATACCATCTTCCTCTGTAATGATCTTGTTATCCACCAGGTCCACATCCGGGAACATCTGGCGGAACTCGTTGGCAAAACGCCAGTGTGTGGCGCAGCGTTTTCCGCTCATTAATCCAGTACTGGCCAGGAAAAAAGAGCCGATACAGAATGCGGCAATTTCGGCCCCACCTCGGTATTGCTCAATGATCCAGGGAATTAATTCCCTGTTATGCTCCATGCCTATTTTCTGATCGCCGTGCAGGGCGGGTATAATGATCAGGTCTGTTTTAGCAATGTCTGTTATCAATACATCCGGGTTAACGGTGTAGGTGCCGTTGCGCTGAGAGGTATCTTTTTCCAGGCCTACCAATTGTATATTAAATACAGGATCCTCTCCCCTGTATTCCTGGAAGTTGTTCACTTCCGACAGCACCTGGTGGGTACCTTCAATGTTACTTAAGCTGGTATGTCCGCGTGGAACAAGGATGGATACGTGTTTCATAACTAACAGTAAAAAAGTTGTAACGGTTTAGGCTTCTAATACAATGGCTTCTCTGTTATATTTATTCCGGTACTCAATAGGCGTTAGTCCTGTAATTTTCCGGAAAATGGTCCTGAATGCTTTTACATCGGCATAACCTACGTCGTACATTACTTCATTGATGTTCTTGCGGCTGGTCTCAAAGCTTTTTTTGGCAGCTTCTACCTTTACCCGCTGCATATATTCTACTACAGTATTGGATGTGGCCTTTTTGAACCGGCGTTCAAAGTTCCTTCGTCCAAGATATAACATACCCGCTAATTCATCGACAGTAATTTTATCTTGAAAATTTTGTTCTATAAACTCCTGCGCTTTTTTGATCAGCTCATCTTCATGTTCCTTCTGCCCTTTAAAAATTATAAAAGGCGACTGGCTTTGCCGTTCTATATCTATCTGGAATGCTTTGGAGCAAAATACCGCTACATCGCGCCCGGCATATTTGCCGATAAGATGTAGGATCAGGTTCAGGTAAGAAAAGGCGCCACCGCTGGTGTACAGGCCATTTTCGTCGGTAATGATCTTATCTTCCACCAGGTTCACTCCCGGGAACATTTGCCGGAAAGCATTGGCCGCCATCCAGTGCGTAGCGCAGCTCTTGCCCTGCAGCAAGCCGGTGGCGGCTAACAGAAATGCCCCTACACAAAGGCTGGCCACTTCGGCTCCTCTTTTATATTGCTGTACTATCCAGGGTATAAATGCTTTATTATTTTCCAGGTTCTTTTGCATATCGCCATCCAGCGCAGGAATGATCACCAGGTCTGTGCTGCCAACCTCTGATATAGGAGTTGCGCTTACCTGGTAAATGCCATTATATACCGGGGGTATGGTACCCTGCGATACCAGCTGCACTTTAAACCGGGGTGCGTTTCCCATGCTTTCTAAAAACGCATTTACTTCTGTAAATACCTGGCGCGGACCTTCAATGCTTCCTAATATAGCCCCTTCGGGAACAAGAATGGATATGTGTTTCATGTTATAAAATTAGACAGGCGCGCTGTCACAATCCGCCCGCATACGTGGCGTTTTTAGCCCCTGTTGGGATGGGCACTTGTCCTAAACAGGTATATCAGCGGGGTAGCTAACTACCTGCAATGCAGATATCCGATTGAAATTTAATGAATTGGGCTGGGGTTAGGTCCAGGAAATGTTTGAAGTCGTGTATCAGGTGGCTTTGGTCATAATACCCGCATTGGTAAATGATCTCAAACCAATCTACGGCGCCCCTGCGTTCAAAGAGCTGCAGCGCTAATGCAGCGGCCTGCTGAAAACGTTGGTACCGGCTCATTTCCTTAGCGCTGTAGCCTAAGTACTTTTTATAGTTCAGCTGTATGTTGCGTTCCGTTTGTCCTTTTTTACCGGCAATGGTTTTTACCGGACTTAATACATCCGTGGGGTTATTGTCAATGAGCGCTTCGGAAGCGGCCTCCCGCTGGCGCAAATACGCCCCGGCAAAATCCAGCACCTTTTCTACGCGCTGCTCCATTTGCGGCAGGGCTTTTAATGATTCCCACAGCTCAGCAAAACAATGTTTTTGCTGCAGCAATACATCCGGGTGCTGCAAATGATCGTGATACGGCTGTAATGCCGTACCAAAAAAACGGTAGAATGCATCCCATTTAAAATTAGCAACCAGCATTTCACTGCCGGCCGGCAGCTCATATTCAAAGGCTTTTTTCAACGGCCCTAATACTACGGTTTTGCCCATCGTTAGTATTTTATCATCTCCATCCGGGTATAACAGGATAGGGCCTCCGAAATTAAATACCAGGATGGTCTGGAAAGTGGGCAACAGCTTCTTACGCACCGGTACCTGCTGCTTATTCAACGCATAATAAAAAGGATCAAATACTTCGTCCCATTCCGGGGCTACCGGTATGCGCTCACTAATATAACCGTTTGCTGAAGCCGCATTTTCCATTGATCGCTAAAATACGCATATTAACGCTTTAGTGATCGGAGAGTATTACGGCCGGTCTTGCTGCCTGCTTACGCTGGCTGGCAAATAATAATAAGGGCAGCGCTACCAGGAAAACAGCGCCCACTACCAGGTAGGCATCACAAAAGCTTAACAGGCTGGATTGCTTTACCACCACGGCATTCAGCATACCCAGGCCCTGCTGCTGCGCCTCTGCTGCGGTAGCACCCCTGCTCATAAAATAGTGCGTGTAGCCGGAAAGACGTTGTACGGTTGCGGGATTGTATGCGGTAATGTTAGATACCAGGTCTGCCCGGTGCACGGCATTGCGCTGAGTTAAATAGGTATTAACCAGCGCCAGCCCAAAGGAGCCGCCCAGCTGCCGCATCATGTTATTTAAAGCTGCGCCCTGCGGCATATCCTTTGGCTGCAGGGAAGAAACTGCCAGCATGGTTAAGGGTACGGTTACAATGGCCAAACCAAGGGCCCGCCAGATCAGCGCTGTAGTTATGTCAAAACCACTTGCATCAAGGTCAAGCCGCGACATTTTCCAGCTAAACCAGCCAAAGAAAATAATGCCGGTGCCAATCAGGTACATGGGCGACAGGCCACGCTGCAGCAGCCGCGAGGAAACAATTAACCCACCTATAGCTATACAGGCCCCGGGCAATAATAACAGTCCGGTTTGCGAAGGCGTGAACCCTAACAGGCGCTGTGCAAATACCGGCGTTAAAAAAACAGAGCTGAACATACCTATGCCTGAAATAAAGGTAAGCACCGCTGCTATGCTCAGGTTGCGGCTTTTAAGCACACGCAGGTTCACCACGGGTTGCTTGGTCTTTAGCTCCCACCATACAAACAGGCACAATCCTACCATAGCCGTTACCGTTAGCCATACAATGTAGCGGGTTTCAAACCAGTCTTCTGTTTCTCCCCGTTCCAGTACTGTTTGCAAAGCGCTTACACCAACAGCCAGCAGGAAAATGCCCAGCCAGTCTATTTTACCGCCCGGTTGTTTAACAGCCGGCTCACCCAGCAATATGGAACACAATGAGGCTACTACAATGCCAATGGGCACATTAATATAAAAGATCCAGGGCCAGGAATAATACTCCGTAATGTAACCGCCTAATGTAGGGCCAATGGTGGGGCCAATGAATACCCCAATACCAAATAAGGCGCTGGCCACACTTTGCTTTTCTTTGGGGAACAGCTCAAATACAATGGCCTGCGATACAGACAACAGCGCGCCCCCGCCCATGCCCTGCAAAAAACGGAATGCTACCAGCATCCAGATACTGGTAGCCTGCCCGCACATGAAAGAGAAGAACGTGAAGGCAATCACCGAACCAATGTAATAATTACGCCGGCCCAGCAGGGTGCTGAGAAAAGTGGTAATGGGAATAATGATCACATTGGCAATGGCGTAGGAAGTTACCACCCAGGAAGTATCTTCCAGCGTAGCGCCCAGGTTACCGCTCATATGTGATAAGGCTACGTTTACAATAGAGGTATCTATGAGCTCCATCATAGCGGCGGTGATAACCGTTATGAGCAGGATGGTTCTTTTCATATTTTATACCGATCGGTATATTTTACAGTAAAAAAATATCATTAGAGATCGTTGATCAGTTTTTCAACTGACTGCATAATGGCATTGCGGTAATTGATCTTGCCGGTAACCTTGGTGATCATGATAGCACCCTCCAGCAAGGCTATAATAGTAAGCGCCGTTTGCTCCGGATCTGCGGTGCTGCTGAACTCCCTGTTATCTATCCCTTTTTTAATAAGCGCTGCTATGCGGCTTTTCCAGTGGGTAATGGCAGCGCTTACTTTTTCCTTTAAGGCAGGATGCGTATCATCTGCTTCTGTAGCGGTATTCAGCAGGGGGCAGCCGCCTTCGGGAAAGGGGTGTTTTAAAAAATCCTTGTACACATGCACATATACCAGCAGCTGGTCTTTCACCTTTTCGTATTTGCTCATCTCCCCGCGAATGATCTGCTCCACCTGGGCACGGTTATGCTCAAACGCGGCCAGCGCCACTTCATCTTTATTATCAAAGTTCCCGTAAATACTTCCTTTTGTTAAACCTGTGGCTTCCGTCATATCTGTTAACGAGGTACCGGCGTAGCCCTTCCTGTTGAAGATGGGCGCCGTTTTCTCAATAATAAAAGCCCTGGTTTTTTCTGCTTTGGACATAGTTGCCTTTCTTTAGTAGTACAAATTTATACCGAACGGTATTATTTTCAAAATATATTTTTCAGCCCTTCACCTTTACGTAGTCGTAATGCTTTTTAATGTGCTCATTTAAATATTTGCCTTTGGAGCCGGAGGTGCGCATGGCCTCATATTCTTCCGGCGGCACACCCAGGTAATCATACACCATCCCGGATACAAACACTACCCGGAGGGTGGCTTTATCAGCATTGTACTTCATGGTGGCAACAACGGTGGATGGCATATGCAACAGGATTGGTACCTGCTTATACCATCAAAAATGAGGCCTTTGCTGGGAGAGATAAGCGGAACACCAGGGCAACTATTGCTTACCCGCAGTTGTTTGCAGTAAATACCTTTATTGAAGACTTTGCTTGTTGACCTGCAGCCGCTGCAAAACCATGGGAGGGATATAGCCAGGGGTTAACAACACTAAAATAAATGGCAAATGCTGGCCGCTGTAACAACGGCCAGCATTCCAACATGAACACCAGGTAAATACTTCCTGAATGGGGTTAAACGACTACTCCTCCTCGTCCTCATCATCTTCATCGGCATCTTCATCCAGCCACTCCATGTAAGAATAATACCAATCCTCCAGCTGCTCCAGCAACTCCTGCTTTTTTTCCGGCTCATTATGGAAGAACTCATCTACATTATCCAGTTCTTCAACAATGTCAATGTAAGCGGTTTCTTCATCTTCTTCCACACGTTTGGCAAAGAACCTTGGCTTTTCTGTGTGAAAGATGTATTCGTTGTCTGGATCTGTAATAGGATCGTCGGCGATCATAAACTTGGGTAACTGTGCCATCATTTTTTATTTAGTACTCAAAAGTACTCGATTATTGGATTACCAACAATGCAATTCTGTGCCGTTTTTTATGTATCAGTTACCCCCGGTTTATACTGTTCCCTGCGGGCTGTACCGGCGTGCTTTGCAGTAAGCGCCGGAGCATGTTACGCCTTTGCTACTATATAACTCAGTACACAATCACCCTCCGGGGCCTGGGGCGTACTACCACGTATGCAGGTGGCGGCACGGGCCTTACCACCAGCACCGGGGTTACCAGAGGCCGTGGGCGTGTTACCACCACCCTTACCGGCGGTGGCGGCGGGCAATAAACCGGTACGCCCACATTTACCCGCACATGTACCTGCGCGTGGGTGGTTCTTGCTATACTACATAACAATACAATTGTTATAAAAGCAGTGATTTTTTGCATAGCCTTATTTTTTTGCATGGTCAATAACCAGGTAATAATAATCATCGCTGTAACAACTGTAGTAATAAGCGCAACTGCTTATTACCAGTAAGGCTGCCAGGGTAATAATTATGACCAGGTAGTGTAATTTTCTTTTCATACACTAATTTGACGCCTTTCAGATCGCGAAGAAAAACATCTGCCGCTCAAACGGAAAAATTGCGGGGTGAACTGACCAGCAAAAAAGGTGATACAATTATTGCTGTTTGGCTACCATGCCCTGGTCCGGCACCCACTTATCATACTCCATGTACGCCGCTACTTTTTTAGCCATTTCATCACCGCGTAATTTCGCTACCAGGTGCAGAGCGCCGTCAATACCGGCGGAGATGCCGGCAGTGGTGATCACCCGGCCATTGTCCACATAACGCACGTTGGACAATACCTTGGCCCCTGGCACCGCTGCCTGCAGGCCTTCTATACTTTCATGAAAAGTGGTAACGGTTAGCCCATCCAGCAAACCAGCCTTGCCCAGGATAAAAGCGCCGGTGCATACGGAAAAATAGTGCTGTACATTGGTTTGCCTTTTTAGCCAGTTAATTACATCCGGATCATTAGCCGCTTTGCCTGCATTACCTCCAAAGAAAGCTATAATATCTGCGGCCGGTGCATTTGTAATATCGTAGTCCGGCGTTATCCTCAATACGCCTTGTGCAAACAGCTGGTTCTTGTCCTTTGAAACAATGAACACCTCAAAACCCGCGTAGTTAAACACTTCCAGCGGCCCTGCAAAGTCCAGCACCTCTACCCCGTTCTGCAGGTAAAAAGCCACTTTTAAACGGTCTTTTTTTGCCAGGCGTTCATGTTCTTCTTTGGTTTGTTTAACCAGCTCCATATTACAATGGGTACATTTACCGGGTGCATTAAAAGCAATTTCATCACAGGGATTATTGCAGGGCAAACAATAATAAGTATCCTGTGCATGGGCGGTAAAGCCTATAAATAACAGGCAGGCTGTAACATACAGTGAAAAGGTATTCATGAGAGGTTGTTTTATGGGCTAAGGTAAAACGGGGTGCTTTTTTTATACGGCCAAGGGCACGCAGTTTCAGGCCATTTTTTCCAGCCGACGGGGTAATGCGGTTTCGTATTTCTTTAGGAGAAAACGCAGCTGGTTCGTGCTTTTTAAGCCACAGGCGCGGGCGGTGGCCTGCACGGTATGCCCTTCACCTATCATATGGGCGGCCCGCTCCACGCGCAGCTTATCAACATACTGTCCAATGGTAATACCGGTGGTTCTTTTAAACAGGCGTGTGAGGTTACGTGCGCTCATATGCACATTGCCCGCTACTTCCTCAATATTCAGGTTTTGATCCAGGCCCTGCGCCAGCCGGTCCTGCACTTCATGGATCCGGTTTTCCAGGTGGTTGCGGTATTGCATAAAAATGCTGATCTGCGGATCACCGGCTGTTCTGCGGGTAAACACCACTACTTCACGGGCTACCTGTGCCGCCAGTACGGAACCCCATAGCTGCTCTATCATATACAGCGCCAGATCAATACCAGAGGCTACACCAGCGCTGGTAAAAATGGAGCCGGATTCCACGAACAAACAATTATCACGCACCTGCAGGTCCGGGTATTTTTGCTGTAAACGGTCAATGTACTTCCAGTGGGTAGTACAGGCCCTGCCTTCCAGCAAACCGGCTGCTGCCAGTAAAAAAGCGCCGGTGCATACAGAGCAGATGGTTACTCCTTTTGCATGCTGCTCCCGCAGCCATTGTCCAAAGGCAGCTGTGGAGCGCAGGAATTTCTCATCCAATAAAATAGCAGCCTCCAAACCGGGGATAAAAATGATATCCCTGGGGCGCAGTGTTATGGAATTATAATCTACCAGGTCAGAAAAATGCAGGGCGCAGCTGCTTTCAATGCGGGTATCTTTTGGATCAATGGCCGCAAAGTATGATCTCACCTGCACACCATAATCACCGGCTTCATAAAACAGGTGGGCGGGGCCGGCAATGTCCAGCAAATGTACTTTGGGAGGAATGATGAATACAGCTTGGAGATCCTTCATAGAGCTAAGGTAAAAAAAGTCCATGGTCCATGGTCCATTGCATATTTCGGAGGGATTGTTTAACGTGAATGGACCATCTACCATGGACTAAAAACTAAAACGAGTATCTCAATCCCACCTGCATCTGCCAGCGGGAAGGCAGGTCGGGGCTGGAAGTAAATGTTGAGCGCATAGAAGGATCAAACTGGTAGGTAGGCGCATTGTTGTTATAGGCAACAGACAATGGCTGGAAGTACCCGGAAGTAGTTGCGTACTTCACTACGCCCCAGCTGCTGTTGATCAGGTTGCCAAGGTTCACAAAGTCAATGCTTAGCTGAATGGTCTGGTTCCTTTTGGCGCCTTTGATAATAAAGTCCTGCAGTATGCGCAGATCCAGCTGGTTGAGCCAGGGGTTTTCACCGGCATATTTTTCTGTGTACTGTCCCTGCCGTTTGCGCAGGTATTTATCCTGGCTAATGAACTGTTTAAAGGCAGCGCGCTGCGTGGCAGCATCCTGTACTACGCCATTTACATCTGTGAGCGGTGTAAAAGGCATTATATCAATTTCCGCATTGGTAGGCACATACAGCAGATCGTTGGTGGCAGTACCATCGTTATTAATATCACCGCCATACACATAGGCAAAACGGTTGCCGGAGTTCAGGGAACCAAATAAGGATACCGTGGTGGCCAGCTTTTTATTTTTTGCGTAGCTCCATTTCTTAGAAGCAGCGGCTATAATACGGTGCGTATTGCCATACAGGGAGGTAGACAATATTGCGGCGTTTGCGTTGTTCAGGATGGGGTTACGGTCAAATGCATCGCTGGATATTTCTGCGGAAATAGAGCTGGCATCCTTTGCGATCAGGTAGTTATAACCTGCCATCAGGTACAAGCCATTCTGAAAATATTGCTGCGCCTGGAAACTGGCGTTAAACTGGTAACCTACGCTGGTATTGGTAAACACATAGGCGTTGGCGGGGCCCTGGTCGGCAGGCAGGTAGATCTTACGCGTATCGCTGGTGCCGGAATTGAGGGTGCCGGTAGGGGTGCCCAGCTTATAGTTACGCACCATCATACCATTTACGTCCTTGGTATATGCCAGGTCTACGGTGAACACGGTACCAAATGGAATGCGTATATCCGTGCCCAGGTTAGAGCGCCATACCTGCGGCCATTTAAAGTCACGGGCCGTTACGTTAAAGAAGGTGCTGTCCGGGTTACCGATCTGGTTGCCCACCCATACAAATGGAAAGCGGCCGGTAAACAAGCCAGATCCGCCACGTATCTGCAGGGTTTTATTGCCCATCACATCCCAGTTAAAACCTACGCGGGGCGAGAAGAGCGGCTTGCTGCTGGGGAAGCGGGTATTATCTATTTCCTTGCCTACCCCGTTGGTAAGCCGGCGGCCGTTTTCATCAAATAATATCATGTTTTTATTGTTCGCCACTGTGGGCTCGCCTTCAGTAAAGGTGCCGGCAAAAGTACCGTCCGGATTTACGTTGGGTGAACGGTAGCTGGCATTAAAATAAAACGGCACATCTATTCTTACGCCATAGGTTACACGAAAACGTTCTGATACCTGCCACTCATCCTGCAGGTAACCGGATAATTGCCCTACAGTTAAATAATACCAGGTCCATTCACCGGCGGCTGCACGGTTGCGGGCATAGTTCACATCCACATCCAGCGGGTAAGCGCCAAATACTACATTGCCACCCCTGGGTACTTCTGTAATAAAGGTATTAATGTCTATATCCCCGAACAAAGCAGGGCCGTAACCGGTAAGGTTAAAGGAGTTGCCGAATTTGTAGGATTCAAATGAAGCACCTGCTGTAAGCGTGTGCTTGTTCATGAATATGTTGAAGTCATTGGTAACCTGGCAGGCATCCTGGTTCAGGCGGCTGTTGATGCAAAACGGTTCATGCCCGGCAATAATATAACGTACGCCATTCTTGGAAATGTTCACCACAGGGAAGGGTGCTGAGAATGGATTACGCTTATCCCTGAACAGCGAGTACACTACTCTTAATTTGTTGGCGTAGCTGCTGCCAAAGGTGGATTTTAATTCCGCACCAAAAGAGTGCAGCTGGTTCACTATTTCATACCCTGAATTGCGGAACTGTAAGGTAGTATAGTCTGGTCCGCGGCGGCCAATGGCGCTGGGGTGCGCAGGTTTGTCCTTGCTGGCCTGCAGCCCGTTATAGGTGAATGAGAGGCGGTGGTTCTGGCTGATATTCCAGTCGGCCTTAAACAGCCATTTATAACTTTTCTGGTCCAGTGTAAAGTTCTGGTAAGGACCGGTATCGTAATTAAAACGGGTTTTCAGAATGCTGCTTACCTGCATCAGGTCTGATTCCAGTACGCGGGAGGTATTAGGCAGGCCCACATTGCTGCTGTTCTGTGCTACATAACTGCTGGCCTGATCGCTACGCTGTTCTGTTTCAAAGTTCACGAAGTAGAACAGCTTATCCTTTATAATGGGACCGCCCAGCGAAAAGCCGGCCTGCAGCTGTTTCAGGTCAGGCACCACCTGTTTGTTCTTATCTACTTTAGAGCCGGTCAGGGATTGGTTGCGGTAAAAACCATATACGGTACCGGAAATGTTGTTGTCGCCTGATTTGGTTACGGTGTTCACACCGGCGCCGGTAAAGCCCGCCTGTGTTACATCGTAGGGTGCAATATTCACCTGGATCTGGTCAATAGCATCCAGGGAAATGGGCGTTGCATTGGTTTGCCCGCCAGGTGTAGGAGCATCCAGCCCAAAAGGATTGTTGAACACCGCACCGTCCAATGAAAAGTTATTATACTGCCCGTTACGCCCTGCAAAGGATAAACCGTTGTAGGTAAAGGAGGCAGAGGGGGTTAAACGCAGGTAATCATCTGCGGAGCGGGAAATGGTAGGCAGCGCGCGGATGGTGCGGCTATTGATGTTCATGGACGCGCCGGTCTTTTTATTGTCAAACACGGTGGACTGCCCGGTGATCACTACATTCTTCAGCTCCACGGCTTTTTCCTGCAGCTGTATTTCTACTGCGTTGTTCAGGCCCAGCTCCAGGTACACATTATCCGTTATATTTTCCTGGTAGCCCATAAAGGTTACGGTTACCGTATAAGGCCCGCCTACCCGCAGGTTGGGAACGGTAAAACGCCCGTCTGACCTGGTTTGCAGCCCCTGTTTAATGCCGGCATTAACAAAGGCTACCTGCACGGTGGCGCCGGGCAGGGGTGTGCCTTTGGGGTCTTTTACAATACCGCTCAGGGTGGCAGTAGTTACCTGGGAAAATACTTGTGTGACGCTTAATAAAAGCAAGGAAAGGCCCAGCAACAGATAGTACGTGTGCTTTTTAATTCTTAGCATAGCGATTGATTTTCGGTTGATACAAACGACAATAAGGCTGCAGGTACAGCCTGTTTTAAGATTCCGGTAAAATTTGATTCGATTCGCTACAAGGGGTTACAGTACAGGTATGTGCTTTAATAAAAGATTTTTACTGTAACCGGTTGGGATTACCCGCTTCCTTCAGCCCCTCCCAATGTGCTACACTAAGGGTCTGTGATTTTGATTGATTGATTCCGAATTTAAGGAAAATAGCTTAAACGCCTACCGCTTTTTTCTCCTTGGCGCGGGCGCGTATCTTATGACGGTGCTGTGTACCCCATTCACGCAGGGATTCTATTACATTACGCAGGGTAGCGCTATAGGGTGTTAACTCATATTCAACGGATACCGGCATGGTATTATATACATGGCGGCGTATAAATTCATTGAGCTCCAGGTGCTTTAATTCATGCGACAACACCTTGGCGGAAATGCCTTTCACTGCTTTCTGTAGTTCGCCAAAACGTTTATTACCTTCTCCCAGCGCAATAATAATAGGCAGCTTCCACTTACCGTTCAACACATACAATGCATCCTGCACGGCGCTTAATGCACCCCGGCATTCTTCTGTTTGCTCTTTGGTAGCAAATTGTCCTTCAGGTCCTAACATAAAGCCTGTATTTTTAAGTTACCCTTTGGTAAGCACTAACCTTATGGTAAGTACTAACCACTGGTAAGCAAATATACGTATTTTTGATGTTGTAACATCTATTTTACAAAACTCTCGTAATAAAGCAAATATGCAAGTTGAAATATGGTCAGATGTGATGTGCCCATTCTGTTACATTGGTAAACGCCGGTTTGAGCATGCCCTGGCGCAGTTTGAGCACAAGGAAGATGTAACAGTGGTCTGGAAAAGTTTCCAGCTGGATCCTACCCTGCCGGCCAGCGGTACCGGCGGCATTCACGAATACCTGGCAGAGCGTAAGGGTTTTACCCTGGATCACGCCAAACAAATGAATGACCAGGTAACAGCCATGGCTGCAGATGCCGGGCTGCAATACAATTTTGATAAAGCAGTAGTAGCCAACTCCTTTGACGCACACCGCTTTTCGCACCTGGCAGCGCAACATGGTTTAGGCGATGCGGCTGAAGAAAGCCTGTTCAAAGCTTACTTTACAGAAGGTAAGAACATCGCCGACCACGAGGTGCTGGCACAGCTGGGCGCTAATATTGGCCTGGATGCAGCTGCCGTAAAAACCACCCTGGCAGGCAATGCGTTTGCCGATGCGGTACGTACGGATGTAGAAGAAGCTGCAGCGCTGGGCGCGCGGGGTGTACCCTTTTTTGTGATAGACCGTAAGTATGCCGTATCCGGCGCACAGCCGGAAGCTACCTTCCTCAGCGCATTACAGCGGTCATTTTCCGAGCAGGAACCTGGCAGCAGCAATACGTGTGATATAGATGGGAACTGCTAAGAATTATTAATTAGCCGGCTGGCCAACCATCATAATTTTTCCAATAAATAAATAGTTGGGCTGATACTTCGCGGTATCGCCCAGCTCTGAGGGAATGACTATTTTGGTTTTGTTGATGGGTGCCGGGTCCAGCTTAAATACAACGGTGTGCATGCCATCCGGCAGGGGATCCAGGAAATAGAAGTTGCGCCGGAACCAGCTGCCATGGCGGTCAAAGCGCAGCTTGCGGATGGTTTGCTTCCCATCAACAGTTATTAACGCCCCTGCGGATGAAGGTCCTATCATATCCTGTATACCAATCATACTGCCTTTAAAGCGGATCGTTAAACTATCCTTCGGGTTATCTGTATACATCAGATCCGGCAAAGCAGTAAGCCAGCCTTTTATTTCCGGCATATTAGCCGCACTTTTCCAGCCGCCGGTATGTGCAAACTCTTTAGGTGAATACACACCGGTTTGCGAAAAATTACCGGCAAATAACGGCGCCGGCAACACGCTTTTGGCTGATGCATTTAATGATTTCATTTCCTCAAATGCCTTGCGGATAGTATTGGTATAGATCTGGTGGCCGGCATCGCCGGGGTGTATGCCATCGTATGTAAATACGGTTTTGCCGCCGTAGTCCGTTCCTTTTTGCCCGTGAAACACCAGGGTGCTCTTTTCCAGCTGATCTATCACATCTACCGCCAGGTTAATGGAAGGCAGGCCGTAATGCGCTGCAATGTTTTCCGAAAACCGCATAGAAGCTACCAGCTTACCCTGCTGCAGCTGTTTTATCATGGGCTCTGAAATGGTGTACAGGAAACAGATATCGGTTTGTGCATTGTGCTGTTTGATCTGGCGTACAATGCCCTCCATGGCATTACTGATCTTCACGGAATCTGTACCGTCATTCACCGCAAATTCTACAAACACCAGGTCCGGGTTATAACGCAGCACATCCTCCTGCAGGCGGAACACGCCCAGGTCAGAGCCCGTGCCGCCTACACCCGCATTAATGGTTTTAAGCGGCGTGCGCGGGTATAACTCCTTAAACAATTGCTCTGTTTGCACCCGGTAACCTTTGGCGCCGGTAATGCTGCCGCCCAGGTAAGCTATTACCACGGGATCGCCGCTTTGCATTTTTTGGAAAAAGTGCGGCAATCCCTGCCGGGCATGTAAGGCAGTTAATTTACCGGACGATTGTTTACCGGACCAGCCGGTAAAAAAGGCGAGTATACAAAACAGCAGCACCCTGGTCATTGGCAATAATTATGTGAGTTTATGGAACAATTACGCCGTGTGCGTTCAAAGGTTGTGCCAGCATCCAGTTTCCCTGCTGAATAGCTATCAGGTATGACTTGGTACGGTATACAGAAGGGCGTACCGCTTTTTTGGGATGGTTAGCCAGCCAGTCCTGCCGGGCCTTTGTGTAGGCAGTAACCCAGGCTTTTTCATCGCCGCCGTTGGCGGGTGTTTTTTCAGGGAAACGGGCGCGTACCACCGCAGGCACACCGCCGGAGTGGATATAACTATCATAAATAACCAGCATGCTCAAAGGCAGGGTAAAACCTTCTGCATTAAAAAAGTGGGTGGCGGGCACATAATACAGGATCTCAAAGGTAGCATCCTGCGCATCGTGCATAATGGGATCCTGCTGTGCGCTTACTTTTAACAGGCGTTTAAATTCATCGTCATTCACCAGGGATTGTTTGCCGATCTTGGGCAGGTAAGGCGTAAAGTTTGCGGCAAATTTGCCACCTGCATTTACATAACGCTCTATAATATTCTTCAGGTTTCCCTGCTCTGTAGCCTGGCTGCGGCCATAGGTGATCTGTTTTACACCACCCTTACCATCTGCCAGTAAGGTTACCTGGTCATATTTACCTTCCGGCGTACCGGTTTCCATTACATTCACTATCTGAATGATCTTTTTTTTCTGTGCGTCAGTGATCATAATAAAGAGGGGGTTTAAAGGGGTTCAACGTTTTTTATACGGAGTATAATATTAACGAATAAATCCTGAATTTTAACCCCCCTCCGGTTATCAGACAGTTATACTTCTACCGGTACTTCTACAAAGGCGGGCGCAGGCTGCTGCCTGGGTTTTGCCTGTATCATGCGGTTCACAAAATACATGAGCACTATGGTGATCAGGGTAGCTGCCATGGCCACCATACCCAGGCGGTTATAATGTAATAAAGCGCCGGAAGCAGTTTGCGTAACCAACAGCCCTGCTACTGCAGAACCAATACCACCGGATATTTGCTGCACAGAGGAGTTGATGCTCATGAACGCACCCCGGTCCTGCGGCGCCGGTATGGCTGTGATCAGCGCAGATGCAGCCACCATACGCGATGAAACCCCCAGGAACATGAAGATGTTTATGCCTATTACCGCAATAAAAGGTGTAAGACCCAGGTTGGTGTAAATAGCAATGGTGATAAACGTAAGCATAGAGCCAGCTGCAAACACTTTGTACTTGCCGATCTTATCACTTAGCTTACCGGTAAGCGGACCAAAGATCATGGAAAATACGCCGGTAATACCATAGACCCAGGGCAGCAGGTCCAGGCCTATACCCAGGTTATGTGTAGTAAAGGCGCTGGCAAAAGGCATGAGCATAAAACCACCGGTAGCCAATAAGGTAGTAGCTGAAAAGGCCAGCAGGTAGCGGCTTTGCGAAAGCGTTTTAATAAGATGGAAGAACGGGTTCACATCCATACGGTTGTTCAGATGCGCGGTTACAGGCTGCATGTATATGGCTATGGCAATACCCAGCAGCGTAGCAAAAACAGTGAGCATCCAGAACGGTGCGTGCCAGCCAAAATGGTTAGCCAGCACCAGGCCTACCGGTATGCCCAGCACCTGGCTTACGGCAAACGACATTTGCACAAAACCCATTACACGGCCCCGCACCTCCATTTTAAACAGGTCGGTAATAATGGCAAAACTTACAGAGCTGATAACACCGCCGAATAAACCAGTTACCACACGGGCTACAAGCAGGAAGGTGTAAGTAGGCGCTATACCGCATAAGAATGTGCCGATGATAAAACCGACATAAAAGAACAACAGCAATTTTTTACGGTCAAACTTATCTGCAAATCCGGCTGCCAGCAGGCCGGAGGCTCCGGCGCTGAAAGCGTAGGCAGATACTACCAGCCCAAACTGGGAGGTATTGATGTGTAATTTATCCAACAGAATAACCCCTAGCGGGGAAAGTACCATGAAATCCAGCACCACCGTGAATTGCAGCAAGGCAAGCACCGTGATAATAAATACCTGGTAAGAGGAAAAAGTGGCTTTGGCGGAAGGAGTGGTTGTTGTCATAAAACAGCTTTAATAAATAGTTAATCCGGTAATTCTTCACAATGGTATCCTGCCTGCTGTACCAGGTCAATGATCTGCTGCGCCTGCAGGTGCAGGGATTCTATACGCAGCACTTTATCAACATCGCCCCGGTCTACATTCCAGTTCAGGATGGCGGATGTACGGTTCAGCAACGGTGCTATCAGCAGCAGGTCTTTCTTAAAGCGGATATTGGTTTTAAATACCCATACCTGCACGCGCTTTTCGCTTTTGATGATGGTTAGCATACTTGATAATTTAAATGAGCGCTCACTTAGTTAAGGTGAGCAAAAAAAGCGCCTTATGGCTTTAAGGCTTTTAATACCAGTTGTAAGGTTTGCATCATGATCTCATCCGTCATGGCAAACTTTTGATTGACGTAGCTTTCGCCCTGCGTATGGAATTTTATCAGCTGGTATAATGGCGCATAGGCCACGGCCCAGAATATCTCGAAAGGCAGCTCTTTCAGCTCCTTTCTTTGAATGGCATTAGTTACAAAATGACCCATTACTTTACCAAAGTTCACCTTCATGCTATTCTGTATCTCTTCATAATAATGCGAGTAACGGATCTGCTCTATAAAGGCCACAGATACCGGGTTCTGAATAAAGTAATGAGCCCGGTTCATCCATTGCTTTTTCAGCCCTTCTGCAAAAGAGGCCTCCGGATCAAAATCCGCCAGGCTATGGGCCATCATCTCATGCGCCACGCTGCAGCCCAGCTGCATGATCAGGTCGTCCCGGTCTTTATAATAAATATAAATAGTGGCGGGCGACACGCCGGCTGCTTTTGCCAGCTTGTTCACGCCAAAGCCATCCAGTCCCTTTTTAACGATCATTTCTATTGCCTTTTCCCGGATGGCCTTTTCTTTATTTTCATCTCTTGTCCGCATTGGGCACAAAGATAAGTGAGCGAACGCTCATTTAAAAATTAAATCGGTAAAAGCGGGGGAAAATACCGGTGAACAGCCGGGGACCAATCCGAAGACTATAAGGATCAATCTCTTAATAAAAACCGGCTCCGCCTGAAGCTACGGCCAATATTTCGGCAGTAACTTCAGGCGAAGCCTGGTTTGTCCTTGTTTCCCTATAAATCCTAGTTGAAGACTATTGTTGCGCTACCAGGGTAGCCAGGTTCAGGATAGGCCATACACCGGGTTGGGGTACGCTTACTCCTTTGGTATTTCCTTTGGTCATGGCATCCGGACCAAAGTAGTATACCGGCCAGCCTTTGTATGACAGCTGCACACGGTTAAATACATGCACGGTATCAAAATCTGTTTTGGCAAGGCTGGAAGGTATGCCCTTAATTATGCTTACTTCGTAAACAGGCCAGGTAGGATTGTTAGAGAAATCCGCTTTGGTGTAATTGTTCTTTTTGAATTTATCAGGCGTAAAAGCGTACAGTGTTCTGCCATAATCATCTGTCAGGAACTGTGTTACAGCCTTACCCGGAACATAGGTACCGGTGTATTCCACCCCATCATTACCTACCAGCTGTTTGTTGGCTAACATTACGGTATAGTCAGGTTTGGCTACATACCATACTTTGTTAAAATTCTCTCCTTTTGTATCACCTGCAGCAGCGTCGCTGGCATAGTAGTACAAAGGCCAGCCTTTATAGGTGGTTTGTTTGGCGCCGTCTCCGCGGGTGATAGTTGCAAAATCTGCTGCGTGCAGGCTGGTATCGCCCAGGGTAGGATTAGCGCTGTAAAACACCGGCCATACTGCTAAGCAGCCACCCGTACAGGCAGAGGTGCCCGGCGTTGCATCCATAGAAAAGAAGTACAGCGTTTTTCCTGATTTATCTGTTATTACTTTACCAAGGGTAGCGTTATTGGTGATCTGTATATCCGCTTTGGGGGTATTGTCCGGTGGATTGTTATCATCTTTACTACATGCAACTATTGCACTCATAGCAGCAGCTAATACAAAAAAGGTTGTTGTCTTGAATCTCATAAAATGTTTAATTGTGTAATGGATAATCGGTAAACGAATTAAAGTTTGAAGTGCACTCAGGATATTAATACGGCAACTTGCAGATAAGGTTGCTTAGACGATAAAATTTTTTGATGGGTGCCTGGAAATGGGCCTTATTACTGCATCCATACATAAACCACGCGCGCGTTATATATAGTGCGGAATAGATGCAGGGGTTACTATCTGATAAAATAGTAAGGAATTAAATAGTAAGGAAACCGAACTAATTAGCAGTTAGCTGTTGGAATGTGCGGAGAGTATAGTGCAAAAAAAACGGCCGGTACACCCGGCCGCTTATCAGCAAATTAAATAGTAAGGACATTAAAGCAAAACACCAATCAGCTAACGGCTAAAAGCTAATAGCTAGAACGCAGCTGCCTGCTCCGCCACGGGCGTGGTCGCTTCCTCATCTTCCGGCGGGCGGCGGTGCCACCAGGAAGCCAGCAGGGAGCCGGTAATATTCATCACCGGGCCAAAGATGGCCGGCGCCAGGCCAACGGTTGCAATACGGCCCATTTCTTTTGCAATGGCCGATGCCAGGCCGCCGTTCTGCATACCTACCTCTATGGCAATGGTACGGCAGTCCTGCTCTTTCATACGTATTAAACGGCAAAACCAGTAACCCAGCGTATAACCGGAAAGGTTATGCACCAAACCTGCTATTACCAACAAAGGGCCTACTGTTAACAAACTCTCACGGCCATGCGCTGTAATGATCACAATAATAAATGCAATAGCTGCCATGGAAAGCTTGGGCATCAGCTTATCCAGCCAGCCTATTTTTCCACTCAGGAAATGATTAAAGATCAAACCGCCGGCTACAGGGATCAATACCATTTTGGCAATATCCCACATCATTTTCTGTACGCTTATTTCAATATAATTACCAGCCAGCCATTGCATGAGCAAAGGCGTTATAAACGGCGCCAGCAGCGTAGATACAGCGGTAAGCGTAACAGATAATGCCAGGTTGGCCTTAGCCAGGTAAGAGATCACGTTAGAGGCCATACCGCAGGGTGCAGAACCAATCAGGATAACACCGGCGGCTATTTCCGGCGGAAAGTGCAGCGTGGTGGCCAGCAGTAAACCTACCAGCGGCATAATGGTAAAATGGCAGGTAATACCTACAAACACACCGGCCGGCATTTTTACCACACCATAAAAATCGCGCAGGCTCATAGAAGTACCCATACCAAACATAATGATCTGTATAAGTGGTGTTATAAGTTTGGAAAGATCGTATCCCTGCGGATTAATAAAAGGCTGCGGGTAATAAAGCGCTGCTGTAACAGCAGCAAAGATCATCAGCGTGTATACGTAACCTTTAGTATCCGCCTGCCGGTTGCATAATAAGCCCAGCACCATCCAGAAGGCTATCATAAACGGCCCTGCTTCATCCATCTCCCCCATGGTAAATAACACCACATTGGTAACCAGCAGCAGGAAAGCAGTGATGCCAAGGAACAGGCCGGGTTTGTTTGTGAATAACATTTTGTATCAGTTTAAAAGCTTACCAGGTTCTTCCCTGCAAATATTGATCAAGCGTGGTGCGGTTCAGCTGTATAGGACCCGGGTGCTGCTGCAGCCATAACAGGAATTCTTCTTTTATTTTATCCGTCCACTGGTTATCAATTTCACCGGGGGTATACTTGCCGGACTTTAACATGGCATGGCCAAATTCATCTTTCATGCCAATAAAAATGGCGGTGTTGATCACCTTTTCCGCCATATGGGCGGGTATGAATAAAATACCCTCACGCTGCGCCAGCACCAGGTCGCCGGGCAAAACAACGGCCTTGCCTATACGAATAGGTGTGTTCAATCCCATCAGCACCTCGTTCTTCAAATAGGAAGGATCCCAGTCGCGCACAAAAGCATTAAAGCCTGGAATGTCCGCCAGGCCTTCAATATCGCGGGCAGCTCCATCAAACACTACTCCGTTGCCGGTGCGGGCAAAAATGGCATTGCCCAGGTTATCCCCTATCAAAGTACCTTCTGCGATCTTGCCAAAACCATCGGCCACATACACATCGCCTTTGGTAAGCTGCTGAATGGGCCAGGAATTGGTATTGCCTTTAAACCCTTTGTTATGGCCCCTGTCCAGGATGCTCTTTTCCACATCCGGGCGGGAGGGCATAAACTGGGCGGTTACCGCCCTGCCTATAATGGGCGTATCCGGGTGCAGTATTTTCCAGCTGCCTTCAAACTGGCAGTGGTAACCGTCATTATCCAGTATGGTCCATGCTTCTTCAATACCAATATGCCTGGCTTTCTCCACCAGGCTATCGGGTATTTTCGGCCGCCCATCGGGAAAACGTTCACCCTTCCAGGCGGCCGTGAGAAAGATGAGCTCTTCTTTGGATATGGTTTGTGCGTGTATAGCAGCCGGCAAATAAACCAGCAATGCCAGTAATAATGTTAACGGGTATACTATTTTATATTTCATCCTTTATCGGTTTCAGTGGAATTAATTTTCAGCGCCGCTGGCATGCTCATCTACTGCTACGGTAGTGGTGTTTGCCTGGTAAGGCACACTGGCCAGTCCATTCAGGTCATACACAATCCTGCCGGCCCGCATGGTCAGCTCACATTCCAGCTTCTGGTTCCCGTCCATACGGGAGCCGCTGGCATCAATAAAACCAAACTTACCTTTCATCACCTGCAGAATGGCAATATCTGCCACCGCTCCTTTGGAGAGGTTGCCCAATTCCTCATGCTGAATAGTCTTAGCCGGCTCCCAGGTAGATGCTTTGATAACGCTGCTTACATCCATACCCATGTTCAGGAACTTGGACATCACGTTCAGCATATCCTTCATACCGGCATTCATGCTGGTGGCATGAATATCTGTGCTGATGGTGGAGGGATAAAAACCTGCTTTCAGGGCCGGTATGGCCTGTGAAAAGGAAAAGCTGGAACCGCCGTGGCCCACATCAAAAACAATCCCTTTTTTACGGGCGGCAAGGGCAAAAGGCTGCAGCTGCCCCTGGTCATTTACAATAGCCATACGGCTTCTTAATTTGGCATAGGCATGTGTAAAAATATCGCCGGGCCGCAGGTGTGTCATAAACAAAGAGTCCAGCGACAACGCGGGGCGCTGTTCGCCAAAATCTATCATCACCGGTACCCCGGCCATTTTACCGGCTTCCACGGCCCGGTCTACCGGCGTCCATTCTGCACCTACATAGTGCGCTACTTTAATGCCTACCACATACTGTTTATTGTGAAGGATAGTTAACGCCGTCATCTTGGCGTCCATATCGGCCGTATTCTGCTCATACACGCCGCCGCGCATACCTTCTCCCACAATGTTCAGGAAAGCAAGCACCCGCGTTTGCGAGTGCTGTATGGTTTGTGTTCTGAATTTTTCAAAGCTGCGCCAGCCGGAGCTGCCTGCATCCACCACAGTGGTAACGCCGCAGCGGAAAGTAAAACCATCCGGCGCCAGGGCCGTATAACCGTTACAGAGATAATGGTTCTCCTCTGTGCCTGCAAAGTTGTGGGAGTGTATGTCTATTAATCCGGGCGTTACATACATCCCTTCCGCATGGATCACCTTCCTGGCCTGCGCTGTATCAATATCAGCGGCTAGGGCTGCAATGGTATCCGCCGTGATGGCAACATCCATAATACGGTCAATATTATTCTTTGGATCGATGACGTGGCCCCCTTTTATCAGCAGGCTGTATTTTTGTGCATGGGTTACCTGCGCCCGGCATAATACCAGGCATATGATCAGCAGGCTTCCGTTCCTGATCATCCGTTTCATAAGCGTATGTTTTATGAAATTAAGCTCCCTGTGACAGTACTTCCTTCAGCCTTGCTGCTACTATCTTTTCCTGTCCGGGTACCAGCATCCAGGTGGTAATGCTGATAGCGTATTTATTTCCCGGCTGGCCGTCTGCTACTTCTATAGATGGATTGCCTTTGCGCAGCCTATCTCGCAGGTCTGCGGCGGTTACCGGTATCTTTTTCTCATCCCAGGATACGTGTAAGGTAGGAATGTGATTGGCCACTGCCGGTACTTTCACCTCTGTTACCACACCGGGTACGGATTTGGCGGCATTGCCCACCAGCGCTATCTGCTCCTCCCACATCTTCCATTCTTTGGCGTGGTCTTTTGCCAGGTAGTATTCCAGCGCTACCATCATACCCAGGATCTCTTCTTTATTGATCTTCATACCACGGCCCACGGTATTACCACGGGGCGCCATACTTAAGCGGGCGGGTTTAATATATTTTTCAGCGCCTAATAACAAACCGGCGCTTTGCGGGCCGCGAATGCCTTTACCACCTGAAAAACAAACCATGTCATACCCCATTTTGGTAAACCGCCACAGGTTCTCAACCGGTGGTACATCGGCCGCACAATCTATCATAGCCGGCAGGTTATGCGCTTTGGCTATTTGTATAAATTCCTCTACCTGTACCTTACCGTCAAAGTTGTTAGCATTTACAAAAAAGAGCATCGCGGTCTGGTCATTGATGGCCTTTTCCAGCTCTTCCCGGGTATCTACCTGCAACACTTTTACGCCGGTATTTTTTAATGCATGGGCGTAGGGAATATCGTGCGCTTTCAGCATGATCACTTCTGTTTTCATGCCGGTGCCTTCCAGGTGCGGAATAGCTGCTGCTTTTTTTTCATCCGGGCCGGTTAATACGCCGGTTAAACCCAGGGTGATGGCGGAAAAGGCGCCGGAGGTAACCACGGCATATTCACTGTGCACCAGGGATGCAATGCGTTTGCCCACCTTGTCCTGCAGGTCATCCAGCATCACAAAGTCTTTGGAGGCATATTGTATGGCGGCCAGCACTTCCGGCAGCATCAAAGAGCCGGTCATGGCGGTATAAGTGCCGGCAGCATTTATAAAGGTGCGTACCCCCAGCTCTTTGAAATAATCTTTAGCGGGTGCGGTGCTGGTCACGTCCAGGAAGGGTAATGCTTTGGCGGTACCTGCCAGTCCACCCAATAGGGGGACGGCAGAAAGATTTCGTATTAATTTTCTGCGCGTAATCATAAAAGGATTTTGAAAAAAGGAAAAAAGAGAAGTATATAGAAGCAGGAGGCAGGATGCATTCCGTATGAATTCCAGGCACTCAAAATGCGGGCATCTTACTTTTTACATCCTGCTTCCTTCTTCGTTATTGTGCTGCTATGCAATCCATCTCTACCAGCGAATCTCCCGGCACGCCGCCATACACGGCAACGGTTGTACGTACCGGCGGGTTAGCGCCAAAACGGCCGCGGAACACCTCGTTCATGGCTTTATAATCGTTCAGGTCGTGCAGGAACACACTTACCTTTAATACTTTGTCCATAGAAGTGCCGGCCTTTTTCAGCTGGGCTTCCATTTCTTTGAGTACATGGTCCGTATGCGCTTTAATATCGCCTTCAAAGTGGGCGCCTATGCCGGCCAGGAATACCAGCCCGTTATGTTTGGTAACGCTGGAGAACAAGGGTATTTCCTGGTCGTACACCACGCCATTTACTATTTTCTCTGTATTGCTGCGGGTAACGGTGCCGGCTGCTTTGGCTACGGCATTTAAACCGGCTATGCCTGCCACGGAAGCAAAAAGTTTCTTGAGTACGTTTCTTCTTTCGTTTATCATATCTATATGGATTTTTGAGGTGAGCTCCTATTTATCCCACCATACGCGGGTAGTAAAATTATTGGCGCCCTGGCGCTGCACGGCTGTCAGGAAATTGGCGCTGTTCACACTTTCTTCAGAAGGCGGGTAAATAAGGCGGCGCGGTATAACACCGCCGGTATTATTACCTGGTACATTCACGGGTGTTAACACCGGGTAACCGGTACGGCGCCAGTTAGACCATACTTCCTGCTCATCCAGGAACAGGGCTATCCACATTTGTGTATGGATCTGGTTCATCTTCTGCTCCAGGGCAGCGCCGCTGTTGAAAGGATGCGCTGCTATATAGGCAGCTATCTTTTCTGTGCTGATAACGCCACCCGCGCCAAACAGGCTCCAGTTGGTCATTCCAGAGGTAATGCCGGCTGCATAGGCAGCAGCAGCGTCGCCGGAGTACCAGCCGCGGGAAGCAGCTTCTGCCAGCAACAGGTTCACCTCTGCAGCGCTCATTACAATGTAAGGTGCAGACTTTTGTAAAATAGTGGCCGGGTTAGGTTCTGAGTACAGGTAAAATGAATCCGGCTTGCCCAGGATGCCATTGGGCATACCTCTTTGTATGGCCACACTGGTATCTGCCTTCTTATTCACATATACAATAGATAATACCGGCAGGCGCGGGTCATTATTGGTACGCATGAAATCAATAAAGGTCCTGGCATATTTACCGCCTTCTGTATTCAGGTTACCATCAGCAGCGGCAAAGTTATTGGCCAGCATATCAAAGGAAGCCGGGTTCTGGTTGTAGTTCTGCGGGCCATCTGCATACTTCATATATGCCCGGTCAGCATCGGTAGTGATCACACCACCGGCTATGGCTTTCTGCACCCAGGTTTGGGCCATGGCAGCATCTCTTTTGGTTAATCGCATGCCTAAACGCAGCATTAAAGAGTAACCGAGTTTTTTCCACCTTCCCACATTGCCGTTGTAAATGAAATCACCGGCGCCAAAGGTAGCGCTGCCTTCTACCATGGCGGCAGTGGCTTCATCCAGCTCTTTCAGCATGTCTGCATAAATAGCAGACTGCTGATCATATACGGGTGTAAAATCATTGTCGGTATATCCCTTTACTGCGGCGGAGTAGGGTACATCGCCAAACAGATCTGTCATGCGGTGCAGAATATATACGCGCCAGATGCGGGAAATAGACAGCTTGTTCACATTAGCAGCGGCATCCTCACTCAGCGTGTTGATCACCGTTGCAATTTCATTTACTGCACCGGGATAGGTGTTCTCAAAAAAAGCATAAGGATAGCTACCCTGCTGCCAGTAATACTTATCGCCCAGGCCCGGCACATCCTTATAGGTAGCAAAGTGCTGCATAGCGCCACCGGCACATACCACGCTGGTGGAATAATAGGTGGTGGTAGTGGTGCCATACCCGCCGCTGATACCATCCATCAAAGCCTTGCTGAACATATATTCAGGCAGGGCTGAGGGGGAGGCATCGGGGTTCACGTTCATTTCCTCAAATCCCTTATCACAGGCCTGTAATGCAAACACACCCATTACAGCAACATATATCAGTTTGTTTATTCTCCTTAACATATCTCTTGGTGTAAAGTGTGAAGAATTAGAATTTCACCATCAGGTTAAAACCATAGCTCCGGGTCCGGGGTACTGCAAAGGCTTCAAAGCCCTGCGCGTTACCGCTGGTATAGCTGGATTCAGGATCAAAGTTGTCTGTTTTCTTATAGATGGTCCATAGGTTACGTGCTACGAAAGACACATCTACAGACTGCATTTTCAGTTTCCAGATATGATCCAGCGGCACCTGGTAGCTTAATATTACCTGGCGCAGTTTTACAAAACTGCCATCCTGTATAAAGTGATCGGTGAAGTTTTTCCAGTTATCATAATACTGGCGCAGGTTAGCTACCGGTATGGTGTGCGGGTAAGGATTGCCGTTCTGGTCTACCCCATCCAGCTCCAAACCTTCATCCCTGCCGGGCAGCGTTTGTTTGTGCAAGCCAAAACGGGTGCCATATACATCCATAGTAGAAAACACCTTGTTACCAAACTTACCATCCACCAAAAATTCCAGCGACATACGTTTGTAGTTGAAGGTATTGGTAATACCCATGGTCAGCGGCGGTACGCCTTTACCCAATTCTACCAGGTCGCTCTTTACCTCGTACCCGTTAGGGCCGTAGATCTTTTGTCCTTTTTCATTCACCGCCATTTTATAACCCTTGATAATACCGTAAGGGCTGCCTACGGTGTTATGCACAAAGGCCCATCCGCCTACGCTGCTGGCCATTTGTATGGTGTTCAATCCTTCGGCCAGCTTTACTACCTCACTTTTATTATAGGCCACGTTATAGCTTACATTCCAGGAAAAATCCTTGCCTTTTACAGGAGTGCCGGTCAGTAACAGCTCAACGCCTTTGTTATCCAGCTCGCCCACATTCAGCAACGCATCATTATAACCGGATGCGCGGGAGATAGCGGTACGCACAATATCATTTGTTGTTTTACGGTCGTAGAATGTAAGGTCAATGCCTAAACGGTTGTTCAGGAACTGCGCTTCCAAACCTGCCTCATAGGTAGTAGAGGTTAATGGTTTCAGCGATGAATTGGTTACCAGGTTTACGTTATTGGAAGTGGTAACCTGCTGTACCGGCTGGCCCAGGTGGCCGCCCTGTACGCTGGTATAGGTTTGGTTCAGGATGTAAGGATCCGGTGTGGCGCCGCCCACCTGCGCCCAGGAGGCGCGGAGCTTGGCAAAGTTTACGAAAGAAGGCAGCTTCACGGCATCAGACAGTATAAAGCTGGTACCGATGGCCGGGTAAAAAATGCTGTTGTTGGCAGGGCTTAAAGTAGAGAACCAGTCGTTACGGCCGGTCAGGGTCAGGAAGATGATAGATTTGTAATCCAGGTCTACTGATCCGAACACGGAGTTGGTAGCGGTACGGTTACGTATAGGCTTTGTAGTTACTGTTGACAGGTTGGTGTAGCTGTAAAAGAACGGTATTACAAACTGCGCGCCGTCAATATCCGTTTCATCACTGCTGTATTTACGCTTGTTGCCGCCTGCCAGCACATTCAACCCAAAGTTGCGGATCTTGGCATTGTAGTTTAAGGTAAGCATGGCATTGGTTTCTGCTACGGATACTCTTTTGCCGCTGTAAATACCGCTGCCGGCTGTTCCCTGGGAGTATACGGTACCGGTAGGAATAATACCTACGAAATCATAGTTAAAGAAATCGCGGCTTACATTTCCTTTCACGAACAGGTTGGGCAAAATGTCGTAGCGGATGCTGGCCTGGCCTATAAAACGGTTCTTGGTATCGTTATTCTTAAACCGGTTAATTACAAAGTAAGAGTTGGACGCATAGGGCGTTTCATTCCACTGTGTCTCCCGGCCGGTTGAATCATATCCCGGGGCCAGGGAGCGGATGTCTACCGTATTGGCAACCATGTACACGGCCCAGTTAGGGTTACCGGGTGCATCACCGGCGCTGGGTCTATTCTTGGCATTTTCTACGTTATACTGTGCTACGGCTTCAATGCTGATCTTTTTACCCAGGAAGGCATTCACATTCAGGTTAGCGATCTTCTTATTAATGGAAGAATTAGGTAAAATGCTTTTGCTGTCGGTATTGGATAAAGAGAAACGGTAGTTGATAGCTTCTGTGCCGCCGTTAAATGCCAGTGTATTAATGAAGGTAGTACCGGTGTTATAGAAGTTCTTGATATTATCTTTTTGCGGAGAATAAGGATGTTGCTTACCATCAAACGCGGTGTATAGCTGGCCATCCATGGGAGCACCAAATGAATGGCGCCCCCAGTCAATGGCCTGCTGCTGCGTCGCCGGTTTCATTCTTCCATTTCCCTGGCCATATTCATATTGCCAGTCCGGAACAACGGAAGGGGTTTCCAGTGTAAGCGTGGTGTTATAGTCAACCCCTATACCTTTCCTTGCGCGACCTTTCTTTGTAGTAATCAGGATAACACCGTTGGCTGCACGGGAACCGTATAGCGCAGCGGCTGGTCCCCCTTTCAATACGCTCATGGTTTCTATATCATCCGGGTTAATGCCTCCAATACCATCGCCCCTGTCCACGTTCAAACCTCCGTCGCCGGTAGTTGGGCTGCCGCCGGGCGTGGTATTGTCTATAGGCATACCGTTGACCACATATAATGGTTGGTTATCGCCATTCAGTGAGCCGTTACCGCGTATGATCACGCGGCTGGAGCTACCCGGGCCACTGGCCAGGCTGGTAGCGTTCACCCCTGCTACCTTACCGCTCAAAGCATTGGCTACGTTAATTTCCCGCGCACGGGTAAATTCACTGCCGTTCACTTCTGTTACAGCAAAAGCCAATGCTTTCTTTTCTTTTCGTATGCCCAACGCCGTTACCACTACTTCGGAGAGTGATTTATTGGAATCCTGCATAGTTACCGTGATAGTGGCATTAGGGTCGGAAACAGTGATCTCCTGTTGTGCAAATCCTATGGAAGATATTATGAGCACCAGGGTAGCGCCTTTCTGGTTCTCCTTTAATGTGAGCACAAAGTTACCTTCACCATCCGCCATAGTTGCAGTGGAAGGATCACCTTTCACATAAATGGTAGCGCCGGGTATGGCACCGCTGTCTTTGGCAGACACAATGCGGCCCTTTATCTTATCTGCCCGCATATAAAGGCTTACCATACTATATAAGCTATCGGTGGCGCTTACCGGGTTGAAGATGGAAAATTGTTTGTTGTTAATACGTTTGTATTCGAGATGCTGATCTGACAGCAATTGTTTCAGCGCGGCTTCCGGATCCATTTTCTCTGTTTTGTCCAGCAGGGCTGCAGGAATGGTTTTTCCATCCAGCAGGCCTTCGCGGTATGCAATACGGATATTGTGGAATTTCCGGAGACGGTCCAGCCCTTCCTTTAAGGAAACGGTAGCCCGGTTAGTACCTCCTCCCTGGGAAGAGGACATGTGGAATAGATTAGATTGTCTGGATGCATACACTTTACCTATTTGTGTTTGTGCAATTACAGGAGTTCCCATACCAAACATGAGGGCATAGCAGAGTAGCCCCAAAAAGAGATTTTGGTCTGTTCGTTGCATGTCTTTTTTTTTAGCAGATATTCCCGCTATCTACCTAAATAAAACACCAGATGTTTTTCTGAAGATTTGTTCACTTTTACGTTTAACGTGGTAGAGATAACAGCCAGGAGCTCATCAACATTGGCCACATTGATCTCGCCTTCGATCTTCATGCGCCGGATGTTGTCGCCCTTTGTTTCAATAGTATAGCCATAGTTATCCTGGAGCGTTTCAATAATGTCCTCCAGTGCGGCATCGGTAAAGATTATTTCCTTTCTGGTCCAGTCCTTTAGCTTTTCTGGCCTTTCTAGCTTTTGGTTGCGCAGCAGCGATTGGCCGCCGTACTCTACGTAGTCGCCTGGTAACATCACAATAGCCGGCCTATTGGTTGTACCTGCGTAGTCTACTTTTATTTTACCTGTTACGAGTCCTATATTAGTTTTTCCGTGGCGGCTCTTCACATTAAAGGAAGTGCCTAATACTTCTATTGTTAAACCTTTGCTATGTACAAGAAATCTTTCGTGGGGGCGAATGTGCCCTGCATCTTTATTAATATGTGCTACATCAAAAAAAGCTTCTCCCTCTATCCACACTTCACGCGGTGCGCTGGTATCCCATTGGCGGGCATAGTGCAGGCTTGAGTTGGCATTTAATATTACTACGGAGTTATCCGGTAAGGTTATAGTACGCTTCTCTCCATACTCCGTGTCCACTACCTGTTTACGGTAAGTGTTCAGCAACAGCGTGCCGGTGGCTATAATTACCAGCATAGCAGCAGCTACTTTCATCCAGGGGCGCAGCCATTTTACTTTGGCAGGGGCAGCCGGCTGCTCCTGTATGGTTTGCGTGATCTGCTGCCAGAGCTGCGCTTTGCGGTCGGCCCCTGTTATTACCTCCTGCGTACGGTAGGTTTGTATGAACTGCAATGCCTGCCGGAAGTTATCCGCCTGCTGCGGGTATACAATTGTAAAAGAACTCCAGAACGTATCGGTGTCAGCATCTGTTGCTGCACCGGTTGCCCATTTGACAAATACATCATCATCCAGGAAATCCTGTAAAGTATATGTTATGTATTTGTCGCTATACATGTAATTAATGGGCGGTTTATTACTATTAGACAAAAAGAGGAAAAATTATCCCTCCGTTTTCAGGAAATTTTTAAAAAATATTTCTCCTTGTAGTAAAAGGCTGCACAGCAGGGCAAAAGAGCGCTTATTTAAAATTTGCTGCAGGCTGTCCAGGGCCTTATATAATAGCTTATAAGCGGAATTAGTGCTGATGCCCATTATGTCCGCTATCTCATCATAAGAGGCGCCTTCATAAAAACGGAGGAAAACTATTTCCTGCTGCCGGTCTGAGAGCTGGCTTACCATGGCAGCTACCTGCATGCGCAGCTCCTGTTCTTCCACCTTATGGGTTTGCTCCTGTTTAAAGGTTACGTGAAAACCATTGCTGCTGGCGGCGCCATCCAGGTTCACCACCTTTGCCTGGGATTGGATACGCCTGAACAATAAGGTGCGCAGGGATTTGTAGAGGTAATTTTTTACAGAGGCAGGCATACCAAGGTTCTGGCGGCTGGTCCATAGCTGCACAAACAGATCGTGGATGGCATCCTGCACCAGATCCGCATCTGCAGTGAACTTAGCTCCATAATTGTTTAACGGCGTATAAAAAGCTTCGTACAATGATGTATAAGCACTCCAATCGCCCTGTTTAAACGCGTTCCACCATATTAAATGGTTTTCACCTTGCATGCACCGGCTGTTAGATTTTAGTATGAATAAAGGAGGATGGGTTAATAATACAAAAAAAATCTAAATTAACACCATGTCTTCATACGCACTTATTACAGGAGCCAGCAGGGGAATAGGCCGTTCACTGGCGCAGCAGCTTGCTCAAAAACAATACAACCTGTTGCTGGTATCCCGCTCTGAGAGCGAGTTGCAGGCATTAGCAGCCAGCCTGGCCGGCCAGTATAAAGTAAGCGTTCATTACCTGGCTGCAGACCTTTCTGCGCCAGGCGCCGCACTGCAGGTATATGACTGGTGCATACAACATAAGTGGGACATCAGCCTGCTGATTAACAATGCCGGATATGGCATCTGGGGATATTTTGATGAACTGTCCCTGGATGAACAACGTAACATGCTGCAGCTGAACATGCAGGCGCCCCTGGAGCTAACCTATTATATGATCCCCCTGCTAAAACAACATCCGCAGGCTTATATACTGAATGTAAGCAGCACGGCTGCTTACCAGGCCGTACCCGGCATGACGCTGTACGCAGCCTCCAAATCCTTTATGCTGGGCTTTACCCGGGGATTACGGCACGAGCTGAAACGTACACACATCAGCGTAAGCTGCCTGTGCCCCGGGCCGGTGAACACCAATTTCCTGGAACGTGCGGGCATGCAGGATATTAAAACCATTAAAGCTGCTGCTGAAAAATATGGTATGCACCCCGACCAGGTAGCGAAGGCAGCCCTGAAAGGCCTGTTTGCAAAGAAAGCAGAGATCATACCCGGCGCGCTGAATATGCTGTCGGCCATCGGCACACGGCTGCTGCCCAAGGCATTGATAGAGCATATTGCGGCAGGGTTGTATAAGGATAAGTAACCTGGAATATAAAATGCAAAATGTAAAAGTTGGTGGAGCGTAACCGCTGCATTCACCTTTTACATTTTGCATTTGAGATTTAAAATTTTACATTTTTACATTTTTATGCCCACTGCACTACCACACAAAAATTTTTTCTGCAGTTGCGTTCTATTTCCGGATTAATCCCTATCTTTAGTCTACTAAATTGATGGACAAATAGCATTTATCATGTCTTCTGTACCCAACAACCGCTTTCTTACCTTCTGTGCCAGGATCCACTGCAGCACGGGTTGTTGTTGTTGTTGCTAATCTCCCTCCTATATTATTATCCTCATTACGCCGGCGCCTATACGCACCGGATGCAACAACCTGTCTTTTACATTTAAACGATCATTATCATGCACAACCAATATCCCGTGTTCACATTAAACGGAACACTCACTGACGAGCAACAGGCTTTTTTTGCCGCCAACGGTTTTATACATTTTAAGCAATTCCTCTCCCCTGCTGATGTGCAGGACATTATAAATGCAGCAGATGCCGTACAGCAAAAATGGATCAGCGAAGGCATAGAGAAAGTGAATGGCGTACCTATTAAATATGGTAAGGACCTGAACGGCCAATCCATTGTACAACGCTTTGCTTTTATTAACCAGCACTCCTCCATATTAGCGGACCTGCTGCGTGATCCGCGCTTAAACGCCCTGCTGGACCTGATTGGCCCCGGCTCACGCATAGGTACTGATGAAAAAGATGGGATGGTATTTAACCATTACGTAAACGGACCTTTGAGTAAATTCACGAAGATGGGCTGGCATACGGATGGTTTGCGCGACCTGTTTTATGGCACCCGCCTGAATCCCATGCTGAATGTAGGCATTCACCTGAGCACCCAGCAACGGGAAAACGGCGGCCTGCGTATTATACCGGGCACCCATCAGCAAAACCTCTTCAATTTCCTGTTCCGCAAGCTCTATTTCCTTGATCATAGCACTGACCCTGATGAGGTAGCTATTTTACCTACTGCCGGCGACCTTACTGTGCATGATGGGCGGTTATGGCATCGCGTAGCGCAGTCACAGCGCAGCGGGGAAGAAAGCCGCCGCCGCGTGATCTATGTACCTTTAATTGCCGGCAAATATGCGCCCAGGAATGAGTACAGCCCAACATTGTTTTACCAGCGCTTTGCGGGGTTGGTGAAGTAGGGCCGCCTGCGGTTGCGGGCTATGATCATTGTCTGCTGTGTTGAAATACCGCACGGATTGGAAATGGAATAGCTATAGATCAATGCCTATCATAAATAATGGTATATAAATTGTTGCTTAACGCTGTTTACAAATAGATAAACAGCAAGGAAACTATATCTGGTCCATGATCAATAGCCATATGATCTATGTTATGGACTATCGACTATTAAATGGTCAATAACCTAACGATTTACGCCATGGACCATCGGCTATAGACCATGCACTATTGTTAAAAAACTACTAAAACGCTTCCATACCCGCCCAAAAAGCAGTATTATTGAAAGCGTAAAAAGGCATGTGATTGATGAATTATCCGGGTAACAGTTCTTTTACACGATCCGTAAAAGGGAAGGTGGTGATTGCCTTCCTGGCGGGGTGTATTGCCCTGGGACTGGCCTGGGTAGTGAGCCGCACCGCTTTCCGTGAAATGCTGCGCACCGTAAAAAGCCTTTCCGAACCCAATGAAAAGCTGCGCATTGTAAACACCCTTTTCCGGGATATTACCCAGCTGGATCAGCTACAGAAAAGACAGGCATTGCTGAAAGCCAACTCCTACCAAAGCTTCCTGAACGAATCTAAAATGCTGCGCGTGGCTATGGATAGCCTGCAGCTGCTGTATGGCGATAACCCGGCCCAGCGCCAGCGCGTGGATTCCATGAAACACCTGCTGCTGGAAAGGGATAAGCTGTTCCTGAATTATTTACAGGTGCGGCAGGGGCTGGTAAACAATAATGATCTTACCAAACAGATCCAGACCCTTTCAGAGCTGATCCTGAACAGCGCACCACAGATAGACAGTACCGTGATCACTACGGAAAAAAAGATCTCCACCACCTTCATTTACCCCTCTGACTCTGCTGCAGCCGCCGCAGAAAAGGCAGAAGAAGAAGCTCCGCCTGTAAAAAGCGGATTTTTCAGCCGCCTGTTTGGCCGCAAAAAACCAGAAGCACCGCCGCCGTCAGAACAGGAAGCAGAAGTAGCGCCTACCTCCCAGGCCCCTACCCGCATGGTAAAGGAAGAGGTGAACGTGAAAATAGATACGCTGGCCCTGGCTAAACAGGACAGCATTATGTGGGAGGTGGAAAAGGCCATGCAGGATTATGAAAAGGAGCGCCGACTGCAAAGCAGCCGTTTTGTGAACCGGGAAATAGAGCTGGCCAATGCCAGTAATGTACTCACCAGCCAAATGCTCTCCATTCTGCAGGAAGTAGAAAAAGAAGTAGTAAAACAGGAGGAACAAAACAATTACCAGGCCCGCAACGTGGTAAGCACCAGCGTATGGCGTATCAGCATTATCATGTGTGTGTTCCTGCTGCTAATGGCTATACTGGTATACCTCATTCTTACAGATATTACTAAAAGTAACGCTTACCGGCAGCAGCTGGAAATTGCCAAGGAAGAAGCAGAATACCATGGCGCTGCCAAACAGCGCTTCCTGGCTAATATGAGCCCCGAGATCCGCACGCCGCTGCAGTCCATTATTGGTTATGCCGACCTGTTGCGGCAGCAGGACAAACCTTCCAAAAAACACCTGGAAGCTATTTTCCACTCCTCCGAGCACCTGTTGCATATTGTAAACGAGGTGCTGGATTACAGCCGCATTATATCCGGTAAGTTCACTTTTGAGCGCCGCGATTTTGACCTGCGCCAGCTGCTGGAAGAGGTAATGGCCGTGATACGCCCGCAGGCAGAAAAGAAGGCTTTGGCCCTGGTGTTAAACAACACGCTCCATAGCGGCGTTTTTGTGAACGGGGACCCTTTCCGCCTGAAACAGCTGCTCTATAACCTGATGGGCAATGCCGTTAAGTTCACAGACGAAGGGCAGGTAACACTTACCGTAGAGAGCGCGCCCTCTGCCGAGGATAATAGGCAGCTGCTCACCTTTACCGTGGCCGATACCGGTAAAGGCATTGCTGAAAAAGACGTGCAACGCATCTTTAACCAGTTTGAACAGGCTGGCGACAGCTCTCACCAGAACGGTACCGGCCTGGGGTTAAGTATTGTAAAAGCCTTAACAGAAGCGCAGAACGGCAGCATTGAAGTAACCAGCGAACCGGGGGTAGGCTCCCGCTTTGCCGTGCAGCTGCCCTTTGCAATGGCTGTCATGCATAATGCCCTGCCCAATACAGAAGCCGTACATTTCCATGGCCATTATGAAGGCAAGGTATGGGTGGTGGATGATGATCCGTTTATTTTGCATTTATGCGCCTCTATTTTTGAGAAACATGCCATTCCGCACATTTGCTTCCATTTGCCGGAAGCCATGCTGGAAATGCCCTGGGATGATGATGTAACACTGATACTGGCGGATATGCGTATGCCGGGCCTGAACGGGGCGGAACTCTGCCGCCGCCTGCGCCGGTATATTCCGGAAACCGTGAAGATCTACGCCCTTACCGCGCAGGCACTGCCGGAAGAAAGGGAAGCTGTGCTGCAGGAAGGCGGTTTTGACGGGCTGCTGATGAAACCTTTCCGGGAATCAGAACTATTATCCCTGTTAGATGAGCAGTACGTACCTGAAGCAGATAACGAGGATTATGAAAGCGAGGCGGAAGAGGATAATGAAATAGACCTGGCTGCACTGGAAAAGCTCACCTTTGGCGATAAGACCATGATCCAGAAAATACTGGAACGTTTTAGTAATGATAACCGTTATGACCTGGACCAGCTTTGTATGGCGGCAAAGGGTGAGGATATGGAGCAGGTGTCTTTACTGCTGCACCGCATGGCCGGCAGAACCGCGCAGATAGGCGCCGGTGAGCTGGCAGCCCGCTTCCGCATGCTGGAAATAGCCTTACAACAAAATACTGTATTACCGGGAGATGCAGTGGCGCAGGTAGATGAGCTGTCCGTAGGCATGAAAGCCTTATTGTACAAGGTAGATTCCCTGTTTATCCCTCAATCTGATACTTCTCCATCTTTTTATAAAGCGTCTTTCGATCAATATTAAGCAGCCGGGCGGCCTTGCTTTTATTGTTCTTTACCTGGCGCAGTATTTCCTTGATCAATTCTTTTTCATTCCCTTCATTCAGCGCCTTCAGGTCTGTGCTTTGGGTTTTAGGCATCTGGTTCACAGAAAAGGTCATTTCATCCGGCAGGCTTTCCATGCCCGCGGTTTCACTTTCCGTTAACAGCACCATGCGGCGTATCACGTTCTTTAGCTCCCGCAGGTTACCCGGCCAGTCGTACTGGCGGAACACCGTCATAGCGCCGGATGACAGGCGTTTGATCTGGCGGCCCAGCTCCTGGTTAGCCAGTTTTATAAAGTGCTGGGTAAATATTTCCAGGTCTTCTTCCCGTTCCCGCAGGGGCGGTACATCCATTTTAAATTCATTCAGGCGATGGTACAGGTCTTCCCGGAAATTGCCGTTGGCAGAGGGCAGGTCTTCATTGGTGGCGGTAATGATCCGCACATCCACCCGTATCTGCTGGGTGCTGCCAATGGGCTGTATCACGCGCTCCTGCAGGGCGCGCAGCAGCTCCACCTGCACTTCGTAGCTCAGGTTCCCTACCTCATCCAGGAAAAGAGTGCCGCCGTTAGCGGCCTCAAACAAACCTTTTTTGTTCTGCAATGCGCCGGTATAAGCGCCTTTTACATGTCCAAACAGCTCACTGGCGGCCAGCTCTTTGGAAAGGGCGCCGCAGTCCACTGCAATAAAAGGTTTATCGGCCCGCTTGCTCAGGCTGTGAATGGAGCGGGCTACATATTCCTTACCGGTACCGCTTTCTCCCAATATGATCACAGACATATCGGTAGGCGCTACCAGCTTAATGTATTCATATAGTTTTCTGGAAATTTCGCTATTACCCTCAATAAAACCGGATAACACATTTTGCTGCTGGGTGGCAGGGGCGGTAGTAGTGGTTTTACGGTTCAGCGCTTCGTTCAGCACCAGCAGCATCTCATCTGCATTCACAGGTTTGGTAATATAGTCAAAGGCGCCGGAGCGCATGGCCTGCACTGCGGTACGCACATCATTAAAGCTGGTCATAATGATGGCGGGTATATGCATGCCCCTTTCCTTGGTAGCATTCAACACTTCCAGTCCGTTCCCGTCCGTAAGCCGGTAATCCAGCAACAGCAGGTCATATTCTTTTTTTTCCAGTGATCTTATTCCGTTCTTTACGTTATACACTGCATCCACCTCATGGCCGTGTTTCTTGAGAAAACCTTCCAGGATCTGTGAAAATGTAGTGTCGTCCTCTACTAACAATATATTGGCCATGGCATCAGAATATATTTACGATTTTAGATTTACGATTTTAGACCTGGATTGATGCGAATAAGAATCGCGCTGATCAAATCTAAAATCGTAAATCTAAGATCTAAAATTGCTCGACTGTAATATTAGTTAACAATACCGGATAAAACAAAAATAGAGAAGTCCCCCCGTCCGGGGAGACTTCCCATTTTTATTCTACTGCATGTCCAGGGCTTTCTGATCAGGCAACCACCTTACCGTCTTTATCTAACTTTACGGTTTTGGCTTCTTCTCCTTTCTTCAGCTCAACTTCGTAATACTCCATACCTGTAGCGGGTTTTACCCAGAAAGCTTTGTCCGCTTTCCATTCTTTGTAATCATCAGAAGCCAGGGTTGCCTTTACTGCATCGGGTAACTCTTCTACCTTAACAGGTTTCTTTTCATCCTGCAGCTGCACTTTTGCAATTACAGGTTTGTGTGCGTTGGCATTTACGGTAACTGCGCCTGATAGTGCTACTACTACCAGTGAGAGCATCAAGTTTTTCATTGTTCAGTGTTTTTATAAAGTGGAGGAATTCTAAAGTCCAACTATATAATGTGAAAAACGTGCCATGCTTTTTAGCAAAGTTTAGCAACCCGCATCTCGTTGACAGTAAGCATTTTATGCGTATAGGATTGCGTACCCTCCACACATTACAGTTGAGGACGTATTCCCAAAGTTGAGTACAAAGTCAGCAGTTTTTTTACGCAATCTTTGCGTTCACAGCAACTTCCTGCACCAGCTGTATGCTCATGTGCAGCTTTACTTCATCTCCCAGTATCAGGCCACCGGCATCAGTGGTAGCGCTCCAGCGCAGGCCGTAGTCGGAGCGGTGCAGTCTTCCGTTCAGCTCAAAACCAGCTTTGGTTTGTCCCCATGCATCTTGTGTGGTGCCGTAATAAGTAACGGAAAGCTCAATGCTATGCGTTTGATCCCGTATGGTCAGGTCGCCGATCAGGCGGTAATGGTCATCGTCTACCTTCTTAACCTGTTTGGATTCAAAGAATATCCTGGGAAATTGTGCGCCGTCGAAGAAATCGGCAGTCCTCAGGTGTTCGTCACGCTGGTCATTGTTGGTTGTTACACTGTTAACATCCGCCTCAAAGGTAATGCGTGCATCATGAAAGTCCGCGCTGTTGGTATGTAAGGTGCCTTCAAAGTTGGTAAAGTGGCCGCTTACGTTTGTGATCATCAGGTGTTTTACTTTAAATCCTACCTCGCTGTGTGATGCATCGATTTTCCAGGTTGTCATAATTGTAATGTTTTTTAAATCCTAGGTTCCTGAAAGTATACGTTCAGGATTCCCGTTCCGTTTTCCATGTATAAAAATAATTGTTAGCCCCTTCAAATGCTGTGGACAAATTGCCGGAAATAGTGCACTTTTTTAACATTTGTAATAATTTAGTACACATTTAACATTTCGTTAAAACTTACCTTTAAAACCGGCTGCCCACGGGGCTTTAAAGCGGCTTTTTTACAGGCAGCCTCCAATAGAACTAACGTGTTAAGTGCAGAATTGCTTATTTTCCGTTCCCAAACGGAACCGCATGAAGATATTATTGGTTGAAGACGAGCCGAATGTGGTATCGCTTATTAAACGGGGGCTGGCAGATAACGGGCATGAGATCAGTGTAGCCATGGACGGTTGGTCCGGTTTACAAATGACCAGCGACCATGATTTTGACCTGATCATACTGGATATTATGCTGCCTGGCATTAACGGGGTAGAGATCTGCCGCAGCATACGCAAACAAAATGAGCAGGTGCCTATTATGATGCTGACCGCATTGGGCACCACGGAAAATATTGTAACAGGGCTGGATAGCGGGGCAGACGATAACCTGGTGAAACCCTTTAAGCTGGCGGAGCTGAGCGCACGCGTACGCACACTTACGCGCCGCTCAAAAAATACGCAGGCCCCCAGCAGCCTGCTGCAGATTGCCGACCTGGAGCTGGATACCGTTTCCAAAACCGTGCGCCGTAATAATAAACCCCTGAACCTTACTGCTACCGAATACCGGCTGCTGGAGTTCCTGCTGAAGAACCAGCGCCGCGTACTGTCCCGCATAGAAATACTGGAACACGTATGGGATATTGATTTTAACCTGGGCACCAATGTAGTAGATGTATATGTGAACTACCTCCGTAAAAAAATTGATAAAACCGGTTCCTCCAAACTGATACACACCGTGGTGGGCATGGGTTATGTAATGCGCGAACAACATGAGAATACAGAATAAGATAACCATCCTCTTTACGGCTATTACCGCCGCTATTATGCTGCTGTTAAGCCTTTTCGTCTATTATTTTGCTGCCCGCAGCACCGCGCAGAATTTTTACCACCGCCTGGAAGTACGCGCCAAAATAGTGGCGCAGGCCATCCTGGAAGATAATAAAAGCAACACGCACATTTATTACCGTGTAAAGGAGGAGCAGCTGGAGAACCTGCCCTTTGAAAAAGATTATGCTATAAAGCTGCAGCCCCGTACCGGTGAGCTGATGGAAAGATCCCCGGTGAACTTACCTGCTGATTTTTACAAAAGGGCATTTACCAACGGCAGTGCGCGGTTTGTGCGCGACAGCGTGCTGTATGCCGGCTTATACCTGGGTAAGGATGCGGATTTTATGGTGATCACCGCTGCGCAGGATGTGTATGGCAAGGAAGAATTACAGAACCTGAAACAGGCATTGCTCATTGGTTTCCTGGTGTTCTCCGTACTGGTATTCACCATGGGGAAAGTATTCAGCCGGCAGATCTTTCAGCCCGTGCGGGATATTATACATAATGTACAACGCATCAGCGCCAATAACCTGCACCTGCGTTTAAATACCGGCAACGGGAAAGATGAGATCGCGGAGCTGGCCATTACTTTTAATGATATGCTGGGCCGCCTGGAAGCTATTTTTGAAACACAGAATAATTTTATCAGCAACGCCTCCCACGAGTTCAGAACGCCGCTCACTATTATTTCCGGGGAAGCAGAGCTGGGCATGCAAAAAACCGGCGCCTCTTTGGAGCAGGTTGCCTCCTTTACGCTTATTTTACAGGAAGCTGCCCGGCTAAACCAGCTGGTAAGCAGCCTGCTAAGCCTTGCCCAAACAGGGTTTGACGGGAAAAAGCTGCCCTGGGAAAAAATACGGCTGGATGAGCTGTTATGGTCTGTGAAAACCACGGCCAACCAGATCTATCCTGACAATAAAATAACGCTGGATTTTAATAACCTGCCGGAAGAGGCGGATCATTTAAGCACGCTGGGTAACCTGCCCTTATTGCAGATGGCGCTGAGCAATGTAGTATTGAATGCCTGCAAATATTCCAGCAATCAACCGGTAGCCATACAGCTGGAAGCCACTAAAAAGGTGCTGATCATAACGGTAACAGACCAGGGTATTGGCATTCCCTCCGCAGAGCTGGGGCAGGTGTTTGTGCCTTTTTTCCGCGCTTCTAATACAAGCAGCTTTGAAGGCCATGGTATCGGGCTGCCGCTTACGCTTAATATTATCCGCCTGCACAAAGGCTCTATTGACATACAAGCCCGCGAACAATCAGGCACCGTGGTAAAAATTTACCTGCCGGTAATAACCTGAGCATTATTCTGTACGCAAACTTTTTACAGGATTCATTAATGCCGCTTTAATTGCCTGGTAGCTCACGGTCAGGAAAGTAATGAACAACGTGGCGGCAGCAGCTGCAGGGAAGATCCACCAGGGAATAGTAGTACGGTAGGCGTATTGCTGCAGCCAGCCTGTCATGGCATAATAAGCTACGGGGCAGGCAATGGCCAGGGCAATGATCACCAGCCTTACAAAATCAGTTGACAATAAGCCCCACAGGCTGAATAAGGTAGCTCCCAGCACTTTGCGCACGCCAATTTCTTTGATGCGCTGCTCTGCCATAAAAGAGGCCATCCCAAACAATCCCAGACAGCTGATCAGAATAGCAAGGATAGAAAATATACTGGCCAGCTTACCAAAACGCTGTTCATCTCCAAACTTATTTGCATAGTCCTGGTCTACAAACTGGTAGTCGAACGGGTGGGTAGGATTGTTCCTTTTAAACACGGCTTCTATTTTAGCCAGCGCAGCCTGCGTGCTTATTTTAGGATTTATTTTTACGATCATGCGTGTGCCCGCGCCGCCACGCAGCATATGATAAACAGCCGGGCGTACCGGTGCATAGGGCGATTCTGCAATGACATCTTTTATTACCCCGATAATATGATACGGCTCATTGTCCCAGGTTACGATCTTCCCTACCGGGTCTTTTAAACCCATGAACTTTACCGCAGCTTCATTGATCACAAAGGCGGTGGAATCCGTAGCAAAACTGCGGGAGAAATCCCGGCCCGCTACCACCTGCCAGCCAACAGTTTTCCCATAATCATAAGATACATCTTCACTGGGAAAATCCAGCGCCATACCCGGGTCTTTCCCCTCCCAGTTAAAACCGCTGTTGGTGTTCCATACAGAAGTTATAGGACTCCAGCACTCCGCCATATTTTCCACTGCGCCGGTTTGCAGCAGCTCATTACGCACCACATCAAACCGTTCGTGAATGGCCGGGGTGTACATAGGCAGCGTTACCAGCCCGTTACGGTCGTAACCAATAGGGCGGTTCTGCGCAAACTGTATTTGCCGGAATACGATAACAGTAACGATGATCAATATAACAGATACGGTGAACTGCAGCACCACCAATACTTTACGGGGCATGGCCGCATAACGGCCCACGCGGAAAGTACCCTTCAATACTTTTACCGGCCGGAAAGCCGATAAATAAAATGCCGGGTAGCTGCCGGCTATTAACCCGGTGATAAGGCTAAAACCTAAACAAATGGCCCAGAATACAGGGCTGCCCCATAAGATGGACATTTGTTTATTGGCTACCTCATTAAACAAAGGCAGTAACAACGCTACCAGCAGCAAAGCCGCCAGCAGGGCTAACATTACCATTAACAGGGATTCACTGAAGAACTGCCAGATCAGCTGGCTGCGTTGTGAGCCAATGGCTTTACGAATGCCTACTTCCTTAGCCCGTTTCTGAGAACGGGCAGTGCTCAGGTTCATAAAATTAATACAGGCCAGCAGTAAGATAAATACCCCGCTGATCCCAAATAACCATACATACTTTATGAAACCACCCACATTTACCCCATTCTTAAACTCCGCATACAAATGCCAGCGCGACATAGGATGCAGGAACAGCTGGGGATGAAAGGAGCGTTCATCTTTATGGATATTTTTCAGCTTTACATCTTTGATCTTGGCCGATACTTTTTCCATAGTAGTGTGCTCCGCTATCTGCACAATAGCCCGGTAAGAGTTGGAGCGCCAGGGGTTATCCCGCTTATCCAGCTCTTCCAGCCGGGCATATAAGGCCCAGGGCATTATAAAATTCACATTTGAAAACGTGGAATTGCGCGGCATATCCTTATATACACCAGTTACTACCGCAGCTGTTTTGTTGTCGATCAACAGTGTTTTATTAAGCGGGTCCTCATTTCCAAAACAGGCTTTGGCCTGGGATGCTGATAGCAGGATAGTGGCGGGATCCGTTAATTTATAGTTGCCTTCCTGCATTTTCAGGGTTAACATTTCAGGCAGGTCCGGCTCACAATAAACCCCCACCCCGCTTAACCGTTTTTCTCCGACTGCCAGCACATGCGTTTGATCCCAGGTGCACATTGCTGCGTATTTAATATCGGCGCTGTAATCCTTACGTAAGGCGGCTGCCAGGGGAAAAGGCTGGTTCATACCGGTGCCAATTTCCCCGTTATTGTACACATTCTGCTGCACCATCGCAAGGTGCTTATAGTTGGGAAATTGTTTATCAAACTGCCATTCATCTACTATCCAAAGCCCTATCAGCATAGCAATAGCCATACCTGCGGCCAGGCCGGTGATATTGATGGCGGAATACATTTTGCTTTTGCGCAGGTTGCGCCAGGCAATCTTAATGTAGTTTTTTAGCATAACGGTGAAGGTTACGGATTACGCACTAACAACATACCAACCCTTAAATAACTGTTAGTCAATTGCTTTCATCTCTCCAACTGTTCATTTTTGAACATAGACCGTTCATTTTCAACTACTGACCCCGCTTTCTAATCCCTTTCTAATCTCACCCTCATGGTATTTTAATACGCCTCTTAGGCCGTCCTAACCCCCGTGTTGTTGCTTTGCACTATCAATTAACAACAAAAAAATATCGTGTATGAAAAATATTTTGATCCCTACAGATTTCAGCGTACGCTCCCTGGATATGGTAAAGGAAGCTATTAATAATGTGCAGCTTCATGAGCCCATGAACATTTTACTGGTGCACTTCTTTAAAATGTCTGATAACATGCAGGAGCTGATGATGCTGTCACGCCGCATGAAGGATTATGAGCATATCAGTGAAGAGTACCGGAATATCATTTCACAGCTGCAAAAAAATTACCCGGCCCGTATTAACAGCATCCGGGTGGAATGCTTCTACGGCAGCACGGTTGCGGTTTTCAAGAATTTCCTTTTCGGCAACGGCATTTCTGTAATTGCGTATGATGAGCATTACCGTTTTATAAAAGTGAACCGGAACAGCATTGACCCGCTGAACATCATAAAAAAATCGGGCTGCGTCTTATTGCCGCTGAACACAGGCAGCCGTGAGGAAAACCTGCGGATCAAAATACTGCGCCCTGCCGCTACTGCCTGATAAATCTTCACCCAATAAAACTGTGCTATATGCTACTGAAAGAGAATATTCCCTTTGCATACGTGTTCGGGAAAATAAAATATGAGCTGATATGGATATCTGCATATGCCATTGCCATTGCCGTTGTGCATCATAATTTTAATATTATCAACATATCAATTCCAATTGCTATTCCTGCCATATTAGGCACTGTTATTTCCCTGTTGCTGGGCTTCCGCTCTAACCAGGCCTATGAGCGCTGGTGGGAGGCGCGTATTATCTGGGGGGCCATCGTAAATGATTCCCGCACGCTTACGCGGCAGCTGCTCACCTTTACTGCTTTTGAGGGGGAAACACCAGAGGAAGTGATCAGCTTCCGCGAAAGATTTGTACGGCGGCAAATTGCCTGGTGTTATGCGCTGGGCCAATCACTGCGCAAGCTGCAGCCGATGCATGGGCTGGACCGGCTTATATCCCAGCGGGAGCTGGACTACATTAGCCGCTACGATAATAAACCCGTGGCCCTGCTGGAGCTGCATGCCCGCGACCTGGACTATGCGCTGAAACAAGGATGGATAAACCGCTACCAGCAAATAGAGCTGGACCGCACCTTTACCCGCCTGTGCGATTCCATGGGTAAAGGTGAGCGCATTAAGAACACCATTTTCCCGGCTACCTACAGCCTGTACATTCACCTGACGCTGAACCTGTTCATTTTACTGCTGCCGTTTGGGCTGATAGAGTTCTTCGGCATTATTGAAGTACCGCTGGTAGTAGCTATTGCATCCTCTTTCCTGCTGATCGAAAAAATGGCCATTCACCTGCAGGATCCTTTTGAGAACAAACCTACAGATACGCCGGTAACCGCTATTGCGCGTACCATTGAGCGGGATCTTAAACAGATCCTGCAGGACTGGCAGGTACCCGAAAGCCAGCCTGCAGAAAAATTTTACATTCTATAGATCTATATTGCGAATCAATCCAATATGCGTCATCAGCCTCCGGGCGGTGGCGCATTTTTATTTAAAAAACAGATAACATTCCCGTTAGTATACCTGCAGTAAAACACTGTATTTTACGTTGTGTAATCAAAACCCTGTAATCAGTAACCATACAATAATCTATTGAAACAACCCGGGAGCAATCTCCCTGTCGAAACACTTTTGAAAACCATCTAAACCGTTTAATTCATGAAGATCCAAGCGCGCTATGCCATTTTACTGGCCATGCTATTTGCTGCCTGTAGCAAAGAGCCTGTTACACCACCTTTACAGCCCATGACCGCTAACACCGCTAACAGCGCGGCTAACGTGGTAACCCTTTCTGAAACTTTTGAATCCGGCACCAAAGGCGCCTATGCTTCCGGTAATGTTACGCTGAGCAGCGGCTCCTGGAATATGAACGATGCGCTGATCGGCAACCTGGCGGCAGATGCTAAAAGCGGCGCCCAATCCGTACGCATCCGCAACACCGGTTCCATTACCATGAACTTTGACGCCAGCGGCGGCGCCAACACCATTAGCATCAGCCACGCGGTATATGGCAGTGACGGCAGCAGCACCTGGCAGCTGTGGATCTCCACCAATGGGGGCAGCAGCTATACGCAGGCAGGCAGCACCATTACCAGCTCATCCACCTCACTGCAAACAGCCAGCTTCACAGTGAGCGTGAGCGGCAGCTTCCGGCTGTCCATCCGCAAGGCATCCGGTGGCAGCAACCGTATTAATATTGATAATATTTCCGTGAGCTCCGGCAGTGGCGGAGGTGGTGGCGGCACCACTCCCGGCGATAATGATAATATGCTGCTGGGCAATCCCAGCGGTGCTGTAGCCAATACCTTCATTCCGGCCAATTACCTGATGGTAAAAACCTACTACACATTATCGTATAACCGTGACCGTGGCGGCCCCAACTGGGTAAGCTGGCACCTGGCCAGCTCCGATATGGGCAGCGCTGACCGGCAGGATGATTTCCGGGCGGACAATACTCTGCCCTCCGGCTGGTACCAGGCAGGCAGCAGCAGCTTTTCCGGCAGTGGTTTTGACCGCGGGCATAACTGTCCTTCTGCAGACCGTACCTCTTCTGTAAGCGCTAATTCCTCCACCTTCCTTATGAGCAACATGATACCGCAGGCGCCTAATAATAACCAGCAAACCTGGAATAATTTAGAAGGTTACGGCCGCAGCCTGGTATCGTCCGGTAATGAGGTGTACATTATTATGGGCAGCTATGGCGTGGGTGGTACGGGCAGCAATGGTACAGCCACTACTATTGATAATGGCCATGTTACCGTACCCTCTAATGTGTGGAAAGTGCTGGTAGTGATCCCTAACGGCTCCGGTGACCTGGCCCGCATTAGCAGCAGCACCCGGGTGATTGCCGTAAATACGCCCAATGTTAACACGGTTAGCAGCGACTGGAAACAGTACCGCACTTCTGTAGATGCTATTGAAAATGCTACAGGGTATGATCTGTTGTCGAATGTACCGGCAGCCGTGCAGCAGGTGATAGAGGCGAAGGTGGATAACCAATAGAGAATTACGAATTGTGTTTAGCGTGAAAGCCCGGAGAGCCGTAGTTACTCCGAACTATGGCTCTTTGCTGTTTGAAATTCTGTTGGGTTATTTTGCTAATTTTTTTAGTAAATTGCCGGTATGGAACAGCCGCCTATTTATACCATTGGTCATGGGCGCAGGTTAATTGAAGATTTCATTTACCTGCTGCAGGCGCCGGGTATTCAATACCTGGTGGATGTGCGTTCTATTCCTTTTTCCCGGTTCAACCCGCAATATAACCAGCCGGCCCTGCAAGCGGCGCTGGCAACCGGGGGCATCCGTTACGTTTATATGGGCGATACCTTGGGCGGCCGCCCTGCAGACCCGGCCCTTTATGAACCCAACGGCCGGGTGGATTATACGCTGGTAAGTGCTTCACAGCCCTTCCGGCGTGGTATTGCGCGTTTAAAAAAGGCGTATGAGCAGCAGGTTGTATTAGCCATTATGTGCAGTGAAAGCGATCCCTGCCAGTGTCACCGAAGTAAATTAGTAGGCGAGGTGCTGGTAAAGGAAAATGTACGGCTGCAGCATATTGATGAACAGGGGCAAATGAAGGAGCATGAGGCCGTAATACTTGAAATGAGCAAAGGCTGGGGCAGGCGGGATCTGTTTAAATAGATCTTCTTGTATAATTGATCCACCCTTCGGCTATTATTAAATGCAATGTGAACCCTATCCAGAATGCGGTACCAAAAAACTGCTGCGGCGCCAGGCCTGAGAATGCAAAGAACAATCCCACAATGGGCCGTATGGTGCTCACCGCCAGTCCAATAGCAAAAGCCCTTAACATCCACTCCCGGTGCGGGGCCACCCGCCTTTTTACAATATGCACCATTGCCATGGTTAAGGCTATTAAAAAAAATATGGAAAACAAAACAGTGGCGGCGCCTTCATTCACACCACCTATTGGTACCAGGAAAGACATGATGAACGCAGAGATCCCAATCATGTAACCACACACTATAAATACCCAGCCACTCCGGCGGTGAAAACGGGGATATTTTTCACGGATGCTTTTTACAAACTGCAAGGGCCCCAGGATCAGGAATAAGGCGCCGGGCAATATGTGCAGGAAAGTAATAACCGCATGTTTTGCAAAACCCGTATCAAACGGAGCGCCACCGGCGGGGTTCACAGAAGCGATCACGCCGGCCATTGTCAACGTTCTGCGCAGCACCATTGCAACGCCGATCAGCACCAGCAGTATCACCACCAGCCATATAAACCGGGGCGTTTGTTTTGTGGTAAAATGGTATGCCATAGTATAAAAGTAGCGGCGCTGCATACCCAATAGCGCAGTAGTAGACCACAGCGGCATATGCTGCGACAAGATCCATAGTTATAACGATGGTATTTCCCATTCACAGCAATCTTTCCTATTTTAACAGTACACACGTCATAAAAGCAAAACCGATGAAAAAATTTATTGCCCCGCTGCTGTTAGCCGTTATAGCACTGATCTGCTTCAGCTTCAAAAAGCAGCCGCCTGCTGCCAAACCTAATGTGATCATTATTTTCATGGACGATATGGGTTATGGCGACCTGGAATGTTATGCCGGCACACCCTGGCATACGCCTAACATTAACAAGCTGGCCGCACAGGGCATGCGGTTCACCTATTTCTACGTGGCGCAGGCCGTTTGCTCCGCATCGCGGGCCGCTTTAATGACCGGCTGTTACTCCAACCGGGTAGGCATACACGGAGCGCTGGCGCCTAACAGCCCTATTGCCTTAGACACCAGCGAGCAAACCATAGCAGAAGTATTAAAACAACAGGGCTACCGTACCGGCATGGTGGGCAAATGGCACCTGGGCAGCAAACAGCCCTTTTTACCTTTGCAGCAAGGGTTTGATGAGTACCTGGGCCTGCCCTACTCCAATGATATGTGGCCGGTGCACTATGATGGCGTGCCTTATACAGATACCTCTACCATCGGGCGTGCAAAGGCAAAATATCCGCCACTGCCGCTCATAGAAGGTAATAATCCCGTTAAGATCATTAAAACGCTGGATGATCAATCCACCTTAACCACTACGTATACGGAAAGGGCCTGCAGCTTTATTAAGAAAAACAAGCAGCATCCTTTTTTCCTGTACCTGGCGCACAGCATGGTGCATGTACCCATTGCCGTATCCGGCAAATACGCCGGCAAAAGCCAGGATGGCCTGTTTGGGGATATGATGATGGAAGTGGATTGGTCTGTAGGGCAGATCATGAAAACGCTGGATGAAACAGGTTTAAGCAAGAACACACTGGTTATTTTCACCAGCGATAACGGCCCCTGGTTATCTTATGGCAACCATGCCGGTAATACCGGCGGCCTGCGGGAAGGCAAGGGCACTTCTTTTGTAGGCGGTATCCGCGTACCCTGTATTATGCGCTGGCCGGGGCAGATACCGGCCGGCACGGTGTGCAATAAAATGGCGGCCACCATTGACCTGCTGCCTACCATTGCGCATTTTTGCGGTGCCCCGTTACCCAGGAAAAAAATTGACGGGGTAGATATTCAAACCCTGTTATTCAATACACCCGGCGCCAACCCGCGTAATGAGCTGGCCGTATATTATGAGCGGAACAGCCTGGAAGCCATCCGCAAAGGCCCGTGGAAGCTTGTATTACCGCATAAGGGACGTACTTACAAATTAAACCTGCCGGGTTACGACGGCTTTCCCGGCGCGCAGCCCAATATAGATATACCGGAAGCGCTGTATGATATGCGCCGCGATCCCGGTGAAACCCTGGATGTAAAAGAACAGTTCCCCCAAGTGGTGGCGGAGCTAAAAACACTGGCCGGTAAGTACCGCCAGGATTTAGGCGATGAACTTACCGGCCAGCAGGGCACCGGACGCCGTGCCCCGGCTAAAGTTGAATGATTAATGTTGTTTACTGCGTTTACGCTCCACATCCGGCAGCAACCAGGTGAGCAGGCCAATTAAAGGCAGCCATGCACACAGGTGGAACACGTGATTAATGCTGGTATGATCCGCCAGGCGGCCCAGCACTGCGGAGCCAATACCCGCCATACCAAAGGCCAGCCCAAAGAACAAACCGGCTATCATGCCCACTTTACCGGGCACCAGCTCCTGCGCATATACCAGTATGGCGGAAAATGCAGAGGAGAGTATAACGCCAATGAATACACTGAGTACGGCGGTCCACAACAAGTTTGCATGAGGCAGCAGTAACGTAAAGGGCGCTACACCTAAAATAGAGATCCAGATCACATATTTACGGCCAATACGGTCACCTACCGGCCCGCCGATAAAGGTACCGGCTGCAATGGCAAACAGGAATATGAACAGGTACACCTGCGCGGTGCCCACGGGCAGCTTAAACTTATCTATCAGGTAAAAAGTATAGTAGTTGGTCATGCTGGCCATGTAAAAGTATTTGGAGAAAATAAGCACCAGCAATATCACCAGCGCAAACGCGATCCTGCTGTTAGGCAGCTTCACTGCCGTGCCTTCCACTACCTTACGTTTAGGTTTGGTCCGGTGTTTATTCTGTTTGTACCAGGCAGCTATATTCAGCATTACCACAATAGCTATTAAGGCTGCCAGCGAAAACCAGATCACGTTAAACTGCCCGTAAGGCACAATGATCAGGGCTGCCAGCAAGGGACCTAAAGAGCTGCCGGCATTACCTCCCAGCTGGAACAGGGATTGCGCCATACCATGCCGCCCGCCGGAAGCCATATACGCCAGCCGGGACGATTCCGGGTGAAACACCGCAGAGCCCATGCCTACCAGCCCTACGGACAGCAGCACCAGGTAAAAGCTGTGCGCCATAGACAAACACACCAGCCCCGTTAAGGTAAAACCCATGCCAATAGCCAGGGAATAAGGTTGCGGATGCTTATCCGTATACAGGCCTACCAGCGGCTGTAAAATGGAGGCTGTCATCTGGAAGGTGAGCGTGATCAGCCCGATCTGTGTAAAGTTGATCTTCAGGGAATCCTTTACCACCGGGTAAATGGCGGGTATCAGGGATTGAATAGTGTCATTTAACAGGTGAGAAAAACTAAGCGCCAGCAGGATGGAGAAAACCGTTTTTTCTGCTGCGTCTTTTGCCGCATCGGGCATGGTTACCGTAGTGTCTTTTAATTCCGCTTCCATATATATAATCTGTTAGTACGATGAGCTATCATTGATCTAAATGTGCTGAATAGGCCGTGATGCGTGCCACCAGCTCCCAGGCCTGTTCCGGCTTCTGGTCTATGATGCTTTGCAGCAGCGCATGGTGCAGGTCGTGCGTGTCTATAAAGGCCTGCGTGTTTTTATGAATGCGCACAAAATGATTTTTCATGTGCTGGGCCATAGTGCTATACAGATCGGCCAGTATGCCGTTGTTGGCGGCAGCCGCAATGCTGCGGTGAAATTCAATATCTGCCTGTATGCTTTCTGCTACTTTATTTTCCTTGGCATACGCCAGCCGCTGGTCCAGGAAACCCTGGATCCTTTCAATGTCCGCTGCCGTACGGTGCAGGGCGGCCTTTTGCGCGATCTTTAGCTCCAGCAGCTGCCGTACTTCGTTCAGGTCATTGAACTCCGCCCGTTTCAGGCGCTGGGATAAAGGTTCCGTAATACCGGAAGCAGCTTCCACAAAGGTGCCCAGGCCCTGGCGCACCCGTACCATGCCTGCATTTACCAGTATACGCACCGCTTCACGGATGGTGGAGCGGCCTACGCCAAATTCCTGCATGAGCGCAGGTTCAGTGGGCAGCTTCTCGTCGGGTTTGTATTGCCCCAGGGAAATCTGTTGCTGCAGACGTTGTGCTACTTCGTCTGCCAGGCTGTGCCGGTTAATTCTTTCAGTTTTAATCATCAGATGATATGATGATTCAAAGGTACGCAATGATGTTTGTTCTGTCAAGAGGGATGGAGAATGTTTTTCAGGCTTGATTAATTCATGGTGATTGGAGAGGAGATTGGATCAGAGGTTGGGTTTGAGGTTGAAGCTGACTATGGACCATTTTTCACTATCTTTGCACCCTCATTAAAAACCGGATGAAAGCATTTAACTTTTTTATTCTATACCGTTTACCCATTGGGATCGTGTTATTATTGGGTGGTTTAGCCATGGGTTTTACCGTTGGCTGGTGGGAAGCCACTATTTTCCTGGTACTGGCAGTAATATGCCTGGTAACACATTTCATGTTTGGCCCTATGCGCCTGGTGCAGGAAGCGGTAGAAGCAGGTAACGTGGAAAAGGCCATGGGCCTGATGAATAAAGTAGCTTTCCCCAAATTGCTGTATAAGCCTATCCGCTCTGTATATTATTTTATGCAAAGTAACCTGGCTATGTACGACCAGGACCTGGATAAGGCAGAAGCTACCATCCGCAAGAGTATTGCAACCGGCAGCCCTATGAAGGAGTATGAGGGTATGCAATATTTTCAGCTGGGCACCATTGCCTACCAGAAAAACGATCTGAAAACAGCGGATCAGAACCTGAAGAAAGCCGTAAGAATGGGCTTACCGGATAAGGAGAACACGGCTGCGGCCCTGTTAACCCTGGCCTCTATAGCCATGAGCCGCCGCGATTTTAAATCCGCCAAGGATTTCTTCCGCCGCGCCAAGGCCCAGAAGCCTACCACCGCGCAGATCGTGGGCCAGATAAAAGAAATGGATAAATATATTTCCCGGATGCCGGGATAATGTGCAGATATGCAAATATGCAGATGTGCAAATGGTTTTGAGCGAAGCTCCCATTTGCACATTTTTTTTTGCCCCGCATTAACCACACCTTAACGGCATATACCAGCACAATTCCCCTCATTAGCACATCGTATTCGCATATCTGCACATTATTTAGTAGGTTTGCCCCGCATATGGTTCCCAGTGTAATAGCTGGGATTAAAATGGGTATCCGGTGTAAATCCGGAACTATCCCCGTAGCTGTAATCCTGCATTCGATAACGAATCATTAAATTTTCCAGGCAAAGAAAGCCACTGTTCCGGTAACACGGAATGGGAAGGCAGCCCGGAAAGCAGGAAAGTCAGAAGACCTGCCAGGTGTAATTCATCATTCGGCGCTTTCGGGTGAAAAGCCGGGAATGTATGCACCTGCATACGGTGCCTGTATTCTTTCCTTTTTCATATTTCCCCGCAGCGCGCATATTGTATCATTTTTAAAAGTTTATTGACAGTCATTATGCGCAGGAAATTTTACACCTTTTTTCCGGCTATTGCCCTCCTGGCGGCCAGTACCACGGCTTTTGCACAGGACTCTTCCCGTACCAACCAGCTCAACGAAATTGTAGTTACCGCCACCCGCTTTAGCCAAAAAGCAGGCGAAACCGGTAAGGTAGTAACGGTGCTTACATCTGAGTACCTGCAACGCAACAGCGGCAAAACGCTGTCCTCCATCCTCAACACCCAGGCCGGCCTGGTGGTGAATGGTGCGGACAATGCGCCGGGTACTAACCCGGACGTATACACGCGGGGGGCCAGCACCGGTAATACGCTCTTCTTAATAGATAACATCCCTGTGAGTGACGCCTCCCAGATCTCCAATGCTTTTGACCTTAACTTCATCCCGGTAAGCCAGATAGAGCGTATTGAAATACTGCGTGGCAGCCAGTCTACACTCTATGGCTCCGACGCCGTAGCGGGAGTGATCAACATTATCACCAAAAAACCAGGTAATAATAACCTGGGCATCAGCGCCAATGGCTCCTACGGCAGCTATAAAACCCGGCAGGGCGGCGCAGGGCTGAATGGCAGCATCGGCAAATTCTCTTACCTGGCCGGTTACCAGTACACCAGGACCGACGGTTTTTCCAGCGCCTATGACAGCACGGGCAAAGGCAATTTTGATAACGACGGATTTAAACGCAACAGCGTATTTACCAAAATCGGGCTGCAGGCCACAGAGCGCTGGCGCCTGCAATACATGCTGAACTGGAACGATTATCATACTGACCTGGATGCCGGTGGGTTCAACGATGATAAGGATTACACCATGCACAACAAATACATGCTGCACGCCCTCAGCAGCCATGTAGATCTTAAAAAGGGCAGCTGGAACCTGGTGTACAGCTTTCAGCGGAACACGCGTAACCTGCTGGACGATACATTGTATGTACCCAATGGCGGTTACTCCATCAACGACTTTAGCTCCAACACCCACCAGGTAGAAACCTATGTGAACTGGGACCTTACCAAACAGCTGCAGCTGATCACCGGTGCGGATTTCCGCTCGTCCAACACAGATCAGAGCACGCGGTATATCAGTGAGTTTTTTAAAGATTCTTCCAAACTTTCCGGCGACAGCGCACATATGCGGCAGTTCAGCTACTACGCATCCCTGCTGCTGCATAATATGGGCGGCTTTAACCTGGAAGTAGGCGGCCGTTATAACAACCATAATATTTACGGCAGCAACGGCACCTTTTCTATAAACCCCTCTTACCTGATCAATGATCAGCATAAAGTGTTCATCAACATTTCTTCTGCCTACAAAGTGCCCACCTTGTACCAGCTGTATTCCATTTATGGCAATAAGGATCTGAAACCGGAATCTACCATCAACTACGAAGCCGGCTACCAGGGCGCCTTGTGCGGCAATAAGCTGAATATGCGCGTGGTAGGGTTCTACCGTCATACCAAAAACCTGATCAGCTTTTACAGCTTAAACGATCCTCCGTATGGCCAGTACCGTAATGCCAACAAGCAGGATGCTTATGGTGGTGAAGCAGAACTTACCTGGCGCATTATTGGCGGGCTAACCCTGAATGTGAACTATACTTACGTAAATGGTAAAATAAAAGAGCAGGATACCGATACCAGCTATTACAACCTTTACCGCCGGCCCAAACACGCGCTGAATGCGGAGCTGGGCTACCAGCTAACACCCGGGCTGTATGTGAGCGCACAATATAAATATATTAGCCGCCGCCTGGACCCCGCCTATATGGCTCCTCCTTTCGTGTTAGGCGATTATTACACCCTGGGCGCCTATACGGAGTATAAGCTGGATTCTGTCCTGAAGATCTATGCAGATTTCAGAAATATTACCGATCAACAATACTTTGATGTTAGAGGATATAACACCAGGAAGTTTAACTTTACGACCGGCCTCGTATTCAATATCAACTAATGTGTATGCGTGCTAATGTGCTGGTTTATTTCGGATTAAATACCAGCACATCAGCACATTAAATAATTAAGATTATGTCACTGAAAAAGATCGATCCCCGCTTCAGCTTATTGCTGCTGTTTGTACTGGCAGCCGGCCTTTTACGGATCTTAGGAGAAGGAAAAATAACACCTTTCTCTAACATTACTCCCATTGGAGCAATGGCCCTGTTCGGCGGCGCTTATTTCACCGGCAGGTGGAAAGCTTACCTGTTCCCCCTGCTAACACTTTTTGTGACCGATATCATTATTCAACAGGTGTTCTACCCGGAATTTTCGCAGGGCGGCCTGCTGTACCAGGGCTGGATCTGGACTTATGCAGGTTTTGCTGTTATGGTGCTGGCCGGGCAGCTGATCATTAAAAAAGTGAATGTGCCCAACCTCATGATGGCATCTGTAGCTGCTGCAGTGGCTCATTGGCTGATCACTGATTTTGGCGTGTGGCTGGGCGGCTGTACCGATCCTACTACCGGTAAGCTGTATACGAAAGATATGGCCGGCCTGCTGAAATGTTATGCCATGGCAGTGCCGTATATGAAAGCGATGTTCTTTGGTAACCTGGCCTACGGCGCCATTTTCTTTGGCGCGTTTGAGCTGATACAACGAAAGAGCAGCCTCCGGGTAATTACGAATGATCAATTGCAAATTACGAATGAGTAATACTTCATTCAGGTAATTTTAGCGTGGCATTTATAACATTCATGAATGTTATTGAGTATTAAAATAAAAGGATTACAAATCAGGTAGCTGTAAAGCATGCGTTAATCATAAACACTCTCTTTACCGCCATCTGATTCCTGATTATCCATTATCATTTCAGTGAACTACAACTCCGCAGCACCCAATTCGGAATTGACAATTCGTAATTAAAATGATCTATCTCGTCACCGGCGGCGCCCGTTCAGGAAAAAGCCGTTATGCACAGCAGCTGGCCTTATCACTGGCTTCCAACCCGGTGTATGTGGCCACCGCCAAAGTGTGGGATGGGGATTTTGAGCAGCGCATCCGCCGCCACCAGCAAGACAGAGGGCCCGAGTGGACCAGCTTTGAAGAACAGTTGCAGGTAAGCAAGCTGCCGCTGGAAGGCCGTGTAGCCGTAATTGATTGCGTAACCTTATGGCTTACTAATTTTTTTGTTCAGCATAAACAGGATGTGGACGCTTGCCTGCAGGGACTACAACAGGAAATACAGCTGCTGATGCAAAAGCAGGATGCCACCCTGATCATTGTAACTAACGAAATAGGCATGGGCGTACACGCAGAAACAGCCATCGGCCGCCAATTCACCGATCTGCAGGGCTGGGCCAACCAGTACATTGCACAACAGGCGCAAAAAGTAGTATTGATGGTATCGGGAATACCCCTAACAATTAAATAATATGCAAATGTGCAGATGTGCAAATGATCGCACTCGTTCAATTCCATCTGCACATCTGCATATAAGCACATTTGCACATGACAAACATAACTCCCCTTTCCCGCGCGCTGGCAGCGGCGCTGCAGGATAAAATAGATCAGAAGACCAAACCACCGGGCTCCCTGGGACGCCTGGAGCAGATTGCCTTACAGGCTGGTCTTATACAGCAAACCTTATCACCTGTAATTAACAAACCTACTATTGCCATATTTGCAGGCGATCATGGCATTGCGGCTGAAGGCCGGGTAAATCCTTATCCGCAGGCTGTTACTGCGCAAATGGTCTATAATTTCCTGCAAGGCGGTGCAGCTATTAATACCCTGTGCCAGCAGCTGCAGGTGGACCTGGTGATCGTGGATGCAGGTGTGAACCATTCTTTTGCCTCCCATCCAATGCTGAATGACTGCAAGATCGCTTATGGCACGCGCAACTACCTGCATGAACCGGCCATGAGCAGGGAACAGTGTACAGAAGCCATGGACGCAGGTGCAGAAATAGTGCAATACATACAAAGCCAGGGGTGTAATACCATTGGCTTTGGTGAAATGGGGATCGGTAATACTTCCTCCGCTTCCCTGCTCATGAGCTGTTTTACCGGCCTCCCTATTACAGATTGTGTAGGCGCAGGTACCGGCAGCTCCAGCCAGCAGATCCTGCAAAAAACAGTGTTGCTGCAGGAAGCATTAAACCGGCATGGGGTACCTGAAGATCCGGAGCAGGTGCTGGCCACCTACGGCGGATTTGAAATAGCAATGTTATGCGGCGCCATTTTGCAGGCGGCCGCGCTAAATATGATAGTGGTGATAGACGGGTTTATTGTAACCGCGGCATTAATGGCTGCACAGCGTTTACAGCCCGCAGTAACAGATTATTGCGTATTTGCGCATTGCTCCAATGAAAAAGGACACCTCGCTATGTTACAGCATTTACAGGCCACTCCCCTGCTGCACCTGGATATGCGCCTGGGCGAAGGTACCGGCGCCGCCATGGCCATGCCGCTGATACAATGCGCCGCTGCGTTCCTGGAAAATATGGCCAGCTTTGAAGATGCGCAGGTTTCTAATAAATCTGAAATCTAAAATGGAACAATGGTATTTACTCCGCACCGCTATCATGTTCTACACGCGTATACCGGTAGGTAATATTCCGCATGGCCTGGACCGCCTGAGCAGGGCTACCCGTTACCTGCCGCTGATCGGCTGGCTGGTGGGTGTTACCATGGCGCTGGTGCTGTATACCCTAAACCTTATTGCACCCTGGCCTGTAACCATTATACTAAGCCTTGTTACCGGCATCTGGATGACAGGCGCTTGTCATGAAGATGGTTTTGCCGACATGTGCGATGGGTTCGGCGGCGGCTGGACCCAGGAAAAGATATTGCTGATCATGAAAGACAGCCGCATTGGCACCTATGGCATGTTAGGGCTGCTGCTGTTAATGCTGATGAAGTTTTACTGCTTATTTGCCCTCTCCCCTTCCTTAGCCGCCATTGCTATTGTGGTGGCACATGCGCTGAGCCGTTTTACCGCGGTTACTATTATCTACACACATCCCTATGTACGGGAAAATGAGGATAGCAAAGCCAAGCCCGTATCCAAAGGCATTAAGGGCTGGGAGCTTTTTGTGGCAGGGTGTTTTGGCCTGTTGCCGTTGCTGCTGGCTACCGTATTGCTGCACCACTACCTGTGGCTGTTATGCCTGCCGGCTGTATGGCTGGCACGTTTCTATATGGCCCGCCTCATGCGTAAGTGGATAGGCGGTTACACCGGCGACTGCCTGGGCGCCGTACAGCAACTGTCAGAAACAGTTGTATATTTGTGCTTTTGCTTAGTGGAATGGAAATATACCTGATACGGCATACAACGCCGGCTATAGAACGAGGCACCTGTTACGGTTTTGCAGACCTGGATGTGGCCAGTACTTTTACAGAAGAAGCAACGCGTGTTAAACAGCTGCTGCCCGGCAAACCGTTTGTCGTGTATGCCAGCCCGTTACAACGCTGCAGCAAGCTGGCGCATTTTTTATTTGGCGATAACCTTACTAAGGACGACCGTCTGAAAGAGCTCAACTTCGGCGACTGGGAAATGAAACGCTGGGACGACCTGGGGCCCGATGCCCTGCAGGCCTGGATGGATAATTATGTATATGCCCGCGTACCAGGCGGGGAAAGCTATGAGGACCTGTTTAACCGCAGCGTGGAAATTTTCAAAGAAGTAATAGCTAAAAACCAGGATGCTGTGCTGGTTACCCACAGTGGCGTGATCCGTGCACTACTGGCTTATGTAACCAATACTCCCCTGGAAAATTCTTTTGAGCTGCGCGTAGAATACGGGCGTTTAGCACGTTTGCGGGTAACAGACGGAAAAATGGAGCTATTAGGAGTGAACGAATGAGGAAGGCCGCATGCTCCGGTACTTCTTTCTGAAATACAGGTAAGAGCCTATCATCATGATCACTCCCAGCACAGACAGGCTCCAGACTGTATTCATAAAGAACTGGCCCCAGGAAATATGCCAGCTGCTGAAGTTCTTCACCAGCAGTATGCTTACGCTGCCTATATACCCAAAGGAATCTGCCACGTAGATCAGGAAACCTACATTGCTCACATATTTGAACGTGGCTATCAGCCTCTCAAAAAAGATACAGTTAAAGGGAATATAACCCATGTATAATCCCAGGCCGGTAAGCGTCATCCATACAATAGGGCTGATATATTGCTGCATGAATAACAGGGAGCTTACCGCTGCTATAATAAACCCTGCGATCACGATCAGGTAGTTCAGCATAAATGCCTTGTAATTATCCTTCACAAATACCAGCATGCCCATAATACCCAGTATGGCCAGGGATACCGGCACTTCTGTCTGGGTAAAAATAGCCGGGTCTTTGCCCATGCCCAGCTCTTCCCAGATGTTGGCGGCAAAGTTATCCCGCATATCACGCAGCATGGTAAGTATTACATAGCTGATAATACATAATACCAGCCCGGGTAAGAACTCCTGCAGCAGCTGACGGCGCTGCTGTTTGTGCATAGGCTCCCGGCGGGTACGCAAAGCCTCATCTGTAGCGGTAGGCGGCGGTATTTGTTCCAGCAGTATTACAAAAATGATCATGGGCAGCATGAACAAAAGGCCTGTTACAAAAGGCATCCATAACTCTGTAACATGCCAGTCCACCATCACCATTTTACCGGCTGATTTTACAAACCCGGAAGAAAAAATAAAGCTGATGGATAACACCGCACCCATAAACTCCGTGCTGCGCCTGCCTTCCAGGTAACCGAATACCAGCCCCCAGATCATGCCCAGCGGGAAACCGTTCAGGAATAAAAAGAGGATGTTAAAAGGGGCCGGCACTACTGCAAACAGCAATAGTGCCAGCCAGGAGAATAGTATCAGGACAACAATGCTGCGGGCTCTCTTAGTGCTTTGCATTTCTGCAATAAAGCGGATACCGTAAATTTTGCTGGCCGCATAACCCATTGTCTGGGCTATTACCAGCCATATTTTGTAGTCAACGCCTAAAAAGCTGATCCCATCAAACAAGGCTACTGCAAAAGGTTTGCGGAAAGCGTACATGCAGGAGTAGGTACCAAATGATACCAGGGCCGCATACAGCGAAAACGTAAACTGGTCGGTGCGTTTGAGCCGTTGTTGGACCCAGGGTAGGTTTAGCATTGATATAATGTACAATAATTATGTTACTGGTTCATTAAATGATGCAGCGCCATCTGCTTAAATCGCTGCAGGTCCGGCAAGGGCTGATCCGTTGCTTTAGCCTGGTCGTCCCAGGTGCGCAGGCGCACCATGTCTGCAAACAGCGGGTCGGCTTCAAAGGCGGCAGCTTCCGTTTCCGTCATAGGCCCTCCCTGGTAGGCCAGCGTTTGTTTGCTGGCTTCTGAGAGCTGCGCATAGTAGGTTGGATATTTAAACGTGAGATAACGCTTGGCATCCACATGCGAGCCTACCAGCCGGATGAGCGCATCCGAAAAGCCATGCTGCTTCAGGAAAATGCCGCCCCATTTTTCATGGTCCTGCACACCGTAACCGCCCATGGAGGCTGTGCCTTCCATTTCGCACAGGTGGCCAATATCATGAAAAAAAGCTGCCAGTATCACTTCTTCACGGCTGCCTGCCTGCTCCGCCAGCAGGGCGGCCTGGCACATATGCTCCAGCTGGGATACCGGTTCGCCTATGTAGTCGGCTGCCCCGTATTTTTCATACAGGCTAAAGATGGTACTAACAGTTTGCTCTGCTTGTTGTAATAACATGTGTGATTATTTTACCAGCCACATTACGGCATTTATATCATCCGTAGTAGTGCCAAATTGTTTCTGTAAGGTAGCGGACCAGTTGCCGGCATTGGCATTGCGGTGGTTATCCGGGTACTTGAACCGCAGGGGTATCTTACCGCTGTTGCCGGTACCGGAGCCGGTGCTGAATGCCGGGATACCTGTTCTGCGCCAGTTCAGGTAACCTTCCCAATCCGTGTTTTCAAAAAAGGCCAGGTACTTTTGCGTAATGATCTGTTGAAGCCCGTCCGTATTATCGCCTTTGTACTTTACCGTGGCCTGCGCATAATAATCCGTTTCAAAGTTAAACGGTATTTCATAACGTACAGTCTTATACGTTTTTACGAAAGTACCTGCTTCCGGTATACCATAAAAACCCATGGAGGCCTGGATGCCCTTTTTATACCAGGCTTCGGCTGAGCCGGTCACCCATTTACGGTTAATGGCTTCTGCAATGTTAAAACACATTTCCGGATAACCAATGATAATGCCCGGTTCTGCCGCGTAATTGGCATAATAGCGGCTGCGGCTGCGCAGGGAGTATACCGCAGTGTCTACGCTGGACATTTTAGACGACATATCTGTCAGGTTCTCACCGGAAGGTGCCCCCACATAAGCAGTAATATCTGCCGGTGTTTTCTTTAACCTGTTCAGCTGCTCCGTGGCCGGTTCCGCAGTAATAAAAGCGCGCGGATCGCGCAGGCTTACCAGGGTATTCAGGTAGGTGGCCGACATGTTATAACGCGTGGCGTCAAAGCCCAGGTTATCCGGGTTCACCGGGTATTTATTGATGTTATTGTAAATGAACTGCAGGTTCTGATCCATCCCTTCCAGCAACGGATACTTGGTGGGGTTGGAGAGAATGGCGCTAAACTGCTGCTGGATCTTCAGCTCTGTATCTGCTTCTTTTTTACTCAGCGCAATCAGCACCCGCAAATGAAATGCATTCACTGCGCGCTGCCAGAAATCCAGCTTGTTATTATAATAAAAGTCATTGCGCAGGGTTTGTCCTTCGGAGGTATTTACTTTATCCGGGTTGTTGATCAGTGAATCCAGGCCGCTGTTAGCTTGCTCCAGCCAGGAAAGGATCTGTATAAATACCGTGCGCTGCTCATCGTATTTAGGCGTAAGGTTCTCTTTCCCCTGCAGGGCTTCTGTCATGGGCAGATCGCCTACCAGGTTAGTCATACGGTAAAAGAAATAAGCCCGGAAGAATTTACCCAGTGCGGCATAGGGGTTCAGGGTATTACCACCCAGGCGAATAGCTTCCTGCTCCATCTGCTGTACATTTTCCAGGCTGCCATAACCATCCAGCTTAGCGCCGCCCCAGTCATACCGCTGGTTGCCATAGTAGTTATAGTTGCAGCAGTCAAACTGGTTCCAGCGCATTACATCGCTCCAGGGCCTGATGGCATTCATATCGGAAAGTATGCTGCCCAATGGCAGGCTGGGTGGTACCTGCGCGGGTTTGTTGCTGTTCATTTCATCGTCGCTGAACTGTTTGTTACAGGCGCTCATTGCAGCGCCTAATACAACCGTGATCGCTAATATCTTAAGTGTTCTCATGAGTGTTGGTTTGAGGAGGCGTTAAAAAGTAACATTCACATTAAATCCATATCTGCGCGTAGTGGGCGTTTGCAGGGTTGATGTTCCCTGGTCACCGGCATACTGCTCAATGTCAATGTCCTTATTTTTGGCAAAGTATAAGAGGTTACGGCCTACAAAGGAAATATTTGCCTGCCGGATGAAAGTGCGGCCCAGTATGCTTTGCGGCAGGCTATAGCCGATCACTACTTCACGCAGCTTGGCAAAGGTTTTACTGATAATATTGGCTTCGTTGGTATTGTAATAGATGCTGATGTAGTCCTGCAGATAGGTTTTAGTGGTGTTAGGCGCAAACTGCATGTCCTTGTAGTTGGTTACATTGCCGTTATTATCATAGCTGATACCGGCGCCATTACTAATCACCACACCCTGGCCGGTCCATGATTTTACGCCTTTGTAATCCTGGTAGCGGGCATCGCCCATGGCGCCTTCCACGGTTTTAATATTACGGCCGCCACGGAATGTTTGCTGCTGAATATAATCGATCATGTTACCACCTACACGCCCGTCAAACTGGAAGCTGAAATTAAATTGTTTGTAGCGGAACACGTTATTAATACCCCAGGTCCAGTCAGGATTGGTATAACCAAGGAACTGCCCTACAGGGTTCACAATGGGGCGGCCGTCGCCGGCGTCGTTAATGATCTGCCCATCCGGTGTTTTTACAAAAGCGGTTCCATAAAATCCATCCACACGGTCACCGGGTTTAAAGAAAACATTCAGGGTATTTACACCCGGGTAAAAGTCTACATACTTTTCTCTGAAGGTGCTCCAGTTCACCATCACATCCCAGTTCAAGCCGGTGTTGCTGCGCAGCGGTGAGCCAGTGAGGGACGCTTCCCAACCGTTCTTGCGGGTGGTTACCCCATTCACCAGGTATTTGTCATAACCGGCTGCGTCTGTTACCTGCAGCTCATAAATACGCGGACCGTTCTTAGTAGTGAACCAGGTAACATCCAGGCCTATACGGTTATGCAGGAAACGGATATCCATACCGGCTTCATAAGCGGTGCTGGAAAAGGGTTTCAGTCCGGGATTGGTAATGGTGCGGGTGTAGGATGCGCCGGCCTGGTTCTGGTACACGGTAGATACGCTGTAACCCGGTGAATTCTGGAAGGTGGGCCCGCCATAGGACGCATAATACTGTGCACCATACCCCAACGGATACACGCCCTGAGGGGTAGTGCCAATAGTATCCTGTGTAAGACCGCCTTTTACGTTGGCATAGGAGCCGCGGAACTTCAGGAATGAAATAATCTCCGGCAGCTGCACATAATCGGAAACCACGGTGCTTAAGGATGCAGAGGGATAGAAATACAGGTTGTTACCGGAGGGCAGGGTAGATAATTTATCGTACCGGCCCGTGAGCGACAGCGTGGCGTATTTACCATAGGTCAGATCCACATAACCGTAAGCGCTCAGCACCAGCATGTCTGAACGGAAGGTGTTGGCATACAAAGGATCGCGGGAGTTGGCAAAGCTATACCAGCCCGGTGCATTTAAATAATTGGTACTAACAAAGCTGGAGTTGTATTTAAAGCTGCGGGCATTACCGCCAAGGGAGGCGCGTAAGTCCAGCTTATTAAAAGTATTGTGGTAGGTGAGCAATACATCCGTATTGTTCTCAAAGAGAGAGCGGCGGTCTTCCCGGTAATCGCCCTTACCTTCCTCACGGCCATAGGGGTGGGCGGAGTAAGGCATTTTTTCTGTACGCAGCAGGTCGTAGGTGCTTACCTGGGTACGGCCCAGCAGCTCCAGGTGATCATTCAGCTGGTAGGTTAATTTCATATAGCCGTTCACGTCTGTTTTATAATGGCCACGCAGCCATTCCTTTACCGTGAACCAGGGGTTGTGGTAACGCTGGTATTCCGCGTAAATAGACTGTACGCCTTCTTTACCTGGCTGCCAGTAGTTACGCATATCATCTATATTCCAGTCGGCGCCGCCCCAGATCTCCATGTTATAAATAAGGCTGTTGGGGCCATAGTTCACATCCGGGAAATTATCCGTGTACTGGCGGTTGTAGTTCAGGTAAGATTCCAGGCGCAGGCGGGAGGAAAAGTTATACCCTGCAGACACGTTGAAGTTAGTGATGTTCAGGTGTGTGTTAGGTATAATACCCTGCTGGAAGGAATGGGACAGGGAGAAACGCAGGTCTGCCTTATCTGTTTTGGCAGATATGGAAAGGTTATTGGTGCTCAGGATGCCGGTACGTATAAAACGTTTCAGGTTATCCTTACCGCGGGCTACCCAGGGCGTGCCCTTACGCTGGCCGGTAGCGGGATCAATAGGGCTGTCATACTGTGGTATCAGCTGCCCTTCAAACTTAGGTCCCCAAATGTCATAGTCGCCGTCATTGGTGCCACCGCCTTTACCGTCTACAAATGCATAACGGCCATGATCTCCGGGGCCATATTCATCCTGCACTTCGGGAATGGCAATAAATCCCTTATCGAACATGGTGCTGGAATTAAAGTCAATGGAGAAACCGCGTTTGTCTCTGGATCCTCTTTTAGTAGTGATCATAATAGCGCCGTTCAGGCCACGGGAGCCATACAGGGCCGATGCGGTAGCTCCTTTTAATACAGTATAACTTTCAATATCATCCGGGGATATATTCCAGGTATCGGAGTTAATAGGTACACCATCTACTACATACAGGTTAATGCTGCTGCCACGCAATAGTACCTGCGGGGAGGCCAGCATTTCTGCAGATGCGCCTACGGTAAGGCCGGCCACTTTGCCTACCAGACCATTGATAGGGTTAGGCTCACGGGCTTTTACCAGGTCATCGCCTTTTATTTCCTGCACGGCATACCCCAGGCGTTTTACTTCTTTTCGTATGCCCAGTGCCGTTACTACTACTTCGTCCAGGGCTTTTTTGTCGGAGTGTAAGGTAATAAGCAGGTTTTGCTGTCCTTTCACAGCTATTTCAGCCGGGGCAAAGCCAATGTAGGTGATCTGCAGGGTATCACCCGGCTGCGTAGGGATGGTGAATTGTCCCTTGGCGTCTGTAAGCGCGCCGCGGGTAGCACCTTTTGCTTTAATGGTGGCGCCGGGTACCGGCTGTTGGTCTTCTGCGGAAGTTACCTGCCCGCTTACGGACTGTTGCGCCCATGCGGTGGCACCGGCAGATAACAGGAACAGCACAAGACATAGCCTTTTACAATGCTTAAGTAAAGAATGTTGCATGATAATGGATAGATTTTTGGTTTAGATGAGCCAGTTTTTCAATAGTTCTCTAAAGGGCCTAATTACCATGCAAATGTTGCAGAAGAATGTAACCTAATTGTTAAGTAATACTAAAATAATTATTAAATGTGCAGATATGCAAATATGCAGATGTGCAAATAGATTGGGTAGGTCTGGGGATTAAAGGATGTATAGCTGGATTGAATTAGTTTAGGGGGCAAGGGCTGGCATTTCATCTGCACATTTGCATATCCGCACATCTGCACATTAATTCTCTCCTTCCTGGAAAAAGTACACTACCAGTATCTTTGCATCTCCTTCCCCGATGTTGGCGGGTTTGTGGCCCAGGCGGCCGTCAAAGAAAAGGGAATCCCCTTCATTCAGAATATGTTTTTCGTTCTCTATCTGGTATTCCACTGTGCCCTGTAAAATGTATTTGTATTCGTAGGCATCTGTTTTCACCATCTGGTTGCGGCGGGCGCCCGTCTTCAGCTCCAGGACCACAATATCCACGGGAGTGTTCTTCACATTTTTGGTAAGCACGCGCTTGTACAGGAATCCCCGGGCAGTTTCCTTTTCAAAAGCCTGGTAATCGGCCTGCTGTTTAATGATCACACGGCTGTTTTGCTGCGGCTGTCCTATCTCGTTAAAAAACTCGTTCATGTCCAGGTTCAGCGAGCGTATGATGTTAATGAGCACCAGCAGGGACGGAACGGTACGGTTATTTTCTATCTGGGAGATCAGCCCTTTGCTCACCGCGGCTTTATCGGCCAGCTCCTGGATAGTAATGCCTTTAGCTTTCCTCTTCTCTTTTATTTTATTGCTGATCTGGATAATAATGTCTTCCGTCATATACTACTTGATTATCATATAATAGGGTGGCCGATCTGACAAAGAAAGTGAAACAAGCGCCAAATAGCAAACTTTTTAACAAGCTTATAACCATTCATATAATAAATTATATTTGTATAAATATGTCAGCCAAATGTTCAGTCTAGACCAGATCCTAACCATCGCGTTCACCCTTTTTGCTGTTATAGATATGGTGGGCTCTATCCCGGTGCTCATTTCCCTGAAAGAAAAACTTGGACATATAGACTCCGGCAAAGCCACGCTGGCATCGGGTCTCCTGATGGTAGGATTCTTATTTGTTGGCGAGCCTTTCCTGAAATTGATGAGCGTTGACGTACACTCTTTTGCCGTGGCAGGTTCTATCGTGATCTTTGTAATTGGGCTGGAAATGATCCTGGGCATTGAGTTCTTTAAGAGCACAGATGCTGATAATAAAACCGGCAGCGTGGTGCCTATTGCATTTCCGCTCATAGCCGGTTCCGGTACGCTCACTACTATTATGTCGCTGAAAGCCAACTTTGGCCAGTATAATATACTGGCAGGTATTATCCTGAACCTGGCTATCATTTACCTGGTGCTGCGTTCCCTGAGCTGGATAGAACGTATACTGGGCAAGGCCGGGCTGATGGTGGTACGTAAATTCTTTGGGGTGATCCTGCTGGCCATTGCCGTGAAGATCTTCAAAAGTAATGTGAACCTGTAGAAATAAGCATTTTGTATTTCAGGGTTAAAAACCTTAGTTTTGCCTTCCCTTTCTAATCTGTGTTAGAATTGGCCTCGTAGTACAATGGATAGTATAAGAGTTTCCGAAGCTCCAGATCCAGGTTCGATTCCTGGCGAGGCCACAGAAAAAGTAAAAGGCGCTCAAAAGTGAGCGCCTTTTACTTTTTCAACCGGTCCTTACTTATTAAGTAAGGCAGGCAGTATATACGTTGTCATCATCTTAGCCACCTGCGGATGTGCATAGGCCGCTCCATAAGCACTGGCAGTGATCACTACCACCCAGGGCTGATCAGGAAAAATGAAAATGCTGTTTCCGCCATTACCTGCACAATAAAAAGCATTCAGCTGTTTACCGCCTACATTAAATTGTTTGTTCCAGAAAAGATAACCGTAGTATTCTTCCTTTCTGCCAGGAATAACTTTATGCTTCGTGAACGTTTTAGCTACCCATTCCCTTGTCAGGATCTGCCGGCCGTTCCATTTTCCTTCATTCTTATACAATTGGCCATACTTCGCAAAATCCAGTGCCCGCAGCCGGATCCCGCCTGCTGTATTTGGCACATGCTGCGGTGTATAGCTCCATTCATACTTAGTAATTCCAAGTGGTTTAAACAATTTCAGATCCGCATATTTTTCTAATCCGCCCGGAACGGTTTTGTTTAAGATGTCGCCAAGCACCACCACTCCTGCAGTAAAATAATGCCATTCAGTTTTAGGCCTTGTAAGGTTCACCGATAAGTCTAATGCAAACTTCACCCAGTTGTTAGTAGGATACATATTCTCCTCATTACCCGGGGAGTTGGTGCCGTCATCTCCATCGAAAACCGAACTCATTGTCAGCAGGTCTTTTATTGAAACATCCTCTTTTTCTACGGCATAGTTTTTAAAACGGTGCAGATCATAAAACTCTTTCAACTGCTGTTCTTCCCCTTTCAGATAACCCTCCTGTATAGCAATACCGGTTACGGTTGATGCAAATGACTTCCCAACAGAGCGGGGATCATGCAAGGTATACCGGTCATCGCCATTGAAATATTCTTCTATCAATATTTTCCCTTTGCTAAGCACCACTACGCCGTTAATGTGTTTAAAAACACCCTCTTCTATATTCGCCTTCATTTCTTTAATCCTGGTGCTGTCAAACTTTTCTTTGGAAATATCCAGGCCGGGATATAGGCTAACAGCATGCAGCTGAACTTTAGCAATATTTATTGCAGGCTTCCGGTATACGTTAAGCGTTACATCTCCCTCCGCAATGATCTCACCCACCTTAACTTCAGCCGCCAGCTGGATATAGGGCCTGATCTGCATGTGCAGCAGGTGTTTGCCATCTGTTAGCGCACTGTCGCCCCCATGAGCTAAAAATCTTCCCCAATAGTACTGGCTCCAAAATCCACCCTCATGCTCATTGTCTATTAAAGGTTTGCTTATGAGTGTGGCGGTATCCTGCACTGCCTTCAAGGGAGCGCCCGGGTACAGGTTACTTTCATACACAAGGCGCCCGTCTACAAATAAAGCAAACTGGTAGTTGCCGGCCTTTACCAGGCTATCTGCCGTCAGATCCGGCGCCAGGCCATGTAAATAGTTGGTTATGGAATTATTCATGAACACCATCATGAAAAGGTTGCTTTTGTTTGTAAGGGTATACTCCTTCAGCACATCTTTTTGCTGCAACGCCGATGGGGGAATGTTTTGCGCGGTGAACAAGATCTTCCCCAAATTAGCCCGGTGCATATCTGATGTGATGCCCTGGTTGGCAACAAGATCCTTCTGCTGAGCATAAAGCCCCGTAATAAAAAGCTGGAGAAAAATAAAAACAGGTAGACGTTTCATGTATTGGGTGCTTTGATACGTCAAAAATACCTGTAAGCAAACCATTAAAATAGAATAAAATTAACGTGTGCCGTTTTTTAACAGGAGCTTTCTATACTGGAGCGGCGTAAACTGGTGATTGGCTCTGAAGCAGCGGATAAAATGGCTTTGGTCGGCAAAACCACATTCAACAGCTATCTCAGTAAGGGATTTATTTTTGTCGGGGAAGAGCGCGAGTGCTTTTTGCACCTTAATTATTCTAACATAATCACCCAGCGTAGTTTTAAAGTATTTGGGAAACTGCCGCGACAAATGAACCGGGTGTAAGTTTGCGAGTGCTGCCAGACCGGTCAGGCTCCAGTTTTCCGGCGTTGCATGCAGCGCTTCCTTTACCCGCCCAACCCATGCCGGGGGTTGCTTATCATACCGGGGCTTTCCAGGTACCAGGCCGCTCAGCAGCTGCACCAGCAAAACATCGATGGCTAACTGGCTGCTGCCGTTGTATAATTTTGTTTCCTTAAACACATTATACATCAGGGCCTTCAGGGAAGGGTCCTGGATCCGGATGCTGCCTTCCAGCAGGCCAACCGGAAGATCAAAAAAAGAATACCATGTTGGCGCAATTTCAACATGAAACCCGCGGGTAAACACTTTTGAGCCTACGTTGTAATGCGGATCCTGCCAGTTTTGATATAGAAGGCTGCCGGCTGCACATTCGTGAACGTGCTTTTTATTTCCATCCAGCACCATCCCTTCCAGGAGAAAGGTGAAGTAAGCATTCTCATGATAATGCCAGTCAACCCGGTCATGGGTATAATCGGCATCATTCAAAATGATCCCATTTAGATGGAGCGTTTCATTCGCCTTTCCATAAAATTGCCCTGGCCGGGAACAGTTCATAAATGTAAATTAAGCTCTTACTTTATTTCTTCCGGTTTTAATTTGGGCAGGGAAGCCCACCACTTGCCCAGCTTATCTTTCAGCTCCTTCACTACCTCCGGCTGCGTTGCTGCAACATCTGTGGTTTCATTTTTATCCTTCACAATATTATAGAGCTGCGCATCCGTTCCGTCGCTGTTCATGAGGAACTTCCATTCGCCTGACCGTATCGCCAGGTTAGGACTTTTATCCCTTTCTTTCGGATATTTAAAAGCAAGGTTGTTCCGGCCATACTCCCAATACAGATCCATGTCCCTGGCAGATGCTTTTCCGAAGAATACTTTACTCCGGTCCTTGCCATCACCTTTGTAATCGTTTGGCAGGTTTACACCGGCAATATTGCTTAAGGAAGGCAGCAGGTCTGTGGCGCTTAGCACTGAAGTTTCATCGGTTGTTCCTGCGGGCACATGACCCGGCCAGCTGATAATAAAAGGCATCCTGATGCCGCCTTCGTATAACGACAATTTAGAACCTCTTAAACCGGCGGCTCTGCTACCTCTGAAACTTGGCAACGGTCCGTTATCACTGGTAAAGATCACGATGGTATTTTTGTCCAGGCCCATACTTTTCAACCCATCCAGCAATCTGCCGATCTGCACATCATATTCTTTTAACACCAGCTTAAAGGCGGCTTCTTCCTCGGGGTTCATGGGAAATTTGCCGGTATATTCTGTTTCCGTCCTTGGCACCCATGGCGTGTGAACATCATCGGGCCAGAGGTTTACAAAACAGGGCTGGCCTTTGTGCCGCTTCATAAAATCCAATGTTCTGTCAACAAAGTATTTGGTTCTATCCCACCTTTTTATGCTATCCTTATCAGACCAGATCCAGTTAGTAGCTGTAATTAAGGGATCAGGGTCCGGGCTTTCATAGGTGCTGTTGTGCTCATCAAATCCATAGTTTTCAAATCCCGGCGCATTGTGCACATCCCGGCCACCGCCCATATGCCATTTTCCGAAATGCCCGGTCACATAACCGGCGTTCTTAAAGAAGCGGGCCATGGAAGGTGCATGAGGGTCCAGGTAATCGGCCTGCTCTGCGTTCCTGTTATGTTTTTTATTATCCAGGTAGGTTGAAAAATTCCATCTTGCCGGATACATGCCGGTTAAAAGCCCGGTCCTTGAAGGGGAGCAGATAGGCGCGGCGCTGTAATAATGCGTTAGCTTTATGCCGCTTTTTGCAATCCTGTTGATGTTAGGCGTGGGAACAAAATTACCGCCGAAACATCCTACATCACTATATCCCATATCATCTGTAAGAATAATAATGATGTTCGGCTTTTCAACAACAGGTGCGCTTTCAATGGGCGCACATCTTATTACCAGCCATCCCAAAAGTGGCAGGCATAATATCAGTGCCAAATACAAAGATCTGCTAAGCATCGGTTTTCCGTTCTTAATTCCTGGCATGGTCTAAAATTTTTAGATACCGTTAATTTAAAAAATAAAAACTTGCCATACCACAAATAATGTACTATCGAATTTACAGACGGCGATGCGCTGATCATTAAAATACATTAATTACCAGTGAAATTAATTACCTTATAATGTATGAAAGAAAACCTCATTGCTTTTCTTACTACCAGCAGCCTGGTTACTCCTGAAAAAGCAGCCGAAATTGCCGGCCACTTTACCTTCCGGGAGATCCCTAAAAATGCGTTCTTTCTGGAAGAAGGTAAAATTGCCAATAACTACCTTTTTTTAGAAAAGGGTTTTATGCGCGTTTTTGCCTATGATATGGATGGCAATGATGTGACCACCGGTTTTGCTGCACCCCGGCAGGTTGTGCTGGAAGTATCGTCCTTTTTTAACCGCACCCGCTCCCAGGAAAACATACAGGCCCTTACAGATTGCGAAGGCTGGGGCCTTACCTATGATGAATTAAACCAGCTCTTTCACGCCCGGCCTGAGTTCCGGGAGTTCGGACGGCATGTACTGGTAAATGCTTTTACTACACTTAAAACACGCATGCTGTCCATGATCACAGAAACAGCAGAACAGCGGTACACAGGATTATTAAATACCAACCCGGCTATTTTTCAGCATGCTCCGCTAAAAAACATTGCCTCTTACCTGGGCATCACGGATACTTCTCTTAGCCGCATCCGGAAGGAATTTTCAAAAAAGTAGCTGTAATGAATTCTTGCCATTTGGCAAGCCGGGAAAAAGAATGTTGTGTTTTCTTTGCAGTAGAAATTTACACACATGGAAAACATTCCTTTTTATATTCCCCTGCTTTTTGCCGGTACTACAGCCTTTGCTGTTTACCTGTTTTACACGGCTGCTAACCATTCAAAAAAAGTGCTGGCAGCTATTACAGGATGGTTATTATTACAGGCAGTCATTGGGCTTACCGGTTTTTATACAGTTACTAATAGCCGCCCGCCGCATTTCCTGTTCCTTACTTTTCCGCCGCTGTTGTTCATACTATCCCTGTTCATTACCCGCAAAGGCCGCCAGTGGCTGGATTCATTGAACATTAAAATATTAACCCTGCTACATATTGTGCGCATACCGGTTGAGATAGTGTTGTTCTTATTATTCACCTATAAAACTATTCCTTCATTAATGACCTTTGAAGGCCGCAACTTTGATATTATTTCCGGCTTAAGCGCCCCGCTTATATACCTGCTCTGTTTTTCAAAACACAAAACGCGAAGACCAGCGCTCCTGGTATGGAACCTGGTATGCCTGGGCTTATTAATTAATATAGTGACCATTGCAGTGCTCTCTGCACCATTACCTTTTCAGCAGCTATCGTTTGAGCAACCCAACAGGGCGATCCTCTATTTCCCTTATATATGGTTACCAGGCTTTGTTGTACCTGTTGTATTGTTGTCACACCTGGCTGTTATGCGGCAGCTATTGTATAAACAAGCAGTTATACCTGATCTTGCATAAATAAAAAGGGGCCGTCTCATTATTCACCCAATGCCATCTCCGCCTTCATTAATTCCTTTAAACCATTTTCCCATTGTACCCGGTGCCGTTGCTCATGCGCAATAAAAAAACGGAAAGCATCTCCCAGCTTGAATATAAGCATTTTGCTTAATGAAGTTGGCACCCGCAACCTGTTCAAATCAGCCGCGCGCGCTATCTGCAGCAAGTTTAACAAGGTATGCTGGTCCGTTATAAATTGCGCCAGGGCAGCCTTACCATCTGCCTGCTCCGCCGGGATAGCATTTTTCATGGTCTTCATTTTATTTTTTACCGTATGTGCATCTGCGGGTTTCATCATGCTGGTAAAGTAATTCCCTAACCAGCCCGGCTTAAACGTATTATTCACAATGGTCTGATGCTGGTGTAACTTTTCTTCCATTGCTTTTAAATAAAAGCGGGAGTAGAAATTAAGGTGTTCCAATACCTGTGCCACGCTCCATTTACCGGGAGCAGGGCTTGCCTGTAAAAGCGCTGCCGGCAAATGTTGCAGCTTGTTAGCTTCCAGGATCAATTGGCGGGTGTCTGCCATTAGCGTATCCAGCAGCACCTGGCTGTTTATTGCTTTCATGGTAAAATATTTATGCAAACATGCAGCGCAATTTTTACAGGAATATTGGTATTTACCATGATTTATATTTTTATGCTGCCCATTAGCTTGCTGAAATTCGTAGCATCCATGCCCAGGTAAGAGGCCAGGTATTTATGGGGCACCAGGTTTAGGATATGCGGGCTTCTTTTTAGTAATGCCCTAAATTTTTCCTCGTTGCTAAAGCATAACAGCTCTACCTGGCGGAATAATAAGCCTTTCATGATAAAAGATGTCAGGGTCAGGATCATTTCCTGTATAACGGGATAAGTTTTCATTAACTGATAAACTTCTTCATAAGGAATCCTTAGGAAGCGGCTGGCCGTGAGGGTTTCCATAAAATATTCAGAAGGTGTTTGCGTCAGGAAGCTGTCTGCCACCCCACTGAAAGAAGGTGCATAGGTGAAAACAATTGTAGCTTCCCGGTTGTCGTTGGTAAGGTAAAAGGCGCGCTGCACACCTTCCAGCACAAAGTACAGATACCGTTCTTTTTCCCCGGCAGCAGTCAGCATGGTCTTACGCTTTACAGTAAGCGGCTTCCATCCCGTGACCAGGGCCTGCAGCGCATCATCAGGCAGTGGATGTATGTGCATGATATATTGCCGCAACGCTTCTTGTTCCACCATATTACCCTATTATTTGATCATCCCACAAACAATCACCTGCCGCTCCCTTCATCTGCTTAAAATATTCCAGCCCCCATTTTTCCATGTTAATGATCACGGGTAACAATGACTGTCCTATCTCCGTCAGCGTATATTCCACCCGCGGCGGGATCTCCGCATAGGCTTTTCTTTGTACAATACCATCTTCTTCCAGCTCCCGCAGCTGGCTGGTCAGCGTAGCGGGGGTTATGCCGGGCAACGCACGTCCCAGCTCGCCAAACCGTTTTTCTCCATTCCGCAGCTGAAATAACAGCAATAGTTTCCACTTACCGCTCAGCACCCCGATAGTAGCCTGCACCGGACAGGATTTTTTTTCACCCGCTGCATTTTCTTCCTGCTGATTATCAGGAATAGTATCATTTTTCATAGTAGCTATACTGTTTAGAAGTACTTGATTTACACAATCTACCATTTTTACTTTGCTCCCAAAATAACTATTTAACTATGAAAGTGATCCTCATTGGCGCTACCGGCATACTTGGCAAAAACATACTGGCGGCGCTGAAACAATATGCACACCTGGAAGTGGTAACCGTGGCCCGCAAGGGCGGTGCAGACCTGATTGCAGACATTTCCTCCCTTTCCGCTATCAAAGAAATGTATGCTGCGGTGGGTAAATTTGATGCCGTGATCTGCGCGGCCGGCGATGCGTATATTGGCCCGTTTGATACTATGACGGAAGAAAATATGTACACCGGTATTAAAGGAAAAATGATGGGGCAGATCAACCTGGTGATGGCTGGTAAAGACCTGATCAGTGATAAAGGCTCCTTTACCCTTACCTCCGGTTTTATTTCCGACGATCCGGTAAAAGGCACTATCAATTATGCCATGGTTAATGGCGCTATTGACAACTTTGTGCAGGCCGCTACTATTGAGCTGGAAAGAGGCATCCGTATTAATGCCGTGAGCCCGGGCTGGGTAGTTGAAAATTATGATGGCAACATGCATACCCCCACTATAGGACAGTACCCTGTGCCCATAGATAAGGTAGTGCATGCTTATTATAAAAGTGCTTTTGGTTACCTCAGTGGGCAGGTATTCCGCGTATGGGAGCCTTCTACGCAGTATGTGCGGAAGTAAAAAAAGTCCCGCCATAAAGCGGGACTTTTACAGTATATAAATCAACATGGCTTTAATATTATTCCGTCCACAAAGTGCCGGTAGCATAAGTTCTGGCGCGGCCGGAGATAAATACACGCTCACCAGCATCTACACAATATAATTTTCCCAGTCTTTCAGATACCTGCAAAGCGTTCATTTCTTTTTTGCCCAGCTGCTCACTCCAATAAGGGATCAGTGAGCAATGTGCAGAACCGGTTACCGGGTCTTCAAAAATAGAGGCCTGGCTGGTAAAGAAGCGGGACACGAAATCACAATCATCCCCTTTAGCGGTAATAATAACGCCACCGGGGTCCAGGTTAATCTGATTTAGCAGCTGCCGGTTAATGCGGATGTTCCTCACCTCCTGCTCATGATCGTATACCAGCACATAGTCCCTGGCCTTTAACACTGCACGTGGCTGCTGACTGAGTGATTGTGCAATAATCTCCGGCAACGGCGCCGGTACAGGTTTACGGGAGGGGAAGTCCAGCGTGTACAGATCTTTTTCTACCCGCACCTGCAGTATGCCGCTCCTAGAGGTGAATACGATCGTATCCTCCGCATAATTCAAAATAGTTTTAAGCGCATGCGCGCTGGCCAGCGTAGCATGGCCGCAAAGATCCATTTCTATATCCGGCGTAAACCAGCGCAGCTCAAACTGTTTACCATTGGGTACAAAATAAGCGGTTTCAGATACCGCATTTTCTTTGGCGATCTTCAATAACAGCTCATCATCCGGCCAGGCAGCCAAAGGCACTACACAGGCAGGATTGCCGCCAAACAGCTGGTCGGTAAAAGCGTCTATCTGGTAAAGTGGTAACTGCATGTTATTGGTTTATAGCATAAGTGCCTTTAATTACGGTTACGGCTTCACCGGCCAGTATGGTACGGTCGCCTTCCAGTCTTATTTTCAGCACACCGCCCCTGGCAGATGCCTGGTAGGCCAGCATAGTGGTTTTACCCAGCTTCTGTGCCCAGTAAGGCGCCAGGCAGCAATGTGCAGCGCCGGTAACCGGGTCTTCATTGATGCCTATAATAGGTGCAAAAAAGCGGGATATAAAATCAAATTCAGACGTATTATTTGCCTTTGCAGTAACGATCACTTTGGGATATTTAGCCAGCCGGGAAAAATCAGGATTAACGGCCAGCACCTCCTCTTCTGTAGCCAGTTCTACCAGGTAGCGGTTAAATACCTCTATCGTTTGCACCGGGTTCACCTGCAAAATATCCCTGATCTCTTCCGGCAGCTGTACGGTCTGCCCGGTTATAGCAGGAAAGTTCAGCTCAATCCAGCCATCCTGCTGCCGCGCTGTTAACACCCCACTTGCTGTGTTAAATGTAATGGTATCAGCAGCGGGCGCCAGCCCTTCCCGGAATAGTGTATGCGCGGTAGCCAGGGTAGCGTGGCCGCACAAAGGGACTTCTACCACCGGGGTAAACCAGCGCAGGTTAAACTGTCCGTTCTCAGGCGTAACAAAAGCCGTTTCCGACAGGTTGTTTTCCGCAGCTATCTGCTGCATCAGCTCTGGTGTAACGGTATCATCTACTATACATACGGCAGCAGGGTTTCCCCCGAAGGGCTTACCTGTAAAAGCATCTACCTGGTAAAAAGGAATATCCATGGCGGTGTTTTTAACATTGCAAAATTCAGCAAAATCTCATTACCATAACAGGTTCAGTTTTGTAAATTCTGACCAGATCAGATGAGCGGGGAACATTTTGTAATTTTGAAAGGTTTTATGCAGGAAGAAAAACAACAACACACATCAGAACAGGGTACCAGGGATAGTATTACCTGGACCTTTGACGATATTCGTATAGGGCATGCTGTGTCTAAATTCAATTGCCTTACCAGCTTCCAGGGCGCCAGCGATGCGGATGTAGTACGCTTTCACTTTGGGCTGAAGGGGGATTACAGCTTTACCTATAAACAATTAAATCAAACCTATGACCTTATTGGCGGGCATCATAATATTATGTACTCCAAAGGGTTTGATATTGAAGTGAAAAATAAAAGCCTGGTCCTGGAAACCTTTGGCATCCAGTTCCCCAAAGCCCTGTTTGTGCAGTTCACGCAAAACGCTAATGAACCGCTGCAACGTTTTGCCGCCAGTATTATGGAAGATAAGAACGTAATGCTATCTAATAACTGGGGCACCATTGATGCGCCCATCCAGCAGGTATTACAGCAGATCATCCATTGCAAATACGGGGGCGATCTTAAAAAACTATTCCTGCTTTCCAAAAGTATAGAGCTGCTGGTATTGTGCGCGGAATCTTATATTACCGCCAACCGGCAAAAAGATATTTTCCTGAAGAATAAGGCTGACCAGGAAAAGATCATTGCAGTGCGGGACCTGATCAATGAACGGGTGCACTGCCCACCCAACCTGTCGGAAATTGCCAAAACCGTGGGGCTGAATGAGTATAAGCTGAAACGCGGTTTCAAGGAAACCTTTAATACCACCGTATTCGGTTACCTTACCGAACAGCGCCTGCAGCTGGCGCACCAGTACCTGCGGGATACACAGAAAACTGCCGCAGAAATATCCTTTGAGCTGGGATACGCTACCCCACAGCATTTCAACAACGCATTTAAAAAGAAATTCGGCTTCACTCCTTTTTCCGTTAGAAATAATCCATAAAACGCAACCACCCCCTAAGCTAATCTTACTAATATTGTGGCGTTAACGGTACCGGACACCTGATCAATCATCATTTAAAAATTACAAACAATGAGCACGCCATTAATCGTACAAAACACTATTGATATTAAGGCCCCGGCCGCCAAAGTATGGGACGCGCTGGTAAATCCTGCACAAACTAAAAAATACATGTTCGGCTGTGAAACCGTTTCCGACTGGAAAATTGGCAGCGAGCTATTATGGAAAGGCGTTTTTGACGGCATTGAAATAGTGGCTGTAAAAGGTAAGATCGCAGACCTGCAGCCGGGAAAATTCCTGGCCTACACCACCATTGATCCCAATGGCAGCTATGCCGATGCACCGGAAAACTATTTAACGGTAACCTATACACTGAGCGAAAATAACGGCGTTACCAACTTTACCGTTACCCAGGGCGATTACTCCCAGGTGGCAGACGGACAAAAAAGATATGAGGATACCGTAGCCGGCGGTGGCTGGGAATCTATACTGGTGGAGATTAAGAAGCTGGTGGAAGGAAATTAGGAATGTAAAATCATAAATTTTAAATCTTAAATGTAAAAGTGAATGCATTAATATCCGCTGCATTCACTTTTACATTTTTCATTTATGATTTTACAATTTTCATTTTACAACTTCCACGTATTCCATATCATCCAGCCGGGCAATAATACCCCATCCGTAAAAATCATTGGACAATCCTACCAGCAGCTCATTTTCCCCGGCTTTCAGCGGCAGTGTAAAAGACGCATTTTCTATGGAGCAGCGGCCTTCCGGCGCTTTCATAATGGGCCGTGCATACAGGTTCTTATCAACAAATAACGGTTGGCCGTTAATAAATACCCAGATCTCATCACTGAAACCCAGGTTTACTACACGCTTTTGTTCGGTGGCTGCTTTCAGCTTTACTTTTAACCAAACCACCCGGCGGCTTTCACTGAGGCCAAAACGGCGGGTCAGGTTCACCAAACCGCGACGCTCTGCTGTAATGGTTTCCCAAACCGTTTCCTTAGGCGGTAAGGCGCCGGCAAATAATTCCTGTCCATTGGGCAGGGGCTGCGGCTGACTTACGGACCATTCCCGCAAATAACGGGGATCATGGGCAACGGGGTCTATACCTTCCGCAGGTAACAGCCCCGCTACTTCATTGGGGGTAACCACCAGGTTGGCAATAGCTGTTTTACCGTCAAATGCCAGCCCGCCCTGCGTGGTATTGCCTTCCAGCCGGGGTACTTCCATTACCGGGCGGCTCATATCATTAACATAGATCAGCATTTGCACACCGGACACCACCAGCTTTATATGGTTCCACTCCTTCTTTTTGTAGGCAGCAGGTCCCTGGTAATACGGCAGCATATCCCACAGGTTCACGCCCTGTATAATAGGTGCATATTGAATGGACCATAACACACCGGTTTTTTCGCCACCATTTACCCGCAAATAAAAGTATTCACCCTCCTTATCGTCCTGCCTTCTGAAATAAATACCGGTAAACATGCTGCTATCCGCTGGCGCCATATCAAACTCAATGGTGCCGTTGGTAAAATTGAAACCGTTTAATACTACCGGGGGTTTATTGGCCAGGATTTGCAGCGCGGGTACACCGTTGTATTCAGCAAAACTGACGGTTCCGGGTTTAAAGGTCCAGCGGTCGGCGGTTAGGGGGATCTTTACAGCAGCGGGTTTCTTTTGAGCAAGCACCCCTGATTGAACATGCAGGCATAACAGGAGGAGAAAGGCTTTTCCCATAGCGTTATTTTTTTCTGTTTTAAAATGAATAAAAATTGAACGCCCTAAAGGTGAAAGCAAAAGTTAAAAAGCCCGTTTCAAAACCGGTGCAAGTTAAGCGCAAGTTGATGCAAGGGTACAAACAATTGAAAATCAACAATCTATTATTTATTCAATAAAAGCTCTGTTAGCTCCTGCAAAGGCCGTTTATTTACTGCAGGTACGGAAATATTAGCCAGGTGCTGCAGCGCTACTTGCTGTAAACGCTCTTTTTCCCTGAGCACCCATTCACCGGTTTTACAATTTTTGTAGAGCTGTGCCAGGCCGGGCATGGCATCCGTAACCGGTAAGCTAAGCAATGCCAGCAGCTGGCTGCGTTGTTCAGGCGTACTCCATTCATAGGTTTTTAATAAAAGGCTGGTTTTTCTGTGCCGGGTTAAATTTTCAGATGGCTCGCTAAAAGCCTCCTGGTGGTCTTCCTGCAGCTGCAGGGCAATACCTATGTTTTTCCCGAATATGTAAATATGTTCCTGGTCGGTAATACCGGCGCCGCCTATAATAGCGCCCATTTGCAGGCTTACGGCCAGCAGGGCGGCATTTTTCAGGATCACTTTATGCAGGTAATCATTATAAGTGAGCACATTCTGTATAATCCGGACTAAACTGAACCACTAATTCCGGATCAAAGTGAACCAGTTATTCCAGACCAAAGTGAACCACCCTGGCGGCAGTGTTTATTCATTTGGCAGATTGGATTCCGGAG
>NZ_JAGXJN010000299.1 GCF_019091455.1 Chitinophaga sp. GbtcB8
TTCAGTGGCCCACCGGCCTTTCCTCTTCGGCCACGGGGCCGATCCTTTTGGCGGCCCTCCCCATATTTTTCCCTGGGGTGAAAAAAGGGATGCAGTAGAAAGAGCTAAAGGCAAGATGGACGCTGCTTTTGAGTTCCTTACCCAGCTGGGTATGCCCTTTTACTGGCTTCCTGATGTGGGTGTAGTAGGTTTTGGGGACGAAGTAGCTGAGGATGGTAAAAGGGTGCCAACCCTGGTAGGTTATGCT
>NZ_JAGXJN010000300.1 GCF_019091455.1 Chitinophaga sp. GbtcB8
CGGCCAGCGACCGGTTCCGGGCCGCGGCGAAATCGTCCGCCCACGCTTCGCGGATCACGCGCGCCCCGAACGACGCGCCGATCGCGGCCGTCCCGTCCGTCGAACCCGTATCGACGAGAATCGTCTCCGCGACGTACGGCGCCGCCGAACGCAGGCAGTCCGCCAGGAAGCGGCGCTCGTTCCGCGCGATCAGGCACAGCGACACCGGCAGCGGCAGCCCGCATGCGCCGGATGCGCCGGACGCGTC
>NZ_JAGXJN010000301.1 GCF_019091455.1 Chitinophaga sp. GbtcB8
GGGAAAACATATTGGTGCGCGTTGCTTATCCAGGCGGTGCGGGGGAAAGCAATACGGTGATCCTTACCCCCAGGTTGGTTGCGCCTAAGATATTACCTGAACCACCTGTACCGCCTACCTGTTATGGCGTTCAGAATGGCAGTTTTATTGTAAAATTCAGCCCCCCGTTAAGTCGGCGGGAAGGGCTGGGGATGCACCTGGCAAAACAGGAAATACCGGTGGGTACCCCGGCCGCTTATATGGACGG
>NZ_JAGXJN010000302.1 GCF_019091455.1 Chitinophaga sp. GbtcB8
TCCAGTATTTTAGGTTTGGGTACGCTATTACCTTAGTCCTTTTGTTTTTTTATCTTCCCCTCCAACCGGTCCTGTATAACACCGCCCAATCCATCTGAGAACATATGTTTTTTTCCTTCCTTTTCCAGGCAGGGTTTTGGCCAGGACCATTTTTTCAGGTACATGCCTTTTTTTTCCCCTTCCCTCTCATCATGTTTTTGAACAGCTACCCGGTTTATGTAAACATTCAGTAATGGGTTTTCTTTCC
>NZ_JAGXJN010000303.1 GCF_019091455.1 Chitinophaga sp. GbtcB8
ACTAATAGGAATAAATTTAATTAAATATATAATTTTATTGGTGTCAAAACAGGGCATTTTTCTATTTTATTGGTGTCAAAAGATTGGCTTTGTAGGTTAGCTAAGATTGAGAGTATTATTTATAATTTTTTTTGACAAAAAAATTTGAGTATCCATCTCATTGATTGAGAGAAGGTTTCTCGACCTACATGTAGATCTGAGGGTGGATCGAATATTCATTACATTCATGTTATCAAAAATATCTTTT
>NZ_JAGXJN010000304.1 GCF_019091455.1 Chitinophaga sp. GbtcB8
ATGTCATTTAGTAGTAATTATAAGTAGAATCCATGGATAGCAAAAATATCTGACACCAAGTAATACTCTCATACACTTGTTCATTGGCTTTCCTTTATAAATCACATTCTTCTTAGCATGACAACTAATTGAACAAATGTCAAAAATTTGTCTCGTCATCAAGGAATGCAAATTCGACATGGGATTCTTTGCCTGAAAGTCACAGCTCTTACCAACCGTTAACTTAAACCAATGATCCAAAATACCT
>NZ_JAGXJN010000305.1 GCF_019091455.1 Chitinophaga sp. GbtcB8
CAGCAGGTCTATGCCGGGGCGCTGATGCCAGGCATACAAGGCCATGTTATCGCCGCCATGATTGGGATCGGGCCAGGCATGTTCCCAGTAATGGCCCGTCCATACCAGCCCTTTTTTACTGGTGTACTGCTGCCAGGGTTTAGACCAGCCATCAATGAACATTTGCTGCAGGGTTTGACGATAGTCATGCCGTACCTTCTTCCAATCGCCCGGTTCTTCGTATAAACATGGCTGGTAGTTCTGCAG
>NZ_JAGXJN010000306.1 GCF_019091455.1 Chitinophaga sp. GbtcB8
CAAGATTGAAGGGGCTGAGCGAACGCAAAATTATGACGAAGTATGTGCTCCCGAATGCTGCGCTGCCACAGATTACAATGCTGGCCCTGCAGGTGGGCACGATCTTTAACGGAGCTCTAATTACGGAAATTCTGTTCGGCTATCCAGGCGTCGGAACACTTATTTATACCGGTATTCTGCAAGCGGACTATAACTTGATCATGGGGACGATTACGCTTTCCATCATCGCGGTAGCAGGGGCCACTT
>NZ_JAGXJN010000307.1 GCF_019091455.1 Chitinophaga sp. GbtcB8
TCTCACCTACGATCATACCTTTGCAGAGAAACACCGTGTGTCCTTTAGCGGTGGTGCGGAATACCAGTACACCAAAGCACAACAGATCTATGCCGGTGCTTCTGACTTTGCAGACCCGTTCTTTAAGAACATTATTGTTGGTACCTACTCTGGTAATGATGCAGGGGGCACCCTTCAGCTGTTGTCTGGTGCCGCTTTGTTCTCCATCGGCCTGGAATCATATTTTGGCCCAGGAGGGTATAGTTA
>NZ_JAGXJN010000308.1 GCF_019091455.1 Chitinophaga sp. GbtcB8
GTCCGGCTCGCGAACCGGATCGGCGCGGCTGATTAGCTTCGGGCGCCGCGTCTTCGCCCAGATCGGCGCGCGGATGTAAATGTCTTTCAAGTCCGATACGATGGTCGGCGCCGCCGGCGCGAAGTACGGCACCCCGAACGACCGCAAGGACGCGACGTGCAGCAGAATGCCGAGGAAGCCGAGCACGATTCCATAGAGCCCGAGCGTCCCCGCCAGGAACAGCATCGGAAACCGCAGCAGCCGGAC
>NZ_JAGXJN010000031.1 GCF_019091455.1 Chitinophaga sp. GbtcB8
TGACAACGCTACTTAAAGCGCCTTATAGGTGGTTCACTTTGCGCCGGAATGGTGGTTCACTTTGTCCGGAATTTACAAATGGAAAAGAAATCGGTGAAGTTGCAGAATATCCTACATTGGATACACATCAAAATGAGGCTGTCGATTACATAAAAGAACGCTCGACTAAAAATACCGATTCAACTGGAGAGCTAGTTGATGCCTAAATACTCACTGCTTTCCCTAATCGCCGGACAAACTGAAGAGGTGATTTTCATAACTGCTCGTTCCACTAATAATAGTTGTAAAAAAAACGAATGTATCTCATTTCAGTTGGTTCAATCTGGATTTATTTGATATTATTTGGGAAATAACCTAATATTACTACCGAAACCATTAGTGACCGCGAGGAAACAATTGAGTAGCTAAAAAGTTCTTAAGTATAAATAACTGAAATTTGAATAATTAGAGTCTATGGGCGTCGTATAGTCGTCCCGACAGAAGAGAAAAAGCCTTAGAATTCTTTAACAGAAAGGATTTAGGGCTTTTTTCTTTTTAGAACTTTTCTGAATGTATTGTATTTCTGAAGCCTGAATTAGCCCTTTAAATACCCTGTTTGGGCTACAAAATGGGCTACACAAAAAAGGGAAAGAAGGGATAGATCAGCATATCTAACCATAGGGGAAGAATTATATTAAGATGGAGATATAATGGAATAAGATACCCTTTAAGCCTACCTTATGACTATAGCCCTGAAATTCAACCATTGGGGTAATAATATCAGAAATGTTGATGTAGAAAACTCCATTGATTACTTATATACCAGAAAGCTACTGGAAAAATGGGCAAATGTTCCTATTGACCAGATTGCAGAAAAGTTGAATAGTACAGATTGGGCTTTTACCACATATAACAGAAGGCTGAACTATCTAAAAACCCTTTTTTACCTGGTTGTTGGGATTAGGCGCTATACAGCAGAACTATTTAGCTGATGTTCGTAGGAAAATGGAAAAGAAGAATCCCAGAAGGATACCCATATCAGAAGAAGAAACAAGCATCTTTTTAGAGGCAATTAGGAATGATACCCACTGCCCTTCTAGTTCCAGATTTACGCACTCCTACTACTACCCTTTCCTTTTATTCATTTTCCATACTGGTGTATGAAATGCAGAGGCCATAGGGCTAAAAGTAAAGCATATTGATTTTGAGAGTGGGCTGATTGAAATTTCAGAAGCATTTGCTCGTACTATCAAAGGTACTAACCATGCAGCAAGGATTAGCAAGGGTACCAAAATGGAGAATGTTAGGTATTTACCTATGCCAGAGGAATTGAGAGAACTTTTAAGTGTTCAGACATAGGGTAAAAATCCTGATGACCAGGATTATTGCCAACAAAGATGTTTCCATTCCTTTTAAAAGTGACTCGGCTGGTTTTACTTTTTTAAAGCTGCTACCAGCGATAGTTTACCACAATGATCTGCTTCGGGATGAATGGACAAAATTTTTGCCCCCCGTGCAAGTGACAAACAAATTTAACTCAGTTCATGGCATGGCAATTAAGGATGATCACAGCGGACAAGGTCATTAAACTTTGCCTCTGCTCAAGCACCTGATTTCATAACTGAAGACATTATGAATGTTTATTTCTTTTGCTTCAATAATTGCAACAGGATATAAACCGCAATTCATGTACATAGTTTGACAGCAGTGGGATGATAAATCTTTCGAATTTTAGTCTTACTTTTAAGCAGATACCTGGTGCTTACACTGAATACGCTTTTTTGAAAACACCATATTTATGAGTATTGCAAATGATGGCGCGGTAAGGGGCGTTATTATCGATAAAGAGACGAACAAGCCGATACCTTTCGCAGAGGCAATTTTATTACAGGATAATGTCAAGGTTGGAGCAGCGGTGGCCGATCACAGAGGGATATTCATTATAAAGCCGGCAGCTCCGGGGCATTGTGAGCTGGAAACCATATCCCTGGGATATGAAACGGTGCAGACAAAAGTCCTTGTGGAGTCTTATATCACCACATCTGTCGGAACTGTAAAAATGTCACCGAAAAATTAAGAACGTTCCGCCTCCTACCCGGAAATATCCTACCCGGATTTAGACATATGTTATCTTTATCTGCCATTTACGCCCCAACTATAATCATATGAAAAGAGTAACCTTATTGTTGTGTATGCTTTGGCTGGCATTATCTGTTGCAGCACAGATACCACCACCTCCACCACCGCCTCCAACTCCACCATCCTTGCCACCTAATCCCCCACCTCCAGCACACGAAGGCAGGTCAACTATCCATTTTGCTTCCGGCAGTTGGAGCTGCGACGATGATGCAAAGGTCATCTTGGATAGTGCAGCATTGAAGATCAAGCAGGATCCGGACGCAAAAGCCGTGATTATAGGATATACGGATTGCCTGGGTACAGACAAATATAATTTAGATCTATCCCAAAAAAGGGCCAAGGCAGTAAAAGATTACCTGGTAGGCCGGCACGGCATTGATCCCTCCCGCATGGTGACCGAAGGACGTGGCAATGCTGATGCAATGAATGACTGTTGTAATAATAAAGCAGTGTGCTGGACAGACAGGAGAGCAGTGATCATTGTTGAATTTGAATAAAATTTCCCTCCAACTCCAATATATAACCCGTGGGAATGTAAGAAGGTTAAAACATGCTCCCACAAGCATGCCGTTCTTGCCGCACAAACGGCACTTGGGATGGCGGTGTAAGCTTCCCTTATATTAGGCCCATTTTGGATTAGAATTTTCAAATTTTATACGTGTTCCGAAGAGAAATAAATCAGACGTACTCCAGAGGTGGAACAAAGCCGAGTGCCTGGTGGGGTCTCGAACAGTTGTAATCCTGCTGCCATTCTTCTGCCATCAGCCTGACCTCCTGTAAGGTGAAGAAATGGTAAGCATCTAAAAGTTCTCTTCTTAAAGAGCCATTATTTCGTTCAATAAAAGCGTTTTGTACCGGCTTGCCCGGTTGGATGTATAATAATTGAATGTGCCTGTCCTCGCACCATAGCTGCAGCTTGTCGCTTATAAACTCTGGTCCATTGTCAACTCTGATCCGCTGGGGCTTACCACGCATTTCCAGGAGCCGGTCCAGCACCCTGATAACCCGCAAACTGGGTAGGGATGTATCTACTTCGATCCATAGCGATTCCCTGTTATAGTCATCAATAATATTCAACAGCCGGAACCGTCTACCATCTACCAGGCTGTCCGACATAAAATCCATGCTCCAGGATTGATTAAGCGCGTCAGGAACAATCAGCGGCTGTTTAACCCGTTCGGGCAGCCGGCGCTTGATCTTACGCCGGATATTCAATTTTAAAAGCTTATACACCCGGTAAAGACGTTTATGATTCCAGATATGACCCTTTCTTCGGAGTCGATGATAGCATTTCCAGAAACCAATGGTAGGATGCTTTTTGACCAGGTCTTCCAAGGCATTCATCAGAGCATGATCGTCTTTGAGCACCTTCTTATACCGAAAGGCGGAACGTGGCATACCAACCAGCTTACAGGCCTGACGTTCACTCAGCTTTTCCTTCACCAACAACTCTACTTGTTCCCGTTTGTCGTCAGGCCGCCGTACTTTTTTTCCAGGACATTCTTCATAGCGTCATTCTCCAGAGTGAGATTGGCCACAATTCGTTTGAGCCGGTTGTTTTCCTCCTCCAGCTCTTTCATCCGTTTAACCTCATTGGCATCCATACCGCCATACTTCGCCTTCCAGTTGTAAATACTGGCTTCGCTGACTCCATGCTCCCGAGCCAGATCCTTGATGGACATACCCGCTTCCTGCTGCTTAAGAATGGAGATAATCTGAGTTTCTGTAAATCGTACTTTCTTCATAATTGTGACATTTAAGTTAGAGATTTTTCTCTAACCCCAATGGACCAATTTTCGGAGAAGCTTACAGCGGGTTTCGGAAACGGCCTTTACCTGCGGTGGCGGATATCAATCTTGAACAATCCTATATCATTTGGTACACATTTAGGACCGCCTTATATTTGCGCTAGGCACGAAGACCAGTGTAGAACAACCAGTGAGTAGCTGAAAAGTTCTTACATAACAATTTTATTTTAAATTAGTAGTAATATTTGGCGTTGTATAGTCGTCCCGACAAATGAGCAAAAGAGAATAAAACCGATCAATTCTGATCATTTACTCTCTTTTTTTGTTTAAGCAAGTCAAATGGGGTTCTGTTCTGCGTTCTTCATATTTAATTATTTTCTGGATTGTATCTACAAATTGTCGCATTTGTACCCTTTTAATGTCACGTTTTACACCTGCATTTTTCAAGCCGCAAGTATATTTTTGCAATATAACAAGGCCATGGTAAAAGATTATCCTGTTACATCTTATAATAACCGAAATGCCTTGAAATTTAAGCATCTTCAAATTAACACATGGAAAAGATAACCTCTGACGACATTCGTTTTACTGATCTTGCCGAAAAGCGCTTCAACAAACGCTTTACCGGAAAACCTGAATATTTCTACCTTCCAGAATCGACGCAAGATGTCGTAGCAGCCGTACAGGAAGCTGTCAATGCTCAAAAGAGAATAGTTGTTCGGAGCGGCGGCCACTGCCTGGAAGGATTTGTATCTGACCCTTCCGTACAAATACTTATTGATATGTCCCTGATGAAGAGTATTTCCTACGATGCTGAAAAGTCAGCTTTTGAAGTGCAGGCTGGTGCAACTGTCGGTGAGACGTACCGCAGGCTCTTCTTAGGCTGGGGAGTAGTGCTACCCGCCGGTGAACATCCCAACATAGGAATCGGTGGCCACGTACTTGGCGGGGCTTTTGGTTTTCTTTGCAGAGAGTATGGATTAGCTGCAGATCATCTCTATGCTATAGAATTGGTTGCAGTAAATGCATCCGGGAAAGCACACAGCGTTATTGCTACACGGGAAGAAAATGATCCCAACCGGGATCTCTGGTGGGCGCATACCGGCGGCGGTGGCGGGAATTTCGGCATCGTTACCCGGTACTGGCTTCGATCTTTAAGAAGCAATGGTTCTGATCCTACTACTGCTCTTCCTCAAGCACCCAGATCTATTACGACGTTTAGGGTGTCATGGGACTGGAATAACTTTAACGAAATACTGTTTTCACAGTTAGTTCAAAATTTCGGAACATGGGCGCATAAGAATAGCGACCCGGAATCTCCCTATAAGCAGCTATTCAGTTTACTTTTTTTGAATCATCGCAACATGGGTAAACTAGAAATGAAAGGTATTTGCACAGCAGGGGCAAAAGCACTACAGCTTATAGATGAACATCTGGCCTCGATTGCCGATCCTTTAGGCTTATCTTATACGCGGCAAGTGGAAGAAACTGCATGGCTACAATTTGCACTCAATCCTTTTCCCGAACTTTTCCAGCCAGGGTTCGACAAATGGAGAGCTAAGATTAAAGACGCTTTTCTGCGCCGTCCTTTTACAGATGATCAAATTGCGACGATATACAAATATTTGTCGAATAATGAGCCGGTAGGCGGGGGATTAGGTATGGCAACTTATGGCGGCCAGGTTAATGCCGTAATGCCGGGGGCAACAGCTTCCGCTCAACGGGATTGCATTCTTGATGTTGCTTGCAACACTGGATGGGGTGACCCTGAAGGTGAAACTGTCAGTCTTAACTGGGTTCGCAATTTTTATAAGGATTTGTTTGCCACTTCCGGCGGTGTCCCTGTACCCAATGAGCAGACCGGTGGATGCGTGATTAATCATCCCGATACTGACCTGACCGATCCGCAATGGAACACATCTGGTATCCCATGGCAAACCTTGTATTACCGGGATAATTACCCACGATTGCAGCAGGTGAAACAAAAATGGGATCCTAAGAACGTGTTTCATCACGCCTTGTCAATTGGTTTATAGTATTATCCAATTGGAAATTAGTTGTATTTGCAATCCTGTGGGCACAATTGCTCATACCCTCCATGCTGGTGTATAAACATCAACATTATTTAACGCTATTTATTGCTTTTCTGTCTTCCGCATAGAAAACATTTTCGGCCCATAAGTTTATTTCGATCCCTACAGGAAGTATTCCACGTCTTTTTGTGTTAGACATTCCTCCTTTTGGGTTATGACCCGGGGATAAGGTCAACCTACCTTTGTGTTATCAAAAAACGCAAAAAAAAAGCAAAATGGAACTTAAAGGAAAAACAATACTGATTACAGGCGGTACAGCAGGTATCGGCCTGGAAGCAGCAAAGCAATTTTTATCAAATGGTGCAAAAGTGATCATCACCGGCAGAAACCAGGGAAAATTGGACGAAGCCAAAAAATTATATCCGGCATTAACTGCTATAAAAAATGATGTTGCCAATGCAGATGATGCTCAGTTACTATTTAATAAGATTAAGGAGCTTGGAGGAATTGATGTCCTTTACAATAATGCCGGCGTTATGAGCTATCCACCGAATATGGGAATAGCGAATGACAAGCATTTTGAATTGGCAAAGTATGAAATAGACATTAATTACCTGGGGGTGATCCGCTTGAACAACCTGTTCATCGAAATGCTGAAGTCAAAGAAAGAAGCGGCCATTATCAACACTTCTTCCATTTTAAGCTATGTGCCATTGAATCTTGGTGCAACCTACTCTGCCAGCAAAGCGGCCATGCACTCTTACACAGTGTCGCTTAGAGATCATTTAAAAATACTGCACAGCAAAGTGAAAGTGTTTGAGCTATTACCACCTGTGGTGGCAACAAGCATGACTGAAAACCTTGAGTCAAAAGGAATCTCCCCGGAAAAATTGGTGAACGCATTGATTGCCGGCATCAAAAAGGATCGGTTCACTATACGTGTTGGTGACACGAGATTGATATATATGCTCAATCGTTTATTTCCTAAAATAGCATACGGAATAGTTAATCCTGCAAAAAATGCCAGTCTGCTGCTACTTCCGGTAATGTAACTATTAATGGAACATTTTCACATATCGCACAGGATGATCTTTCTTTTGGTGGTGATCTTTTGCATGCTCCCTTCACTAAAAATACGGATAGGCTAATTAACCGTTTCTTCGTTAATTTGTAACTTAAGACCAATTTGATGAAACACTTTAAATCAATCAGTGAAATGGCAGTTGCCAACAATTTGCCATTGCCAGAACATCCTATGCTGGGTCTGTTGCGAATCAATCGTGAAATCAAAATAAATAATGCAGAATACACCAGCGATTTCTATATGATTGGATTAAAAAAAGTAAAAACTGGCTATGTGTTATACGGGCGAACCAAATTTGATCATGAGACGGGCTCTATGATATTCACGAAACCCCGGCAGGTGATTGAAATGCGGAATTTGGAATTTGAAGAGGATGGATATATTTTAGTACTTCATGAAGATTTCCTGATCGGACATTCATTGCATGAAGACATTCAACGTTATTCTTTTTTTGATTACGAAACAAATGAAGCCCTTCACCTGGCACCAAAAGAAGAAAAAATTATTTGGAATATTTTCCATACGATAGAACAGGAATATAAAAATACTGAAGATGAATTTAGCAAAGAGATTATTCTCGCAGGCATCAATTCCATACTCAAATATGCGGAACGGTTTTATAAAAGACAATTCATTAACAGAAAGCAACTTTCCGGAAAAACGGTAACAGAGTTCAATAAAATCTTACAGCAGTATATTAAGGATGGTTCACTTGATGACAAGGGACTGCCTTCGGTCGGAGATTTGGCAAACAGGTTGAATATTTCTTCACGATACCTTACTGATTTATTGAAAGTAGAAACTGGCAAAACTGCTATTGAGCTTATTCACATCGCTCTTATCAATGAAGCTAAAAACCGGCTGAGAAAAAAAGATAAAACGGTTTCTGAAATAGCGTTCGATTTAGGATTTGAAAATATGTCTTACTTCTCCCGGCTCTTTAAAAAAGAAACAGGAATGCTACCGACATCTTATAAGAAACAATTTTTTGAATAAATAGAGGCCGGCTTTTTAGCCGGCCCCCGCTTAAATCAATTTAACACCTTTCTATCGTTTCATAAGTTTGTATTTTTCCACGATTACCTGGCCATCTCTGACCTCGATCATGTAAACCCCAGATGGCAAGGAAGTAATATTCAATGATATTCTGTTAAAACCTTTCACAACAAATGTTTTATTACTGTGTAAATTTCTTCCGAACATATCAAGAACATTGACTGTTACCGATTTCGAAATGGAAGCATTTAATTCAATCTGTATAAGCCCCTCCGTGGGATTCGGGTATATTTTTCCGGTAAGGGGTTTATTTTCTTTTATTACTTCTAAAGGAGGTGCAAATATTACCCTTGCTCCGCTGCAACCACTGGAAGTTGTGGCCTGGGCACTGGTAACATAAGTACCGTTGGTGATAGTACCGCCATAAGCGGTTCCCAGTTCCGCAGTGGCAGTTGCCGGATTCGTGTTGTCATCCAGTGGCCAGTATACAACCAGGTGGGCGATATTGGGATGGCAGCTGCCGAGCAGTTTGTCTTTCCAGGCCCCGATGGTTGCTGCAGAAAGTACGGTATCCCATACACGTACCTCATCGATCGTACCATTAAGATAACAGCAGCCCGGCTCCCCGCCTGCCATGAAAGGTGCGGTATTAGTTGTACTGGTATTAGCCGGTAAGTCGATGGCCGAGAAACTGAGTGATTGCTGAACGCCATCGATATACACTTTCAGACGGTTGGCATTGCCGCTTTGTGTGCCATCAAATACAGCAGCAACGTGGTACCAGGTGCCTGGGCTTACGGCATTGGCCCCGGTGTAGCCGTATGTATTATTGCCATTACCCACCATCACATATATAGAATTATTGTTAGGACCTATATGGATCATAATCCTATCTGTAAGGGAGGTGGATTTGCGCATGATCGTGGTCCAGCCGCTGACGGTTGCATCATATTTAAACTGCGCTTCCAGGGTAAACTTAGACGCATTGTTGAGCTGTGTTACATTTCCAGCCGTTATCCTCCCTAGGGAGGACATGGTCAATGCCTTGCCGGAATCAGAACAGCTGCTTGTAACCGTAACCGTCAGCGTGTCCCTGGCAATGGCCGCCCTGTTGTCCACAACATTCAATTGATATTTATATACACCTGCCGTTGTAAGCCCCGACACAGTTGTAGAGGAGCTGGAACCCAATGGGGTAGCAATGGTACCGGCAGCCGGGCCGGAAATTTTTTTCCATACATACCTTACAATACTCCCATCCGCATCTGTAGAAAGGCCGCCACTCAACGTGGCTACCCCGGAGCTGGTGCAAATTGTTGTATCGTTGCCCACGCTAGCTATGGGAAGGACATTAACCGGAAGGCTTTTATTCTGCCCAAGGAACCATTCGTAGATATTTACTATGCCGTCGTAACCGTATGTATAGGCCGCGTTGTCGATGTTATACACCCTGGGCCATATCCCGTGCCCTCCGTCTGGCCAAATGGTCTTCAATGCTTTTACATCCGGTGGAGGAATATGGTTGTTGATTGAATCAATTGGAACCGTAGTGCCGGTAACGTCGCATGTCACATCATTTTCGGCATGAAACCCCCACACCGGCAATTTGGCTTCCCCCACATACTGGGGACCATTGGGCGTACTACCCCAGCCATCAAAATGGTGTGGAGGTGCGCAAAGTGGTGCTGCTGCTGCCAGCCGTTTGGCGTTTGCTGCATTGGATGCGAGAAAGCCAAAAGTGCCCCCTCCGCCAAAACTCATGCCGGTCAGGTAAACTCTGTTGGTGTCTATTTTGAGATTGTTCTTAGCATAATTTAATATGGAAGTTATATAAGCAACCTGCCACTGCCCTATTGGGTTTCCGGTGCTTCGGAAAGTGCTTCGGCACATAGGGGATAAAACGATAAAAGTATCTACCTGTCCGTTCCAGGTAAATGCCATTTTATACCCAAGACTTACGAGGCGGGAAGGCCCGAAACCTTCTATATCCCACACGGGAGCACCAGCAGCAATGGATGTATTATTACTTTGCTCGCCACCACCATGCAGAAAAACAATCAATGGGTATTTCCTGGTATTGCCCGGCGCGTCGTGCCCTGCTGGTTTGTATTCAAGAAAAGGAATCGTATCGCCGTTGCTGGCTGTAATGCGTTTGGCAATATTTTGTGCATTTATATGAGCAGGTAAATTGGAAAGAAGCAGAAAAAAGACCAGGCATTGGCCGGTTAGTGGGGTAAATCTTTTCATGGAATAAGTGTTTTAGCATTAAGGTATTACTTGGGAAATCAATTTATTACAACGTTTCTGCGTTAAAAAAGGTGATACTGGAAAGAAAGATGGTTAAGTAAAGGGGTTCAAGGGTGTTAACCAGTGGATATAACTACAGTGCTTGCACCAGGCTTAGAGTTTTCGTATTTGCCAATCGTAGGTGATGTAAATAATCTAAGTAAAACAGGGATCCAATGAGTAAAATGAGAATCTTATCTTAAGTTAGTATTTCTTGTGCTAATTATCAAAAGTTGTGATGCATATCTTTTTTCAGCAACTATACGTTCGGCAGTTTTAAATATTTACCATTGATAAATTAATAGAATGCCGTACTTTTTGGATATCCTGCACGCTGAAATTGCGTATATTAGTTGCTAATGGTCATCCTGTAAATTAAAGTCAATTCAAATTAAAAATGAAAGTAAAATACGGACATACGAATATTATAACGAAAGATTGGAAACGGCTGGCGGACTTTTATGAATTGGTTTTTAACTGTACACCAGTTCCTCCGGAACGCAACCAAAAGGGAAGCTGGCTTGACAAAGGAACAGGTGTGCTGAACGCTCATTTAAAAGGAATGCATTTACGGCTTCCTGGTTATGGCGATAATGGGCCAACTTTAGAAATTTATCAATATTCAGAAATAATAAGTTCCGAAAAGCCTTTACCAAACAAACAAGGGTTTGGACATATCGCTTTTCAAGCAGACAATATAATTGAGCTGTTAGAATCAGCATTAAAAAACGGGGCAGCAAAAGTTGGGGAATTAAGCGAACATTATGTTGAAAATGTTGGGCTGCTAAAGTTTACATATATCTCAGACCCAGACGGCAACATTATTGAACTTCAAAACTGGAGTTAGGCCGGCTTCGTACTTCGCAATAACGGTCACCAACATGCCATCTTACAAAGATTCATCATTTATTTCTAAGATTGATATATCACATCAATTATAAAACTTGTATATTGAAATTTAAATGTGTTGATTAATATAATTTTACTATGGTAATTATTAACAGTTTTGAAGAATACAAATCTTTTGAAGGAGAAGTTTTAGGAGTTTCGAACTGGCACAGAATTAGCCAGGAGCAAATTAATAAATTTGCGGATGCGACATTGGACCATCAATGGATACATGTTGATAAACATCGGGCAGAAAACGAAGGACCCTTTAAGTCAACTATTGCACACGGTTACTTAACACTGGCTCTTATTCCTTACCTATGGAAACAGATTGCTGATGTAAGAAACGTAAAAATGGAGATCAATTATGGGATCGAAAATTTCAAGTTCGGTCAGCCCGTATTGGTTGACAGCGAGATCCAATTACAGGCTAAAGTAAAATCAATAACAAACCTCAGGGGAACCGTGAAGGCGGTTATCGAAGCAATTTTAATGCTCAGGGACAATCCGAAACCCGTGTATACAGGTGATGTGGTATTCCTGTATCATTTCAATTAATTGAAGCGGATTAACAGACCGGGGATATGGGACAATATCCAACCTGGCGCAACAGCGTTCCCCCTGCTACCACGAGACCCTAACTCTGGAAAAAGCTGTTTCGACAACAGCTTTTTCCAGTACCATTCTACCACGGATAAAAAATCTAAAGCTAATTACCAGGCGTACTGCTTATTGTGTACCACCACACGTAAGCAGCCCATCCGGCATTCATGCAATCATGGATCTCCTTTGCAGCATTCATTGCATTTGGTATAATGTTCGGTCATCCAAACCGATTTACCAATGGAATTATTATCCTGATGTATGTATGCTTAATAAGATCTTATCTGCTCAAATTTAGTTCCCGTACCATGGATTCTGCGGAAACGCAGGCCCTTCGGTCACCAGGTCTATCTGCTGCTGAGGGATAGGCCTTAACATATGTTCAGGCACTATATTGGCCGCTGCTTCATCATTATATTGTTTAACCCTGGCAACAAGCGTTTTTGTGCGGGAAAGATCGTACCACCGGTTACATTCACCATACAGCTCTCTTGTACGTTCCTCCAGGATAAAATCCAATGTTACCTGTGGCGCTGTAATAGTTTGCGCAGCTACTGCAGCGGCATACTGGTCAGGGGTTTGCCCGGGCTTTCTTGCCGCCCTTATCCTGATCACGTTCAGCATATCAGCGGCCTGCTGTAAGGTTGCACCGCCTTTCAGCGCCGCTTCCGCTGCAATCAGGTACACCTCTGAAAACCGGAACAGGATATAAGGCCTGTCCGAATAATCATTCATATCAGCCCTTGTGGAATCGTCCCATTTGCGCAAAGAAGGGTAAAGCAGGCTGGTATAAGGCACGGTTGCTCCCGGCAGATAATCCGGCTCAAAAATAACACCCCTGAAGGCAGATCTTTCGGCTGGCGTTACAACCTTGTCTGCCATCCAGATTGCCGTATCAACACCATTGACAAGTTTTCCACGCGGTGTAGTTGCGCCGGCAGTCCCTTTTACAGAACCCGGTACACTGTTGGAGAGCCAAATGGTTTGAAAGGTACCGTCATACCGGGAATCAGTGGCCCTGTTGGCAAAAGCCACATTCAGTACATAACGCATATTAGGTCTTATCCTTTGCCATGGACGGCCATTCTGCACGTCTCTTACACATACATAAGCGCCGCCTGCCTCCGGGTAATTTGCATTCACCGTGGGATAATTGGGCCGGAAAAAGAAGTTGGATTTGTTTTCCTTCAGATTGCTGGCACCTGTACCGGTCTGCGAGTTTTCACCAAACTTCAGGTCTTTGGTGTGGTCAATGACCATAATGGTCTCCCGCCCGTATTCATTGCCTTCCAGGAAACCTTCCGCAAAAGAAGGCCAAAGGTCCAGGCCATAAACGCCTTTATTATCGATGATCTCTTTGGCGGTATTAAATGCAGCAGTGAAATCGCCCGGCTGCCCGGCAGCAGACCAGCCGCGCCACAAATAGGTTTTTGCCAGCAGGTAGAGCGCAGTAGCTTTATACGCCGGCTTACCCAATGCAGCAGCAGGTTGATCCGGGAGGATGCCGGCTGCTTCCTGCAGGTCTTTTATGATGGCAGCATATACTTCAGCAACCGGCGTTCTGGTGTCTGAAGACTCAATAGCCGTGTTAAAATCCAAATGTAAGGGCACATCGCCAAAAGTAGTTACCAGGTAAAAGTAACTGAATGCGCGAAGGAATTTGGCCTGCGCCAGCAACTGCGCTTTTTTACCCTCTTCCATTTGCGCTTCGGGGCCGAATTGCAAGACCCCATTGGCAGTATTGATATCAATATACAAGGAATTCCACAAGCCGCTGTAATCATTGGTATTGCTCTTCATTAACGGAGAATAGGTAAAATTATGCTGCACATCAGCGGCGCCGCCACGGATCATTTCGTCAGTACCGCCATTGAAAAGCTGGGTAAAGATCTGTGTGCCCCAATGACCGCGCAGGGAAGAGTAGATACCGGAAACGGCTCCGTCCAGCCCTTCCGGCGTTTTGAAATATCCGGGGTCGATGGTTGCCCGGGGCTGTTCGTTCAACACTTTCCTGCAGCCTGCTCCGGCAAACAGCCATACGGCTACCAGCAAGCAGGATAATTTTATATTCAGTTTCATAATGGCTAAGTTTTAAGATTAAAATTTCACGTTAACACCAAACATATACTGGCGCGTAGGAGGTGCGCCCATTCCTACAGTAATGGCCCGCGCTACTACCGGCGTTCCTCCTGCGGTGGAACCTACCGCATTGCCATTGCCATTTCCTTCCGGATCTATCCCAAGCCCGTCATGTACAAGCGGGGCCCAGAGGATGAACGGATTTTGCGCGGCCAGGTATAAGCGCAGCGAACTAAGGCCTATCTTGTTTGTAATTTTCGACGGAAAGCTGTATCCAAGGGTGATGGTCCTTATTTTAATAAATGAACCGTCCCGGTAAGACAAAGCGGACGTGTATTGCAGCGCATCCCGGCTTGCATCGGGCTGAGGAAAGGCATTGGTAGGATTATCAGGTGTCCAGTAATCCACCTTATACTGGTTAACGCGGCTGTTCATGAAGAAAGGATAGCCGGCCGCACCACCGTCCGCGGTCAGATAGGTAACCACTACGGTCTGGCCTATACGCCCAAAGGTGACAATGTTCAGGTCAAAGTTTTTATATGCAAAACGGTTATTGAAGCCAAAGACAAAATCCGGCTGAAAATTGCCGATCACCTGCCGGTCTTCCGCGCCAATGGTTCCATTACCGTTAACGTCCTGGATCTTGATATCGCCCGGTGCTGCGCCGTATCTGGCAGCATCTGCTTTTTCGCCAAGCTGCCATATACCGGTCTTTTTTACGTCATAAATTACGGTCAGGGGCTGCCCTACGTACCAGCCATTACCAATGTCCTGTGTTAAACCCGGCTGCAGCGCAACAATTTTTTCCCGGGACATGGAAAAGTTCAGGTCTGTATTCCAGGTAAATCCTGTCCTGCCTTTTATATTCAGGCTGCTCAGTGTCAGCTCCAGGCCATGGCCTGCTGTTTTACCCTGGTTAACCAGCACAGAATTGGCTCCCCTGCTTCGCGGCAGCTCCTTGCTTAACAGGATATCCCTGGTATTTACATTATAATACTCAACAGCGCCGCTTATACGGTCATTGAACAATCCAAAGTCCAGGCCTATATTATATCCCCTCGTAGATTCCCAGGTAAGATGCGGGTTGGGAAGTGTGTTGATCAGGTAACCGGATACAAAGTTGGTATTGGGCGAAGTACCCTCGCCATAGTTGTAGAAACTAGATGTAAGGCTCCCTATGGTTGTATATGGAGCAATAGTCTGGTTGGAGCTTACACCCCACCCTGCCCTTAACTTGAGGTTACTGATCCATGTTGCATTATGCATAAATTTTTCGTTGCTGATGTTCCAGCCAACGGATAATGCAGGATAGGTGAACCATTGGTTACCGGGCGCCAGTACAGAAGCACCGTCTGTTCTGACCGTAGCGGTCAGCATATAGCGGTCGTCATAAGCATAGAACACCCGTCCCATATAAGACAGCAGCCCGCGCTCACTGTAGCCGGATGAGTTGGCGGTCAGCGAATTGGCTAGCTGGAAATTATAGTCCTGGATATAGTCTGCAGGCACTCCCTGCCCATTAAATTGCTGGCTCTGATTAAAGTTCTTCACCACTTCATGTAAAGCCGTTGCCTGTACCTTATGTTTTCCGGCAAAGGTCTTCTCATAGGTAAGCGAATTATCAACCGTATAACTCCATGTTTCATCGTTTGACTGGCTTAGTGTTGCGCCGGCGGTAGTAAGGTTGGTATTGAACACTGTTCCGGGACCGTTATAGTTGTTGTTCATTGTCTGGATCCAATCCAGGGCCAGGCTTGACCTGAATTTCAGGCCGTCAATGATCTCCACTTCTCCATATACATTATTCAATGTACGGAAGCGGCGTGTACGTGCTTTAATCTTATCATTATTACCGATAGCAGTAAGCGGGCTTATCTGGTTGCCGTCATTGGACTGCTGGATAGCAGGCTGCAAATTGATGCTGCCATCGGCGTTATAGGGCAGGTACAGTGGGCTTAACCTGGTTGCCGAGCCATAGGCGCTGGTGTTGACCCGATTGGCCCAGCTCATTGTATTGGTGCTGGTTAACCCGATCTTTATACGTTTACTTACCTTATGGTCAATGGCAATATGCATTGAACCGCGATCAAAACGTTGATCCGGAATAATGCCTGTTTCCCGGAAAACGCCAAATCCAAAGCTGTACAGTGTTGTTTCATTTCCGCCTGCAACATTGATATTATGATCTGTTCGCATGGCGGTTTGCAGCAACAGCTTCTGCCAGTCCGTGCTAATGCCCTTCGCCAGGTTTTCCTGTTCAATGGGCGTAAGCGCATTGGGATGAGGATTTGCCGGGTTGGGCTGCCCTTGCTTGGCGGCATCTTTGAAAGCCGCGTATTCCTGGCCGTTGAAGAGGCGGTAGGTGTCCATAGCCTGTGAAATGCCCACATAACCGTCGTAGCTGGTAACCGGTTTACCTGGCTTGCCTCTCCTGGTGGTAATGATAATAACCCCGCCTGATCCACGGGAGCCATATATAGCCGTGGCAGAAGCATCTTTCAAGACATCAATCGTTGCAATATCATTAGGATTAATATCATTAATGCTGCCGCCGGAAAGCGGTATACCATCCACCACCAGTAAGGGACCATTCTGAGTATTATTGGCGGTTGAGCTGGATGCCAGCGAGCGGTTGCCCCGGATCCTGATCTCGCCGCCTGCGCCTATGCTTGAACTGTTGTTTACAATGTCGATACCTGCGGCCCTTCCCTGCAGCTGGTTATAAACATTAGGCGCGCCTACTTCCCTTAATGTCTCTCCCTTAACGGAAACCGTAGCCCCCGTTACATCTTTCTTTTTAGCCGTACCATAGCCAATTACAACTACTTGTTCCAGATCGGCAACAGCAGATCTTAATGTAACATTAACCGTTGTCTGGCGGTTAATGGCTACTTCCAGGGGAGCAAACCCCACCGAGGAGATCATCAGGGTTCCGCTGGCAGGAGCAATGACCTTAAAGAAGCCTTCATTGTCACTGTTGACGCCCGTTCTGGTGCCTTTTATCTGGATGCTGGCGCCGGGAATACCTGCCCCGTCACTGCTGGTAATGCGCCCGCTAACGGTTATGTTCTGCGCAAATGCAAAGGATGCTGTTCCAACAACAAATAGAACGGCAAGCATCGTTCTCCCCAATAATAACCTGTGGAAGGTTAACGCTTTTTGTAAACTGTGCGTAACCGAAGTTTTCATAATCGTGGTTTTATTTCATTTTTAAAATATAGATCCCGGTATAAGAAGCTGGCTGTTAATGGGACGCTGTCCTGTCTGTATTCCTGGTTTTGGTTGCAATCACTTTATAAAAAGCAGGTTTGGGATTGAAATGCCTGTCAAACAACAATGGATAGTTTGTTCTTCCGCGTACAGGCCAGTTATTTAGCCATGAGTTTCCATCATTTACGCCCCAAAAGGTGATGCGGCTGATCTTGTTTTTATACTTCAGAAATAACCGGAATAAATCTTCATAGCTTCCGGCAAGCTTGCTCTGCAAAGAATCGGGCAGGCCATTTACATAGGGGTTCAAGGCCGCATTATAGGCTGTATTCTGACTTATATCTGCTCCATTGGAACCAATTGGATCCGGCAATACGCTTATATCCAGCTCCGTAAACATGACCTTAACACCTAAAGATGAAAATTCAAGGATGCTTTGCTCAATATCTTTCAGGGGTACCTGATCAATATGCCAGTGTCCCTGTATCCCAATACCGTCAATACGCACACCGGCAGCCTGTATCTTTTTCACAAGTGTTATAGCGCCGGCTCTTTTCTCCGGTCTTTCAATGTTATAATCGTTGTAATAGAGCATGGTACCCGGCGCTGCCTGTTGTGCCAGTTTAAACGCTTCCACCACATAATCTTCTCCCAGCTTTTCCCGGAAAATAGAATTACGCATTGTACCATCTTCATTCAAGGCTTCATTTACTACATCCCAGGAGTATACTTTTCCCTTATACCGGGAAGCGATGGTACTGATATGTTCTACAAAAAAGCGGTGCAGTGAATCCTTATCCTGCATCCGGCGCACAAACACAGGGAGCTGGCTATGCCATATCAGTGTATGGCCGTTGATCCGCATGTGGTGCTTTTGGCTATATGCTATAATTTTATCGGCCTCCGAAAAGTTGTAGGTACCCCATTGCGGATGTATCATGACAGCCTTCATGTCATTTTCCGGAGTGAAGGCACTAAACTGCCGGGGAATGAAGGCAGCGGCCAATGGATCTCTTTCTTCGATCTGTGTTCTGTTCAGGGCTGTGCCGATGACAAAATCGTCCTTAAAAACCTCCTTTAGGGAAGGTGTCTTTCCGGTTATCGCCTGCTGCGCGGGCAGCCTGATGGGGAATACGATAACCGGCAGCAAACAAACAAGCAGAATGCATCGTCTGACTTTTTTCATTGGTAGATCAGTTATTATTAACACGTGGAAAATGTCCGTTCACATACGTGGAAGCTGTGGTTCTAATATCGTGGCTAATGTACCCTGTCCCCTGCAGGAGCGATGGTTGATTTGTAAAAATGAATGGCACAAATGTTTAAACAGGTATTTTCTTTTTGGGGGTGGGAGAAATTTATCTGATTAAAAGCAGATAATAAATAAAAAATACATCACATATCAACACGATATCTGAGGGGCATCTTAACTGGCAGGCCGTTTTTTTAATAACTGGTATTCGGAAGGCAAAAGGTTGAATTTAGCTTTGAAAGCCCGGGTAAAATAATTGGGCGTGGAAAATCCGACAGCATACCCGATCTGCGCAATTTTCATATCGCTGTTTTCCAAAAGGTCGGCTGCCTTATTCAGCTTAATGGACCGGATATATTCTACCGGAGTTTCCCCTGTTAATTGCAACACCTTATTGTATAATGAGGCACGGCTCATAAAAAGGTGTTTGCTTAACTCTTCAACGGTTAAATGGTCACTATTCACATTGGCCTCAATATACTGTATAACTTTCAGCAGGAATTTCTCGTCTTCCAATTCCACCTCGGCTGCCGGTATCACTACTTTTAACTGGCGGGTGTAGGTATCCTTCAGGCTTTGGTTCAACCGCAGCAGGTTCCTGATCTTAACATTTAGTATATCAAAATTAAACGGCTTGGTGAGGTAGTCGCTTGCGCCTGTTTCCAGTCCCTTGAGCCGGGAAGCATCGCCAGTCAGGGCTGTTAGCAGGATAATGGGGATATGGCTGGTTCTTTTGTCGGATCTGATTTTCCGGCTTAGCTGGATACCATCCATATAGGGCATATTAATGTCACTTACAATCACCTGGGGATGTGCAGAAAGTACTTTCTGCCATCCTTCTTTCCCATCTGAGGCCTCTACTATTTTGTAAAAAGTCTTTAAATTATCCTTCAGATAATAACGGAAATCGTCATTATCCTCGATCAGCAGGACTGTTAGCCTTTCAGCGGCAGGAGCGGCAGCATCCTGTACCAAAGCAGTAGCTACTCCGGGCTGACCATCGGGCTCAAAATGTTCACCTGGCTCTATTTCATCAACTTGTTCGTGTATCTGCTCCAAAGGTAACAGCACCGTGAAAGTGCTCCCTTTCCCGGGTATACTTTCAACATTTACCGAACCTCCATGCATTTTCACAAACTCCAGGATAATGGAAAGGCCAATACCGCTGCCCTGGTTCAGGATGGCTGAATCAACGTCGCCCTGGAAAAAGCGGGTAAAGATCTTTTCCTGAACTTCCGGTGTCATGCCAATGCCGGTGTCCGTTACCACGACCCTGAGCCCCAAAGCCGGGTCCTGCTCAACAGTCAGCGATATCTGGCCGCCTTTCGGCGTGAATTTAAAGGCGTTTGACAACAGATTAAACAATATCCGCTCGATTTTATCCCGGTCAAAACTCGTATAGAAGCGGCTTAGCGTACTTGCAAAGGAGAAACTGATCTGCCTGCGTTCAGAGATATCTTTAAATGACTCCACCACCTCTCCTATAAAGGATACTATGTCGCCGTCTGTAAGATTAAGCTTTTGCTCCTGCTCTTCGAGCTTACGGAAATCCAGCAGCTGGTTCACCAGGTTCAAAAGCCTCCGGGCATTGCGCTTCAGGAGATTAAGCTGTCCCAGTTTTTCAGGGCATTCCTCCTGCTGGATCAGCTTTTCAACCGGGGCAACGATCAGGGAAACCGGTGTCCGGAACTCATGGCTTAAATTGGTGAGATATTTAATCTTAACCTGTTCAAATTCGCGCTGCCGCTCAGCCTCTCTCCTTTCCAGCTCCAGGGCCTGCCTTATCTGAAGACGTTCCTGCTCAAGCGCAAACTTATTTTTCAATTTCCGGATGCCGCGGTACCGCAATGCCCATAAAATAAGAACCACTGCCAGCACATAGAAAATATAGGCGTATATGGTAAGCCAGAAAGGCGGCCTGACATATATATTAATGGTTGCTTCTTCTGTAGTCCATGAACCATCGTCGCTACTTGCTTTTACGCGGAACACATATTCGCCCGGGCTTAAATTGGAAAATACCGCAGTCCGGGAAGCACCTACCTCATTCCAGGTTCTGTCAAAACCCTGCAGCATGTAGGAATACCTGCTTTCCTGCGGCGCCGTATAATTCAGGGTCGTAAAGTCAATTGAAAAGTTCTGCTTGTAGTCCAGCCTGATCTCATCAGCCACTGAAATATGCTCTTTGATGGCTGTTTTATTGCCCGGTATCACTGAGCTGTTGGCAATCTTCAGATCGGTAAGCACAATCCTGGGCACATTCCTGTTATAGTTCAAGGCCTTGGGATTGAAGTAATTAAACCCATCCAGGCCGCCAAAGAACAACTCTCCGTTGCTGGTTTTCAAACCTGCCCCCAGGCTGAACGTACTGCGCTGCAAACCGTTATAATAAAAATAGTTTTTGAACCTCCTGGTTTGCAGGTCAAAACTGCTGATGCCCTTATTCGTGCTGACCCACACCCTGGAAACATCATCTTCCAGTATTTTATAGATAACAGCATTTGATATTCCCTCCTGTTCAGCATAGCGGATAAACTTTTTTGTGGTAGTATCATACAGGCATAGTCCGCCGCCTGGCGTGCCCACCCAGATCCGGCCGTTTTCGCCGGCATAGATGGCCTGCACATCATCCGCCTGCAAACCACTGTTAAAGCGGTTAAGGATCGTGGCCTTATCAAGAAATGGATTAAACACAACTATTCCGGCTCCCAGCGTACCAACCCATATATTACCGGATCTATCTTCTTCAATGGCCCGGATGAATCCCCGGGAGAGCACTTTAATATCCTCCGGATACTTACGGCCCGTATCAAACCTTTGGAATTTTCGTGATACAGGATCGTAAACGTTTACCCCCTCTCCGTTAGTGCCGATCCAGATATTTCCCCTGCTATCCTTTTTAATACAAAAAATATCGTTACCGGAAAGGTCTTCCGGACCATCGCCTTTCATATAATGCCGCACCCTGCCGGTTTGCATATTAAGCACATATATTCCCTGCATAAAAGTGCCGATCCAAAGCTCCCCATCTGCACATTCCAATGCAAGCACTGCCGGCGGTTTGCCCTGATCGCGGGTATAGAACACAGGATGGTCAAACATACCTGTGCTTCTATGATACAGGTTAATACCCCCACCATCCGTTCCAACATAGATATCGCCATTTCTGTCTTCAGCAAAAGAAGTTACAATTGGAGCTGTTAATCCCCTGGGATCAAAAGGGTCGCTTTGCCGGAGGTTAAAGAAAGTGAGGTTCTTATCATACTTGCTGACACCGCCCTGGTATGTCCCCACCCAGTAAATGCCATGCCCGTCTATGAAAATGCTCCGGACAGATTTACCATGCAAACTATACCTGTTCCTGACATCATGTTCCACCCGGTACGATGTTTTTTTCTGCAGATCAAAGATATTCAGCCCTTCCTCTGTGCCAACCCATAAGCGGTTTGCATTTTCCGGTGTAATTGCCAAAACCCGGTTGCTGCTTAAGGTTTGATTATCTGTTTTACTATAGCTGTAATTCCGGAATCCTTTTCCGTCAGGCAGCAACATGCTTAAACCACCGTCATTGCTCCCAATCCACAGGTTACCGTTATGATCTTCTGCTATTACCTTTATCGAATTGTCAGGAATAGATAGCGAGTCTGCCGGGTTATGTACAAAATGTTTGAAATCATCAGTATTCCTTTGATATAGGTACAGGCCTGAGTTCCCGCCTATCCATAACCGCTGCCGGCTGTCTTCATACACGCTGGTAATAACGTTTGAAGATAGCTGCCCCGATGTGCCGGGATCAGCACTGTAGCGGACTGTTTTTCCTGTGCGCGGATCAAATTTAAACAGGCCATAATAACTACCCACCCACAGGTAACCCAGATGATCGCTGAAAAGCGCACGCGCGGTATTACCCAGTGTGATCTTATAATTAATAAAGGAATTCTTACGGCGGTTGTAAAGAGATACTATATTGGCTGTACCCACCCAAAGATTGCCGGAACGGTCTTCATGTATGGCTAGTATTGAATTAGCGCCAATGCTGGACGTATCACCGTCTTTATGCCTGTAAACCGTAAAATTAGTACCATCAAATTTATTAAGCCCATCGTCCGTACCAAACCACATATAGCCGTACCGGTCCTTTAGTATGGCAGTGACGGTATTGGAAGACATGCCATCTGTACTACTGAAATTAACGAAGCTAAGATCGCTTTGCTGAGGAAAAGCAACCTGCCGGAGGAAAACCAAACATAATATAGAAGCAATATACCTCACAATAGGGTGTAAATTAATGGACTAATTGGCCGGCCAGTTATCAGTACGGAAAGGTACAACAGGTAAACCTTCTGAAGAAAAGATATTACCGATACCGGTATTGGAGAAACCGTATCTCACCGCTTCAGGTTTCTCTACTTGTTTACTCCAAACGATCACTGCATCTTTTTCTACCTTCGCGGATGCTTCATGGAAAACATGGTCTGCTCCGGCTATATACAAGGCTGCGGGTGTTTTGCCATTGATCTTCAGAGAAGCAGGCACATTGCTGAAACGCAGCACTGCCTTGTTTTTGCTGATGCTCATTTCTTTGAATACCGGACTTTTCCAGGTAAATCCTGTTTTACCATAGTTCTCCCCTAGCGCCCAATTGGCAAGCCTGTTGCCAACTGTTCTTTTATCCTGTGGGTGAATATCTTTCACATTTTCTGTAACGTCGGCTACTACTACCATACCTGTTCCCGCAAGAGCGCTGCTGCGCGCCTGCGCCTCACGAAGCAGTGCAGCCTGGTTTTCCTTATCGTAGGTGAACGGCGCTATCTGCACATAGTAAAATGGCAGCTGTTTATGCCATGCATCCCGCCATGCTTTTATCATGCCGGTGAACAATGGTGTATAGGAATCCGCAGTGTTCACATTGGCTTCTCCCTGGTACCAGATCACTCCCTTTATGTTGAAATTGATAAGAGGAGCTATCATAGCATTATAAGCATAACCTGGCTTAATGGGCCACCAGGCAGCAGGCTGTAACTTAGCGGCAGCTGCAGAAAGCTGCGGTTCACCTGTTACAAGATGTTCCGGAGCCCATACTTCAGCCGGTGTTCCTCCCCAGCTGGCATTGATCAGTCCAACCGGTACTCCCAAAGATCTCTGTAGTTTTGATCCGAAAAAGTATCCCACTGCACTGAAGGGTTTCAGGCTGTTGCTGTCGCATACTTCCCAGCTTGCATGACAGTCATCCTGGAAATATGGAGCCGTAGTTTTAGGGATGTTAAAGAACCGGATATTATTGTTGCTGCAAACAGGCAGCTCGGCTGCTATCTGCCGGATGCCGTTATAGTAGCTGTATTCCATGTTAGATTGCCCTGAACACAGCCATACTTCTCCGATCAGGATATTCTTCAATACAATCTCATTGGATCCTTTCAGTCTTATTTCATAAGGGCCTCCTGCTGCCGGTGTATGTACTTTTAAAGTCCACTTTGCATCACCGCTGGTGGTGACCGTCGTTGTTCTGTTATCCCAGCCTGTAAATACCGTAACTTTTTCTGAAGGGTTTGCCCATCCCCAGATATTTACACTGTCGTTTTGCTGTAACACCATGTTGCTGCCAACGAGCGCGGGCAACCTGATTGTGGCATGAAGTGCTGCAGGCAATAGCAGTGTTATGCTGTAAAAGAGGAGTTTGTTCATAATCGTGTTTAATAAATCAGGAATTAAATATAATACATGGCGGGTTCAGCTGCCTATTTTATTGCCCAAATAGTACACTACTAATGAAAACCGGCAATAAAAGACCAAGGATCTTAAATTTCATGCTGTTCTATATTTGTATTTGAATTTTGTCATTACTTATAATCATATCGAAACCAGTCAACATCCACGGATCCCTTATCTTCTTTGGCATTAAAATTGAAAATCCCGATACGGTCTCCCCGGTAGCTGCCCCAGGTCAGCTGATAGGTGCTTCCAAAAGATTGGTAAGACTCACCATCCGTACTAAAAGCATAATGACTCACTCCATTCGCATCCCATGTTGACCGGAGCCAGACCGTTCTTCCATTGATCCTGATACCTGAAGTATCCTTTCCATTGTTGTCATACACCAGGGTCCGTATCCCATTTTCCTGTTTGACTCCAAATAAGCTATGGCTGGTGGTTGAAAAATGTGTTAATCCGCTGAACTGGCTATCCGCCATACGGCTAAGGCCGATCCTTACGGTTGCTACATTGGCAGGCGTACGCATGCTGCGTTGCGTGAGCGTGTTTCCGGCCCTAAGTATAATGTTACCCTGTTTGTTTGAATGAATGGGCGTAAAAGCATACAACCGGAGAAAACCGCTGCGTTCTGTTAAAGACCATTTACCGGCCCGTGGCTGATAGTTCCATTCCCACTGAACATTTAGTTTTCCGGTATTGAACTCATCACTGCTTTGAATGGAATTTTTTCTCTTACCGGATATAGGTTTTTTACCCGTCCAAACCATGCGGCCTATTGCCCCGGCGCCTGGTTCTCCAATAACCGGCCACCCCCCGGTCCAGTGAACAGGTAAAAGGCTGGCCGGACGTCCTTCCCAATCACCACTGCCATGGTGGGTGAGAAAATACCATTCGCCTGCCGGTGTTTGCAGTAATCCACCCTGGTTGGGCTCTCTGTCAAGTTTTTGATCAACATGATTTAACTGCCTTATTTCCCAGGGACCGTACAAGCTCTTTGAACGCTCCATCATGATCACGCGGCCTTCGGGCTTCACTTCGCTGAAATAGTGGTAATACAGTCCGTTGATCTTATAAAGCTTATTTGCCTCACTTCCATTGGATTGATGTATGATGGAATCAGACTCCATGATGAGACTTCTTCCATCAGGCGCCATTTTAAATAAATGAATATTGTACTTTCTTCCGTTCTTTGGATCAACTGCAAAATTAGTAGCAACAAAATAAAGCTGGCCATCGTCATCACAAAACGAACAACAGTCATCCCAGCCATTTACTTTCCATAATTGATGAACAGGTTCCCAAGGGCCTGCGGGATTGGCGGCGGTACTCATAAAAAATCCATCATCCGGTGTACCGAAATACACCCAGAACTTGTTCTTATAATACCTGATGGAACCCGCCCAAATACCCTTGCCATAACAATTCATCCGGTCCCAGTTCAATTCCGGGCTAATGCGTGTGAGATCATCCACTACATGACCAATAATTTCCCAGTTTATGAGATCCCTGGAATGAAGCACTACCATGCCGGGCGAAAATTGCATGGTAGAGGATATGGCGTAATAATCCTCCCCCACACGTATGGCATCAAGATCGCTGTAATCTGCCGGCAGCACAGGATTAGCATAGGTTCCATTCCCCTGGTCGCCCCAGCTTCCATGCATTTGGGCTATTGAACATACACTTAGCAATTGCCAACAAAACAAGAGCGATAAAAATCTGAGATGAACCATCTTAAATAATATCGTATAGTTTTTAATAAATATGCCATTCCCAGATACCATTGACGCCACTTAAGATCCTCAGCCGTAAATAACGGGCTTTAATATCCAGTTTATCAGTATGCGGCGATTCCACGACAAGCTGCTGATGTTCCCCACAATTCTTCCATGCCTTACCATCGGCAGAATGCGAGCGCACCAAGTGCTTTTACAATTTTCATCTGTGTACTTATTATTGAAAAAGAAGTGATGCAGTGGCCGTATAATAATAAACTATTCCTTGCTCCTATTTAAAAATATGCTGTGAAAACAGATACAGGTTACGGTCCCACTCCATATTGTCATGGCCATTCGTGTCTGCATTCCAAACGTGGGGAAAGCTAATTTCGTTAAGGTACAGATGGGCCTTTTCACTGATCCGCCAAAGACCATCTTTATTCCCACATCCTATCCATAGCAGCTTCAACTTTACCCGGGCAGCTTTAATATCCGGAATAAACCGAACGTCTGTATACATATTGCCAAACTGATTTGTATTAGGCGCAGAAGAAAATCCACCTACATAGGCAAACGTTTCAGGATGATACAAGCCTATGTTTAACGACTGCCCGCCGCCCATTGACAAACCTGCCAATGCACGGTGTTCAGGATCACTGATAGTGGAATAATGTGAATCAATGTAGGGAATTATAGCTTTCAATAGATCCTCTTCAAATGGTTTTCCGTAACCTTCAAAATTATCTGCTCTCCCGGAACGGCTGGCAGCCGACGTGTCTGTTACAGTGAGCTTAGCATCGCAGTTGGGAAAAACCATTACCACAGGCTGTATTTTACCGTCTGCAATCAGGTTATCTGCAATGTTATCTGCCTGACACCATTCAGTCCATTGACGATAGTCCTGCCCTAAACCATGCAACAGGTATAACACAGGATATTTCCTGTCAGCAGAATATCCCGGAGGCTTATACACGCTCATTTCCCGAAGTTTTCCGGCCGCTTTTGAGTCATACTGAACTACTGTTAATTTTCCGTGGGGCACATTATTACGCTGCGCATTATACCCGGCAGGTGGATCAGGAAAAGTGGGTATAGTGTCCCCTTTAAATGAAACCGGATCTGTTTGTGCCTGGCATACATGACTGGCAATAATAAGTACAATCGAAATGAATAAATACCTGTTACTCATTTTACTTTTCATAACGTTAAATTTTTCCCGTTAATCCTTTAAAGCTGAAAGATCTGCTCCATCAGTATCCACTTCTCTCCTTCTTTGGCCCAGGGTAAAGGTTGCTGGAACTTCCACATTAACCGCTCCCATTCCTGCACTTTAGGATTAGCAGCATCTGCAGCTGCTTTTGCGGCGGCATTAAACTGGTCATTGGTTTCCATGATCATCATTAAACGATTACCCGTTCTATAGATCTGCATTTCCGTGATGCCCGCATCAAGAATGCTCCTTTTAATTTCGGGCCAGCCATTTTCTGCTTTGTGCCAATATTCATATTCTGCTATCAGCTGGGGATCATCTTTCAGATCAAGGGCCAAACAGTATCTTTTCATATTTCTATTTAATGTTTATAAGTAGCTGGCAGCATAGGACCAGTCAGGTGACCAGCTGGGTAAAATCATGAATCATTTTACCTGCTCGGTCACCTGCTTTGTCCGTAAGGACAATGGGTCTTGAACATTTATACGATAGCTCCTTCAATTTTCAGTACAAACGCATTTTTACAGGGCGGCTGTTCCGGCAGCTGTACCTTCAATCCTTCAGCCGTTTGCTGAAAGTTCAGGCTGTCATTTCCCAGCAGGCTTACCCGGCTTACCTTTCCCACCTGGTCATTTGCAGCCAGTGTTTTAACCAAAGCAGCTTTATCTTCCGGCCAGCCTAACATAACTGCATAAAGTGTTTTGCCTTTTGTGGTAAAACGAATATCTGCTGCTTCAAACGGCTTGCCTTTTCCTTCGTTAAAACCCTGTGCGCTTAAAGCTACAACTGATTCCATGGCCGGCCCTTCCCCAAATACTTTCCAGGGACGGGTACTGTAAATAGCCTCGCTGTTCACCTGCATCCATGCGGCCACTTCCTCTACTACGGTACGCTCTTCACTGTCTATAGTACCATTTCCACGTACTGGAATATTCAGTAAAAGATTACCGTTCTTGCTTACCACATCGGCCAGGGTATGCACTACTGTTTTAGCGCTTTTATAGCTTTTGTTATCAAACACGCGGCGGTCGTAATGCCAGCCACCGATACAAGTATCCGTTTGCCAGGGCAAGGGTTCTATCTGGTTGCTTTGCCCGCGCTCAATATCCCATATCATACATTTGCGCTGCTGCTCGTTCAGCATCTTACCAAACAAGGCAGCCTGCAATTTTCCATGTTTCTTTATACTGGTATTATATAAATGGGCCGCTATCTTTAAGCCTGCATCGCTTACCGGCCAAAGCGGCAGCGCATTGTCATCAAAATAAACAAGCTCAGGGCCGTATTTATCAATGAGCTCAAGGGTACGATTCAGAAATTTATCACAGTAAGCTTTATCAGGCACGCTGGCGCCATTGCCCCAATACCAATGCTCGCCCATGCTATTGTCGTTGAGGCTATCCTTGCTCAAAGCATGATCCTGCGCATACAGCTGCTGCGGATCATAACCATTCCACCATTTGTTGCTGCCGCCGGCTTTTTTGAGCTTACCATCGTAAGGAACGCCTGCATAAGGGCCGCTTTTATCGGAACGCTGTGCCACCTCATACCAGGTCCAGGCATGGGAGGCATGCACCGTTACGCCAAAAGGCAGGTCTTGTTCCTTAGCTGCTTTTGCCCAGCCTCCAATGATATCTTTTTTAGGCCCCAGCTTAGTAGCATTCCAGGGCTGATATTTACTATCGTACAGATCAAAATTATCGTGGTGATTGGCCATGGCCATAAAATACCTGGCGCCGGCTTTTTTGTATAAGGCTACCAGCTCCTGCGGATCCCAGCTCTCCGCCTTCCATTCGTTTATCACATCCTTAAAGCCAAATTTTGAGGGATGACCGTATTTCTGTAAATGATACTTATAATGGTCGCTGCCTTCCTGGTACATGCCCCTGGCATACCAGTCGCCATGTTCCGGCTGGCATTGCGGGCCCCAATGCGCCCAGATCCCAAACTTTGCATCCCGGAACCATTCCGGTACCTGGTACTGCGCCAGCGAATCCCAGCTGGGCTTGAAAGGGCCTGCAGCCATAGGACGATCCGTTCCGGAGGCTAACAGGTTGCGTGCATAAAGATTAGATAGATATAGGGATGACAGACCCGTGGCTAAACCTTTTATCAGCGTTCTTCTTTGCATGGAATTTAGTTTTACTTGTTTCAGTTCAGGCCGGCAACCGCTACCGCTGTATAGAGTAGCCTGCAGCTTATAATTATGGCCGGCAGATCAAACTTAGTGCTAAATACTTACTAAACATTTAGCTGAATAGGACTTTTTTTTATACAAAACCGACTATTTCCTGTTTTAAGATCACTCAAGCACCATTACAAATCCACTATTTGCATTTAAGGTAAGATCAAGCTGCTTTTGCTTTGCCGTGTTCAGGACTGTTTTTGAAAACAGCTCATCTTTTATACCATCTGTAAACAGGGTAACCTGGCTTTTCTTAAATGAGGTAAGGTCAAGCGCTATTTTCTTTGCATCTTTATCTCCATTAATACCGGCAACATACCAGCGTTTGCCGCTTCGCCTGGCTATAACAGCGTATTTCCCTGGGTATCCTTCCAGGAATCTTACATCATCCCAGCTGTCAGGAAGCTTTCTTAAAAAATCTTTCACATCAGCGGGTACCTGCAGCATTCCTTCCGGTGATTGTGCAAAGTGCTGTATCCCCGATAAAAATAAAACCGGAAGGGCCAGCTCAAAGGCGGGAGTAGTTCTCCTGGTACAATCAGACGATGTAAGCCCGGTGAGGTTCATGGGTGTAAAATCCATGGGGTCAAATGCGTTCCTGGTGAACGGCAGCATAGCGCAGTGGTTGGCTTGCACATCGGCTGCTTTCTGGTCAAATGTTACCATCTCCATGCCATAAATTGCTTCGGCTGTCATAAGATGAGGATAGGTTCTTTGCCAGCCTCTTGGCAATGTAGCGCCGTGAAAGTTTACAAGCAGCTTATATTTTGCAGCGTCATTCAAAATGTCAATGTAGTATTGGATCATACTCCGGCCGTCTCCACCAAAGAAATCAATCTTTACGCCCTTAATACCCATTGCCTGCAAACGGTTAAATTCCTTTTCCCTTCCTTCTTTTGTGAGCAACAGGTCTTTAGGATGATAAGTGATCGTGTTCCAGTCACCCGCAGAATTGTACCATAATATCAATCCAATATTCTTTTGTTTTGCATACGCTGACAGCTCAGCTATTTTATCATATCCTATCTTGGTATCCCAGTTTACATCTATCAGGCAATATTGCCAGCGCATGTCAGCGGCATAGTCAATATATTTTTTTTGTTCATTGAAGGTGATGTTGTCATCCTTGCTATTGATCCAGCTCCAGCTGGCTTTTCCGGTTTTTACAAAAGAGGTGTCCTTTAACACTGCTGCCGGCGCCAGATCGGTGCCCAATGTTGATTCAGCAATTGTTTTCAAACTTCCAATTGTAATAATACGCCAGGGTGTAAGCCATGGCTTATTGTTTTCCGGTAAATAACCCCTTCCTGTAAATACCTCTCTGGGATCGGCAAAGCCAATTGAATAAACAGCCGAGGCAGAATCATTGATCAATCTTGTACCGCAATAAGTACCATCCAGCGCTGCTTCGGTGATCAATACCCAGGTATCCTTTGTTTTAAATAATGCAGGGTACACCCAGCCTGACTTCAACGGCGATACCGTGCCAACAGGAATATCCTGCAAATAATGTTCTTCATAAGAGGGATGGCAATGCTCAAAGCCTGTTTTTGCTTCACTCATGGGCTGCAGCCAGGCTCTTGTTCCCTTGTCAAATGCAAATGAGGAATGTTCTTTAACGATCGTTTCATTATCTTTTATCCAGGGAAACCCGTACCGGAAAGCCACTCCATCATTGGATAACCGGAAAATAATATCCATTTTCTCTTTTTCACTATTCGCAAAAGACATCACCAGCTGATTGGCCTGGTAAAGAATGCTGCTTTTCTTTGCATTCTTCGTCCGGTAGCTGTCTGTTATACGTGCCGGTTTTGATGCTGTTACCAGCTTCATGCCTTGTGTAAAATCATGCCCCTTCATCATCAGCCCTAAAGCCGAAGGGTAAATGATATCCACGCCGGACTTCTGGATCCTGTATTGAATTTCACCTGAAGCGGATAAGGATACCTTTAGTACAATAGACTTATCCGGGCTTTGTACCTGAGCAACCTGCTGTGCTTTTAAAGGATCCGTTATTCCAACCCCCCAGCTATTCATGCCGGTCAGGAGCCAAACTAAAAGGATTGTGTTCTTAAATCTCATTTTCATAATTATATAACTTACAATTTATCAAATCCAAAAATTATTATGGCGATCCATCTATGCATGAAACAGGGAATGCTTCGCTGGAAGCATTCCCGGGGAAATGGTGAAAATCTGTTAATGAACGATAAGCTTCTTCGTGAAACTGGATCCATTTGAATCTATTGTTACAATGTAAAACCCTGCATTCAGCCGTGAATCGATCTCTATCTTGTTACTGCCCTGCGTTTTCCTTTCATAAAGCATTCTGCCCTGGTTATCATAGATCCTTACCACCGCATGTTCTGAAACCTCCTTCAGCAGGATGGTAAACCTTCCTTCACTGGCAGGATTCGGATAAATGCTAACCGCATCCTCATTAAAGCCGGTTTCCTGTGATATGCCGGCAGCTGAAGTATCGCTCATCCCTGCCCGGGAATCTCTCATTAAAGAACCGGTCAGGGTAATGTTAAAGGTCTGTGTGCTTTTGCATCCTCCGCTGTTGGTGTAGGTAGCCACGTAGTTCCCTGCCTGGCTGGATTGAACATTTGAAATATATACTTCACGCGTAGCTGCACTAAAATTATTTGGCCCGGTCCAGCTCCAGGATCCGCCCTGTGTGGGCTGAGGGCCAAACTGCACACTGCCACCTGCAGCTAAGGAAGCATTGGCGGTCTGCTGCCAGGTTCCGTTATTAATATTTACATACGGTGTGATGGCAGTAGGCGTACAGGCGCCAGGCTCCCAGTAAATTAAACCTCTTCCGCCGCCGGCGCTCATGTATACCCTTCCTGCAACGTTCATGTCGCCGATCAGCAATGGCGCGCCTGCAAACTCGTGCGCGTCATCATTCAGCCTGGACCAGGTAACACCCTGGTCTGTTGATCTGAAAAGCCCCGTTACGCCGGAAACTGTTCCCCATATAAAAACAGTAGGATAGCCGGCGCCTGACACTGCCTTTCCTATGCCAATCGTTTTACAGTAAGTTACGTTTGAAATATTCGTATAGGCCGCTCCGTAATTGGTTGAATATTTTAATCCATTACGGCCAAGCGGTACCCACACATGCCCTTCGCGGCCCGGTACGGTCCGGATCAAAGCCGGCTCCCAGGGATAATTCGCGGTTGACGCACCCGGCGTGCCTGCTACTGAAAAGCTGACTCCTTTATTGGAGCTCCTCAGCAGCTGCCCGTTGTCTGGAATGTATATATAAAAATAGTTTGCGTTCACCTGGTCGGCAACCGGAGCAGCGTCTCCGAGGGATACACCTGAACAGGCAGACCAGCTGGCGCCGTTGTTGGTAGTATAGTAGGTAGTTGCAGAACCGCCGGGACAATGCAGTATAGTACCTCCGTCAGCGCTGACGGCAACCCTTCCTCCTGTACCTTTATTGGTGGAGGCTCCTGTCCATGTAGCACCTTTGTCGTTGGAATAGTAAACAACATTTCCCCCGTTGGAAGCTCTTACGACCTTGCTGGTGTTGCCGGCAGCATAAGCAATGCTCTGGTTGTTCCCGTCCGAAGGAGTAAGCTTTTTTGACGGATAAGAAGTCAGCGGCTCATGCACAAAGCCTGTTACATCTCCAAAGGAAGAAATAAACGGCCCTCCGGGAATGCTTGTCCCGTCAAGCAATGCGGTTTCTTCAAGCCCGGTCACATCATATTTCCATGAAGGATTTGCGGCTGTAATATCGGAACAGGTATATACGCCGCCGCCGCCGATCACCCGCACTTTTGAAAGATTGGATTGATCAAACTCTATACAGTCCATCCAGTTAACCGCGCCTCCCACAGTCCATCCTATGCCATTACTATCATAGGTGGCGTTTGTGCCGTTTTTAAGCGTCCAGCTGGATCCGCCATCGGTAGTGAGGAAAACAAAATCGCCCCAGCCGGTACCAAACTGGTTATTCCAATACATACCACAGGAGGAAACTATTACCCGGTTAACATTGGTCGGGTCAATACTTACACCTCCGTATGCATAATCCTTTGAAGAAACGGGGGTAACATTCGTCCACACACCGTTGGCCGTATTGAGTTTATATACCTTCCCATCTCCGTTACCGGATTGCGGACCTGCATCATCGGAGTAGGTAACATACATGGTAGTTCCCTGCAGCGCTGCACGATGCGGCATAAAGCTGGTGGTTGCGGAAATGGCGATAAAGGTAGCGCCGCCGTCCGTACTCTTATAAATATTCGCGCTTCCGGTGCGGGAAACGCCTATGTACATGGTTTGCGAAGCGCCGCCTGCTACAGCGCCGGAAGGATCAAAAAGTACAAAACATATTCCGTTCTCATTAGGCGTGATAGTTACACCATTCCAGGCAAGATTCCAGGTAACGCCGGCGTCTGTGCTTTTCCATAATCCGTTAGCCCGGGTGCCGCAGAATAAAATGTTGCTGTTTTTGGGATCTACTGCAAGACGTTCTCCGTTCCCGCGTCCGTTCCCATTTCCATGCGCTTTAAATTTAGCCGTAACATCTGTGTAAGTGAAAGTATTTCCTTTGTCCGTGGATTTCAATATAGCCGTTCTTCCGTTGTTGATATAGGAGGTGCCGCAGAGCATATAAACGTTATTGGCGTTCTGCGGATCCAACGCCAATGCTTCTACGCCAATAAATCCATTTTCCGATTCGTTAAGCCAGTCGAGCAGCTGAACCCATTTATTGTTCGCTGCGTCCCAGCGGTAAGCTCCGCCTACATCTGTGCGGCAATACCTGTCGCCGGATGTTTTGTGGGTAACAATACCCGTTACAAATCCGCCGCCGCCAACAGGCGCATTCTTCCAGACATAACCGCTGGTCTGCGCCACCACTTTATAACCCGGAAACACAACACACAGGAGCAGTAAACAGAGATAGGCAAGCTTTTTTTGCCTGAGCTGCGGGAATACCCGGGGGGATGTAAAAGATCTGAAGACAAAAGGCAGCGTACCCTTTGGTTTAAATGATGTTGGTAATTCTGTTTTCATAAAGGTTAATGGTTTAAGTAAAATTGTGTGGAGAAAATTGATACAACGAAATACGCTGCCCCTGCCTGAGTATTTGATGAAAGCGCTGACAACATGTCATTATACCAGGATGGCCCCGGGAAGCTTAACGGGAGCAGACGTATTTTCATAACGGGAATGTTCTATTAACTGAATGTTGTAAAACTACCCAGCTATTCTTTGAGAGAGGGTTCTCAAATGTTGCAGATCATGGGGGGAAATGTTTCAAAGATGATCTCTGTGGATCTAAAATGCCATTCTGCCATTTCATTATTGATTTACTACCCTGGATGCACCACGGGAAAACAGCATCCCTGAGATGCCTTATTTAGGAAAGTGTAACCGAGCTGTTTGGATAACCATTGCCCCCTGCAGCAGAATATTTTTGCGGAAAACATATTTTTATTTCAAAATTTAGTATGTTTGAACATTCATACATAAGTTTGAGGATCGATCATAAATGCGAACTACCACTCCACATCCAGGTAGAAGACTGTTACGAAAGCTGATCAGCCAGCCGGAATACCAGAATGGAACCTTTCTGCCCAGGGAAATGGAGCCGGTACTGTTCTGCGAACGTTTCGTTTATGATCCGGGCGACATGGCGCCCCCGGGAATATAATGTGGGTTATTACCATTCAGACAAATTCACGTATTCTATAGAGATAAGCCCCAGAAGGCTGATCCGATAGCACATCCTTTTCTGTTTCCACGCAGAGAGGGATATTTTTTCCTTCATTTTTAATATGTTCAAACATATGAACAAACGATATGTACTTGGGGCGGACATTGGTGGTTCACACATCACCGCTGCGCTCATTGATCTGTCAAACGGCGTGGTAGCCGAAGGTTCAAAGTGTAAAGAGCAGGTGAACGCCGGCGCCGGTGCGGACGATATTATTGGCTGCTGGTCAAAAGCCATTGATGATGTACTTTCTTTTGCAGGTTCAGGAATACCGGCCATAGGTATAGCCATGCCGGGCCCATTTGATTATCCGGAGGGCATTTCACTGATCAGGGGCGTGGCCAAATATGAATCCCTTTACGGCATGAATATAAGAACGGCCCTGAAAGCATCACTGAACTTCAGCGGCAACGTTTATTTCGAGAACGATGCTTCCTGCTTTGCATTAGGTGAAGCATGGGCCGGAGAAGGCGCAGGCTGCAGCCGCATAGTAGCCGTAACCCTGGGCACAGGCCTGGGCGGCACTTTCCTGTACAACAAACACATTCTGCATGAAGGGAAAGGCGTACCCTCCGGCGGTTACATCTATAACCTGCCTTACAGGAACGGCATTGCAGAAGATTATATCTCCTCCCGCTGGCTGCTCAATGAATACCACCGGCGTACCGGCACAAGGCTGCCCGATGTTAAAAGCATCGGCGACCTGGCAGAAAAACAGGACGCCACAGCGCTGGCATTGTTTATGGAAATGGGTAACGCATTAGGCGAAGTACTGACGCCCTGGCTGGAAGATTTTGAAGCGGAATGTTTAGTGATCGGCGGTAATATCCGCAAAGCGCATCCCTACTTTTTGCCGGCCCTGCAAGCCTGCCTGCAGCAGCATAAGATCAATACTACCATACACGTTTCCAGCCGCGGAGAGGCCTCTGCCCTATCCGGCGCGGCATGGTTATGCAAATCCCTACTTGTAAAAAACAACGCACGATAGCAATGAACACAACGACGAACTGGAGAAAAACAAGCCAGCCGCTGATGCCGGCCGAAGTTACACGCAAACAGCTTCCACCTGCCGGTAAATACGATATGCATCCCTTTGCAGGTCTTGGTGCTGGCAGGATCCACAGCGGTTATGCCAGCCTGGCCGGCTGGATGGCCGGATACCCGGCCGTTTTGATAGATGGATATATAGGCAATGATTGGGAGCTTATTGCAGCCCGCCTGGAAAAAGAGCTGCTGGCATCCGGCATAGCGGTAAATTTCGTGTATACATCCACGTTGATGAAAACTGCAGATGAAGTGGAGGCGCTGGTAGCGCCTTTCCTTGGTGAGAAAGGATCGGTTTGGGGCAGAAGGGCTTCCATTACGCTGGATGAGCTGTTTGATGAAAACAAGCTGAATAGCATACAGGCGTCTGCCGCAGGCATGACCATCATCATCGGTGCAGGTGCCGCGCTCACAAACCTGCAGGCCCCCCTGGTATATATAGATCTTCCCAAGAATGAGCTGCAATACCGCATGCGCGCCCGCACGGCCAATAACCTGGGTAAGCTTGAGTGGGACGATAACCAGGAAACCTACAAACGTTTCTATTTTGTAGACTGGGTGCTGCTGAACGCTTACAAACAGCGGATCATGCCCCGTATTGATGTGATCGCGGATGGCCAGTGGCAACATACCATTAACTGGGCCACACAGGCCGCTATCAGCGAAGGCCTGCAGCAGCTGTCGCAAAACGTTTTCAGGGTAAGGCCCTGGTTTGAAGCAGGCGCCTGGGGCGGTGACTGGATGAAAGAAAAAATTCCCGGCCTCAATAAGGATGAAATAAACTATGCATGGTCTTTTGAAATGATAGTACCGGAGAACGGGCTGGTATTTGAAAGCGATGGCCACTTGCTGGAGATCGCTTTCGACTGGCTTATGATGAAACATTCAAAAGATGTGCTGGGGCAGGATGAGCAGCGCTTTGGCATCGACTTCCCCATCCGCTTTGATTTTCTCGACACTTTCAACGGTGGCAATCTTTCCATTCAATGCCATCCGCGGCTGAAATATATCCGGGAGCAATTCGGGGAAACCATCACACAGGATGAAACCTATTACATCCTGGATTGCAAACCGGGTGCAAAAGTTTATCTCGGGTTCCAGGAAGATATAGACCCTGCTGCTTTCCGCCATGCGCTGGAAGAAAGCGTAGCCGCCAATCAACCCATAGCCATTGAGAAATATGTGCAGGTACACGACGCACATAAGCACGACTTCTTTCTTATTCCCAACGGTACCGTGCACAGCTCCGGGAAAAATAACCTGGTGCTGGAAGTAAGCGCTACGCCATACATCTTCACTTTCAAGATGTACGACTGGGTAAGGCTGGACCTCAACGGCAAGCCGCGCCCCATCAACATAGATCACGCTTTCCATAATCTCGATTTCAGCCGCAAAGGCGCGAAAGTAAAACAAGAGCTGATCTCCAGGCAACAGGTGACAGAAACAGGAGAAGACTGGCAGCTGGTGCATGTGCCCACCCATGCGGAACATTTCTATGACCTGCACCGGATGGAATTCAATAGCAGCGTAACGGTTAATACCTTCGGCAAATGCCATGTGCTGATGCTGGTGGAAGGTACCTCCATAACTGTGGAAACAGCGAACGGCCTGCGCCAGCGTTACAACTACGCGGAAACATTTGCCATCCCCGCCGCCGCAGGCGCTTACAGGATCATCAACGAAGGTAACGGTACCGCCAAAGTAGTAAAGGCTTTTATAAAATAACAGGAGGCTGTCCGGCTGCTGAAGCGGACAAACCCATTACAACTAAACAAGTTCAGTTATGAAAAAGGAAAATTGGATGCTTTGGTTGCTGCTGCTTATAACGGCATCACACCTGGGCGCACAGGACAGGAAAGAGCTAAGCAGCTATGTAGATCCCCGGATCGGCACTGCGCATTGCCGCTGGTTCCATTTTGCACCGGGCGCCGCACCATTTGGTATGGCCAAGCCAGGCCCTTCTACCAACGGGCATTACGGCAACCCAAGCGGCTGGGAAGCAGTGGGGTACGATTACAGGCATACTTCCATTGAAGGGTTTCCCAATTTCCATGAGTTCCAGGTAGGCGGCGTGTCGCTGATGCCCACGAAAGGAACACTGATCACCATACCCGGTGAGCTGGAAGATTCGTTATCCGGCTACCGCTCCCCTTTTGACCGTGCAGACGAAAAAGCAACAGCCGGTTATTATTCCGTATTACTGAAACGCTATGGTATTAAAGCAGAAATGACCGCCACACCACGGGTAGCCTTTCAACGTTTTACATTCCCTGCCGGTAACGATTCACATATCCTGTTTGACATAGGCAACAAACAGGGCGAAAGCGGTGATGTGAAAGATGCCCGCGTGTACATGACCGCTGACGGCCGCATAGAAGGTTATGTAACCACCCTGCCCGCGTATGTACAAAAGTACCAGCGCGGCTCGGAAGTAGCTATGTACTTTTCAGCGGTGACAGACAAGCAGCCCGCATCCTACGGCACATTCCGCGGTACAACGCAAACCGCCGGAGAAAAGGAGATCAGCGGCAAGGGAGCCGGTATGTACCTTACATTTGCTACCGGCAGCCAGGAAACGGTAACCGTACGTCTCGGCCTTTCCTATACCTCTATTGAAAATGCCCGCCTGAACCTGCAAACCGAAGCAGCCAGCCTAAGCTTTGATGAGGCCCGTACACAATCCCATGAGGAATGGAACAATTACCTGGGCCGCATCGCCGTAAGCGGCGGTACGGAATCCGACCGGGTTAAATTCTATACAGGCCTGTATCACGCGGTACTGGGCCGCGGCCTTGCCAGCGATGTGAATGGCGCTTATCCAAAGAACACCGGCGGTGTTGGACAGATACCGCTGAATGAAAAAGGAAAACCCCTGCACAACCATTACAATACCGATGCTGTATGGGGCGCATACTGGAACCTTACGCCGCTATGGGCGCTGGCTTATCCTGAATATTATTCCGATTTCGTAAGCAGCCAGCTGCTTGTATATAACGATGCAGGCTGGCTGGGCGATGGCATTGCCAATAGCAGGTACGTATCCGGCGTAGGCACCAACTTCGTTGGGCTGGTAATGGCCGGCGCCTATAACTACGGCATCCGCGACTTTGATGTGGCAAAAGCCTATGAAGCGGCCCGTAAAAACGAGCTGGAATATAAGAACCGGCCTGAGGGCGCCGGAAAAGACGATGTAGACCGCTTCCGCAAATATGGCTATGTTGATCATATAGATCCAAAGCCGGGTGAATGGTGCTTTTCCGGTTCACATACACTGGAGTATTCCTTCAGCGCATATGCCGTAGCGCAATGGGCTAAAAAGCTCGGAAAAACGGAAGATTATAATACCCTGCTGAAACTCTCCGGCAGCTGGAAGAACATTTTTGATCCTGCTACAAAATATATGCGGCCCCGTTATGCCAGCGGCAAATTCGCAGACAATTTCAAACCTGCCGAGCCATGGCGCGGATTCCAGGAAGGAAATGCAGGCCAGTATTCATTTTACGTACCACACGATCCGCAGGGCCTGATCATGAAAATGGGCAAGGCGGAGTTCAACAAACGGCTCGACAGCATTTTCACCGCCGCTCAGAAAACCACTTTCGGTGGCGGCAATACGATCGATGCATTCTCCGGTCTGAGCGCCCCCTACAACCATGGTAACCAGCCCTGCCTGCAAATGTCCTGGATGTTCAACTACTCCGGCAAACCGTACCTGACGCAGAAATGGGTGCGTGCTATCTGCAATGAGTTTTATGGCACAGAAGGTATTCACGGTTATGGCTATGGACAGGATGAGGATCAGGGGCAGCTGGGTGCCTGGTATGTGCTGAGCGCCATCGGCCTTTTTGATGTGCAGGGCGGCGCTTTAGCCCAACCGGTAATGCAGATCGGGTCATCCCTTTTTGATAAGGTAGAAATTAAGCTGAATAAAAAATATTACAAAGGGGACAAGCTGGAGATCGTTACGCATCATAACAGCGCAAACAACATCTACCTCCATCAGCCTGCGTTCAACGGCAAGAAGCTTGCACAGAATGCCATTCCGTTTGAGCAGCTGACCCGGGGTGGAAAACTGGAGTACAACCTTTCCGATAAACCCGCTGCGTATTAATGCGGTGGCCATTTTATAAAACAACATTCCACAACTGATCAAAAGAAAAATTAAGCCTATGTTAGATTATTTTCACGTTATTCCTGAAAGACTCCGGCGGTGGGCCGGCCGCCTATGGATGGCGCTGCTCCTGGTGTCGGTGACGGGCTATGCCTACGCACAGCAGTCACGCATGATCGCAGGGCGCGTTACAGACAGCACCACCCGCCAGCCGGTACCGGGAGTATCTGTCTCGCTCAAAGGAACCGGCATTGGCACTGCTACCACCGCCGATGGTGCGTTCTCATTAAACATACCGGCCGGGGGCAATCCCCTGCTGGTATTTTCCTCCATCGGTTACGCGCCGCGCGAGGTGCCGGTTACGGATGCAGCACAAATGAACGTAGTACTTTCATCTGCCAGCAGCATTTTATCCGATGTTGTAGTGATAGGTTACGGTACGCAAAAACGTACCAGCCTCACGGGCGCAGTAAGCGTGGTAACTGCCAAAGACCTGCAGGGAAAGCCCGTTACAAGCGCCGTGCAGGCATTACAGGGCGCAGCGCCCAACCTGATCATTCAGCAGAATGCTACGGAACCCGGTGCAGCCATCAACATCAACGTGCGTGGTGTAAGCACCGTCAATAACTCCAGCCCGCTCATCCTGGTGGATGGTGTACCCGGCTCGCTGGACCTGATCAATCCAAACGATATTGAAAGCATCAGCGTGCTGAAAGATGCTGCATCTTCCGCCATCTACGGTTCCCGTGCAGCCAACGGCGTTATACTGGTCACTACTAAAAGCGGCCGGCATAATAAAGTGCCGCGCGTTACGTACAACGGTTTCGCCGGTGCACAACAGCCTACTTTCCTTCTTAAACCGGTGAGCGGGGTGGACTACATGCAGCTGAAAAATGAAGCCCTGGTTAATTCCGGGCAAACAGCGCAGTTCTCCCCGGAGCAGATCCGCCAGCAAGGTTTAAAGGGTACGGAGAAATGGTGGATGGATGAAGTGATGCGCAAAGCAGCATTACAGCATAACCATAACCTTGGCGTTACCGGCGCAGTAGGTAAAGTTTCTTACCTGGTATCCGGTGGTTACCTGGATCAGAACAGCCTATACCGCGGTCCCGGCTACGGATACCAGCGTTATAACACACGCGCCAATCTTAGCACACAGCTGGGTAAGCTGAAGCTGGGCGGTAACTTTGCTTACGCGCGCCAGAATATCCGTGAGCATGCTTATTATTCTGACTGGCTGGTATCCACAGCCATCCGCATTCCTACCATCTATCCGATCAAAGACACTGCCGGCCATTACTTCCTGGCGCCAACGGCATCCAATAATCCGCTGGCACAGCTTGAACAGGGCGGCCGCAGGTTGTATAAGAACGACAGCTATAACTTTATGGCCAATGCGGAATATGCCATCACCAAATATTTATCAGCCAAGCTGGTATACGGCGCGGATATCCGTGAAAACAACATGGACGAGTTCCGCCGTTCCATTGATTATGCACCGTACTCAGGCTCTGATAACCAGAGCTCAAGAACGGTGAACCATGCACGCAGCGTGCAGGACAACTTCCAGGCGCTGCTGAACTACGGCCAGACCTTTAATAAAGTGCATGAAGTAAAAGTGTTGCTGGGTTATGCTACAGAAGGCTGGAAGAACAAATATTACCAGACCCGCCGCCTGAATGTAGATAACAACACCGGTGATTCTATAGCCGGCACGCAAACGCTCACCGGCTTCAATGACACCTATGCGACCCGCGTTGATCAATGGGCGCTGAACTCCGCTTTCGGCAGGTTAAACTACGCATTCAACAACAAGTATTACTTCGAGTTCAACTTCCGTTATGATGCATCCAGCCGTTTTGCCAAAGGCAACCGCGGCGCATTTTTCCCGTCCTTCTCCGCCGCATGGCGCATTACAGACGAGCCGTTCATGGCAGCAGTGAAAGAGCACGTTGGCGACCTGAAGCTCCGCGGCTCCTGGGGCCAGCTGGGCAACCAGCAGATCATTTCCAACTATGGTTACCTGAATATATACACCACGGTAAGTAATGGTTACGGTTTCAACAACATACCCGTATCCGGCAGCTCCTTTGCAGTGGGCAACCCGGTGATCACCTGGGAATCCGCCAATTCTGCGAACATAGGGTTTGACCTGTCTATGCTGAACAACCGGCTGACTATCAGCTACGATTACTTTCACAAGATCACAGACAACATTTTGCTGCAGCTGCCTGCGCCCGGCCTTTACGGCGCCACACCGGCCTTCCAGAACGCAGGAAAGGTAAAGAACCAGGGCTTTGAGCTGGCAATAAACTATACCGCTAAAACAGGAAACTTCAACCATACCATTGGAGCCAACCTGGCTGATAACCTGAATGAGGTCGCAGATTTCCGCGGCAGAACCACCATACAGGAAGGTGATGTTACCTACATCAACCGTGAAGGATTTCCCATCAGCTCCTACTTCGGCTACCAGGCAAACGGGTTCTATCAGAATCTTGATGATATCAAGAACAGTCCCAAGCCCACTTTTGCAAATGAGGTAAAACCCGGCGATATAAAGTATGTGGACAGGAATGAAGATGGTATCATCGACAACCGGGACCGTTTTGTTATGGGAAACCCGTTCCCCCGCTACACTTTCGGGTTCAACTATGGTGTTACCTGGAAAGGATTTGATGCCAGCATTTTTATACAGGGGGTTGGAAAACGTAACGTTTACATGCGTGGTGAAGGTGTAGAGGCATTTCACAATAACTGGGACGACGTATATTCCCAGCACCTTGACCGCTGGACACCCAATAATCCGGATGCATCCTACCCGCGCCTGACCATTGGCACCGCTTCCGTGAATAACAACGCCAACTCAACGTTCTGGCTGGCCAATGCCGCATATGCAAGATTGAAGAACGCGCAGATCGGTTACACCTTACCGTATGATCTTACAAAGAAAGTGAAGATCGAAAAAGTGAGAATATACCTCACCGGCCAGAACCTGCTCACTGTTACCAGCATGACCAGCGGCTTTGATCCTGAGCTGACGGAGTTTAATAATACCCTTAACCTGAACCAGCTAAGCAGCGCCACCAGCGGACGCATTTACCCGGTACAGAAAGTATGGGCTGTAGGGCTGGATGTTAACTTTTAACCACGTTTAAATGATCGAATTTATGAGGATAAGAAAGTATTTCTTAATAGTGACAGGTGGACTGCTGCTGGTTGCTGCAGGCTGTAAAAAGCTTGACCTGGGCCCTTCTTACCAGGATACCGACCTTAGTTTCTGGCAAAAGCCGGAAGCGGCGGAGCAAACCCTTAACAACTGTTATGCAGGCATGTATTCAGACGATTACTTTTTCTTTAATGAAAGCCTGAGCGATAATGCCTTCTGCTCCAGCCCCGTTAACGGCGGTGCGGTGCAGAGCATTGCTGCCGGCGCATACGATGGCCGTACCAACCGTGTGGCAGGAGAATGGGCTTTCCATTACGGCGGCATTCGCAACGTCAATAACCTGCTTGCAAATATAGATAAGGTACCGGGCCTTGCTGCGGACCTGAAGGCCCGTTACCAGGCAGAAGCCCGTTTTATCCGCGCCTTCCACTACTTTCATCTTGTTAACTGGTACGGCAATGTACCATTGATAAAAGATGAGATCTCTTACGATGAAAGCTTCAACATAGGCCGCTCACCAAAAGCCGATGTGGTAAGCTATATACTCTCTGAGCTGGATGAAGTAACAGCCTTGCTGCCGCTGCCGTCAGCATATGCAGAAGCAGACAAAGGCCGTATCACGAAAGGCGCCGCAGCAGCGCTTAAAGCCAAGCTGCTGCTGTATCAAAGCAGGTGGGCCGATGCCGCTGCCGTGCTGGAAGGCATTATGGGCGGTACTTATGGAACATACACGCTGTACCCCTCCTTCTCCGGTATCTTTCAGCCTGAAAATGAGAACAACAGCGAAGTAATGCTTGACCTGGAATTTGTGCCCGTGCAAAGAACACAGTCTATGCAGCGCTTCTTTATTCCTTTTACAGAAGGTACACTCATCACAGGTATGGCGCCTTCGCAATCGCTGATAGATGATTTTATTATGGCTAACGGCAAAGGCATCAACGAAACAGGCTCCGGCTACACTGAGAATACCCCCTTTGCACAACGCGATCCCCGCCTGGAAGCTACCATCATACATGACGGATCCTCTTTTGTTACCAAACGCGGGGAAACCGTTACCATACGTACTGCGCCGGGTACGGGAGATAACGCCGTGGATAAAGCAGACGCCTCCCCTACCGGGTACTATTTCCGTAAGTATTATGACCGCACTGCAGATGGTAATAACAACTCCGGCCTGAATTTGATCCTGCTCCGCTATACCGATGTGCTGCTGATGTATGCAGAAGCCAAGGCCATGCTGAACCAGCTGAATGAGGATGTATGGGACAAAACCATCAAAGCCATCCGCCAGCGTGCAGGCTTCACTGACCCTGCAGCGCTCAACTACGCTAATTATGCAGCTATAGGCAATACCGCCATGATCAACCTGGTGCGCCGGGAACGCAGAAGCGAAATGGCATTGGAAAGCGGCCGGATATTTGACATCCGCCGCTGGAAAATAGCAGAGACAGTGCTGAACGGCACCCTCTACGGCATGAAGGTGGGTACAAGCAACCTGGCCGTAAACCGCCGTGTGTTTGATGCCGGCAAACATTATCTCTGGCCTGTGCCGCAGGCGGATATTGAAATGAATAATAACCTGCTGCCGAACAATGGCGGCTGGTGATCATTCTTATCCATTACCTGGTGCAACCTATATCAACAACTATCAAATCAACTATCATGACACGTACTTTAAAATTCAGGATATATACCATTTTCGCCGCACTGGCGGTCCTTGGCGCTTTCTCTTCCTGCGAAAAGGAAAAGGAGCTTAACAGCAACATCTCTACCGTAAAGGAGCTGTATTACCCGGAGGTGGGCAGGTACTTCAAGCTGCAGCCTGCCACTAATGCGGTAGTGAATTTTGAATGGAGCGCCGCCAGAGCGGAAGACGGCAGCCTGGTGATGTATGAGGTAGCATTCGATACCATCGGCGGAGATTTTAAACGCCCGGTATACACAGTAGCCTCCAATGGCAATGGTGTGCAGAACTCCCTTTCACTTTCACACAAAGTGCTGAACAGCATTGCCAGCAAGGCAGGCATTCAGCCCGCTACATCCGGATCGCTGCAATGGACGGTGATCGCCAGCAAAGGGCTTAATGAAAAACGCGCAGACTCTACGCGCACGATCGTGATCGAAAGGCCTTCAGGCTTCACTGAGATACCGGCCAACGTGTTCATTACCGGCGATGCTACGGAAGGTGGCACGGATCTCTCAAAAGCAACTGCCATGAAGCTGGGGGCCGATGGGATCTTCGAGATCTTCACACATCTGAAGGCCGGCACCTTCCATTTCGCAGACCGTAACAGCGGTACGCCTGTCACCTACTCCGTACAGGGTACGCGCCTCCAGGAAGGAGGTGAGAACCAGCAGGCCGCGGCAAAGCTTTACCGCATACGCCTGGACTTCGCAAACGCAGCTGCTGAAATGATAGAGATCACCGATGCCGGTGTTTTCGCATCCGCCTACAATAAAGTGATCGGCAAGCTTAGCTACGCCGGCAACGGTACATGGACAGCGCAAAATATTCCCATTGCCTATTATGATTTTGGCAGCTGGAAAGATGACCGTTTCAAGTTCCAGTTCAGCACTGCAGATGCAGGCGGCACAGCCGGTACTATGTATTACGGCAGCGTAAACCAGTCCAACTCCACACCGCCGGATGCCAATACGCCGGAAGCTTACTACCGCATAGTACCGGTGGATAATTCCCAGTGGGATTACACCTATAAGTATCCCGGCGGTGCTGACGGCAAAGCCGGCGACTTTACCCTGAAACTGAATGCACAGGGGGAATACTCCTACCAACTGACCGTGCATTGATTGCTGAATCATTAAAGAGAATCACATGAGATCCATCATTTTAAGTATAACGGCCGCAGCGCTCCTGCTTACAGGATGTTACAAACAGCGGGACGATGTGCCGGTGAAAGTGGGCAGAGATACCTCTTCCACCACGCTCACCTACAAGCTGAAGGCGCGCCAGGTCCTCGACGATATTTATAAAAGCTACGGCATCAGCGGTAGCGTGTACGTTAAAGAAAGCTACCCGGTGCAGCCCGGAGACCCGAAGTATGCCTATCTATGGCCCTATTCAGCTATGTTCACCGGGGCTACGCTGTTAAAGCAGTTGGGGTATACAGATGAAGTGGCGCAAGCTTATTACACCAGCACCGCCAGTGGTATGGAGGGTTATCTTGATGTCAGCCGGACGCCCGCTGCGTATCAGTCCGTTCCCGTTAGCGAAGGCAGGGCTGACCGTTTTTATGACGATAATGCCATTACGGGGATAGACATGCTTGAAGCCTTTCACGTAACCGGTAATGCGCAGCTGCTGCAGAAAGCAAAGCTGTGTTACACCTTCTGCGCCTCCGGCGAAAGCACAGAAGCCGGTGGCGGATTGTACTGGAACGAAGGGGTGCTCAATAACCCGGACCATCCTGATTACATTAAAGCCACCAACGTAACTGCATTGTCGGCCACACTGGCGCTGCAGCTTTACCAGCAGGAGAAAAGTGATGTTTACCTCGCATCTGCCACACGCTGGTACAACTGGGTAAGACAAAAAATGCTGGACCCCGTGGACAAGGGCTTCTGGAATTCCATCTGGATCAAAGACGGCAGCATTAACTACGCAAAATGGGCATACAACTCCGGCGCCATGATCCAGAATGCAGCGCTGCTGTACAAGATCACCGGCGACGAAGCATACCTCACTGATGCAAAAACATGGGCGCAGGCTGCGTACAACCTGTTCACCTATGAGGCGCCGGGCCTGGGACGGTTCTATGTTCAGCACGATCCCTGGTTTACGGCGGTGCTGCTCAGGGGATACCTTGAGCTGCATGCGATAGACAAAAAAGCAGATTACATCAATACCCTTGTTGCGAATGTTGATTATGCATGGCAGCATGCAAGAATGCCGCAGACCAACCAGTTCTATGAAGACTGGACAGGTTCTGACCTGGGCAGATATCACTCACTGCTTACGCAGCTGGCTATGGTAGAGATCTATGCAAGAATATCGATCTGGAAGCATGAACAATAAATAGTGTGCATACCGCGGCGCAGGGCCGCGGTATGCATTTTAACGGATATTATGAAAAGGATCTTATTCAGCCTGGTATTAGGCGGATGGACAATAGCAGCACCGGCGCAGCAGCTGCAACCCGCGCAGGAATATGAGCGCAGGGCAGCAGAAATGTTCCACCGGGTATGGACCTTGTACCGTGTACCGCAACACAGCCTGTTTTCAGAGTATTTCCCGCAGCAACATAAGGATTCACTCACTTATATGCAGGATGGAAATGTGCAGTCAAAAGAGGTGAGCTATCTGTGGCCACTCAGCGGTGTGGCTTCCTCTGTCAATATCATTGTACGCATGCGTGGCAGGAAGGCCGCTTACCTGCCCTATGTAGATTCGGCCATGCAGGCCATGTATCAATACCGCGATACATCCCGCACACCGGCCGGTTACCAGGCTTACCCGGCAAAGTTTGAAAAGGTGGACCGTTATTATGACGACAACGGCCTGGTAGCGATAGACTACGCCGAAGCCTATACCAATACCGGCAATCCCCTGTACCTGGCCCGTGCAACAGAAGTGTTCACCTTCATTATGAGTGGCTGGACGAATGTGCTTGGCGGCGGTGTTACCTGGCTGGAAGGCCACCATGATCAGAAACCTGCCTGCAGCAATGGCATGGCTACGCTGGCCGCGCTGAAAATTTACGGGATCACGAAAGAGCCTTATTACCTGCAGCAGGGCATCCGTTTTTATGAGTGGATGAACCGGCGCCTGCGCGATTCCGCCGGGCTGTATGTGAATGATATTAAAACCGCTACAGCGGCCATCAACCCGGTGTATTATACCTACAACTCCGGTTCCATGCTGGAAGCGGCCATGCTATTATATCATTTTACGAAAGAGCAAAAGTATTACCGGGATGCCAGACAAACTGCGGCAGCCGCCTTCACCTACTTCGGCCGGCCGGAGAAAGGCCTGCGCAGTGAGTTCTGCGACCTGCCCTGGTTTGCCACAGTGCTGTTCCGCGGATATGTGGCGCTTTATGAGGTGGATAAGGATCCGCAATATTTGAAAGCAATGATCGCAAGGATAGACCATGCCTGGGATAACCGTGACGGCAATGGCCTGCTTAACCATAACTGGGGAGAGGCGCGTGATCCCACCGGCAAGCCGAAATGGCTGCTGGACGAAGCCTGTATTGCAGAGTTATACGCCCGTATAGCGCTCCTGGATTTAAGATAGTATTTATGTCACAAACAATCAGCAACACATCACAAACAGCTGCAGGATCAAATGTTTTCCGGGGCACAAAAATGCCCGGTAGTTAGCCGTCTGAAATAGCTTACTACACGGGCTTAGGCAGGTGCTGCTAATTGTAATGCCCCATGGCCTGGAATACCTTCCCATCCTCATTGAACACAAAAAATTCCGCCGCTTTCTTTCCCTTCACACTTGTGTAATAAATGATCACAGTATTCATACATGATAAAACTTCATGCAGGTCGAAATGAAGATCAGGGTAGCTCACCATGGCCTTTTCCCAATAATTCCGCACGTTTGCCTTTCCTTTCAGACGGCCATCCGGGCTGATGCCCATCTGCTGTATAAAGGGGCTGCTCATTTCAAAATCTTCCGTATAATGTGCGAGTACCGCATCCAGGTCGTGCGTGTTCCATGCAGCTACCCATTCGTCTGCAAATTTCAGGGCTTGTTCACGTGAGATCATATTCTTTTTTTTAATAAAGGTAGGGCGCAGGAATATGAGGGAGTAGGACAAAAAGGTCAAATTGCTTCCTGACCCGGTGTATGGCCAAAGGCCTGCCTGTACCTGCGGATGAAGTAGGATACATCTTCAAAACCGCTGTTATAGCAGGCTTCCTTCACGGATAAACGCTTATGCTGCAGCAGGTATTTTGCCTGTTGTAAACGTTTTTCGATCATCCATTGGCCAGGACTGCATCCCACTTCCTTTTTGAACCATCGTTTAAAGGTGCTCAGGCTCATGTTGTGCATGCCGGCGTAATATTGCAGCTGCATACGGTCTGCAATGTGGCAGGCCATGGGACTGAGCAAGGTATCCGCATCGCCCAGCAACAGGTTCAGGCTTACGAAAGGTTCCCGCTTCACGAGGATATCAGAATATAAAATGGAATTTTTCGGAACCAAAAGCGTATCACCGGCTTTCATATCATAACACTCGCCGTTAAGGAAAATCACTTTCCGGCCTTCGCGTACATACGTAAGCGTGGTATAAGGTATGAAAAACGCATCTTCGGACGAGCGGCGGTACTGGCAGAACGCCATTTTCATGGCGCCATCCGCATACAGCAGCTCTACCTTTGCCTTGTGCTGGTTGAAGTTTTCATACAGCCGGATCATAGGCTCCAAATTACAAAGTCTTCGCGGTTTTGTAACAAAAAGCTATATCCGCTCAATATTTATTTAAAAAGCAGCTGCGCAAAATTAAACAGGTTATTCCGCCATACCGGCCAGGTATGCCCGCCCGGGTATTCGCTGTACGTGTGCTTAATATTCAGCTCATCCAGCTTTGTAAGCATCAGCTGGCAGTTCCTGTAGGCAATATCTTCTTTTCCGCCCATGGAGATCCACAGCGCTTTCAGATTGCTGTTGATCATGGCCGCATTGGTTTTCATAAAATCGTACTGGGCCGCTGCAATATCAGCCTGCCGGGCCTGGATCCAGCCTGAGCTGAATACGCCCAGGTAGGAAAACAGCTCCGTATTCTTAATTCCGGTATAAAGCGTATGAATGCCGCCCATAGATAAACCGGCTAGTGCCCGGTGGCTTGCGCCGGTTTCAGCCCGATAACTTTTTTCTACCAGGGGAATAATAATATCCTTCAGCTCGGATTCAAATGTTTTCAGCACAGATTCATCAAAAGCAGCACCGCCCACATTTGCATCCGGCATAACGATCAGCATGGGCGCCGCCTTTTTTGCAGCGATCAGGTTATCCAGGATCAGATCTGTTTTACCTTGTGTGGCCCAGCCGGTTTCGTCTTCACCGCCCCCGTGTAAAATATAGAGCACAGGATATTTTTCGTTTGTATTTGCATCATAACCAGGCGGGGTATAGATATACAGCTGCCGCCATGAACCGGTAACCTTTGAGAAATATTTCCTGATGCGGATATCCCCATGCGGCACATCTCTTAATGCATAGTAGCTGCCGCCTGCAAAGGGTATTTCAATACCGCTGGCCATTCTTCCCATACCATAAAAAGTTTCACTGGCAGGGTCCGCAACGGCCACACCATCTATCAGCAGGGAATAATAATGAAATCCTTCGCCGATGGAATCTGTTGTTACGGTCCATAAACCGCCGGTGTCCTTTACCAGATCATATTTGCGGCCAAGGTCAACCTGCACTTTCTGCGCTTCCGGCGCTTTAACCCGGAAAATAACACGGTGATCAGCCAGTATCTGCGGATACTTTGCATTGCGCACATTGGTTGCCGCGGGCGCGCCCACCACCGGATATTTTGAGAAGGTAGCAGTATCCACCGGTTTAAAGATCAGCTGGGAGAACATATACAATCCGTTCTTCCACACCTTGAAATCGTGCACGCCCGGCTCAATGTAATAGATGTGCGGCACATTATTCCTCTGCAGGTAATCATGCGTGCGTTTGCTAAAGGAAACCAATCCATCACTGGCGCCGCAGGAGATCCAGAGCAGCTTAATCTTTTGCCTTGCTTCAGCCGGATCCGGCACCAGCTGTTCCGGTATTTTAGTGTTGGGCGCGGAAGAAAAGCCTCCGATCCAGGCAAACTTGTCCAGGTTACCCAGGCCAAAATTCAGTGACTGTCCGCCTCCCATTGACAGGCCGGCAACGGCCCGGTGCTCCCGGTCCGTGTAAACAGGGTATTTCTTTTGTATGTAGGGAATGAGATCATTCAGCAGATCCTTCTCAAAAGTGGCAAACGCCTGTACTTTGTCAGGAGCCATAATATTGCCGGTGGCCCGGTCATCTTTCATGGCCCTGCCGTTAGGCATAACAACGATCATAGGCTCAATTTTTCCTTCGGCGTACAGGTTGTCCAGCACTACCTGGGGAGTGCCGCCTTTTAGCCACTCCTTTTCATCGCCTCCTATACCGTGCAACAGGTATAACACCGGGTATTTACTCTTTTTGGAAAATCCCGGTGGCGTATAGATCAGCGCTTTGCGGGGATTTCCCACTGTTACCGAGTTATAGCTGATCGTATCAATCCGGCCATGCGGTATACCGGCCCGCAGGGAATCAAAACCCGGGGCTGCGTGCTCAATAATACCTTGCGCAAAAACCGGTATGGCAAACAACAGAAGAATGGTAAGATTAAAAATTGTTTTTTTCATGTAACATGGATTTTTCCTTTTATAGATACCGCTGCCGGATCATTGTCATATGGGATAACACATTTATACCTTCAGGATTCCCTTTAATGTCAATCTGACAAATATTCTGCGGACCAAAAATAAACCATTTAACAATGTTAAATAGTATTCATAAACGTGGTATTGCCATAGGTGTTGCTCCCGGCAGTTCCGGTATTGTAAAGAAATGGAATTTAGCCGTTCAAAAAGTTCAAAAATCACCGCCGTTAATTTTTAGACATTTTCAGGAGGTCACCGGACATTGCGGTACCGGGTCCGGGGAATCCCGGGTGAACTGAAACGGCCCTGCCGCCATAAGATGATCTGGCCCGGAGGTTAACAGGACTTTTTTTTATACGAAACCGACTATTTGTTTATTATTGCTATGGCGGAAAACCGTAAAGCAGGTAAGGATCTTTTCTTATTCCCTTTAATTATTTCACCGCATGATCAAAAGGACGCTTAAACATACCTTTACATTATTGAACGTTGACCATGTAGAACTTGATTCAAAATGGAATTACAAAAACGTTATCAGCCCCTATTTCAGACTATACTATATTAACGGGGGCGCAGGCGAAATCTCGGATGTTTCAACGAATGTGAAACTGGAGCCCGGTTTCCTCTATATCATACCCAGCTTCACCTTATGTAATCTTTTCTGCAAAAGCCATCTCAGTCAGTATTTTGTTCAGTTCTTTGAGGAATCATCGGACGGCATTTCCTTGTTTGCCAATAACAGGTCTATCCTTAAGGTGAAAGCATCAGAAATTGATATCATGAACTTTGCCCGTTTACTGGAAATAAACCCAGGCAGAGGCATCAATCGCTCAGATAACCCAAGGATATACGAGAAGAGCGTTTTTTATAAGGAGTACCAGGAGCTTAATAACCGGCAAAGTATGTCAACATTCACAGAAACACATGGCATTCTTTTACAACTGGTTTCCCGGTTTCTGATACCAGAAGTATTTGAAAATAAGGATACTGGTCCCGTGCCGGCCAAGATCTTAAGTGCTATCAGCTATATTCAACTAAACCTGCACCGCGATCTATCGGTAAGCTACCTGGCGAAAAGAGCAAACCTGCATACAGATTATTTTTCACGTCTTTTCTATCAGCACACCGGAGAAAGGCCTGTAAGGTACATCCATGAAAAAAGGATCGAAAGGGCGCAATACCTGATGGTAACAACCCAGATGACCTATGCTGAAATTGCAACAGAGACCGGTTTTGAAAATGTGTTTTACTTTTCCAAAATATTTAAAAAAATTACCGGTATGTCACCGGGGAATTATAAAAAACAAATGGACCTGGTGAACTTTTAAAGCTAACGGGTAATCACATCCAGCTCTGCATAACCTGCCGCATCGTTCTGCTGGGTATTGTGTAACGCACGCAGCCTGATATAACGGGCTTTTACCGGCTTAAATTCCTTCACCTGCCACAATGGGTTATTTTTAATATTGGAAAACTCTCCTTCATCTGCTATTTTCCATTCTTTATTATCTTCTGATACATAGAACTGGTAGTGCGTAATAATCCCCTCTGTGCTGCCCTGGCCGGGCAGATATTTGAAACCGGATACATTCTCTGTTTTACCCATATCAATATCAATATCTGCCGGCAGCTTTTTGTCACGTTCCTGGTACCATGCCGTTGCAGGGTCCCCGTCTATCACACGGTTAACTTTATCGTCCTTAATACCTGATATTTTCCAGTCCTTCCTGGATATGTCAAATTTCTCCCCTGCTACGGCACTGCTTTTTTTCGATATGGGATCATAAACGATCGCCTTTACGTTCACTTTTCCATCCGTTTGTACAGGTCCTTCGTACCGCTTTGCATCCTTTGTGGGCTGGCTGCCATCCAGTGTATAATAAATAACAGATCCCTTATCAGCGGGCCTGATATACACTGTCCCCGACTGATCCCTGATAATTTCAGGGGCTATCAGAATAGGAGGTGCATTATATACTCCTATATTGGATATGAGCGGGCAGCTTTTTGCAGCTGTAATGGTAAAACGTAGCTGTGCAGCAGTTACAGCCGGAAAAAGCAGGATACGTTTGTAACCAATAGTAGTTCCATTAGCCAGCTCTTTCCAGCTGCCACCAACCAACCCCTCAACCTTAAAAGCTTTTACCCGCTGGCCTAATCTTATATATTCCTGGGCGAGAAAACGGTTAAAAGTAGTGGGCTTGCCAAAGTCTATAGTTAGCGATGCGGCTGTTATTGCATCATCGGTTGCCCAATAGGTGTTCTTATTTCCGTCCACTGCCATACTTGCGCCGAATGTTTTTACATTACCGCGCACATTTGAAGCGCTCACTTTTTTCTTTTCAGCAAAGTTCACCGCAAATGCTTCCTTTACGGCTTTTGCCAGCGCCAGCACCGCCTTCTCATCTGTTTCATGGATCAGGCCTCTCCTGTCCACAGGAAAGTTCAGCAACAGGGCGCCGTTACGTCCAAAAGAGCTGTAGTAGGTGTTCAGCAGATCGGGCAGGGATTTTACGCGGCTGTCTTCATAGGCATGATAGAACCATCCGGGACGGATGGAGGTATTAACCTCAGCCGGCACCCAGGAATCACCGTTCTCCACGCCATGATGTAACATATCATACGGTACTTCTCCGGTAGCATTCAGCAGGCTCCAGTTCGTTTCCCCCACATAACCACCCTCTGTGCCTACCCAGCGCAGGTCGCCGCGCTCCCCGCCGTCGTTCCATATAACGATCTTTGGCTGCAGCTGGCGTATGAGCTTATAAGTGTTCTTCCAGTCATAATAGGTAGTCCGGTCTATTTTCCGGGTTTCCCTGGCGCCGCCGTAATAACCCGAACCACCATTAGCTCCGTCAAACCATATTTCAAAAATATCCCCATAGTTTGTAAGCAGCTCTTTCAGCTGATTCCTGAAGTAAGTGATGTATTCCGGTGTTCCATACACCGCGCTGTTCCGGTCCCAGGGAGATAAATAAATACCCAGCTTCAGGCCATATTCCTTACACGCATTTGCCAGGTCACGAACAATATCCCCTTTGCCACCGCGCCAGGAAGAATTTTTAACAGAATATTCGGTGTACTTTGATGGCCATAAACAAAATCCTGAATGGTGTTTGGCTGTAAGAATAATACCCTTCATACCCGCCTCTTTACAAACACGGGCCCACTGACGGCAATCCAGGTTTACGGGGTTAAAAATTTTAGGATCGTCTTCACCATATCCCCACTCCTGGTCTGTAAAAGTATTGGTAGATAAATGGATGAATGCGTAATATTCCATTTCCTGCCATTTCATCTGGTTTTCAGAGGGAACCGGACCGCAGAGACCGGGGGCGGTGGTTTGAGCATAACCACTCACAGCTAAACATGCTATTACCGTTATTGCCTTACAAATTTTCCGAATCATACTATTATTAATCTTTAGCTCAAAGTATTATTTCCCTCTAATCTACTTTAATAATCTTAGATGTTTTTAACCAATTCTGCAGCATGCATTGGATAACATGCGTAAGGAGTTTTTCATAACATTCGTGGTTTTCAGGGTGGTTAAATTCTTATTAAATTCAGAAAGTAAACATCGTTCTCTCGGATTTCCAGCTCCTTTGAAAAAGGGGTTCCTTCTTTCACTTTTATGATCTCTTTTGAAACCGGCCTGCCGTCATTCTGCGATTTAATCTGCTCCACCTGCTGCCTGGTAAGCTGTGCGGGTTTCTCCAGGGAGAGATAAGTGGAATAAGCATCGTTGCAGTGATAACCTACTTTATATACTTCAAGCGCATACGTTCCGGCAGGTACGTTTGCAATATTGAGCTTCAATTTTCCTTTTGGCTTTGAAGGAAGATCACGGATATAATATTGCTGATTATGTACGGAATCTCCAGGATGCGTGTTGGTAAAATCCCAGGCCAGCGCCTGTATATTTCCGGTTGAATCCCTGCAAACCCATGAAGTGGGATCTGTATTTGCCAATTCAATATTTCCCAGCCGGTTCATAAACTGGTATGCATAGAATACAGGTTTGTTAATACCCTGGATGTTCAGCATTCCAAAACCTCCATGAAAGGGTGTAAAGCGGGGGCCGGGCTCTTCAAAAATATCTGTAAACACCCAGTACGACATTGAGCTGGCAGCCGTACCAACCTGTTTCAGCTTTTGCAGTACATAGGCTGCTTCGTGATAGCTGTCATGAATAGGATCAGCCGGAGTATAGGATGCGCTCCATTCGGTGTAATGGAGCTCCAGGTCAGGCATTGACGAAGCGGCAATTTCTTTTCGTGACTGCAGCACATCACCACTCACACTCATGGGGCTTTTATCGAGCACGGTACCTGAATTGCCAAATTCGTCGAGATATCCCTGCTTTACACCATAGGCATGAGTGCTTATAAAATCTATAGGTACATTATTCTTCCGGCAGTATGCAATCATTTCCGGTTCCCAGGCAGCACCGGCGGTTCCCGGCCCTCCAACGCGATAAGATGAATTAACGCTTTTAATAGCTTTAGCACTATAGGTGTATAATTTGAAGTAGTCTTCCTGCGTCCCTGCCCAGAAACCATCCAGGTTAGGCTCATTCCAAACTTCAAAATACCAGGTCTTTACTTCGCTGGCGCCGTAACGTTCTGTAAAATGCCGGGTAAGATCCTGCACCAGTGCGCCCCATTTTTCGTAATCCTTCGGAGGAGTTACATTACCCCGCCACCAGAAGATGGTTTTGGAGCCACTGGCCAGCGCCGAAGGCATAAAGCCCAGCTCAATAAAGGGTTTCATGCCAATGCTTTGTAAAAAATCAACCAAAGCATCAATATACATATAGTTGTAAACCGGCTTACCTTTACTATCCTCTGTATATACAGCCATGTCATCTGTTAACAGCCCGTGCATGCGGATATACCTGAAACCACATTCTTTTCTTACATATGCAAGCTGCTGCTGCCAATCTGCCCGTAACCCTTCGTTGGCACGGCCTGCGCCCACACACTCATTGAACATGGTATTGAGCTTCCCTGCTGTTTTGTTGAAATCAATATTAATTGCCCGTTCCTGCACGGCCAGCCCGCTGCGTTTTGCCGTTTGGGCAACCAGTGTTCCTGAAATGGAAGCAAACAGGGTCGTCAACAGGATTAGATTCTTTTTCATTCTTAAAGCCTTTTATCTTTCTTATAACTATTCAGTCCAGACCAGCACTCCACCGGGTTGCAATACTTTTTCACCTACCATAATCCTGGCTGTTCCAGGCATGTTCATGGTATAACTATCCGGGGAATAATTTACCGCTACATAAAAACCATCCCGCCAGTAAACATATATGCCGGGCGGATAATTTTCAGTGGCAGCGCCTGCACTGGTATAAATGCCGCGCAGCACGTCCTGTTCCAGTTTTGAATCATCTGTATCCACACCTATATAGGTTACAGTGCCTTTACCAACCTTATGTTTTACTACTGCTGCTTTTCCTTTATAAAACTGGTTATCGAATACAGCAAGTGTTTCCGTGTTCTTATCCGGCGCCAGCAGATCGGCCCAGTTGTTCCAGCCGTAATGGTCCTGTCCCATAAGGATCTCTCCTTTGCCGGTATTTGAAAGCATATCGGTTGCTTTTACCTGCGCCCCTATAAGTGCGGATATGGGAGCAGCCCATTCCGCCTCCCAAAAATGTCCCACGCGGTCTTTGGTTGCGGTACGGCAGGTAATGATCAAATGCCCTCCATTTGCCGCATATTCACTCCATTTCTTCACCAAAGCACTGTCAGCCATTTCGTAGGCTGGTACTATCACAAACCTGTATTTAGACAGGTCAGCGGTTTCGGGGATCACATCTGCCGGCGCACCGAATGATTTTGCTATTTCAAGGAATTTAACCGGGTAATTCCAGGTATCCCATTGCCAGGTTTGTTTTTGCCGGTCAATAGTCCAGTAATTTTCCAGGTTCCACAGAATGGCCGTTGACCGGGCGGCCAGCTTTGCCGGCATGGTAACACCCGGCTTATATTGTTTGCGCAGCGCTTTTATTTCTTTCATGAATTGCATATACTCCTCACCGCCCTGTGAAGGGGTTACACCATCCGGTTGTATTACGCCGGCATGGTATTGCTCTGCACTATAATTGATCTGGCGGAACCGGTAAGAAGAGGCCAGTTTTCCACCTGCAGCAAAGGTGTGGTACAGCCACATACGTACGGTACCCGGTAAAAGCAGCGGGTTGTAGCTGCCCCAGTTCACCGGCCCGGGCTGAATTTCCATTACGCCGGATACGCCACCTACGGTTTTATAATATTCAGCGGCAAAGAGAATTACCTTACTGTTTCCCAAACGAAAGCCCAGCTCCCCGATATTATTGCTGCCTCCATTCGGATAAGCGGTATAAGTGGCAAAATCAAGCTTATTCGTCCGCCGCGGATCAGCACCTGTGGAAACCGCTGTATAGTTGGTTGTTACAAACTGCTCCTTAGAAATGTAGCTCCGCAATGTTGCTGCCTCAAAATCCAGGAACTCCGCCTGGGCATCTGCCGAATATCTTTTAAAATCAAGCAAGGCATGCGGGTTATTGCCCCACCAGCCTACCAGGTTGGTATTAGGAATGATAACCTGGTCAAAACTATCGTACCACTGGCTCCAGAACGCAGCGCCCCAGGCAGCATTCAATGCCTCAATGGTTTTGTATTTGCTCTTTAGCCATTGCCGGAAGGCTTCCTGCGAAGAGGGACTATAATCGGGTTTAGCATCCGGCTCATTATCCAGCTGCCAGCCGGTCACATTTTTATGCTGTCCATAGCGTTTAGCCATTTCTGTTACAATGGCTGCTACAAACCGCCGGTAGGCAGGATTAACAATTGACCCTAACCCGCGTGTGCCATGCTCAGCGCGGATATAATGGCCATCCATTACAAAAGTTTCAGGATATTTAACCCTCATCCAGGCAGGGGTGGCTGCAGAAGGTGTGCACATCATCACTTTCAGGTTGTATTTCGTGCAAAGCGCTATTACCTTATCCAGCCAGTTAAATTCAAATTTCCCTTCTTCGGGTTCCATTTTAAACCAGGCAAACTCCGCCAGGTGCACAAACTCATAACCCATACCGGCAATCTTCTTTATATCCCGTTCCCATTGATTTTCGTTCCAATGCTCAGGATAATAATAGATGCCGGTTGTGATGAGATCTTTCTCAGGAAAAAAGCGGTTGCCTTCCTGCGCAGCTGCGTTTAATCCTGAGATCAGAAGAGTTATAACAAAGAGTATTGCGTATTTATTCATCTGAAGATCTGTTGTTTGTAATAGTATTTGCTTTAATGCTGATAGTACTTTCCGGCAAACCGGGTGAACTAACCGCAAGCTTAATATCCCCGGTACGCTGCGTACTGCGGATCACAGCTAATGCCCTTCCGTGCCATGCTTTACGTGAATCCCCTACATAGGGATCAGTATCTTTGATGTCGGCATTCGCTATTCCTGCAATAACCGCCGGTCCGTCTATTTTAAAATGCAAACGGTTTGCAGCATTGGGCTGAAATATTCCATCCTTGTCCGTTATTTCAATGGTAACATAAACCAGGTCCTCCCCGTTTGCCAGTATTTCTTTCCGGTCGGCAGTGAGTTTTATTGCTGCTGCAGCACCGGCCGTTTGGAGCGTGGCCGATCCAGCTTCCTTATTACTTTCCACACCAACTGCTTTCAGTACACCTGGTGAATAAGGCACAGAGAAGGTTGCCTTAAACTGTTGTTCAATGGTGGTTAGCTGTTCATCAATAAGCTTGTTGTTGAGGTAAAGCCGGACTTTGGGATATTTGGAATAAACTTCCACCTGCACATTCCTGCCCTCAGATCCCGGCCATGTCCAGCTTTCCCAGGTAGGCCATACGGACCACCAGGTTTCTTTGATCTCAATGGGTTCCGGAGCCGGCTCCCTGACAGCCATGTAGAGCTTTTCATCATTATTATACAACATGCTTCTATAATGCGATATGGGTTTTCTCCATCCAACCAGGTCTATATCACCACAATAAGCAGCATGCCAGGGGAAAAAATCATGCTCCCAATGTTCGCCGGGAACATCGCCGGAGTAGTACCAGCGGCCTATTCCCGATTCGCCCAGGTAATCAATGGCTGTCCACACAAAATCTCCGATAACATAACTGTTATCCTGTACCAGCTTCCAGTTTGTAAAGGCATCTTTCGGGTAGGATTCCGTTTGAACGATCATACGTGAAGGAACCCGTTGATGGTCTGAGGGTGCAGCAAACAGGTGATAATTATAACCGGCAACATCGTGTACCGCCATCAGCGGATCAAACGCTGCCCAATCCTTACCATTTTCTACAATAGCCGATGTAACGGGGCGTGAACTATCTATTTTCTTTATACATTCTGCAAGCATTTTTGCAGTATTTACTGCTTCAGGCTCACTTCTCTCCGGTATCTCATTACCTATACTCCACATAATAACAGCGGGATGATTACGATCGCGCAGCACCATTGATCCCAGATCACGGCTCCACCACTTATCAAAATACATGGCATAATCATGCTTTGTTTTTCCCTTTCTCCAGCAATCAAATGCTTCATCCATCACCAGCATACCCAATTTATCACAAGCATCTAAAAAAGCTTCGGAAGGGGGATTATGGGAAGTTCTTACCGCGTTGAACCCGGCAGCCTTCAGCTGCTCAACCTTGCGTTCCTCTGCACGGTCAAAAGCGGCAGCGCCTAAGCAACCATTATCATGATGGGCACAGCCACCGTTTATTTTTACCGTTTTGCCATTAAGCTGAAACCCATTTTCAGCAGTAAACTTTATAGAACGGATGCCGAAAGCGGTTTGGGTATCGTCCACTACCTTTTTATCCTGTAACACCTGGATCTGTGCCTGGTATAAATTGGGAGCCTCCGGTGACCAAAGCAAAGGCGCCGGTACCTGTATGGTTTGGGTAATTTCCTTTTCACTATTAGCGGGCAGCTCCACCTTCACCTGGTCGGCGCCTGCATTTTTTGAATTTTTATTCCAGAGAAGGGTTTTAAGCACAATACTTTGGGCAGTAGCTGTTTCATTTTTCACCTGCGTTCTTACCTGTACAGCTGCCTTTTTTGAAGTAACATCGGGCGTTGAAATTGCAACACCCCATTGCGCCACATGCACGGGGCCCGTAACCATCATCCAAACATGGCGATAGATCCCGGAGCCGCTATACCAGCGGCTGTTCATCTGCTGAGAATTATCTACCCTTACTGCTATAACATTCTCCTGCCCAAACTCCAAAAAAGGGGAAAGGTCATAACTAAACGAAGAATAGCCGTATGGGTAAATACCAAGAGATTGCCCATTGATAAAAACCTCGGAGTTCATGTAAACACCCTCGAAATAAATGGAGATATGTTTATCCTTCCATTCCCCCGGAACCTGAAAGGTTTTCCGGTACCAGCCTACACCTGCAGGAAAGTATCCGCCTCCACCTCCCGTTGGATTTTTGGGACTTATATTTCCTTCTATGCTCCAATCATGCGGTAAATTGAGGTTACGCCAACCTTCATCTCTGAAGTCTTTTAACCTGGCTTCAGGAATATCGCCTAAAAAGAACTTCCAGCTATCATCAAATAATTGCTTCCGGACAAGAGGGCCGGAAGGATCTGCTTTGGGTAAAGCTATCCGGGCATAACATAACGACTGGAAAAAAAATGTTGCAATCAATGCCGCTACAACTCCTGTAAACTTTTTCATGTATTACAATTCCTGTAAATTCTATTTAACTAAAATTTTCACCGAGCCTGAAATATTATTTGATGCATTGCCGATGTGTAATACAAATTCACCTGCTTCCACGTTCCAGGCCTTTTGGGCTTCGTCATAAAAAGCCAGATCCGCAACTTTTACATTCAGCTCAAGTGTTTTTGCTTCCCCAGGCCGCAGAAAAGTTTTTTCAAAAGCCTTCAGCTCTTTTCCGGGGCGCAAAACAGCACAAACCGGATCGCTGACGTAGAGCTGTGCAACCTCTGCTCCATACCGGGAGCCTGTATTTTTTACGGTGCATTTTGCATGGATGGTCTCTCCTTTTCCATAGCTGGTTTTGTCCGTAGAAAAATGACTTATTGAAAAACCGGTATAAGAAAGCCCATAACCAAATGGGAATTGAGGAACAATTTTCTTTGTATCAAACCAACGGTATCCTACTAAAATATCTTCCTCATAATTTACCTGGAGGTTTTTACCCGGAAAATTGCCTAATGCATGAGCGGGTGATTGGTCCAGGGATACCGGCAATGTGAACGGCAGCTTACCGGATGGATTTACTTTACCGCTCAGCAGATCAGCAACAGCATTCCCGGCCTCCATTCCACCGAACCATGACCATAATATAGCAGGCACGCGATAAACAATCCCTGATAACTTTACCGGTGAACCGGCAATAATAACAACCACTGTTTTAGGGTTTGCTTTGGCCACTTCACGGATCAGCACATCCTGCCCGTAAGGCAGGTCCATATTTTGCTTATCGGAAGATTCTGTATCAAAATCATGATTTAAGCCTCCGAAAATGATCACAACTTCCGATTCCTTTGCCACTGCTACCGCTTCATCGATCAGCTTCCAGTTAACCCTATCCGAGCTGGTTTGCCCGGCATTGCTGCCTTCTTTGAAAGTGGATTGCTTTTCATACCCCTGTGCAAAATTTATTTTCACCGCAGCTCCAAATTTTTTCCGGATAGCGTCCAGCGGAGTGATTTCATACAGGGCTTTTATTTCGGAGCTAAGCCCGCCATTGCAATGCTTACGTGTAGCATTATCTCCAATCACGGCAATGGATCTTATTTTATTGAAATCCAGCGGAAGCAGGTGCCCGTTGTTTTGCAATAACACGGCTGCTTCAGCGGCATCGTTATATGCGGCCTGCTGATGCTGCGGCGTATTCATTGTTCCTTTTTCCCGTTTTTCTTCATCAAACATTTTTGTTTTTATCATCACCCGCAGCACATTTGCTACTTTTTCATCCACAATGGCCACAGGCACTTTCCCTTCTTCCACTGCGCGGATCAATGGATCAGCGAAATACCATTCGTTGTAATCCCTTTTATCCGTTCCCATTTCCAGGTCAAGGCCGGTTAAGGCGGATTTTATGGTTGAATGTGCGGCCGCCCAGTCGGTCATCAGCACGCCTTTAAAACCAAATTCTTTACGAAGGATCTCCCTATTCAGATACTCATTCTCAGCACACCAGTTCCCTCTGAACTTATTGTATGCGGCCATTACGGTGTAGGCTCCGCCTTCGGTTACCGACGCTTTAAATGCCGGCAAATAAATTTCACGCAATGCCCTTTCGCTCATATGCACGTCAATAGAATCCCTGTGCGTTTCCTGGTTATTAGCCAGCCAGTGTTTTACACTTACCGCCACATCTTTTGACTGCAATGCTTTGATATAGGCAACCGACATTCTTGAAATAAGGAACGGATCTTCGCTCATGTACTCGAAATTCCTTCCACAAAGCGGCGAACGGATGATGTTGATACCGGGCCCCAATAAGATATCTTTTTTCCGGAAACGTGCTTCTTCACCCAATACAATTCCACGCTCATAAGCCAGCCGGGGATTCCAGGTAGCTGCCAGGGCTGTACCTGGTGGGAAACAGGTAGCGGAATCATTGGTCCATCCGGCATAAGCCCAGTTATGCCGGTTTATTTCCGCACGCACGCCGTGAGGCCCATCGCTCAATGCCCATTCAGGAATACTTAATCTTTTTATTCCCGATACATAAAATTTTGAATTTCCATGCAGGAGGCTAACTTTTTCCGCCAGCGTCATTTGGCTGATCCATGAGCGGATCTTTTCCTCCTGCATTTTTTCGTTTGTCAAAAGCTGCGCATGGGCCATACCTGCCATCATTACGCCTGCTAAACCGAGCACAAATTGCCTTACTGCTTTTTTCAATTTCATTAAATTTCCAGTTCAGTTATTTACCACCCGCCACAATGGCGTCAATGGTGCGTTGATCCAGCACGGTATTATTCCGCCTGTCCAAAGCACCACCTGTATCCCAGTAAAAAGGTTTAAGACCATTAGCTATGGCCTGTTTGGTTACATAGGTCAGCCAATAATCCACGGCATCATTGTGGGTGGCCAGATCTTTGGGGATATACTTACTGTTACCACGCCTGTAGGTTCCATATTCGCCCATTATAACAGGGATCTGTTTATCGGTGTATTTCGTTTTCATTCTGGCCATGGAGGCGTTCACATCACTTTCCTCTCCCCAGGTGGCATTGCGCTCAGGCTCAATGGTTGAATGATGCCCGGTACCCCAGTAGTAAAACATTTTACCCCAGGTGGCGTCGCCATCCATCAGCAAACAGAACTGGGAAGGGGAATAATAATGTACTTCCACCATCATGCGGTCTTTCGCAGGATCTGTGGGAAGGGTATTCATCAGGTCATATGTTTTTTCAATATTCGTTGAGGGCCCCTGCACCACCAACACCCGGTAGCTGTTACGTCCGCCGGTGGAACGCACTGCGTTAACGAAGGTTTGATGATAGCTGGCCAATACTGCCACCTGATCAGCATTGTCGGCAGCGGGTTCATTGGCGCTTGCAAACATTAAGTGCTCATCAAAATCACGCATGGCCGTAGCAATCTGTTCCCAGAAAGCCTGTTGCTTGGCATTCACCGAATCCTTCTTCTGGGCGTTAATATTGTTTTCCAGCCAGCCACCGTCCCAATGGATATTGAGCAGCACATACATATCGTTATTCACACAATATTGCACCACCTGTTTTACCCGGTTAAGCCAGGTATCCTGGATCTTAGCGGTGGCTTTATCGGAATAATAGTCCCATGAACAGGGCAGGCGGATGGCGTTAAATCCCTGCGCTTTTACAGCCTTGATATAACTTTCACTGATCTGAGGATTTCCCCAGGCGGTTTCCCCGCCAATTGCTTCCAGCGTATTTCCAATGTTCCAGCCCAGCTTAAATTTGGCAGCCAATTGCACGGCGGTACTTCCCATGCCGGTTGCATCAGCCGCTGCGGGCGATGTATTATAGCCAGGATATAAGCTACTGGCTTGTGTTACATTGATCCTGCGCACCTGGCTATTTCCCGCGTTAACCTCCAGCACTGCTGAACGGGAAGCGCCTGTAGTATTGGCTGCAGCGGTCAATTGAATGGAAGCAGGGCTGCTATTGCCGCCTGTTTTGCTCAATTGCAGCCAGGAAGAAGCGGGGTTGCTGATGTTCCATTGTACGTTACTGGTGATAGTAACATCAGATGCGCCCCCATTTGCCTGAAAAACAATTTCAGATGAAGAAACCGACAATTCGGGCGTAATAACATTCTTTTTACTACAGTATGCCGACATTACAGCCATAATTATAAGGCCTGTAAGCGCATACCAACTTCTGGTTTTCATATTTGTGTATTTGGTTAAAAATTTTGCCTTATTTAATCTTCACTATCCGGATATTATCAATAGCGGCCTTTAGGCCGGAAGCCGATGGTGAAGCGGAAAAGTTCTTGGTCTGAATATTTATTGCTCCATTGCCACTGGCGCCCAGCAAAGCGATCAGGCTTGCAGCGGCCGAACCTTTACCGTCATTGTTCCTGAACATGGATAATGGAATGGTTACGGTACGCCAGCCCTTTGTAGTGAAAGCAGTTACCGTGTTATTGGTACCCTGCCAGGGCTCATAGCGGGCCATATAGTCAAATGCATAACCTTTTATTACATAAATAGAAGTACCGGTCCATGCGGTGGGAACACTGATCTCAAACTTAAGGCCATAGTCATCCAGTGAAAGGCCTAAGCTATCCACAGGCACCCACTGTACGTCGTTGGTATTCATACTGCGTTGCGAGTCCCACCAGGTGCCATCGCCGGCCGGCAAAATACCATTGCTCAGCACCGCGTAATTGCCCCTGTTGCCGGGAAAATTGACGCTGCTGTTTTCAATGCCGGTACCCCAGCTGAAAGTATTTGTCTTGTCAAAATCACAGAGCATCCCTGTTGTAGCATCATTCACATTAAAGGGAGTGGAAGCTGTGCCGGATTTTGTAACCACCACTACCCGTCCGCTTTGTGTAAGCGCGGGCAATACAAATCCAATGGAAGTACCATCGCCCGCTGTGCTGAATTTCGTAACCGGTGTACCGGCAAAGGTTAGTTCCTGTATAAAAAATAAATTCAACCCGTTGATATAAACGGAATCACCCTCATTGGCATTTTCGTTGGAAATGCTTGTGACGGTGGGCGGCGGGGCTACAATGCCGAATGTAAAGGTGGTAGCCCCCTTGCGGGTAACATAGTGGATGGTATTCAGCTCTTCCGGAGACACGGATGGAAAAGGGATCACCGCGGGTACCAGCACGGCAGCGCTGGTATCAGAGAACATAACGCTATTGATGTTAGCAGGTATGCCATTGAAGGACACCTGTACAGCATCTTTCAAATTATGGCCGATCAATACTACCCATTGACCGGTAGTGATGTTATTCACAAGCGTATCGGCAGGCGAGGCTGCATAATTCCTGACACTTGTTATAACAGGAGCGCCGCCGTCCATTGCCTCCTTCTTACAGCCGGACTGCATGCATGCAAAGGCCACAGCAAGCGCTAAGAACAGTAACCTTCTATAGTTTTGGTTGAATATTATTTTGTTCACGGTATAATGTTTTTAGTATTGCTTAATAATAGGATACCGGTGGCTCCAACAATTTCGGGTTGGCAGTAACCTCAGAAGAAGGTATCGGGAAAGTGAAGCTTTGAATAGTTGCAGGTGTAATAACACCATATGGATCTGCAGGTGTTAAAACACCATTTGGCAGCGTAAATGTTACACGCTTTTCCCCGTTTAATTTACTGATTGCCTTTGCCGGGTTGTAATAAGACAACCTGACCAGGTCTATCCAATATTGCCCCTCTCCTGCCAGCTCAATCCTTCTCTCATTAATCAGGGTATCAATATCTATTTTAGTGGTTGGAGCAATGCCAGCCCTTTCACGCACTTTGTTAAAGTAAAGCAGCGCTTCACCGTCCGCACTGGAACCATTGTTGCCAAGTATGGCTTCAGCATAAAGGAGATACACATCCGCCAGCCTTAATAATACATTGTGTTCTGTAGAGGAGGTCAGGTTCATGGTGGGCGCATTATTATCCTTGTTTGTACCGACAATATGCTTCTTCAAACCGCAATCACCTGTAAATTTATATCCTCCGCCTGCTGCGTTCAGCTCGGGGTAATAATCACCATTGATCATAAAAGTAGCCTTACGTCTTATAGAATCTTTAGTGGTGTAGAGCTGGTACATATCTATAGTTGGGCGGATGTTAAACCAGCCGGCCGAGCCATTGGCAGATATTTCCGTACCACCCGGAGAATAGATCTGCAGCATATTTCCTTCCAGCCAACCACCACCCGGGGCCCATTGTAATGCAAACAATGATTCCGGATTATCATTAAACTGGCTTTTAAAGAGATCGGCATAATTAGCTACCAGCGCCAGGCCGCTATTCTTACATACATTTCCTGCGTATTTTCTTGCACTATCCAGGTAAGCCTGATCCCGGGAGCCGCTGCGGTTTAACCCGGCTGCTGTTAAATAAACCTTGCTTAACATGCCTTGCGCCGACCAGGAAGTAACCCTTCCTGCGGCATCGGCAGGCGGTAGGTTTTCTGCTGCAAAAGTCAGGTCATTAATTGCGAACTTAAATACATCTTCTGTTTTTATGCGGTTGATCAATGGAGATATGATCAGCTTACTGTTATCCTCAATAACAGGTACAGCACCCCATAACACCGCCAGATTATAATAGGCAAATCCACGTATAAAGCGGGCTTCGGCAATAGCAGCATTCTTGTCCTTGTCAGGGATGGTATTGGGCGCCTTTTGCGTGATGGCATTAATGGTAACATTACAGTGTGCAATAACATTATACATCCCTTTCCAGTTAGAGATCATGATGCCATTTAAGCCGGTAATTGTAAAAGTGTTAAGCTGCACGGCATCTCCCCAGTAACCAACCGCCATGTTCCCGCTCAGCACATCGCCTACAGGTAAATAACAGTTATAATTCCAGTCGGCCCAGGGCGTACCGGCATACAATGCAGCTGTTGCCAATCTGAGATCATTGGGAGTTTGATAAAAGTTATCAGCACTTATTTGCGACAGGGGCGGACGATCTAAAAAACTTTTGGAGCATCCTGTTATAACTATTGCAGTTAACAGGAAAGCAATTATTTTGTCCAATATCGATTTCATAACTATTTATATTAAACAGATGAATATTTACTTACTCAATTTGATGTTGGCGCCAATGGTATACACCCGTGGCTGCGGATAATAACCGCCGTCAATACCTGCGCTTAGCGGATCCCAGGATCCGATCTCAGGATCCATTCCCTTGTAGCTTGTAAGAATGAAAGCATTTGAAACGTTGAAATAAACTCTCACATATTTAATATTGGCTTTCGAAATCAGCTTTTCAGGGAGGGTATATCCTAAAGAAATATTCTTACACCGTAAAAAAGTGCCGTTTTCCACAAACTTGTCAGAGTTCCTGTTATTATCATTGGTATTATCATTTCTGATCCCGGGGATCCTGGTATCGGGGTTTGTTACCTGTATATTATTAATATCGGTAGCAGATCCGTTGGGGTCGATCAGGGTTAGCTTTGCATAGTTTGAGAGCGCCCTGAGGTAGCCAAAACTTGTACCAGGATATTCTCCGTTCACACGCAGCTGGTTATATACTTTATTGCCGGTGTTTGCAGTGAAGAATATATTCAGATCAAAATTCTTATAGGAGAAGGTATTATTTAAACCCAGCTGGTATTTAGGTATGGGAGAACCCAGGAACGTTTGATCATGTTCATTAATAACGCCATCACCATTAAAGTCTTTGAATTTCAGATCACCATACCAGATACTGCCACCGGCAGCGCCTACCGGCAGGGGCACACCATTTTTAGTGGGTAATGCGTGGGTCTTAAAATCTTCTTTTGTTGCAAACACGCCTCCGTCAACAACATATCCGTAAAACCCGCCAATAGACCTGCCTACAACCGTTTTACTATACTGCCTGTCCAGTGAGGCGCCATCTGTATTGAGCTTCAGCACCTCATTAATATTGCGCGAAACGGTTACATCTGTTTTCCAGGTAAAACTTTTGCTTTTAACATTGGTTGAGCTAATTCTGAAGTCAAAACCTTTGTTATTAACGGTGCCCACATTTACATACGGGGCATCCAGGGAGCCTGGTGCATAACCGATCGCTGTACCGGAATACAATGGCAGGGGGATCTGTAATACAAGACCATCGGTTCTGCGATTGTAAACGTCCACGGAGAAATTTAATCTCCAGTTAAAAAGCGTACCATCCAGCCCTATGTTTGCATATTTTGTTTTTTCCCATTGTACATACGGATTGCCCACATTCTGGGTAAGCTGTGCAATGCCTGTAAGCCCGGTGGCCACAGTAGCCAGGGTGGAGGTATAGGCATAATCCCGGATATTTTGATTATTCGTTAAACCATAACCCAGGCGCAGCTTTAGTTCATTAATACTTTTTGCAGACTGCAGAAATCCTTCATTATTGATCTTCCAGGCAAATGCTCCTGAGTAGGTATTTACCCAGCGGTTTTCAGAAGCGAACTTTGAAGATCCGTCTGCCCGGAGATTGGCGGTAAACAGGTATTTATCATTGATCCCCAGGTTTATACGGCCAAAGTATGATTCCTGGGCGCTTTGCCCCTTGCTGCCGGAATTGGTGGCGGTAGTAGGATCCCCGCTGCTGATCACCTGCACACTGTTGGATGGGAAATTCGATCTTCCGGCGGAAGAAGCTTCATTGGTGCTTAGCTGCGCTTCATGGCCCAGCAACACATTTACATTGTATTTATCTTTAAACAGATGTGCATAGGTAAAATAGTTCCTGATGGTTGTAAACAGGCTTTGCGAAAAATTATAAGATGCGCTGTTAGTATTATTTTTTACCAGGCCAAAGGTATAGGAAGGGTTAAACCGGTCTTCCGTTGCCATTGAAAAGCTGGCTGTTGCCTCATTCCGGAGGATCAGATCTTTGGTAAAAGCAATTTCTGCATATAAATTACCAAAAAGCTGCTTCCTGTTTACCTGGTCTTTATTAATAAGGGCAATCGCATACGGGTTCACGGTACTATTAACCCATCCATTCGGGTTATAGGCGCCGCCCCAGCTGCCATCCTCATTTTTCACAGCGATATCCGGTGTCTGGCTTAATGCGGTACCAATTACATTAGAGCTGGTTGAATTCACATTTTCTTTGATACTAATAAGCTGCAGGCTGGTACCTATCTTTAGCCAGTTGGTTGTTCTATTGTCAAGGTTCAGCCTTAACGAGATCCTGCGGAAATCGGACCCCAGGGCAATACCTTCCTGGTTGAAATAAGAGCCGGACAGCAGGTATTGTGTTCTTGCATCTCCCCCACTGATTGTCAACGTATGGTTGGACATTGGTGCATTTCTAAAAAGCTCTTTCTGCCAGTTAGTTCCCCCGCCCAGATATTTTGGATTTACAAACTCCGGCCGGGTATCAAAGCCCCAGCCTAAACCTGTATTTCTTTCATTTATAAAAGTGGCATATTCCCTTAAATTCATCACAGGCAGCTTTTTAGGTATTTGCTGGTAGCCGGTATACATATCATAGGAAATGCTTGGCGGAGCGACTTGTCCTCTTTTGGTGGTTATTACTATTACGCCATTTGTTGCCTGGGACCCATAAATTGCCGTTGCAGATGCGTCTTTCAATACATCAATGGATTCAATTTCAGAAGGATTGATACCGGCCAATGGATTGACGCCTGCGCCCAATGTGGCTGTGCCGCCAATAATGACCCCATCTATTACATACATGGGCGAACCTCCGCCAAAAGAAGACAAGCCCCGGATCTGAACAGATACTGCTCCACCTGGCTGACCTGATATTTGCTGAGCTACTAATCCCGGCACCTTTCCCTGTAAGGCCTGATCAAAGGTTACAGGTTGTGTTTTACGGATCTCATCACCGGAAACAGAAGATATGGCGCCGGTAACGTCCGGCCGTTTTATTTTGCCATACCCAATTACCACCACGTCCTCCAGCTGTGAAACATTTTCAGCCAGCTTCACCTGAATGGAAGCGCTTTTATCAACCACTACTTCTTTTTTCAGGTAGCCTATCATTGTAATCACTAATACGTCCCCTGTTGACGCATCGATCGTAAATTTTCCCGCTTCATCGGTGATGGCAAAGCGCCGGGTGCTCTTTACGCTAACCGTTGCTCCCGGAACCGGTGTGGAGTTACTTTGATTGATGATTGTACCACTGATCTTTATTGTTTGTGCAGAGAGGTTTATGCTGAAAAGGGATCCCAAAAGAATACCCAATAGCGGCAGTATTCGCAAGCGAATCATTTTGGTTGACTTCATACTTAATAATTTTAACTTGACTAGATGATTATCCTTTATTCTTCAGCGGGGATGGCATTTCATCCGGATGGATCTGAGCCTGACTGGTTGGGGTGAACCAGCAGGTATAGGGATAGGATAGATAATCTGGTCCGCAGGACCTCCACTATAGGTGGAAGATCCGGTTAATAAGTCCCTGAACAAGGTATAGGCAGACAGGCGAAGCTGCAGCAGTTGTAGTTTCATATACGTGGATTGAATATTGTAAAGTTATTGTTGTACTCTTTGAAACCCGGGGGTCAAATGATTCAACCAGGGGGCTAAAATGTTACAAACAGCCCCCTGGTGAACGATCTAAATCAGCCTTTTACCATCCCGCATTTTGTTTTAATACGTTATTTGACAAAGTGATCTGTGTATAAGGTATTTGCACCAGGCCCTTTGTTTCTGTGACCTTTGATGCCAGAATGGTTTTGGTTGTATTCACCCCTCCATTTTGAACGGTCGCTGATTCGGCAATGGCCGCTGCCGCAACATTTACGCCCTGGCGAAGCAGATCCCAATAACGGATCCCTTCTCCTGCAAACTCCAGCTTTCTTTCATTCATAATATTTGCCTGGTTTACCGGGAGCTGCACAAAGCTGGTACCCAATGCTCTTTTGCGTACATCATCAAAGTAATTTTGCGCGCCGGCAGCACCTAATTCAGCAGCCATTAACAATACATCGGCGTAACGGATAGATACATAATCCTGGAACTGACTGATCATGAAGCTTGCGCCACCCATTTTTTCAGCAAGGCTTTTTCCTGCCGCATCAGACATTGGTGTATATTTTTTAATGCAGTAGCCTGTATACTCCCTTTGATCTTTTATATTCTGAAAATCAAGTCCTTCATCCTTTATAGAAATAATAGAGGCATTTCTCCGGCTGTCATCCGGGGCATAGGCATTCCAAAGCTTAGGGTTCACGGTTGCGCCTCCCCAGCCCATTCCATACGGGTAAATATTCTGGATACGGATACCGAACATTACCATCCAGCTATTGCCATCCACATTGCCATTCCAATCACTGGTGTAGGTATACTTGATGGCAAACACGGTTTCCTTATTATCCTCTCCTACGTAATTATTGAGAGAGGCGGCAGGCCATAAATTGGCAAATTTGTCAACCAGCCCGAATCCTCCGTTGTTAATAACATCCTCCAGGTAAGCAAGCGCCTGTGCTTTTGACACCTCTCCTGCCAGGTCTGCTTTGTTATAAGCGCCGGTGTAATAAAGGAATACACGGCCTATCAAAGATTCAGCCGCCCATTTGGTTACCCGTCCGCGGGTGGAGGCATCCTGGCTGCCATAACTGGTGGCGGGAAGATTGGCTGCTGCAAATTTCAGATCATCTGTAATGAGCTTGTAAACACTGTCTACACCGGTCTGCGGCACATTATCAGTAGTTGGTTTTGTGATCAATGGAATATTGCCCCACAACCTGACCATATCAAAATAGCAGTATGCCCGTATAAACCTTGTTTCCGCTTCATAGGTCTTACGTAACTCGTCATTTCCTTTCCAATCCACCCCGTCCATGTGCAGCAAAAGCATGTTGGCACGGTAAATAGCTTTGTAATAAAGACTCCAGGTATCGCCAAACATATTCTGATCGGAAGGTGAGCGGAGCTTGTCAAATTCGTCCATCATCTGATAACCGAATCCGTCTGCATTACCGGTACCTCCGAATGCTTCATCGGACATGACCACAGACGCCACAGGAAAAGCAACGCCACCTGACCAGATCCGCTGCAATCCATCATATACGCCTACCAGCGCTTTCCAGGCATCATCCGGTGTTTTGTAAAAATTCTGTTCTGTGGCGGATGTTACATCTTCCGTATCCAGGAAGCTTTTACTACAGGCTATCAATGATAACAATGCAGTAAACAGTATATATACTTTTAAGTTTTTCATTGCTGATTCATTTTAAATTTAAAAGCGGATGTTTGCCCCAACCATGTATGTTCTGGGCCTGGGATAATATCCAAGGTCCACCCCGGATGAAAAACCTTCATTATATCCAACTTCCGGATCCATTCCTTTGTAACCGGTAATGGTGAAAGCATTCAGCACTGAAGCATATACTCTTAGCTTGCCCAGGTAGCTTTTCTTAACAAGGTTTGCAAAATCATATCCGAGCGTGATGGTGCTGATACGAAGATATTTTCCATCATAGATGTAGAGGTCTGAGAACTGCGCCCAGTTAACGCCGTCTTCTGTTACCCGGGGAATCCTGTTGGATGTTCCGGGACCATGCCAGCGTTCCAGGATCCCTGTAGTATAATTACCAAAGCCACCCGGACCTCTCCAGGACTGCACCAGCTGATTGCCGGAAACACCGGATGCCTGTATAAACAGATCAAAACCTTTATAACCCAGCGCTACGTTAAAACCAAATGTGAGATTAGGGTTAGGATCACCGATCTTTGTTTTGTCATTGGCATCAATGGCTCCATCGCCGTTCAGATCAACATAACGAACATCCCCTGGCTGGGCGGTGGGCTGAATGGGTGTACCTGATTTGCCTTTATAGGCCAGCACGTCTTCTGCTGTTTGAAAAATGCCGTCCGTTTTAAAGCCCCAGAAATAACCTACCGGCTCACCATTTGCCGCACGGTAAAACTCACCCGCATTGGCATACAGCACATTGGTATTGCCATGCAGCACATGATCATTTGTGGGAATATTCCCTATCCTGTTCCTGTTATAAGCGCCGTTCACACCAATTGAATAATTGAAGTTCTTACCAATGCTGTTCTGGTAATTAAGCGCCAGCTCAACGCCTTTATTCGTTACATCCCCCCCGTTGATCAGCGGCGCATCGGCGCCGGCAGTGGCAAGAATAGGTACGGTAATTAACCAGTCTTTTGTTTTCTTGTTGTAATAGTCAAAAGTTACGTTCAGGTTTTTCAGCACGGTAGCATCAAAGCCGATATTGGTTTGCTCGGAGGTTTCCCATTTTACATCAGGATTAGCGATGCGGCTTGGGAAGGCGCCCTGCGTATTTGCCCCTTCAACAGGCCCGAAGATATAGGCCGTATTACTGAAGCTGATGGGAGATAAATATTGATAAGCCGCCACATTCTGATTACCTACCCGGCCCCAGCTGCCGCGGATCTTCAGGAAATCCAGCCAATGAGCGCCCTGCATAAAGCTTTCCATAGAGGCCACCCATCCTGCGGACACAGAAGGGAAATATCCCCAGCGATGCCCGGGTGCAAATCTTGATGAGCCATCAGACCTGAAGGTGATATTCAGCAGATATTTTTCGCGGAAATCGTATTGCAGCCGCCCGAAATAAGACAGCAAAGCATTCTCAGTCGGCCCTCCGCCAATGCTCATATAAGGCGCACCCCTGTTCACATTCTGCGCCACGGAAAGGTAAGCATGCTGCAGATCGGCCACACGCAGGTACCAGTTGTTACCATTCATACCCACTGTTTTTGTTTTCAGCGAAGAGCTGCCTGCCATTACGCTGAAGTGGTGATCAGTGGCTATATTAAAATCATAGCTCAGTAAATTATCGAACTGAAGGGTTAGCCCGTTACCCATTGACTGGCTTACCTTGGAAGTATCATTAAACGCATAAATAGAGAGGTGGTAAACCGGGGTATAACCGTGGCTTTGATTAGAGGTGTAATTTAAACCCAGGCTGGAGCGGAACTTTAATCCCTTAATGGGCTCGGCCTGTATATATACATCGCCAAACAAACCCTGGTTGCTGTTGCGGTTACGCGTAGTGTAGTCCATTACAGCGTAGGGGTTGGATTCTGTATTGTTCCATGCCTGGTCCGGTTTTCCCGGGTACCAGCCTTTCTGGTCACTGCTGAAATAATTGCCGGCTGCATCATACATGGGCAGGAGCGGGCTTGTACTAAAAGACGAACGTAAGGTGTTATTGTACTGGCCATCTACCAAAATTCCATGCGTGTTCTGGTAATTGAATGTAAGATGCTCACCTATCTTAATAATATTCTGGTATAAGTTGTGATCGGAGTTGACCCTGAACGTATAACGCTCGAAGTTAGAAATGTTAGAGCCGCCTACAATACCGCCCTGGCCTGTATATCCCAATGATAAGGAATAGGCTGAACCGGCACCGCCGCCCTGTACGCCCAGCACATAGTTCTGGGTGGGTACATTGCTCTTAAACATCTGATCCATCCAGCTGGTATTTACGGGCAAATTGTCAATTACGTCATTGCTGAAATAAGGCGCTTTACCGGAGTTGGTTGCAGCTTCATTTATAATGGTGGCATACTCTTTTGCATTCAGCAGCTTTGCTTTACGTGCAACGTTCTGGGCGCCGTAAAAAACATCCAGGGTAACCTGCGCTTTCTGATTGTTCTTCCCTGAGCGGGTAGTAACCAGGATAACGCCATTGGCTGCCTGGGAACCGTAAATAGCAGCGGAAGCGGCATCCTTCAGGATGTCTATGGACTCAATATCAGCAGGATTCAGGTATGAGATGTCGCCGGTTTGAACGCCATCAACAATATACAGCGGAGAAAAATTACCCACCGTACCCTTACCACGGATAATAACATTCATGCCTGAACCGGGCTGCCCTGAATAAGAGGTGATCTGCACACCCGGTGCCTGCCCCTGCAAAGCCTGCAGCGCATTGGTAGTATTCTGCTTTTGAATATCGGCGCCTTTTACCTGTATGTTGGCGCCTGTTACCAGCTTTTTCTTTTGTGTGCCGTAACCGATCACCACTACATTCTCCAGCTGGTTCTCCGATTCCAGCAGCTGGATCCTTAATTCAGGCGATTCAACCTTCACCTCTTTTGCAACAAACCCTACGGAAGTGATCACCAGCACATCACCGGTGGATGCGTTAATAGAAAACTTTCCTGATTCATCCGCAATGGCGGCAGTTTGGGTATTCTTAACGTTAACCGACGCGCCCGGAACCGGGGCGGACGTGCTTTGGCTGGTGATGGTCCCACTCACTTTTGCTGTTTGGGCATAAGTGTTTTTGCTTAGGGTAAAAATCATAATTGTCCCCCATAACAGCAATATTCGCAAGCGAATAATTTTGGCTGACTTCATACGTGTGAATTTAAAATTGGCTATTTTTTATGTTTAGATGTTTCCCTTCATAAACCACTTCTTTATCGCATGCTGTATCAAGATCCAGGCGCCTTGTTTTATTAGGCGTTATCATATTTATACGGAAGGTTCTTTTTTGCAGCATCCCGTTGAATGATCCCTTCCGGTCTCCGATGGTAACGGTTCCTGTTGCTTCATTATATTTTACCGGGATAATAGAAAAAGCGCCTTTTTCATAATTGTAATTGGCTCCTTCATCTTCATACAGGTTAAAGGATGCATCGGCTCCGGTGTAAATGTTTAAGGTGATGGTATCGGCCTGTTTTTCTGTGGTGTATTGCAATGCAGGTCCAAAAGGCAGGATGGAGCCGGCTTTTACAAACAGCGGCATTCGTTCATAAGGAGCTTCGGCAATAATTTTTTGACCGCCTGCATACCATTTCCCAGAATAGAGATCATACCAGCCGGCACATTGGGGCAGGTACAGGGCACGTTCTGTTTTCCTGTATTCGCAAACAGGACTTACCAGCAGCGCAGGGCCAAACATATATTGATCTCCGATGTTCAGCACAGCTGTATCTGCTGCAAAGTCCATTGCAAGGCCCCGCATAATCGTATAGTCATTATGGTAACCCCATCCTGCCAGCGAATAGATATAGGGAAGTAAACGGTAACGCAGCTTATCGTAATAGAGAAAACTTTTATAGGCAGGATGATCCTCCGGGGCTGTATTAAATACCTCGCGGTAAGGGAATTGCCCATGGGAACGGAACAAAGGAGCAAAGGCGCCAAACTGCGACCAGCGGGTCATCAGCTCCCTCCACTCTTCCAGGTTTTCACTATCCGGCTTTTCAAATTTCCCCGGCACCACAAAACCGCCTATATCCATGGTCCAGTAAGGAAGTCCCGACATAGAAAAGTTCACGCCTGCGGTTATCTGCGCTTTCATATCCTGCCAGGTGGAGCCGATATCACCGCTCCATATGGCTGCTGCATAACGTTGTGAACCTGCAAAGCCGGAGCGTGTAAGCAGGAAAACCCTTTTATTGGGATCCGTTGAACGCTGCCCTTCATAGATCCCTTTTGCATTTTGCAGGGGATAGGCATTCAGGAATTCGGCTGCACTGCCTAAAGCGGTGGGCGTCATTTGCAGCTTTCTTTTATCCGGGCTTACATTGGAGAGAATGTCCGGCTCACTGGCGTCCATCCACCATGCGTCAATGCCTTTACTATAGATCTTATCATTGATCAGGTTCCAGAATCCTTTCCGGGCATCTCTGTTAAAGGCGTCGTAAAAAGTAGAAACATATCCGGTGCCGATCCAGTCTTTTTGCCGGTCGGCTATATTCCTTTTATAAAGCCATCCATTCTTATCAAACTCGTTGTATGCTGAGATGCCGTCGTAAAACTTCGGCCACACCGATATCATGATGTGGGTGTTGTATTTCTTATGCAACACATCGATCATACTGCCGGGAGAAGGAAAACGTTTTTCATCGAATTCCTGGCTGCCCCATTCGGCTTCCTTCCAATAGCTCCAGTCCAGCACGATATTGTCAATAGGGATCTTTCTCTTGCGGAATTCATCAACCGTGGTAAGGATCTCATCCTGTGTTTTATATCGCTCCCTGCTTTGCCTGGAACCCAATGCCCATTTGGGCACTATAGGCGCTTTACCGGTAAGATCCCGGTAACCGGAGATCACCTCATCCATATTATTACCATACACGAAGTAGTAATCAACCTGTTTGCCTGCTTCGGAACAAAAGCCAAAACTGTTTTGCTCTTCTTCGTTCAATGGCTCCTGCCATTTCAGAGAAAGATAGGATTCGCCTCCTTCAGGTGTCCATTCAATTTTAACAGGTATTTTCTCTCCTTTTTTGAAATCCCAGGGCACCAATGCAGACGCGGGGTTCCAGGCTTTGCGCCAGCGGTCTAAAACAAGCTTTCCATCCAGCCACACTTTCAGGGAACCACCGTAGGTGAACCGGAACTGGTGAAGGCCTGACAGATGACTGGCAAGGCTCCCTTCCCAGGTTACCATGCCCGTGGCAGGCGTAAATTCCCGGGGAAGCTGGATCCTGGAATCTCCCAGGAACTCCATATTGATATTTGCCTCAGCTCTTTCTGTACTTATTTCTTCTGGGTTGTGCGTATTGTTGATGTATGAAGCGGTAAGCCAGCCCGGTTCTCCCTGCTTTGAAAAAAGCTGCATGGAGGAAAGCGGGTGCAGCGGCCTTACATCACCGGCCCTGGTCAGGGAATAATTATCCCACAGAATGCCATAGTTTTTACTGGAAATCAAAAATGGAACGGCTACTTCGGTATTGTTCTGGAAGAAAGTAACCTGCTGCCCCCGGTAATTCATGATACCGTCCTGGTGCTGGCCCAATCCATACCATGCATCACTGCCTGTTGTCTGAAAGGTTTGCGTGAGCGTGTAAGACCGTTTGCCGTCAAATACTACGGGTTGAAAATTCCTTCCAAACGGCTGTTTTTCAGCCAGTATTTTTTTGCCGCTGAGATCCGTGAAAGTAACGGCCCCGGTTTTACGGTCGATAGTAGCGATTAATTTGGAGGTTTTGAGTGTGAGACTTTCTTTAGAAGGAATCACATTCCAGGTAAGCCCGGGCTTTTTTTTGTAAACAGTGATCAGGCTATTGCCGGGAGCTATTTCTTTGCCGGGAGCTGCGATCACTCTTATAATATTATCCGCAATCACTTCCAGCTTAACGGCATTCGATGAGCCGGTTAGCAAAGGGTCTGTAAAAAGTAATACGCCATCAGGAAGTTTGATGTAGGCGGGTGGCACTGCCAATAAGTCATTCAATAACGCAGAAGCCAACAGGCTAAACAGCAGCAATCTCAATTTCATACACGTGAATTAGAAATGCTGTAAAGCTATTGCCTGGCCGTTTGAAAGCAGGCGGTTGAATGTTTCAAACTAGGGGGTTAAATGTTACAAAGAGCTGATTTTCATCGCCATCTTTTTGACAGAAAGGAAACTAATTATCTCTATTCCTGATATTTGTTATGTATTGTGAGGGTAACATATTAAACTCTTCCTTGAAAAATTTGGAGAAGATCTTGGGATCATTGAATCCTACCTCGTATGCAATTTCGGCAATTGACATTCCGCTTTTATCTAATAATTGAGCCGCTCTTTTCAAACGGATGGAACGGATAAACTCCAACGGCGACCTGCCGGTAAGGGAAACGATCTTTCTATAAAAGGTAACCCGGCTCATGCACATCTCACGGCTAAGATCTTCCACCGAAAAATCCGGGTTATCTATTTGCTTTTCAACAGCTTCCAAAGCCTGTTTCAGGAATTTTTCGTCCACAGGGGTGATGGTAACCTCCCCGGGATTCACCTCAATCTGCTTCTGGAACCTCTTTTGCAACAATTTTTGCTGTGTCAGCAGGTTATTGATGCGGGAGGCCAGGATCTCAAAAGTGAAAGGTTTTGTGATATAATCGTTCACGCCTGCTTTCAAACCCTCCAGCTGTTTTTCCTCACTTCCCATGGCGGTAAGCAAAACAACGGGAATATGGGCCGTGAGCGTTTCCGTCTTAATTTTTTTGACCAGCTCCACCCCGTCCATTAAAGGCATCATAATGTCGCTCACCACCAGGTCGGGGTTTAGCTGCTTTATTTTCTCCCAGCCTTCCTTTCCGTTCGTGGCTTCTTCTATACGGTATTGCCCTTTCAGGTTGTCCTTTAAATAAAAGCGCAGGTCCTCATTGTCCTCTACTATGAGTATGGTTTTCCTCTTATCGCCCTTTTTACTTTCTTCTAATACTATGGGTTCTCCATTTTCTGCCGGTAAAGGGGTGGTTACAGCCCGGGCCGGGGATTCATAAATCTTCTTTGCGGGAAGCAGCACGGTAAAACAGGTACCCTGATCCCGCTCGCTTTTTACGGTAATGATCCCGTTATGCAATTTTACAAACTCTTTTGTAATAGCCAGGCCAATGCCCGTTCCCTGGTTCACCATGCTTTCCGGGACCTCTGTTTGAAAGAACCGTTCAAAGATCTTTTCGTGCTGACCGGCCGGGATCCCGATACCGGTATCTTTTACTTCAATGGCCAGTGTTCCATCCCCTTCATTATTTACCGGCGGCTGATAAATAAGGTTAATGCTCACGGCGCCGTTATCATGCGTATACTTAAAAGCATTCGAAAGGAGGTTGAACAGGATCTTTTCAATCTTATCCTTATCGAAATAAATTTCCAGGCTGTCAATATTAGCGGAGAATGAAAATTGGATCTTTTTCTTTTCCGCAATATCCGCAAACGAACGGCTGATTTCCCCGCTAAACCCGATAATGTCGCCTATGGAAGGGTGTAATCTTACTTCCTGCACTTCCATCTTCCTGAAATCCAGCAGCTGGTTTACCAGGTTCAGTAAGCGTTTTGCGTTACGCTGCACCAGGTTTAATTGCTTTACCTGCTCTTCATCTGCAGTATGCTTAATGATCTTGTCCAATGGGGCAATGATCAGACTTAACGGGGTGCGGAATTCATGGCTTACATTGGTAAAGAATTTTGTCTTTAACTGTTCCAGCGCATGCGCCCTTTCTGCTTCCCTGCGTTGTTGCTGCACTTCAAAGCGCATGCGTATCCGGTCTAATGTAATACGCCGGGCAAGTAAGAACAAGCCTGCAGCAATCAATATATAAATAATATAGGCAAGGGGAGTTCGCCAGAACGGCGGCTCAATATTGATCTGCAAAGCTTTAATGTTACTCCAGGAACCATCCCGGCCTAAAACCTTTACTTTAAAAACATAATGACCAGGATTAAGGTTGGTGTAAGTAACCCTTCTTTGGCTGCCATCTGCATAAAACCAATCTGTATTAAACCCTTCCAGCATGTATGCATACTTATTAGAAGCATTGCCGCCAAAATCAAGGGAAGCAAATTCAATGGAGAAAACGTTCTCTTTATGTTTCAGGTCTATGTGCTGCAGCCTTGGTAAAGATTGCGGCAGCAGGGTTCTGTTATTGATCCGCTCACCCGGCGCCACTTCTTTATTTAAGATCTGCAAACCGGTAAAAACAATTTTAGGATGGTAAGCAGGCTTTTTTATGTTATCCGGATCAATAATATTAAACCCAAAAGGACCGCCAAAGATCAACTCACCGGCCCGTGTTTTGAGTGCTGCATTTTCATTAAATTCACGGTTCTGCAGGTTGTTCGTCTCATCGTAGCTAATAACAGAGAAAGTAAGTCCGCTATTCGTTTGCTTTGGAATGGCATTACACAAACCATTGGGCGTGGAGAGCCAGAATGTTTGATGATCGTCTTCAAGAATATCCAGGATCATGTTATCGGGCAAGCCATCTGCGGTAGTGAAGGTCTGAAATTCTTTTGTTCGTTCATTAAACAAATTCAAACCGTCTCCCGTTCCCAGCCAGATCCGTCCCTTGCTGTCTTCCAGGATACAGGAAACAATATTGTTGCTTAAACTATTTTTGTTGTTTGTATGCTGATAAAAGACCGGAATGCTTTTATTCTTTTCAAAAACGGCCACCCCGGCATTTGTACCGATCCATAAATTACCCTTTCTATCCTGAAGGATGTTAAAAATGTACTCGGTAAGTGCACCCCCTGCCTGGCCTGTGTAATGGTCAAACTTATTTGTACTCCTGTTAAAACGATTCAGGCCGCCACCCAAAGTACCGATCCATAAATTCTGGTCCTGGTCCTCAAATATTTCCCAAACCCGGTCGTCTCCCAAACTTGAAGAATCACGATCGTCATGCCGGTAGTGTGTAAACTTCTTTCCGTCAAAACGGTCAAGGCCCCCCAGGTAAGTTCCAATCCAGAGTATACCTGTATGATCGATCCACAAACTTACAATTACATTTCCCGTCAGGCTGTTTTGGTTGTTTGGATCGTGCAGATACTGTTTAAAAGTATTGTTCTTCCTATCAAAGTAAATGAGTCCCCCGCCATTGGTCCCGATCCAGATATTACCCAGCCTGTCTTCAACAAAACGGTTTACATCATCATATTGAAGGCTCTTTGCATTCAATTCCTGGTGATGATAATATGGAAATTGTACGATGTTGCTGTTTAAATAATTTACCCCCTGCTTATATGTTCCCAGCCAGATAATGCCGTTATCGTCTTTATAGATCGTGTTGATGCTGTTTTGGCTCAGGCTTTTAGGATCCTGGGGATCATTCAGCAGGTAACTGGTTTGAAAGCTGTTCTTCTTATTGATCAGGGCTACTCCCCCATGGTCCGTTCCTACCCAGATCAAACCATTATTATCCTGAATGATCTGGCTTACTACTTCTGAAATCAGCCTGGCTGGAGAGGACTTTTTATTAACCTGCCTGATGGTATTATCCTGCGGATGAAAAAGAAAAGCTCCATAGGTGTAACACCAGATCCAAACATCTCCATCATTGTCTATAAAAAGGCTATTAGGATTATTCCCTTTATGCTGTTCCTGCAATGCAGTGCTGGAGAATATAACCTTATCCAATGTTATGTCATATTCCTGCAAAAATCCATTTTGATATACGAGCCATAACTTCCCATCTTTTGTTTCTTTAACGGAAGTGATCTTTCCGGGAGAATGGAGTGTGTCCTGGTACCTGAATGGTTTTACTCTTTTATCAGTAGCTGAATATAAATATAAACCCAGGTCATTGTAAAGGAACCAGTATCTGTGATCATTCCCTTTCACGACACCCGCAATCACTCCCGGGGGTAACCCGAGCAGACGTAAATAGTTAAAATAGTCTGCATCAAACTTTTCGGTGTCCGGATTATAAATACAAGCCCCTCCTCCTGTTGACACCCACATCTTTCTGTCAGGAAGCTCATACAGCGACAGGACATTATTATTCTTTAGCGAAGAGCTGTCACTGTGATTTTGACGGAATATCCTGCACATATATCCATCATAGCGGTTAAGTCCGGCCGCGGTACCAAACCATAAAAAGCCATCCGGATCTTTTAATACTGCATTCACCTGGTTGTGTGAAAGCCCGCTGTGCATATCAAGCCTGGAGAAATTATAATGGTCACGTTGTGCAAAAACTAAAGCCGGAAACAGCAGTAAACCAACTGAAATAAAAAAACGTATTACAAATTTAAGGTGGTTCAAAACAGACTGTATCATTTTAAGTTTCATTGTTCAAAAACCCCATCACAAAAAAGAAAACCGGTAACAGCTCCACGTTTATAGCTGTAATTTCAGCTGGACTCCAAATATAATTGATAACCGGGAATTATAAGAGAGGCAGAAAAACTAAGCCGCACAAAAGATACGGATAAACGAGTGAACAATTGAAAGGTGGCTCTCAATTGCAATCGTTGTGGATTTGCATTCATGATTCGTTTTTTTAAACGTGGAAGCGACCTGGTTTACTTCAATCTGAAGCTAATATAATAGTTATTCTATCGATTGAAAATTTTTATCTTCGTTTCTTTATGAACCCAATGAACAACTATGTCTAAAGCAGATTGGAATTTACCTCCCCATTCACCGATCCCCTTTCATTTCCCCCAAATAATTTGCGGTACAAGCAGTCTGGGAAATTTGTACGAAGAACTTTCTTTTCCTGATAAACTGAATCTGGTTAAAACCTACCTGGAATGTTATCCCTCAGGAGGTATTTTCGATTCTGCCGGCAAATATGGAGCAGGACTTTCTCTCGAAGTACTTGCCAGCTCATTGATGCATTTGGATGTTGACCCGGGCAATATTTTAATCAGCAATAAACTGGGATGGCTCCGGACACCATTAAAAGAGAAGGAGCCAACGTTTGAGAAAGGTGTATGGAAAAATCTGCAAAACGATGCCGTACAAAAGATCAGCTATGAAGGCATTTTTGAATGTTATGAACAGGGCAACCAGTTGTTGGGCCCCTACCGCCCCCAGCTTGTTTCTGTTCATGATCCGGACGAATACCTGGCTGCTGCCGGCAGTGAAAAAGAAAAAGAAGACAGGTTCCAGGACATCCTGGCGGCCTACAGGGCATTGCAGGAACTTAAATCAGAAAGAAAGGTGTCCCATATAGGCGTTGGTTCAAAAGACTGGCGAATTATTCAAAGGATTTCCAGGGAGATCGGATTGGATTGGGTTATGCTTGCCAATTCGCTTACCATCTATGAACATCCGGCTGAATTACTGGAATTTGTTAAGGAATTAAATCAGCGGAACATAAACATCATCAACTCGGCTGTTTTCAATGGCGGATTTCTTGTAGGGAGTAATTATTTCAACTACCGCCCGATAAATGAATCAGACCCCAAGGATAAAAAGCTACTTGAGTGGAGAAGCAGTTTTTTTGCGCTTTGCAACCGGTTCGGTTTAACGCCATCACATGCATGTATACAGTTTGGCATCAGTATTCCAGGAATTGGCTCACTCGCATTAAACAGTACATCGGCCAGCCGCATAAAACAGAATATGGAAATGATCTCTGCAGAGATCCCTGCTGCATTTTGGACGGCAATGAAAGACAGGAAGCTTATCGCGTTGGATTATCCATATCTCGGCTGATGCCGTTTACTTCGGGTGAATTGGCCCGTTATTTCGTATCTACCTCCCAGTTATCCGTACGGAAGGGCGCAAGGGGCAGCCCTTCACGGCTGAAGACGTTGCCCATTGCTGCATCCCTGAAGCCATAACGCACGGCTACAGGAGCTTTCACCATTTTGCTCCATACCGTCACCGTACGCTGGTGTATCACTGCTTCCGCCGGATAGAATATTTTATCGTCACCGGCAATCATCCATTCTGTGGCGGTTGCTCCTTTTATTACCAATCCTTTATCTGCATGATTGAAAGTTATGATGGCCTTGTTTCCCCGGATCCGCATGTTACTAAAAACCGGACTTTGAAAGGGGATGCCCTGCCGGTGATAAGTGTCTGCCAGCGCAAAATTGGCTAAACGGAGCCCCACATCATGTTTGTTTGCGGGGTGAACATCGTTGGTGTCGGCCACCAGGTCTGTGATCACCACCATGCCGGTTTTATGATGCACTGCGCTTTGCAGCTGCGCTTCCTGCAACAGGGCGCCGGTGTTTTTTACCTGGTACCTGAAAGGGGCGATCTGCACAAAATAAAAAGGAAAGTCTCTTTTCCAGGCCATTCGCCAACTGTCTATCATGGCCGTGAATAACTGTTTGTAGGTGCCTGCTGCGCCGGTATTGTTCTCTCCCTGGTACCAGATGGCGCCAGCAATGGTGTAAGGTATTACCGGCGCTATCATAGCATTAAATGCATAACCGGGCTGATAAGGGCACATACCACTGGGCGCTATTCTGGCCGCAGCCTGTTTTAGTATAGGATTGTTGTGCACAAGGCTGTCCGGAGTCCATACTTCAGCCGCGGTGCCGCCCCAGCTGGCGGCGATCAGGCCAACGGGAACATTAAGCTCCCTGCTTAAACGTTTGCCGAAAAAATACGCTACGGCGCTAAATGCCTGCAGCGTAATACTGTCGCAGGCCGCCCACTGTCCGGCACAATCATCCTGCGGGTACGGGGCGGTTGTTTTGGGGATATGAAAGAAACGGATATTGTTGAGGTGAGCGGAAGACAGTTCTGCTTTTACATCCTGCAAGCCCTTTTCTGCACTCATTTCCATATTACTTTGCCCGGAACAGATCCAAACTTCACCGGTCATTACATTATTCAGCACAAGGGTGTTTTTCCCTTTTATAACAATGGTATACGGACCACCTGCGGCAGGCGTTGCCACCTTCAGCTCCCAGCGCGCATCGCGGGAGCCGGTGGCCTTGTATGTTTGCTGGCCCCATGAGGGCGCTACGGTCACTTCTTCATAAGGGTCTGCCCATCCCCAGATCTTTACACTGTCGTGCTGCTGCAATACCATGTTGCTGCTGATGATCCGGGGCAAACGGATATTACCGTAGCCGGAAAGTGCCATGCACAGCAGCGCTGTAATAACTATTCCACGCATATTCCTGTATTCATTTAAAAGCCGGAAGAATGTAACTGTAAACGTCATATTTCAATTCGCTCCACACACTCTGGCGGGGGAACGGATGACCGGGATATAATTCCTGCGCGTTGGGTATGAAGGTGATCCTTACCCTGATAACATCGCGGCCTTTTGTAAGCGCGGCAGGAATAAGGAACTCATCGTCCCGGAAACGGCGGTTGGATGTTTCCACCTTGTATTGCCGCGGCGATAGTTCGCCGGGCGGCCTGGATATCACATAGGTATTGGCGCCTGCCAGGTACCATGTACCGGCCTTCTGCCAGTCGTTTGATCCTGCTGCTGCGACAAATACTTCCGCTGTCTGGTTAGGATAAGCATAATCCAGCGTTCTGCGTAACAGTGCACCCATATTGTCTTTGCGGAGGCGCAGGGTGAACGCTGAGGTACCGGTGGTAGTGCGGCCGTCTTCCACATGCGCGGGATAGATCTCCTTTCCTATCAGCTCCTTATAACCCGGCCTGTTTTGCAGGTCATAACCCCAGGCATGAGCGGGATAGGTATCAGGGCCCCATTCATATCTTGAACGGATGGTGTTCACTGCTGAGGCTTGCGGTGAATGATAGTTATGCTGCTGTTCATCGGCCGGCTGGCCAATATCCAGGGAATCGGTTTTAACCAGTGAGGGGGCGGGCAGGCCGTACCAGTAGCAGACCGTTTCATAATGTTCCTGCGCTACATTTTCGTTATGCTCAAAGCGGATCATGGCGCGCTTGCCAAATGGCATCAGATCGGCCAGCAAAAAGCGGTAGGCGGATTGAATGAGGTCTTTGTCATTGACGGCCTTTTTCTTTTCCGTGGCCCCACAAGGGTGCCCGGCAAGCGGAAGCGTCATGTTCTCTCCTCCCCAGTAATCACCTCCCCCAGCCCATTCTTCAGTGCCTGTTCCATATGCCTGCGGTGTACGGCTGTCATCAAAAAAGAAACGCGGGTCGCCTTCCAGCGTGCTCAGGTTGGCGTTGTGAGAGAATATAAAAGATGTGCCCAGGAAACTGCCAGACCATTCCTGGTGGCCTTCTGCGCCTTGTGTATCCAGCCAGGTCATGTCCTGCCCCAGCTCAGGTTTCGGAAAGTCGCGGTAAGTGGCATGAAAATAAGTGCTCCTGCCCGCAGGTATCTTAGACCGTTCATAACGGAGCTCATAGCTGATCTCTGCAGTATCCGGCTGTATACCTGTAAGCTCGAACCTGGCTGTTTTAAAGAAAGGCATGGGATAATAACAGGCCAGCTGCAGCTTATTGTTCGTATAGTCGTAACTGATATTGACGGGCAGGCCTTTTACGAGATACCTTTTCCGCTCACGGTTGTAGAAAGTGCCTGCGCCAAAGAACAGGCACAAAGGAGCGTCGATGGAAGGCTGCGCTGCATCGTCCCAGGTTATGCGCAGCCGCACACGCTCCAGCGCCTCTGTTTTTTCCAGCGGCAGGGTAAGTTTTAAAGCTCTCAGGGAAGAGGATGCGGATGTAATGCTGGCCAGCAATACGGTTGGTTTGTCCAGCTTTACGCGGCCCTGTACTTTTTTAATGTTTTGCGGCGCAATATCAGTGCCTGCGCGGTTCAGCAGGTCTGTTATATCACGGTCAGGCATTTGGCCAATATTCCAGCTGCGCAATGGTTTGGAGAGCGCATCTTTATTGGCATACAGATGATAGATGTAATAGCCGGTACCGTAAAACGTTCTGGAGTAGGCGATCCGCAGCGAATCGCGAAAGGTTATTGGAACCCAGATCAGGTTAGCGCCTTTGGTGGTACCCCAGGTCCAGGCCAGGGGCTCGGGGAAAGAAGCAGCGGGAATAAACGCAGTGCTTTTGAACTTTTTCACGGCATCCACCGGGTTAGCAGTAGCGGTTTCAGATACGATGTTATCCTTCCCATCCACCATAAAATGCCAGGGGCTGCCGTGCCAGTGATTGGCCCGGAAAAAATACAGCACGCCGGCGCCTTTTACATCCAGCGTCACGTTTTCATCTTCTTTATTCATAAAAAGAAAATTCGAAGCATCGTATCCGCCGCCGGTGCGGGCATAGGTGCTGCGCATATATGCGCGTACGCCAATGCGCTGCTGCGGCAAGTTTTCCCATGAACGGCAAGCATCGTAGCCGGTGGGGACTTTGCGCTGCTGTGCATGCGCATACAGCGGTACAAAAAACAGCAGCAGTAATAAATTCCGGAGTGCGGTCATATAATTGCCGGTTTTGAGCGTTTATATCAGTTAGCTTTTTTCCATTTTAAGGGGGCGAGATAAAGCCCCTTTTTATCCCATCCTGTATTTGAAATGAACCAGCCTTCTTTTTTATCGTAGATCACTTCAGCCGCGTGCACGGGTAAGGTGCATACCAGGTTCTCTACCGGGAAATTTTCAGGGTCTTTGGACCAGTACACGGCCGTGAGGTTATAAGTTGTCATGGCCTTGCAGATGAAAAGGTAGAACAGGCCCTTATGCCGTACTACAAAAGGGCTCTCCGCATCTCCCCCCCAATAGATCTTGTACGGCTGTATATGGGCTATGTGCGGGCCGCTCCAGTGCAGCAGGTCAGGGCCGGTGCGCACAGCTACGGCAGAACGGAGGTCCGTTTCCGTTAGTACCCTGGTATAATAGTAATAGTATTTGTTTTTGTATTTCATGACGTAAGAATCCCGGGCATGCCCGGGATCACTGAAAAGCGGGTTCCGGTCGTGCCGCGTCCAGTTAAAAAGATCTTTGCCGGCAGCCAGGCGCAGCTGCCCCCAGGATGCATACTCCGGTGCATTATGCTGCATATTGCCGGTGTTGTAAAACAGGTAATATGTTCCCTTTTCCCGTAAGGCATACGGCGCCCACAATACGCGCTCCACGCCGGGTTCCGCCGTCATGGCATAACCATGGTCTTCCCATTTGGCCTGTTTAATGGAGGAGGCGGATATATGGAAAAGCCGCTTCTCATCCCAGGGTTTTACAGGCAGGTGGTGAATGATGCCATAGGCATGCCAGGTACCGTTGCGGCCTTTGATAAATGTATGGTCATTGGTGTACCAGGCGCTGTCGCCCTCCTTCCGCGTATCGTTAGGATTAAAGATGTGCACAAAGGGGCCGCTTATTTCCGGGATGAGATAACCCGTGTTTTGACCATAAATGCAGTGAAAGGCGGAAAGCATGCCTGCCAGTAAAAAAATGAGCTTGATTTTCATACGATAGATTTGTGCGGTGAGGAATACCGCTTCACGCGTAATGCGGCTTGTTCCTTATGTCCGGCAAAACCTTCCAGCTCACAGAGGCGCATGGCGTATTCGCCGATCATAACACTTGCTTCCGGCGTACAGCGCTGATAGGTGCAGTTCTTCAGGAATTTCCCTACCCATAAGCCCCCGGTATACCTGGCGGCTTTCATGGTAGGCAGCGTATGATTTGTGCCGATCACTTTATCGCCGTATGCTACATTCGTTTCTGCACCCAGGAACAAGGCACCGTAATTGGTCATGTTGTCCAGGAAGAACTGCGGGTCTTTTGTCAGTACTTCCACATGCTCATAGGCCAGCATATCAGCCTCGCGCAGCGCTTCTTCCCGGCTGTCCACAATGATCACTGATCCGCAATCGCGCCAGGCCACCCGTGCAATATCCGCTGTAGGCAGGTACTGAAGCTGCCTTTCGATCTCCGCCAGCGTTTCATGGGCCAGCGTGACGGAAGTGGTGATAAGTGCGGCAGGTGAGGTAGGTCCGTGCTCTGCCTGTCCCAGCAGGTCGCAGGCCACCATTTCGGCATCCGCGGTTTCATCGGCGATCACCAGTATTTCCGTAGGGCCGGCAAAGAGGTCCATACCTACACGGCCGAACAGCTGTCTTTTTGCTTCTGCTACATAGGCATTGCCCGGCCCCACGATCATATCCACCGGTGAAATGGAAGAGGTGCCGATGGCCATAGCGCACAATGCCTGCACGCCACCCAGGATATAAATTTCATCTGCCCCTGCAAAATGCATGGCGCAAACAGTGGCTTCCGGAATGTTGCCGTTGATTGGCGGCGTACAGGCAATAACCCTTTTTACGCCGGCCACCCGTGCGGTGATAATGCTCATGTGAGCAGCTGCCACCATGGGATACCGCCCGCCGGGAATGTAACAACCCACGCTATTCACCGGGATATTCTTATGCCCCAGGAATACACCGGGCAGCGTTTCTATTTCAATATCCGAAATAGAGGCCCGCTGCTGCTCCGCAAAAAAACGGATCTGCTGCTGTGCAAAACGGATATCGTCTTTCACCTGTTGAGGCATGCGGTCAACGATCGTTTTGATCTGACTGTCCGTTAACCGGAATGAACCGGGCTGCCAGTTGTCAAATGATGCTGCATATTTCCGCACAGCAAGGTCGCCGTTCTCTTCTACGTCGCTGATGATCTTTCCAACGGTTTTCCTGATGTCCGCATCTGCATTCTTAATGTCGGATTCACTTTTCCCTTTTTTCAAATACCTGCTCATTGGTTTCAATTTTTCGCCCGTAGGCCTGGTTAACTTGTATGATCAATTTCCCCATAACGTGGGGTCATTGCCTTTGCTTTTCCGCCATTCATTTCTCCACCGGTGAAAATCGCCGATGTTGATGAGGGGCTTGGGCGCCCTGGCTTCCTTGCCTGGTATGGGCGGCACGGCGGTGGCTTCACTCTGGTACCAGTAGGCTACACTGGCCAGATCCAGCGTCAGTACGTTGTTGTGGCCGTGCTCTATGGTGAATTTAAACGACTTGTTGAAGTATAGCGGGTCGGTGATGTGAAAGCGGTACAAATGTGTTCTGCCCAGCCATCCCATGTCGTTATTCACGCGCGGGTAACCGAAGTAGGCGTGCTGAAAAATGTTCTTCGGACAGAAAGCGGTGTTAAAATAATCTTCCGTGCCTGTGCCGTGAAGCGTTGCTGAAGGGGAACCGTCAATGTAGATCATGTCGTCGCCCTCACCATACCATACCGGGGTAGGGCAATGCACATAATAGTTTACGCCTACAAAATGGCCCTTACCTTTTATGTCGGCAAATACGTAGTTGTCCTTGCCGGTAGTGTTGTTTCCTGTTTTACCGAGAATGCCCCATTCATTTTCACCGCCATCCCCCGCGGAACCGGCCAGCTGTTTATTGTACCAGCTGTGAAAGCGTCCCGAGTTAGCGGGCAGCTTGTCCATAGCCACATAATCCACGTAATAATAAAAATTGTCGATGGGCCGGCCGGCCTGGTTCTCTATTTCTATTTTTGCGCCGTTGGCAAAAGGCATGCTGAAATAGCAGACCAGCCCCTTACCCCTGTCTGGCCCGGCAATCAGCGGCAGGGAGTTGAATTCATAGGCTTCACCCCATCCCTGCCCGAAGAAAGGGCCTATGGGCGATACTACGGAAGGTTCCGCCTTACCGTCCCAATACATCCTGATAATAATATCATTCCGGTTCAGCGCACCCGGCTCGGGCGCCATGGTAATCCAGATATGATTGATGATGCCAGCGCCTTTCACGTCGAAGATGATCTTCTTTTCATCTTTTTCTATGCGGAGAAAATCATCGTTGCCACCGGTCCTGTCGTAGCTGCTGACCCGTTTGGAGGTCATACCCTGTTGGATCTGCGACAGCGCGGCCAGGTCGCTGGCGGGTGTTTGCGCCTGCGCGTATATGGCGCACAGGCATATGAAAATGATTATTATTCTTGCTTGCATGTATTTTTTATTTACGCATCATTGATTCAATAACGGTGTTAGCCGGTTTACCGATCGCGGAATTTTTGGTCAGATCCCAGAAATTTTCCCGCTGCTGTATCTGCGCCTGTGTGGTAACGATCCAGCTTTGGATCCATCCGGTGAGTGTGCACCATGCGCCCCAGCCTGCGTCGGAGTTGGATGCCCAGTAGTCCCATCGTCCGTAGTCAAAAGCCCTGAACCAGGCGCCATCCACATCTTTGTGCTTTTCACTCTGCACCTGTATCCTTGTCAGAAAATCAGAGAGCTTATTGGCGGCATCGCGGTACTTTTTATCGCCGGCTGCCGCTGCAGCCTCATTGAGGCTGAACACCGCAAAATTGCAGGTATACAGCATGCAGGCTACTTTTTCACCGTTGCGGAATATCAGTGATCCTTCATCTGAACCATAGTCTTCATTTTTTTTCAGCTCCCTGAACATGCCTTTGCCTTTGCCCAATTCCTCCATGATGGCGCCACTCTCATCCTGGTATTTCAATATTTCATTGACCATTTTATCCAGCCATTCGCGGTGCTCCGGGGTATCTTCCACTCTCACCAGCCAGGCCAGTGGCAGTATCATGCGGGCGCGCTGGGTTTGCATGCTGCTGCCCCAAAGCCATTTATCGGGATAACCTTCCATCGTGATCCGGATGGCTTTTTTTGTCTGGGATAAAAGCGGTTCGTATTTCGTTTTATCGTACAACCACAGGTAACAGGCCCACATCCAGGATTCAAAATGCGGGGAAATGTGAATGAGATCACGCTGCTGGTAGAACGGCAGACCGTTTTTGATAATATCCCCTTCCTCCAGCCGCTCTCCGCGGAAACCCAGTTTGCCGGTGGTCCTGAAGTTGCCCATGATGGCTTCCGCCAGCTCCTTATCCCAATTACCCTTGTTGAGATACGATGCTGCACCAATGGCGCCGAGGATGGCCCGGGAATTATCGTCGCCGTAGAATGTGCCGGCGTTAGTAGTTGCCCAGCCGATAAGGCCGTAAGCAGGGCTGGCAGGATCGTTTTTAGCGCCTGCACGCAGATTGGAGGTATGGAACATAAAATCGATCAGGCGGGTCGATTTGTCCTTATAAGTTTGATTGTTGAACAGCCGTCCTGCAGCCGCCAGCGCCATACTGGCTTCGCCCTGTACATCAGCGCGCATCCAGTAGCGGTATTGCTGACTGCCGTCGTAATAAATGGTGGAGGTATGCCCTTCAATAATGCCCAGGCTACCATCGCCATCAGGTTTACCTGCGGGTACCGGCGGACCTACCGGTGTAGTGCCGTTCCTGCCATCATGTTCGAGCCAATACACCTTCCAGGCAGGATGTATAAAAAAGCGGCCGTTATCAAACCACGCCGCGCCTTTGCGAATGCTGTTAAGGCGCGCGCCGGCAGGCAGGGATGCTGTTTTGTTATACATCGGGCGCACATCTTCTTCCCACTTATTCAGTGTGATGTTTTTTATGCCGGTGATCCTGGAAAGTATGTAGGCCCACACTGATTTCATGGAGGCCTGGGGCCCGTAACGCCCTGTCTGGAAATTACTCAGACCTGTCATACAAACCAGTGCATTGTCCCGTTCAAACAGCAAGGGATATGTTTTGGTACCGGCCAGCCCGTACTCCGCTTTATCAAATCCCACCACTTTTGCCAGTACTATCAGCGGGTTGCCGGCGGTAACGGGCAGAATGTGGCAGTTGTGAATACCCAGTAAACTCATAGGCGCCAGCTCATCACCGAAAACATCTGCGGTAATAACGCCGCGTTCAAATTTTGTTTCAAGGGGCTTTGCAGGAATATCGAGGCCGGGGAATGATACAGGATATTCTATATAAAGCCGCAGCGATTTTTTGCCTGCTTCATCCAGCAGCTGGCGCGTAATGCGGTTCACCGGGTCTGCCTGCGGATAGTTACTTCCCAGTATTAAAACCCCTGCTCCCTGTGGCGCGGCTTTCACCGCGGCTTCCGGCGTGCTGTACTTCCGTATGGTAAACCCCTCGCGCTGCAGCAGCCGGTACAGATCGTTCCGCACATTGCCATAGAAATAAACTTCCCTTCCTTTTTCTGCATGGGCCGTAAGCCCTGTACCAAGCAGGATGTATATCCAGAGAAAAATTGTTGCCTTTATTGTCTTCATATCAATTAGTTATTGGAATGTATGTAGCAGATAATGCTGCCAGCAGCCGTTGCGCTTCCGCAATAATGAGTGCTTCCGCTTCTTTTCCCAGGTAAGACCATTTGCCCGGGCCGGTTTCATAACCGCCTTCTTCAAATGCCTTTTCAGTAGGCACATAACCGATGGTGTTCTCTGCATATGCTGCTACGATGGTGTGTTCAAAAGGCGAATTCCGTTCAATGGCAAAAGCGATTGCTGTAAAGGGCTCACCGGGAATGAATACCAGGGCGAGGGAGCCGATGGCAATAGCATTGAACCTTGCAAGGGCCTCTGCAGCCTGCGTTACGCCTGCTTCCGGTCTCACAGGCAGCTGCATTTCGCTGTGTATATAACGGAATGCGCCGGCGCACAACACGCCCCGCTCCTGCCCTGCCAATGCGGCCAGCGCCTTGCCATGCTGTTGCGCATATACCTGCCCGCCGGACACGGTGGGAGGATTGATATCGCCTGCTGCCCCATTCAGGAAAAGCGGCATGCCGTGCTTACCGGATGCTTCCAGCGCTAAACACATTTCACCCGGAAACTCTGCGGAAATATGCGGTATGCACATTTCATGTACTGGGTGGCAAACGGCGTGTACCAGCGTAGCTATGACATCACCGCTATCAGCTTCTAACGTTACCGCATACACGCGGCGGTCAACAGGCTCCCTGCCAAGCAGCTCCGGTGTTATAGGCTGCATGGCATCAGACATCATTATCCCTTCCGGTGTTGGAATGCGGCGTTGCAGGGAATAACCTTCCAGCCTGGCAACAGCCACCGATGCATGGCAGGGCTGCGCTGCCGCAGCTGCCTGCTGAATGGCTTGTTTGACCTGCTGCTGCACACCTGCCAGCCATTGTTTATAAACCGGCGTGCGGTACAGGTCTGATAAAGCCACTGATTCCGGACCGTTATGTGTATGCGTGCAGGTGATGATGATCCTGTCCGGCGGAATAGTATCAGACAGTTCTTTTTTGAACTGCTGCCATCCGCCAACCGCTGTATCGTTTAGCGCCAGCAGATCCAACGACACCACTGCCACCAGGTCCTTCAACGTGCCCAATACCAGTACACGGGCTTTCAGCGGCAGCCTTACTGATTGAAAAGGTGCATACAGCCCGTGTACAGAGGAAGTGAGCAAACCCACTTCCAGCGGCGGTGTAATGTCTGTTACCGAAGTGCCGGCCAGTAATTGCAATGGTTCCATATGATTGCTAAGCGCCTTGTTTTTTTACCCAGTTAAGCGATTGCTGCCAGAAGGCATCATAGCTGTCCCACAGCTCAAAATTTAAACCCCAGTGCGGTGCGGGATCAGACATATAAGTAAGAATGCGGCCTTTCCCATATTCTCCTGCCACTACCAGCGGATCACCGGTTTCTTTCACACGTACCAGCACTTCCCCTTCAGGTTTGGCGGTTACCTCGTTATAACCGAAGATCGGTGGAAAGGTATCCCAGCTCAATCCTTTTACGGCCGGATGACTGGGCACCAACAGCTCTGCTGTGAAGCCGGCAGAAGATTCAACCAGGTCTTCTGTAGCAAGGCACTGCACAGGTAACGCATTAGAGAAAGAACTTCTTCCCCAGCCGCCTTTACCGAATGCACCGCTGAATGACAGCCAGCCGCCAAGCATTAACAAGCCGCCGCCGTCTGCGATCCAGTTTTTAATAGTGGTAAGCCGGTCAGGGAAAGTAACCACTGTATCTTTCCGCTGCGCACGGTCAAAAAAGCTGGGGAACAGGTGAAAACATTTTGCTTCCACATCGCTGATAATAAGACCGGTTGAAGTGTCCAGTATTTCTTCAAGCCTGCCGGGCTGCATGCGGTACAATTCCCAGTTGGCCATGCTGGTTACATCCACCACCGGATCAATGGCTTTTACCAGTCTTTTTCCATAAAAGTGCAGGTCTGCATCTTTAGTTTCCGTTCCAAAAGGTGTTTCAATAAATAGCGGTCCCACGCTGAATACCCAGTCGCCCAGGTAAAGAATGTGCTCCCGTTTTACGTCCGTCGTTTGTTTCATGTTTTATCTGATTTTATAATTAATTCATGTTGTTCATGACCGGTTCTTCCTCTTTTACGGTTATGGGCAAAGCATTATCCGCTGCCCGCAACGCCAGCACTGCCAGGTATTTTTCCGCCAGTTTCCAGAAAATAATAAAGGTGATGACCGCTGCTGCAACAGTCAGTATTCCTTCGGGATACCGCGCAAACCATGCGTGGGTAAGCCCCAGCATGAGCAGCGATACAGACACAGTTCCCAGGGCGGCGATGAATATGCCGCGGAATACCAGCTTGAACGAGCCGGCAGGGCCTTGTTTGTCCAGTGTTTTGTAGGGCGTCCAGCAGCCCAGCGGATGCGCCCTGACGTAAAATTTACGCAACAGCTCATCCGGATCGGGTTTGGTAAGCAGCGCCACGGCAACCCACAATACGGTAGTGAGGCCCATTACCAAAAGTGTTTGCCAGTACCAGGGTATCACTAAACTGTTTGCCCAGGGAACATCCAAAAAAGCCAGTAACCTGGGGCCTAACACCACCAGACAAAAAATACCCGCACCACCAAAGGAAGCGGTTACGCGTGCAGGACCATTGAAACGCCACCACCACCATTGTGCCCAGTTGGCGGGCAGCTCTGCGGCGCTGAGAGAGAGCATAAAAATGGCCACATCTGTAATAATAAGTACATTGAACACAACGGCAACTGACAGGGCAAGAATGATGATCATGCCCAGTTTTCCCATCAGCATGTAATGGCTTTCTTTTGCTTTGGGTACAAGCCAGCGGCGGTAGATGTCGCTCACCAGCACCTGGCTGCCGAAATTGAGATTATCGCCTACAGTAGACATGGTGGCGGCCAGCATGGCGGCTACCATCAATCCCATAGCACCCACGGGCAGCAATGTTTTCATTAACCTCCCGTACACCAGCTCCCGGTCAGCACCGGCCTCCCGCAATTCAGGCCACATCACCGCCGCACTGATGCTGGGTAATGTAACGAGCAATAGCAGCAGGAACATGCTGATAGCTGTAACCACATACATGGTCAGCGCTTCTGCCGGTGTGCGCGTGGAAAGAATGCGCTGCCCTTCCATGGCCCCGCCCATGGGAGCCGCATCTCCGCCGTAGCCGATGCTTTGTCCCAGCAACCATCCCAATGCAGCTGCAAGGGGAAACACCGCATGATCTTTAGGTGGTATGGAGCCCAGTATCTCCGCACCCGAGGGGCCGAACTTAGTGCGAATGGCGGTTACCATTGCCTCAGCGCCGCCGAAGTGCCGGAGCGTAAGCCAGGCCAGCATTAATGTGCCGATGAGAAAAATGATCATCTGTATAAAATTCGAGATCACCACGCCCTTGTATCCTGAAGAGAATACAAAAAGAAGTGAAACCGGCACTACGAGATATAATGTTTCCAGTTTGGAGAGGTTAAAAGCCGGTCCCATGATCTTACAGGCAGCCAGCAGTGTAATGCCCGTCCAGGCAGGCATGGCCACCATGGAAGTACGGATGGCAATCCAGAGCCGCATGGCGGCAGCGGCGCCTTTCGGGAAACGCAGATCATAAAATTCAAGGGTAGTGAACAGGTTAAGCCGGCGCCAGAAAACGGCAAACAATACGCCTCCAAGAAAAAGCGCCAGGCCAAACCGGCTGAGGTACCACCAGCAAATGAAGCCGCCGGTGGCCACTGCCAGGCCGCCGTAACCGGTTGCTGCATCAGGGCTCACCAATGCTGCCGTATAGGAAATACCGTTTAGCCAGCCGGGTATTTTACGGCCTCCCAGGAAAAAATTATCCATGCTCTTGTTGGCGAAACGGCGGTGCCAGAACCCTATGCCAAGCATGAGCAAAATATAGATCCCTACTATCCAGATGTCTATTTGGTGCCAGTTCATATGTGATCCCGGTTTATTAGAGAATGCCTTTTAATCGTTGTGCGAGTGGCGCCAGCGGCGGCAGGTTGTTCTCCGGTTTGTCCAGGTAGAAATAGGCTGTGGCGGAATAATTGTCCACGCGGTAAAAATTCACCCATTCGTCTGCCGGAAACCTGTCGTCCATCAGATCAGGATACGCAGGCTCCTCCAGCAGTTTTATCAGCCCGTTCTGCGTCATCACGGAAACAGGTTTTACTTTACCACCTGCTTTTGCTATAGCCCTGATCTTGTCCCTTCCGCCGCCGCCCATTTGCTGTATGGTCACTTTACAATCCGTCTGGAAGTAAACGGGATCAGGAATGTGATAGCGGTAAAATGCATACTGTCCTTTTTGTTTATCAACAATAGGCGCACCCTGGTACAGATGTGCAAAAGGACCAAGGTTCCATGCAGAGCCTACGTAATCTTCAGTACCGGTGCCAACAAGCGAGGGATATTGTTTGTCACCATCCAGGTACATTTTTATCTCCCCTTCGCCAAACCAGGTATCGCCGTAGATCTTGTCCGGGATGATGCTCAGGTTAGTGCCTAAAAAACGCCCCTTGCCTTTTACCTGCGGCAGTATTTCAAAGTCATTCCCTGGCATGCTGTCTGTACTGCTGGTCCAGCATGCATGGAAATACGCGATCTCCTGCGGATGCTTTTTCACTTTCGTCAGGTTCACATCAAAAAACAGCAGCTGATTGTGTTTGGACTCATTCACAAAAACGATCTTCGCATGTTTTTTAAAAGGCATTGGAATAAAACAGTTAAATGATTTGCCTTCAGGGTCGGAGAACAGCGCACTTTGAAAAGCTGTTCTGCGCCCCAGCCCTATGCCAAAGAAATCTCCCAGGGGCACTGACACCGCAGGTTTGGCGGCGCCGTCCCAGTACATTTCAATATAAATGGAACGGAGCGAAGCCGGGCTTCTTTCGATAATGGTCATCCATATCCGGTTGATCACTCCTGCCCCGTTGTAATCCATCATTACTTTCCGTTCGCCTGCCTTTATCCATTCTGATGCGTGCCCTTTTGCGCCTTTGTTTTCCATGCCGCCCTTTCCTTTTGTACCGGAAGCATTCTCCAGGCTTACCCATTGCGTTTCAGCACCCGCAGGCAGCTCGTATAGTTGCTGCGCATGTGTGGTTTCGAAAAAAAAGCAGCATAGCAACAACATGCACCCGCTGTTGAATAATTTTGCCATTTGTATTTGTTGTTTGATGATAGCTTACCAGCCTGGGTTCTGCACCAGGTTCCTGTTCTTTTCAAGCTCACGCTGCTGAATGGGCCACAGATAATGTTTCTTTTCAAACACTCTTTTCTCCACCACTTTTCTTACATAAAAAGCGTCGCTGGATATGTTGTAGCCGTCCGTAAGCACATCCAGGCCATAAATGTTTGCGTTGTCTGTCTTCTCGGCGATCTTCCAGCGATGCTCATCAAAATAGCGGTGTGTTTCAAAGGCCAGCTCTATCCGCCGTTCATGCCGGATCCTTTCCCGCATATCTGACTGCGAGAGGCCCGGAGACAGGCCCGGCAAGCCTGCACGGTCGCGGATCAGGTTCACGTATTTATATACATCCGGCAAGGGCCCCTGTGCTTCGTTCAATGCTTCGGCATAGTTGAGGTACTGCTCACCCAGGCGAAAAAATATCCAGGTTCTGATGGGCCCTGCTTTGGGCTGCATAACGTACGAGGGGTTCGTTAGTTTTTTCATAAGATACCCTGTTTCGCTGAAATTTGCACCAGCGTCGAACGGCCGGCCGTCAATTCCTCCTTTCCAGAATTCCAGCGGCGTGCTCCTGTTCTGCGGAGGGCCGGTTTTAAACTTTGCGCCCGTGAAATTGATGCTGGCATAAAAACGGGGCTCCCGGTCTACATACATTCCGCGGGTACCGGCATAATAGTGATCGGTGGCGGTAACAGCCTGAGTATTCTCATTATAGCCGGAAAGCGGGTTGATAACAGGCGTCATGTCTGCATTATATCCCAGGATGGGGCGTATGCCATTCGCCATTTCATAATCATCCACAATATTCTGTGTAGCATCCTGCAAAGGCCAGCCGGCGCCGGCCATTCCTCTGGGTTCGCTATAGGCGTCTATGTTCAGATAATCGGGATCATTGCTGGTAAAAAATACTTCCTCGTTAAAATTAATGTAGAATACCTCCTGGTAATTTTTTACAGGATCGGCGCCTGAGCGGTGCAATTTATGTCCGGCAGATTCCGCCAGGTCTATACAGGCTTTTGCTGCCGCGGCGGCGGCCTCCCATCTCGCTGCCTGAAAATCCGGGAACAGGCGCATGCCTTCTTTGTCTTTAAAGGAGGCATAATCCGGATTGCCGTTCCACAACGGACTGGCCATATATAACAGCGCCCTGGCCTTCAGCGCCATACAGGTCACTTTAGAGGGTTTACCGTAATCAGTAGTGGCCGTTATCCTCAGCGGCAACAGCGCGGCGGCCTTGTCGCATTCACTTACAATAAACTCCACACACTTTTCAATGGGCTGGCGTTTAAAAGCTGTGAGGTCTTCATCCAGCAGCAGCGTTCTGTCTATTATCGGTACGGGGCCGTAAGCCCTGATCAGGAAAAAATGATGAAGCGCACGCAGGAACATGGCCTCTCCTTTCCAGTTAGTGATCTTGTCTTCCGTTGCCAATTCGGATGGCACCAGCTTGCCGATGTTTTCCAGGAATATATTCGCTTTGCGGATGGCAATGTAGCTTTGCGACCAGATATCCTGCACATACGAATCAGCATTCCAGTTACCGTTGTTCATGGCGTTGGTGAAGTTGGGCTCATAGCTGATCTCCAGCTCATCTGAGGCGGCATTGAACGCATTATTCACCGCGCATCCCACACAGGGGTTATCCACCATCGCCAGCTCTTTCGGAAGGTGTGAATAGATATTGGCAAGGTATTGTTCGGCGAAAATAGCGTTGGTAAATACCTGCTCCTGTGTCAGGTCTTCATCCGGTGTTTTCTCCAGGTAATCCTTTTTACAGGATGGCGTAAAAAGCAGTACTGCGGCCAGCAGGAGAATGATATATGAGTTCATGATACCTGATTTAAGTTGACTAAAAATTAGCTTCCAGCCCGAAATTGTAGTTCCGCGGAATAGGATAACCGCCTGTGCCGAAATCCGATTCAGGGTCGATCACCTTGATCTTATCCCAGGTAGCGAGATTGGTTCCCTGCACAAATACCCGGATGCTTTTCAGCGCTGCTTTTTTGGTGAGGTTCACGGGAATGGTGTATCCGATCTCCGCGTTCTTGATCCGCAGGTAATCGCCGCTTCTTTGCCACAGGGTGGAACCGGTGTAGTTGTTGGTACTGCCTGCTCTTACTGCCGGAAATTCCGCCTGCTCATTATTACCGCCTACTATAAAACGTTTATCATACACCTGCTGCATTACGTTGTAATAACCGGCCTGACCGGAAAAGGCCCAGGCGGTCCAGCCCTGCGTGAAAAAGAAATCACGGCGGGCTGCTCCCGTAAAGAAGATGGTGGCATCAAACCCTTTCCAGGCCCCTGTAGCCCCAAAGCCGTACATGATCTGCGGCTCGGAGCCGTAGCTGCCGATGATCACACGGTCTGCTGAAGTGATCTGTCCATCTTTATTAATATCCTCGTATTTAATATCGCCAGGGCGGATCACAGACTGTAATGCGGTTTGAGAAGGGCTGTTATCTATATCCCGCTGGTCCTGGAAAAAACCCAGTGCGCGGTAGCCCAGGTTAGCGCCAATGGAGCTTCCCCTGAAGTCCTGGTAAGGATATAGCGATGGCGGAGCATCATTTTCAATGATCCTGTTTTTTGCAAAGGTGAAGTTGCCGGTGAAGGAATAATAAAACCCGCCTTTGGAGGTGTTCCTGAGCTGTAAGGTGGCTTCAAATCCTTTGTTCTCAGTGATGCCCACATTGGCGAAGGGCACCGTGCCACCAGGGTAACCTGCATAAATAGGGATGGTTTTCCGTTCCAGCAGCTGCCCTTCGCGGCGCTCGTGGAAAACGCTGGTGGACAATGTAATCCTGCTGTCGAACATTTCGAGATCAAATCCAAGGTCTGTTTTATAAGCTGTTTCCCAGGTTACGTTCATATTCCCGATGCGTGCCTCGCTTTTACCACCGGGATCACGGTTCTGGTCCAGGCCAAACACATAACCCGGGGCCGACTTGTTATAAGTGCTCTGGTACAGAAAACGCGCTCCCCCGATCCGGTCGTTGCCCACAATGCCGTAGTTGCCCCTTAGCTTGAGCAGGTTCACTACGTTCTTGTTCCAGAATTTTTCGTTGGATACTATCCAGCCTGCGCCAATGGCCGGGAAAAGGCCATACCGCTTGCCCTTGGGAAAGTTCTCGGAACCGTTATAACCCGCGCTCAGCTGCAGCAGGTACCTGTAGTTATAATGGTAGGTAAGGCGGCTGATAAGGCCCTGCCGCCGCTCGGGAAGGTTCTCAATAGAATTGCCGGCATTAACGTTGGTGAATTCCCTTCTTTCTGCCGTGAGCATACCCGTTACATGATGATCACCGAAAGCGCGTTCATAATCGATCCCCACCTGCGCATACATGGTTCTGTAGGTTTCATTCCGGTTGTAAAAACCCAAAGGTGATTCGGTAGACCATTGCTTATATGTTTCAGCGCCTGTTACAGGATCCTTTGCATAAGAATAGGTGGCCGGCGTCTTTTGCCGGATGTTCTGGGTAATGTCCACCACATCAAAGGCCACCAGGCCGCGGGCAGACAAGCCCCGTGTTACGTAGGAAAGGTCCCATTTGGCAGCGAGGTTGCTTACCAGCGTATTGTAGAATTGTTTGGTGTAGCCTGTTTGAGTGACCAGCGCGTATGGATTTAATTGCAGATCGCCAAAAGCGCCGGGCTGGCTGCCATTGGGATTTTTAACGGGGTAGGTATTCGGCGCCGTAAGCTTCAGGCCCATAAGGATCCTTCCGGCATCCGTACCCGGGAAGTTGGTATTGGAAATAATCCCTGAAAGACCTAATGCCAGTGAAAATCTTTTACTCAGCTTAACATCTATGTTCGACCTGAAATTGTAGCGTTTCAGGGCGGCGTTGGTCTTATAGCTGTTGGCAGGGTCTTCGTTATAAATACCTTCCTGTATGGTATAACCCAGGTTCAGATAATACTGCACGGTTTGCGTACCACCGGATACGCCCAGGTTATTCATCATTTGCCGGGTCCTTTTTTTCAATACCACATCGTACCAGTTCACATTGGGGTACATGTAGGGATCCGAACCGTCTTTATACTTCTGTATCTCAGCCGGCGAGAATTTTGGCGGTTCACCAACATTGGTAAGGGCTTCATTATGCAGTAACGCATATTCATACCCGTCAATATTATCTTCAATGCGCATGGGCACCACAATGGCGGCCTCTGACCTGAAGGTAACATTAGGTTTGCCCACGGCGCCCCTCCTGGTGGTGATCATGATCACCCCATTGGCGCCCCTGTTGCCGTACACCGCGGTGGAAGCAGCATCTTTTAGTACGGAAAAGCTTTCAATTTCCTGAATGTTCATGGTGGTCCAGTAATCCTGTAATTCGCGCTCCACGCCATCTACAATAATGAGTGGCTTATTGGTGCCGCTTTGCGATACCAGGCCGCGGATAAATACCTTCGCGGCATCATACCCCGGCTCCCCGGAGGTTTGCCGTGTAATGATGCCTGCCAGCTTTCCGCCGATGGCATTGGTAAGGGAAGGCGTGGAGTACTTCTGGATCTCCCTGGGAGACACAGAAGAAATGGCGCCAACCATGGTGATCTTTTTCTGCGTACCGTAACCTACTACCTGCACTTCGTTCAGCTTCCGGCTTTCTTCGTCGGGTATAAGTTTTACGGTAATGGTCCTTTGATTGCCTGCTTTGATGGTGGTGTTGTAGTAGCCCGTAAAACTGACTATCAGCGAGTCCTGCTCATGCTCCACTTCGATCATGAACTTGCCGTTCACATCGGTGGTTGTGCCTTTAGAGGTGCCTTTAATGCGCACGGATGCACCTGGCAAAACCGCATCGTTTTCATCGGTGACCGTACCGGATAACACAAAAGAGCGCACCTGTGCAATGCCCGGGTGCCCCGCATCCGTGGCATTGTTACGGGCAGTGGCTTTAAGAGCAGCCGGCGCCATACTGCAGGTGAGCAATAACACTGCATAAGGAGTGAAAAACCAGGCGGCAGAAAGGTACCTGCCAGCCGTTTTTCCGAACAAATGATGGGTGAACCTGGATCCCGTGGAGAATTGCATAAATAATAGGTTTAAAGGGTTCGGCGTTTGTTCAATTTTTGCGTAACGTGAAAACATGAAAGCCCGTGGGCCGGCTATAGGTCTTATCCTTCCTGCAGGAACTTACGTTGCTTCATAGCATCATCCGGCTATGGAGATTTCTGGCTGATATGGGCGCTGTGCCTGTGAATGGATCACCGGCGCAACGCTGCATTACGGTCAATAAACGACTATTTATCTGAAAAATGACTACGTATTCAAAAAATAAAAAGACAAAAAAAATCTACTTCCTGGATTTTACGGTGTTGCGCACTACCAGGTGTCCTTTCATCATCACGATCTGTGGTTCAGCATTCGTATCACCGATCTCATTCACCAGCAGCTCAACGGTAGTGTCTACCATTTCTTCCAGCGGCTGTTCCCAGGTTGTAAGGGAATAGGAAGGCCATTCGGCCATACGGATATTATCAAAACCTACTACAGACACATCTTCGGGGATCCTGAGGCCGATAGTTCTGATAGCATCCATTACACCCAGGGCTATAATATCATTGCCGCAAAAGATGCAATCAATGTTTTTATTCCTGGTCATCAGCTCCTGGGCGGCTTTAAACCCGCTTTCGAAAGTATAGTTACCTGGTTCTATCATGAGATTGGTGATACTTCTCTCCTGCAGTACTTCTTTAAAGCCCTTTAACCGGTCGATGGTGGTGGAGGTATCAGAAGGGCCGGAAACAAAAGCGAATGACTGGTGGCCCAGCTCCACCAGGTAGGTGGCGATCTGTTTGGCGGCCAGGTAGTTGTCGCAGAATACGGCGCTGCTTTCCAGCTGTTCGGTATACCGGTTGAACAGTACGACCACAATGCCGTGGCGTTTGAATTTTTCGGAAGCAGAGGAGGATAATAAGGCATCCGTGATGATAACCCCTTCTATATTATATTCCAGCAGCTGCGTGACCTCACTTTCCTGTATTTCTTCGTTTTCTGAATTGATAAAGATAAGATGGTACCCCAGGGCTGAAAAACGGTTATGAAAGATCTCCAGCACTGCGGAGTAAAAGGGATTCCGGATGTTGCGCATCACGATGCCGATCATCATGGTTTTGCGCGTGATAAGGCTCCTGGCATGCGCATTGGGCTTATAGCCCAGCTTTTCTGCCGCCGCAAGTATCTTTTTCCGCTTTTTCTCCGACACATTTGTGTTGCCTGCAAAAACCCTGGAAACAGTAGACTGTGAAACGCCTGCTACTTCCGCTACATCCTGTGAAGTGTAATTCTTTTTTTCCAAGGGTTGCTTTTTAACGGGAATGAAAAAATGAATGCGTATTCATTTTCACAAATATAATTGCCTTTTTGAGAAAAAAAACAAAATTTTAAAAAAAAGATAAAGGGGATACTTTTTTAGCGATGCATTGCCTGGCCGGATCGTCCGGAACTCATTTTTATTCAAATTATCTTTACTGCTGTATTCATATTCATTCTCAGGTGCTCATCCCCTATCAGCCGGCTCACTGTTATCTTACTCACATTATTCCCAATTGCCTGAAAACTTCCATCGTAATTTCCTTCCTGCATTTTCCAAAATCCGGGTTCGGCACGCTTCTATCTTTTATCAACCTTGTCGCGAAGAAATAAACATGCTCCCCGCGTTCCACATAACCGACCCACCACCCGGTGTCCTTACTATGGTCCCTTGTCCATCCTGTTTTTGCCCTTAATGTATAATCCGCCGTTTTTTGCTCGATCATCATATCCTTGAGTATCTTAAAGGACTCTTTCCTGAAGGGCAACGATTCTTCATATACACCAATTAATACTTCAATCTGGTTCACAGGCGAGATCGCGAGATTCCCGAAATTCCAAAAATCGTCATCATTTACAGAAAGGTCCACATTGCCGTATTTACTGGCAGTCAGATAATCTTTATATTTGGGTTTACCTATCTTCTTTGCCAGTTCCACATACGCCCAGCCGGCTGAAGCCTTGAACGCTTCTTTCATGCTTATGTCATGATAAATATCCGGACGATAACCATATTTGACGGTATCTGTCCATCCGGGCCATTGAATGATCTGATTTTCATTCGCGATAACACCCGATTCAAGCGTAATCAGTGTATTTATTATTTTGAAGGTCGATGCCGGCAGCGTAGGGATATGACTGTCATTGATATCACTTGATATCCGCTTTTTTTCCTTGTAGTCAAACAATGTGATGCTGCCTTTAATCTGGCAATCTTCAAATGGTTGGGCAAGATTGATCTGCCCGGCAGACCGGATAGCTGCCATACTGAATAAGATGAGGAATATGAGCTGTTTTATCATAACCGTAAAAGATACGAACTGAATTTTTTCTTAAACGGTTATGATCGACGAATATTACAATACAGTCCGCAATCTGCCCGATTTAAACATCAATTAGAGAGCATGATCCGGAAAATGTGGTTGTGATGACTTATTGTACTCAGCAGATCATTAATAACCTATTCTGTCCGGATCTTTCCTTTGGTGCACGGTGAAGTCAAGGAGGAACCTGACTTTCAGGATGATCAACCGCCAACCTGCATAGGTGACCGAGGCCTAAGCTTATTGGACGCGCATCAGGTTTAGCTTCATAGTGCAGATCAAAAAAATGTTCACTTAAGAATGATTCAAAACCTTCCTCTGCTCCATGATATATTTTTTTGAGCTCATCACGTATTTCCGGAATAAGCACTTTCTTTTGGCCTTGTGAATTTGGCAATATTTCACTGGACGCACCATAGTAGGTGCATAAAAAGGTATCGGTTGGTATGGGAGAGCGATCTACATGAAAGGAATAAACATCGGTTGGAAAAAACGGGTAGGTATTATCCCGGTCATAATAGCTGATCACATTAAGGATGGGCGATGCGCCATGAGCTTTCAATACCTTCAGGTCATTTAAAAGAATTTCACGGGCAAGCTGCCCTTGTTCACTCAACTGAAGCTCACGAAGCTCCTCCGGTTCAATTTCCGTTATATTTCCGCTTAGCTCTACCTTTTTAATAATCTCAGAAAAATCACCTGTTAGCTCACGAGTCCAGCAGATCGCATTAATTTCTCCATTAAATGGTGTAGCAACAAGATCCTGAAAACTCGCGACATACTGAATCTGTTTCTCAGCATGATATAAATCTATCATAATAGCTAATTAAATAACACTTCATCTGCAAACACCCATCCCCTGCTTCCCTTGCCAGGGTGCCAACCGGGTATTTTTACCAAAGGATCCATTACCAGCTTCACACAGGAAACATTGGTAACCGGAAAGGTACCTGCTATTTCCATGGCGGCAGCAGGATCGTTCTTCTTCCCTGCTGCGGGAAAAATCCTTTTCAGCAGCTTCAGGTGCTTAACATCTGTACCACCCCATATTTCCAGTTTTGCGGGAGGGAAAATGTACCCGTTAATATTCCGTAAGATACCTACTGAAACTGACTGCAGGGGTATGGGCTGTTTAAATAGCAGCATGGCTACCATAGGCTCTTTTACATAACCCAGCCATTTCTGATTGCCCTGGTCTGCTCCCCCTTTCTGCCCGTCGCATAGCGTTTTGGCGCCTGCGCCGGCATAAGTTCCATCGGGTTGCGTGAGCAATACCACACTGTCAGGGGTATACGAAGATCTGTAAAAATTGAATTGCACCGGGTCGCTCGCATACCAGCCCTTTTTGCAGGCAATGGCACGGATAGTAGTGTTGGCTTGCAGCAGCAGGCTATCTTTAAACAGGGGCGAGCTCACACTGTCTGGTACCGACCCATCGGTTGTATAGCGGATCTCCACCCCTTTAATGGGATGCTTCAGCAATAGCTGGGTAGTATTGCGGAAAACCGGCATTGTATTCACCAACAGCGGCTGATTCAGTTTTAGCGGTTGTTTACCATCATCTGTAAATCCCCTGATAATAGCCACTGTTTTAAATGCTGCCGGCAGCTGATCCAGCTCGGCAGCAGTGAGCGCGGTATTCCACAGGTACAGCTCTTTCAATGCAGGCATTGTTTTCAGCACCTGCAGCTGCTGCAAGGTAACCGGGGTGCCCGACAGTGAAAGGCTTTCCAGGTGTGGCAGCTTTACCAGGGCGGGCAGCGTTTGGCCCTTTATGTTAGTAAAGCTCAGGTTCAGTACCCGCAGCTCGGGAAACTGTGCTATGATGTTCAGATCTGCATCCTGCACCGGCATTTTCTGCAGGTGCATTTCTATGATCTGTTTTTTCAGCGGCAGCAGCTCTTCGATCGATTTACTATTAAACCGGTCCTTATTATAACAGTTCACCACCAGTGGCGCTGCATTCAGCGCTACCGGATAAATAACGCGGTAATTATTGTTCAGCTTTTGCACCAGCTTTTCATCTGCCGCTGCAAATTGATAAACAGGGGCCGCTGATGGAGCAGGTTGTAACATAACAGCAGCCAATAAGCGCAGGCTGTCATGTACCGGCAATGCAGCTACTTTTGTTTTGAAATCAGCGCCGCCTTTGATCCAGTAATAAAGCAGGTCCGCTTCTTCCGGTGTGAGCTGTGGTTTGCCGGCAGGCGGCATATGTTTTTTCGCATCCACCGGTAAATGCAGCCGCTCTATTAACAGGCTTATTCCAGGTTTACCGGCCACAAACAGCTTCCCGCTCTTTCCTCCTTTCAACAGCTGCGCCGGCAGCTCCATTGCCAGCTCGCCTTTTGCCTTAGCTGCATTATGGCAGTTCATGCATTTTTCCTGCAGCACCGGCTTTACCAGGTGCTCATATATCAGCGCCTGGTCAAAAGGCACCTGCGGTCCTTTTCCGGCAGGGGTTACGGGTCCCAATACAAAGTTTTCGCCGTGCGTGATGTCTGCCCCGAAATGCCCGGTCACCACCAGCAACAGCGCAGTAATAAGCACCCCGCCTTTCTGTATTGCAGGCCGGCTTATACCCGGCCGGCCCAGCCAGTATAATAAAGAAGTGAGCCAGCACACACTTACGCCGCTCCATTTGTGCCATTGTAAAGTGCCGCTGCCATTATATCCTTCCTCACCGGATAAGAACAAGCCCATAATAACGGTAATGACTGCACTGAGCGCACCTGCAAGTAATAAAACGTTGGCCAGGTGCTGTTTCCATGCTTCAGCAGCTGGCTCACGCAGGCGGATAAACGTTAAAACGCCTGCTACCAGGATCAGCACAATAGGGAAATGCAGCAATAAGGGATGCATTCTGCCCAGTACCTGCAACCACGGCGGTAATACCACACGGTTGCCGAAGATCAGTAGGAAAAGGATAAAAATATTGCCTGCAAATAACAGGCTGCTGCCTGCGCTTTGCCATCTGGACGGCTGCTTCACTGTCATTATACGCTCCTCAGTTTACATGAATTGTTATCAACAACGATCTTAATCAGGCCATCAATCCGGGGATGACCTTACCGGCTACATCTGTAAGACGATAACGGCGCCCCTGGTGTTTAAAAGTTAATTTTTCGTGATCCAGTCCCATCAGGTGTAAGATGGTGGCATGAAAATCATGCACATGCACCGGGTCTTTCACAATGTTATACCCGAACTCGTCTGTTTCCCCGTATACAATGCCGGGTTTTACACCACCGCCGGCCATCCAGATGGAGAAACAGCGCGGATGATGATCACGTCCATAATTATCTGCGGTCATCTTACCCTGGCAGTAGT